>NZ_JCANSX010000009.1:0-576772 GCF_059570515.1 Nocardia sp. CNS-044
GGAGACACGGCCCGCGATATCCACCGAACTACAGGTACTGACCCGTGTTCGACTCCGTGTCGATCGCACGGCTGGCACTGGCGTTCTTGCCGGTGACCAAGGTGCGGATGTAGACGATGCGCTCGCCCTTCTTACCCGAGATGCGGGCCCAGTCATCGGGATTCGTGGTGTTGGGCAGGTCCTCGTTCTCGGAGAACTCGTCCACGATCGAATCGTAGAGATGCTGGATGCGCAGACCCGGGTTGCCGGTGTCGAGCACCGCCTTGATGGCGTACTTCTTGGAGCGGTCCACGATGTTCTGGATCATGGCGCCGGAGTTGAAGTCCTTGAAGTACAGGACTTCCTTGTCACCGTTGGCGTAGGTGACCTCCAGGAAGCGGTTGTCCTCGCTCTCGGCGTACATCCGGTCGACGACCCGTTCGATCATCGCGCGGATGCAGGCGCCCTTGTCGCCGCCGAACTCCTCGAGATCGTCGGCGTGCAGCGGCAGTCCTTCGGTCAGGTACTTGGAGAAGATGTCCTGCGCCGATTCGGCGTCCGGCCGCTCGATCTTGATCTTCACGTCCAGGCGGCCCGGCCGCAGGATCGCGGGGTCGATCATGTCCTCGCGGTTGGAGGCGCCGATGACGATGACGTTCTCCAGGCCCTCGACGCCGTCGATCTCCGAAAGCAGCTGCGGCACAACGGTTGTCTCCACATCGGAGGAGACGCCGGAGCCGCGGGTGCGGAAGATCGAGTCCATCTCGTCGAAGAACACGATCACCGGCGTGCCCTCGGAGGCCTTCTCGCGCGCCCGCTGGAAGATGATCCGGATGTGACGCTCGGTCTCGCCGACGAACTTGTTGAGCAGCTCGGGGCCCTTGATGTTCAGGAAGAACGACTTGGCTTCCTTGGCGTCCTCACCGCGCGCCTCGGCGATCTTCTTGGCCAGCGAGTTGGCCACCGCCTTGGCGATCAGCGTCTTACCGCAGCCGGGCGGACCGTAGAGCAGCACGCCCTTGGGCGGACGCAGCGCGTACTCGCGGAACAGATCCTTGTGCAGGAACGGCAGTTCCACCGCGTCGCGGATCTGCTCGATCTGGCGTCCGAGACCGCCGATGTCGTTGTAGTCGACATCCGGGACTTCCTCGAGCACGAGGTCTTCCACCTCGGCCTTGGGAATCCGCTCGAAAGCGAAGCCCGCCTTGGTGTCGACCAGCAGCGAATCACCGGGCCGCAGTTTGCGAATGGGGGAATCGGGGTCGTCCAGATCGTCGACCTCGGCGACCTTGGCCAGCGGGCCGGCCAGCCAGACCACCCGCTCCTCGTCGGCGTGGCCGACGACCAGCGCGCGGCGACCGTCGTCGAGGATCTCGCGCAAGGTGCCGATCTCACCGACCGAATCGAAGGTGCTCGCCTCGACCACCGTCAGCGCCTCGTTGAGACGCACGGTCTGGCCGTACTCGAGGGTCGCGGTGTCGATGTTCGGTGAACACGTCAACCGCATCTTGCGACCCGAAGTGAACACGTCGACCGTCTGATCGTCGTACACGCCGATCAGAACGCCGTATCCGCTCGGCGGCTGACCCAGCCGATCGACCTCCTCGCGCAGTGCGACCAGTTGCTGGCGCGCCTCCTTGAGTGTGTCCATCAGCTTCGTGTTGCGAATGGTCAGCGAATCGATGCGGGCTTCCAATTCCCGTGTGCGATCCGGCGAATCGGCGAGTTGCCTCCGGAGTGCAGCCGCCTCGGCGCGTATCGCCTCGAGCTCTCTCCAGGCCGCCGAATCCGAATTCTCGATGGGGCTCATGTGCTGCTCCTCCCAGTCCCGGTCTATCAACGCTACCGGGCGCGAACCGTTCTCGCTGTCCGACATGGTTTCGTCGTGATCACATCTGTGCTGCGATCGGCGGCCGAGCAACCATGTTAGCCTGCCCTAACCCGACAAGGCGCGAGGTCCCTCGACGCCCAAGCCGAAAGGTTGCTAGAGAATGCTCCTTCCCGCCAAGACCCTGCGTGTTTCCGTGGCTACCGCCGCGGCCGCCCTCGCCGTTACGGTCGGGCTCACCGCCTGCGGCTCGGACGACTCCTCCGACACCGCCGCGACCACCACCTCGGCGGTGGCCACCACCTCGGCCGCCGCCACCACCGGTGCGGCCGGTGGCCACGACCACGCGGGAGCCGACGCGCCCAAGCCCGAGGATCTGCAGGCCACCCTGGCACTGGTCGCCGACCCGAGCAAGCCGACGTCCGAGAAGACCGCGGTGATCGTCGACGGCGAGAAGCGCACCGCCAACATCGACCAGATGAACCAGCTGCTCGCGGGCTACGGTCAGCTCACCTTCGCGGTCACCGACGTCAAGACCGAGGGCGAGACCGCGACCGCGCAGGTCGTCATCACGTCGCCGCACGGCTCGGCGCCGGCCATGCCGATGACCTTCCAGCATGTCGACGGCAAGTGGAAGCTCTCGGACGCCACGGCGTGCACCCTGCTCGGCTTCGCGCAGGCGCCCTGTACGCCCTGAGCGTACCCCCGCCTTCGCTCCGGCCGTGCGTGGTCTTCCGTCGGACCGCGCACGGCGGCGCGGACCCGGTTCCCGCACGGGCGTCGCGGCGCCTCAGCCCTTCGAGGGGCGGCGTTGCGGCTTGGGGGTGACCACGCCCTCGGCCAGCCTGCGCGCGCTCACCAGGAACGCCGTGTGGCCCTGCATGCGGTGTTCGGGGCGCACGGCGAGGCCGACGACGTGCCAGCCGCGGACCATCGACTCCCAGGACCGCGGCTCGGTCCAGCATTCCTGCTCGCGCAGCGCCTCGACCACCTTGGACAGCTGGGTGGTGGTCGCGACGTACACGATGAGGACGCCGCCGGGCACCAGCGCCTTGGACACCGCGGGCAGCGCGTCCCACGGCGCCAGCATGTCCAGCACCACCCGGTCCACCGGGTCGCCGGTGTAGTCGGCGACGTCGCCGACGGTCAGACTCCAGTTAGCTGGACGTTCGCCGAAGAACCGTTCGACGTTGCGGACGGCGTGCTCGGCGTGGTCCTCGCGGATCTCGTAGGACACGACTTCGCCCTCCGGGCCAACGGCGCGCAACAGCGAACACGTCAGCGCGCCGGATCCCGCGCCGGCCTCCAGGACGCGCGCGCCGGGGAACACATCGCCCTCGTGCACGATCTGCGCGGCGTCCTTCGGGTAGATGACGGCCGCGCCGCGCGGCATGGACAGCACGTAGTCGACGAGCAGCGGCCGCAGCGCGAGGTACGGGGTGCCGTTGGTGGAGTGCACGAGGCTGCCTTCGTCGGCGCCGATCAGATCGTCGTGCTTGATCCCGCCGCGGTGGGTGTGGAACTCCTTGCCCGGCTCCAAGATCACCGTGTAGAGGCGTCCCTTGGCATCGGTCAGCTGCACCCGGTCCCCGGTGGTGAATGGCCCGGTCCGTCTGGCCGTCATGAATCTCCGTTCGCTGCTCGTCGTCGCGCTGTCGTCGCGGTCCGGCACCGGCGTGTCGGTGCCGCCGGATAGCCTGCCAGGTATGCCAGCGCCCGTGTCCACGCCCCCTGCCGACGCAGCCTCCACCGAGCCGTCCGCGGCCGTCTCGGCGCGGCGCAGGCCCGCGCTGTCGCCTTCGCGGGCAATGGATTTCAAGCAGTGTCCGCTGAAGTACCGCTTCCGGGCGATCGACCGGATCCCCGAGCCGCCGTCGCGGCACGCGGTGCGCGGCACGGTGGTGCACGCGGTGCTCGAGGACCTGTACGGGCTGCCCGCCATGGAGCGCGGACCAGAGCGGGCCGACGCTCTCGTGGAGCCCGCGTGGGCCAGGGTGCTCGCGGCGCAGCCGGAGGTGGCGGAGCTGATCCCGGCCGACGGGCTCGCGCCGTTTCTCGCGGAGGTCCGCGCGCTGGTCGAGAGCTACTACCAGCTGGAGGACCCGACCCGGTTCGAACCGGAGTCCCGCGAGGCGCGGGTGGAGGTCGAGCTGGACGACGGCGTGCTGCTGCGCGGGTACGTCGACCGGATCGACGTGGCCCCGACCGGCGAGCTTCGGGTGGTCGACTACAAGACCGGCCGCGCGCCCGGACTCGTGCAGGAGACCAAAGCGCTCTTCCAGCTGAAGTTCTACGCGCTGGTCGTGCTGCGCACCCGCGGCGTGCTGCCCGCCCAGCTGCGCCTGATCTACCTGGCCGACCGGCAGATCCTCACCTACGCGCCAGACGCCGAGGAGCTCGGCCGCTTCGAACGCACCCTGTCCGCGCTGTGGACGGCCGTGCGCGAGGCGGGTCGCACCGGGGAGTTCCCGCCGACCACCAGCTGGCTGTGCAACTACTGCGACTACAAGCCGCTGTGCCCGGCGTTCGGTGGCACCCCGCCGCCGTACCCCGGCTGGCCGGAGGACGACGGCGAGTCGCCGGGCGAGACGTTGGCCGAGGCCGTCGCCGACTGATCCGGCGACACCCCGGGCGAGACCGTCACCGCGCCATCCCGCGGCTCAGGCCGTGAAGTCGCGGAACGACAGCGCCGAGAGACCAAGGCCCACAAGCAGATTCACCGCGACGGCGGAGCCGCCGGGCGGATGCACTCCGGTATCCGCCCGGCGTCCGGCTTGGTCAGAAGGCCCGGCAGGAGCGGATGTCGGTGGCCAGGATGGCCTTGGCGCCGAGGTCGGCGAGCTCGTCCATCACCGCGTTGCCCTTGCCGCGCGGCACCAGCGCGCGCACCGCGACCCAGCCGGCGTCGGCCAGCGGGGAGACGGTCGGCGATTCCAGGCCCGGCGTGATCCGCACGGCCTGCTCGAGCAGGTCCTTCGGGCAGTCGTAGTCCAGCATCAGGTACTGCTGGGCGAACACCACGCCCTGGACGCGGGCGATGAGCTGGTTGCGGGCCCGGTCGTTCTGGTCCGAGCCGACCGCCTCGATGAGCACGCCCTCCGAATCGCAGAGGGTCTCGCCGAAGGCGACCAGGTTGTGCTGGCGCAGCGTGCGTCCCGAGCCCACCACGTCGGCGATGGCGTCGGCGACGCCGAGCTGGATGGAGATCTCGACCGCGCCGTCGAGGCGGATCACCTCGGCCTCGATGTCGCGGCGCCGCAGATCCGCGAGCACCAGGTTCGGGTAGGAGGTGGCGATGCGCTTGTCCTGCAAGTCCTCGACCTTCCACTCCCGGCCCGCGGGGGCGGCGTAGCGGAAGGTGGAGCGGCCGAAACCGAGCGCGATCCGCTCCTGCACCGGCGCGCCGGAGTCCAGCGCGAGATCGCGGCCGGTGATGCCGAGATCGAGTTCACCGGAACCGACGTAGACGGCGATGTCCTTGGGACGCAGGAAGTAGAACTCGACCTGGTTCGCGGGATCGAGCACGCTCAGGTCGCGGGAATCGGTGCGCTTGCGATATCCGGCCTCGGCCAGGATGGAGGTCGCGGATTCGGACAGGGCGCCTTTGTTGGGGACTGCGACGCGCAGCATGGGGTGGATGTCCTTTCGGTGTTCGACTTGGCCTGAGCGGGGGCCCCTCCGTGGTCACGCTGCGCTGCCGCCTCCGGGCCTGACCCGCTCCGGCGCGAAACGAAACTACGGAATGGACGCGACCGTCACAGATGTCGGTACACGTCTTCGAGCTTCAGTCCCCGGCCCACCATGAGCACCTGGACCCAGTAGAGCAGCTGCGAGATTTCCTCGGCCAGCGATTCGTCGCTCTCGTGTTCGGCGGCGAGCCAGACCTCGCCCGCCTCCTCGAGCACCTTCTTACCCTGGGTATGCACACCGGCGTCCAGCGCGGCCACGGTGCCGGAACCCTCGGGACGGGTGATGGCACGATCCTGCAGCTCGGCGAACAGGGTTTCGAAAGTCTTCACGGCTGGTCATTCTCTCAGACGCGCATTCCCAGCTACCGTCCCGGTCCACCCCGGGACCGGGACGGCCCGCGCGCTCACCGCGCGGACGCTGGGCTCAGCGCGGCCGCTCGACGCCGGTCACTCCGGCGCCAGCAGCTCCGCCAGTTCGCGCACCGCCTCGCGGAGGTGATCGGCGAACGCGTACATCTGGTCGGCCACCGTCTTGGGTGTGGCCAGGTAGAGGTTCCAGCGGTCCGGCAGAAGCACGTAGGCGACGCCGATACAGCGCGGGCTGGTCGAGCCGAAGCCGAAGTACTGGATGTTGACCGAAGGCGCGGAGCTGGTGCTGAGGTAGTCGTCGCGCATGATCACCCAGCCGGGGCTGGTGTAGAGCGAAATCGGCTCGGTGACACCGAGTTCCGCGCCGCGACGGCGCTGGATCCACTCCAGCTCCCACAGGTGCTGTTCCGGCGCGTCACCGGCCTGGCACTGCTTGGCCCGTTCGACGTGCTTGGCCGCGGCGGTGCGCGCGGCCGCGAGGCGGGCGGCGGTGTCGGCGCCGGGGTCCAGCATGGTGTCGACGAAGGCGATCATCTCCGGCGTCACCACCCGCATGGCCTCGGTGCGGCCGTTGCGGTACTGGCGGGTCGCGATGGATTCGTAGGTGGCGCCGGTGATGCCCTTGCTGCGCCGGTGCGCGAGCTGGTAGCTCAATTGAGCGAAGGCGTCCGGCGAGATGCCGAGCTGCTTGGCTCGCGCGGTGCCGAAATCCTCGAAAGAGACCGTCTGCGTGGCATTTTCGGCCGCGTACGTGGCGAAGGCCGCGCCCGCCGCCGCGATGTCGGTGCGCAGCGCGGCGTCGAGGGTGAACTCGATGGGCTCCACGACGGGCAGTCCCTGCGCCTGGGCGCCCGAGCGCCGCGCGTGTTCGGCGGCGGGCGTCTCCAGCAAGGTGTCCACGAACGACAGGATGGTGGTGCCGTCCAACCCGCAGTGCTCGACGTTGATGCCCGCCTGGCCGTCGCCGAAGACGATGAACGACACCGCCTTGTCGAACCAGCGGTTGGCGCTGTCGCCGTGCAGCAGTTGATCGCAGGCGTGCAGGGTGTCGCGCGGAGTGAAGTCCTCCAGGCACAGACAGAACAGCGCGGTCTCGATGGTGTCGAGCGCCGCGACGTTGGCGGGTTCGGCGCGCAGCGCGGCCCGGCTCGCCGCCCATTCGGCGCGCGCTTTGGTGGTGAGGTGACCGACGGCGGTGTCGGTGCGCGCCGAACGCGACCCGGCCTTGAGCACCGCGCGCAGACCATCGGCGAGGTCGTCGAGGGAGTACGGCGCGCCGCCCTGGCCGATCACGTCCATCCGGAACATGCTGCCGCGGTAGAACACCACGATGTGCCGCTCCCGCGAGGGGCCGGGCCACTCGGGGCTGTAGGGCACCCGCACGGTGTCCTGCTGTTCGCCGGGGATTCTGGTCTCGGAGAACAGGTATTTGTTCTGCCACATGGACAGCTGCTGCCCGCGCTGGGTGACCGGCGGGACGGCTTCCTCGTCGAGGGCCAGCTTGTAGTCCACGGCCGCGGAGACGATGGCCGCGGCCCGCTCCACCTGATCGGCCGCGGTGGACGCGGCCAGCGGCGTGTCGTCGCGGAAGAGGAAGAAGAAGTTGGCGTTCAACGCGATTCGGTCGCGTCGGCCGAGATAGCGCGACGGCCAGAACAGGTCGAGCCAGCTGCCGACACCGGGGGTGGCGTCGTACTCCGCCAGCGCCGCGTGCAGCGTCCGGCCCGGACCGTCCGGCCGGAGCAGGTCGGCGACCGCCGCCTCGGTGGTGGCGATTTCGTCGTCGCTGAGCAGCGGGGTGCACCATTCCAGGAACCTGGCGCAGCTGTCCTCCAGTGTCGGCAGCGGTACCCGGGGCAGGTGGTCTTCGGCGGCGAAGGTGCGGTCGGTCAAGTCGGAGTCCTCGAGGTTCGGGTGCGATGGGGTGAGACGCGCACGGCGAGACAACGTCCGTGCGTGCGGGTGTGGAGTGCGTCGCTCCACTACAGATCCTCGGCGACGAGGCCGAGTTTCGACAAGAGGCTGCCGGTGTTTCGGTGCGAAACCTTCAGGCGCGGCCCTTGGGGCCCGGCCGCGACAGGTAGAGGTGCGCGTACAGCCAGCCGTCGGCTTCCTGGCCTCGGGTGTCGATTCCCTTGTCGGACAGCGTGTTCAGCACGCGCTGCTGTTCGTCGGCGGAGGCGAACCTGCGCTGCTGGAACAGGCCGGGCGCACGCTCGGTGCGGTAGCCGAGCGCGGCGAGTTCCTCGGCCATCGGGTCGAAGTCGAACATGCGCAGCACGAAGTGCGCCATCCACGGCCTGCGCCGCGGGTGCGCGGTGGCGATCCGCAGCAGGGTCTTCTCGGTGACGTACCCGATACAGCCGGTCGACAGGACGATGTCGGCGGCGGCGAGCACCTCGCGCTGTTCGTCTGTCGGATCGGCGGATTCGAGGTCGGCGTGCACGGTGTCGTGCAGCAATCCCGCGGCCCGCGCGTAGTCGAGCGCGGGGCGGGCGGCGTCGATGCCGACGAAGCGCACGTCGGGATGGTGATCGCGCTCGGCGAGGCGGGCGCGATCGCGGGCGATGAGGCGGTCGCGGTCGGCCTCGGCGGCGTCGCGGTAGTGGGCGGCGAGTTCGCCGATGCCGGTGTCGAAGCGCAGCAACGCCGCGTTCACGCCGTAGGAGCAGCCGATGTCCAGCACGGTCGGCGTCGCGACGCGCGCGGAGGCGCGATACTCCCGGATCTGCTGCTCGAAGAACGGCTTCGCCAGGTCGGGTATGCGGTAGTCCAGCTGGGACATCCGTGCGTAGTACTCGCGAGGATCGGGACGGTCGTAGATGTCGTCGAAGGAGGCTTTCCCGGTCGTGTCTAAGGGTACTGGCACGTGTGTTCGTTCCTCTCGGGGTCGAGCTGGGCTCAGTCGAGTAGTCGGTCGCCGCGGACCAGGCGGTCCTCGGCGACGTGTTCGGGCAGGACGCGACCGAACAGCTGGCGGGTCCGTTCCACGGTGCCGATGACACCTGGCCGGTCGGTGTAGGCGAAGATCGCCGAATGTCGTTGCCTGCCACCGGAAACCGGGGACACCCGGTGCAGCGAGAAGCGCCCCTGGAACAGTTGCAGGTCGCCGGGGCACAGCTCGAGCTTGCGGATAAGTCGCTCGCCGGAACCGGTCAGCACGTCGCGCACGTCGGCGAGGTTCTCGGCCTGCGGCGAGCGGATGCCGGGGCAGTACTCGAAGGTCCCGCCCGCTTCGGGCAGCTGGGTGAGCATGCTGACGGTGAATTCGTTGGTGTCGAAGTGCCACGGGTGCGACATGCCGGGGGCGACCACGTTCAGGCACAGCCCGGCCAGCGGGTCGGCGTATTCGTGCAGCTCGGGCAGGTCGAAGCAGTCCGCGACGAAGCGCTGGAACGCGGCGCTGGTGTAGAGCCGGTGGATCAGCGCGTCGGCGGGGATGCGGTCGCGCGGCACGAACGCGTTGCCGCGCTCCAGCACGATGCGGCCCGGATGATCTTCGGGCAGTTCGGTATCCAGCGGGATGTTGTAGGCGTTGACCCGCTCCACCTCGTAGTGCGCGTGCGGCGCCATGTCCTCGCCCTGCGCGCGCAACGTCTCGACGAGCTCGGGCCGGATGAACTCGCGCAGCACCGTGCAGCCGCTGTCGGCCAGGTCGGCCCGCGCCGCGTCGACCGCCGTGCGCCACCCCGCCGAGCCCGGCGATTCCAGCGGATACCTTGCGGTGTCGACGATTTCGTCCAACACTCCCGTCGCAGCCATGGCGTCATTTTGGTGCAGCGCCCGACGACACGCCCGGAGATTCGGAAAAGTTGCCGGTGAGTGCAGTCACACTTACTATCTGCGCGCATTTGCGTTGCGGCACAGTAACTCCCACGCATTCCCCGGTGCTCAGCACACAATCGAACCGACCAGTCTTGTGCCCGGCGACAACCTCGACATCGGGGTCTCGCCGCACCTCTCGCGCTGCCGCGCAGAACGACCCATTGCGCCGGACGATATTCGACAAACGCCAACGATCGAAGTCGTCAGCCGGTTCGCCTTCGGTTGCCGGCGACGGCAGCACCTGGCCGCCGGCGGGGGCAGACGCGCACGGAACGTCAGGCCCTGTCTCGAAGTCCGGCCGGATGCAACCGTGGCTCAGATGGTCGCCCGGCAAGCGGACGTACCGCGGTGGATGCGTGCGGGACGTCAGTCGCGGAGCGTCTGTTCCAGATCGGCGAGGGTGAGGCCGACCAAAGTGTCGCGGAAAGCGAGGCCAGGGGCGCGCGGGACCGGAATCTCACAGGGCACGACCAGGACCGCGCAGCCCGCGGCCGCCGCCGCGCGGGCGCCGGTG
This sequence comes from Nocardia sp. CNS-044, assembly GCF_059570515.1. Lineage (NCBI taxonomy): Bacteria > Bacillati > Actinomycetota > Actinomycetes > Mycobacteriales > Nocardiaceae > Nocardia > Nocardia sp. CNS-044. The sequence continues at coordinate 10,205 of NZ_JCANSX010000009.1, forward strand.
GGCGAGTCCTCGATCGCCACGCAGTCGCGCGGGTGCACGCCGAGCAGGTCGGCGGCGCGCAGGTAGACATCGGGCTCGGGTTTGCCCTCGGGCACCTCGTCACCGCAGACGGAGACGTCGAAGAAGTCACGGCCGAGGGTGTCCAGGCCGTACTCGGTCAGCGAGCGCTTGGTGTTGGTGACCAGCGCCGAGGCCAGGCCCGCGTCGCGGACCAAGCCGAGCGCGTCCTTGGCGCCCGGCCGCCACGGGATGGGGCCGGTCATCAGTTCGGTGACGCGCCGCTCCAGGAAGCCCGCGGCATCACGCAGCGCGTCCGGTGTCGGATCCAGCCCGAGTCCGTTGAACAGGATGCGCAGGGCGTTCGGGCCGGACGCGCCGATGAGCGCGTGCCGGATCTCGTCGGTCAGGACGCTGCCGAGCCGCACCGCCAGCTCGCGGACTCCTACGTCCCAAAGCTTCTCCGAGTCCAGCAGCGTCCCGTCCATGTCCCACAGGACCGCGGTGAGTCGCGTCGGCACGTGATTCCCGCTCATACACCGGAGCCGGTGATGACCATCCGGCCACCGTCCTGGCGGACCTGGATCCAGCGGTTCTCCCGATCCACCGCACCGTTGGTCTTCACGTAGGTCAGCGAGACGGTGGCGCCGTCGTTGCCCCGCGGCGTGATGCCGTTGACCTGAACCGAGCGGATGGTGGACCAGAACGAGGCGTAGGAGTTGTAGCCTCCGGTCTGGGACTGGTAGCCGGGCGCGAGCTGCGACCACGCGCCGGAAACATTGCCGGGCAGCATGCCGTAGTAGCCCTGGATGAACTGGGCGATCCGGTCCGGCGTCGGCGGCCCGAACGGCGTCGTGGTGATCGTGGTCGTCGGCGGCCGCGTGGTGCTGGTCGGACTGTTCGGGCTGCTCGACGGCGCGGCGCTGCTGGTCGGCGTGGCAGGCACGACCGTCGGGGTCTCGTTGTTCTGCGGCGCGGCGGTGGGCACTTGGGCCTGGGGCTCTTCGGTCGGATCACCGCCGGTGCCGGGCGGCGGCTGCAGCGCCTCGCTTGTCCCCGGCGGCGGGGCCGCGGTGGGATCGTCCGATCCGTTTCGGTCCCCACCGGAGGACAGCACGAACGCCACTACCACGACCAGCACGACCGCCGCGGCGGCCATCACGGCGAGGATCTGTTTGTTCGGCCCGGCGCCGCCACCGGTGGCGCCGGGCAGCGTGCCGCCGCCGGACGGTCCGCTGGGCGACGACGACGGCGGCGCGGCGGCGAGCGCCGCGCTCGGCACGAATTCGGTGGCGTCGGAGGCGTTCCCGGTGCTGGCGGTGGCGGCGGAGGTGGGGAGCACGGTGGTCGCGTCGGCCCCGGGCGCGGGCAGCACCTTGGTCATCACCGGTGCGGTCGCCAATGCCGGAACGCGGCCCGCCGCAACGGCTTCCAGCGCCTCCTTCGCCTCGCGCATGGTCGGGCGCGCGTCGATGCTCGCGGCGAGCAGGTGCATCAGCACCGGCGCCAGCCCGTCGGCGCGGCGCGGCTCGGGCACGTCGGCCCGCGCGACGGCGTGCAGCACCGCCAGTGCGTTGTCGCCCTCGCCGAACGGCGGCGCGCCCTCCACCGCGGCGTACAGCGTGGAGCCGAGCGCGAACACATCGGACGCCGGTTCCGGGTTCTCGCCGCGCGCCACCTCCGGCGCGAGATAGGCGGGGGTGCCCGCGAGGAATCCGGTCGCGGTAACGGTCACGTCGCCGACGGCGCGGGAGATGCCGAAGTCGGTGATCTTCACGGTGCCGTCGTCGGCGACGAGCAGGTTGGCCGGTTTCACGTCGCGGTGCATGATGCCCGCGTCGTGCGCGGCGGCCAGCGCGGCGGCGGCCTGCGCGCCGATCTTGGCCACCTCGATCGGCGACAGGGTGCGATGCCCGGACAGCTTGGCCGCCAGGCTGGGCGCGTTCATGTACTCCATGACGAGCCACGGCTGGCCGTCCTCTTCGGCGACGTCGAAGACGGTGATCGCGTTCGGGTGGTGCAGCCGGGCGGCGATCCGCCCCTCGCGCATCGCGCGCAGTTTCGACTCCAGCGCTTGCTCCTTGGAGAGCCCGGGGCCGAGCAGCAGCTGTTTCACCGCCACGGTGCGGCGCAGTCGCACGTCGGTCGCCCGCCACACCACACCCATCGCGCCGGTGCCGATCGGATCCGTCAGCCGATACCGTCCAGCGATCAACCGATCCGCCGTCATGTGGTCGTGCCCCTCCTGCTGTGCGCCGAGCCGTCGAGCACTCCGGCGCGCCCAGCGGGTTTCCGGCGAAATCCCTACGCTCCGAAGTGCTTCGCACCCGTCAGCAGCGAGACGAACGGCATCCGCCGACTGCTCCGGATGCAGTTGCAACTAGTCGACAATGGCATACGCACCCGACAGACTCCAGCCGCGTCGACCCGCTGCCGCGGACCGGACGGTCGAATACCCGGGTAGCCTCGAACATTCGAGCGTACCCGCCGGTACCGGATATCTGTGCCACGACCGTTCGGCGGCCGGTTGCTCCGTGCTTATCCGCAGGTCAGCGGCAGGAAACAGAGCTGAGCCCTCTGACAAGCGCCGCCCATCACCCCGGTGAGCACCATCACAGCTCTCCGGTCCGGGGGCGCCACGCACAGCGCGAATGGCGGCGCCGCGACGCGCCGCCATTCGCGCCGGACCGATCAGGCGTTGAAGTACTTCGCCTCGGGATGCAGCAGGACGAAGGCATCGGTGGACTGCTCGGGGTGTAGCTGGAGTTCCTCGGAGAGCACGACGCCGATGCGATCGGCTTCGAGCAGGTCGACGAGCTTGGCGCGGTCCTCGAGGTCGGGGCAGGCGCCGTAACCGAAGGAGTAGCGCGCCCCGCGATAGCCGAGCTTGAAGTAGTCCTGCACGTCGTCCGGGTCGGATTCGGCGACCGAATGCCCTTCCAGGACGAGTTCTTCGCGGATACGGCGGTGCCAGTATTCGGCTAGCGCCTCGGTGAGCTGGACGCCGATGCCGTGCACCTCGAGGTAGTCGCGGTAGTTGTCGGCGGCGAAGAGTTCGTTGGCGAAATCGGCGATGGGCTGGCCCATGGTCACCAACTGGAACGGCAGCACGTCGACCTGGCCGGTGGCCACGGCCTGTTCGCGCGAGCGCAGGAAGTCGGCGATGCACAGGAACCGGTCGCGCTGCTGGCGCGGGAAACGGAACCGGTACCGCTCCGGCGCGGCGGGATCGGGTTCGGTCAGCACGACGACCTCGTCGCCTTCCGACACCGCAGGGAAGTAGCCGTAGACCACCGCCGCGTGCTGCAGCACGCCCTCGGTGGAGAGCCGGTCCAGCCAGGCCCGCAGGCGGGGGCGGCCTTCGGTTTCCACTAGTTCCTCGTAGGAGGGTCCGTCGCCGCCGCGCTGGCCGCGCAGACCCCACTGGCCGAGGAACAGCGCCCGCTCGTCGAGCAGGCCCGAGTATTCGTGCAGCGACAGGCCTTTGATCACCCGCGTGCCCCAGAACGGCGGCACCGGCACCGGCAGGTCGGCGGCGACGTCCGAGCGCTCGGGCACCACCACGGGGGTCTCGGCGGCCTTGCGCTGGGCGGCGATCCGCTTGGACCGTTCGTGGCGGGCCTTGCGTTCGGCGGCTTTCTCCCGTTCGGCCACGGCCTCGGGGCTGTCGGGGTCGAGACCGCCGCCGCGTTTGCGGGTCATGATGTCGTCCATCAACCGCAGGCCCTCGAACGCGTCGCGGGCGTAGTGCACATCGCCCTCGTAGACCTCGGTCAGATCGTTCTCGACGTAGGCGCGGGTCAGCGCGGCCCCGCCGAGCAGCACCGGGAACTGATCGGCCACACCGCGGGCGTTGAGCTCCTCGAGGTTCTCCTTCATCACCACGGTCGACTTCACCAACAGCCCGGACATGCCGATGACGTCGGCCTTCTTGTCCACCGCGGCATCGAGGATGGTCGCGATCGGCTGCTTGATGCCGAGGTTGACCACCTCGTAGCCGTTGTTGGACAAAATGATGTCGACCAGGTTCTTGCCGATGTCGTGCACGTCGCCCTTGACGGTGGCCAGCACGATGCGGCCCTTACCGGAGTCGTCGGTGGCCTCCATGTGCGGCTCCAGGTAGGCGACCGCGGCCTTCATCACCTCCGCGGACTGCAACACGAACGGCAGCTGCATCTGCCCCGAACCGAACAGTTCACCGACGGTCTTCATGCCCGCGAGCAGCGTCTCGTTGATGATCCGCAGCGGCGGCACCTCGGTCATCGCCGCGTCCAGGTCGGCGTCCATCCCGGCCTTCTCGCCGTCGACGATGCGCCGCTCGAGCCGCTCGAACAGCGGCAACGCCGCCAGCTCCTCGGCGCGCGAGGCCTTGGACGACGACGTCGAGACACCCTCGAACAACGCCATCAACTTCTGCAACGGGTCGTAGTCCTCGGCGCGCCGGTCGTAGACCAGGTCCAGCGCCGTCTCGCGCTGTTCGTCCGGGATCCGGCTCATCGGCAGGATCTTGGAGGCGTGCACGATCGCCGAATCCAGCCCCGCCTGGACGCACTCGTGCATGAACACCGAGTTCAGCACCTGCCGCGCGGCCGCGTTCAGACCGAAGGAGATGTTCGACAGACCCAGTGTCGTCTGCACCTGCGGGTGGCGGCGCTTGAGTTCCCGGATCGCCTCGATGGTCTCCAGGCCGTCGCGGCGCGACTCCTCCTGGCCGGTGCCCAGGGTGAAGGTCAGGGTGTCGATGATGATGTCGGACTCGGCCAGACCCCAGTTGCCGGTGATGTCGGCGATCAGGCGCTCGGCGATCTCGACCTTCTTCTCGGCGGTGCGCGCCTGGCCTTCTTCGTCGATGGTCAGCGCGACCACCGCGGCGCCGTGCTCGGCGACCAGCCGCATGGTCTGCTGGAACCGGGACTCCGGCCCGTCGCCGTCCTCGTAGTTCACCGAGTTGACCGCGCACCGGCCGCCCAAGTGCTCCAAGCCTGCTTGCAGCACCGGCGTCTCGGTGGAGTCCAGCATGATCGGCAGGGTCGACGCGGTCGCCAGGCGCGAAGCCAGCGCCTCCATGTCCTTGGTGCCGTCGCGACCGACGTAGTCGACGCACAGATCCAGCATGTGCGCGCCGTCACGCGTCTGGTCCTTGGCGATGTCGAGGCACTTCTGCCAGTCCTCGGCGAGCATCGCCTCGCGGAAAGCCTTGGAGCCGTTGGCATTCGTGCGCTCGCCGATCATCATCACCGAGGCGTCCTGCTCGAACGGCACCGCCGTGTACATGCTCGACACGCTCGGCTCGTGCACCGGCGTGCGCCGCTCCACGATCGGCGCCAGCGTCGGCTCGACCTCGCGCACCGCCTCGCGCACCTGGCGGATGTGCTCGGGCGTGGTGCCGCAGCACCCGCCGACCAGCGCCAACCCGAACTCGCTGACGAACTGGCGCATGGAAACAGCCAGCTCCTCGGGCGTCAACGGATACTCGGCGCCCTTGGCGCCCAGCACCGGCAAGCCCGCGTTCGGCATCACCGACACCGGGATCTTCGCGTGCCGCGACAGGTGCCGCAGATGCTCGCTCATCTCGTCGGGGCCGGTCGCGCAGTTCAGCCCGATCATGTCGATGCCCAGCGGCTCGAGCGCGGTCAACGCCGCGCCGATCTCACTGCCGACCAGCATGGTGCCGGTCGTCTCCACCGTCACGTGGGTGATGATCGGGATCCGGCGGCCCGCGCGCTCCATCGCCCGCCTGCTGCCCGTCACCGCCGCCTTCACCTGCAACAGGTCCTGGCAGGTCTCGATCAGGATCGCGTCCGCGCCGCCCTCCAGCATGCCCAGCGCCGCCTCGATGTAGGCGTCGCGCAACACCGTGTACGGCGCGTGCCCCAGCGTCGGCAACTTCGTACCGGGCCCCATCGAACCCAGCACGTACCGCGGCGTGCCGTCCTCGCTCGGGCCCATCTCGTCGGCCACTTCACGGGCCAGACGGGTACCGCGCTCGGACAGATCGCGAATCCGGTCCGAGATGTCGTAGTCGGCCAGGTTCGGCAGGTTGCAGCCGAAGGTGTTGGTCTCGACCGCGTCCGCGCCCGCCTCGAAGTACGCCCGATGGATGTCGCGCAGCACGTCGGGCCGGGTCTCGTTGAGGATCTCGTTGCAGCCCTCGAGCCCGCGGAAATCGTCCAGGGTCAGATCCGCCGCCTGCAACATCGTGCCCATCGCGCCGTCACCGATGACGACACGCCGGCTGAGCGTGTCGAGAAGCGTGGTATCGAACCCGGCGGAATTGGACACAGACATGGGTACAAGCGTAAAGGCCGGGTACGACCGGTAACCAACAGCCTGCGGATCTCCTCGGTGAGCGTGAGGGGCGCCACATCCGAACGAAGACCGCGCCGCCGCCTCGAGGCTGCCGCCACTACGACTCGGCGCACAACGCCACCCGACGGCCACCCCCACATTCCCAACCACCCCGAGCGCGAGTCCTACGAGCCCGTTCCCGGCCCGTCTCGCGTCCGAGACCGCGAGGCGCATGCGTCGCAGTCGCGAGACTCGCGGTCTCGGACGCGAGACACCAGGGGCCGGGAACACGCGCGCGAAGCGCGCCAATAGATACAGCACCGGGCGAGCGCACACCGTAGGCTGACCGGGTGAACCCCAGTGAAACTTCCGATTCGGAACTGCCGACGTTGCGGGATCCGGTGCTGGTTGCCGCCTTCGAGGGCTGGAACGACGCCGGTGACGCGGCGAGCGGCGCCGTGGAGCATCTGGAACTGATCTGGGACGCCGAGCCGCTGGCCGAACTCGATTCCGAGGATTACTACGACTATCAGGTGAATCGGCCGACGGTGCGTCAGGTCGACGGCGTGACCAGGGAAATCCAGTGGCCCGCCACCATGCTCTCGGTGTGTTCCCCGCCCGGCAGCGACCGGGATGTGGTGTTGCTGCGCGGGATCGAGCCGAACATGCGGTGGCGCAGCTTCTGCGGGGATCTGCTCGAGTTCATCGAGCAGTTGGGTGTGCAGACCGTGGTGATCCTGGGCGCGTTGCTCGCCGACACTCCGCACACCAGGCCCGTCCCGGTCACCGGTTCCGCCTACAGCAAGGAAGCGGCCGAGCGTTTCAGCTTGGAGCAGACCCGCTACGAGGGTCCGACCGGCATCACCGGCGTCCTCCAGGATCAGTGCGTCAAGGCGGGGGTGCCCGCCGTGTCGTTCTGGGCGGCGGTGCCGCACTACGTGTCCCAGCCGCCGAATCCGAAGGCGACGATCGCACTGCTGCACCGGGTCGAGGACGTGCTCGACATCGAGGTGCCGCTGGGCGAGTTGCCCAAGCAGGCCGAGGAGTGGGAGGCCGCGGTCAACGAGATGACGGTGGGCGACGAGGAGATCACCGAGTACGTGCGTTCGCTCGAGGAGCGCGGTGACGCGGCGGTCGATCTGAACGACGCGATGGCCAAGATCGATGGCGACGCGATCGCGGCGGAGTTCGAAAAGTACTTGCGCAGAAGGGGTCCCGGTAGTTTCGGGTTGTGATCGGCTGGCTCGCCGGTATTCCCGCACGCACGACGACGGCTGTATCCCCCGTGTGAGCACGGCATCAGCTCGTCCGCCGAGCGAGCGATACGACGACTCTGTCCCCCCGGTGCGAGCAACACCGTCAGGTGTTGCTCGCATCCTCCGGATCCGGGTTGCTCATGAGGCGGTGGGTGGCGGGGCCGCGACGCTCGTCGCCCGCACCTCCTCGACGGTCCAGACCTGGGCCGCCGCCTCCTGGGCCAGCTTCGCGATCAGAATGTCGCGCGGAATCGTCTGGCCGGCAAAGTGATCGAGTGAGGGCACCACCACGTGGTGTGCGTCGGCGCGCTTGAGTTCCTGCGTCAGCTCGGCGAACGCCGTGCCGTCACCCGCTGTCGATTCATGGAATGTTGCGGCGAAGCAAAGCCCTTCGGCTTGGGCGAGCGTGCTCATCGCCCGCTCGAGCTCTTCGCTGTGGCCGTCGGCCAGATCGTCACGCAAGTATCCATAGATCAACGCTTCCACCCGAACCTCCGTTGGATTGGGCCGCTGTTCTCTCGTTTGGATCTTCCCGTGCAGGGTACTGCCGGTGGGGCGGTCTCGGCCTTGCATCTGTACTTACAGTTGCGAATCGGGCAATCCGACCGCTCCTTCTCCAGGATCGCTGACGCAAAACTGCGAATGCAGGTGTCAACCCAGTGACATCTAGATGCCCTATCCGGGCCGCCGCGCGTTAACTGGTGCGATACTACAACCGTGGCCGCTGGAGACGATCGACCCGTCTGGGCTGTCCGGATGCGTTCCGAGCGCGATGCGAGGGGGTGGTCACAGGCGGACGCAGTCCGCGTGATGCGTGCGAAGTCTTCGCACAATCTGCCGACCGACAGCACGCTGCTACGCAATTGGCGGCGTTGGGAGTCGGGCGAGTCGCGGCCCGACGATTTCTACGCGCCCATCATCGCCGCCGCCTTCGACACCGTCACCGCGGCGTTCTTCCCCAAGGCCAGGCCGAACCGGGACGACGAATTGCTCTCGGCCACTGGGATGGACACGCTGGAATTCATCGGCAGGCTGCGCATGTCCGATGTGTCCGCCGCGACCCTGGACGCCGTTCGGATCACCGCGGAGCGCCTGTGCTGCGAGTACGCCTACGCCGATCCGCACGAATTGCACGCCGAGGGCACGTCCTGGCTGCGCCGCATCACCTCTCTGCTGGACGGGCGGCTGACGCTGGCCCAGCACCGGGAGATCCTGGTGCTCGCGGGCTGGGTCGCGCTGCTGGTCGGCTGCGTCGACTACGACCTCGGCCGCCGCACCTCGGCGGAAGCCACCAGGCGCGCGGCGTGGTCGCTCGGCAACGAGGCCGGACATCGCGAGATCACCGGCTGGGCCGCGGAAATGGCGGCCTGGTTCGCGCTCACTCAAGGTAACTATCGGGGCGCTGTGGAAGCGGTGGACGGCGCGTTGGAGGACAGTCGCGAGTTCGGGGTCGGCGTGCAACTCGCCGCGCAACGCGCCAAGGCGTGGGCTCGGCTCGGCGACCGCGGCGAGGTGGAGCGGGCGCTCGGCATCGGCCGGGCGATCCTCGAGCGACTCGACCATCCGGCGAACCTGGACAACCACTTCGTGGTGGATCCGCAGAAGTTCGACTTCTACGCGATGGACTGCTGCCGCGTGGCGGGTGAGGATCGGCTCGCGGAATCCTTTGCCCGCGAGGTCATCCGGAACTCCACCCGCGCCGACGGCACCATCCGCAATCCGATGCGCGTCTCCGAGGCGCACCTGACGCTGGCCGTCGTCGCCGTGCGCAACCGGGACCTCGAACTCGCCGTGGCCGAGGGCATGCGCGCCTTCGCGGGCAAACGCCGCTCGCTGCCCTCACTGATGTGGATCGCGGGCGAGGTGGCGCGCGAGATCATCGAACGCTACCCGGGCGATCCGCGCACGCGCTGCTACCTCGAGCAGCTGCGCGCGCTGTCCACCGAGTGAGCGGGGCGCGGCGGACGGCGGGCGAACCGCGGCGCGGCGGACACAGCCACGCCGAACGGGGGTCGGTCTTGGCGGCGGCGACCGGCCCGCTACTACCCTGTTGCCGGTGACCGACTCCGACGACGGCCCGCCCTACGGCGATAGGCCCGGCTCAGCCGCCCCGGGTGACCAGCCGGGTTCAGCCGTGCTCGGTGATCGACCCGGCCCAGCCGCCCTCGGTGACCAGCCCGGCTCAGCGGTGTTGTGGGACGAGCGGCTGCGGCTGTTCTCCTTCGCGACCGCGGAGAAACGCGCCGAATACCTGTGGGTGCTGCGGGCGTTCGACAGCGCACGCGCCGCGTACGTGGTGTTGCTGCACGCCGACGACGTGGCGGACTGGATTCGGCGCAACGGCGGACGGGCGCGGGTCGCGGAGAGCGGAGCGTCGCCGGACGCGGACGAAACCGCCTCAGCCGAGGCGCAACCCGGCCTTTTCCGGCGCGCCGACGCCGCGCCGCTGAGCGCCGCGGAGATCGGACCACTGCTCGACCAGCTGCACCAGTGGGGCGTGCTGGAGCGCAGCTACGACGGCACCAGGGCCGCGACGCTGGCCGAATACCGCAACCGGCACTACGTCTACCAGTTCTCCCAGGCCGGATTCCAGGCCTATCGCGCGGTGGCGGGCGTGCTGGAGGCGCGGCTGGACGAGGCGGCGCTGTCCCGGCTCGTGCTGCCCGAACTGCTCGCCGACCTGCACACCCTCGCCGAGGCGAACCGGGCGGGCGACGCCGAGCGCGTCTACCGCACGCTGCGCAGGCTGGACGCGGCGCTGTCCGACATGGCCGCGCGCGCCGCGCATTTCTACCTGTCGCTCGGCGATCTGGTGCGCACCACCGAGATCACCCCGGAGTCGTTCCTGGCGCACAAGGACGCGCTGCTCGCGCACATGCGCGAGTTCAGCATGGATTTGGCGCGTTTCCTGCCGCGGCTGGCCGCCGCCATCGGCGAGATCGAGGAGACCGGCGTCGACGAGCTCATCGCCCGCGCCGCGAGCTGCGACGAGCGGGTACTGCTGAGCGCCGCGGAACGCGAGGCGGACTGGCGCGCCCGCTGGCACGGTCTGCGCACCTGGTTCGTCACCTCGGGCGGCGAGGGCGAGTCCACCGAGGCCGACCGGCTGCGCGAGGCGACCATGAGCGCGATCGCGGCCGTGCTGTCGCTGCTGCGGCGGGTCACCGAGACGCGCCGCGGCGGGGTGAGCCGGGAATCGGCGCTGCGGCACCTGGCGGGCTGGTTCACCGCGGCGCCGACCGCGGACGGCGCACACGCGCTCTTCGACGCGGTCTTCGGGCTCGGCAGACCCCGCCACCTGGCCATGGAGCATCCCGACGCCGACATCGTGCCCGCGACGCGGTCGTGGTGGGAGGCGCCGCCACTGGAGATCTCGCGCACGCTGGCCGAGACCGGACGGCCGCCCTCGGCGGGCGCGCCGGGCCGAATCCAGCGCAACGACGCGGGGATTCGCCGTCTGCGCGAAGCCCAGCTGGCCGCGCAGCGCGCCAGGGCGGAGGCCGCGCAGTCGTTGGCAGCCGCGGATGTCCACGAACGGGTGCTCGACGAGCGCGAGACCGAGGTCCTGCTGCGGCTGCTCGACGCCGCCTCGACCGCCTGGGTGCCGGTCACCGGCCGGGTGGCGGGAACCACCGGTTCCGACAGCGGCGTGACGCTCATGGTCTCCGAACACCCGGAACCAACCGTGGTGCGGACCTCACGCGGTCTGCTGCACCTGAACAACCGCAAGCTCGACGTCCGCGCGACCAAGTCTCGCGGCGGGCATCCGGAGCGCGGACGCGGGAAGGACACCGCCGACTCCGAAACCACAGGGGGCGCGGCATGATTCACGCACGTCGCATCGACGCGCTCGCGCTGGACAACTATCAGCGCGCCGCCAGGGTGATCCTGGCCAATCACCTGGTGACCCGCACCTATCCCGATCGGATCGCGCTGCCGCTGATCCGCCGGTGGGCCACCGAACTGCGCGAGGACCTCGCCGAACTCTTCGGCTACCGGCTCGAGGTCACCGAGACCACCGCGCGCGTCTACCCGGTGATCGACCGGCTGGACGGCGGCAAACCCGCGCGCACGGTGAACGATCGCGTCTTCGACCGCCGCCGCTACGCCTACCTCGCGCTGGCGCTGGCGGCGCTCGGCCGCGCGGGCGATCAGGTCACGCTCTCCGAACTGGCCGACCAGGTCGCGGCGTACACGGCGCGGATCGAAGGGCTCGAGCTCGCCCCGGATCGCGCTGCGGACCGCGACGCGTTCGTCGACGCGGTCGGCTGGCTGGCCGCGCGCGGCGCGCTCACCCTCGCCGACGGTGACGCGGGCGGCTGGGCGGCCGATCCCGAGGCGGGCGAGGCGCTCTACGACATCGACCGGCCGGTGGTGTTCGCGCTGTTCCGCCCGCCACGGGCGCTCCAGCATCTGCACAGCGTGCGCGGCCTGCTCGCCGAGGATCCCGCCGTCACCGCCGGTCAGCCCGCCGCGCAGTCCGGCGAACTCGCCCGCCGGGTGCGCCGGGCGCTGGTGGAGCGGCCGGTGGTCTACGCCGACGATCTGACTCCCGAGGAACGCCCGGTGCTGGCGCAGGAGCGCACGGTCGCCGATGTCGAGTTGTTCACCGGTCTGCGCGCCGAACGCCGGGCCGAGGGCGTCGCGCTCATCGACACCTCCGGGCGGCTGTCCGATGTGCGCTTTCCAGGAACCGGCACGCTCGCCCAGGTAGCGCTGCTGCTGGTCGGCGAGATCGCCGACGTCGTCCTCGACATCGACCATCCGCTCCCCCGCCGCCCGCGCAGGGCCGAGCCGGGCGAGACGCTGGCCGACGAACTGGACGACGCCATCCCCGAATCCACGCTGTTCGCCCCGATGGCCGACCTGCCGTTCGAACCCGAAGCGGGCGAGGCGGATTCGACGGTGGACGAACCCGAGGCGACGTACCCGTTCGTCGCGGCCGACTGGGTGCGCGACACCGTGCGTGCCCTCACCGACCGCTACGGCGTCACCTTCGCCGCGCAATGGCAGGCCGACGTGCCCGGGCTCACCGCCCAGGTCACCGCGCTGCTGGCGCGGCTGCGCCTGATCCAGGTGGTCGAGGACGGGCTGCTCGTACTGCCCGCGCTGGCCCGCTACCGCGGCGCGGTGGTCACCGTGCGCACCAAACGGGCCGCGGAACTGTTCGTCACCGCCGCCGACACGGTCGGGGCCTCGAGCACCGGTACGGAAGGGATCTGAACATGTCGGTCATCCACGGCGGAGTGCGTTTCCTCCCGACCCGCGCCGGAATCGTCAACCTGTGGGACTACCGGGATCAGGAGTTCTGCTTCGCCGACGGCAGGCTGGTGCTGCGCGGACCCAACGGTTCGGGCAAGACCAAGGCGCTCGAGGTGCTGTTCCCCTTCGTGCTGGACGGTCGCATCGAGCCGCGCAGGCTCAATCCGTTCGCGGGCGAGGAACGCACGATGAAGTCGAATCTGCTGTACCGCAAGCAGGAGTCGGCTTACTCCTATGTCTGGATGGAGTTCGCGCGCGGGAAGTGGGACGACCCCGAGGTGGTCACCGTCGGCATCGGGATGCGCGCCACCCGATCCTCGGACAAGGTCACCCGCTGGTATTTCGTCGCCGACGGCCGGGTGGGCGTCGACTTCTCGCTCATCGGGCCGGACGACCGCCCGTTCACCCGCAAGCAGTTGGCCGAGCAGATCGGCACCGACTCCATCGTGGACCGGCCGGTCGAATACCGGGCCGCCATCGACGCCCGCATGTTCGGCCTCGGTCAGCAGCGCTACGACCAGCTCATCAATCTCATTCTGACGCTGCGCCGTCCGCAGCTGGCCAAGAACCTGGATCCGCGCGGGCTATCCCAGGCGCTCACCGACGGCCTGCGCCCGCTCGACGAGCAGCTGATCCTGGACGCGGCGCGCTCCTTCAGCGATATGGAGGAGGTCGGCCGCACGCTCGAGGGCCTGGTGCACGCCGACACCGCCACCCGCGCCTTCGTCGGCGTGTACCGGAAATACCTTGCGGTACAGGCGAAGACCGATGTCGACCAGGTGCGCGCGCGGCTGGACGCGGTCACCCACGCCAGCACCGCCCTGTTCGCCGCGACCGCGCTGCGCGAGCGCCGCGAGGCCGAGCGCACCGCCGCGGAGGCCCGCGCCGACGACGCCGACCGCGCCTACGAGCAGGCACTGACCGATCGCGAGACCCTGCAACGCTCCAGCGCCTACGAGGGCAAACAGCAGCTCGACGACCTCGCCGACGCGGTGCGCAGGCTGGAGACCTCGGCGGCGGTGCACCGCGACAAGGCGCTCAAGGCGAACCAGACCTTGGACCAGCGGGCCCAGGAGGCCGAGCGGGCCCGCGCCGCCGTGCAGCAGGCCGCGGCCGCGCTGTCCCGTGGCGAGGACGAGTTGCGTACCGCCGCCGAGGAGGCGGGCATCGCGTGGACGGCGCTGCCGGACGACGCTCGCGGCGATCAGCTCACCGCGACCGTGCGGGCCCGGGCCGAGGAGCGCGACGCCGACGTGCGCGCGGTGCGTAAAGCGTTGGTGCTCATGGATTCCGCGGCTGCCGAGCGGACCAGGGCGGAACGCCTGGCCGAGCGCGCGGTCCAGGCGCGCGAGGCGGCCGCCGCCGAGGCGGCGCACGCCGAGGCGGCGGTGACCTTGGCCCGCACCGAGGCCGCGGCGGCGCTGCGCGCCTGGTGGGACGCGCACCGCGAGTGCTATCTCCCGCTCGGCGGCGGTCTGTTCGACGCCCTCGACGCGGCCCTGGCGAAGGTCGGATCCGATGACGCGGCGGGCGTGGCGGAGGTGCTCGCCGAACGCGCCGAACCGCTGCTGGACGAGTTGCGGGACCGTCGGCTCGCGGCCAAGGCGCGCGCCGCGGCGGCGGGCGAACAGATCGCCGAGCTCACCGCCGAGCGCGACCGAGTCGGCGCGCAGCGCGACGACGCGCCGCCGAACGCCGCGGCGCGCACCGACGACCGAGCGGGTCGTCCCGGCGCTCCGCTGTGGCGGCTGGTCCGCTTCGCCGACGAGGTCTCGCCCGAAACCGCCGCCGGTATCGAGGCCGCGCTGCACGCCGCCGGTCTGCTGGACGCCTGGGTGTGCGCCGAAAACGAGCTACCCGACGACTACCGCAGCGATCAATTCCTCGTCCCGCTGCCGCCGAAGGGCCGACCCGCTGGGCGCACCCTGGCGGACGTGCTGGTGGTGGAGGACGACACCGACGGACTGACCGTGCCGCGGCAGGTCGTCGCCGACGTGCTCGCCTCGATCGCCCTGCTCGACGACCTCGACGGCGCCGCTGGCGTCGCGATCAGCGGCGCGGGCGGATTCCGGCAGGGCGTGCAGGTAGGGAGGCACCACAAGTCCGACGCCGAGTTCATCGGCGCGACCGCGCGCGCCCGCCGCCGCGAGCTACGGCTCGCCGAGCTGGCGAACGCGCTGGACGCGGCCGCCGAGACGCAGCGCGTCGCGCGAGAGGAAGCGGACGCGGCGGACGCGGAACTGGCTCGAATCACCGCCGCCGCCAAGGCGCTTCCACGCCCGGCCGCGGTCACCGCCGCGCTGCGCGCGGTGTCGGAGACCGCGGGCGTCATGCGCTCCCGCTCGGAGTCCGCGGCGCAGGCCGAGAAGGATCTCGACCAAGCGGTCACCGAGGTCGCCGCCATCGACAAGAAGCTGCGGGCCGCCGCCGTCGCGCACCGCGCGCCGCGCGAACCGCGCGAACTCGACGCGCTCGCCGCCGCGATCCGGCATTTCGAGAACACCGGCACCGGACTGCTCCGGCTGCGCGCCGACCACGAGCGGGAACGCGAACGCGAACGCGAGGGCGCCGACCGGCACGACGAGGCACGCGACCTGGCCGAGGCGTTCGCCGAGGAGGCCGAGGCGGCCGAGGCGGGCTACCAGGAGCAGCTGCGCAAACTGGAGACGCTGCGCGAGGCGCTCGGCGCGGGCGCGGCCGATATCGACCGCGAACTCGAGCAGGCCAGGCAGCGCATCGAGGCGACGAGGGCCGAACAGAAGACCGCGCGCAAGGCCGCCAACGCGGCCATCGAGGCGGTCGGCGACGCGGAGGCCGCCTACCGCACCGCGCACGAATCGCTGGGCACCGCGCTCACCGAGGTGCTCGCCGACGTGAAAAGCCTTGCCCCGTATGCCCAGCCGGATCTGCTGTCGTTGCTCGGCGCCGCGCCCGAGTGCCGATGGCCGAGCAGCGACGCGGCGTGGTCGACGCCCGAACAGCTGCTCTATCGCATCACCCAGGCGGGTCCGGAACACGAACCGCGGGTGCTGCCCGACGAAGTGGCCGAGCTCTTCGAAAGCCTCGCCGCGGCAACGGAGTCGGTGCGCGCGGGCGAGGCGGCGCGCAAGTCCACCCGGAGCGCGGTGACCGCGGCCCTGCAGGAGTTCGACGCCGCGCTGGCCGCCTCCGGCCGCGACTACCGCTTGCAGTGGGACGCGGCCGACGGACTGACCGTGGTGCAGGTGCAGGACGAGCACGGCCTCGCCGCGCTCGCCGACTTCGCCGGACGCATCGACCAAGCGCGCCACGACCAGGAGCTGCTGCTCACCGACGCCGAGCGACGCATCCTGGAGGACGCGCTGCTCACCGGGCTCGCCCAGCAGATCCACGAACGCACCAGCGACGCACGCGAACTCATCGCCAAGATGGGCGCGGAGATGAAGCAGCGGCGGATGTCCTCGGGCAACACCATCGGCGTGCACTGGGTGCTCGCCGACAATCTCTCCGATGCCGCGCGGGCGATGTGCAAGCTGCTCGATCGTGACGCCACCACGCTGAGTTCCGACGATCTCGCCGCGATCCGCGCGCACTTCGCCGCCGAGATCCGCGCGGCGCGCGCCGCGCACCCGGAACGCTCCTACCCCGAGATCCTCGCCGCCACCCTGGATTACCGCACGTGGCGGGTGTTCTCGTTCACGCTGATCTCCGGCGACGGCAGCGAAGACAAGTTGACCGTCGCCAGGCACAGCGCGCTGTCCGGCGGCGAGCAGTCGGTGTCGCTGCACCTTCCGTTGTTCGCGGCGGCGCACGTCATGCTCGACTCCGCCGACCCGCAGGCGCCGCGGCTGCTCGCGCTGGACGAGGCGTTCGCGGGCGTCGACGACAACGGCCGCAGCGAATTGCTGGGCTTGAGTGTGCAATTCGACCTCGACCTGTTCATGACCGGCTACGACCTGTGGATCACCTACCCGCACGTGCCGGGCTGCGCGCACTACGACTTGGCGCATTCCACCGCCGAGAACACGGTGAGCGCGACGCTGCTGGTGTGGGACAGCGGCGACTTGCTCGCCGAACACGACGGCAGCGACCTGACCACCGCCCTCGGCTCCCCCAACCGCCGCAGGGTGCCCACCACCATCGAGGGCGGACTCACCCTCGACGACATGCCGGGCGCTCCCGCGCCCGTCGGCTGAAACGGATCGCAGTGACCTCTGTTCCACCCCGCTCCACCGCCGTGTCCGCACCGCGCAGGGTCGCCGCCGCGACCCTGGTCGGCACCACACTCGAGTGGTACGACTTCATGCTCTACGGCACGGCGTCGGCGCTGATCTTCGGCAAGCAGTTCTTTCCCTCGCTGAGCCCGGCCGCGGGCACCCTCGCGGCGTTCAGCACGTTCGCCGTCGGTTTCGGCGCGCGCCCCATCGGCGGGCTGCTGTTCGGGCACTTCGGCGACCGGTTCGGGCGACGCACCACGCTGGTGGTGTCGCTGATTCTGATGGGCGTGAGCTCGACACTGATCGGCCTGCTGCCCACCTACGCGAGCATCGGGTTCTGGGCGCCGGTGCTGCTGGTCGTGCTGCGACTGGCGCAGGGCGTCGGTCTCGGCGGCGAGGGTGCGGGCGCGACCGTACTCTCCATCGAGCACGCGCCGCCGGGGCGGCTCAACCGATATGCGAGCTTCCCGCAGATGGGCACGCCCGCGGGGCTGATCCTGGCCAACGCGATGTTCCTCGGCACGAGCGCGCTGCTGCCCGATGCGGCGTTCCTGTCCTGGGGCTGGCGGATTCCGTTCCTGCTCAGCGTGATTCTCGTGGTCGTCGGGCTGGTGGTGCGGCTGCGCGTCACCGAGTCCGAGGAGTACGCGGGGCTGCTGCGACGCGGCGAGGTGTCGGCGTTTCCGCTGCGCGACGCACTGCGCGTCGGATTGCCGCGGCTGACGCTGATCTTGCTGGCGGCGGTGGCGACCTCGGCCGTGGTGTACATCTTCATGGTCTTCACGCTCACCTACGGGACCAAGACGCTGGGGTTCAGCAGGGACTTCCTGCTGGCGGGCGTCATCGTGGCCGCCGTCGTGTGGTGCGCCACCATGCCGCTGTGGGGCGCGCTCGGCGATCGGATCGGCACCGCACGGGTCTTCCTCGCGGGCACCGCGGCGCTGCTCGCGTGGTGCGCGGTCTACTTCCCGCTGCTGAACACCGGCGATCGGGTCGTGGTCTTCCTGGCGCTGATCGGGATGGGCGTTGTCCTGCCGATCAGCCACAGCGTGGGCGGCATCATCATCGCGGATCTGTTCCCCGCCGCGGTGCGGTACTCGGGGACATCGCTGATCGTTCAGATCTCCGTCATTCTCGGCGGCGGACTCGCGCCGCTCATCGCGACGGCGCTGTGGACCGCTGGCGCCGGGTCCGGTGCGATCGCCTGGTATGTCGTCGCGGTCTGCGCGATCAGCCTGACCAGCACGTTCGTCCTGTTCTGGGTGTTGCCGCGGCACGCGAGCCGCACCGTGGCACGAGCGGCGTCGACCGAACCCGAGGCCGAGCCCGCACCGGTGCGCTGACCACCGCGCGGGCGACCGGGCTACGGCTCGCGACTCGGCGGTCCGGCCGGATCGGAGTTACCGTGAAGTGCTCACGACCGAACGGCGACGCGACGGAGGACCCGGACATGCACATGACCTACGACCCGGCCGCCGACGCCGCGTATTTCACCATCGCCGACGAGGTGGCGCCCGGTGAGGCGACCCGGCAGATCGTCACCCCGGTCGAGGGCGGAACCGTGGTTCTCGACTTCAGCGCTTCCGGCACCCTGCTCGGCTTCGAGGTTCTGGGCGCGCAGCGCATCGTCCCGACCGAAGTCCTCGGCCGGGCCCCGACCCCGCCGACGCACTCCTGAGGTGACCGACTTCGGACCTGTCCCAGCGCGGACCAGCCGCAGCGCACTCCCGAGGTGACACGCTCCCGTTGCGAACGCGGACGAGAATCGCGCGGCGCACGTCACACCAGCGGGTGCGGAATAGATCCGCGCGGCGGCCCGTTGAAGCTCACCGTCGGCGTCCGGACAGCCCCGGGCCGCACCCCTTTCAGTCGCTTCGAGCGACCACTCGCCGAGAGGCGCTTGTGGGACGTCGGCACCCCGTTCGTGGCACCGTTCGCCGGTGCCGGGGGACTGAGCGCCGCCAGGTGATCCTGGCGGCGTTTCACGTTTCCGGGCATGGCCCCGGCACGAGTTTCGGCGGTCGCCGACGGCCGGGTCGAACCGGTCGCAGTGTTCGCCGTTGGCCGGGCCGCACCCAGTCACAGCGTCGCCCAACGTCTGTGTTGCAGTGTCGGCCAAGTCCTAGCGTTCGCTGGCGTCCGTGCGCGGCGTCGGGCAGGCGCCGCCGGGGACGGTGGCGACTTCGAAGTGCCACCATTCGTTCGCATAGGTGAGACAGAGGCCCCAGCGGTTCCCGTGTTCTCGGAGCCACTGCGCACCCTCCTGCGGACCGACGTCGACGGCCTGACCCGCGACGTGGGTCGACTCCTCGGGCGGCAGCACCCAGCGGCGCGCCTCCTCGGGGCTGCCGTAGGTGGCGATGCCGTCCTCCCACATCGCCTGCTGCTCGGCGTAGCCGCGGTGACCCGAGTTGATCCACAGCGGAACGTCTTCGGCGTGCGCCGCGTTCTCGGCGAGGGTGTAGGCCACCGCGAGCACCGGATCGAGTCCCTCGGTGCCCGCGGCCGAACCGACGACCTCCCATTGTCCGGCCGGGGCCGCCAGCGCCTGCGGTGCGGCAGTGCTCCCGATCGCGGCCGCCGCCAGTACGCCGACCGCCATCCCCTTCCCGATGCCCTCACTCCACAGCAGCATGGGCGCCATAGTAGTGGCGGGCCACCACCCGCTCCCCGGCTCGGAACGATCGGGAGATCCACAACACACTCGGCGTCGATTGCGATGCGGCACCTGGCAAACCGGTCCCGTGCGGCACCCGACACCACACCATTCCCACCGGGTCTCGATCTCGGCGCGCCATCGGGTTCGGCATCCCCCACCCGACACCCATCACCCGCGCAGCAGTCGGAACCCGCGAACCGAGGAGGGAAGATGGTTGCCCGACAAGCACTTCGGCTGCACCACCGCTCCGGTCGAAGCCATTCCTCTCCGCTCGGCAGCGAAAGGGCGGCTGCCGAGCGGCGAGCCGATACTGGACGGTCCTTTCGAGCACACCCCCGGAGCGGCACCGGTACGACCTCACCATCACCGCCGGAAACCTGCAGTCCATGCCAACTCAGGGTTCACACCGGCGATTTCGTGTGTATTACCTGTGGAGAGAAACCCGGCGAGCCGCCTCCCGACCTCTCGAATCCACAGGCGTGTGGATAACCAGCAGTGATAGCGAACGGCTACATCCCGGCCCCAGATCGCCCCATCCGATCCCCAATCCGCTTGCCCGCCAATCCCACTATCCACAGGAAAGATCGCTGTCCACATAGTTATCCAGTGCTGTGGATCACAGTCGAGTGGGCGCTGCTACCAATCCCCTACTGCGCCCGGACGACCCGCACCAGCTCGCCGTCGATGTACTCCAATCGGACACGGTCACCGACCCCGACCGGAACATCGGTCTCCACCAGGACATCTCGAACCGCGACGCGTTCACAGGTCTCGGTGATCACTTCGCCGAAGCCGCCGTCGGAATCCGGGATCCAGGTCTGCACGATCGCCCACATCGGACCGACCCTACGCGCCGGACGAGCCGGAGCGATTTGTCCGAATACTCCGCGCCGCGAGCCTCTTTCGCGGCCCCGAAACAAAGATGCGCCGAGGCCCGCGAACGGCCTCGGCGCAGCGACCAACCGGTCGGCTTTCCGGCTAGATCGGCTCGCCCCGCTGAATCGCTTCGGCGGCTTGACGATTGCGACCGATCCTGGCGCCGATCGCCACCCCGTACTCCCGCGCGTACGCAAGCGCGGTATGGATCTTCCGGGACTGCAGATCGGCTTGCCCGCTCAGCACGGTGATCCGTTGTTCCACCGGACCCTCCAACTCGAGCAGCCGGGCGACCACCTCCCAGATCTCCGGCCCGGCGGCCAGCGCGGCCCGCCGGTCGTGGATCGGCCCACGGAACACGATCCCCGGGTGCTCCAACTGGTCGACCCCCTCCCGAATCAACCTGTTCAGCAGTGCGGTCGAACTGGTTCCCTCCTGCGCGGCGCGCGCGACAAGCCGTCGCCCGGCCGATTCCGAGACGCGAAACGACGTACTCATTGCCCTCCTCGCTCGAAATTCATCGACCTACCCCGCTAAGGGTGCCTCGGGAGGGCGGCGATGCCACACCGGTGATCATGGTGACATCGCCATGTCCGCACCTCCCGCCCGACACCGCGCGGCGAAGTCAGCCGACCGCCTCGCGCCGCCGGTGAGCAGGGGGAACCGGGCGTCTCAGACCCGTTCCTTGGACCGGGTGCGCACCCGCAGCGCGATGGGCTTCTGGGTCTCGGCGAAGAAGTCGTTGCCCTTGTCGTCGACGACGATGAACGCCGGGAAGTCCTCGACTTCGATCTTCCAGACCGCCTCCATACCCAGCTCCGGGTATTCCAGCACCTCGACCGACTTGATGCAGTCCAGCGCGAGCCGGGCCGCCGGGCCGCCGATGGAGCCGAGGTAGAAACCGCCGTGCTCCTTGCACGCCTTGGTGACCTGCGCCGAGCGGTTGCCCTTGGCCAGCATGACGAACGATCCGCCCGCGGCCTGGAACTGATCGACGTAGGAGTCCATCCGGCCCGCGGTGGTCGGGCCGAAGGAACCGGAGGCGTAGCCGTCGGGGGTCTTGGCCGGACCCGCGTAGTACACGGCCATGTCACGCAGGTACTCGGGCATCGGCTCGCCCGCGTCCAGCCGCTCCTTGATCTTGGCGTGCGCGATGTCGCGGGCGACGACCAGCGGACCGGTCAGCGAAAGCCGGGTCTTGACAGGGTATTTCGACAGTTCCGCGCGGATCTCCGACATCGGCCGGTTGAGGTCGATCTTCACCACGTCGCCACCGAGGATCTCGTCGGTCTGCTCCGGCAGGTACTGCGCGGGCTCGCGCTCGAGCTGCTCCAGGAACACGCCCTCCGGGGTGATCTTGGCCAGCGCCTGCCGGTCGGCCGAGCAGGACACCGCGATCGCGACCGGGCAGCTGGCGCCGTGTCGCGGCAGCCGCACCACGCGTACGTCGTGACAGAAGTACTTGCCGCCGAACTGGGCGCCGATCCCGAACTCCTGGGTGAGCTTGAAGACCTCTTCCTCGAGTTCCAGGTCGCGGAAGGCGTGCGCGGCGAGCGAGCCCTCGGTGGGCAGGTTGTCCAGGTAGTGCGCCGAGGCGTACTTGGCGGTCTTGAGCGCGAATTCGGCGCTGGTGCCGCCGATCACGACCGCGAGGTGGTAGGGCGGGCAGGCCGCGGTGCCCAGCGAGCGGATCTTCTCGTCCAGGAACTCCAGCATGCGCGTGGGGTTCAGGATGGCCTTGGTCTCCTGGTAGAGGAAGGACTTGTTGGCCGAACCGCCGCCCTTGGCCATGAACAGGAACTTGTAGGACGGGTGCGCGGGATCGCCCTGGGTGGAGTACAACTCGATCTGCGCGGGCAGGTTCGAGCCGGTGTTCTTCTCGTCCCACATGGTGATCGGAGCCAGCTGCGAGTAGCGCAGGTTCAGCTTGGTGTAGGCGTCGTACACGCCCCGGCTGATCCACTCGGCGTCGTCCACGCCGGTCAGCACGCCCTCGGACTTCTTGCCCATGACGATCGCGGTGCCGGTGTCCTGGCACATCGGCAGGATGCCGCCCGCGGAGATGTTGACGTTCTTGAGCAGGTCGAGCGCGACGAAGCGGTCGTTGCCCGAGGACTCCGGGTCATCGATGATCTTGCGCAGCTGGCCGAGGTGCGCGGGGCGCAGGTAGTGGCTGATGTCGTGCATCGCCTCGGTGGTCAGCAGGCGCAGCGCCTCGGGATCGACCTGCAGGAACGTGCGTCCGTTGTGCTCGAAGGTGCTGACGCCCTCGGTGGTCAGCAGCCGGTACGGCGTGTCGTCGGCGCCGGTCGGCAGCAGATCTGAATAGCGGAACTCCGGGGCGGTCACGGATCGCACTCCTTCGGGTGAGGCTGGGGCTCGAGCGGACCAGCGGCCACAGGCGGCCTGAGCCGGGCTGGTCACAAGCACAGGGAGCCTATCCACGGGCCGCGACCGACTCCGGGTTAGGCAAACCTAATAGTGCTGGCGGACACAGTGACCCACACCCGACCCCTCGGCACCGGACGCAAGGCCCCGGGTCTCCCATTGGTAAGCAGCACAAAAGGTTGCACGTTCAACCCCGGTGGTGCTACCTGTCAGATCCGAAGTTTGTCGCGCTCGACACGACCACAGCGAGGCAATGTAGATGACACGTCAGAGTTTGGAGGCTGTCGTGACCGATCCGCAGTGGCTCGACGATGTGGAAATGCGGGCCTGGCTGGGATTCGTGCGCACGCGCGACCTCATCGCGGCCGCCGTGGGGCGCGACTCCTCCCGGGAGTCGAACCTCACCTACGTCGAGTACTCGGTGCTTGCCAACCTCGCCGGCTCCGACGACCACCGGCTCACCTTCGCCGATCTGGCCGAGGCGCTGGAGTGGTCGCAGAGCAGGCTCTCGCACCAGATCACCCGGATGGAGAAGCGCGGGCTGGTGGTGCGCGAGCCGATTCCCGACGACGCCCGCCGCACCGCCGCGCGACTCACCCCGCGCGGCGCCGACGTCCTCGGCACCGCCGCGCCCGCGCACGTGCGCAGCGTGCGCAGGCACATGATCGACGCGCTCGACCGCGAACAGCTCAGCGCGCTGGCCGACATCTACGACACGCTGCTCGCGCACCACCGGCGGCAGCCGCCGAGCTGAGCGACCTCAGGCCGAGGCGGGCACCACCTTCGCCGTCGAGCGCTGCGGAACACCGAGCGCTCGTTCGAAACCGTTGGGCACCACCAGATCGTCACGGTCCAAGTCGGTGACGGCCGTCTTGCGCAAGCCGAGCAGCGCCGAGTCGATGCCGCCGCGCAGGATGTCGAGCACGTTCTCCACGCCCGCCTGTCCGTTGGCGGCGAGGCCCCAGAGGTAGGCGCGGCCGATCATCACCGCGCGTGCGCCAAGCGCCACGGCTTTGACGACGTCACTGCCGCGGCGGATGCCGCCGTCGAGGACGACTTCGATCTGGCCGCCGACGGCGTCCGCGATGACCGGCAGCGCGCGGATGGCGGCCGGGGTGCCGTCCAGGTTGTTGCCGCCGTGGTTGGAGACCGAGATGGCGGTGACGCCCGCGTCGACCGCACGTTGCGCGTCGTCGACCCGCATCACGCCCTTGAGCATCACCGGACCGTCCCACTGCTCGACGATCCAGCGCACGTCGTCCCAGTCCGGCGCGGGCGTGCCCATCCACTCGCCGTAGGCGCCGAAGAAGCCGGGCGCCGGGCCGTCGCCCACCGCCATATTGGGCGCGGTGAGATCGGGAATGTGCCCGGAGCGGACGTAGGTCGCCAGCCAGCGCGGACGAGCCAGGGTCTGCGGCGCGAACTTCAACATGGTGCGCAGATCCAGCTTCTCCGGGATCACCGGGCTGCCCCAGTCGCGGCCGTGCGAGAACGACCAGTCCAGCGTCAGGATGAGCCCGACCGCGCCCGCCGCCTTCGCCCTCGCCATGCGCTGCAGGATCTCGTCCTTGCCGCCGCACCAGTAGAGCTGGAAGAAGGTGGCCGGATTCGCCGCGATCACTTCCTCGATCGGCTTGCTGGCGAAAGAGCTGAGCCCCATGGCGATACCGCGTGCGGCGGCGGCCCGCGCCACGGCCACCTCACCGTCGGGATGCACGGCCTGCACACCGGTCGGCGAGATCAGCACCGGCATCGACAGCTGCTGGCCCAGCACCGAGGTCGATTGGTCGCGCTCGCCGATCGGACCGGCGCAGTGCGGCGCGAAACCGAGTTCGGTGAAGGCCTGCTGGTTCTCGTCGATGGTCTGACCGCGCTCGGAACCGGCGATCAGCGCGCCGTACACCGATTTCGGCAGCCGCTTCTTCGCGCGACGCTGCGCCTCGGCGACGGTTTCGAACCAGGGATTCATGAGCTAAGTCCTTTCGGGGACGGCCACCGGCCACCAGTGCCGGGTTCTCGCGGTCAGGTCGTCGGTCAGCCGGGCGAGCAGGGCGCGCCCCTCCTCCGCGTGCGCGCCAGCGGGATCGCCGAGCACGCCGTTCGGGCTCACCGCGCGCACTCCCCCGGCGCGCAGCAGCGGCAGCAACTCGGCGAGCGAGCGGGTGTCGCCCTTCTCCGCGCGGTCCGCGCGCACCAGGTCGGGGCGCAGCGCCAGCTGCAGCGCGGTCTCGGCGCGGCCTGCGTGCAGACCGCCCGGATAGCTGGGCAGATGAACCCGGACGTCACGCGATTCGCTGCGCAGCAGCTCCTCTGCGCGGCGTAGCGGTTCCAGGTTGCCGCCGTGCCCGCTCACCACGAGGACGCGGTCGAAGGTGTCGGTGGCCGAGCGGCACAGCTCCACGATCAGCAGCTCCAGCGCGGCCTGCCCGATGGAGAGGGTGCCCGCGAAGCCCGCGTGCTCGCCGCTGGATCCGTACGGAATCGCGGGCGCCACAAGGACATCCGTGCGCGCGGCGGCCAACCGCGCGCAGAGCGCGGCGGCGATGTCGGTGTCGGTGGACAGCGGCAGGTGCGGCCCGTGCTGCTCGGTCGCGCCGACCGGCACGGCGAGGATCGCGCCGGCGGCGGCGCGTTCGCCCGCCTCCGGCCATGTGAGATCCGCCATGGTGCCCATGTCGGCGAGATTAACGTCACAGGCTGACAAAATCAATACTTTCAGTGACTGACAAAAATCGGCGCCGCAGCGGACATAATGGCTCCGTGACGACGCGGACCACCCGGGGCCGGCCCCGCGGCACCACCAAGCGCGAGCTCGAGGTCATCGCCATGCGCCTGTTCACCGAGCAGGGCTTCGACGACACCACCGTCGACCAGATCGCCGCCGCCGCGGGCATCAGCGGGCGCACCTTCTTCCGCTACTTCCCCACCAAGGCCGAGGTGCTCTGGCACCAGTTCGACGACGAGGTCGCCGCGCTGCGCGCGGACTTCGCGACGGTGCCCGACGACGTGCCGATGATGACGGCCGTGCGCCGAGTCGTGGTGAACGCCAACCGTTATCGCGCCGAAGACGTGCCCGAGTTGCGCAATCGCATGCACCTGATCGCCACCGTGCCCGCGCTGGCCGCCACGGCGGGCGCGCACTACGACGCCTGGGAGCGGGCGGTGAGCGCGTTCGCCGGGCGACGACTCGGCGAACCCGAGGACGCGCTGATCCCGATGGCCGTCGGCCGCGCCACCCTTGCGGCGGCACGCGCGGCGTTCGACGCCTGGTTGCGCCGGGCGGACGCCGATCTCACCGTGTACCTGGAGGAGGCCCTGCTCGCACTGGAACGCGGATTCGTGGCGCGCACGTGAATTGCGCACGAGCAACCCGTAGGTTTCGGCGGCAATCGGGATGGGGTATGACTAGGCTCGGACTCGGCCACGGCCGAGCGCACGACGTTTACCGACCTACCCGTCGAAAGGGGCTGGAATTTCCATGTCCGAGGTGTCCATGAGCCTTTCGGCGGACTCGCTGGCCGCGGGACCGGTCGACAACCTGCTGCCGCAGCTGGTCGAGCACCTGCGCCAGAACCGCACCGCGCTGCGCGAGGAATGGGCGCGCCGCATCACAGACGCCCAGCTGCTCACCGCCATGACCCCGGAGGAGATCTTCTCCGAGGCCACCTCCATCTACGACAACTACGTCGAGGTGCTGGAGACCGGTAGCGTCGAAGCGCTGCAGGCCTACGCGCGCGACCTGTCCGAGCGCATCATCCCGAGAGGAGTCGAGACCGACGAGGTCCTCGGCATCGTGCTCTTGCTACGAGATGTGCTGGCGCGCTCGCTGTTCGAGAAGTACCAGTCCAACTTCGAGCTGCTCAACCACGCGCTCGACGCCTACGAACCGGCCGCCAACCGCATCGCGAGCACCGTGGCCATCTCGTTCGTGCAGGAGCGCGAGCGCGTCATCCGCCAGCAGCAGGAAGCCATCCGCGAGCTGTCCACCCCGGTGCTCCAGGTCCGCGAGCAGCTGCTGATCCTGCCGATCATCGGCGTGCTGGACAGCCAGCGCGCCCGCCAGCTCACCGAACAGCTGCTGCGCGCCATCCGGCACAACCGCGCCAAGGTCGTCGTCATCGACATCACCGGTGTGCCGACGATCGACTCCACCGTCGCCAACCACCTGGTGCAGACCGTCGACGCCTCCGGCCTGATGGGCGCCAGCGTGATCATCACCGGCCTGTCCTCGGAGATCGCGCTGACCCTGGTCACCATCGGCCTGGACCTGTCGAAGATGAACGCGGTCGGCGACCTCCAGGGCGGTATCGAGGAAGCCGAACGCCTGCTCGGCTACGAGGTGACCCGGGTGACCGATCGGGTTTCCGAACGCGACGGACGCTGATCGAGTCCCTGCGATGCCGGTACCTATTCTCAAGCAGGGCACCTATCTCATCGCGTCGGTTCAGTCCGCACTGACCGACGCCGATACCGAGCGCCTGCAGGACGACCTGATGAAACAGGTCAGCAGATACCGAGCGCACGGCATCATCGTCGACGTGACGGCGATCGACGTGATGGACTCCTTCGCCGCGAGATCGCTGCGCACCATCGCGCACATGACCCAGTTGCGCGGGGCGGAGACCGTCATCGTCGGACTGCAACCCGAGGTCGCGTTCGCCATGGTGCAGCTAGGACTCACCTTCGAGGACATGCACACCGCCCTCGACCTCGAAGAAGGACTGGCATGGCTGGACCGAAAGTCTTCCGTACGCCGCCAGCGAGACGGTCGTGACAGTGGCCGCTGAGAACGTGGTGATCGCGGTCAAGCTGTCCAGCGACATCGTGACAGCACGACAAGCAGGACGAGAATTGGCAGCGAAGCTCGGCTTCTCCCTGACCGACTGCACCATGATCTCTACGGCCATCTCCGAAATCGCCCGCAACATCACCAGTTACGCGGGTACCGGTGAAATCCGCCTGTCCGTCGACGACCGCGAGGGCCGCCAAGCTCTCGTGGTCCAGGCGCGGGACCAAGGGCCGGGCATCCGCGACATTCCCCGCGCGCTGGAGGACGGCTATTCGACCGGCCGGGGCCTCGGCCTCGGACTACCCGGCGCGCGACGGCTGATGGATCGGCTCACGATCGACTCCGCGCCCGGTCGCGGCACGTTGGTGGAAATGTGGAAGTGGGTACCCAACGGTGCATGAAGACGGGTTCATCGGCCGAATCGAGTGGGCGGTGGCCGGTCGCGCGTTACCGGGCCAGCACATCTCCGGTGATCGCTGTGTCGTCCTGGACGCGGGCGGCGGCACGGTGCTGTTCGCCGTACTCGACGGGCTCGGCCACGGCGCCGCCGCCGCGGACGCGGCCGACCGTGCCGCCCAGGTGCTCGCCGAGAATCGTTCCGAGCCATTGGACGTGCTGATGGTGCTGTGTCATCGGGCCATGGCCGACACCCGCGGCGCGGCGGTGTCGCTGGCACTGTTCGACGACACCGACATCATCCGCTGGCTCGGCGTCGGCAATGTCGATTGCCGGGTGCTCTCCGCGAGCCCGGCCGGGCTGACCGTGCGCGCCGCGGTCCTGCAGACGGGAGGGATCGTGGGCTACCGGTTACCGCAGACCCTGCAACCGCAGACCGTGCAGGTGCGCGCGGGCGACCTGCTGCTGATGACCACCGACGGCATCGTCACCGAATCCGCCGAGGGCATCGACCTTTCCAGGTCCACGGCGGAGATCACCTCCGAGATCCTGTCCAGGCATGCCAAGGACACCGACGACGCCCTGGTGCTGGCCGCCCGGCACCGCGGCGGGACGACGAACGGGGCGTCATGACCGATGCAGCGGGGTGCAGGCGAGGCGGGGTCGTGATCGGCGGTCGCCCATGAGCACCGTGCTCGCCGAATTCCTGGACGCCTACGCCGACGCGCTGCGCCGCCACCTGGCCGCCCCGAGTCAGGACAGCCTGTCCGAGGGCTACGACCTCGGCAGGCGCGCGCTGGTCGAGAGCATCAGCCTGCTCGATCTCACCGAGAACCACTTCCGGCTCGCCACCGAGGCCGAACAGGCCGAGTACGAGACCGGCGCCACCGCGGAGCCGCCGATCGACACCGCGGCCGAGCCACGAATCGACACTGCGGCCGAGCCGCTGATCGACACTGCGGCCGAGCCGCTGATCGACACCGCGGCCGAGCCACTGATCGACACCGCCGCGGAGAGCGGTACCGCACCGCAACCGCGAATCGCCGAGACCGCACTCGAATTCCTCTTGCAGACCCTCGCCGCGCTGGACATCGCCACCCGCGGCTACCTCGACGGCACACGCCGCTACGAGCAACAGCGTTCGCGCGCAGACGATCTCGCGGGCCGCGACGCCTTCCGCACCGCCCTCGTCGAATCGCTGCAGGACGGATTCTTCGTCGCCGACGCGCGCGGCACCATCGTCGAGGTCAACTCCGCCTTCGGCGCGCTCACCGGCTACGGCCCCGCGGACGTGCCGTACGCCGTGCCGCACCCGTGGTCGCTGCCCGCGGGGCCGCGCTATCCCGATCTGGGTACCGAGGCACTGCGTTTCGTGCTGCCGATCCGGCACCGCGACGGGCGGCAGCTGTGGTTGGCGGTGAGCACCAGCGCGCTGGTCAAGCCGGAGAACAACGAGCTGATCTACGTCGGCACCATCCGCGACGTCACCGCCGAGCACGATGCGCAGGCCCGCGACCAGGCCGCCTCCCGGCTGGCCACCGCGGTGGGCGCGGCGACCAGCGTGGTCGAGGTGCTCGCGGTCGGCCTCGACGAACTGCGGCGCACCGTCGGCGCCGAGTCCGCGGTGGTCACCGTGTGGCCGAGCCGCAATGCCGAGCCCGAGGTCTACGTCTCGGGGACCGTCGAGCCGTCGAGCGGTACGGGAGTCGAGACCGACCCCGCCGCGCTCGACCACTCCGCCCGCGCCCTGCTCGAACGTGCCCGGCGCAGGCCGCCGCGCAGCCTGTTCGCGATTCCGGAAGGCGCGGAGAGCTCCGAGGGGATCGTCGCCCCGCTCGGTGAAACCGGCGACGCCGCACTGTGGTTGCGCTTCGCCGCGCCGCGCGCCATCAGTGCCGCGGACTGGACGCTGTTCTCGCTGCTGATCGGGCACCTGAGTCTGGCGGTGCAGCGGGCGCGCAACTTCGATCAGGCCCGCGCCACCTCGCTCACCTTGCAGCGCGCCATGCTCGGTCCCATCGAACTGCCGCCGCGGTTCTCGGTGCACTACGAACCCGCCCTGCCGCCGCTGGAGATCGGCGGCGACTGGTACGACGTGGTGCCGCTGCGCGACGGCACCATCGGCGTCGTGGTCGGCGACTGCGTGGGCCGAGGGCTGTCGGCCGCCGTGGTGATGGGCCAATTGCGCTCGGCGGGAAGGGCTTTGCTACTGCGCGGAGCCGGGCCCGCGCAGCTGCTCGCCGAACTCGACACGGTGGCGGGCCGCATTCCCGGCGCGATGTGCACCACGGTGTGCGCGGCCGTGCTCGATCCGGTGCGCGGACTGGTCCGCTACAGCAGCGCGGGCCACATGCCGCCCATCCTCGCCGACGTCGACAAGCCGGGCAGGCTGCTGGAGGGCGGGCGCTCGGTGCCGCTGGCCACCTTCGACATGCCGCGCCGCCCCGAGGCCACCACCGCGCTGACCCCGGGCTCGACGCTGGTGCTGTTCACCGACGGGCTGGTCGAGCAGCGTGGCGTCGACATCGACGACGGTTTCGCCAAGATCGCGGCCGTGCTCGCCGACACCGCGGGCAAGCTGCCGCGCGAGGTGGCCGACGCGGTGCTCTCCCGGCTGCGCCCGGCCGCCGGCTACGACGACGACGTCGCGATGGTGGTGTACCGGCAGCCGCCCGCGCCGCTGCGCTTGGACGTCCCCGCCGACGCCGACGAACTCTCCGGCATGCGCCGCAAGCTCAAGGCCTGGTTCGCCGCCGCGGCCGTGCCGCACGATCTGGCCTCCGACCTGGTCGCCGCTGCGAACGAGGCGTGCAGCAACAGCATCGAGCACGCCTACCGCAACGGCGCGGCCGCGACCGAACGGGTGCGGTTGAGCGCGGAATGCGACACCGAACGGGTGGTCATCGAGGTCACCGACACCGGGACATGGAAGCCGCGCTCGGCCGATCCCGGTCACCGCGGGCGCGGCATCGACATGATGCGCGCGCTCACCGAGGAACTGGAGATCGACCACAACGGACGGGGCACCCGCGTCCGCATGTCCATCACCCTGCCCGCGATCAAGTCGCCGGTGGCGAACCCGCTGCGCGGCGCCCACCGCCGAGTCGCCGGGTGACCCACCGCCGAGGCTTGCCACCTAGCCCCCGGGGAGCCGATCACCGGGCCTCACCACCGAGTCGCCGGGGAGCCGACCACCGGGCCTCACCACCGAGCCACCGGAAAGCCGACCACCGGCCACCGATCTGCTGACACCACCTCCGGCGACGGGACTGTCATTCCCGTGCGGAACCCGTTGTCGTGATACCGAATTGAGCGCAGACCATGAGCGCGATCTCGACGTCGAGCCGGTTGGTGCCGAGCGAATGACCGAGCAGCTCTTCGGCTTTGCGGATCCGGTAGTGCACGGTGTTCTTGTGCACGTGCATGCGGGCGGCCGCGTCGGTGAGGCTGCCGCGCGCGTCGAGGTAGACCTGGGCGGTCTCGCGCAGCCGGGCCGTCGATTCGTCGTCGCGCATCAGATCGCCGAGCACTCGCCGCGCCCACACCCGCACGTCCGGGAGACTGTCCTTCAGCAGACCGGCCACGGCGACCCGGGGATATAGGGTGAGCTGACGTACCTTGGCGGCGGTGACCGCCACGCCGCGCGCGCATTGCGCGTCGTGGAACGTCTGCCGGAACCCGGCGAGTCCGGCCCCTCGATCTCCGACCGCCATCCGCAGCGACGGTTGCTTGCGCAACTCGGCTTCGAGCACGGCCGGATCGAGCGACGGCTTGCCCGTCGAGGAGATCCACGCCCAGCAATTGTGTTCGTCGACGAGGATGGTCAGCGGTTGCTTGCCGGTCGCGGCGGCGAGCATGCCCACGCCGGTGCGCAGCAGATCGTAGGAGGCCGCGGAGCCGGGCGGCGTCCAGATGACCGCCGCGAGATGCCAGCCGCGTAGCGAGGTCCCCAGCATCTGCTCCGCCGAGGCCAGATCCAGCTCCTCCCCCTCGAGCACCGCTTTGACCTGCGCGGCGCGCGTCGCGTCCGTGCGGGCGTCCCAGCGCCGCCGTTCGTTCTCGTAGATGTCGATGACGCCCTCGATGACCCCGTCGATGTAGCGGTTGATCCGCGCCGCGATCCGGCTGGTGGTCGCCAGCGCCAGCTCGGCCGAGGGATCGAGCGTCCGCAGCACGGTCATCGCCGTCTGGGCGAACATGTGCTCGCCGAGGCGGTACGCGCGCAGCAGCGCCTCCAACGACATCCCGTGCTGGGCGAACCGGCGGGCGTACTCGGCGGCGGCGGGCGGCACCGTGAGGTCGTCGAACGAGATGCCCAGCGTGAGCAGGTCGAGGATCGCGGCGAGGTTCGAGGCTGTGCTGGCTTCCATCAGCCGCCGCACCTCGTCGTCGTGCCGGAACTCCTCGATCATGTCGGCGAACATCGCGGTCATGTCCGCGAGCAACCGTGGCAGGTCGGCCTTGATGCGTTCGGCCACCTCGCGGACCGCCGACTCGACGTCGTCGTTCCCGCCCACGTCCGCGCCGCCATTCGGTTCGGCGTGTGGCCTGCCCCCGTCGATCGTCCGGTCATCAGGTTCGCTCATTTGTTCCGGACGATACGCCAGGTCAGCGGCCCGGGCGGGCGCTTACGCCAACCTTTTGTGCCACCGGCACAACCCGCGCCGAAAACTCTGGGATGCGGGCCCGTAGCTCCGCCTTCGCCGGGTACCTACCTTGGAAATGTAATCCGAGTCACGTACG
The DNA here is from genome assembly GCF_059570515.1 of Nocardia sp. CNS-044. Taxonomy (NCBI): domain Bacteria; kingdom Bacillati; phylum Actinomycetota; class Actinomycetes; order Mycobacteriales; family Nocardiaceae; genus Nocardia; species Nocardia sp. CNS-044. Next base: position 43,055 of record NZ_JCANSX010000009.1, read on the forward strand.
CATTCGATGGTGAGGAAATGGTGCAGAACGTAGCCGAAATACCCTACGTGCGGGCGCTCTGGAATCCGACCAGGCCCTGTCTCGCGGACGATCGCGAAGAACTCGACAACGAGAATTTCGCGCGCCGCGTCCGGGCCGCCGCGACCGTTCTGCACACGCACGGAGTCCGGCGCGGCGACGTGGTCGCGGTAATGCTGCCGAACCGCCTGGAATTGGTCATAATCCTTTTCGCGGCCTGGCATCTCGGCGCCGCGGTCACGCCGATCAAGCCGGATTCGACATTCGACGAGGCGCACTATCAGATTTCCGACTGCGCCGCGAAAGTCGTGATCACCGAAGGCGGACGCGGACTCGACGCGCTGGACGTGGCCGACGTGGCCGGACCCGCCGTCGGGGTCGGCGCGCCGGTGCCCGCAGTGGCGATCGAGGACGACGCGACCGCCCTGATCATCTACACCAGCGGCACCACCGGACAGCCGAAGGGCGTCGTGCTCGACCACGCCAACATCGCCGCGATGTGCGCCATGCTCATCGAGACGCTCGGGCTGGACGAGACCGATCACAGCCTGCTGATCCTGCCGCTGTTCCACGTCAACGGGATCGTGGTCAGCGTGCTGTCGCCGCTGCTGGCGGGCGGCCGCGCCACCATCGCCGGACGTTTCTCCGCGTCCACCTTCTTCGACGTGGTCGAGCGCGTCCGGCCGACCTACTTCTCCGCGGTGCCCGCCATCTACGCCATGTTGGTGGCCCAGGCCGCGGAGCGGACGCCGGACACCTCGTCGTTGCGGCTGGTGGTCTGCGGCGCCGCCCCGATGCCCGCCGAACTGATCGCGCGCTTCGAAACCCGTTTCCGCGTACCGATTGTCGAGGGTTACGGCCTGTCGGAGGGCACCTGCGCGTCGACGGTGAACCCGCCGCGCGGGCGGCGCAAGCCGGGCACGGTCGGGGTGCCGCTGCCCGGTCAGACCGTGGCCGTCATGGATTCCGACGGCGACCTGCTCGGCGCGGGCGAGCGCGGCGAGGTGGTGATCAAGGGCGCGAACGTGATGCGCGGCTACCTGGGCAGGCCGGAAGCGACCGCCATGACCGTCGTCGACGGCTGGCTGCACACCGGCGACGTCGGCTACTTCGACGAGGACGGCTACCTGGTGCTGGTCGATCGCATCAAGGACATGATCATCCGCGGCGGCGAGAACATCTACCCCAAGGAGATCGAGAACGTCCTGCACGCGCACCCGTCCGTGCTGGAGGCCGCCGTGGTCGGCGCGCCGCACGACGTGCTCGGCGAAGTGCCGGTCGCGCACGTGGTCGCCATGCCGGGCGCCGAGCTCACGCCGGCGACCCTGCTCGAGCACTGCGGCGTTTCGCTCGCCCGCGTCAAATTGCCGGTCGCCATTCATCTGACCGAATCGCTGCCGCGCAATCCGGTGGGCAAGATCGACAAGAGAAAACTGCGCGCCCTGGCGGCGCCTGCCTGAGCCGCACAGTAATTCGGCTCCGTAAGAACTGAACCGGCCACCGTCCGAACGCGATCGATGAGCGAACGGATGTCGATGCCGTGCACCCGAAAAACGATCGCGAGAAAGGTTCGAACAATGGGATTCAAAACGGGAGATTTCCCGCCCGTCGACGTGGACACATTCCTCGAGCAACCGCTACGCGAGCGCATGCGCGCGCTGGCGTTGCACTGGGTGGAATACGGGTTCGGCAGCCCGCGAATGATCCACACCGTCTATATCGTCAAACTGCTCGTGCTCTACACCGTCGGCGGCGTCGCGCTGGCGACCTGGACCTCCGGCGTCGGACCGTTCTGGGCGGTGGGCGAGTGGTGGAACGAACCGATCGTCTACCAGAAGCTGGTGCTCTGGACCATCCTGCTCGAGGCGATCGGCCTGGCCGGATCCTGGGGTCCGCTCGCGGGCAAATTCAAGCCGATGACCGGCGGCATCCTGTTCTGGGCTCGGCCCGGCACGATTCGCCTGCGGCCGTGGCGGCACGTGCCGTTCACCAACGGCGACACCCGCACGATCGTCGACGTCGGCCTGTACCTGGCGTTCCTCGGTTCGCTGCTGACGGCGATCGTGCGTCCCGGCATCCCGAGCGCGTCCCTGAGCGCCGCGCTGCCGGACAACACGGCGGGGTTGGTGAATCCGGCGCTGCTGATCGCGCCGATCGTGCTGTATGTCCTGTGCGGTCTGCGGGACAAGACGATCTTCCTCGCGGCGCGCGGTGAGCAGTACCTGCCCGCGCTGATCTTCTTCGCGGCGCTGCCGTTCGTCGACATGATCATCGCGGCGAAGCTGCTGATCTGCGCCGTCTGGATCGGTGCGGGCGTGTCGAAGTTCGGCGACCACTTCTCGAACGTGGTTCCGCCGATGATGTCGAACAGCCCCGCCGTGCCGTTCCGGTGGATCAAGCGCCTGCACTACCGCGACTTCCCGCGTGATCTGCGCCCGTCCAAGGTCGCCTCGTTCCTGGCGCATGTCGGCGGGACCACGGTCGAGATCGTCACGCCGCTGGTGCTGTTGTTCTCGACCAACCACTGGTTGACCCTCGCCGGCGTGGTGATGATGGTGGTGTTCCACTTCTTCATCACCTCCACCTTCCCGCTGGCGGTGCCGCTGGAGTGGAACATCCTGTTCGCCTACCTGACGGTGTTCCTCTTCCTCGGGTACCCCGCGGCCGACGGCTACGCCGTGACCGACATGTCCTCGCCGTGGCTGACCCTCGGCATCGTCGCCGCGCTGGTGTTCTTCCCGGTCCTCGGCAATCTGCGCCCGGATCTGGTGTCGTTCCTGCCGTCGATGCGGCAGTACGCGGGCAACTGGGCCTCGGCACTGTGGGCCTTCGCGCCCGGCGCGGAGGAGAAGCTGAACAGCCTGCCGCACCGGCCCGCCAAGAACCAGATCGACCAGTTGCAGGACATGGGTTACCCGAAGGCGATCGCCGAGATCACCATGCAGCAGACCATCGCCTGGCGGTCCATGCACAGCCAGGGCCGCGGACTGTTCTCGCTGCTGTACAAGCACATTCCGGATCTCGACCGGTGGACGGTGCGCGAGGCCGAGTTCGGCTGCAACTCGCTGATCGGCTTCAACTTCGGCGACGGGCACCTGCACAACATCGATCTGATCGACGCGGTGCAGTCGCGCGTCGGGTTCGCGCCCGGCGAGTGGATCATCGTATGGGTGGAGTCCCAGCCGATTCACCGCGGCGTCCAGCGGTACCAGGTCATCGATGCGGCGCTCGGCGTTGTGGAGCGCGGAGAATGGCGGGTGCGCGACGCGGTGCGGACGCAGCCGTGGCTGCCCGACGGCCCGATCCCGCACGAGGTGACCTGGCGGCGCGCGGGTTACGAGGCGGCGACGCTGCCCGCCGCGCCGGTCCGCGAACCCGAGCCGTCGCGCGTCGGCTGACCCATGACCACCGGAACGGAGAGCGATATGAGCACAGCGGTCGTGGTCGGCAGCGGCCCGAACGGTCTCGCGGCGGCGATCGTGCTCGCCGAGGCGGGCCTTCAGGTCACCGTGCTGGAGGCCGCCGACGAGATCGGCGGCGGCGCGCGGACCAGGGAAGCGATCGTGCCCGGTCTGCTGCACGACCAGTGCTCGGCCATCCACCCGATGGCCGTCGGCTCTCCGTTCCTCCGGTCGCTCGACCTGGCTCGCTACGGGCTGACCTGGGCGTGGCCGGACATCGACTGCGTCCATCCGCTCGACGACGGCAGCGCCGGTGTGTTGCACCGCTCGGTCGCCGACACGGCAGCCGGTCTCGGCGCCGACGGTCGTGCGTGGCGGCTGCTGTTCGAACGTCCCGTCGCGCGCTACGACCGGACGAGCACCGACATCATGCGGCCGCTGCTGCGGGTGCCACGCCATCCGGTGAGCTTGGCGCGCTTCGGAATTCCCGCGCTGATTTCCGCCGACCTGCTCGCGGCGGCCTTCCGCACGCCGCAGGCGCGCGGCCTGTTCGGCGGCGTCGCCGCCCACGCCTTCCGCCCGCTGAACCGGCCGCTCAGCGCGAGCATCGGCCTCGGCATCCTCACCGCTGGCCACGCCTACGGCTGGGCCGTCGCCGCGGGCGGTTCGCAGCGCATCACCGACGCGATGGCGGCGCGGCTCGGCGACCTCGGCGGCAAGATCGAGACCGGAACTCCGGTCAGGTCGGTCGGCGATCTGCCCGCGGCGGAGGTCGTGATGTGGGACGTGGCGCCCACCGCCGTCGCGGAGATCCTCGGCGACCGGCTTCCGGCGCGAATCGGCAAGGCGTTCCGGCGTTTCCGCTACGGACCCGGCGCCTTCAAGGTCGACTTCGCCGTGCAGGGCGGTATCCCGTGGACCGCGACGGCCGCCCGCCGGGCCGGAACCGTGCATCTGGGCGGAACCTACGCGGAGGTCGCCGCGACCGAGCGCGACATCCACACCGGACGCATGCCCGAGCGGCCGTTCGTGCTCGTGGGTCAGCAGTATTTGGCGGACCCGGGGCGCTCGGTCGGCGACATCCACCCGATCTGGGCGTACGCGCATGTCCCGTACGGCTACACCGGCGACGCCACCGAAGCGATTGTGGCCCAGATCGAACGCTTCGCCCCCGGTTTCCGCGACCGCGTCCTCGGCGTCGACGTGCGCACCACAACGGACTTCGCCGACTACAACCCGAACTACGTCGGCGGCAACATCATGACCGGCGCCAAGGACATCCCCCAGCTCGTCTTCGGCCCGCGAAAGACCTTGCAGCCGTACGACCTCGGCCTCCCCGGCCACTACCTCTGCTCCGCCGCCACACCGCCCGGCCCCGGCGCGCACGGCATGTGCGGCGCCAACGCCGCCGACCGCGCCCTGCGCCGCCTCCGCTGACCGGCGACGCCATACGAAGAGGTCTCAGGCGGCACGAATTCCGGCTTCGACGGACGTTTGCCGTCGGCGGTCGCGGGTATCTGACCGACGTCGAATTCGGTTGGGAGCGAGGTATTCCATGAGCAACTCGGCATCGGAGAGCAAGCCGGGCGCCAAGAAGTCCGGCGACAGCTACGACGACATCGAACCCTGGTTCGAGAAGCTGGCCGCCCTCGACGCCGACGACCCGCAGCGCCGCGCGCTGCGGGAAGAGATCGTGCACCGGTGTCTGCCGCTGGCGGGCAATATCGCCCGCCGCTTCGCCAACCGCGGCCAGGATCTCGACGACCTGCAGCAGATCGCGCTGCTCGGCTTGGTGCAAGCGGTGGACCGCTTCGACGTCTCCCAGGGCAAACCGTTCCTCGCCTTCGCCGTGCCCACGATCATGGGCGAGGTGCGCCGCCACTTCCGGGACCACACCTGGGCCGTCCGGGTGCCGCGCGGCATCAAGGAACTGCACCAGCGCCTCGGGCCCGCCACCGACGCGCTGACCCACCGGCTCGGGCGCATGCCCACCGCGCGCGAGCTGGCCGCCGAACTCGGCGTCGAACTGACCGAGGTCACCCAGGCGCTCGTCGCACGCAACGCCTACACCGCCGACTCGCTGGACACTCCCGAACGCGGCGAGGAGGAAGGCGGGACGCCATCGATCCGGGAGACTCTCGGCACCGTCGAACCGTGCTATCGCCTGCTAGAGGACGCCATGGCGGTGCGACCGCTCATCGCCGCGCTGCCCGAGCGCGAACGTCGAGTGCTGATCATGCGGTTCTACGAGAACCGGACCCAGGCCGAGATCGGACGCCTGATCGGCTGCTCGCAGATGCAGGTCTCCAGGATCCTCACCAACACGCTCGACAGTCTGCGCGAACAGGCACTCGCGGAGCCGCCCGCCCGCGTGACCAGCGCGGCCTGAGGTGCCGCGCTCTGTCGGCCGAAAATCCCTCGCACCAATGGTTTCGGCGCTCATCCGTCGAGTGGCAGTTCGAAGACCGCCCGCGCCTTGCCGGGGCCCTTGAAGTCGGAGACGACCGAGACACCGTCGATGGTCCGGTCGCCGGGCACGTTCCGGAAACCGAGCGCCGCCCAGGTACGGTGGGCCGCGTGGTTGCCCGGCATCGAGGTCAGGTAGATCCGGCGGCAACCCATCGTCGCCGCGGTCGCGCGCAGCTGGTCCATCAGGGCGCGCGTGACGCCGCGGCGGCGGAAGTCGGGATGGACCATCAGGTCCTGCGCGTACACGTCGGCCGGTGCGTCCTGGCTGCGAAAGGCGACGAGTGCGCCAGCGATCCGGCCGTCGATGGTCGCCACCGGACAGGTCGAGGAGAACAGGTTCGCGTAGAGCCAGTAGTCGGAGTAGGTGCGCGCGGTGATGTAGGGCATTCCCAGCTCCATCAGCGCGATCACCTCGGGAATCGCGCGCTGGCGCAACGGCTCGATGATCATCCGACCAGTCTGCCCCGCTCGACGCGGCCGAGGTCGCGAACGGCTCTGCGGTCGGCGCGCGGTTCGCGGATTTCCGGCCTGCCAGCTGCGGCAGAGTCGCGGCGAGCACCAGCGCGTGGACTGGGTCTCGATGGGGTGGGTAATCCCTCATTCCCAGGATCAGTGAGAGGAGGGCCATGAAGATCATCGTCTTGTTGCTGCTGGCTCCGTTCCTGTGGCCTTTCTACCTCGTCGTCTGGTGCTTCCAGAACCCGGACAAGACAAAGCAAGCTTTCGGCAGCCTCCGAGGGTCGATGCGTCGGCACCCTCGCGCGTGGACGTGGGCGGTCGCGGCACTCGGCCTGCTCATCGGTATCGGCAATCTCTTCGACGCCGAACTCGGTGGCGCCGCCGCGGGCTTCGCGATCGTCGCGGGCTGCGTGGGCGTGCTCCTGAAATTGCGCCACAATGCCGCCGCCGCCGTGGCCGCCGCCGTCTCCGCCCGCGCCGACGCCCAGCACCTCGCGTATCTGCGCGGCGACGAATGGGGCACCTACGGAACGAGAAATCGACCGGCCCTCTGACGGAACCACCGATGCCGCGGTCCCGTGCGTGTCGAACCGGCGGTCGCGGTCCCGGCGCGGCCCCTCGCGAGCCGAACCGGGCCGTCGCCGGGAAGGTGCGTGGGCGCTGGTTCGTTAGCGTGGCGGAGTGGAACTGCGACAGTTGCGGTATTTCCTCGCGGTCGCCGAGGAGCGGAATCTCACGCGCGCCGCGGATGCGGTCGGGATCAGGCCGACATCGTTGAGTCAGCAGATCATCGCGCTCGAACGTGACCTCGGTACGGCGTTGTTCGTACGGGGTTCCGCCGGCATGACGCCGACTCGGGCGGGCGCGCGGCTCGCCGAACATGCTCGTGCCGTGTTGGATTCGGCTCGCCGAGCACGAGAGTCCGTGCGGGAAGCGCGGACTCCGCGCGTCGCCGTGACACCCGGTGCGCCGCCGTGGTCGGCTTCGGTGTTGTGGCGCGGGGTCGCCGAGCCGACCCTGGAGTTCCTCGACGCGCAGACCGCCGAACAGCTGCCCGCCCTGCGCGAAGGCTCGCTCGACATGGGCGTTCTGCTCTTGCCCACGGATCTGGCCGGACTGGATCATGTCGTGATCGCCGAGGCGCAGCTCGGCGTGATCGTGGCCGCCGGTCATCGGCTGGCCGAGCGTCACGCGGTGCGGTGGGCCGATCTGGACGGCAGCGCGCTGTCGTGGTTCGCGCGATCCGCGGCGCCGGGCTATCACGACGCGATCCGCGAGTCATGGCTCCGAGCGGGCTGGCAGCCCTCGGCGATCCGAGCCAGCGCACCGCGACGAGCACTGTTCGCGGCCGAGCTCGCGCACGGCGGGGATGTCGTCGCACTGCGACCGGCGTGGGACGTGCGTCCGGGCGACGGGTTGGTCTGGCTGCCTTTCGTCGAAGACTCGCCGTTCATCCGCTACGCGCTGGCCTGGAATCCGGCCGATTCGGCGGCCTCGCGATGGTGCCGGATGGTCGCCGACCTGGTGCGTGCGGAATGGCCGCACGCCTCTGCGGTTCTACCTCGTGGACAGCGCGACCCGGCATCGGCTTCGCTGGGCTTCGATCGGGTCGCGCCTCGATAGGTCCGCGGCCGAAGCTCTAGGAGAGGCACGCGCATGGCGCTGACCGCATGGGGATTCATCTACACCGCGGCAGGAAGCGATCCCGAAAACGAAACCGTCGTGGAGACGGCCGCTTGCCGGTCGGTGTTCGTCGGCGTCGATCACCCGGAGCAGGCCGTCGACGTGGCTCGCCGTTTGGTCGACGGCGGCGCCCAGCTGATCGAACTGTGCGGCGGGTTCGGTCCGGTATGGACGGCACGGGTGATCGAGGCGGTGCGCGGTGCGGTTCCGGTGGGCGCGGTGGCCTACGGCGCCGAGGCCGTCGACCAGGTGCACGCGATCTTCTCGTGACGGGTGTCTCTGCCGCGGATGCCCGATCGACGCGCTGGTCGGCCGCTCGCAGCGCGGATTCGGTGGCTTCGGCTCGTCGTACCTCCGGCGGTGGTAGACCGGACACCGTGCGGTTGCTGATCATCTCCGACACCCACATCCCGAAACGCGCGCGCGATCTGCCGGAATCCGTCTGGCGGGCGGTGGACGCCGCCGATGTCGTCGTGCACGCGGGCGACTGGGTCGAGGTGGCGCTGCTGGATCGGCTCGAAGCGCGCAGCAAGCGACTGATCGCCGTCTACGGCAACAACGACGGGCCCGAGCTGCGCGGCCGTCTCCCCGAGATCGCCCGCGCCGACCTCGACGGCCTGCGGCTGGCGGTCGTGCACGAGACCGGCCCGGCCACCGGCCGGGACACTCGCTGCGCCCGCGACTTCCCCGATACCGACGTCCTGGTGTTCGGCCACAGCCACATCCCGTGGGACACCGTCACCTCCACCGGCCTGCGCCTGCTCAACCCCGGCTCCCCCACCGACAAACGCCGCCAGCCCCACCACACCTACCTGACGGCCACCGTCACCTCGGGCGAGATCACCGAAGTCGAACTGCACACGATCCCACCCGCGCGCCGCGCTTAGCCCTCCCTCGGACGATTTCACCGAGTCCCCCAGTGGATCGCCCCGTGGCAGGAGCCGGGTCTCGATCCGTCGATGCCGCATACGACCAGCGACGCGCTGGGGACGGGTCGCCACGGTCAGGTCACCCAGCGCACATCGGTTTCGACTACGCACACGTGTCCGAGGGCCGGTATCCGCCCCTGGGCCGATACTGGTCGTATGACCTCCACGCTCGTGGATCCGGAATCGGTGCCGGTCGAGGTGCGGCCGTACCTGGAAGAGCTCGTGCGGCGCACCCGCGCCGTATGCGAACCGCATCTCGTCAGCGTGTTCGCGGTGGGGTCCATCGCGCTCGCGGACTATCGGCACGGGCGCAGCGACGTCGATGTGACGGTGGTGGCCGGTCCGGCTCTTCCCGGGCGGGCGGTGCGCCAGATGGCGAAAGTGCTCGCTCATCCCGCGCTGCCCTGTCCCGCCGCGGGGCTGGAATTGGTGATCTACGACTCCGAGTTCGCCAAGCGACCGTCCGTAGCGGCGGGATATTCGCTCAACCTCAACACCGGTCCGCTGCTGCCGAGCCGCGCCGACTTCGACCCGAAGCGATCCCCGGCGTTCTGGCATGTCATCGATCGCTCCATCGCCCACCAGTCCGGTCGGCTCCTCTACGGGAGTCCGGTACGCCAGGTCGTCGCGGCGCCGCACGACCGCGACCTCTACGCCGCGATCCTGGCCTCGGTCCGCGAGCACGCGGACGGGGTAGGTCATTTGAGCGACAACCAGGTCCTCAACGGCTGTCGCTCGGTCGCGTTCTGCCGCACCGGCCGCTGGCTGGCGAAGCGGAAGGCGGCGCGGCTGATAGCGCAGACCGAGGAAGCGTTCCGACCGCTCATCGGAGCCGCGCTGGACAGCTTCGAGCGCCCCCGCTCCTCGGCGGTCCCACTACCCGCCGCCGACGTGCGCACCTTCCTGTCCTGGGTCGCCGACCGCATCGAAATCGAGGCGATAGCCCGGTGAAACCAAGCGGCGGTCGTGATCCGAGCAGACGAAACGCGTGATCGTGCCGAAGTGATCCCACATCGAGGACACCGTCGCCGGGCCCGGAATAGACTGCGACTACCCCGACCGTCGGCAACGTTCTGGCAATCCAGCGAGGACGACGCACCGGTCGTCGGAATGCTTCCGGCGTTCGAAACGAAGGGCGCACAATGCCGCGCTACGTCAGTTCCGGCATATGAGCACGCCGCGAACCGCACTAGTCGTCGGCGCGGGCATCGCCGGGCTCACTGTGGCCCACCAGCTCGCGCACCGCGGCGTCGAGGTGACGGTGCTGGAAGCCGAGCGCGTCGGCGCGGGCGCCTCCCACGGCAACGCCGGGTGGGTGAACCCCGCGCAAACCGGCCCCTTCCCCGAGCCCGGACTGATGCGCGACGGGCTCCGGCATCTGCGCTCGCCCGAGTCGGCATCGCGGATCGCCGCCCGGGACTATCCGCGGCTGTTGCCCTGGCTGCTGTCCCTGGCCCGCCATTCCACCGCCCGCCGCTACGGACGCGGCGTCCTGGCGCTGGCCGAGCTGGGCAAGCGCTGCTTCCCGCTGCTGGACGAGCTCGCCGACGAAGGCGTCGAATTCCGGCGCGTCGACGCGGGTCTGCTGGCCGTGGCCCGCGAGGCCGATGCCGTGCGGGCGTTCCGCCGCGCCCGCGAACCGTTCCGGGCCGCCGGGTTCTCGGTGCCGGAGACCATCCTGGACGCCGACGCGCTCCATGAGCTGGAACCCGCGCTGTCGACGCTGGTCCGCCACGGCGTCGAACTGCGCGATCACGTTCAGATCGATCCGGGCGCGTTCGTCGCCGCTCTCGCCGCGCATCTCCGTGGCATCGGCGTGCGCATCGAGGAAGGAGTCACCGCCACTCGTTTGGGTACGCGCGCCGAGGTCGCGACCAGTGCGGGCCGTCGTCACGCCGATGTGGTGATCGTCGCGACCGGAGCGAGTACCGCCCTGATCGGAAGACGATTCCCGCTCATCGGCGGTCGCGGCTACAGCTTCGACGTCCCCGCCGCCACCGCGCTGCGCCGATCGGTGCTGTTGCTCGACGACCACATCGCCTGCGCACCGCTCGGCGACCGGCTGCGCATCGCCTCGGGCATGGACTTCGGGCCGTCGGCGCAGTTGAGCGCTCAGCGACTCGACCCCATCGCCCGCTGCGCGTCGGTCATGCTCGACGGCATCGATTGGACCGACCGGCAACGCGAGTGGAGCGGGCAACGACCACTGACACCGGACGGACTGCCGATCATCGACCTGCTGCCCGGCCACGCCGAAACCTACCTCGTCACAGGGTTTTCCATGCTCGGCATGACACTGGCCGCGCCCGCCGCCGAAGCCCTCACGCGCTACGTGATCGACGACGTTCGCCCGCCGGTACTGACACCGTTTCGCGCCGACCGATTCCGGCGGCGCTGACCGTCCTTCTCGTCTGGAGGTACGCATGCTCGTCTCCGTCGAAGCCCAGCAAGTGCACGACAGCGCCACCGTCATCGACCTGCACGCCGACACTCCGAAACTGATATCCCGCGGCTACGACTTCACCGTCCGCCATCGCCCGCGCTGGCCGATCAGTCGGTACGTCGGACATGTCGACCTGCCCCGCATGCGCGACGGCGGTCTCGCCGCGCAATGGTTCGGCATGTGGACGGCCCCCTACCCGCGCCGCGGCACCGCCGCCGACATCCACCGCCAGCTCGACGCGCTCGACGAAACCGCCCGCGCCCATCCCGACAGCTTCCGGCTGGCGACCACCGGCGACGACATCCGCCGGGCGCGCGCCGAGGGAATCAGCGTCGGGCTGCGCGGTATCGAGGGCGGCCAAGCGCTCGAGGGCGACCTCGACAACCTCGTCGCCTTCGCGCGGCGCGGCGTGCGCTACCTGGGGTTGCTGCACTTCAGTCGAAGCGAGATCGGTTGTCCAGCAATGGGTATCGGCCGTAGCCGGGAGGAAGGGTTGACCGGCTTCGGGTGCGAGGTCGTCGACGCGTGCGCCGAACTCGGCGTGCTGGTCGACCTCGCCCACATCAACCGCCCCGGCTTCTTCGACGCCATCGCCCGCGCCCACGGACCGGTCATCGTCTCGCACACCGGCGTGGCCGGAGTCCGGCCCATGTGGCGCAACATCGACGACGAACAAATCCGCGCCATCGCCGATACCGGCGGCGTCGTCGGTGTCATCTTCTCCCCCGCCTACCTCGGCGGCGAACTCGACGCGGTCGTCGATCACCTGCTGCACATCATCGATGTCGGCGGCCGCGAGACCGTCGCGCTCGGCTCGGACTGGGATGGCTTCATCAGACCCGCGCGCGGACTGGAAAGCCCCGCCCAGCTGCCGCGGCTCACCGACGCGCTGCTGCGCCGCGGCCTCGCCGCCGAGACGATCCACCTGCTCCTCGGTGGCAACGTGCTCCGCGTGCTCGACGTCATCTCCCCCAGCCACTGAACGAAGCCGATCCCAGCGCACGACCGAATCGCTGCCACGAGCACGAACGGCGATGCCGTGCGGGCAGACTCGGCGTGCGAATTGCTATAGAATTGCTGAAAAATTCGACGCGAGCCCGAACGCAGAGGGTGCGTCGAGGCCGCGGCCGGTGATGCGCACGGCCGCACGGTGGCGGCACGCGGAAATCGGCCGCTCGCGGAAAATCCGATACGAGGGCGGCGCTCCATGACAGACGTCGACTATTGCGTGATTGGCGGGGGTTTCGCCGGACTGACGGCCGCGCTGCGGCTCAGCCAAGCGGGTCGGTCGGTGGTGGTGCTGGAGGCACGCGACCGGCTGGGCGGGCGCACGTTCACCGAAGCGCGCGCGGACGGGTCCTGGATCGATCGCGGCGGCGCCTGGATCGGGCCGGGTCAGGACCGGATCCACGCGCTGATGCACGAGTTCGGTGTCCCGAGCTACAAGCAGTACACCGACGGCGAGGCCATGATGATGGTCGGCGGCAAACAGCACCGCTACACGGGCACCATCCCGTGGACGATGAGTCCGTGGGCGGCGATGAACCTGGGCGCGGTGTTGCTCGAGCTGGGTCATATGTGCGGATCGGTTCCCCTCGAGAGTCCGTGGGCGGCGAAGAACGCGGGCAAATGGGATCGAATCAGCTTGGCGCAGTGGCTGGACAGCACTGTGGCGTCCAAACCGGCGCACGAACTCCTCGAGACCGCGATCGCCGGTTGCTACACCTCCGCCGCCGCCGAAGTGTCGCTGCTTTTCGTGCTGTACCAGATGGCGTCCGGCGGTGGGCCCGGCTTCGTCCTCGGCGTCGAGGACGGCGCCCAGGATGCGCGGCCGGTCGGCGGTATGGGCGCCGTCTACGGTCCGATGGCGGCCGCGATCGGCGATTCGATCCACCTGTCGCAGCCGGTGCGGCGCATCCAGCAGGACGCCGACGGAGTGACGGTGCGTTCCGACGACTCGACCGTGCGGGCACGCCGGGCGATCGTCGCCGTCCCCTTGGCGATCGCGAGCCAAATCCTTTACGAGCCAATGCTTCCGGTCGATCGATCGTTCCTGCACCAGCGGATGCCGAGCGGCTCCATCATCAAGACCTCCGTCGTCTACGACCAACCGTTCTGGCGTAGCGACGGATTGTCGGGCCAGTCGGTCGCACCGGGATCGCCCGCGACCATCACCATCGATGCCTGCACGGACACGGGCCGACCCGGGATCCTGTGCGTCATCGCCGAGGGGCCTATCGCGCGGCGGATCGGCCGACTCGACGAAACCGAACGGAGAGAAGCCATTCTGGACGCACTCGTCGAGCGGTTCGGCGCGAAGGCCCGCCCGCCCGTCGACTACCTCGAGCAGAACTGGAGCGTCGAACGCTACTCCGGCGGCGGCATGCTCAGCCACGCACCGACCGGTGTGCTGACCCAGTTCGGCCACGCCCTGCGCGCACCGTGCGGCCGCATCCACTGGGCCGGAACCGAGAGCTCCGCCGTCATGTGCGGATGGGTCGACGGCGCCGTCCGCTCGGGCGAGCGCGCCGCCACCGAAGTCATGGAACACGACACCGCGACCGCCGCGGGCAGCCCATTGCCTCGCTGATGCCCGACGGCGAAATCGCAACGCCTACCGCGGAATTCCGGCGTGGGCGCGTGGTCCGGTCTCGGTGAGCCCGGTCAGGGACCGCGGTAGCGGACCTTGGTGGAGGACGCCGAGGCGTTGGGTGGCGCGGGTGAGGGCGACGTAGAGTTCGGCCGCGCCGCGAGGGCCGTCGGCGAGGATTCGTTCCGGTTCCACGACGAGGACAGCGTCGAATTCCAGGCCTTTCGTCTCCGACGCGGGCACCGTGCCCGGCACGCCGGGTGGCCCGATCACGATGCTGGTGCCTTCGCGATCGGCTTCGTCACGGACGAATTCCTCGATGGCGGTGGGCAGTTCGTCCGCGGCGACCTGCCTCGACCAGGGCTGGACGCCGCAGGCGCGCACCGATTCCGGGGGCTCGACCCCGGGTGCGAATTCGGCGAGCACCGCGGCGGCGACGGCCATGATCTCCGCCGGGGTGCGGTAGTTCACCGACAGCGACCGGTAGACCCACCGGCCGGGCACGTACGGCTCCAGCATCGCGTCCCACGAGGTCGCTCCGGCGGCCGACCGGCGTTGGGCGAGATCGCCGACCACCGTGAACGATCGGCCGGGACAGCGCCGCATCAACACCCGCCAGTCCATCTCGGACAGCTCCTGGGCCTCGTCCACCACGACGTGCCGGTAAGTCCAATCCCGGTCCGCCGCAGCGCGTTCGGCGACCTCGCGGGTGTCGCGTTCGAGAAACCGATCCGCGAGATCCTCGGCGTAGAGCATGTCCTGGGCGAGCAGATGGTCCTCGTCGTCCATCAGGTCTTCGCGGCTGATCATCAGGTCCAGCACGCCCGCGGCGTACGCCGCCTCGTCCTTGCGTTCCCGCTCGGCGTCCCCGTCGGCCGACTTGTCGCGACCGAGCAGGTCGACGAGTTCGTCGAGCAGCGGCACGTCCGATACCGTCCAGGCGTCGCCGTCGGCGCGCCACAGTGCTTGGTCCGCGCCCGCCGCACGCAACCGTTCTGGGGACGAATACAGCTCTGCCAGTAATGTTTCCGGCGTCAGTATCGGCCAGAGTTCGTCGAGCGCCGCGGTGAACCTCTCGTCGTCCGCGAGTTCCGCCAGAAGGTCGGCCCGCAGCTGCTCCCACGCCTCGCGGTCGTCACGGGTCAACCAGCCCCGGCCGATCCGGGCGATCGCCCGCTCGGTGAGGACGTACGTGACGATCTCGCTGAACACCGCACGAGCCTGGTTGTGCGGCAATCCACTCGCGCGCGCCTCCTCCCTGGCCCATTCCGCGGTCGGCGCGTCGATCCGCACCGTGACGTCCTGCAATGCGATCGGCAACGGATGCTCCGGCAGCCGCTGACGATCGGCGACCGCCGCAGCGAGGACGTCCAGGATCTTCCGCGAGCCCTTCAGCCGCGCGACTTCCGGGGCGTCCTCGGCGGTGACGTGCAGACCGGGCACGAGATCGCCGGTGGTCGTGAACACCACATGGGATTCGCCGAGCGAGGGCAGGACGCGGCCGATGTGGGTCAAGAACGCCGGATTGGGCCCGACCACGAGCACACCGTGCCGCTCCATCCGCTCGCGCTGGGTGTAGAGCAGATACGCGACGCGGTGCAGCGCCACCACGGTCTTCCCGGTGCCCGGGCCGCCCTCGATCACCAGAACGCCAGGGTGATCGAGCCGGATGATCCGGTCCTGTTCGGCCTGGATCGTCGCCACGATGTCGCGCATCCCGGCACCGCGCGGCGCGTTCACCGCCGCGAGCAAGGCCGCGTCGCCGCGCTCGCGACCGCAGGGGCGACCAAGGACCTCGTCCGTGAAATCGACCAATCGCCTTCCGCGCGTGTGGAATTGGCGGCGACGGCGCATGTTCTCCGGATGCGCGGCGGTGGCGGTGTAGAACGCGCTCGACGCGGGCGCTCGCCAATCGAGCAACAGCGGTTCGAACTCGTTGGCCTCGTCGAACAGGCCGATCCGGCCGATGTAGAGACGTTCGCCCGAGAGGGAGTCCAACCGGCCGAAGCACAGCCCGTTGTCGGCCACGTCCAGCCGCCGCACCTCTTTGCCCAGCGCGCGCACCTCGAAATCCCGTTCCATCGGTGACACGCCGTTTCCCCGCAACGCCGCGCTGTAGCGGCCCTTCACTCGCGCGCGCTCGGCGTCGAGCCGCGCGTAGAGCCCGTCCACGTAGCTCCGCTCGGACCGCAATTCGTCTTCGTACCGCCGGGTCGACACTTGCCCCTCACTTTCGCTGGCTCGACGATTCCTCGGGTTCCCGTGGACGCCGGTCTTCTGCGACCCGGACGTCGACAACACACCGCGCACTTCGCGACACCCCATTTCCGCAGGTTCTGGCTTCGGCGGGCCATTGTGCGTGACAACCGGGGCCTTGCCGCAAGCCCCCCTGTGCGCTATATGTTGAAAGTGGAAAGGGGTGGGGACCGCTTTCCATTCATCGTCCGACGCGGTCGGGCAACCTCCTCACGAAGCCGTCGAAAAGATCATTTCCGCCAGAAGAAGTGGTGCACGATCCCGCTCGGGCGCGGGACCCGCTCCAGATGGAAACGGTCGGCGAGTTCGTCGGGACTCGTCCACAGTCGTTCGCCGCGACCGAGCTCGACCGGCGCGACGGCGAAGTGCATCCGGTCGATCAGGTCGGCTTCGAGGAACTCCCGGATCGTGGCGACCCCGCCGCCGATCCGCACGTCCTTGCCCTCGGCGGCCTCGAACGCCCGCGCGAGCGCGTCCTTGGGAGTCGCATCCAGGAAATGGAATGTTGTGTCCCCCAGCGTGATCGAGGGTCGCTCGTAGTGGGTGAGGACGAATACCGGTGTGCGGAACGGAGGCTCGTCGCCCCACCAGCCCTGCCAGTCGTAGTTCTCCCACGGTCCCCGCTGCGGACCGAACTTGCCCCGCCCCATGATCTCCGCGCCGATGTTGTTGCGGTAGTCGCGAGTGATGTAGTCGTCGAGGCCGTAGGTTCCACCCGGCTCGGTCCGGGTGGGCCAGTGCGCGGTGGCGCCCGCCCAGGAGAAGAACGCACTCGGATCGGCGTGACCGAACGGACACTCGAAGCTCTGCCCCTCGCCCGAACCGTATCCGTCGGCGGACACCATGAAGTTCTGCACGCGGACCATCTGTGTCATGGAAACTCCCCTTTCTGGTTGCAATATGCAATCGGTTAGGAACCTAACCTAGACTGATCCCGTGTCGCAACCAGTTGCCCATGACAAGCTGCCGGTGTCCCCGGGCAAATCGGGCTGCCCGATCAACATGACGGTCGAGCTTCTCGGCGACCGCTGGAGCTTGATCGTCCTGCGCGACATCGTGTTCGGCGGCAACACACACTTCCGCGAGCTGCTCACCGCGTCCATCGAAGGCATCGCGTCGAACATCCTCGCCAACCGCCTCGCCAAACTCGTCGCCGCGGGACTGCTCACCCGCCACGACGACCCGAGCCACCGCCAGAAGGTCGAATATCGCCTCACCGAGGCGGCGATCCAACTCGTCCCGGTCATGGCGCAGCTCGGCGCGTGGGGCGCACGTTGGCTGGACACGACACCGGAACTGACCGTGCGAGCCGAGCTGCTGGCCGCGGGTGGCCCGCCACTCTGGGAACGATTCATGACCGAACTACGCGCCACCCACCTCCACGGCGCGCCGCCGCCCGCCGACGGGGTGCTCGCGGAGCTGACCGCCGCCTATCACGAAGCGGCCGCGAAGGCGGGCTGACCGCAGCCGCGACCGGGCGGGTCAAGCGTCCCTGGTAGTCGGCAGGACCGCTGTCGAGGGCATGGATCTCAATCGATGAAGGCCGGGGGCTGCTCCGGCGCGTACCCGCCGCGCCGGAAGCGGTCCAACCCGTATTCGGTCCCGAGTTCGGAGCGCAGCCCCGGATTGCGCACGTAGAACACGAACAGGTGGTAAACCCGGGTCGGGTCGGTCTCGAGGTCCTTGTGGCCCATGTCGATGGTTCCGTAGCCGGTGTCGGCATCGCCGGTGACAAGCGTGGTCACGTTGGTGCCGCTACCGAATCTGAACCCTTCTCGGCGGTTTCGGGCGCCGACCGCCGAGATGTCCTGCCAGGCAACATTGGTCGGGCCATTGCCGTAATCGATCGCGACGTGCTGTGCCGTGAGCACGATACCGACGTTGCCGAGGACTTTGCGAGGTTTGTAGGTACCAAGGCCGAGGAGGATGGCGAACAAGGCGGGCAGGGCAATGAGGAAGAACAACGCGGCTCCGGTCGACCAGTCGTCGTTCAACGAGGCGATGAACTGCCACAGTCCGGCCCCGAGCAAGGCCACTCCGACCGCTACGGCTAGCAAGCTTCCGGCGGAGGAAGGGCGCGGTACCGGCAGCACAAGTGCGGGCCCGGCATCGGTGACACGGATGTCAGCAGCCACCGGAGCGGTTCGAGGGAGTTCCGACCATCCCCACATCGTGAAAGAGGCGGCCAGGGGACCCAGTAGCGCGACCCCGAGGAGTCCGGCCCATCGATCCGATCCCGCACCTGTCACGACTGCCCAGATCACGCCCGCAACGATCGGCCACAAGACCAGCGCACACGCGAACGGCAGCACCGCATAGCGATACGCGCCGAACGCTTTTCGCTCCCAATCCGCTGGTAGCGGCAAGGCGGACGTACTACGGTATCTCCCCACCACGTCTCCTCTTGCGATCTCGCCCGGCC
Organism: Nocardia sp. CNS-044; assembly: GCF_059570515.1. NCBI lineage: Bacteria > Bacillati > Actinomycetota > Actinomycetes > Mycobacteriales > Nocardiaceae > Nocardia > Nocardia sp. CNS-044. The sequence goes on from NZ_JCANSX010000009.1 coordinate 61,725, forward strand.
TACGCGGTCGCCGATCTGATGGAAGCCTCGGTCGCCCCCTGCACGATCTGAATGAGTTTCGGCACCATTCCGATGATCGTCGACGCTTCTTTCGCAAGCTGGAGCAGGATACTCGACAACTTCGTACCCGCGCCCGCGATGCTCGTGCTGGCACGGGCGACCGCCGCGAAAGACGCCGTCCCCCCGGTGCAGATGATGATCGCGGCAGCCTCCACGAGTACACCGGCCAGCCAGTTCAGGAGTTCGGTCACGACACCGCGAACGCCCTCGACCAGATCACCGAGCGCGGCATTCACTTTGCTCAGCGAGGCGGCGAAGGAGGCCTGAGCCTCGATGTCCGCCATGAACGCGTCGGCCTTGCTTTTGTAGGCCGCACCGGCGGCACCGGCCCATTCACTGACATCTTTGTCGAGTTCGGTGTTCCATGTCGCGGCGGCTTTGGTCAGCACATCGGAGATGTTCTCCCAGGACTTGGAATACGCCTTGACCATGTCCGGGTTCCCGGTGACCCAGTCGAGCGCCTTGCGCAGCGGCTCGACATTCTCCAGCATCCAGCCCATCAGCAGGGCGCCCACGATATTGAACGGATCGAATTTCGCCAGCGGAACCCCTGCGGCCATGCGACTCCGGTACTCCAGCACGTCCGCCGCGGCGACGGCTACCGAGGAAGCTTTGAGAGCCGCGCTGTACAAATTCTTGACCGGGTCTTCCCCATTCAAGGCTTCCTTGACCAGCCCGCCGGCTTCCCACGTATCTCCCAGCGGCGTACCTTTGAGCAGCCCCGGTTCGGCACCGTCGCTGTTGATCCTCGGAAGCAGCGCCTTCTGGTCGAAACCATAATGACGAAAAGCCCGTAGCCGTCGTCCAACTTGGCCACGTAGTCGGCGGCCTGCTTGGCTTGGCTGACGTTGCCGAGCGTCGATTCGACCGCGCTGGCGTGCGCGCGTACCTTTTCGGGATCGACGACGATGTCGTCACTGTTCCACATCATGTCCTCACTCCAACCGCGACTCTTGCCCGCGACCGCGCGACTCAGGAGGTCGCGCGCAGGGATTCCGCGAGCACGCCCGCGAAGAAGCGGCTCAATGCCTTGTCGGACACCGGATTCCAGCCCGGCGCGACCTGCTTCATGTAGCGCTCCAGGTAGACGACCTGCTTACCGGCCAGAACCAGGTTGCGCGGGATGGTCATGCCGTGTTCGTCGGCGAGCGCGCGCAGTTCGGTGCCGACGTCGCCGAGCCGTAGCATGCCGACCGGCGCGTCGGCGTGCATGGCGACCGCGCGGATCCGGTCGGCCAACTGCTCGACGGGTGCCGAGGCGCTGAGCACACCGAGGCGCACCAGCGCGCGGGTCGCCGCGGTGAAGTCGCCCAAGAGCAGAAGCGCGGCGATGCAGTGTTTGATCTGTAGACGCGTCGGCTCGTCGAGCTCGCCGACGATCCCGAAATCGATCAGCACGACCCCGCCGTCCCGGTCGATCAGAATGTTGCCCGCGTGCAGATCCCCGTGGAAGAACCCGCCTTTGAGCGCGGTGTGGAACAGCGAGAGGGTCAGCCTGCTCATGATCGACTCGCCGTCGAACACCTCGGAGTCTCCCGGCGCGGGCTCGATGATCGTCGACCCCTCGATCAATTCCATGGTGAGCACCGAGCGCGACGACCACTCCGTGTACACCTCGGGCACCCGAACCTGCCCGGTGAAACCGGCGGCAGCCAGTTCCGCGGCCCACCGCCGCATCGCGTCCGCTTCCGCCGCGAGATCCAGTTCCCGCGGCAAAAGCCTGGTGAACTCCTCGATGACGCCGGAGATGTTCCACCGGCGTCCCTCGGCGGTCCAGCCGAGTACGACCGCCGCGCAGCGCAGCAGCGTCACGTCGGCGGCGACGGTGTGCTCGATGCCAGGCCGGACGACCTTCACCGCTACGGAATGACCGGAGCTCGTCACCGCGCGGTGCACCTGCGCGATGGACCCGGACGCCAGCGGCTCGTCGTCGAATTCGGTGAACAACCGGCCCACCTCGACGCCCAGGCTCGCCTCGATGCGCCGCCGGATCAGCGCCACGTCCACCGGCGCGACCTGTTCGAGCAGCGGAGCGAACTCCCGCGCGGCCGCCGTCCCGAAGACGCTCGGCGAGGACGCGACGAACTGTCCGAACTTCACGAAGATCGGCCCGAGCGCGACGAACGCGCCGGGCAGCTCGGCGACCAGCGCTGACGGGCGACCGGTGCGCCGCCGCACCAGATCGCGTGCCAGCACGGGTGCGAGCACCCGGACGATGACCAGAACGCGGGCGGCGCCGCGCGCGGCCGCCGTTATCGAATGAACATCCGGGCCCCTTTCCGAAACTATCGCTGCGCCAATGCTTCCGCGACCGTCGATCGCCCGGCGCCGTTCGAGCACCGCCAGAGACCCAGCGACGCTGCCGGTTCACCCTCACCGCAACCCGTCGATGCGGCATCGGGACATCGAAACGTGAGTCAGTCGTGGTGGTAGCCGACGTCCAGTGGCCACCCCTGGCGTAGGTGGAGCGATACAGCTTTGAACAGCTTGTGTTCCGATTCGGTGTTGTCGGGCAGTTGCAGGTGAAGCGCTTTCAAGAGATCGAAGCGGTGCAGTGCCACAACAGCGTTCACCAGTTCGCCGTATGTGCCGGCGGCGGCGATAGTCGCTCTATAGGCCAGCACGGTGAGAATGGCGGATGCGAGCGCGACGGTGACCAGCCACCAGCCGGAAAGCAGGAAAGCGGATACCACGCCGAGCGAAGCGAACGCGACAGTGAAACGGCAAGCAGCGTCCAGTTGATCGCGGGCGTCGTCTGTGGTTGCGGCTGCGCGTTCGGGCAGCAGGCTGTGCAGATGTGGCCAGGCGACCACGATATCGAGGCCGTAACGATCTGCCGGACGGTCTTCGGCGGCTCGGAGCGTATTGCCGAGCCGGGTGGGCAAGAGACGTTCTCTGCTCGGCAGCCGGCTCATCGCGGCAGCCGCGGCGAGTAGCTTGCCGTTGTCGGCGCTGTCCGGATCGTGGGTTTGCTGACGTGCGTTCAGGTGGTTCCAGCGGAATGTCCAGACGGCTCGCATTGGCAGACCGATGATTTTCAGCGGGCCTCGGAGCAGCGGATGCCCTTCGAGCGCGCGGACCAGGGCGACCTGAAACGGCTGAAGCACCAGCACAGCGACCAAGATGCCCACCGCGACCAGCGTCCACTCGGTGGCGCTGAGCCCCTCGAAGGTCTTGACCAGGTGCTGACGGCTCGGCGGATGATTCGGCGCGCCGGCGGCAAGTTGCACGGCGACGCCCAGCACAACGACAAGTGCCGGGAGTGCTCCGACAACAGTGAGTCGACGACCCAGATTCTGGCCGAGGCCAGGCAAACTCGCGGCTGTCATCGGACTTCGGCCACCATGGGATCCGAGTGAACCGGGCAGCGGGGTAGCTCTGGCGCGTACAAGACGAGGCCGAGTCGCCGGGTACAGCCGGGCTGCGGACAGTGCAGGGCGACAACTTCCCAGCGAGGCTGGCCCGGCAGCACCGCACGTCCCGCCAAATCGGCATCGCGCCGCAGATACTGCGGTGGCGGCGGCAATGTATACGCCGCTTCGCGGGACAGGACACCGAGAACCGCGCCACTGTGATGAACCAGAACCGACGTACGTTCGTCGTCGTCGTCGAAGTACGTCAATGCAGAGGCGACCGCTGGGTCAGCGTCGGCGTCGGCGTCGACGATGATGGTCGGCACCTGTTCGCCGGGTTCGGCCGTACGGTCGAGTTGCGCCATCAGCGCTGCCAGCGTGATCATCGAGGGTCCTCCGGAAGGAATACAGATCCCACGCTGCCCTGACAGATATACGCAGCCCAATACGCCGGGTGCGGGTAGCGTCGGCGCAACGTCTTACGTGCGGTGTCGAGCGCGATCGGTGGTGGTTCGCCTGTCCTCAACCGGGTGTAGAAATCGGTCATCAGCTCGGTGGACTGCCGGTCCGGGACCTTCCATAGTGTCATCACCAGGCACCTGGCACCGGCGAGCGTGACAGCCCTGCGCAGTCCGAACACCCCTTCCCCAACGTGTGAATCGCCATGGGCTGTATCGCAGGCGGACAACACAACCAGCTTGGTCCCGGTGAGGTCCATATCCGCCAAGTCCGCTGCGGTGAGGACACCGTTGCCGGCGGTCGGCGGAAGGTCCTGGCCCGCCAGCCAAGAGTTGGCTCCCGCCAAGGCCAGACCTGACCGCAGCATCGGATCGTTCACGCCCTCGCCGGACAACCGCTTGAACTCGTCCTTCGGGCCGACCTCGACGAACTCGATGGGGGTGGACAAGATGCCGTCGAGCGCGACGAGCTGACGTTGCACATCCGCCGCGGTGATCGTCATACCCTTGGCGAACTGTTCGGGGCGCAGCACCGGTGGCGGGACGGCGCTCGAGAAAAAGCCGTGCGTGGCCAGGTGAAGCACCAACGGACTACGGGCGCTGAGTACCTCTGCTTTGACCGCGTCTGCCCCTGTCACCGGCGTGACCTCGAGTAGCGCACCGACCTTCTCGCCCTCGGTATACGCCCCGGGAAGCGGGGCGAATGGCCCAGTCGTGTCGGATGACGCCAGCAGATCGAAATCAGGGGCGGCTATGACCATCGGCTCGGTGTGCGATGACGAAGCTGTGCCACGCATCAAGTCCTGACTCGCGGATACATAGGACACCAACCAGCGATCCATCACATGCCCGCCCTCGCCCAACGGCAGTGCCTCGAACGGCAGTCGGGTCAGTTCGCCGTCCGGGGAAAGCATCAGATGCTCTACACCGTCCAGATGAGGCGCCAGTGGTTCGATGAGTGCGCGGCGTAATTCGGCAGGATCGTCCGTCTCTGCCTGCTGGCCACTGAGTTCCCGGACGGAGCCGTCGACGAGCCGGTCGATCACATCACCGTCGGCCAGATCGACAACCACGGTACTGGTTCGATCGCGCAAGATGATCGCCGCGTAGCGCGTTCCGCGCCGCATGCCTGCCTCGCTGCGGTCCTCGGAGTGGAAGTCGTATACCGTGAAACGGCGAAACTCTACGAGCGCGGCCTGTGACGGGATTGCAGAGATGAGCTCGCTGAGCGGCACACCGAACAGGTCCGACTCGCTCACATGGGGTGCCCGAGTGGCGATCTCCGCCTCTATAGCGTCCAGCTGCCGGCGACCGGCGAACAGCCGATCCTCATGCTCCTTCTCATGTCCGAGTGCAGGCCCTGCCAGCTGCCACGCTCCAATCGTCGCGCGCAATTCAGCTGCTTCCTGGGCAAGTGCGGCTACCAATGGATCGGCGTCGGACTTGCGTGCGGCACGATCGATCAACGATCTTGCCGCGCGAGTGGTGAGGCCTTTGCGTCGCAGTGCTGCGCTGGCGACGATGGCAGCTGCCGTCGGATCGCCAGACAGCTCGGCGAACACCAGGGACAGCATCTGGTCCACTCGGAACCGTGACGCGCTCGCCGCCGCGAGCCACTGGCGCTGCGACCCACGGCTGAACACTTCGATCAGCCAGCGGTCGTCCAGGGCCAGAGCCTCGTCGAAGGTCGTGAGTGCCTCGACGGCACGACCGGTCGAGGCATACAGCTCAGCAAGATTGGCGAGCAACTTGCTCAGCCCGTCCTTGTTGTCGGGCAAGGTACGCAGCAGGGCGATGGCCTCTACTAGCCGTTGTTCGCAGTCTTGGTCCCGTCGCAGACGATAGTCCAGCCGGGCAAGGCCGTTCAGGACAGCGACGCGTTCGGACGGACCTGCGTCGGTGGGCTGCGCCGCAACGACCTCACGGAGAGCAGCTGTCGCTTCCTCGTACCGGCCGCCCATTTCATAGAGCGCACCCAACGAGATCAACACCGGTGCGCACTGCTCCGAAGACGCCGCCGAACTGCGCAGCACCTTCAACGCGTGCTGATAGTTGCGTTCCGCATGGTCGAAGTGCCCCATCGAGTGGTAGACCTGCCCGATCATGTGCACAGCACGGGCAACGCCATAGCGGTCGCCGGTGCGGTTGAACAAGTCCATCGCGGACTGCAGCACGTACTCGGCCTCAGGCAGGTCCTGAGCGCGGATCAGCCGAATACCTAGATTCAACAGCTCATTGGCCGCGGCCGTTCCACTCGCTTCCTCGCTCAGCCAGACGGGTTCGCTGGACGACTCCATGTGCTCGCGCACCAAGCCGTGTGCCCGTATCAGCTGCTCTGTCGCACCTGCGAGATCTCCGAAACGCTGCATCAGGTTGCCGATTTGCAGCAGCGCCCCGATCTCCAGCGGGCGCCTTACTTCCGCCGAGAGCTGTGATGCGTAGTGCATAGTCCGCTGCCAGTGTTCTTCGGCCTTGTCGCCAGACTGGAGACGGGCGGCCAGCATTCCTGCCAGAAAGTGACATTGGGCGCGTAGAGACGCGTCCGCCGTCGGATCTCGTTGGCCCGGTCCCACGCTTGTGGCCAGCTCGGTGTACAGCTCGAGAGCCCGCTCGAACTCGCGGGCATCCATCGCCACGTCCGCCGCATCCAACAACGCCCGCAGTAACTCCGGATGACGGGGCGGCACCAACTCGCGCCAGCCTCGCACGATATAGTCCGCGAACGCCGCGGCCCGCTTGTTGTCGCCCAGTTTCTGGGCGACAATCAGCACGGTGGTCGCGCGTTCGAGCACGACCTCATCATCGCCTCGGATTGCTCTGATGTTCTCCCACCCAGTCGTGGCGAGAACCAGCGCGGCGGCGAACTCCTCCCTACCAATGCATTCGCCCAACAGCTCGTCATTTGCGCGTAGCAGATCGACGTGCAGTGCTTCGACGCACGCTTTCCGCAGAACCTCGGCGGCCGCCCTGTAGGCACCTTGCGCTCGAAGGTTCCCCGCTTCCAGCAACGCTGCCGTACGGATCTCGTCCAACCTGCCAATCTCCTCGTCCCCTGGCGGGAGTCGCGGCTAGTAACGGGGCGACACTATCTCAGGAATACCGTCTGCGTCTTCGGGCTTGCCCTGTCTGTCGCCAGACACCCTGCGGGATACATGCTCGGATCGGCGGAGACCGGATCACCCGACGCTGGAGGTACTCACGCGCAGCGGCGGCGAGGTAAGGGTGCGGCCGAGGAGATCGACCGGCTCATCGGCGACACGCTACGCCCACTCGAGGACTCGGCCACGCCGCAGGCGGTTCCGGTCTCGACACCCAGCAGCCCCAGCCTGCGTGGGATCGTCGTCGGCGGGCGGGCCATTGCGACGATGAATCCCGACGGCGGCAATGTCGTCGAGCTCGCCACCGGCGGGAACGGTCCCGCGTTCTCCCCCGACGGCACGAAGATTCTCTACACCCGCAATCCCGCACCCGAACCCGGAGCAGAGATCTGGGTGATGAACGCCGATGGCACTGCCGCGCAACGGATTTCCGATCCGGGGCAGACCGCGCGGCATCCCAGCTGGGGGGAGGCGGTGCGGCGAGCTAGCCGACGATGTAGCCGGTGTAGACACCACCTTCGCAGATTCGCCCGACCACCACTCCACCGCCGTCGACGCACACCCGAGCGTCGATCGCGGTGTGGTCACCCTCCCATTCGTCCCCCTCGGCCGCCGAGCCACCGATCCCCAAACCGGTCGCCAGCGCCACCCCCGCCACCACGAGCGCGATCCGTACCGTGCCGATCATCGCCGATCCTCCTGTCCCCACCGGGGTAGTCATCGCCGCGCACAGTACCGCGTCCCCGAAACGGCGACCAGCCCGAAGTTACTGGGCTACAACTACATACCGGCGAAAGCGACAATCACAGCTTCACTCGCCCCGCACCCGCTAGACCGCGCCAAACGGCGGCACAGGTGCGGGCGTGCTGCCGTGTCGGGGCTCGTCGCTAATCTGCCTGGCATGGTCAGCCCCGATACGGCAGTGCGTCGTCTGCTGCAAGAGATAGGAAAATTGCTACAGCCGTACGGGTTTCACGGCAGCGAGCCCACGTGGACCCGCGTCGCGCCGGGCGGAGTCGCTTCCGTCGGTCGCACCCGCGTCTCCCGCACATGGACCGACGGACAGCAGGTTCTCGGATTCGGCTTGACCATGAACGCCACGCCCACCGCCTGGTGGGAGTACTGCAACTGGCGCAACGCCCGACTGGGCCTACCGCCCGTTCCCCTGGATGCGGCCACCGGTCCCGACCTGGTCGGCGCCGACTCCCTACCCGACGGACTGACCGAGCCGTGGACCCTGCGGCTCGACCCGGCACAGGCAGGCCGCCAAGCGCTGCAATCCGACATCGACACCATCCGCGCCGAACTTCCGCGCCGCGTTCACGCCTACGCGCGCAGAGCATTACGGCTACTGGAACCGGACAGCTACCTCGACGAACTCCTGGCCCGACCCGATCGGCAGGCGCCGACCTTGGCGGCCATTGTCGTCCTGCTCGCCGACCACGGACCGGGGCCGCGACTCGACGACGCGATACATCAACTCCGCGAGTGCGTCTCGGACCGGGCCGACTACGCGGCGGATGTCCTCGCCTACGCGCGAACCCGCCTCGACCAGCGGCCGGTCGCGTAACGGACGCGGGCGGTCCGCCGCACCACGGGATGCGGCGGACCGGAACCCTAGGACGCTTCGGGCGGCTGGTAAGTGACCTCTCGCGCGACCGCTTGGTCGACCTGTTCCGGGGTCAGCAGCGTCACGGTGTGCGAGATCGCCGCACCGGAGGCCGCGGTGCGAATTGCGAGCGCCGCGGCCGAAACCTCGTCCGGAGCGTCACCGATCACGAACAGATCGTCCTCGCCGAAAGCGAAATAGCAGACCTCCACATGGCCGCCCACGCTCTCGACCATTTCCGTGATGGCCGCTCGGCGGGCGGTGCCGCCCTGCGCGAGCAGGCCGCGTGCCCCATCCTCGGAGTAGCTGACCCGCCACAGGTACTTCGGCATTTCGTGTCGCCTCCTTCTCGCGGAACGATCTCGGGCAGACCCGACCCTACGGTCTCCCCCGGCGCCGGGCGGGCACTCCGCGAACGACGTCGCGGCAATGATGCGGCACCGTGACAGTGGCGATATTGCGTGTTGCCGTTCCTGTGGCGCGGTGGCTACCTCACAGGGCGGAGCGTCCCGCCCGCGCGCTGGCGAACGCGCTTCTGGTCGCCACTTCTTTCAGCACGACCGCGACGCGTCCGCCGAAGGACACGTCACGAACGGTGTCGTCGGCACGGGTCAACTGAGTGGCCGCGTCCTTGCGTGGCCGAAACTCTGTGACAGCGCGGCGCTGTGACCTGCGACACCGAATGGGCGCAGGGCCGGGTCATGCCGTCATGGTCAGCGTTCGAATCCGGCGGCTTGCGTGGCTTCGTCGGCCACCCGGACGCCATAGTGGTAGGCGAGTTTGCCGCCGAGCCAGCCGGAGACGCCCAGGGCGGCCAGGCTCACCACCGACAGCACCAGCGGACCGGCTTTCACCGCTCCCGTCGGATCGGATCCGCGCCACAGGAAACCGACCGCGAAAGCGACCGTCACGGCGAGGTTCAGGCCCATGTGCAGCAAGCCCGTGCGGAACGCGGCGGTGCCGGTGGGAATCGCCAGCAGATCCAGCAAGCCGATCGTGGCGGCGGCCAAGGCGCCGAGCACACCGATGGCGATCAGCCAGCGCGCTCCCTCGGCCAGGAACTCGGGGTCGTCGACGACGTGGGAGCCGATGTCGAAGATCAGGCTCGCCACCCACGCCCCGATGGGAACCGTGACGAGAATGGGATGGAACGGATGCCCGTACGGCCCCGCGAGGACCGCGCTGACGGGTCGTTTGGCCTGCTGCGAATCACTGTGCACGACAACCTCCGTTGTAGATCGACCACCCGCACGACAGCACCGATCGCGTCGCCCCCGATGCCTGGAACCAGCCGATAGCACCGCCCGGCTGCACACCGGGTATTTCGCCGGTGTGCAGCACTGGGCGGATGCGTCACCGGTTCGGCCCTCCATCAGGATCGAGAACATCGGCCGAAGTCCAGCCCGACAGCGCACCCGTTACCCGCTTACCCACTCTCGGGAGAAATCGCATCGGAGGCCAATCGTGTGACGTTTGCCGTCGATCACGAGTGCTATCCGGTAACTGCGATTTGCTGTCGAAAGCCACAACCACGCATCGTCGGGGCCGTCGAAGGAGAGAACCATGGCTGGTCTAGTGCGCCGGAGTTTCGAATCCCCGGAGGAAACTCGTCCTTTCCAGCAGGACAAGGGCAGAGTCGATCTCGTCAACATGGAACAAGGGCCGGTGGGCAGGGCGGTGTTCGAACCGGGTTGGCGGTGGTCGGAGCACGTCAAGCCGATTGCCCAGACCGACAGCTGCCAGTCGGCCCACATCGGCTACTGCGTCTCTGGTCGCATGGTGGTGGCCATGGACAGCGGCGAGCAAGAGGAATACGGCCCCGGCGACTTCATGATCGTCCCGCCCGGCCACGACGCGTGGACCGTGGGCGACGAACCCTGCGTCATGCTCGACTGGCAGGGCTTCGCCGACTACGCGAAGCGGCCATAACGACGAGCTGAAAGCTTCAGCAGCTCACGTCCACGTGGGTGGCGCTGGCGAACGAGACATGCACGTGGTCGTAGTGATTGGCGGTCGGGCTCCCGCGGTTCTCCATGTACGACCAACCGTTGCCGTCGTTGTATCGCTGCCGCCAGATCACATAGGTCACGCCTAAACGCTGCCGATTGGCCAGCACGAATTCGGCGATCGCGTCGCCTTGTGCGAAATCGGAGGTCATCAAATCCAGCGCCAGGCCGGCGCCGTGGTCGCCGTCCCAACGGCCGACGGCGCCGCCGACCTCGCTGACGCCGAACGTCTTCTTGAGCATGTTGCCCACCTGCGCCACATGCGGCCGCGTGCCGACGAGTTCCGTCGAGCACGGGACGAACGGAGGCGGGTGCTGTACGGCCATTTTTTCCGTCAGGGGAGGCAGCTCGGCGGCGATCGCCGCCCCCGCCAGCGGAGCTGCCGACGGCCCGGTGGTCGAGGCCGAGCCGGATTCGGCAGCGGCGGCCGACGGCGAATCGACTGCGGCGACCGGCTGAGCGACCGGGCTCAGCCGGACCGTCACCCCCAGCACGACGGCGGCGGTCGCCACGCTGCCACACACAGCCGAAGGGATGAGCTTCGAAGCTGCGGTCCGTTTTCGATGTTGACCAGGCATGATGTCGATCACCGGCTAGCGTGTCGGGGACAAGATCACCAATAGATTACGAAACGGTCGCGGAAAAGTCACGTCGTACGGAGGCGGACGGACCGCCCGGGCGTGTCGCCGCCGGATCACGCGGAGCGAATCACGCTGGCCCCGGGGCCTTTCCGCATAGTCGTAGCGCGACCACGGTCGGCAGGTGCGAGAGTGCGGCGCCTAACGGACACGCCCGCCATCCGCATCCCGCTCAAACCATTACTCGCGCCTGAGCCGTGGCACCGAGCATCCGGGAGATCCCCCGACCTGCCGCATGCAGAGCCGGAACCGCCGTCCGGGCCGACGTGTCGTTGGGAACGACGACCGACAGCGCCGCCACGATCCGCCCGCCCGCCGCGCGGACCGGCACCGCGATGCCGGTGGCGCACTCGTCGACGAACCCGGGGCAGTAGGCCAAGCCGGTGCGCCGGATCTCGCCCAGCGTCGCGCGCAGCAGATCGGGACTGGTGATGGTGTATGGCGTCAGCGCACGCAGCGGACCCGACAGCACCGATTCCTGCAACTCACGAGGTCCGTGCGCGAGCAGAACCAACCCGCTCGAGGTCGCGTGGAGCGGGAGCCGCCCGGCGACGCGGACCCGGTTGCGGACGGCTTGCGGCGCGGCGAGCCGTTCGATGTAGAGCACCTCACGGTCCTGTAGCACGCCCAGTTGCACGTTGTGCCCGACGACAGCATGCAGATCGGCCATGACCGGATAGGCCGCGTCGTGCAGGCCGAGAGTCGGCGCGGCGCGGGAGGCGAGTTCCCACATCCGGACGCCGACGCACACCCGGCGCTGCGCGTCCCGTCGCAGCCAGCCGTAGTCGATCAGCTCGTTGACGAGACGCGAGGCGGTCGCCAGCGGCAGATCGCTGCGTTGGGCCAGTTCGGAGAGGGTCACGGCCCGGTGATCGGGGCCGAACGCCTCGTAGATACGCACCACACGCGACAGCAAGGATTCACCGCTCGAGGATCGGGCCATGCTGCCGCCTCCGTTCGCTCAATCATCAGCTTTACTGATATAGATGAGATGTGTACCACTCCGAGACCACCGAGGTCAATGCTGTGACAACCGCCATCGACCTCGACGCGATCACCGCCATCGATGTCCACACGCACGTCCACGCCGACGACTGCGGCAACCTCGCTCTCGACACCGAGCTGATGACCGCGGCCGAGGCGTACTTCAAGACCGATACCCCGCCGCGGCCGACGGTCGACGAACTCGCCGCCCGCTATCGCGCCGCGCGCATGGCCGCCGTCGTCTTCACCGTCGACGCCGAGGCCGCGACCGGGCATCCGGCTCTGCCGAACGAGGAACTCGCCGCGGCCGCCGCGGCCCACCGCGACGTGCTGATCCCGTTCGCCTCGATCGACCCCGCGCGCGGGCTCGCCGGGGTACGCGCGGCCCGCCGGCTGGTCACCGAATTCGGGGTGCGCGGATTCAAATTCCATCCGAGTCTGCAGGGCTTCGCACCCAACGACCGCAGCGCCTATCCGCTGTTCGCCGAAATCGAAAGCCTCGGCGTCCCCGCCCTTTTCCATACCGGCCAGACCGGTATCGGCGCGGGATTACCGGGCGGGCGCGGGATCAAACTGCGCTATTCCGACCCGATGCTGCTCGACGACGTCGCCGCCGAATTCCCGGGCCTGACCGTCATCATGGCACACCCGTCGGTGCCGTGGCAGGACGCCGCCATCTCGGTCGCGACCCACAAAGCCAATGTCTACATCGACCTGTCCGGCTGGTCGCCGAAGTACTTCCCGGCGCAGCTGGTGCGCGCGATCCGCGGCCAGCTCGCACGCAAGGTGCTGTTCGGTTCCGACTTCCCGATGATCACCCCCGAGCGCTGGATCCGCGACTTCGCCCAGCTCGAGATCGATTCGGCTCTACTGCCGGACATCATGAAAGGCAATGCGATCCGAGCGCTTCGCCTGCGTTGACCGCGGGTTCACAGCAGCACAGCGCACTGTGACCCAGTTCTCATTGAATGAAAAGATCCGTTGAGCGTGCTCCCGCTGTCGCCTTTCCTGATCGGCATTCAGTCACCTTTTCGAACAGGAGCGGGTTGATGCACAACCAGCCCACAGAAATCAGCAAACCGATCACTCCGGCCGCGGCCAAACAGGCCGCGACCGCGAGTTTCATCGGCACCGCGATCGAGTGGTACGACTTCTTTCTCTACGGAGCCGCGGCGGCGCTGATTTTCGGGCCGCAGTTCTTCCCGTCGAGCAATCCGGCGATCAGCCAGCTGGGCGCGTTCGCCAGTTTCGCGGTCGGCTTCCTGACGCGCCCGCTCGGCGGTGTCATCGCGGGGCATTTCGGTGACCGGATCGGCCGCAAGCGCGTGCTGTTGATGTCGCTGCTGCTGATGGGCGGCTCGACGGTGCTGGTCGGCCTGCTGCCCAACTACGCCCAGATCGGTGTCGCCGCACCGATCCTGCTGTTCATCCTCCGCCTGCTGCAGGGTCTGGCCGTGGGTGCGGAATGGGGTGGGGCCGCGCTGATGTCGGTCGAGAACGCGCCCCCCGGACGCAAGACGTTCTACGGCGCGGCCACCCAGCTCGGTGTGCCCGCAGGCGCGATCATCGCCTACTCGACGATGCTGCTGCTCTCGGCGGTCACCGGCGACGCGTTCAACGACTGGGGCTGGCGGATCGCCTTCGTGGCCAGTATCGCGCTCGTCCTCTACGGTTTGCGGCTGCGCCGCCAACTGGCCGAAAGCCCGCTGTTCGCCAAGGAATCCGCGCACGGCAAGACCGCGCGCGCACCGATCGTGGAGGTGCTGCGCCGCTATCCGCTCGGTGTGCTCGTCGCGCTCTTCGCCTCCGCCGCCAGCCCCGCCGTCGGCTACATCGTGCTGACGTTCATCCTGTCCTACGGCACGAAAGAGGTCGGCTACACACGTAATTCGCTGCTGGTCGTGGTGATCGTGGTGAGCGCCGTGCAGTTCGTCGCGATGCTGGTGCTGTCGGCCATGGCCGATCGCTGGGGCCGGAACAAGCTGATGGTCGTCGGTTCGGTCTTCCAGGCCATCGCCGCGCTGATCTTCTTCCCGATCTTCGATTCCGGCGTCGTCGCGCTCGCGATTCTGGCCTGTTCGATCGCGTTGATCGCCCAGACGACGCAGTACGCGCCGCTGCCCGCGCTGATCGCCGACCTGTTCCCGACCAGAGTGCGCTACAGCGGATCCTCGATCGGCTACCAGTTCGGCGCCATCCTCGGCGGCTCGCTCTCGCCGATCATCGCCACCGCCATCTTCACCGGCACCGGCAGTTCGTTGCTGATCGGTGTGTATCTGGCGGTCCTGACCGTGGTGTCGGGTATCGCGATCGCGATCGCGCACCTGCCCGCGTTGCAGGCGCGCGAGCCCGAAGCCGAGACCGCAGTCGGTTCGGTACCGGTCAACTCGTGAGATCGCGCCGCGCGAAGCGGCCGAAGCAGGCGCTGCCGGAGACATCCCCAGCGCCTCGATTTCCCATCGGAACAGGAAGTTCGAGAACTGTCGTGATTCGTAGTAAAGCTGTGCTGACCGGCGGTAGTGTCGCCGCCGCCGTCGCCGCCGGGCTGCTCGCCACCGGCCCGGCCGTCGCCGATACCTTCGTGCCGTTGCCGGATGGTTCGAAGCAGGGTCCGGGCGTCACGGTGACGCGCACCGGAGAGCACGCGGTGATCTCACCGTCGCTGGCCGCCAACGGCGCGGGCCGGGTGGTCTGGGTATCGGGCAATGCCACCGCCGATGTCTCGGTCACGCCCGAGGGCGAAGTCGGCCCGAACAACGGTCCGGCCGACATCCCGGGGTCGAACAATTCGTCCACCCACGGCGCGTCGCAGCTGAACACCGGGTACCTCGTCGGTTGCCAGGTGAGTATCGCCGAGGACGCGATCGGCGCGGGCGTGTCGGGTGGGATCAGCACCGGCGGAGTCAGTGCCGGTGGGTCCATCGGGGTCGACGTCGGTCCGGGTGAGGTGAAGTTCGTCCAGATCGACTACAAGGACATTCCGAAGCCGGGTGTGTACTCGGTCGAATACCAGGACGCCGAGATCGAGATCCAGGGCTGCGCGGGTTACGCCCAGGCGCGCGCCTACACCGTCGTCGAGATCATCGGCGACCACTACTCCAAGACAACGCTGTACGGCGCGCCGTTCAGCATCGGCTGAGATGTCGAAGCACCGTCCTGAATTCATCTCTCGCATCAGCGAATTCGACATCAATCGAAGGTAATTGTGATGTTCAACCGTAAGAATCTGTTTCGCCTGAGTAGTGCGGCGACGGCGGTCACGCTCGGTCTGCTCGCGACCGGCTCGGCCGAGGCCGACACGTTCGTTGCGCTCCCCGGCGGGGAACTGGTGAAGACCCTCTCCGACGGCACCGTCGTCACCGTGCGTTTGGTCGGCGAGTCGGCCACCATCAGTCCCTCGCTCGGTTCCACGCCGCTGCACCGCAATGCCTGGGTGTCCGGCAGCGCACAGGTCGAGGTGGCGGGTGCGGGCGCCGACGGTGGGCTCATCCTGCCCGGGTATGTGGTCGGTTGCCAGGTCGACATCGCCGGCGGCGGCGTATCGGGTGGCGTCGACGGTTCGGTCAGCGGTGAAGGCCAAGGGTCTGTGGGCGCGAACACCGGCGGCGAACTGTCGCTGGGCCCGGGCCAGGCCACCTCGTTCCACATTCTCGATCGGGAGAAGGCCGACGATTTCGGCGCCGAATCCCACAAGCCGTACAACGTCTTCGGCGGCACGAGCGGGTCGGTCACCTGGGCGGACCAGACCATCGGGCTGTCCGGCTGTGGCGGGTACGCGCAAGCACGGGCTTTCGTGAGTGTCGAGGTCGTCACCGAGAGCGTCACCAGCTGGGTGACCCTGTGGGGGCAGCCCTTCAGCCTCGGCTGAGTTCGATACCTCCCCAGACCGCCCCGGATGTCCTTGCAGCCGGGGCGGTTTCGTCGTGTCCGAAGGCACAACAGGTTCTGCTGCCGCTACCGGACACAGCACAAAGCCCCTCGAGCCGTTGTGCGGATCGAGGGGCCGTGGTGTGCGACATCGAGCGGTGGCTCAGCCGTACTGCTTCTTGACCTCCGTCTTGCGGATCTTGCCCGAGCCGGTGGTCGGCAAGTCGTCCACGAAGACGACGGAGCGGGGAATCTTGAACCCGGCCAAGCGTTCCCGCAAGAAGGCCAGCAGTTCCTCGGCGTCGGGCTGAGTCCCCTCCCGCGCGACGACGACCGCTCGGCCCACCTCGCCCCACTTCTCGTCCGGGACCCCGATCACCGCGCAGACCGCGACCTGCGGGTGATGGGCGATCTCGTTCTCGACTTCGGCGGGATAGATGTTCTCCCCGCCGGAGATGATCACGTCCTTGACCCGGTCCACGATGTAGGCGTAGCCGTCGGCATCGACGGTGGCCACATCGCCCGAGTGGAACCAGCCGTCGCGCAACGCGTCCGCGGTGGCTTCCGGCCGGTTCCAGTAACCGCGCATCACATTGGGCCCGCTGACGAGTACCTCGCCGCGCTGCCCCGGCGCCACCTGCGCGCCGTCGGCGTCGACCACGCGCACGTCGGTGAAGAACGACGGCACGCCGGCCGAGCCGAGCTTGGCTTCGGCGTGCGCCCGATCCAGGACGAGCACGCCCGGCGCGGCCTCGGTCATCCCGTAGCCCTGGACGAAGCCCAGGCCGCGTTCGACGTAGCGGGCGATGGTGGCGTGCGGCACCGGCGCGCCGCCGCACAACAGAATCCGCACGCTGGACAGATCGGCGTCGGCCCAGCCCGGTTGCGCGGCGAGCGCGTCGTACATCGTCGGCACGCCGAACATCCAGGTGACGCGCTCCTGCTCGATCAGCGCGAGCACCCTGGCCGGATCGAACTTGGCCAGCAGCACCACCCGCCCGCCCTTGAGCAGAGTCGGCAGGCAGATCATGCCGAGCGCGGCCGCGTGGAACAGCGGCGCGGCCACCAGCGACACCTCGTCACCGGCGACATCGCTCTCGACGAGCACATTGACCGAATTCCAGGTGAGGTTGCCGTGGGTGAGCACGGCGCCCTTGGGCCGCCCGGTGCTGCCGGAGGTGTACATGATCAGGCAGTCGTCGTCCAGACCGACCTCGACATCGATCGGTTCGGCCGACGCGGCGGCGAGCAGGTCGTCGTAGCCGCCGACACCGCCGACGCGCACGATGCCGAGGCCCGCGATGCCGGGCAGGGCCGCGACCGCGGCATCGTGCTCGCCGTGGTGCACGAGCACGCGCGCACCGGAATCGGTGAGCGCGTACTCGATCTCCGCCACGGCCGACCGGTTGTTCAGCGGCACGAAGACCGCGCCGAGCCGACCGGCGGCGAAGAGTATCTCCAGGTAGGCGGGATGATTCGGGCCGAGGTACGCGACCCGGTCCCCCGCGCCGACGCCGAGGGCGCGCAGGGCCTGCGCGGCGCGGTCGACCCGCTCGCTCAGCTGCGCGTAGGTGATCTCCCGATCATCCGCGGTGACGGCGACGGCCGTCGGTGTCATCCGGGCGCGGCGCGCAGGCCACGAGCCGAGCCCCCGATTCCGCACGTTCATCCCTCTCCTCGCGGTTATTTGGCAGGGTCGAAGGCGCCGAGACCGGGCCGGTAGGTCTTGTCGTCGAGGAACTGACTCAGACCCTTCTCCCGGCCGCCTTCGACATCGAGCGTCCGCGACTGGTCCAGCTTGGCGTACAGGTAGTCCTCGGACTGCGCCCAGGTCATCTCGGCGGCGAACTTGTAGCCGACCTTGGCGGTGTGCAGCACCACCTGATTGAGACCGGCCAGCTTCAGCGCCAGCTCGCGGGTCCGACCGCGCAGCCGATCGGCGGGCACGGCCTCGTTGACCAGCCGCATCTCGGCGGCGCGGGCGCCGTCGAAGGGCTCGCCGGTCATGATGTAGTACAGCGAGTCGCGCTGGTTCACGGTGGCGGCCATGGCCTTGGTGACCACCGACCCCGGCGGGATGCCCCAGTTCACCTCGGACAGGCCGAACTGCGCCTTCTCGTCGGCGATGGCGAGGTCGCAGGCGACCAGCGGGCTGAAGGCGCCGCCGAAGCACCAGCCGTTGACCATCGCGATGGTGGGCTTGGCGAAGTAGGACAGCCGCCGCCACTGCCATTCGGTGCTGGCCCGGCGCGCGCGATTCTGTGCCGCGACCGTGCCCGCGGCCTCGATCTGGCGGAAGTACTCTTTCAAATCCATTCCGGCGGAGAAGGATTCACCCGCACCGGTGAGTACGAGCACGCGGCACCGGTCGTCGTACTCGAGCACGTCGAGGGTCGCGCACATCTCGTCGTTGAGGGTCGGGTTCATCGCGTTGCGCTTCTCCGGCCGGTTGAGCGTCACCCACGCGATGCCGTCGTCGAACTGCACGTCGACGGTGTTGCCCCAAGGTTCGGCGCTGCTGTCCATCACACTTCCTTTATCAGTATTGCTGATGATTTCGGGACAGGTCTACCCCACCCGATCCGGTCCGTCAATACCTGTTTCCACTCCCGGTATGGACGCCGAAACCATTCAGCCGATGGGCATTTCGCCTAAATCGCGAGCGCCTGCCTCGGCGGCGAGTGTCGCGGTGCCGTGCGCGAGCACCGCGCGGAATTCCGCGCGACGGCGCGGGCTCAGACCGTTCAGAAGCTTGCCTTCGATCGCGGCGACCAGCGGCTCGGCTTCGCGCAGGACCTCGCGCCCGTGGTCGGTCAGGGCAGCCACCAGGACCCGCCGGTTGGCCGGGTCGCGGTCGCGGCGAATCAGGCCGCGTTCCTCCATCGTCTGCACCATGACGTTCATGGTCTGCGGACGCAGGAACGACCGGCGCGCCAGCTGCGCCGAGGACAGGCCGCTGCGGCGTTCCAGCACGGTCAGCGCCGTGTATTGCAAGGTGGTCAGGCCCAGCGGGCGCAGCGCGTCGTCCATCAGCGCGCGCACCGCCAGTTCCAGTTGCTTGATCAGGTACAGCGTCGATGGTGCTTCGGGTTCCGGCCGATCGGTCACCGGGCCATCTTTACACCGCGCGACCGTCCGGCAGCCTTTCCGCGCCTTGGGTTTCCATTCAATGAAAGTGCCGTAGTGGCCCCGGCCACAGAAAGCCCATCGTGGCACCATGCCCATTTCTCGTGCTCTTCTGATCGGCGGCAAGGAGGTTCCGGCCACGTCGGCGCGGACCACGACCGTGATCGATCCCTGGTCGGCCACCGTCTACGCCACGGTCGCGGCCGCCGCGCCCGCCGACGTCACCGCCGCCGTCGACGCCGCCGACTCGGCGTTCGCCGACTGGGCCGCCATGCCCCCGTTCGAGCGTCGCGCGATCTTCCTGCGCGCCGCCGATCTGCTGGACGCGCGCGCCGAGCAGGCCATCGGACATATGGCGGGCGAGGTCGGCGGCGCGGCGCCGTGGGCAGGCTTCAACGTCGCGCTCGCCGCGAACGTCTTTCGCGAGGCCGCCGCGGCGATCACCGCGTCCCGAGGTGACGTACTGGCCTCGGGCGCACCCGGTGTGCTGAGCATGGCCGTGCGCGAACCGCTGGGCGTCGTCGCGGCGTTCGCGCCGTGGAACGCGCCGATCATCCTGTCGGCGCGTGCCGTCGCCGCACCGCTGGCCGCGGGCAACACCGTGGTGCTGCGGCCCAGCGAGGCCGCACCGATCTCGAGCGGGTTGCTCGTCGCCGACGTGCTGCACGAGGCGGGGCTGCCCGCCGGTGTCCTCGATGTGATCACCAACGATCCCGCGGACGCGCCCGAGATCGCGCGCACGCTGATCAGCGACGAGCGGGTGCGCGCCGTGAACTTCACCGGGTCGACCGGGGTCGGCCGGATCATCGGTACCCTCGCCGCGGAGCACCTCAAGCCCGCCGTGCTGGAACTGGGCGGCAAGAACTCGATCATCGTGCTGGACGACGCCGACGTGGACTACGCGGTCGGCGCCGCGGTGTTCGGCGCGTTCGCCAACTCGGGCCAGATCTGCATGTCGGCCGACCGGGTGCTGGTACACGAGTCGCTGGCCGCGGAGTTCACCGCGAAGTTCGCCGCCGCGGTGGCCGGACTGCCGACCGGTGATCCGTCGGATCCGCAGACCGTCATCGGTCCGATGGTGAATCCCGCTGCCGCCCAGCGCATCGCGGGCCTGGTGGCCGACGCGGTCGCCAAGGGCGCGACGGTCGTGGCCGGTGGCGGCGAGCCGGAGGGGGCGCTGCACCGCGCGACCGTGCTGACCGGTGTCACTCACGCGGCGAACCTGCACCACGACGAGGCCTTCGGCCCGCTGTGCGTCGTGGACACCTTCGCCACCGACGCCGAGGCGATCGCCATGGCCAACGACACCGAGCACGGCCTGTCGGCGGGCATCATCACCGAGAACGCCACCCACGGCCTGCGTGTCGCGGCCGGCCTGCGCACCGGCATCGTGCACATCAACGACCAGTCCGTCGGCGACGAGCCGCAGGCGCCGTTCAGCGGCGTCCGCGACTCCGGTTACGGCCGCTTCGGCGGACGCTGGGGCATCGACGCGTTCTCCAACACCCGCTGGGTCACAGTGGCCACCGAGCAGCTGCCGTTCCCCGGCTGAATTCGGTCCGGCCGGATCACCCCCGGGTGGTCCGGCCTTGTCGTCGACCGGTCGGTGGTGCGCGAAAGCCCGGCTCCTCGTGGGAGCCGGGCTTTCGTCTGTGCGCCTGCCTTATTCGGCGGCGGATTCGCGCAACACCAGGTCGGCGATGGCGAAAGCGCTGTTGGCCTTGGGAATTCCCGAGTAGGGGGCGGTGTGCAGGAGCACCTCGGCGATCTCGGCTTCGGTGAGGCCGTTGCGCAACGCGGCCCGCACATGCATGGCGAGCTCGTCATGACAGCCGAGCGCGGTGAGCACCGACAGCGTTATCGCGCTGCGGGTGCGGCGGTCGAGGCCGTCGCGGGTCCACACACCGCCCCACGCGGCCGCGGTCAGGTATTCCTGGAACGGCCGGGTGAATTCGGTGGTTCTGGCCTGCGCCCGGTCGACGTGCGCGTCCCCGAGGACGGCCCGCCGCACGGCCATGGCGGCGTCGTTGTTCGGGTCACTGGTCACGAGCACTCCTGGAGATGGTCGGTGATGGCGGTCAGGAACGAGCCGGGCTGTTCGACAGTGCCCAGGTGCGCGGCATCGCCGATGATCCGGAACCGGGCGGCGGGGATTCGATCGGCGATCGCCTTGCCGTCGTCCGGCGGGAACGCCGGGTCCTGCGCCGTCGACAACACGAGGGTCGGCGCCGTGATCGCGGGCAGGTCGTCGAACAGGTCGATCTCGGCGAGCGCCTCGCAGCAGGCGGCATAGCCTTCGGCGGGCGTGTCCGCGGTGAGCAGCCGTTTTTCGGCGACGACCCTCGGGTGCGCTGCGGCGAACTCCGGCGTGAACCACCGCCGCGCACTGGCGGTGGCGATAGCGGCCATCCCTTCGGCCCGCGCCTGCGCGGCCCGAGTGCGCCATTGCGGCGGATTCCCCGGCCGAGCCGACGTGCAGCAGACCACCAGCCGCCGCACCCGCTGGGGCCGGTGCCGCGCCAGCCACAAGCCGGTCATCGCACCGAGCGAGATCCCGACGACGTGCGCCGACTCCACCCCGTGCCGATCGAGAACCGCTTCGAGGTCACCGCCGAGATCGGCGAGCGAGTACGGTCCGAGCGGTACCGGCGAATCGCCGTGGCCCCTGGTGTCACACCGGATGACCCGAAACCCGTTGTCGGCCAACGGCCGCACGTAGTCGTCCCAGATCGACAGGTCGCTACCGAGGGCGTTGACGAGCAACACCGCCTCGCCCGAGCCGTCGCCGTAACTCTCGCTCCGCAGGTCGACCGGCCCGGTTGTGCGCGGCCCGCCGCCATCGCGCTGTCGGCCCGCGTGCTCGGCCAGAGCTCGCCCGAGGAAGAACCGCGTGCTGCCGAGGTAGGTGGACGGTTCTACGAGTGCCTCGATCTCGGCGCGATCGAGCAGCCCGGCCAGTCTCGGGTGCGCCCGCAACGCGTCGGCGAAGGTGAGCCGGTCGTCGGCTCGGGCCACGCATTCCTCCACCACCTCGTGTGCTGTCAGCCTGCCCAGCTGGGGTATCAGCGCGGTACTCACCCGTTCGGCCAGCAACGCACCGCCGGTGGCAGCCAGATTGCGGCGCATCCGCACCGGGTGTATCCGCAAGCGAGACAGGCTGGCCCGCAGCCACGACACCGCCGATCCGGTGCTGCGGAGCAGTTCGGTGAAGGGCTGCCATTCGGCATGCCACGACCCTGCCCCCCGTTGCAGGTCGGGAGCGGCGGCCAACAGGGTGGCGACGAGGCCGGGGGCTTGCGCGGCCGCGGCGACGGCGCAGACCGCGGCGATCGGGTTCCGTTTGTGCGGCATGGTCGACGAACCACCGTGGCCCGGCGCGTGTTCGGACACCTCGCCGATCTCGGTTTGCGACAGCAGTGTGAGGTCGCGGCCGATCTTGGCCACGGCGGCGGCCAGAGTGCCCAGCGCACCGGCGATCTCGGTGATCCGGGTGCGGTCGGTGTGCCACGGCAGTTCGGGTTCTGCGAGGTTCAGGCGCCGCGCGAAGGCGGCCGACGTCGCCGGACCGTGCGCGCCGAGGGACGCCAGAGTGCCTACCGCACCGCCCAATTGGACGGCCAGCTGTTCGACCCGCACCTGGGCCATCCGGTCGGCCGCGGCCCCGAGTGCCGACAGCCAACCCGCGGTGGTGAGGCCGAAGGTGATCGGCAGGGCTTGCTGCAGCAGACTCCGGCCGACAGCGGGGGTCGCGGCGTGCTGTTCGGTCAGCCGCGCCAGCAGTTCGGTACAGGCGGCGAGATCCACGAGCAGGACGTCGATGGAGCGCGCGGCGATCAGCATCGCCGCGGTGTCCATGATGTCCTGGCTGGTCGCGCCCAGATGGACCACGCCTGCCGCGGCCGGATCCGCGACCCGCGCGGTCAATGCTCGCACCACCGGCGCCGCGGGGTTGCCGACGCCGGTTGCCGCCGCGCCGATCTCGGCGGCGTCGTAGAGCTCCGGCCTACAGGCGGCGGCGATCGCCTCGGCGTGCTCCGGGGCGATCACCCCCGCGTCGGCGAGCGCTCCCGCCAGGGCCGCCTCGACGTCGAGCAGGGCGGTCAGCCAGGCGGCATCGCCGGTCTCGGCGGCCACCGGTCCGGCGGCACGCAGCGGCCCGAACAGCTCAGACATC
This sequence comes from Nocardia sp. CNS-044, assembly GCF_059570515.1. Lineage (NCBI taxonomy): Bacteria > Bacillati > Actinomycetota > Actinomycetes > Mycobacteriales > Nocardiaceae > Nocardia > Nocardia sp. CNS-044. The sequence goes on from NZ_JCANSX010000009.1 coordinate 85,098, forward strand.
GAAGAACACCGTCTCGAGCTCACCTTGGAGGTGAATGTCGAAGACATAACCGTCGCCGGTCCGCCGCGCGAGCAGCCGCTCCCGGCGGGCCGGTTCGATCGAACTCAGCACCGGGTCGGCGGCATTGGCGGAGTCGAACTCCGGAAAGTAGATCCGGGTGACGACGCGGTGCAGGAGTCCGCGGGCGAAGACCGACACATCCAGATGCGGCGCTTGCACCGCCGTGCCCCTAGCCGGAAGTTCCGGCGGGACAACCGTATGAATGGCGTACCCGCCGTCGCGCGTGTCACTGCGCCCGAAACCGGCACGCGCCGAACGGGATCGATCGGGCTCGGCGAACGCGGTGGGGTCGACCTGCCAGGTCTCCACCAGCGCGTCCGTGATCGGCTCGCCCGCGCCGTCGAAGACCTGTCCGCGGATCCACACCGCGCCCGCGGTGCCCACCGGCGCGGCGAACGGGCCGTCGGGCCAGGTCAATCCGATGTGCAGATAGGGCCCGACCGTTTGAGATGGCGTCGAGAGCAGGTATTCAGTCATCGTGCGGCTCCTCGAACGGGGTGGCGTCGCGCCCGCGCAGGACGATGTCGAACTCGAAGTTCATCGCCCATTCCGGCTGTGTCCCTTCGAGACTGAACCGGGAGATCAGGCGGGGCCGCGCCGCTTCCGGCACCGCGTTGAAGATGGGGTCCTGGGCGAACAGCGGGTCGTCGGGGAAGTACATCTGGGTCACCAGCCGCTGGGTGAACGCGCGGCCGAACACCGAGAAGTGGATGTGCGCGGGCCGCCAGGCGTTGTCGTGATTGCGCCACGGGTAGGCGCCCGGCTTGATCGTGGTGAACGAATAGCGGCCCTCGCCGTCGGTGAGGGTCCGCCCCGCGCCGCTGAAGTTCGGATCGAGCGGAGCTGGCCAGCGATCACCGGTGTGCCGGTAGCGGCCAGCGGCGTTGGCCTGCCAGATCTCGATCAGCGAGTGCGGGATCGGTGTGCCGTCGCCGTCGAGCAGCCTGCCCGAGACGATGATGCGCTGACCCAGCGCCTCACCCGTGTGCTGCCTGGTGAGATCGGCGTCGTTCGGGCCGAGGCGGTCCGCACCGAGCGCGGGGGCGCTCACCTCGGTGAGCAGGTGCGGCAGCACGACCAGCGGCCGGGTGGGATGCCGCAGCGCGGTGGAGCGGTATGCCCGCTCGTCCAACGCCGGGTGCGTACCCGGCGGATCGGGACGGTAGGTGAGGGTGTTCGGCGAATCCGTTCGGTTCATCACGCCTCCTGCAGCGCCCGCAGGGCCGAGAGCTCGGCCGCGGTAGGTGGTGCGGTGACCGACAGCTCGGGTGCCACGCGGAGTTCCCATCCGGTCGCGGCGGCCACCCGATCCACGGTCACGCCGGGGTGCAACGCGGTGAGGACGAGCTCAGCGGTCTCCGGATCAGGCCGCAGGACACCGAGATCGGTGATCACGGTGGTCGGGCCGGCGCCGGGCAGGCCGAGTTTCGCGCGGTCGCCGAGTCCGCGACCATGTCCGACCGAGGTGACGAAGTCGACCCGGTCGACGAAACTGCGCTTGCTCTGGCGAGTCACCACGAACACCTCGCCGCACGAGGCCGCGATCTCGGGTGCGCCACCGGCGCCGGGCAGGCGGACGGCCGGGTCGGCGTAGTCCCCGATCACCGTGGTGTTGATATTGCCGTACCGATCCAGTTGCGCCGCACCGAGAAAGCCGACGTCGATGCGCCCGGCCTGGAGCCAGTAGTTGAACATCTCCGGCACGCCGACCACGGCATCGGCGGTATCGGCGAGAATCCCGTCACCGATGGAGGCGGGCAATCGGTCCGGCTTCGCGCCGATCGCGCCGGATTCGTAGATCAGGACGAGATCGGGTGCGTGCAAGCGCCGCGCCAGATTGGCCGCGGTAGAGGGCAATCCGATGCCGACGAAGACTCGCTGACCACCACCGAGCGCACGGGCCGCGGCGATCGACATCATCTCGTCCGCGGCGTATTCGAGCGTTGTCATGCCGTCGCCTCCCCATCGGTCAGTTCTTTCAGCCACCGCTGGAACGCTTCTCGGTCGCGTCCGATGGGATCCCACTCGGCATACGCGTCGTTGTCGCGTTCGTAGTAGCCCTGCGCGTACGAAGGCCACGCGCCGCCGGGGACGACGGCCACCGCACCGATGACCCAGTGCGGCAACACGATCGCACCGGGCATCGGGGTCAGCTCGTCGACCAGTTCCTCGACGGTCACCAGGGCGGCCCGCGCGGCGAGCACCGCTTCCTTCTGCACGCCCAGCAACCCCCACAGCTGCACGTTGCCGTGCCGGTCGGCGCGTTGCGCGTGGATGATCGTGACGTCGGGGTTCAGCGCGGGCACCGCGGCCAGCCGCTCCCCGGTGAACGGGCAGTCGATGAACGCGACGGTCGAGGTGACCCGCGCGAGATCGGTGCCCGCGTAACCGCGCAGCACCGCGAACGGCAGCCCGGACGCGCCCGCGACATAGCGGTTGGCCATGCCCGCGTGGCTGTGCTCCTCGATCTCGAGCGCGCGCGGCCACTGCCGCTGCACCGCTTCGCGGAACCGGTGCAGCGAGCCGACACCCGGATTCCCGCCCCACGAGAAGACGAGCTTGCGCGCGCAGCCGGCCCCGATCAGCTGGTCGTACACCAGATCCGGGGTCATACGCACCAGCGTCAGATCGCGACGGCCCTGCCGGATGATCTCCTGACCCGCCGCCATCGGAATGAGATGGGTGAAACCTTCCAGCGCGACGGTGTCGCCGTCGTGCACCAGCGCGCGCACGGCATCGGCCAGCGACATGATCTCAGCCATGGCTGCCTCCCCCGATCGGCAGGCCCGCGTAGTTCTCGGCCAGTTCCCTGGCCGCCGCGGGGGAGTCCGCGACCCGGCGCAGCTGTGCGAGCTGTAGTTGGGCGTCGAAGTCGTCGCCGTGGCGGTGCAGCATGCTTGTCATCCACCAGGAGAAGTGCGTGCAGCGCCAGACCCTGCGTAATGCGGTGTCGGAGTAGTTATTCGCGAGTTCCGCCGAACCGTCGGCGAGCAGCGCGACCAGCGCCTCGGCCAGCAAGGCCACGTCGGCGACCGCGAGATTGAGTCCCTTGGCCCCGGTCGGCGGCACGATGTGGGCCGCGTCGCCGGCCAGGAACAGCCTGCCGTGTCGCATCGGGGTGGTGACGAAACTGCGCATCGGCAACACGCTCTTCTCCAGCACCGGACCGGTTTTCAGGTCCCAGCCGTCGAGGTGCAGCCGGGTCGCCAGCTGCTCCCAGATCCGGTCGTCGGACCACTCCTCGATCCGCTCGGCCGGGTCGACCTGCAGGTAGAACCGGCTGACGGTGTCGGAACGCATGCTGTGCAGCGCGAAACCGTTCTCGTGCCAGGCGTAGATCAGCTCGTCGGTCGAGGGCGCGACCTCGGCGAGCACGCCGAGCCACGCGAACGGGTAGGCACGCTCCCAGCTGCGGCGCTGCGGCATGGCCTGCTTGCTCGGCCCGTGGTAGCCGTCGCAGCCGACGACCACGTCCGCGTCGATCCGCCGCGCGACACCGTCGGCGTCACGAAAGGTGACGTAGGGCCGGTCGGTCGTCAGATCGTGCAGCGCGACGTCACCGGCTTGATAGAACGCCTGCTGACCTGCCTTTTCACGCGCGGCGAGCAGATCCTTGGTCACCTCGGTCTGCCCGTAGACGTAGACCGCGCGATTGGCCGACTCGACGAAGTCCAGATGCCTGCGCTCCCCCGGCCACTGCAGATAGATTCCGCGGTGCTCGATGGCCTCGGCCGAGAGCCGTTCGCCCACACCCGCTTTCCTGAGCACGTCGACGGTGCCCGACTCGAGGATCCCCGCGCGGATGCGGGAACTCACATGGTCGGCGGTCTGTCGTTCCACGATCACCGAATCGATGCCCGCCAGGTCGAGCAACTGCGCAAGCAGCAGCCCGGCCGGACCGGATCCGATGATCGCGACTCGGGTTCGCATGATGGTTCGAACTCCTCATCTGGGCTGGTAGGTGAGGCCTAGAATGTCCCCGCTACCAGCCGCGACACCATGCCGCCTTCCATTCAATGGAAACCGGGCGCGGTGGCATCGCCCATCGATGATGTGCTGTGACCCGCACCATTCCCGGACCAGTAGGAGCATCAGATGACCGGCCACCGACGCGGCGCGTTTCGCATGGTGAGCACCGCGCTCGCCCTCGCCGCCGCCCTCTCCCTGACCGCATGCGGCAGCTCGAACGACGACGCGACCCCGGTCCAGCTGACGGCGAAGGCAGGCCCGGCCGGCACCACGTTCTGGGACATCACCGACCAGCCGCCCGCCGATGCCGAGCCGGGCGAGATCTACTGGGCCCAACCACGATCAGACGCACCGGCAGGCGCCCAGGGCTGGAACGTCGTCTACGTCTCCGAGATCCGCCCCGGCGTCAAGGCTTACGTCTCCGGCGAGATCTACGCGCCGGTCGGCGGCTCCGACAGCCCGCGCGACCTGGTCCTGTGGAACCACGAGACCACCGGACTGGCCGACAACTGCGCCCCGTCGCGACGCAGCCTCGGCGCGGGTGAGGAGTCCAGGGTGCCCGGCATCGAAGCGCTGCTCGCCCAGGGCAATGTGGTCGCGATGAGCGACTACCCGGGCCAAGGCCTGCCCGGGCCCACGTACTACATGGTCGGCGACGTGAACGCCCGTGCGTCCCTGGACATGCTGCGTGCGGTCCGCGCGCTGCCCGAACTGAACACCTCGAATCGATACGTCGAGTACGGCTGGTCGCAGGGCGGCGGTACCACCATGCACGTCGAGTCGATCGCCCGCGGCTACGCGCCGGAACTCGAAGGAATGGGCGCCGGTCTCATCGCCCCGGCGGTCCGAATCCGCGATTTGACCCTGAACTCGATGAAGGGTCCCGAGAACGCGGGCTATGTCATCGCGACCCTGCCCGGCATCAAGGCCGCCAACCCGGACCTGCGCTACGCCGACTTCCTGAACCCGAACGCGATGGAGATGCTGCCGGTACTCGCCGACGGTTGCTTCGACATGTGGACCGCCGCCCAGCCGCTGCGCGACTACTACAAGCCCGAGGCGATGGCGCCGGGCGCTCCCTGGTCGAACGCGATGGCCGCGGCCGACGACTTCCGTCCCGCGGGCGCCATGCCGTTCACGATCTACCAGGGCGCCGAGGACATCACCACCCCCGCCGAACTCACCGCCCGTGAGCGCACCGCGCTGTGCAGGGCCGGTTCGGCGGTCGAGTACAACGAATACCCCGGCCTCGACCACGAGAGCGTCGTCGCTCGCGGCGCCGAACTCTTCCCGGCGTGGGCGGCCGACCGCTTCGCGGGCGAGCAGGCGCCGAGCAACTGTCCCGCCTGACCGTATAGCGCGGTTGCTGTAGGGTCGACCCGTACGAAAGCGCCCTCGGTGCCCCCACCGAGCGGCGCGAACCGTCGGAATCTGCGGGACGATGCAGCAGGATCGGGCGGTTCATGGCAGATTGTTTTGTGTGACCAACACTTCCGGAGACGCGTATCCCATGGCGGACACGATGACCACCTCCGTCGCAGTGCGTGACGGTGCGACCGTGCTCACGGTGGCCGGCGAGGTCGATCTTGCGACCGCGCCCGCACTGGAAACCGCGATCGAGGGCATCCTGGCGAGCAAGCCGACGGCATTGATCATCGACCTGACCGCGGTCAGCTTCCTCGCCTCGGCGGGGATGGCGGCGCTGGTCGCGGCGCATCAGCGGGCCGGGGAGGCTACGACCATCGCGGTGGTCGCCGACGGACCGGCGACCAGTCGTCAGCTCAAGATGACCAGCCTGGATCAGGTCTTCGCGCTGCACTCGACGCTCGAGGCGGCATTGTCCTCGCTGCGATCCAACTGAGCCGCGAGGCGACCCAGCCGCGACTCGACCGAGCTGCGACACCACCAGACCCGAACGCGACGGCGTCCCGGCACGCAGGCCGGGACGCCGTCGTTTTCGTCAGACCAGCTCGCGCAGCTGCTCGATCAGCTTGACCCGCTCGGCGGGCGTGGCGGCCATCGGCACCACGTTCAGCGCGGTGACGCCCGCCTCGCGGAAGGCCGCGACGCGTTCCTTGACGAAACCGGCCGGACCGACCAGCGAGATGTCGCGAACCAGCTCGTCCGGCACGACCTTGGCGGCTTCTTCCTTCTGGCCCGCCAGGTACAGCTCCTGGATGCGGTCCGCCTCGGCGCCGTAGCCGTACTTGGTGGCGAGGGTGTGGTAGAAGTTCTTGCCCTTGGCGCCCATGCCGCCGATGTACAGGGCCAGGTGCGGCTTGACGAACTCCAGCAGTGGCGTCACGTTCTCACCGATGGCCAGCGCCGGACCGGCGAACACCTCCAGCTCGCCGAGGGCCGGATCGCGCTTGGCCAGACCCGCGTCCAGCGACGCGCCCCAGACGTCCTTGGCCCGCTCCGGCAGGAAGAAGATCGGTTGCCAGCCTTCGGCGATCTCGGCGGCCAGCTCGACGTTCTTCGGGCCGAGCGCCGCGAGCAACACCGGAATGCGTTCGCGCACCGGGTGATTGATCAGCTTGAGCGGCTTGCCGAGACCGGTGCCCTCGCCTTCGGGGAGCGGGATCCGGTAGTGCTTGCCCTGGTACTCGAGCCGTTCCCGGCGCCACACCTTGCGGCAGATCTCCACCAGCTCCCTGGTGCGCCCGATCGGCGCGTCGTAGGGCACGCCGTGGAAGCCCTCGATCACCTGCGGACCCGACGCGCCGAGGCCGAGCAGGAACCGGCCCTCGGAGACGAAGTCGAGGCCCGCGGCGGTCATCGCCGTGAGGCTCGGGGTGCGGGTGTAGATCTGCAAGATGCCGGAGGCCAACTGCAGCCGCTCGGTCTTCGCGGCCAGGTACCCCAGCGCGCTGACCGCGTCGAAGGAGTACGCCTCGGGCACGAAGACCGTGTCGAGTCCGGCCCGTTCCAGGTCGGCCACTTCCGCCGCCGCTTCCTTGAAGCCGCCCGAGTAGTTGATGCCCAATCCGATCCGCATGTGCTCAACATAACCGCAGGTTTGCACCGGCCGCGCACCGGCTGTCCGACGCGGCGGTCCGGCCAGGGTGCGCGCGGCGGCAAGCGGTAGCGTGATCATCAGTTCACGCCGCCGAAGAACGAAAGGCCACCCGTGTCGCAGCCGAGCACGTCGTCCCAGGAAACCGCGTCTTCCTTCGGTGAGGTCACCCTCGCGCGGTACCTGACCGATCTGGCCGCCAAGATCCCCGCGCCGGGTGGCGGCGCGGTGGCCGCGCTGCACGCCGCGCAGGGCGCCGCGCTGATCGCCATGGTCGCCCGGTACACGACCCGCGCGAAGGACGCCGAGCACCGGCCGATCGTGGACCGGATCATCGAGGCCGCCGATGCCGCCCGTGACCGCGCGCTGGCCCTCGCCGACGCCGACGCCGCCGCGTTCACCGCCGTCGGCGCCGCGTACAAGCTGCCGAAGGACACCGACGAGGAGACCGCGGCACGCACCGAGGCGATCAACGCCGCTCTGGTGGAGGCCGCGCGGGTCCCCGCCGCGGTGGTGGACGAGGCCGACGAGGTGCTGTCCCTGGCCGCGGAGCTGCTGCCGATCGGCAACCCGAACGTCGTGACCGATATCGGCGCCGCGGCCGACGCCGCCCGCGCCGCCGCGTCCAGCTCGCAGCTCAACATCGAGATCAACGTGGCCTCGCTGCCCGCCGCGCTGGGCGACAAGTTCGCGCCCGCGTTGCTGCGCATCGAGGAGATCACCGCGCGCGCCGACGCCCTGCACGCCGAGGTCGTGCACGTCGTCCGCAGCTGAATCCCGTCGGCGACACGCCGATAGGAAGACACGCCGACAACATTCCGGTGTGGCGGCCCTGACCAGGGGCGTGTCGGCGGATGCGCAAATCTTCGTACCGAAGGGTCTCCCGGGTGACCATGGCCGGATCTACGGTTGATGGTCATGAGTGACGCTCCCCCGTCCTCCGAGACGCCCGGCGACCCGGCGCTGCAGGTGCGCGAGCGACGCGCGCACGCCTGGAGCAACTACCGTGCCGCGCGCATCGCGCTGGCGGATCTGCGCATCCGCACCAATCTGCGCGGCAGGCCCGAGTGGCTCGGCCGGCTGCCGGGCGGGCCGTACGAGCGCGCGGAACGGCGGCTCGACCGGCTCCGTCGCGAACTCGGCAGGCACGGCGTCGGCGCCGACGAGCATTCGTGGGGCGTGCTCTCGGGCGGGGAGACCACCACGCTGAGCGGCGTAGTCGGGATCGAGGCGACGATCGCCGCCGTCGCGCCGCGTTTCGCGATGATCGCGCCGCAGTGGGCGCGGCAGCTGCGCGCCCTCGCCCGTGACTGCCCCTACGTGCGCGAGCAGGCCGCCGAGGGCGACCGCACGTCCGTCGACGAACTCACCTATCGACTGGCGGAGGCCGTGCGACTCGCGCCGTCCGAGGCGGCGCGGCAGCGGCTCGTCGATCACCTGCCCGGCGAACTGCGCCCGATTCCTTCCGATGTCATGCGGTTGCGCAGGAGCGGGCCGGGACCGATCGAGATCGAATTCGAGATCCACACCAGCACAATCGAACTCGACGGCATCACGGTCACGCCCGCGCTGCGCGGCATGGGCCTCGGCACCGCGGGCCTGGTGCACCTGTGCCGCACGGCCGACGCGCACCACCTGCACATCGCCGGTCAACTGCTGCCCACCTTCCGCGACGACGAGGCGACGGTCGCCGCGCTGGCCCGCTGGTGCCGCGCGCACGGTTTCACGGTGCAGGAACGGCTGGGCGGGCGCATGTCCCGTCCTCCGGCCACACCCAAGCCGGAATCCCGGCCGATCCGTCCGCTGGGCGGCGCGCCGCAGGCGTAGCGAACGAGGAGGAGGAGGAGGAGGCCGCAGTGGCGTTCACCGAGGAAGAGATCACCTACCTGCGCGCCCAGCCGCTGGCCAGGCTGGCGACGGTGGATCCGGACGGGCAACCCGACGTGGTGCCGGTCGCGATCGAGGTCGAGAATCCCGGGCTGTGGATCTGCGGCGCGGGCGAGCAGGTGTTGCGCACCCGCAAGGTGCGCAATGTGCTGGCCGGGAATCGCAGGGTGTCGCTGGTCGTCGACGACCTGGTGTCCATCGAGCCGTTCGTCGCGCGCGGCATCCGGATCTACGGGACCGCGGGCGACCCGGTCGAGCGGGTCGGCATGGTCGGCCCCGGCTTCTACCTGCCGATCTCGCCCACGGTGTCGTGGAGCTGGAATCTCGCGGGTGAGCCCGCGGGCGAGCAGTGGTACGAGACGAGGAAAACGGTGCACCGCGACTGAGCGAGAAGACCTTTCACACGCCCCCTCGCGCGGCGGTAAAAAACCGACCGGTTTCATGATTACCTCCCCGGAATCATGCCTCACATGTTCGGCAAGCCGGGTTGATCATGAAGGCGTAGGATAGTTTTCCGCGTACCACACCATCTCGAAAGGGGTGGAGCCATGCGGAGCGTTCTTCGCAACCTGTTCCTCGCGACCGTTGTCGTCGCTGTGGCCGTCTTCGGCTCGGGCGCGGCGGCGGCGACGCTGATCGGCCCGGCATTCGCCGACAGGATCACGGCGATCACGCCGACCGCCGGGCAGGAAGTCGGCGTCGCGCACCCGGTCACCATCCAGTTCGCCGCACCGGTCACTGACCGCGCTCGCGCCGAGCGCCTCGTGAGCATCGGCTCGGCAGGCCCGCTCGACGGCACGTTCGCGTGGGCGAACGACCGCGAACTCACCTGGACGCCGACGGACTTCCTGCCCGCGCGCTCCGACATCACCGTGCGATTCGGGAACTCCCGCACCGAATTCCGCACCAACGAAGGCGTTTACGCCGAGGCCGACATGTCCGCGCACACGTTCACCGTGAGCATCGGCGGCCAAGTCGTGCGGAGCATGCCCGCGTCCATGGGCAAGCCCGGATTCGAAACACCAACGGGCACTTACCCGGTGCTGGAGAAGTTCCGCTCGGTGGTCTTCGACTCCCGCACCATCGGCATCCCGCTGAGTTCGCCGGAGGGATACCTGATCAACGGCGAATACGCCGAACGTCTGACGTGGGGCGGTGTTTTCGTGCATTCGGCGCCGTGGTCGGTGGACTCCCAGGGTTATGCCAACGTCAGCCACGGCTGCATCAATCTCGGGCCCGACGACGCCGCTTGGTATTACGAGACGGTCGGCATCGGCGACCCGGTGAACGTGCACTGGTGAGGCCGCGTTCGGAGGTTCTCCTCTCCTCGCGACGCGCCCCGGACGTTTCGCGGAAGCCAGTTCCCTGGCAGTATCGTGCCGGGGAGCTGGTTTCGATGTGGGATGCACCCGACGGCGTGACCTGATGAAGGCGGGGAGATGGAACGACCGGACATGACGACACGACCCGGACGGGGCATGATGCCGCGCCCCGCCGCGCCCGGGACGCCGCCGTGGCCCGGCGAACAGAACTATCGCGGCGAAACCGACTATCGCGGCGAGTGGGCGGACTGGGTGCCGCGGCGACCGTACGACTCGGCGGCCGAGCCCGAATGGGAACCCGAGGCCGAATTCGTCCCGGAGCCAGCGCATTTCCCCGAGGAAGACGTCTTCGCGCGGATGATCGACCGCTCCCCCAAGCGCCCGCCCATCAAGCGCTGGGCTCCCGCGCTCGTCGCTTCCGTCGCCGCGCTGGCGATGACCGCCGCGGCGTTCCTGTACTTCCGCGGCGATCCCGCACCGCAGCCCACCGCCGCCAACAGCCCGGTCCCGACAGCCGAGCCGGTGGCTCCCGCCACCCGATGCCCCGCGGAGCGCGTGGGCAACAAGATCCAGGGAAACGGCGACGGCGGCACCGATTCCGGGCCGGGCGCGATCTTCGCCTTCCAGTACGCGTATTACGTGACGCGCTCCGCCGAACAGGCGCGCGCCGTGGTCGCGCCGAACGCCTCGGTGCCGACGGTGGCGGCCATCCAGCACGGCATCGACAGCATTCCCGCGGGCACCACGCACTGCGTCGCGATCACGCCGGGCGCCTTCGCGGGCCAGTATCGCGTGGTGATCACCGAGAACCGGCCGGGCCGCGACCCGATGACCTACAACGCCCAGCTGGTCAGCGTGGCGCGGACGGGTGACCGCACCCTGATCACGAGTATCGCCGCGGCGGGCTGAGCCGAAGTACGACAGCGCTCGCGGCGGGCCGTGGCAACTGGTGCCGCGGCCCTGTTCGACGGCGGCGCTTCCTACATCTCTCAGCCGCGCAGTTTCTCGGCGGCCGCGACCACGTGCCGCATGAGCAGCGCGGTGGTCACCGGGCCGACGCCGCCGGGGACGGGGCTGAGTCCGGCGGCCTTGCCGCGCACCGAGTCCGCGTCCACGTCGCCGACGATGCCGCCGTCGGGCGCCTCGTTGGTGCCGACATCGATGACGACCGCGCCCTCGCGCACGTGCTTGCCGGTGACCAGCCCGGCCCGGCCCGCGGCGGCGACCACCACGTCGGCGGTCGCGGTCACGGCCGCGAGGTCGGCCGTGCGCGAATGGCACACGATGACGGTGGCGTCCTCGGCGAGCAGCAGTTGCGCGAGCGGCTTGCCGACGATGTTCGAGCGGCCGACCACCGCGACCAGCTTGCCGCGCAGCGGGATCTCGTGGTGCTTCAGCAGTTCCACCACGGCCTCGGAGGTGGCGGGCACGAAACCGTCCAGACCCGCGGCGAGCAGGCCGAGCGAGAGCGGGCTGACCCCGTCGACGTCCTTGTCCGCGGCGATCGCCGAGCTCACGTCGTCCAGCGAGACACCGGCGGGCAACGGGGTCTGCAGCATGATCGCGTCGTAGGAGGTGTCGGCGCTGCGCGCGGTGAGTTCCTCCCGAATCTGCTCCGCGGTGGCGTCGGCGCCCAGATCGATACGCTCGCAGGCGATTCCGAGCCGCTCGGCGGCCTTGCGCAGCGAGTTGACATACCAGGCGCTGGCCGGATCGTCGTTGGCCACGACCAGGGCCAGCCGCGGGGCGTGTATGCCCGCGGCGAGCGCGGCGGTGCGCTCCTTGGTGTCGGCGTTGATGGCGGCGGCGAGTTCCTTGCCGGTCAGCGAAAGGGTGTCCACGGGGTGACAGCTTAATGGGCGCGGCCGCACGCATTCCGTCAGCAACCCGCTGGCCGAGTCGAGCTCGGACGGCCGCGTGAATCGACCGGGCGATTCGGCCACGCAATTACCGGGCTGCGGCGGGGTCCGGTCGTATCGTGTGGAGAGCTTTGCCCGGCCAACTGCCAGCTGACGTGCCGAAAACCCCGTTTCACGCGTGGAAAGGTGTCGACTGTAGTGAATATCTCGAGGCATTGGAGAATCCTGGTCGCGACAGCGTTCGCGACGTTCACCCTCACCGGCCTGGCGGGCGCGCCCGCCCAGGCGTCCCCCGAAACCGACGCCCTCTACAACTCCGCCCAGCGCCACTTCGTCGACGGCAACGACGGCGCGGGCCTCGCCGATCTGCGGGCGCTGATCGGCGCCGATCCCCATGACACCGAAGCGCTCTCGCTCCAGGCGATCTGGTCGCACTACGCCAACGATCTGCTCGGTCTCGCCGACGCCATGGGGCGGTTGCAGATCGCCGATCCCGAGCTGGCCGCGGGCACCGGCCACGTGCTGCACGCGATCAGCGCCGCGGTCGGCACACTGCCCAATCCGCTGCCCGCGCTGGTCGGCCCGCAGACCGGGATCGTCGTGCTGGGTTACGGTCTGCTGCCCGACGGCGCGCTGCGCCCCGAGCTGGTGAACCGGTTGACCGCGGCGTGGATCCAGGCCGTCGCGTCGCCGTTCTCGCCGATCGTGGTGACCGGCGGCAACCCGCAGAACGGGATCACCGAGGCCGAGGCCATGCGCAACTGGCTGGTCGAGCGCGGCATCCCGGCCTCGCGCGTGCACGTCGAGAACCGCGCGGGTTCGACGGTGCAGAACGCGCTGTACAGCAGCAAGCTGCTCCGCGACGTCGGCGCCACCAGCGCGGTCGTGGTGACCTCGCCCAACCACATTCGCCGCGCGGTCGCGGACTTCATCGTCGCGGGCACCCACGTCGTCGGCGCCATGACATCGCTCGAGCAGCTGGTCTCCCAGCTCCCTCCACCCGCCCGCCACGCCCAGCGCGGCATCTACCTCGACGCCACCCGCACCTTCCAACTGGCCACCTCCCGCTAGACACGCGCGGCCCGCGGCCCGATCGAGACGTTCTCGGTCGGGCCGCGGAACGTCTCGTGCCGATACCCGGGGTTGTATCGGTGACGACGACAACGCGGTCAGGCGGCGATCCGGGCCGCGGAGGCGCCGGATGGGACTTCGAGCCAGGGCCTGGGGCAGGATGGCCGGGTGTCTGGTGTGGAGGTCGCCGAGGTGGCGGCGCAGCTGCGGGTGGCGGGGTGTGTGTTCGCCGAGGAGGAGGCGCGGCTGTTGATCGATGCCGCGAAAGAGACCGGACGCGATATCGATGGCCTTGTGGCGGAACGGGTTTCCGGGATGCCACTCGAGCACCTGCTGGGCTGGGCGGAATTCCGCGGGTTGCGGGTGGCGGTCGGGCAGGGTGTGTTCGTGCCGAGGCAGCGCACGGCTTTCCTGGTCGAGGAGGCGCTCGCACTCGCGAACGCGATCGAGCCGACGCCCGTGGTGGTCGACCTGTGCTGCGGCTCCGGCGCCTTGGGTATGGCGCTGGCCACCGCGCTGATCGCCGAGGGGCAGACGGTCGACTTGTCGGCCGCCGATATCGAACCCGCCGCCGTCGAGTGCGCCCGCCGCAATCTCGCTCCGCTCGGCGCGGCCGTGTACGAGGGCGACCTGTTCGCGCCGCTGCCCGCCGCCCTGCGCGGTCGCGTCGACCTCTTGCTCGCCAACACCCCGTACGTGCCCTCGGACCACATCGCGGACATGCCGCCCGAGGCCCGCGACCACGAGCCGCGCACCGCCTTGGACGGCGGCGCCGACGGTCTGGACATCTTCCGTCGCGTCGTCGCCGACGCGCCCGATTGGCTCGCTCCCGGCGGACACCTGCTCGTCGAATCGAGCCCGGAGCAGGCGATCGTCGCCACCGAGATCCTGACCGAGCGCGGCCTCCTCGCCCGCGTCGCGGAGTCCGAGGAGCACTACGCGACCGTCGTCATCGGCACGCGTCCGTGAGTGTCACCCGTGGGCACAAGCCGCGGACGGCCGCGCGTCCCCCTGGAACGCGCGGTCGTTCGTCGTCCGGGCCTACTTCTTACGTCCGGTGAATTCGTCCATCGAGTGGTAGACGCCCACCGTGTCGAGGAACAGATCGCGCAGCTTGAGCGGCAGGATGCCGGACAGCGCCCGGTTGAGGCGGGAGGTCCACGGCAGCACGACCAGCGCGTTGCCCTGCTTCATCTCGTTCCACGAGGTGTCGACGACCGCGTCCTGCTCGAGGATCGGGGTGAGCCAGAAACCCTTGGCGCCGTCGAACATTCCGGTGTTGATGTAGGTCGGGCACACGGTGGTGACCTTGACGTGGTCGTGGCCCGCCTGCTCGAGTTCCAGGCGCACCGAGTCGGACCAGCCGAGGGCCGCCCACTTGGACGCGGCGTAGACGGACATGCGCGGGTTGGCCACCAGGCCCGCGGACGAGGCGATGTTCAGCACCCGCGCCTGGCCGGTTCCACGCACCATGGCGGGCAGGAATTCGAGGGTGATGTACATCGGCGCGAGCGAGTTGATCGCCATCGTCTTGTCGATGTCGGCGCGGTTCTCGGTCTCCCAGAAGTAGGTGTTGCCGCGCACGATGCCCGCGTTGTTCACCAGGATGTCGATGTCGCCGACCGTCTCACGGACCGAGGTCGCGGTCTCGGCGATGGCGTCCCGATCCGACACGTCGACCACGTAGTGGTGGATCTCCGAGCCGCGGCCCGCGAGTTCCGCGGCGGTGCCCTTCAGCGCGACCTCGTTGATGTCCCACAGCACCACCGCGGCGGCGCCCTCGCGCACCGCGCGCTCGGCGAACAACTTGCCCAGCCCCATGGCGGCGCCCGTGACCAGAACCTTCTTGCCCGCGACCGTGTCCAGCTTCATCCGTTCCCTATCCCTGCGTTCGTTTCCGGTGACGTCGCTCGTGACGACGGCGGTTTCTCGGCGCCGCCTACTTCTGTCGCAGCGCCTTCATGACGTTGAAGTAGAGCGTCATGGTCTTGGCCCACAGCTCCTCCGACATCCCGGGCAGCGGCGCGATCGGCAGCACGCGCTGCACCGCGATGGTCTGGGTGTCGATGTACTTGAGCAGGCCCTCGGGGCCGTGCCGCCGTCCGGTGCCGGAGATACCGAGCCCGCCGGACGGCGCGTCGGCGCTGCCCCACGCGGCGATGAAGCCCTCGTTGACGTTCACCGATCCGGCGTTGATGCGGGCGGCCACCGCCCGGCCGCGCGCCGCGTCCTTGGTCCACACGCTGGCGTTGAGGCCGTAGGCGGTGTCGTTGGCCGCCTCGATGGCCTCCTCGTCGCTGCCGACGCGGTAGACCGAGACCACCGGGCCGAAGGTCTCCTCGCGGTAGACGGTCATGCCGGGGCGCACGTCGGCGAGCACGGTCGGCTCGTAGAAGAAGGGACCGAGGTCGGGGCGCGCACGGCCGCCCGCGAGCACCCGCGCACCCTTGGCCACCGCGTCGTCGACGTGCGCGCGCACGGTGTCCAGCTGACGCTGGAAGGTCAGCGAGCCCATGTCGCTGGCGTAGTTCAGCTGCGCGCCCAGCTCGATCGAGCGCACATTCGCGACGAATTCGGTGACGAACCGGTCGTAGACCGCCTCGTGCACGTAGACGCGCTCCATGGATTCGCACAGCTGTCCCGCCGAGGAGAAGCAGGCGCGGACGGCGACTTTGGCGGCCCGGGACACGTCGGCGTCGGCCAGCACCAGCAGCGGGTTCTTGCCGCCCAGTTCCAGCGAGTAGCCGATCAACCGCTCGCCCGCCTGCTGGGCGATGGTGCGGCCGGTGGCGCTGGAGCCGGTGTAGTCGACGTAGTCGGCGCGCGCGATGACCTCGCCGCCGATCACCGAACCGCGTCCCAGCACCGCCTGCCACAAGCCGCGCGGCAGTCCGGCGCGCACGGCGGCGTCGATGGCCCACAGTGCGGTCAGCGCGGTCTGGTTGTCCGGCCGTGCGACCACGGCGTTGCCCGCGACGAGGGCGGGCAGCGCGTCGGAGGCGGCCAAGGCGAGCGGGTAGTTCCACGGCGAGATCACCGCGACGACGCCCTTGGGCCGGTTCCGGACATCGACCTGGGTGAGGACCGGCAGCACGCCGCGCGGCTTGCGGGTCGCCAGCAGCTTCTCGGCGACCGAGGCGTAGTACCTGGCATTCACCGCGACATCGCCGACCTCGTCGAAGGCGTGCGCGCGGGACTTGCCGGTCTCGGTCTGCACGATGTCGAGGATGGCGTCCTGCTCGGCGAGCACGATGTCGTGGAAGCGGCGCAGCACGGCGGCGCGCTCGCGCACCGGACGCTGGGCCCATTCGCGCTGCGCGGCCCGCGCCGTGGCGAAGGCGCGCTCGATGTCGTCGGTGCCGGACTGCGGCAGCTCGGTGACGAACCGCCCGGTCGCGGGCGCGAAGACCTCGACCGCTGGGGCGCCGCCCGCGACGGCGTGCTCGAGCAGCGGCCGCACCAGGTCGGCGGGCAGTGCGGCCGGTTCGGCCAGCTTCGGGGCGGTCGTCATTGTCGGCCCTCTCGTGGGACGGATTCGGATGCTCGCGTCCAGAGCATTTACTGAACAGTGGTGTTAGATTAATCCTCGTGACGCGTCCCGTGTCAAGCTCTCCGTTGTGCAGCACAGACATGCCCGCCATCCAGCTGTGAGGCCTCACCATGCCCGCTGACGCGCCGACCCGCCGCGGCCGCCCGCCGCAGACCAAGGAGCAGGCCGAGGAGGTCAAAGCCAGGATCGTGCTCGCGACCGCGGAAGTGTTCACCCGCAACGGTTCTCGCGGCCTGAGCGTCGCGCAGATCATCGAGCAGGCCGGATTGGCGCGGCCGACGTTCTACCGGTACTTCGGCAACGCCGCCGAACCGCTGCACGTGTTGCTGGCCGCGTCCAACGAGGGCTTGGTCGGCGGGATCCGCGCCGCGCTCACCGGCACCGACGAACCCGTCGAGCTCGGCATCCGGCTCATCGACGCCTACCTGGACTGGGCCCGCGGCCACGGCCCCATGCTGCGCCCGCTGTTCGCCGAACTGCACGATCCGGCCTCGCCGGTCTCCGCCTATCGCGAGCGCGCGCTCGACGACATCCGCGCGACCGTCCGCGAGACGTTCACCGAGCTGGGCAGGCCGGTGCCCTCGCCGCTCGATCTGGACGCCGCGCTGCACGTCTGCGAATACGTCGTCTACCGCATCTCCGCGGGCACCGCGCCCGGCGCCGAACCCGACGCCGAGACCGTCGACGCCGCGCGGCTCACCATGATCCGCGTCCTGCTGACCACGCTCGGCACCCGCGCCGACATCGAATACGCCCTCGACATCCCGAATCTCTTCCCCGAAGCGCCGACGCCTCCCTGATACGGCCCGAGGCCGGAAGTCGACCCCCGCCGGGGCCTGTTCGGGCATGAGAGGATCGAGGGATGGTCGCCGATTCCGACGAATCCTTCGCCCGTATGCGCAACTGGCGCGGGCTGGCCCCCGCCGAGCGAATCGCCACGCGCAGAACACAACTCGTCGAAGCCGCCGCCGAATTGATGGCGACCGTCGGCGCGTCCGAGATCTCCATGCGCGGGGTGTGCAGGCAGGCCGGACTGACCGAGCGCTACTTCTACGAGAGCTTCCCGAATCTGGACGCGCTGCTCACCACCGTGCTGGAGACGGTGGTCGTCGGCGCGCGGGACCACCTGCTCGACGCGCTGACCGAGGCGCCGATCGAACGCGAGGCGATGTTCCGCCACGTCGTCGCGGCCTTCACCGACTATCTGACCGAGGATCGGCGGCGCGGCCGGATCATGTTCGTGGAGTCGCAGTCCACCCCCGTGCTCGCGCAGCGCGGCGACGAACTCATCGAACTGTTCACCGCGCCCATCGCCATGACCATCGGCGCGGGCGACTACCGCGAACCCGGACCGGACCACCTCGACAGCGTGCTCAACGCGAACGCGATCTTCGGTGCGCTGGCCTACCTGTACCGGCCGTGGCTGGACGGCACGATCGACGTCCCGCGCGAGCGGTTCGACGAGCACGCCGCCCGCCTGCTCACCGCCATCGCGCCGATCAGGTCTTCCGACGCTTAGTCCCTGTCTCGAAGTCCGGCGGCGGGGTCGGTCGGCGGTCTCCGAACTGCGGCCGTGCGTGGTCCGTGGACGGACTCCGTCCAGCAGCACCCTTACTCGGCGGCCACCCGGTCGCGGAGCGCGGCGCGCTCGAATCGCATGGCTCCGTCGGTGATCGCGCCGTGGCGCAACGTGACCAGATCGCGCACGTAGTTCATGCGCAGTGTCCACGGCGCGCGATCGCCCTGCATCGGGAACATGGTCGCGGCGCGCAGCACGTAGCCGGGCATGAAATTGGTGAACAGCGGCGCCTTGCCGACCGAGGGATCGCGCACCGGCATGCAGCGGTCGTAGCCGTGCGCGTCCATGTGCCGCAGCAGCCGCACCACG
Organism: Nocardia sp. CNS-044; assembly: GCF_059570515.1. Classification (NCBI taxonomy): domain Bacteria; kingdom Bacillati; phylum Actinomycetota; class Actinomycetes; order Mycobacteriales; family Nocardiaceae; genus Nocardia; species Nocardia sp. CNS-044. Next base: position 103,720 of record NZ_JCANSX010000009.1, read on the forward strand.
TACTCGCTGACCAAGTCCGCCTTGAGCGTCCACGACGCGTTGGTGTAGCCGATCACGAAGGCGAAGTTCGGCACCCCGGACAGCATCATCGCCTTGTAGGCGAGGTGATCGGCCATGTCGACCGGCGTCCCGTCCACCACGAGCTCCATGCCGCCGAAGGCGAGCAGGTTCAAACCCGTTGCGGTGATGACGATGTCGGCGTCGAGGTGGTTTCCGGAAGCCAGCGCGAGCCCGCGCTCGGTGAAGGTCTCGACGCGATCGGTGACGATGTCGAGTCGCCCCTTGCGGATGGCGCGGAAGAAATCGCCGTTCGGCGCCAGGCACAGGCGCTGATCCCACGGGTTGTACTTCGGCGTGAAGTGGGTGTCGATGTCGAAGCCCGGCGGCAGCCAGCGCTGCTGCCAGCCGCGGATCCTGGCCCGCATGCGGTCCGGGTAGCGCTGGCTCAGCTGGTAGATCGCGGTCGCGATGGCCACGTTCTTCGCGCGCGCCACCGCGTAGGCCGCCTTGGCGGGCAACCATTTGCGCGCCCGGTGGGCAAGGTCGTCGCGTTCCGGCGCGGAGATGATGTAGCTGGGCGAGCGCTGCAGCATGGTGACGTGCGCGCCCTGCTCGGTCAGCGCGGGGCCGAGCGTCACCGCGGTGGCGCCGCTGCCGATGAGCACGACGTGCTTGTCGGCCACGTCCAGTTCGTCCGGCCAGTGCTGCGGATGGACGATCGGACCGGCGAAGCGCTCGGTGCCCGCGAAGTCCGGCGTGTAGCCCTCGTCGTAGCGGTAGTAGCCCGAGCAGCACCACAGGAAGTCGGTGGTCAGCGTGACCATCTCGCCCGTGTCGGTGCGTTCGGCGCGCACGGTCCACCGGTTGTCGGCCGAGGACCACTCGGCGCGCACGACACGGTGGTGGTAGCGGATGTGTTCGTCGATGCCGCTCTCGCGCGCGGTGTCGCGTAGGTAGTCCAGGATCGTGTGGCCGTCGGCGATCGCCTTGTCCCCCAGCCAGGGACGGAAGCGGTAGCCGAGGGTGTACATGTCCGAGTCGGAGCGAATTCCGGGGTAGCGGAACAGATCCCAGGTCCCGCCGAGGGCCGCGCGGCTCTCCAGGACGGCGAAGCTGCGCCCGGGAAACGCCTGCCGCACGTGGTACGCCGCACCGATGCCGGACAGTCCGGCCCCGACGATGAGTACATCGACGTGCTCGGTCTCGGTCGTCATCACACAGCTCCTCCGATCTCCTGCGGACGGGTGCGGCGCCGCATCCGCGATAGGTCGAGCGTAGTCGGCGCTCCCCGGCGCATCGGCCGATGGTTCCCGCGCACAAGCGCGGGCGCCGTCGAGTGAACTCACTCACACGGGCCCGCGCACCGCCCGCGCGCCGACCCGTCCAGCTACCCCGAAGCTCCGTTAGCGAATTGTTCGCCGTCACAACGGCCCTTCGCCGCGCCGCCGCTCGACCCCGTCGCGCGGCACGCCCGGAAACGGGTGTCAGAACGGTGCGGCGCCCCCTACCGGCCACCATAGCGAGCCGCCATAGCCGGACGGTGACCAGTTAGTGACACTGCACGATACGGCTATCTCGAATGGCCAACTGTCCCAGAAGGATTCCCGTTTCGGACCGTACCCATTTCTAGTTACTCTCCGGTAGTGTTCCGTCGCACCGACGATCAGAGAAGATCCGGAACCGTATCTGTCAACGATTTCCAGGAGCTCACGTGTCGCATTCTCGCTTCGAATCCATCGGCGCATATCTGCCCTCGAAAGTCGTCACCACCGAGGAGCTGATCGCGCGGCTGAAGGTGCCGCCGTCGTTCGATCTCGAGCGAATCACAGGAATCAAGGAACGCCGGGTGCACGATACGCGTCCGGAAAGTTACGAGGATTCCTTTGCGCTCGCCATCAAGGCCGCTGAGGACTGTCTGTCCAGGTCACGGTATTCCGCTGCCGATCTCGACGTGATCATCTCCAGTTCGATCACCCGCAGCAAGCACGGTACCCGGGTATACATGGAGCCCTCTTTCGCCTCCTCGATCGCCAAGCACGTCGGCGCTCGAAAGGCGATCACTTTCGATATTTCGAACGCGTGTGCCGGAATGCTCTCCGGCACCTACATCCTGGATCGGATGATCCGCGCGGGCATCGTCCGAAACGGCATGGTGGTCAGCGGCGAGGCAATTACGCCGATCTCCGAAACCGCGGTGAACGAGATTTCCGAGAAATACGATCTTCAGTTCGCCTCGCTGTCGGTCGGCGACTCGGGATGTGCGCTCGTGCTGGACGAGGCGGTCGACGACGCCGACAAGATCCACTACATCGAGATGATGACGGCCTCGGAGCACTCGCACCTGTGCCTCGGCATGCCCAGCGGCCGGACCCCGGGCGTCGCGCTCTACACCGACAACCGCAAGATGCACAACGAGGCCCGGTTCATGCTCTGGCCGAACACCCAGGGCAGCTACCTGGAGAAGCAGGGCACGACCTTCGCCGACGAGCAGTTCGACTACATCATCCACCACCAGTTCGGCGCCGCGGCGGTCCCGTACGCCAACGCCATCGCCGCGCGCGAGCTCGGCACGCCGATGCCGCCGGACCTCAATGTCATCCACAAGTACGGAAACACTTCCACCACTTCGCATTTCATCGTGCTGCACGATCAGCTCAGCGATCAGAACATCCCGGCGGGATCGAAACTGCTGATGATTCCGGCGGCCTCCGGCGTCGTGACCGGCTTCCTGTCCACCACCATCTCCTCCCTGAAGGTCTGAGGTATCGACATGGGCGTGCGTATCAAGTCCACCGGAGTCAGCCGGGCGGGCGACACCCACAGCATCATCACGCACAGCGGTCGCGCCGCGAAGCGCGCGATGGATCGGGCGGGCATCCAGCCCGAGCAGGTCGGTGTGATGATCAACGCGGGCGTGCACCGCGATTCGAACATCGTGGAACCGGCGGTGTCCGCGCTGATCCAGAAGGCGGCGGGCATCGGCCTGGAGTACCAGAAGGACGATCCGACCTCGTTCTCCTTCGATCTGATGAACGGCGCGATCGGCGTCCTCAACGCGGTGCAGGTGGCCACCTCCATCCTGGAGACCGGCAGCGCCGAGCACGTGCTGATCGTCTCCGGCGACACCCACCCGTCGCTGACCCGCGCGGTTGCCGACGACGAATTCCCTTACGCCACAGCGGGTGCCGCTCTGTTGCTGGAGCGGACCGACGAGCCCGAGGGCTTCGGCCGCGTGCACACCGCGACCGCCGAGGGCACCCCGGCCATCGAGGCCTACGTCGACACCGCCACCATGGGCACCGTCGGCCGCGGCCTGATGACCGTCGAGCGCGAGCCCGGCTTCGAGGACCGTCTGCTCGAGGTCGCGCTGGAGACCGCGCGGGCGGCGCTCGCCGAGGCCGGCGACGCCGACCTGTCGGGCACGGTGCTCATCGCCTCCACACCGAGCGCGGAATTCCCGCTGCGGCTCGCGGATTCGCTCGGCATCGCCCGGGATTCGGTGCGCACGCCGGACCTGTCCTACGGCGACCCGCACACCGCCGCGCTGCCGCTGGCCTACGACCGCGCGGTGGCGCAGGAGACGCTCGGCGCGCACACGCGGGTGCTGTTCGTCGCGGCGGGCGCGGGTCCGTCGGCGGCGGCGGTGCTGTACCGGCTGCCCGCCCTCGTCGGGGCGCCCGCGTGACCGAAGGGAACTACTGGCAGGCCATCGACCGGTTCCGTGCGTTCGCGCGCACGGAGCCGGACCGCCAAGCGGTGATCTACCCCGAGGGGAAGAATCCCGATGGCCTGCCGGCCTATCGGCACATCAGCTATCGCGAACTCGACGAGTGGTCGGACGCGATCGCCGAGCGGCTCACCGCCTCGGGTGTCGGCACCGGCACCCGCACCATCGTGCTGGTGCTGCCGAGCCCCGAGCTCTACGCGATCATGTTCGCGTTGTTGAAGATCGGCGCCGTGCCCGTGGTCATCGACCCGGGCATGGGTGTGGGCAAGATGCTGCGCTGCCTGCGCGCGGTGGACGCCGAGGCGTTCATCGGCATCCCGCAGGCGCACGCGCTGCGCGTCCTGTTCCGCCACAGCTTCCGCGGCGTGCGCGTCGCGGTCACGGTCGGCAAGCAGTGGTTCTGGCGCGGCGAGCGGTTGGCGGACTGGGGCCGCCGCCCGCAGCGGCCGCTGCCGCAGCGGACCCCGGCCTCCCCGGAGAGCCTGCTGCTCATCGCCTTCACGACCGGAAGCACCGGCCCGGCCAAGGCGGTTCAGCTCACCCACGGCAATCTCGCCGCGATGGTGGAGCAGGTCGACACCGCGCGCGACCACGTCCCGCCGGACACCTCGCTGATCACGCTGCCGCTGGTCGGCGTGCTCGATCTGCTGCTCGGTGCGCGCTGCGTGCTGCCGCCGCTCATTCCCAGCAAGGTCGGTTCGACCGATCCGGCGCACGTGGTCGACGCCATCGCCAAGTTCGGGGTGCGGACCATGTTCGCCTCCCCCGCGGTGCTGATCCCGCTGCTGCGCCACCTGGAGCAGCAGCCGACGGCGCTGCCCACGCTCGGCAGCATCTACTCCGGCGGCGCGCCGGTGCCGGACTGGTGCATCGCCGGTCTGCGCGAGGTACTCGCCGAGGACGTGCGCATCTTCGCCGGCTACGGCTCCACCGAGGCGCTGCCCATGTCCACCATCGAATCACGGGAACTGCTCGATGGTTTGGTGACCAGGGCGCACCAGGGCGACGGCACCTGCATCGGGCGGCCGTCGGACCGGGTCGAGGCGCGCCTGGTGGCCATCACCGACGCGCCGATCCCCACCTGGGCGCACGCCGAGGAACTGGCGGGTGAACTCGAGAAGACAAGGGGCGTCGGCGAACTCGTCGTCTCGGGTCCGAACGTGAGCACCGAGTACTACTGGCCGGGGGAGGCGAACCGCCAAGGCAAGATCGTCGACGGCGCGCGGATCTGGCACCGTACCGGCGACCTGGCCTGGATCGATGAACAGGGCCGAATCTGGTTCTGCGGGCGCAAGAGTCAGCGGGTGGTGACAGCGGACGGACCGATGTTCACCGTGCAGGTCGAGCAGATCTTCAACACGGTGCCCGGCGTGGCCCGCACGGCGCTGGTCGGCGTCGGCGAGCGCGGCGCGCAACGGCCGGTGCTGTGCGTCGAGCTGAAGCCGGGCGCGGACCGCACCGCCGTCGAGCTGAAATTGCGCACCCGCGCCACCGAATTCGACCTCACCAAGCCGATCTCCGATGTGCTCGTGCATCCGAAGTTCCCGGTGGACATCCGGCACAACGCCAAGATCGGCCGTGAACAGCTCGCGGTGTGGGCGGACAAGCAGTGGAAAGCCGAGGCGCGACGATGAAAACTACCGCGCTACGCGCGATTCCGATCCTCGGCTGGCTCTACCTGGCGGCCGGTCTGGTCGCGGCGCGCACCGGACAGGCGCCGCGCAACCGGTGGCTGCGCGCCGTGTGGTGGATCGACGCGTTTCTCAGCGTGGTGGTGCACGCGGCGCAGATTCCGGTCGCGCTGCGCGCCACCCGCGGCACCGGGCATTCACCGTGGAAGACCGCGGTGCTGACCCAGATCTTCGGCCTGACCTGGTACGGCGCGAGCTTGGGCGCCGGGTCGGGCGACGGACTACCCAGCGATCATCGAGAGGGCGAGCGATGAAGATTCTCGTGACCGGAGCGTCGGGTTTCCTCGGCGGCGCACTCGTGCGGCGGCTGGTGGCCGACGGAGCGCACGACGTGCGAATCCTGGTGCGGCGCACCAGCAATCTCAACGATCTCGGCGACGCGCGAGAGCGGGTGGAGATCGTCTACGGCGATCTCACCGACGCGCCGTCGCTGGTGGAGGCGACCGGCGGCATCGACGCGGTCGTGCACAGCGCGGCGCGCGTCGACGAACGCGGCACCCGCGAGCAGTTCTGGGAGGAGAACGTCCGCGCCACCCAGCGGCTGCTCGACGCGGCCAAGCGAGGTGGGGCGTCGCGGTTCGTGTTCATCTCCAGCCCGAGCGCGATGATGGACTACCACGGCGGCGACCTGCTCGACATCGACGAGTCCCTCCCCTACCCGCGCCGCTACCTGAATCTCTACTCCGAGACCAAGGCCGCGGCCGAACGCGCCGTACTCGCCGCGAACGCACCGGGCTTCACCACCTGCGCGCTGCGGCCGAGGGCGATCTGGGGCGCGGGCGACCGGTCGGGCCCGATCGTGCGGCTGCTCGGCCGCACCGCCGAAGGCAAGCTGCCGGATCTGTCGTTCGGACGCGAGGTGTACGCGTCGCTGTGCCATGTCGACAACATCGTCGAGGCCGTCGTGCTGGCGCTGGACACCGAGAATGTCGGCGGCAAGCCGTATTTCATCGCCGACGCCGAGAAGACGAACGTGTGGCAGTTCCTCGGGCAGGTCGCCACCGAACTCGGCTACCAACCGCCGACCAGGCAGCCGAACCGCCGGGTGCTCGACGCGGTGGTGGCCGTGATCGAGGCCGTCTGGCGGATTCCCGCGGTGTCCACTCGCTGGTCGCCGCCGCTGTCCCGCTACGCGGTCGCGCTGATGACCCGCTCGGCGACCTACGACACCGGCGCGGCCACCCGCGACTTCGGCTACCGCCCGATCGTCGATCGGGCCACGGGGCTGGCGAGCTTCCTCGCCTGGCTCGACACTCAGGGGGGCGTCCGCGAACTGACCAGGCATTTGCGCTGACCCGGAGGCAAACATGAGCAGCGACACCACCTTTCGTCGTCCCATCACCCCGACCGAGCGCCTGTACTTCGCCGCGCGAGAGCTCGCTCCGCCGTTCCTGATGCAGGTGGCGGTGCACGGGCAGGGCACGCTGGACCCCGCCGAACTCCAGCGTGCGGTCGACACCGTCGCGGCGGCCATCCCCGGCTCCCGGCTCGTCCGCGACGGCGTCGAATGGGTGGACTCGGGCCTCGCGCCCACCGTGCGGGTCGTCCACGGCCACACCCTGACCTACCCCGAGCTGGAGAACGACCCCGTCCTCAACAGCCCGATCGGTCCGACGCCCGACCGCACCTGTGAAGTCCTGCTGCTCACCGCGGATCCGGTGACCATCGTCTTTCGCGCCTTCCACGGCGTGATGGACGGCATGGGCATGCGCATGTGGGTGGACGACGTGTTCCGCGCGCTGCGCGGCGTCGAGCCGTTCGGCGCGCCCGACCCGGTCGCGGACGCGGAACTGGTCGCGCGCATCGGCGCTCCCGGCAAGCCTTCGCTGCTGCTGCCGTTCTTCTCGTCGGCGGCCGGGCGCGGCAAGCAGGACCCGAGCGCGTCACGCTGGTTGCTGCGGCACCGCACGATCGACGCGACCGGCAAGGGCATCGTCGCGCGTGTGGCGGCGGTGCTCGCCGAAGCGACGCAGGCCAAGTCTCGCTTCATGATTCCGGTCGACCTGCGCAGGCACGACCCCGCGCTGCGGTCCACCGCCAATCTCGCGTTGCCGCTGTTCCTCGACGTCGTCCCCGGCGACGACTGGAAGTCCGTGAACGACCAGTTGCGCGCTGGCCTCCGGGAGAACCGCGAGCTCAACCAGATGGACAACGGCGGGCTGACGGCGTTCCCGTCCGCGGTCGTGCGCGGGGTGATGCGCGCGGGCAACTGGGTCGGCGCCCGCCTCGGCCGGAATCTCGTCTCCGCCACGGTGACCCACGTGGGCGTCTTCGACCTCACGGAGATGGCGGTGCCCGGCTATACCCCGGTGTCCGTCCGGGTGCTGCCGCAGCACAGCGGGATGATGCCGCTGCTGTTCGGCATCGTGGAATCCGGTGGGCGGCTGGAGATCACGGTGTCGTGCCGCAACGGCGCGGGGGTCGAGCAGCGACTGGAGGCGCTGCTGGATCGCCTCGTGGCCACCTTGGAACGCGAACTCGCGGCATCGTCGGCGCGCTGACTCCGGCATCTACGGCACAACCACTGCGGCACAGGAGTTTCCGATGAGCCACACCCATCCTTTCGTTCCGGGGGACGACCATCGGGCGGGTCCGCGATGATCGCGTGGGCCAGATTCGTGATGGCGCGGCCACGCACGGTGCTCGGCGTCGCGGTGGTGGTCATGGGTTTGTGCGGGTTGTTCGGTGCGAGTGCCGCCGAGCAGCTCAGCGCGGGCGGATTCATCGACCCGAACAGCGAGTCCGCGCTGGTCGACCGGCTCGTCACCGAGCACTTCGGCCCGCAGAATCCCGACGTGGTGGCGATCTACACGGCCCCGGAGGGCCAGACACTCGCCGACATCGGGCCGCGGGTGCGCGCGGCGATCGCCGCCATCGACCCCGCGCTGCTGGCGCGGCCGGTCGAAAGCTACTGGAACAGCGTCCCGCCGCGCACCACCTTCCTGCGCTCGCCCGACGAGCGGCAGGCGCTGGCGGTGGTGTTCACCGCGGGCGATGACACCGAGCGCGTCGCCGCCTATCCAAAACTCGCAGCGGCGCTGCGCGTTCCCGGCATCGAGACCGAACTGTCCGGCTACAGCGCCGTGTCCACCGGGATCACCGCGCAGTCGCAGCGAGATCTGCTGGTGGCCGAGTCGATCTCGCTGCCGGTGACGCTGCTGGTGCTGGTGCTGGTGTTCGGCGGGGTCGCGGCGGCCTCGCTGCCCGTCGTGGTCGGCATGCTCGCGGTCGCCGGTGCGATGGGCGCGATTCGGGTGCTGAGCGAAGTGACCGAGGTGAGCACCTTCGCGGTCAACATCGCCTCGCTGCTCGGGCTCGGCATGGCGATCGACTACGGGCTGTTCCTGGTCAACCGGTTCCGCGAGGAGATGGCCGACGGACGCGACGTGCCGAAAGCGATCGAACGCACCTGCGCGACCGCGGGCCGCACCGTCGCGTTCTCCGCGCTTCTGCTGATCTGCGCGTTCGCCGGAACCTTCGTCTTCCCGCAGGCGGTGTTGCGCTCCTTGGGTTTCGGCGCCATCGCGGCCGTCGCGCTGGCCGCCGCGCTCTCGCTGACCGTGCTGCCCGCGATGCTCGCCTTGTTCGGTCCCCGCATCGGTCGCGCGCGGACATCCGAACGCACCGAACGGTTCTGGGGTCGCGTCGTCGGCGCCGTGCTGCGCAGACCGGGTGTGGTCACGATCGCGGTGGGCGCGGTATTGCTCGCGCTGGCCGCGCCGCTCAGCGGCATCCGGCTCGGCGACATCGATCACCGGGCCCTGCCCGAAGGCCACGCGATGCGCGAGACGGTCGAACGGCTCACCGCCGAATTCCCCGCCGCGAGCAGCGGTGTCACCGCGGTGCTGCGCGGGGTGGACGGCTCGGTGCCCAACGCCGCCGCGGTCGACGAGACGCTGCGCGCGCTCGGCGAGGTGCCCGGCGTGCGCTCGGTGCTGCAGGTCGGGCGTGCCGAGGATTTCGTGGTGCTGCACGTCTTCCTGACCGCCACCGACCGCAGCGAGGCCGCCACGGCCGCGGTGCTCGACATCCGCGCCCTGGAGCCCCCGCCGGACACCGTGATTCGGGTCGGCGGCGACACCGCGGCCACTCGCGACAGCGTCGACTCCATCGTGGCGCGGATGCCGCTGATGGTGCTGGCCATGGTGCTGGCGACCATGGGCCTGTTGCTCGCCGCCTTCCGATCGATCATGTTGCCGCTCAAGGCGGTCGGTATGGCGTTCCTCAGTCTCGCCGCGACTTTCGGCGTGCTCACCTGGATCTTCGCCGACGGCCACCTCGCGGGACCGCTGGGCGTCAGCGTCGGGCCGATCGCCGCGGGCATGCTGGTGCTGATAATCGCGGTGGTCTTCGGACTGTCCACCGACTACGAGGTGTTCCTGCTCTCGCGGATGGTCGAGGCGCACAACGCCGGCGCGGACACCGCCGAGGCGGTGCGCATCGGGACGGTCAAGACCGCACGCGTCATCACGGCGGCCGCCGTGCTGCTCGTCCTGGTCACCGGCGCGTTCACGCTCTCGCCGCTGACGCCGATGCGGTTCCTCGGCCTGGGCATGATCATCGCCCTCGTCATCGACGCGACCTTGGTGCGGATGTTGCTCGTTCCCGCGCTCGTGCAGCTGATGGGCGAGGCCAACTGGTGGGTGCCGGGCGCGAAGCGTCCGCGCCGCCACGTCGCCACCGTGCTGGAGAAGACCGGGGAGCCCGCGGCCACGTCCTCCTGAGCGAGCGCGATCTTCGACACCGGAACACCTGCCATCGCGCGCGGTATCGTCGCGGGAGGTGGCTTCGGTCCACCGCGGCTTTCTCGAGGTCAGGCATACGCGCGGCACGGGAGGAGACGGTCATGGCGGAGAAACCGGCGGTCTTGGTGGGCGTGGACGGTTCCGCGGGGTCGACGGCGGCGGTGATCTGGGCGGCGCAGACCGCCGCGCGGCGTCGGGCGCCGCTACACCTGCTGCACATCGTCGACGTGGTGGCCGACTACGGTCCCGGCGCCACCGAGCCGCTCACCGCGACCGATTACGCGCTGCTCACCGAGCACGGCCGGACGCTGCTCGACACCGCCGCCAAGCAGGCCGGGGAGGCCGCGGCGGAATTCGGTGGTGTCGCGGTCGGCACGGAGCTGGTGCAGGCGGTGACCACACCGACCCTGCTGCAGCACACCGAAGGCGCCCTCATGGTCGTCGTGGGCACCAGGGAGCGCGGAACCTTACGGCGGGCGCTGCTCGGTTCGGTCAGTTCGGTGCTGGCGCGGCGCGCGCACTGCCCGGTCGCCGTCGTACGCGAGGGCATCGAGCTCTCGCCGGAGGTGCGGGCGCGGCCGGTGATCGTCGGCGTGGACGGCACCGAGGTGAGCGAGCCCGCGATCGGCATCGCGCTGGCCGAGGCGGCGGCGCGGGAGGTGGACGTCGTCGCCCTGCACGTCTGGACCGGGGTCGAGCTGCCCGAACGCTACGGATCGGCCCCGGAGGCGAGCGCCGCCGACATGGAGTACGTGCTGGCCGAGAGCCTCGCGGGCTGGCAGGAGCGCTTTCCCGACGTCCGCATCCACCGGGAGGTCGTCAAAGATCGGCCGGAACGCGTGCTGCGCGAACGTTCCGAGGACGCGCAGTTGCTGGTGGTCGGCACGCGGGGGCGCGGCGGGTTCACCAGCATGTTGTTCGGCTCGACCAGCCAGTCGCTGATGCTCTCCGCGGACTGCCCGGTGATCATCGCCCACGACGCCGACTGAGCCGCCGCGGCGTCTTTCCGCGATCCCCGGGGCGAATTCGTGTTTCGATGGAACCGGTTCCGGCGCCAGTGCGTCTCATTCATCGACGGAACCAGTGGAAGGGGCGACCGCTATGGCCGTGGCAAGCCCGTTCGGGGCATTCATCGAAGGCGCCAGAACCGGTGCGCTACAAGTGCGTCTGGAACCGCAGGTCTTCGTCGACCTGGATCGCGCCTGCCAGGAGCTGGCCGACGCGCTGACAGGCGCGCGACACGACGCACAGTCGCTCGGTGAACTCGGCGCCTGGGGGCTCGGCGAGGACAATCCGCGACTCTGGTCGGCGATCGAGTTGGTGGAGTTGTTCCGGGAGAAGGCTTTCGGCGGGCCCGGCAGTGCCTACGACACGATCGGCGAGTACGTAGCGGTTGTCGATGAGATCCGAACGTTGTTCGGCGTCATCCGCGAGACGTTCGAGCGAACCGACGCGGAGTTCGCCGCCCGGATTCGGGAGATCACGGGATAGAGGTCTCGCGACCGTGACGCCAGTCACAAATTCGGCCCGGAGGGAACCGAATTCGATGTGCGACGTCCAATGCCATGACGGACAACGTATTTCGAGACAGGACGACGCATTGAAGCTTCGAACCGCCACCCTCCTCGTTTCCGCCGCGCTCGCGGTCTTCGGCGCGGTCACCGCGGGACCGGTCGCGGCGGAGCCGCTGGCCCACCTCGCGCCGACGGCTCACCATGACCACGACCCGTCCCACCCGGCCAACGGCTGCCCGCCGCCCCCGCTGGGAGTGGACGGCAAGCCACTGCCCCCGCCGCTGGGTCCCGACGGTAAGCCGCTGCCCCCGCCGCTCGACGCCGATGGCAAGCCGTGCCCGCCGCCGCTGGGCCCGGACGGCAAGCCGCTGCCACCGCCCGGACACCACTGATTCGCGGCGGATCAGGGAAATTCGGTGCCGAGGTAGTCGCCGCCTCGGCACCGATCCCACCGCGCGACACTACTTCTCACGCCGCGGCGCCACTCCGCACGCCCGGCACCACTCCGCACGCCCGGCACTACTTCTCACGCCGCGGCGACGGTGAACCTGGCGCCGCCGTGCACTGGGCGCTCCGCCTCGTCCAGCAGTGCGACGGCGAAGTCCTCCAGGGAGATTCGGGAGACGCCGTCCGGATCGCTGAGCAGTTCGTCGCCGCCGAGGCGGTAGGCACCGGTCCGCTCGCCGGGCAGCAGTTCCGCGGGCGGGCTCAGGTAGCTCCAGTTCGCGGTCGGCGCCGCACGGCACACGGCGAGCTGCTCCGCGCAGGCCTGCGCGATCGGGCGCAATTCCGCTGGGAAATCCGGCATCTCGTGCAAGGTCATCCCCTCGGCGCCGGGAACGAGCAACGTCGACGCGCCGCCGACCACCAACAGCCGCACCCCGGTCCGCGCCACGCCCGCGAGGATCGCCGCCGTCGTCTCCGGCAGATCGGCTTCCCGGCCGGGCGCGGGCCGGGTGGCGGTGATGACCAGATCCTGCCCCGCACTGAGAGATTCGACATCGTCCACTTTCGCGGCGTCACCCGCGCGGACCTCGACTTCCGCCGGTAGGCCCGTCGCCCGTTCCGGGTTGCGCACCACCGCCGTCACCTCGTGCCCGCGGGCGAGCGCCTCGGCAACGACCCGACGGCCGACTTCCCCCGCCGCTCCGAACACCGTGATCCGCATCGTCAGAACCTCCTCGTCGCAAGAATCTCTTAGCACTAAGTAATTTATCTCAACGCTAAACTATTCCGCAATCGGCATGTCCGACACCGCGTGAGCGCGCGCCGCTCCTGCTAGCTTTCAGTCGGCCACCAGGCGGGTCCGGTAGTTGCCGTGCTCGCGCTGGCGACGAATCACGTAGCACCCCGGTGCGGATCCGGTGGCTCCGTGTTCGGGATGCATCAGATAAGCGACTCCGAGGGCGTCGAACATCCCCAGCGCCAGGCCGGTCGGATCATTGAGCGCGGGCGTCCACAGGCAGGTGCCGTGTTCCGCCACGAGCGTGTGCGGGTTGCCGCCCGCGGCGCCCCGAAGCACCTCGATTCCGCTCGGCGGAACGTCGCGCCATCTCGCGTCGGTTCGAAGAGTCACCTCATCCGCCATTCGCGCGGGAATGACGAGAAGGTCGCCTTGGGCGTGCATGCCGTCGATGATCGGAATGCGCAGAGACTGCTCGAGCTGTTCGAGGGCAAGGGAATTCGTCATGAGTATCACCTCAGGTGCGATGGAGGAGCTGGGAGTACTGCGCGCGGCTCAGGCCGTAGGTCCAGGCGGCCGCGGCGATGGGGTCGTCGAAATGGCCGGGCACGGTCAGTCCGTAGCGGCGGCGGGTACCGTCGCGTTCGACCGAGCCGTTCACCGCGACCAAGACGCGTTCATTGCGGGGCAGGTCGTAGAGGAGCAGTTCCGAGCCGTGGTTACCCGGGTCGGGCGCGGTGGCCAGCAGCCGCATCCCGGCCTGCTCGAGATAGGCGGGCCAGCCGAGATTCTCGATGGCGCAACGCCGTACCTCGATGTTGGTTTCGCGATCGATGGCGGCGGCGGTCGGGGCGGTGATCACCCACTCGGGAATCCGCGTGCCGTGCCAGAAGTACAGCTCCCAGCCATCGCGGTAGCGCACGGCGGGGCCGTCGGCGCAATGCGGTCGCACCCTGTCGAGGTCGCCCGCGGTCTCGGTGCGCAGCGTCTCGGGTGGGTCCGACACGACGCACACCCCGTCGTCCGGCCACCACCACGGTCCGCACGCAGCCGCTGTCGCGGCCCAGGATTCCCACAACCGCCCCACACGGTCACGCCTGCCCACCAGACACTCCGACCAGGCCGGTAGCCAGCCGACCTGAAACGCGCCCTGCCAATTCAGCAGTAGGCTCGACGGCCGATCATGCGCCGCGTTCATGATGGGCTGCACGCAGCTGCCCCACGACGACCACAGCGGCGCGCTCACCCACATCTCGAACAATCGATGTGTCGCACCGACAAGCGGCAATTGTTCCAAGCGGAGTGACGAAAGGGCCTGCGGTACGGGGTGAGCGAGGCCACCCATATTCTGCTGCAATTGGCCGGACCGCCCCGGCTCGCCGGTCGTCAACGCGACCAACGGCGAAGAGACCCAACGGAATCGGGGTGGGTCGAGTCCGACCAATTCGTAGAGTTCGGATATCGCCGCTTCGGCGGCTGGACGATCGGCCGGTTCGGTGGACAGCATCCGACCGAGCCACTTACGACGGATTTCGGCAGCTTCCCGCTGCGAGTCGACACTCACCAGATGACGGTGGTGTCGTCCTTTCCAACGATCATGACGACAAGGGTGACAGACCGGCCGCGATTCGGCAACGGTCGGGTCCCCTGCAAGACGCAGGCGGGCACCATATTTCGGTGCCCGCCTGGGTTTGCCAGCTCATAACCCGGCCCGGCTCGACGCAGGACTACTACTGCGCCGTGGTCTGCCGCTTCGGCAGCTTCCACCCCGGACGCGGGAAGTGGCAGGTGTATCCGTCCGGGTAGCGCTCCAGATAGTCCTGGTGCTCCGGCTCGGCCTCCCAGAACTCGCTGGCCTGGGTCACCTCGGTGACGACCTTCCCCGGCCACAGCCCGGAGTCGTCGACGTCGAGGATGGTCTCGAGCGCCGTCCGCTTCTGATCCTCATCCAGATAGAAGATGGCCGATCGGTAGCTGGTGCCGATGTCGTTGCCCTGCCGATCCTTCGTCGTCGGATCGTGGATCTGGAAGAAGAACTCCAGCAGCGCCCGATAGTCGGTCCGCTCCGGGTCGTAGACGATCTCGACGGCCTCCGCGTGCCCCGGATGATTCCGGTACGTGGGGTGATCGTTGCGCCCACCGGTGTAGCCGACCCGCGTCGACAGCACCCCCGGCTGCTTACGAATCAGATCCTGCATGCCCCAGAAGCATCCGCCGGCCAGAATCGCCTTCCGCGCGTCGGTCACGCGTCCTCCTTCGCAGCTTGTACTTCCCGAAAGCCATTATCGGCCCCACGTACAACCCACGCCCCTGCGAGAAAAGTCCCATCTCGACAACCGCCACACCCCGCGCGGCGGCGACGGGCCGCTCACTTGTGATCAGGCGAGTTGCGAACCCACCGCGCCGCCGATCAGCCCACCGACCGCGGCGGCGGGGATGCCGAGCGCGGCCGCGCCGACCGCGGCGCCGACCGCGCCACCCGCGGCCGTTCCCACCCCGCATGCCATGGTTCCGACGCCGGCGCCGATCAGCCCGCCGCCGACCCCGCCGACCACCGCCGCCGGGACGCCCGCGATCGCCGCGCCGATCAGCGCGCCGCCCGCGATGTTGCCCGCCCGGCGCGCGTCGACGCCGAAGCCCTGCGTCGCCGCCGCGACATGGGCTTCGAACTCGGCGACACCGTGGTTCACTCCGGCGAGCACGTCGGCGGGCACCTCGTGCGGAACCGGTGCGCTGAACGAGCCGACACGCAGCGTGGGCGGCGGCGCCACCTCGGGCGCGGGTGGTTCCTGCGGCGCTTCCGGCGCGCTCTGCGGAACCGGCTCCGGCTCCTCGACCGGGTCGGCGTAGTCGAGTCCGGGCTCGACCTGCGGTTCTGGAGACGGCTGCTCCGGCGCGGGCGGCACGACCGGCTGGACCGGTTCGGTGGTGACACCGGGCTGGATGGGCGTCCCCGGCGCGACCGCCGGTTGCACCGGCTGCTCGGATTGGGTGATTCCCGGCGAGGTCGGCGCACCGGTCGGGTCCGCGGTCGCCGTCCCCGCGCAGACCACGGCTAGCGCGATCGTCCCCGCGCCGACCATCGGTCGGACGGCGTTGCGCGCGCCGGAGTTCTGTACCCGTCGATGCCGACCTGCCACGGCAAATACTCCCACTGCTCGAGGTGAATCACTCGGAGAGCACTGTCGACCGCTCTCGCGGTGAACGCTGTTCCCGGCCAGTAAGTTACAGCACAATCGGCCCGGCCGACATACCACCGGAAAGACGCCAGGTACCCGCCCCTAAACGCCAGGTCAGAACGTCGGCACGGTTGGTTCGGTCGTCAGATCGGCGACGCGCCGCCACATTGCAGCTCCCATGCTCGAAAACCTCGAGCCGGAGGAGGTTCAGCCTCCAGTGATGTGGTTCGGTCGATGTGTCGCGGTGGTGGCGGCCGAAATCTCGTTGGCAACAAGTGGGCGACTCGGATATCGTCACGAGCGTGTATGTAGGCACCGCGATGATGAAGCCTTGGTCGCTCCGCTGACGGCGGCGATCCGAGTTCTCACAATCTTCTGACGCCGCCGTCCGGGTAGTCGTGCCGGGCGGTGATCGTGCCGTTCCGGCTTCCTCTCGAGCCGCGGAGAACCAGTGTCTACTTCCCTCACGGGCCGATCCGGCCTGTCCACAACCAATCACCAGAACGTTTCGTCCACCGACCCGCTACCCGCGGGTGCGCACGCACACATCCGAGCGACCTCGGTCCACGTGGCCCTCGGGTCGCGACCAGTTCTGGCCGACGTCTCCCTCACGGTGTCGACCCGCTCACGCCTCGCCATCGTCGGTGAGAACGGGCGCGGCAAAACCACGCTGTTGCACGTGCTCGCTGGACTGCAGCCACCGGATGGCGGGACCGTCGGCAGAGTCGGAACGATCGGTGTCGCTCAGCAGGCCATACCCTGTCGCGCGGAGGAGACTGTCGGCGCGCTCGTCGCCGAGACCATCGAACCGGCCACGCGGGCATTACGGGAGCTGGATACCGCGACGATCATGCTCGCGGACAGCGCGCCGGGAGCCGACGACGCCTACGCGGCCGCGTTGGACGCCGCCACCCGGCTCGACGCCTGGGATGCCGAACGCCGAGTCGACATCGCGCTGGCCGCACTGCGCGCGTGCGCGGACCGAGAGCGCCCCTTGACGACGCTGTCTGTCGGGCAACGCTATCGAGTTCGATTGGCGTGTTTGCTGGGCGCCCCACACGACATCCTGCTGTTGGACGAGCCGACGAATCACCTCGACCGGGACGGATTGGACTTTCTCACCGAACGCCTGCGTAGCCACTCCGGCGGGCTGGCGATCATCAGTCACGACCGCGCGCTGTTGCGCGACGTCGCCGACGAGTTCCTCGATCTCGACCCGAGCAAGGACGGTCGACCGCAACTCTTCGCCGGAGGTTACGCGGGTGGCAAGAAGGGCGGCACCGTGCTCGCGACCGGTGGGAACAGGAGTACGAGGACCAACTCGCCGAGCGCGCGCGCCTGCGGGACGCGGTCGCGGGCGCGCGCGACCGGCTCAGCACCGGTTGGCGTCCCGACAAAGGACACGGCAAGCACCAGCGCCAGTCCCGAGCTCCGGGTCTGGTCCAGGCGCTGAAGCGACGCCAGTCCGAGCTCGAGGCGCACACCGTCACGCTGCCCGAACCGCCCCTGCGACTGCGGTTTCCCGATCTACCCGTCCGTCCAGGCACGCCTCTGCTCCGCTGCGACGACATCACCGTGGCAGGACGATTGGACTCCCCCGTCACGCTTTCGCTGGATGCGGGCGAACGGCTCGTCGTCACTGGTCGCAACGGCGCGGGCAAATCCACGCTGCTCGCCGTGCTCGCCGGCGAAGTGCGGCCGTCCACCGGCAGCACCCACCACCATGCCGCCACCCGAATCGCCCTTGTCGGCCAAGAAGTTCCGGCATGGGAGCCCGATCTGACCGCACAGGACCTCTACGACCGCCACATCCGCATGCTCGAGTTGCACCACGACGTCGAACCGATACCGCTGACCTCGACAGGCCTGCTGGACAAGCAATCGCACCGCACCCCCGTGGGCCGACTGTCCCAAGGGCAGCAACGCAGACTCCATCTCGCCATGCAGCTCGCCTCCCGCCCGATGGTGCTCCTCTGCGACGAGCCCACCAACCACCTCTCGGGGTCCCTCGTCGACGAACTCACCGCCGCGCTGTCGGAGACCCCGGCCGCGGTCGTCGTGGCCACCCACGACCGGCAGATGCTCGCCGACCTCGCGGATTGGCCCCACCTTCCCCTCGAGTCCAACATCGTCGACGACGAGGAACTGGTCTAGGGTGTGTGGGTGCACGGCGAGGCCCGCACAGTCAGTGAGGCGTGATCAGCGGTACGTTCCGTGGTTTTTCCACCGAATCGAAAGGCGCTGCATGGCAAGGAACTTGACGCAACTCGAACTTCTGACGGAATTGGAACCGGTTGTCGCGGCCAATATCGACCGGCATCTGGCGACGGCCAAGGAATGGTGTCCGCACGACTACGTTCCGTGGGACGAGGGCCGCAACTTCGCGGCCATGGGCGGCGAGGATTGGGATCCCGCGCAGTCACGGCTCTCGGAGGTCGCCAAGATCGCGATGATCACGAATCTGCTCACCGAGGACAATCTGCCCTCCTACCACCGCGTGATCTCCGAGAACTTCTCGCGCGACGGCGCATGGGGCACCTGGATCGGCCGCTGGACCGCCGAGGAGAACCGCCACGCCATCGCCATGCGCGACTACTTGGTCTGCACCCGCGCTGTCGATCCCGTCGCCTTGGAGAACGACCGGATGGTGCATCTGACCCGCGGTGTGCACACGCCGCCGGGCTTCGGCGGTGTGTGCGATCAGATCGCGTACGTGACGTTCCAGGAGTTGGCCACCCGGGTCAGCCATCGCACCACCGGACGAGTCTGCGACGACCCCGTCGCCGACCGGATGCTGCAGCGCATCGCGGCAGACGAGAACTTGCACATGATGTTCTATCGCAACATCGCCAAAGCCGCGTTCGACATCGCGCCGGACCAGGCGATGGAGTCGGTGACCATGGTCGTGAAGTACTTCGCCATGCCGGGCGCCGGCATGCCGAACTGGCGCCGCAACGGGGTGATGATGGTCAAGCACGGCATCTACGATCTGCGCCAGCATCAGGACGAGGTCGTGTTGCCGGTCCTGCGCATCTGGGACGTGTTCGACCGCAACGACTTCACCGCACGCGGTGAACGCAGCCGGGAAGAACTCGGCGAGTACCTCGACAAACTGTCCCGCGACGTCGTCCGTTTCGAAGAACAACGCGAGCGCATCCTCGCCCGCGAAGCGGCGCGGGTCGGTTAGCGCGCCAAACGATTTCGCGTCAGCGCGGCCGCGCCCTTTCCAGCCGGGCGACGACCGCGTCGAGCGCGAGATCCATCGCGTAGTCGTACTCCGCCTGGCTGTCGAACCGTGCGAGATAGGGCGCGGCCTCGGCGACGGCCGGGAGTCCCGACTGCTCGAGTGCGGCCCGGCGCGCGGCGATGCCCGCCGCGTCGTCGGTGCCGTAGGTCGGACCCGCGTTCACTTCGCGAAGTAGGGTTCCGATGAGCGCGGCGAGCACGGTCCGCAGCATGTGGACGGCTTCCTCGGGGTGGCAGCCCGCGGCGCGCAGTATCGCCAGAACGGATTGGATCGGCGCCAAACCCTCGAACGAGGCGAGCTGTCGGGTCAGAACCAGGGCGGCGGCTTCCGGGTGCAGCAGCGCCCGATCGCGAAACGCGTCGGCGATGGCACGCAGATCGCCGCGGAGATCGCCCGCGCGGGTCGGTAGCGCGATCGAACCCAACAGGTGCTCGGCGACCGCGTCGAGCAGTCCGTCCTTGCCGTCGACGTGGTTGTACAGGCTTTTCGGGTCGACGCCGAGTACCCGGGCGACGGCCCGCATGCCTACCGCGCCGACGCCCTCCGCGTCGATGACTTCGAGGGTCGCTTCGACGATCGCCGCTCGGGTGAGCTGACTGGCGCCTTTGGGCGGTCGTCCGCGGCGGGCGATGGGGGCTTGGGTCATGGCGTCATTGTTCCGCACCCTCTTGCATAAATCCACACCGTGGGTATAAATTCGCGGCAGCAGTAAAACCCACACCGTGGATTTTGGAGTTCAGAATGCGTTTTCCGTGGGGTGACGTCGCCGACCTTCCGACCGTCGGGGACCGCATCGACACGTTCACCGATATCGCGAAGGCCGACGAGACCCCCGGCGCCCGGTTGCGCCTCGCCCGTGAACGGGCACGGTCGTTCCGCCGTGAGTTCCCGAGCACCGGCACACCGGACAGCGTCACCACCTGCGATCTGGTGACGCTGCCGTATCCGACGCGGTTCGGCTTGTTCCGGGCCTCGCGGGCGATCGCGCCGTTTCTGTCGATCACCAACCGAATGTTGGTGATTCGCTGGCACGACTCCGACGGTCGGCGCCGAACGCTGCTGTTCGAGCCTTCGGACTTCGAACTCGGCAGGT
Organism: Nocardia sp. CNS-044; assembly: GCF_059570515.1. Classification (NCBI taxonomy): domain Bacteria; kingdom Bacillati; phylum Actinomycetota; class Actinomycetes; order Mycobacteriales; family Nocardiaceae; genus Nocardia; species Nocardia sp. CNS-044. The sequence goes on from NZ_JCANSX010000009.1 coordinate 124,099, forward strand.
ACACACCGTATTTCGACAACCTGTCGCAGCGGACGCCGCGTGTCCTCGAACGACAGGTCGTCCGCGAGCACGGCACGGTGCTCGCGCATCTGGAGCGGTTGGGGATCGAGCCGGACGAGGTCGACTACCTGATGTTCGACCACTTGCACACCCAAGACCTGCGTCGCTGGATCGGCGCGACCGCGCATCAGGACGATCTCGGCGGCACGCCCCGGGCGATCTTCCCGAACGCGAAGGTGATCGTGCAGCGCGACGAGCTCGCCGCGATGGCCGAACTGCATCCGCTGCAAAAACCGTGGTATCAGCCCGCCGCCTACCGCGACGTCCCCGCCGAGGCGTTCCTGCCCATCGAAGGGTCGATCGTGCTCGGCCCCGGCGTCGCCGTCGTCAAGACGCCCGGCCACGTGTTCGGCAACCAGAGTCTGGTGGTCAACACCTCGACCGGGATCTGGGTCAGCAGCGAGAACGTGATCGCGGCCGAGGCGCTCACCCCGGAGCACTCGCGGCTGCCGGGTGTGGCGGGCTGGGCGCAGCGGTGGCAGCAGGAAGTCGTGCTCAACGCGAACACGATCGAGACCACCGCCGACCAGTACAACTCGATCGTCCTCGAGAAGACGCTGGCCGACCGCAGCCAGGCCGACTCGCGGTTCCTGCAGTTCTTCCCGTCCAGCGAGCTGACCGGCGCGTGGACCAATCCCGGTACCCGGCCGACCTTCAGCCACGGCCGCATCACCCACGACTCGAGCCTTTGAGGAGGACTCTGTGCCATCACGATTCGAACTGCCGCCCGAAGATGTGTTGCGGGCCCGCGAGAAACTCGTCCTCGATCACTTCCACGACGAAGTCCGCCAGGACTGGGACGCGACCTTGTCGACGTTCCCGCACCCGCACTACGAGCTGATCGCGCAGATGCTCGTCCACGACGGCGACGGTGAGGTGCGCGACTACTACCGCGACACCCGCGTCGCCTTCCCCGACCAGGACCACGAGATCATCGCCTTCCGTCACAGCCACGACGCGGTCGTCGTCGAATTCTGGCTCCTCGGAACACATCTCGGCCCGCTCGGCAAGATCCCGCCGACCGGCTCCAAGCACCGCACCAGAATGACGGCGTACTTCGTCTTCGACGAACACGAGAACCTCGTCACCGAGCGGATCTACTTCGACCAGCTCACCATCCTGAAACAGCTGCTCGGCGCAATCGACAAACGCAGCCCCCGTGGGCTTTTGAAGTTCGGCCGAGCCGTCGCCGGAGCGCTCGCCACCGCCGGATCCGAACCCGACCCGCGCCTGCTGACCACCACCCCGCCCGACCTCGGCGACTGACCGCCACGCTTCACGGACGATCGTTACGGGCTCTCGCGCAGCAGATACACCAACTCGCCTCGGCCCGTCTCGATCGAAAACGCCATCGGGTTTGAGTGTTCGCCATCGCAACCCCCGTGTTCGCGATCCACCAATGCGTCGGAGGCGAAGTCGGACTTGTTGTTCGCACCCCGCACATGCTTCGGTTGCACGTCTACGGCTTGCAGACGTTCGCCGTGTGGCGCGCGAAGGAGTACAGGGAACGATGGTTCGCTCGGGCGATCGGATGCACGCCTATCTCATCGACCAGGTCAACATGATGCTGCGGCGGCCCCAAATGTACGGCGGTGAGCCCGCGCTCTGGACGACCTTCGATCACCTGTTCTTCCTCGAGGACGAGGATCGCGGCCGGGCAGATCTGTGGGAGTCCTGGCGCGAGCGCAACGCCTTCACACCCACTGGCCCCAAAGGTGCTCTGCAACGCCACCTTCCAGGCAACGATCTCGCGCACGCGCTGGCATCGATGTACGCGGAGGCCGCACGGAACAGAGGGTGGCTTCGGCTGGATCGCATCTTGACAGCCGACGAGTACGTCGAAATTCGCGAAGCCATAGCATCGTTCACCGGCCAGGACCGCAGCTACAGCGACGTCATCGACACCTTCGGCGAGCCGAGCGTTCTGTTCGGTAGTTCGAATCGGTTATACGGCAAGACACTCGCCTACGCGACTGCCGACGCCGCCGATCCGATGGTGGTCTGCCATCTCTGGAATGGTGTAGACGAAGGTGCGGAACAACACTGGCCGCGCAAGTACCCGGAGCCGCTCCTCTTGGCGATCCGTTACGGCACAGACTCCTTCCCCGCCACCTTCTCCTTCACTCCCAAAGGCCGACGGCTGCGGCCGCAAAGCGGATAATAGGCCTCGATAGCGATCACTCCCCCGGGGGACCGGCTCGAAGCGGACTGCTACAGCTGCGGCGAGTCGAGCTCGCTGACCAGCCAGCGGCCGAAAACGTTGTCGACAGTGGCGGTCATGGTGATCGCAGGCGGCCAGCCGCGCGTCCTCCGCGGGCCTGTCAGGCCGCAGGTTGTCGATGATGCCGTGCGAGACCTCGGCTGGGCGGCTACACCCGGGTTCGTGGTGCAGTCCGAGTCGCTAGTCGCCAGCGGTGTCGAAGGCGTCGAGAATCTCCTCGGCGGCGAGTGCCGCGGTGAGAGTCCCCTCGCGCACCTGCTTTTCCACTTGTGCGCGAATCGCTTTCACGTTCGGGTTGTCGGCCAACCTGCGCAGCAGCTGGTCGTGCACCATCGTCCAGGTCCAGTCGACCTGCTGACGGCGGCGCTTCTCGTCGAACTCGCCCGCGTCGGTGAGCACCCGCCGGTGCTTCAGTACCGTATCCCAGAACTTGTCCAGGCCAACGCCTTCCAGGCCGCTCATGGTGAGCACCGGAGGCCGCCACAGCGCGTCGTGTGGGTGGATGAGGCGCAGTGCACCGGTGAGCTCGCGCGCGGCGGCCTTGGCCTCGATCTCGTGCTTGCCGTCGGCCTTGTTCACCGCGACGAGGTCGGCTAGCTCGAGCACGCCCTTCTTGATGCCCTGCAACTGATCTCCGGTGCGGGCCAGCGTCAGGAAGCAGAACACGTCGACCATGTTGGCGACCGTCACCTCGGACTGGCCGACGCCGACGGTCTCCACCAGGATCACGTCGTAGCCCGCCGCTTCCAGCAGCACGATGGTCTCGCGAGTCGCCTTGGCAACGCCGCCGAGCGTGCCCGCCGTGGGCGAAGGCCGGATATAGGCGTTGCGCTCCACCGAGAGTCGCGCCATCCGCGTCTTGTCGCCGAGGATGGAGCCGCCGGTGCGGGTCGAGGACGGGTCGACGGCGAGCACCGCGACCCGATGCCCCTTGCCGATCAGGTACATGCCGAGCGCGTCGATGAACGTCGACTTGCCGACGCCGGGAACACCGGTGATGCCCACCCGATTCGACAGCACCGCGTTCGCGGAGCCTTGCGCCTCCGGCGTCAGCTTCAGCAGCAGCTGCTGGGCCAGCGCCCGATGGTCGGCCCTTGTCGACTCGACCAGGGTGATGGCCCGCGCCAGGGCGGCCCGCTCGTTGTTGCGGACCGCCGTGGCGAGTGCGTCGACATCGATGGTGCGGCGCACCGCTCCCCCACGCGGAGAACCTGCTTCACTCATTCGGCGGCGGACTCCGCGGCGCCGCTGCCGATCTCGTGACCGAGCTCGGCGGCGAGCTTCTTCAGCAGATCGATCGCCGCGTCGGCGATGACGGTGCCGGGCGGGAAGATCGCGGCGGCGCCCGCCTGGTAGAGCTCGTCGAAGTCACCGGGCGGGATGACGCCGCCGACGATGACCATGATGTCGGGTCGCCCGACATCGGCCAGCGCCTGCCGCAGGGCGGGCACCAGCGTGAGGTGGCCTGCCGCCAGCGAGGACACACCGACGACGTGCACGTCGTTGTCGGCCGCCTGCTGCGCCACCTCTTCGGGGGTCTGGAACAGCGGGCCCACGTCGACGTCGAAGCCCAGGTCGGCGAAGGCGGTGGCGATCACCTTCTGCCCTCGGTCGTGTCCGTCCTGACCCATCTTCGCGACGAGGATGCGCGGCCGACGACCTTCGGCCTCGGCGAATTCCTCGACGAGTTCGCTAGCCGTGGTGATGTTGGTGACCTTCCCTGCCTCGTCGCGGTAGACACCGGAGAGGGTGCGGATTTCGGCCTGGTGGCGGCCGTAGACCTTCTCCAGCGCGTCGGAGATCTCGCCGACGGTGGCCTTGGCGCGCGCCGCGTCGATCGCCAGCGCCAGGAGGTTGTTCTCCATGCCGCCTTCGGAAGACCTTGCCGCGCGGGTCAATTCGTTCAGTGCCCGCTCGACGGCCGCGGGGTCGCGGTCGGCGCGCAGCTGCCGCAGCTTCTCGATCTGCTCGGCGCGCACCCGCGAGTTCTCGACCTTGAGGACCTCGACCTCGTGGTCCTCCTCCACCTGGTACTTGTTGACGCCGATCACCGGCTGCTGGCCGGTGTCGATGCGCGCCTGGGTGCGGGCGGCGGCCTCCTCGATGCGCAGCTTCGGGATGCCTTCCGAAATCGCCTGCGCCATACCGCCGTGCGCCTCCACCTCGGCGATGTGCGCGCGGGCACGGTTGGCCAGCTGGTGGGTCAGCCACTCGACGTAGTACGAGCCGCCCCACGGGTCGATCGGCCGGGTGGTGTTGGACTCCTGCTGGATCAGCAGCTGGGTGTTGCGCGCGATGCGGGCGGAGAAGTCCGTCGGCAGCGCCAGCGCCTCGTCGAGGGCGTTGGTGTGCAACGACTGGGTGTGGCCCTGGGTCGCGGCCATCGCCTCGATGCAGGTGCGCGCCACGTTGTTGTAGGCGTCCTGCGCGGTCAGCGACCAACCCGAGGTCTGCGAATGGGTGCGCAGGGACAGCGATTTCGCGCTCTTCGGCTCGAACTTCGCGACCAGCTCGCTCCAGAGCAGCCGTCCCGCACGGAGTTTCGCGACCTCCATGAAGAAGTTCATGCCGATGGCCCAGAAGAACGACAGCCGCGGCGCGAACTTGTCGACCTCCATGCCCGCGTCGATGCCCGCCCGGATGTACTCCACGCCGTCGGCGAGGGTGTAGGCGAGCTCCAGATCGGCCGTGGCTCCGGCCTCCTGGATGTGGTAGCCGGAGATGGAGATCGAGTTGAACTTCGGCATCTTCGCGCTGGTGTAGGCGAAGATGTCGGAGATGATCCGCATCGAGGGCTTGGGCGGGTAGATGTAGGTGTTGCGGACCATGAACTCCTTCAGAATGTCGTTCTGAATGGTTCCGGCCAGCTGCTCGGGCGCGACGCCCTGCTCCTCCGCCGCGACGACGTAGAGCGCCAGGATCGGCAGCACCGCGCCGTTCATCGTCATCGACACACTCACCTGATCGAGGGGAATGTGGTCGAAGAGCTGACGCATGTCCAGGATGGAGTCGATGGCGACGCCCGCCATGCCGACATCGCCCTGCACGCGCGGGTGATCGGAGTCGTAGCCGCGGTGCGTCGCGAGGTCGAACGCGACCGACAGACCCTTCTGGCCCGCCTGCAGGTTGCGGCGGTAGAAGGCGTTCGAGTCGGCGGCTGTGGAAAAGCCCGCGTACTGGCGGATGGTCCACGGCTGGTTGACGTACATGGTCGGGTACGGCCCGCGCACGAACGGCGCGACACCGGGCACGCTGTCGAGCGGATAACCCTCCGCGGCGACGGCATCCCGATCGGCCTTGGTGAACACCGGCGGCACGTCGATGCCCTCCGGGGTCGACCACACCAGTTGCTCGGGCGTGTAGTTGTTGGCCGCCGCAGCGCCCGCCACATACGCCTCGACCTGGGCGGCGTCGACCGCGGCAGGTTCGGGCGCGTGCTCGTCGAGCGGCACCTCGGCGAAATTGCCGATCACGTGCTTGATCTCACGCGTAGTCATCAGGCTCCCACCTTCTCCAGCAGGCCGGACAGCGCCGCCACCGCGTCGATCTTCGCGGCGAGGAATCCGTCCGGGCGCTGCGTGCCGCTCAGCTCGGCGACGGCCTTCGCCGCGCCCGCGAGCAGCACCGTTTCCACACCCGCAGCGCGCAGCGCGTCGACCGCCGCGCCCGCCTCCGCGCCGTAGCGCGCGTCCGAACCGCACAGAACCGCGATCGGTGCACCGGCTTCCGTTGCGGCAGAAGCGATTCCGTCCACGTCCAGCGGGCCGGGGTTGATCGATTCGATGCCGCCGGAGGCCAGCAGGTTCGCGATGAAGGTGACCCGCACATTGTGCTCGGCCACCGTGCCGAGCGGCACGAGCAGCGCCTTCGGCCGGGACCCGTTGGCCGCCAGATACTCGTCCGAGCGGTCGCGCAGCGCTTCGAAGGCCGCGCCGTAGCGGGCGACCCGGCTCGGCGTGCGTGCCGCCGAGGAGAGCGGCCGCTCGGCCAGGTTCGGGAACTCGTTGACGCCCGTCACCGCGGTCTTGCGGTGCGCGACATCGGAATCGCGGGCGGCCTTGGTGGCGGCGACGCGTTCGGCGAGCAGACCCGATTCCAGCGCGGCAAGGTAACCGCCCGCGGCTTCCAGCTCCTGCATGAAAGCCCAAGCCTTGGCGGCCAATTCGGCCGTCAGGTCCTCGACATACCAGGAGCCTGCGCCCGGATCCTGGACGTGGCCCAGATGCGACTCCTCCAACAGCAGCAGCTGGGTGTTGCGGGCCATGCGATCCGCGAACGACTTGGACACGCCCAGCTCGCCGGCGGGCAGCGCCGAGTCGAAGGGCAGCACGGTGACGGTGTCCGCGCCGCCGACGCCCGCGCCGAAGGCGGCGAGCGTGGTGCGCAGCATGTTCACCCAGGGGTCGCGCTGGCTCATCATGGCCGCGGAGGTGACCGCGTGCTGCGGTGCGCCGCCGAAGTCCGGTGCGCCGCAGGCGTGCGCGACGCGGGCCCAGAGCTTGCGCGCGGCACGGAATTTCGCGATCGTCGCGAACTGGTCGTCGGTGGCGGCGAACCGGAATTCCAGCTGGCCCAGCGCGTCCGCGATGTCCTGACCCTCGGTCAGCGCCCGCAGGTACTCCAGGCCCGCGGCCACCGCCGCGCCGAGTTCTTGCGCGTCCGAGGCGCCCGCGTCGTGGAAGACGGTGCCGTCCACGGTGATCGCGCGCACCGTCTCCGCACGGGCGACGGACTGGACGGCCAGCGCGAGCGCCTCCGACAGCTCCGCGTCGGCGATGCCCGCGAAATGGCTGGTAAGAGGCGCCGCGCCGAGGGAGAGCCGAATATCGGCGCGCTGCGGCGCCTGGTAGGCGTCGAGCACCGCGAAAAGCGCTGCGGCGGCGGACGACACCTGCGCGCCCGCGTCCAGGGTCAGCGGCGCCAGCTCGAAGAGCAGGCCGTCCAGCGCCGCGGGCAGCTCGGCGACGGGAACACCTCGCTCGCCGACCCCGAGCCAGACCGCGCTGATGCCGTTCTCCAGTCCGGCCAGGATCTCGCGCTTGGCCGCGGCGCCGTCGCCGGGGCCGACGAAGGCGCTGACATACCAGCCGCGATGCACGTCGCGCGCGGCGTCGCGGCCGCGCACGAAGGGGAAGGCGCCGGGCAACGGCAGCTCCGGCCGCTCGTCGCGCCGGGTGTAGAGCGGGGCGACGGTGAGCCCGTCGTAGGTGGTCTGCTCGAGCAGCTGCTCCGGCTCGTCCGGCAATTCGGCGACGTCGACCCTGCGCGCCTTGGCGAGCACACCCGCGACGCCTTTACGCCAGGCGGCATACTGGGGAACCGGATCCGTGCCCGCCGGACGCTCCGCGAGCCCGGCGCCCGGAGGCGGATCTGAAGCAATCGGCATAGCTGCTGTTCCTCTTCCACTCGACCACGGAGCGCACCCACAGATGTGCACCCGAACCGTCGCATTCGCCCAGCTCAGCGAGCACTTCGGTTAACGAGCATTCGTCCCGTTTCCATTGATGCTAGCGGCAGCGGCAGCGTCGGTTGACCCTGGCCGCCACTACCAACCGGTAACCTGTCGCGGGTGACCAGGCTGCTCCGTAACCCGCGTATCCTCGCCCTGCTCGTCGGTGTGGGTGCGCTGTTCGTCGCGGCGCTGCTCGTCCCGCTACCCGGTCCGACGCAGATCCAGCAGTGGGCGGACTCGGTCGGCTCGTGGTTCCCACTGCTGTTCTTCGGGGTCTACTCGATTCTCGCAGTGGCGCCGTTGCCGCGCACGGTGCTGACGGTCAGTTGCGGTGTGCTTTTCGGATCATTGCTCGGCACCGCGATCGCACTCTCGGCCACCGTTGTCGCCGCCGGGATGGCGCTGTTCCTGGTGCGCGTGCTGGACCGCGACCGGGTCGCCTCCCGGCTCACCCATCCCGCCGTGCGCGCCATCGACGAGCGGCTGGAGCGGCGCGGCTGGCTGGCCGTCGGTTCGCTGCGGCTGATCTCCTTCGCGCCGTTCTCGGTGGTCAACTACTGCTGCGGGCTCTCCTCGATTCGCTTCTGGCCGTATCTCGCCGCCACCTTCGTCGGCTCCGCGCCGGGCACCATCGCCACCGTCGTCCTCGCCGACGCGCTGACCGGCGGCTCCCATCCCGCGATGCTGGTCGTCTCGGGCATATGCCTGGCCATCGGCCTGCTCGGGCTCGTCGTGGACGCCCGCTGGCGGCCCGAGGTCCCGGCCGCCGAGTTCGAGCGTTCCGATGAGCTCGTGGTCGCGCGCGACTGACCGTCAGTCGACGGTCAGCTCGCTCGGCACGGCGATGACGTCGACCATCGCGCCGTTGCGCAGCACCGTGACCGGAACGGGACGGCCGATGGCGTCGGCGAACAGCTGACGCTGGATGCCCTGGGCGTCGCGAACCTCCTCGCGCGCGACGCTGAGCACCAGATCGCCGCGGCGCAGTCCGGCGGCCTCCGCGGGCGCGCCGCGCACCACCTCGACGATACGCACGCCCGCTCGCTGACCGGTCCGCTCGGCCACCTCGGACGGCAGCGGCGCGGGGACGCCGACCAGCCCAAGGTAGGCGCGGCGGACGCGGCCCTCGGCATGCAGGATGGCAATGATGCGACGGGTGGTTGCGTTGATCGGAATGGCAAGTCCCAGACCGATTCCCGCGACGGCGGTGTTGACGCCCACCACCCGGCCCGCCGAATCGGCCAACGCACCACCGGAATTGCCGGGATTCAAGGCCGCGTCGGTCTGGATGACGTCTTCGATCACCCGTCCCGCGCGGCGCGAGGCGACCGGCACCGCGCGGCCGAGCGCGCTCACCACGCCCGCGGTCACCGAGCCCGCCAAACCGAGCGGGCTGCCCACCGCGACCACGAGCTGCCCGACGACGAGCTTGTCCGCGTCGCCGAGCACCGCCGCGCCCGGACCGCCGCCGCGGGCGCGCAGCACCGCGAGATCGGAGAGCGGGTCGACGCCGACCACGTCGAACCGGGACTCCACGCCATCGGCGAACACCACCTCCCCGTGCGACGCCGCGCCGATGACGTGCGCGTTGGTCAGCAGGAATCCGTCATCGGTGAACACGACGGCCGAACCGGTCCCCCGCCGGGTCCGCACGCTCGCCACGTGCGGCGTGACCGATTCGGCCACCGACACCACCGTCCGCGAGTACGCGTCCATCGCATCGTCCACATCGACCACCTTCTCGCCGTCGGCAACAGCACCTCCCAGGATGCCCCCGCCGGACGCGCCGCGCACCGTCTTCGTGGCGATCGTCCGCGGCGACCGAAGTCTTCAGTCGCCCAACCGATTTCCTGCTCCGAGGACGTCACATGACAGCGCGATCGACGCCGGGCCGTCAACACCCCTACACGCTCGCGACCATCTCCACGCTCCAGCCGGACGGCCGCTCGAAGCCAGGCTGCACAATTCCGTCGCGACGGCGAGTCGCCCGTTCAACGGCAGCACTACCACGATCGAACAAGCGGTGAGATAGCCCGCGAAAGGTGGCGCGCGGTCAGTTTTCGCGGGCGAAACCGAAGTGAATTCCGGGCGTTACAGCGTTCCGATCGACCACCGCCGGGTACCTCCCGCACGAGGCAGCACCGAATCGCGATCATCGATCCGGCGCCGATCGGGTCCGTTAAACTCCCCGTGTGGCGGAATGTGCCCATCCGGCCGAATGCCGCACGCCTCGATCATCTGCTTCACCAACGATTCCGAACAAGGAGTAATGCGAAGTGGATTACGCTGGATCATCCGAGGATCGGACAATACGCGCGCGTTGCCTCGTCGTACCGCCCGATCCCACGGGCGCACCGCGCGAGGTGATCAGAACGCTGGATGCCGTCGACCCGCGGGGGCCGCTGGTTCGCACCCTGGAGATGGGCGTCTGCGGGACCGACATCCAAATCGTGGCGGGGACCGAGGGACAACTTCCCACGGCGGCCGACGAAATGATACTGGGACACGAGGTACTCGGGCGGGTGGTGCACAGCGCGACGCCCGAGCTGCGAGCCGGTCAGTTGGTCACCTGCGTCGTCCGCGATCCGGACCCGGTGCCGTGTAGTCAATGCCGCCGCGGCAGGCCGGATTTGTGCAGCAACGGCTCGTGGAAAGAGCGCGGGATTCGCGAGCTGGACGGTTTCATGGCGGAGTACTGGCGCGCGCCCGCGGACAAGCTGGTTCCCGTTCCGGAAGAGCTCATCCACCTCGGCGTCCTGGTGGAACCCGCTTCCATCGTGGTCAAGGCGCTGGACACGCTGCGGCAGATGGACGAGCGACTGGGGACGTCGGATCCGTCCGGCAATACCTTGGTGATCGGCTGCGGCATCATCGGCCTGCTCACCACCGCGTTCCTGCGCTTGGCCGGTCACAAGGTCACCGTCGTGGATCCGGCCCCACCGAGTTCGCTCGCCGCCCAAGCGGCCGCGTCCTTCGGCGCCGAATATCAGTCCCACCAGTTGGCTCCCGGTGACATGGTGACGAATCAGGCGATCGCGGCGCACCGCGTCGTCATCGACGCGGCGGGCGTGGCATTTCTGCCGCAACTACTGGCGACGCACGGCGCGGAGAACGCGTCCTGCTGCGTCGTCGGCCTGCCGAGCGGCCAAGAGGCCACCGTGGACGGCGCCGCGCTGTTGGGCACCATGGTCAAGCGCAACCAGGTGCTGTTCGGCGTCGTCAATTCCTCACGGGTGCATTTCGAGCACGCGATCGAACTCCTGCGCGAGGTCGACGCCGCATGGCCGGGAATCATCGGCGGAACGACGACCCGAATTCCCTTCGACCGTTTTCGCGAAGCATTCGTTCCGCACGCGCGGATCGGTGCCAAAGATATTCTCGTCTTCTGAGGTGGGCGATCGAGGTATAGCGGCGAACGCCGCTATACCTCTTCGTATCCGATGATTCGAATATTGCTGTATTCGAGCCCGTCCAATTCACAGTGCACGACGACGAGAAAGTCTTTCTTCTCGCGAATCGAATTCCAGATATCGTTTCCCCGCGCCACCCGATCGAGCAGCGCGAGGGTGGCGATCAGCGTGCCGAAAGCCCAGACGCCGAACAGCGCCACGCACCGTTTACCGGTCGGCGTGCGACTGACCGCGATGAATCCGTAGTCCTCGAGCAGCGAGCCGTTCTCGTCCGCGGTGACGTCGTAACTGATCGAACCGTAGGACGCCACGTGCTCGGGGTATTTGATCTGGAACTTCGGGAAGCACCGTTTGAGCAGGTTTCCGGTCAACCGGTTGACGCTCGGCCCGCCGATGAGAATGGTCAGGCCGTGGGTGTCCTGGTAGGCGTCCTGGGTGCTGATACTGATCCGGTTCCGTTTGCCGAGCCCGCGCCAGGCCAGGACCGCCTCGGCGATGGCGCCGCCCTCCGCCATCGGCATCACGCGGACGTTCGGCGGCATCTCCGCCTTCTCGTCGGTGCCGTAGATCGACAGCCAGCCCGCGTGGAAATCGGGGATCACAATCTGAATGTCCTGACCCTCGGCCAGGACATTCAGGTGTCCGGATTTACGCCGGACCCGCGTCGCGTCGTAGAACCTCGTCACCCCGAACGTTGTGATCGCGACGATCAATCCCGACACGATGCTGAGTAGCCACGTAACCATCGAGCGTCGAATCCTGTCTCCAAGGGCCGCCATTCGGATGGTGCCAGTTTCGTCCCGCGGTGTCCTCGGATTCGCGGACTCGCACCGAAGTGGTCCGCGTCGCAGCCGAATCCACTAGGGTGCGCTCCGCGGTCGCGGCGGAAGTGCGGACAGCCACGCGTCGAGAAAGCACAGCGCCCACAGGATTCCGCTCTTGTCCTCGATTCCGCGCTCGTGCGAGTCGACAAGTGTGCGAACGAGTTTCGGGTCCAGGAGGTCGTTCGCCACCGGACCGGAGAGCAGGCCGCCGTGCAGGTGATCGCGCAGTGGGCCGCGGAACCATTCGGCGAACGGGATCCAGAATTTGTGCTTCTTGCGCTTCAATATCCGATCGGGCAAGTGCGGCGCGATACCGGCGCGCAGCATGGCCTTGCCATCGAGGGCTCGATATCGCTGGCCCGCGGGCATTCCCGCGACGAAGGACATGACGCGCGGATCCGCGAACGGCAACACGCTGGTCAGCCCGGCGGCGCGGAAGGTGTGGTGATCCTTGCGGTACACCCCCTCGGTCAACCAGGTTCGCCATTGACCGAACAGCAATCGGTCCAGCGCGGAATGCGCGCGGTGTTCCTCGTACAGTTCCGCGAGGATGTCGACGGCGAGGTCCTCCGGCACGCCCAGCGCCCGGTGCACGAGCGCGCGATCCGCCGCGCTGCCCAGTGCGATCTGGCCCAGGTAGAACCGCGCCAGGTCCCGCGAGCCCGAGGGCAGGTCGACGAGGTGGACGTCGTCGTGCGGCGACATCGGAAATCCCATCACCTCGTCGCCGCCTTCGCCGGTGACGATGTGCGTGCACGACAGCTGCGCGGCCCGTTCGGCGATCACCTGCGTGGCGACGATCGCCTGGTCGGCGTTCGGGCTGTCGAAGCAGCGCACCAGATCCGGCAGGCGTTCCACGGCCTCGGGCCCGACCGGCACCACCACGTGGTCGAAGCCGAACCGCTCGGCCACGAGCGCGGCGTATTCGGTTTCGTCGTACCCGGTCTCGCGGAACGACGCCGTGAAAGCCCGCGGCCGACAGCCCAGCCTGGTGGCGAGCACGGTGGCGTTCGTGCTGGTGTCGATCCCGCCGCTGAGCATCATGCCCAATCGCTCGTGTGGCGCGGCGTGGCGGGCCAGCGACTCGGTCAGCAGGTCGAGCGCCCTTGCCACCAACTCCTCGGGCGCGGCCGCGCCGACTTCCGACGGATCGGCCGGGCTGGGAAACGATGTCTGCTGCCGCACGTGGCGGTCTCGCCCGCGCTGGGTGACCACGGCGCCCGGGGGCACCCGCCGTACTCCGTCGAAGATCGAATAGGGAACGGGGACGTATTGGAACGTCAGATACAGAGCGAGGCCCTCGCGGGACAACCTTCCGGTCCCGAGGTCGTAGGGGCGCGAGCCGAACCCGAAACCCGAGGCGCGGTAACACGCGTTCCCGAATCCGCCGGGGTCGGCCACCAGGTGCGTTTCTCCGCGCGAGCGATCGTGCACGACGGCGACGTACTGTCCGTCCTGCCCGGCCACGGCCGCCATGCCGTGCGTGCGATACAGCGCGAGCAGTTCGGCCGCACCGCCGCCCGAGCAGAGCCACCCGTCGAGAACGCACACCGCCTCGTCGGTCTCGTGGGTGGTGTATTCCGCGCCGTCGGCCGAGAGGACGATGTCGTCCACCTCGCATCGCCAGCCGCCGTAACCGCCGCCCTCCGAACGCGGTCGGACCAGAATCCCCATGGCGACATCCCTTCTACTTCGCGTCGACGCCTTCTTCCGGCGCGCCTCGACCACCGGCCCGCCCGACCCCGCGATAGCGCAGCCCCGCCGCCGCGACGACGGACGGATCGAGGGCGTTCTTGGCGTCGACGACAAGACAATTCGGCCGCGCGAGTTGCGCCACGGCGGTCCAGTCGAGGGCGAGAACCTCCGGGAACTCGGTCAGCACGATGACGACAGCGGCATCCAGCACGGCTTCCTTGATGCCGAGGGCGCGCCGGACCCCTGGGAACAGATCGGCGAAAGCCGCCGCGCTCAAGATCGGATCCCAGACCCGGACGTCCGCAGCGATGGCCCCCAGCGCGGGTACCACGGTCCGGCTCGGCGCTTCGCGCATGTCGTCGCTGTCGGGTTCGTAGAGCAGTCCGAGGACAGCGACCTCCGGCGGCGGTGCGCCCGCTGCCGCCTCACGCGCCACGATCTCGACGGGCAATCGCAACTGACGGTCGTTCACCTCGGCGACCGATTCGAGCAGCGTCATGGGCCGGCCGGAACGCCGGGCGAAACGGGTCAGCGCGGTCATGTCCTTGGCGAGGCAGGAATCCCCGTAGCCGACACCGGGACGCCAAAACCCCTGTCCCATGCGGGGATCCAGTGATACGCCGTCGATCACCGCGTCCACGTCGATGCCGTGCTCGTCGCAGAAGTTGGCGATCTCGTTGGCGAAGCTGATCTTCGTCGCCAGGAAGGCGTTGCTGGCGTACTTCACCGCTTCGGCCTCGGTCGGGCCGATGACCAGCCGCGGCGCCGTCTTGTCGTGGTACAGCGCTCCGAGCACGGGCAGCAGTTCGCGGTTCCACAGGCCGAGCACGATGCGGTCGGGCGTCTGCCAATCGGCAAGGGCGCGGCCTTGGTTCAGGAATTCGGGATTGTGCGCGTAGCGCGGGCGCAGCGCCGGAAACCGCGTCGCCCATCGCTCGCTGGTACCCGGCGGGATCGTGCTCTTCACGACGACGAGGTCCGGAAGCGCCTGGGCCGACAGCATTCCCGAGAGCACGGCCTCCACGTGGCGGAGATCGATCGCGCCGTTCTGGTCCAGCGGCGCGGAGACCGCGATGATCACGGCTTGCACCGGAACATCGAGCGCCTGCTCGAAGGTCGCCGTCGTGGTGAGCAGGGCTTCGGCGACGTCCGGCTCGTGGAACGGACAGCGCCGGTCGCGTAACAGGGCGATGCGGTTCTCGTCGTGATCGATGCCGAGGACGTCGTGTCCCGACGCCGCGAGTCCGAGCGCCGCCGTCAGCCCGACGTAGCCCATGCCGACCACTGCCACCTGCATCGATCATCTCCTTGCGCGAGCGACGTTGTGTCGACACCACATTTCGAGCATCAAGGCCTTGAACGAGAACGGGGAGCCGGCACCCGGCGGGAAGTCGGCGACCGACAGACTCCGGGCCGCCGCTTCGGTCAAGATCCCGCGGCGTACCAACTCGCCGCCGGGCAACAGGTCGCCGTAGCTCCGCAGGTAAGCGGCGTGCCACTCGCGCAGCGGCGGCGAGAAGCTGCGCTTGGGTCGGTCGGCGACATGCGCGGGAAGGTACGCGTGCGCCACCTCCCGCAGCCGGTGCTTCGGCGGATCTCGATGGTCCGGTCGGGTTCTGCGTAGGCCGACGACGGCCTCCACCAGGCGGTGGTCCACGAAGGGCAGGCGCAATTCGACGGAGTTGGCCATGCTGAGCCGGTCGCACTGGGCGATGCCGTTCTCCCGCAGGTAGGTTCCGACGATCAGCCGGGTCAGATCGATATCGGGCCGATCGCCGGTCAGCGCGAAACCGGTCGGCGCCGCGTCGCGCATCGCTTCGCCGAAGTACCGCGGCGCCAACCGCTCGGCCTCCCGGAAATCCGGATCGAGTTCGTAGAACACCAGATTCCCGCGCGCCTCGCTGAGCGCGACGGCTTCCCGCACCCACCCGTAACCCCAGAACAGCTCGTCGGCGCCCTGGCCCTGCACCATCACCCGGACACCCGCCTCGGCCGCCGCGCGCAGCACCGCGTGATAGCACACGCCCGCGAAATCTGCGATCGGGTCGTCCAGCGCGGCGACGACGAAAGGCAGGTCGGCGGTCGCCCGCGCGGCGCCGATCTCGATCTCGTGGAACGGCATGCCGAGCGCGGCGGCCAGTTCTCTGGCGTGGTGTCGCTCGTCGTTCGCCGGTCGGCCCGCGTAACCCACCGAGAACGCCCGCACCGGTGCGGCGCAGAATTTGGCCGCGAGCGCGGCGGCGAGGCTCGAATCGAGTCCGCCGCTGAGCGAAATGCCCAGCGGCTGGGCCGTTCTGGTGACCAGCGGAGCGAGTTCGGCCAGGATCGCGCCGAGTGTGTCGGCGCTCGAACCTTCGATCGGCTCCGCGTCCTCGAGCCGCCAGTAGGCGCGCGGACGCACCCGCCAGGGACGGGTGTCCACGGCGACGACGTGTCCGGCCGGGACTTTCCGCACGTCTCGCAGGATGCTCCGTGGCTCGGGCACGTACTCGAGGCGGAAGTAGTCGGCGACGCTTCCGTGATCGAGTTCGACCGGCACGCCAGCGGCCGTCAGCGCCTTCGCCTCGGACGCGAACAGCAGTCCGTCCGGCCGTTCCGTGTAGTAGAGCGGCTTCTCCCCCATCCGGTCGCGGGCCAGGGTCAGCCGACCGAGCCGTCCGTCCCACAGGGCGAAGGCGAACATGCCGCGCAAATGATCGACCGCGCGGTCGCCGTGCTCCTCGTAGAGGTGCAGGATGACTTCGCAATCACCGTCGGTGGCGAAGACATGACCGCGTCGCCGCAGGCCGTCGCGCAATTCGGCGAAGTTGTAGATCTCCCCGTTCGCGATCAGGACCAGCGCACCGTCGGCGCTGCGCAGCGGCTGCGCGGAGCCGCCGGGATCGATGATCGCCAACCGGGTGCAGCCCAACGTTATCGAGTCCTCGGCGTACATCGCCGTCGCATCGGGCCCGCGATGGCGCAGCGCGCCCGTCATCGTCTCGACGAGGTCACCGCGCGACGGGAAGCCCGGTCTGGCCAGGTGGCCACTGATTCCACACACGGCCCGCTCCGTTCTTCCCACCCGCGGGTCAGTCGAATACTACCCGGAACCGCGTCGGCCATGGCCGGATCGCGTTTCCGACTTCAGCTGCGAGAGTGGCTTTTTCGGGGCGGGCTGCGGCGGCACCGTCAGGCGAGGGCCACGAGGTAGCAGAGCGCGAGCAGGGCGATGGACAGGAGCGCGGCGGACACGGCGAGGACCTTGACGGTTCGGGATTGCCGCAGCTCGAGGCGGATGAGCAGTGCCTGCTGGAGGTAGCGGGCGCGGTCGTGTTCGGCGACCGCGCGCTGGCGCACGTCCTCGATGTCGGCGAGCAGGTGGCCGATCGCGCCGCTCAGTTCCTCGGCACGGTCGCCGTATTCGGCGAGCAGGCGGCGGGTCGCGCGAGCGAGATCACGCTGGGTGTCCCGGACCATGGTGACGGCTTCCTCCGCGGCGTCCAGGTCGGCGACCGCGGCGCGCAGGTCGGCGACCTCGTGGGCCCGGTCGCCGTCGACGGCGGCGGCCATCTCGCGAGCGAGCGACTCCAGCCCCGACCGCGCGCGGCCGAGCACGCCCTCGGCGGCCTCGTTCAGCGAGCGAAGCAGGGCGTAGAGCACGCCGTGCGGGGAACCGGCGAGGGCTGGTCGGCGGCCCATCTCGGCGACGGCGCGATCGAACGGCGCGAACGGTTCCGCGGATTGCGAGGTGACCACGAAGTCCCCGCCGAGCGCGAAGACGATCGTCTCGCGCCGGACCGCGTCGCCGCGCAGATAGGTCGCGGCGACCGGGAGGTAGACGAAATCGCCCGTCTCCCAGATCCGATCGGTGGTGCGGGTGAAGTCGATGCCGAGGCGTTCGCGCAACACCGCCGCGGTGTCCTCGTCCGACGCCGACAGCGGGATCCAGTGCAGACCGAGCACTTCGGTGTCGAAGCGGTTGGTCGGCGTGCCGAGCGAGCTGGTCATCTCGAACTCTCGATCGGCGTTCCGATAGTGACATCCGGCATCCGCCGCTCACCCCGCTTCGCTCGTCAGGCTGCTGTGTGGCGCGAGACGCGCCACCGTCCATTAGTAACCGGCGTCTCGGGCCCCGTCAATCGAGGCGACTGTGCGGTTCCCCACGCTTGGGACGCGTATTCGACGGGGCCGCACGCATTTTCGAGCAACACGATCGTCGCCGTCGCCCGCACCCCACGGAAACCCGTCGCGCCGCCCTATCCTTGGTAAATGAAGACGGAGGCGCTCGACGCGGTCGACCTCGGACTGCTGCACGCCCTCCAAGTGGACGGAAGGGCGCCGTTCAGCAGGATCGCGGAAATCCTGTCCGTCTCCGATCGGACGGTGGCACGACGATTCGCGCGCCTGGCCACCACCGGCGCGGTCCGGGTGACCGGGGTGGCCGACAGTGGACGCACCGGAACCGCGGAGTGGGTGGTGCGCCTGCGGGTTCGGCCGCACCGCGCCGACGCCCTCGCGCACGCGCTGGCGGTGCGACCGGACACCGCCTGGGTGACGGTGCTGTCCAGCGGCGCCGAGATCGTCTGCGTCTTCCGCACCGCGGCCGCCGAGCCCGCGCCGCTGCCCGCGCTGGCCAGGCATTCCGACGTCCTCGGCGTCGACGCGCAGCGGCTGGTCCGCCATCTCACGCGCAGGCGCTGGCACGGCCGCACGTCCGCGCTGGACACCGATCAGGTATCCGCGCTGCACGCCGAGCTGCCGGTCGACGGCGGGCCGATCGCCTTGACCGACCTCGATCGACGCATGCTGCCCCGCTTGGCCGCCGACGGCCGGGCGAGCTATCCGGGCCTGGCCGGTGCGCTCGGCTGGTCGGAATCCGCGGTGCGGCGCAGGCTGGACGAGCTGCGGCGGGCGCGCGTGCTCCGGTTCGACGTCGAGGTGGACGCCGCGCTGCTCGGCTACACGTTCCAGTGCCTGCTGTGGCTGACGGTGACGCCCCGGCACCTCGCCGCGGTCGGCGCGGCGCTGATCGAGGATCCGGAGATCGCGTTCGCGGGCGCGACCACCGGACCGCACAACATCATCGCCGTGGCGATCTGCCGCGACGTGGACGCGGTATTCGACTACGTCGTCGAGCGGGTTGGCGCACTGCCGGGTGTGGAACGACTGGATACCGCCCCGGTCACCCGGTACGCCAAGCGCGCGGCGCCCGCGCTCACCGCGCGGTGAAGAACAGACCCGCTCCATACGCGTCGCGACCGGAAACGAAGAATCCGTACGCGGTGGTGCGGGTGGGGATGCCGCCGCGCTCCACCAGCCCGCGCGCTGCGGTCATGTCGTCGACGCGGATCGTCATCGCGGCCAGATAGGAAGGGGCCGGGGCGGATTCGCCGGGCAGCACGGTGGGGGCGTCGGCGGCGCGCACCAGTTCCAGGCGGACGTCCTTGTGCACGAGGACCGAGAGCGGACCCTCGTCGGTCCATCCCGCGCCGATCAGGTCGGCGTATCGCCGTGCGATGCCGTCGAATTCGTCGCCGTCGGCCACGATCAGCACCGCCGCGATGCCGCGCGCGCCGTTCGGATGCGACAGGTATCGCGGCTGGTGCACGTACTCGCGGGTGAGGTGCTGGGCGAGGCCGAGATAGCCCTCGGGCGTGCTGCGCGGGTCGAGGTGGACGGCGCGGGCCCGGACCGTGCGCACTCCCTCGACGGTGTCGACGTCGCGCTCGAGGTCGAGCACGCCCGAGGTTCGCATGCCCAGCGCCACGAGCCGTGCGTGGGTGGCGGCCGCGTCGTCGGTGTCGAGGTTCAGGATGCGGAAGCCTTCGTACTGATCCGCCATCGACTTGGTGCGCCACGGGTCCGGTGCGGATTCGTCGACGATGCCGAGCAATTCGATATAGGACCCGCCGAACAAGGCGCACAGATTCGCGGTGCATCCCGCCTGCGGCGCCTCCCCTTGCCGCGCGCTCAGCAGGTGCCGTGACCGCGGACTCAGGGTGAAACCCAAAGCGCGGTAGACGCGTTCGAGGCCGTCCAGGTCGCGGGTGAGAACGGCGGTGTGATGAATGGCGGTGATGTCGTCGGTCATGGAATCAGCCTGCGGACCCGCACCGCCGAGCACCCGTGGACCGCGGCGGCACGCCGGATTCCGACGCGAGTTCGGTGGCGGCGGACGGATTCCGGCACTCGGCAGCCCGCGAGGTCACCATCCGGATCGAGCAGCGGGCGCAGCGCCTCGGCGCATACGACCGCGCCGTCGAGGAACTGCGCCTCGGTGAGCTCCAGCCTGCCGGTGACCAGATCCATGGCCATGCGCAGGACTTCACGCTCGGTCGGCGCGACGACCTGTGATTGTTCGAGCCGCGCCCCGTCAGGCCTTTCGCGTCGTACCGGCGGCGAACAGCAACGCGATCACGGCCAGCGCCGCGCCCGCGGCATAGAGGACGCCGCCGTGGCCCACCGCGAATCCGCCGAGCAGCGTGCCCGCGCCGATGCCCAGGTAGATGCACGAAGCGTTCAGTGCGACAACGAGACTCGCCTCGGCGGGCGCAGCCGCTATGAGGCGGTGCTGTTGCGCGGGCGTCTGGCACCACGCGCTCGCGCCCCACACCGCGGCGAGCACGCCGACGAGCACGGGCGCGACACGATCCGTGGCGGCCAGCAAACCGAGGGCGCCCAGCGCGACGGCCATGGCCGCGTACCCGCAGATCAGGACTCGGGTCGCACCCCAGCGGTCCGTCGCGTATCCGGAGGCGGTGTTGCCGAGCACCGCGCCGACACCGTACAGGGCGAGCACCCACGCCGTGGCCGCCGAGCCGATACCGACCTGCGCGAGCGCGGGGACGCTGTAGGCGTACACGACATAGGCGGCGGCCATACCGAGCACGGTCAGCGGTAGCACCGTTGCCACCCCGGGCCTGCGCAGTACCGCGACACGCGCGCGCACCGGGACGCGCGGCGCGCCGGACAACGCGGCCACAGCCTCGTCGTTCGACGCCGACTGCCGCGCCGGGGTCAGCACCGCGGCCAGCCCCACCGCGGCGACGACGCACAACCCCGCCACCAGCGCCAAGGCCGAACGCCAACCCAGCACGCGCCCAACGAGATTGCCCAGCGGAACCCCCAGCGCGGTGGCCACGGTCAACCCGCCGACCACGGTCGCCAGAGCTCGGGCGCGCAGTTCGGGTGGCGCCAGCGCCGCGGCGACCGCCCCGGCATTCGGCGTGTAGGCCGCCGCGCCCGCGGCGGCGAGGACGCGGGTGCCGAGCAGGACCGCGAGGTTCGGCGCCGCGGCCGAGCCCAGGTTGGCCGCGGCGAGCACGACGAGCGCGCCGATCAGCAGCGCGCGGCGCGGCAGCGGCGCGGTGACGGCGGCCAGCACCGGTGAGAGCACGGCGTAGGCGGCCGCGAACACGCTCACCGCGAGACCCGCCGCGGCGGTGTCGACGCCGAGCTCGGCGGCGGTGTCGGGCAGGAAGCCCGCCAGGATGAACGCGTCGGTGCCGACCGCGAACGTGCCGAGGGCGAGAACCGCGATGCGGCCCAAACCATCTAGCTCGACCTTACGTTCGGCAACAATCGGGATATTCACTGTCCCTAATCTCCTTCGTAGCAAGCCCGGCCTCGCGACCGGGCGAAAGATCAGACGGCGAGCTGCTCGTAGAAGCGGCGCGCCCGCACGGAAGCATTGGGCGGGCTCTCCGCGATCAGATCGGCGAGCGTCCGCCCCGCGAGTTCGCGCCGCCACGCCAGCTCGGCGCGGCGCATCGTGGTCGCGATGCCGCACGGGCGCGCGAATTCGCTGGCCGCCGCCGTCGCCCCCGCGCCGCGCTGGCGAATCTCGTTGCAGGCGAACGCCTCGGTGCGCCCCTCCACCGCCACGACCACATCGAGCACCGTCACCCGCTCGGGCGCCATGGCGAGCCGATAGCCGCCGCGCGCGCCGGGCGTCGATTCCAGAATCCCGGCCCGGACCAACGGTTGCAGCCGCTTCTTGAGGTAGTCGGGCGGCAGCTCGAACATGCGCGCCAGGCGAGCGGTCGCGATCGGCGCCCGGTCCTCCAGCCAGGCAAGCACCAGGCAGCAGTGCAGCCCCCATTCGACGCCTTCACCCATGATCACAATCGGGATATTACAGATCCCGATTAAGCGCTGTCGACGCGGCGACTCATCGGCTCGGTACGTTCTCTTCGAGCGGCAGCGGCCAGCGATCGATGGCGTGGCGCGGCGAAACACCGCACTGCAGGAGCGCTCGGGCCCGATAGTGATTCGCCGTTCGCGCGGCGGGATACAGCGATTGTGCCTCGGCCAGCCAGCCGGTCGCCTGCTCGATCGCGTGGCCGGGCGGACGGCACGGATCCGGACCGAGCACATCGTCGACGCAGCACGGGTCGGCGATCACCGCGGCGGCGAGATGCTGGAGACAGCGGGCGATTCCGTGATCGTCGCACAGCGCGCGGTACGCCGTGAGCGAGAGCCGCCAGCAGCGCAGCGCGCGGACGGCCTCGCCGCGTGCCCACCAGACGTGGCCGAGGATCTCGTGCATGTGGGCGCGACCGTCCGGGTCGCGGCCCTGCCTGGTCAGCGCCTCGGCCAGCTCCAAGCGGTCCTGCGCGTCGTCGAGGCGACCCTGGCACAGCAAAACGATGCCGAGGTTCACCAACGTGCAGACCTCGCCCGGGATGTCCTCGCGCGGCATCAACCACCAGACGCGTTCCAGTTGGCGGCCCGCGTTCTCCAGCTTGCCGCGCGCCTCCGCTATTCGGCGGTCCGAACGCGCCCGGTGTGCCGCCTGCGTATCCGGGCGCCGCGTATCCAGGCGCCGCGTATCCAGCGCGCGGCACAACTCCTCGAGCGCGGGGTCCAGCGTCTCCAGCGCACGGACGTGGTGGTAGCGCGCGGTCAGGTCGGCGTAACGACCACGGTCGCCGCCGCGGCGGGGCGGTTCGGCGAGGTGGCCCGCGCGCAGCCGCACGTGGTCCGCGTGCGCGCCGAGCGCGTCCAGACCTGGCAGTGGTGTATCGCGCGGTTGGTCCGGATCGGATGGGGGTGGCCACAGCTTCCGAGCGAGTTCGGCGTCGTGCCCTCTGGTGCGCGCGTCCCAGACGTCGAGCGCGTCGGCGATCCGGATCAGGCTGGGCACTGCGGTCCGCGGCAGCAGAGCTCCGAGGGATGCGCACTCCTTCACCAGGTGCCGCAGGAATTCTTCCTCGGCCTCGAACCAGCCGCGCCCCGCGGCCGCGAAACGCGGCGTTCCCAAACCGATCGCCCACCGTTCCGCGCGGTCGGCGTGATGCTGCGCGAGCGTGGTGATCGCGGCGCTCCACCGCGATCCGGCCCGGGCGTCGGCTCCGCCGGGTGTATCGGGCACCGCGACGACCCAGTACTGCTGCACACCGGCCACCCGCACGAAACCGTCCGCTTCCAGCTCGGTGAGCAGCAACGGCGCGGTCGTTCGCGGCGGCGTGCCGTCCGACGGGTCGCGGGCGGGCGCGTCCAGGATCGCCGTGAGCACCGCCAGCAACGCGGCCGCGCTGTATCCACGCACCGGCAGCTCGCCGAGCACCGCCGCCTCCTCATGGGTGGCGCCGAATATTCTCGTCAGCGGCGGCGCCGGTGCGCTCGGGTTGGCGCCGATCGGCGTCTGCGCGTCGTCGAAATCGCTGAGCAGTTCCAGTTCCCTTGCGGTGTGCGGGCTTTCGCGGAGCCTGCGCCGTTCGGCCCGCAGCCAGCGGCTGACCAGAAGCAGCACGGCGAGTGACGCGATCACCAGCAGCCCCACGGAGAGCAGCACGCCGACGCCGCGCTCCAAGAACAGGCTCGACACGATGTTGATCACCAGTCCGAGCAGCACAGCCGCGGCCAAGGCGCCACCGCCGAACCGGAAACGCAGCAGGGCCGGTGGCGGCGCGGCGATCCCGGGCGAGGGCGGCGGCGCGCCGACGGGCCCGCTCATCGCAGCACTCCCCCGGTCAGCCCGGGCACCAGGAACCGGCGCCAGGTCGCGAGCAACAACGCGACCGGGACGATGGCGAAGACCAGGGCTCCGGCGGCCAGCTGCGGCAAGTTCTCCTCGTACTGGCGGGCCTCGCCCCACAGCAGCAGCGACCACGGGCTCGCGCCCGCGCCGCTGATCATCAGGCTGACGAAGAAGTCGTTCCACACCAAGACGAATTCGAGTACCGCCGCGGTGACCACGGCGCGCCCCGCACCGTCCCACAAACGCCGCGCGACGGCGCCGGGCCTGGCCAGCCCGTGCAGCGCGGCCGAGCTCGGGTTCTCCTCGGCCGCACGCATCGCACCGCGCAGGATCAACACGCTGACCGGAAGTCCCGCCGCGCCGTGGACCAGCATCAGCGGATACTGCGTCCCCGACAGGCCCAGCGATTCACTCACCTCGTCGATCGGCCCGAGATACATCTGGGCGGGCAGCACGGCGAGCACCACCAGCGCGGCCGTGGCAAGGCGAACCCGCCACGTGTCCGACGGCGTCGCCGACAGCCACCGCGCGACCGGCAGCGCGGCCGAGACCGCCAGCACGGTCGCGACCGTCGCCACCAGGGCGGTCACACCCAACGTCGAGGGCAGACCGGCCTCCCAGACCCGGCCGATCGCGGGCCAGCCCAGACCGTCCGCCTGCCGCATCGAGACCACGGCCAGCATCAGCAGCGGCGCGACGGAGACGAAACCCATCAGCACCGCGAAACCGGTGACGAGCCTGCCCGGCCGCCGCGCGGCGTGCGGTTCGTGCGAACGTGGGCGCAGCGGCAGGCGAAGTTCCCGCGGACCGCCGGTCTTTCCGAGGGCGAAAGCGCAGACGCCGACCAGGACGGCCAACGGCACCGAGTAGATCGCGACCTCGGCCGCGGCGCTGTCGGTGGTCGCCAACCGCCACCAGCGCACTGTCGCGCTGTCGCTGTCGTACTGGTAGGCGGCGGGGATGCCGATGAGGATGACGTCGAACACCCTGGCCGCCGCGACGACCGCGGCGATCCCGGCGATCAGCACCACCGGGTGCACCAGCCGCACCCCGCGCCAGGCCATCCACGCGAACCGGAAACGACCGGTGGGGGCGTTGAGGTAGCCCCAGCGCACCGGATCGGTCTCGATCGCCCGGAGGCCTGCCGAGAACATGCCGGTGAGGAAGCCGAACCAGGTCCACCAGAACGCCATCAGCGGCATCCAGCGGTAACCGGTCTGGAACGTCGCGACATCACCCACGGGCACCGCCGCCTCGAACATGACCCGGAACGCCAGACCCGAGACGAAAGCCGCGACACCGAACGGCAAGACCAGCGGCAGCCACAACCACCGCACGCCGCGACTCCACCACGCGGTGAACAGC
Source organism: Nocardia sp. CNS-044 (assembly GCF_059570515.1). Lineage (NCBI taxonomy): Bacteria > Bacillati > Actinomycetota > Actinomycetes > Mycobacteriales > Nocardiaceae > Nocardia > Nocardia sp. CNS-044. Next base: position 149,090 of record NZ_JCANSX010000009.1, read on the forward strand.
GCCGCCGCCATGAGCACGAATCCGCCGAGCACGAACAGCATCGTCCGCCCGTAGACGGCCAGCGTGTCCGTGCTCGCGACTATCACGAACAGCAGCGGTCCGGCCAGCATCGAAACCACGGCGGCGACCACCGCCCCGACCCGCGGCGTGCCGGACGGGAACAGCCGCGCCGCGAGCAGGACCACGGCGCCGACGACGACGAGCGACAGCGCCACCCCGACCCGCGCCCCCGCCGTGGCCACTGTCCAGCCCGAGGCGAGCAGCAGCAGCGCCCCGAGCAGCCACGCGGGCGCCACCCGCGCCCATCCCCAGCCGCGCCACGGCTGTCGTCCACCGATCAACGCACCGCGCATCCGCCGGGTGGCGAGTTCCACATGCAATCCGTTGCTGAGGAATCCGGGCGGCGTCGTCATCGAGTCACCACCCGGCCAGCGCCGCTACCGCGTCGTTCACCGCGAGACCGACGCCGGACGGGTCGCCGTCGACGGCGACCAGGAACTCGGTGAGTATGCGCCACAACCCGTTTCGTCCGCCGAGCGCTCCGATCTGGTCGGACAGGTCGAACACCACCTCGTCGCGCGGACCGAATACCGCGGTGTCGCCGAGGCGTTCGGCCGACGGCCGCAGAAACGGCGAATACGCGGCGTCGGTTCGCGTGTTCGGCGCGAGGAAACCGTGGAATCCGTTGATCCACGGCAGCGGAGCCGAGGGCGCGGCCAGCGCGGCCAGCACTCGTTTCGCACCGTCGTCCGCCGAGCGGCTGAGCACGAGGACGTCGCCGCCGAGGATGCGCGGGCGCGGTCCACCCGGCGCGAGACCGGGAAAGGCCGTCACCCCGACGACCTCGGCGGGCTTGCGTCCCGATCGCGCGACGGCCTTGCGCACGACCGGCTCGGCGAAATCGGGAGCGACCACCATCACCGCCCGCCTCCGCTCGAACACTTCCCGGATGGCGTCGGAGAATTGCATGGTCAGGGCGGTGCCGATCCCGCCGGCGAAGGCCGCGGGGTTCGCCGCCCACGAGCCGAGCAGGTGCAGGGCGGCGCGCACCGGGTCCTTCGCCCAGATCGCCGTCGGGCCGCGGGCGGCAAGGGCCGCATAGGTTTCCGGGTCCTGCGCGTACAGCAGGTTCTCGAACAGATCGGTCAGCGCCCACCCGTCCGCCGCGGCCAGCGCGAGCAGCCGCCGGTCTTTCCCGGCGAGGAACTCGATGCGGTCGAGCCAGAAATCCAGCGTCCACAGCGCCGGGGTGCCGACCTCGGCCTCGACCGCCGATTCCCGGTCGAACCAGACCATCGACTTGTCGGCCGCCTTGAACGGCACGCCGTACGGGCGTTCGTCGTGGTACAGCAACTCCGCCCAGACCCCCGAATAGCAACGCTCCTCGACCTCGTCGAGCCACAGCGATTCGGGAACATCACGCAGCACGCCGTCTTCGGCCAGTTCGCGCACCCGCCCCGCCTGCGGCAGCATGACCAGTTCCGGCGCCGACCGTCCACCGGTCAACGCCGTCTCGATCTCGTCGCCGAGCGGGATCACGTCGACCGAGCCCGACAGGTGCAGCGCGTCGAGCACCGCGCGGAACGCCGCGAGCTCGGAACCGCTCCAGGACACGGCGATACGCGCCGCGCCCGGTGTGCCGAGCACACCCGTGCCACAGCCCGCCAGCGGCGCGATCGACGCCGCCCGCAACAAGGCCCTCCGCGTCAGCATGTTCTCCCGGATGTTCGTTCGCCCACGAGCACGCACCGATTATCCGTGGCGCCGGACGTTTTCGGCCGAACACGGCGAAAACCGCACTGCCCCCGATTCCTTGGGCTACGCGAGGTCGCGCCACGCGAACCGCCCCGCCGCTCGATGGTGAGCGACGGGGCGGTGCTGGAACCGAATTACTGCCGGTAGTTCTCCGGGGGCTGCCACGGGCGGCCGTGCGGGTCGTCCGGGCGGTAGGCCGGGGGTTGCGCGGGGTCCTGTTGCGCGGGAGCGGACTCGGTGGGCGCAACGACCTGCTGGTGCGGCGAGGGCTCGGGCGAGCGCTGCAGCGGGGTGGGCGTCAGGCCTTCGACAGGCTGGCGTGCGGTGGCTTCCGCCGCGCGAACGGCGCGTTCGATGGTGGGATCCGAGGCGGTGTCGAACCAGTCGGCGACATCGGAATCGTCCTCGACCTTGACTGGCGCCGAGTCGTCGGCGGGCGGCTCGTAGCGGAAGACGCCGTCCTCGCCCTGCGAGCCGAAGCTCTTGGCGAAGCCCTCCAGCGCCTTGCCGAAATCGCTCGGCACCAGCCACACCTTGTTGGCGTCGCCGCGGGCCACCATCGGCAGCGTCTGCATGTACTGGTAGGCAAGCAGTTCCGGCGTCGGCTTGCCGGATTTGATTGCGGCGAAGACCTTTTCGATGGCCTTCGCCTGACCCTGGGCTTGCAGGTAGGCGGCGGCGCGCTCGCCCTGGGCGCGCAGGATGCGGCTCTGCCGCTCACCTTCGGCGCCGAGGATGGCGGACTGCTTGGCGCCCTCGGCGGCCAGGATCTGCGCCTGCTTGGCGCCCTCGGCCGTCTTGATCTGCGACTCCCTGGTGCCTTCCGCGGTGAGGATCATCGCGCGCTTCTCGCGGTCGGCCTTCATCTGCTTCTCCATCGACTCCTGGATCGACGGCGGCGGATCGATGGCCTTGAGCTCGACCCGCGCCACGCGCAGGCCCCAGCGTCCGGTGGCCTCGTCGAGCACACCACGCAGCTGGTTGTTGATCTGGTCGCGGGAGGTCAGCGTCTCCTCCAGCGTCATGCCGCCGACCACATTGCGCAGCGTGGTGACGGTGAGCTGCTCGACCGCGGCGATGTAGTTGCTGATCTCGTATACCGCCGACTGCGGGCTGGTGACCTGGAAATACACCACCGAGTCGATCTGCAGCGTCAGGTTGTCCTGGGTGATCACCGGCTGCGGCGGGAACGACACCACCCGCTCGCGCAGGTCCACCTTGGCCCGGATCCGATCGGCGAACGGCACCAGGAACGTCAGCTGACCGGACACCGTCCGCGAGTACCTGCCGAGCCGCTCGATGACCGCCGCCTCGGCCTGCGGCACCAGCGCGATCGATTTGAACACCACCACCACGACCAAGAGGACGAGCACGGCGGCGACGATCAATACAGCCATTACGGCCCCTTCCAGACGACGGCCGTCGCGCCGTCGATCTTCATGACGTACACGGTCACGCCCGGCTCGTACACCTCGTCCGGGTTCATCGGCCGCGCGGTCCACACTTCGCCGCCCAGCTTCACCCGGCCGGAGTGGGCGGCCACTTCCTCCAACACCAGGGCCGACTTCCCCGGCAGCGCATCGACATTCGTCGGAATCGGCGGCGGCGTGCCGAACTTGCGGCGCAGCACCGGCCGCACCCCGAGCATGAGCACCGCGGTGATCACCGCGAAGACCACCGCGTCCACCACGAGGGAGGTGTCCGCCGTGGCGCTCACCCCCGCCGTGCCGAGGGCCGCGACGCCGATCATCAGCAGCGTGAGGTCCCCGGTGAGCATCTCTGCGGCCGCGAGCAGAATGCCCGCGACCAGCCAAGCTATTGCGGCCACGCACCCACTCTAATCGCAGGGAGCCGATCTTCGAGCTCTACTAAAGGTTTCGACACCGGGCACAGCGGCGCACAGCACACTCTCCGCGCCGGAAAACGTCGCGTCGCACCCGCGAAAACCGCGCGACGGCCGGTAGTTTCGGGCGGGTGGGTACGCGGGACAGGTACGGCGACATCTTCGCCGGGCACGAGAGGACCAAGAAGCGAGCGGTGCCGCAGGTGACTGCCGAACGCGACCTCGTGGTGGAGGACGCGGCCAGCGGATTCTGCGGCGCCGTGGTCGGATTCGATCGCAGCTACGACGGCGAGTTCGTCAAGCTGGAGGACGCGCGCGGTGCGGTGCGGTTGTTCGCGATGCGGGAGGCGGCCTTCCTCATCGACGGTAGACCGGTCACCCTGGTGCGCCCTGCCGTCGCCGCGCCGAAGCAGCCGACCAGGTCCGCTTCCGGCTCCACCCGGGTGGCGGGCTTGCGCGCCCAGGTCGCCAAGGCCAGCCGAATCTGGGTGGAGGGTGTGCACGACGCCGCCCTGGTGGAGCGGGTGTGGGGCCACGATCTGCGGGTCGAGGGCGTGGTGGTCGAGCACTTGGAAGGGCTGGACAACCTGGCCGCGCGGCTGGCCGAGTTCGAGCCCGGTCCCGGCCGCCGGGTCGGTGTGCTGGTCGACCACCTGGTCACCGGGTCGAAGGAAACCCAGCTCACCACCGGTCTCGGCCCGCACGTGCTGGTGACCGGGCACCCGTTCATCGATGTGTGGCAGGCGGTGCGGCCCGCGACGCTGCGCATCGACGCCTGGCCCGAGGTGCCGCGCGGGGAGGATTGGAAGACCGGCGTCTGCCGGCGTCTCGGCTGGGGCACGCCGCAGGACGGGTGGCGCCGGGTCTACGACGCGGTCGAGTCCTTCCGCGATCTGGAGGCTCCGCTCATCGGTGCGGTCGAACGTCTGATCGACTTCGTCACCGAACCGGAGTAGCCCGGCACGAGCCGCCCGACCGGTGGACGCGGCGCCTTCACGCGGGGCCGATTTGGCGGGTGCGCGCAGCTCACGAGGGCTCGTGCGCCGATGCCCACCGGTAGCCCGAAGCGTTTATGCTCGATAATTATGTGCTCTCCTAGTGCCACGCTGACGGTGTGGGCCGGCTCCTGGCTGGCCGGGTGCAGTGCGCCCGACGACGTCTTGGAGGCGCTGCACGCGTGGGCGCCGCGGCACACCATCGCCGCGGGCGACCCGATGACCGGCGCTCGCACCGACCTGCCGTGGTCCTCGCGCACCATGCTGCCAGGGTCCGGTGTCATGGCACTGCTCAAGGTCATCCGCGAGGCCATGGCCCAGCCCGGCGCGCAGCTGCGCCTGGTGCTTCCGGTCCCCGGCGACGTGCGCGGACTGCCGCCGGGCACCGTGTTCGGCGCCGACGCCATCGAGGCCGAGGAGGGTCTGCTCATCGGCGTGCCCGGCACCGAGGGCACCGGCCTGATCCCGCGGTGGCCCGACGACGACACCCTGCAGTGGACGCTCTACAGCACCCCGATCCCACCCGCCCCCGGCCCGGACATGTCGCTCGGCGAGGCCGAATACGCCATGCGGGAGGCCGTCCGCGATGCCGCCGACGCGCTGATGCAGCTGCACACCACCGCGGTCGGTGCAGCCGATTCCGATCCGCGCGAACTCATCGAGGCCGAGCTCGCCGACTACGCCAGGCACGACTACCCGAGCTCGATCCCGCTGCGCGCCAAGCGCATTCTCGACACGGCCGATCACGTGGCCGCGATATTGACAGTGGCGCAACGTGAACCGGCGTCCGCACCGACCTCTGCCAGCGCCATCGGCGCGCAGGAGACGCTGCTGCGCCCGCTCTGGGACGCGATCCGCGCGGCCCGGCTCGTTGCCGTGCACGCGTCCGCGCGCGGCGGGAACTAGGCCCTGTCTGTAGCTCCTCACGAATCACGGTTAGCCGCAGCGACTTTCGGCGCCACCTTCCACACCCCTTGCGACCAGGCGTTTTCGGCCGCGCGTTACTTTCGTGTGCTAACAAATTTTTGTCACAACGAGACAGAACCTCTCGCATTGCTGCTAACGTGGGCGAGTTGTCGAGTTCTGGACGCTTGGGTCAGAGCTTGTCGGGGTCGACGGTGATCGCAGCCCAGATCGCCTGTCCGGCAGGCACTGTGCGGTCACCGCGATGAATCACGGTGCGCCGCGCCCGAGTTCCGGCCACTCGACGCGGAGCTCATGTCCCTCGTCTGGAGTACCGTCTTTTGACCACGTCACAGTCCGCGGTCACCGCGCCGCACGTCACCGCACCCGGAGTCTGCCCGGTCCAGCACGGATCCCCGATCGGCGCCGACGGCCCTCGGATCCCGCTGCACGCACCGGAATTCGCCGCCGACCCGCACGGCGCCTACGACGACATGCGCCGCCAGTACGGTTCGGTGGTCCCCATCGAACTGGCGCCGGGTGTCCCCGCGACGCTGATCATCGGGTACGGCACCGCGCTGCGCATCCTCAACGACCCGGACCACTTCCCCGCCGACCCGCGGATGTGGCAGAAGGACATCGCGGACGACTGCCCCGTCAAACCCATGATGGAGTGGTACCCGAACGCGTTGCGCAACGCGGGTGCGGTGCACGCGCGCTACCGGCAGGCCTACGTCGCGAGCATCGACGGCATCGACCTGCACGCGCTGCACGCCACCGTCGAGAAGATCGCCATCCCGCTGATCAACACCTTCTGCGAGGCGGGCTCGGCCGATCTGGTCACCCAGTACGCCTTCCCGCTCGTCTTCGAGGTCCTGAACCAGATGGTCGGCTGCTCGACCGAACTGGGTCAGCGCGTGGCGACCGGCATGGCGATGCTCTTCGACACCGTCGAGGCCGCGCGCGGCATGGAGATGCTCAGCGCGGCGCTGATGGAGCTGATCACGCTGCGGCGCGCGGACCCGGGCGACGACGTCACCTCCCGACTGGCGCACCACCCCGCGAAGCTCGACGACGAGGAGATGCTCTGTCAGCTGATCAGCTTCTACGGGGCGGGAATCGAACCGCAGCAGAACCTGATCACCAATACCCTGCTGCTGATGCTGACCGACGACCGGTTTGGCGGACACGTGCTCGGCGGCAGCCTCTCCACCCGTGACGCGCTGGACGAGGTGCTGTTCAACGACCCGCCGATGGCGAACTTCTCCATCACCTACCCGCGCCAGCCGATCCTGATCGACAACACCTGGCTGCCCGCGCACCAGCCGGTCCTGATCAGCCTCGCCGCGAGCAACAACGATCCCGACGTGCGCGGCGGCGACCGCACCGGCAACCGCTCGCACCTGGCGTGGGGCGCCGGACCGCACGCCTGCCCGGCGCGGTCGGTGGCGTACCTGGTGGTGCAGGACGCCATCGATCAGCTGCTCGATGCGTTGCCCGAGCTGGAGCTAGCCGTGCCCGCCGCCGAATTGTCCTGGCGGCCCGGGCCTTTCCACCGCGCCATGACGGCGCTACCGGTCGTCTTTCCCCCGTCCCCTCCGTTGAATCTGGTGTAAGGAGCCACCGATGGAGTACGAACCGATAGTCCTGGATCTGACCGGCGCCGATATCCAGGGCGAGTCCGCACGGATCCGTGAGCGCGGGCCCGCCGCGCTCGTGGAACTGCCCGGCGGCGTGCCCGCGTGGTCGGTGACCGACGCCGCCGTGCTCAAGAGCCTGCTCGCCGACCCGCGGGTCTCGAAAGACGCGCGGCAGCACTGGTCGGCGTTCATCAACGGCGAGATCACCGAGGCGTGGCCGCTGCACCCGTGGGTGGCCGTCGACAACATGTTCACCGCCTACGGACCAGACCACCGCCGCCTGCGCAAACTGGTCGCGCCCGCGTTCACCCATCGGCGCAGCGCGGCGCTGCGACCGCGCATCGAGGAGATCACCACTCAGCTGCTCGACGCGCTCGCCGCCACCCCGCGTGGCGAATCCGCCGACCTGCGTGAGGGTTTCGCCTATCCCGTGCCGATCCAGGTGATCACCGAGTTGCTCGGGGTTCCGGAGTTCCTCGGCCCCGGCCTGCGCAAGTGCGTCGACGGATTCTTCGACACCTCGCTCGGACCCGAGGAAGGTGTCGCCAACTACCTGGAGATGTACGGGCTCGTCAGCCAGCTGGTGGAACACCGGAGGCAGAACCCGGGTGACGACGTCACCAGCGTGCTGATCGCCACCCGGGACGAGGACGGTTCCCAGCTGACCGAGAAGGAACTGGTCGACACCCTGATGCTGGTGATCAACGCCGGGCACGAGACCACGGTCAACCTGCTCGACCAGGCGATCTTCGCCCTGCTCACGCACGAGAACCAGCGCGCGGACGTCGTCGCGGGCCGGGTGCCGTGGTCGGACGTGGTGGAGGAGGCGCTGCGCTACGAGTCGCCCGTCGCGCACCTGCCGCTGCGTTACGCGGTGGAGGACATCGAGATCGGCGACATCCGCATCCCGAAGGGCGAGGCGATCCTGGCGTCCTACGCCGCGGCGAGCCGCGACCCGAAGGTGCACGGCGCGACGACGAACGAGTTCGACGTGCACCGCGCGAACAAGGACCACCTCGCGTTCGGCCACGGCGCGCACCACTGCCTCGGCGCGCCACTGGCTCGGCTGGAAGCGGAAATCGCGTTGCCCGCGATCTTCCAGCGGTTCCCGGAGATGCGGCTGGCCGTCGACCCGTCGGAGCTCCTGCCGGTGGGCAGCTTCGTCTCCAACGGGCATCGCACGCTGCCGGTGTATCTGGAAGCGGCGCAGTAGGTTTCGGTCGTGCTCGGGTGGGGCCCGTCCCGCCCGAGCGTCCGGCTTTCGCGAACCGGTAGCACCCGGCCTGTCCAGGGCATACTGGACCGACGTCGAATCGGCTGTCGGGCAGCCATATTCGCCGCGACGAGCGCGGGATTGCGATCCGATCGCATCCGGCCCTCCGTCGCACCCAGTGGCGGACTTCGAAAGGGTTGCCGGGCCGGACATCAGCCGCGACCGAGTGCGGTTTGCGATCCGGCAACACCTCGCCCTCCGGACCCAGTGATCGAGCCCGGAAGAGTTGCCGGGCCGCATGTTCGCCGCGACCAGGCGCGGCATCAAGCTGGGTGGCGGTCAGTAACGCGGCGGGTACTGCGGCTGCTGCTGGTACTGCGGCGGGTAGGGCTGCTGCGGATAGGGCGGCGGGTACTGCGGCTGCTGCGGATAGGGAGCCTGCTGGTACTGCTGCGCGTACGGGTCCTGCCCGTAGGGCGGCTGCTGACCGTACGGCTGCTGCGGATACTGCGGCGGCAGCTGGTGCGGCGGCTGCTGCGGCGGCGCGTCGTTGCCCTTCTTGCCGAAGTACCAGACGAGCAGGACGATCGCGACGATCACCAGGATCAGGCAGATGATGCCCCCGATGTAGTCGGAGACCTCGACGTCGCCGTCGCCGCTGGAACTTCCGCCGCCACCGCGCCGGGCCTCGTAGGAATCCAGCGCCGTAGTCCAGACGGCGCTCTCCGCCATCAGATCGGTCGCGGCTAGCAGCTCGGAGTACAACGAAGGGCCTCCCCGGTAAGAGTTGATGGTCGGCCCTCCTCCCGAAGGCCGGCCCCGATGCTACCGCAGAGCAAAGTCCGCACCGAAACCGGTGTGGCCCAGGGCGATTCAGAGCGGAGCGCTATCGAACCACACGGACTGCGCCCCGATCGGGCTCAGCTCCGCGCGGGCCGACCGCCGCGAGACGGTGCGCAACAACCGACGGCGCACGGCTCCCCGTTACGGGTGCAGCCGTAACCCGGCACCGCACCGAGGCGTCGCGGTTCGACGCCGCCGATGTGCTCACCGATCAGCTCCACCACCAGTCGCGCGAATCGCGGGTCGGTGCCGGGCGTCGCGGCGCGAGCGAAGGCCATGCCGAGTTCGGCGGCCTTGTCCTTGGCCTCGTTGTCGAGATCCCAGATGACCTCGAGGTGATCCGACACGAAACCGACGGGACAGACCACCACGGCCGATACACCCTTGCCGGACAGCTCCTCGAGGTGGTCCACGATGTCGGGCTCCAGCCACGGCACCTGCGGCGGACCCGAGCGCGACTGCCAGACCAGGTCGTAGTCGCCGAATCCGGTTGCGGCCGCGCACAACCGGGCCGCCTCCGCGACCTGGCGGCTGTACAGTCCGCCGCCCCCGGTGGGCGGGCCCGCGGTGGCGTCGGCGGACACCGGGATCGAATGGGCGGTGAACACCAAACGGATCTCGTCGCGGCGCTCGGCGGGAATCTCGGCCACCGCGGCGCGGATCGCGTCGGCGAACGCCTCGATCAGCAGCGGATGGTCGAAGTACTGGCGCAGCTTCACCAGTTCCGGCGCGCCCTCGCCGAACGCCGTTCGCGCCCTGACGATGTCCTCGTGGTACTGGAGACAGCCGGAGTAGCCGCCCCACGCGGAGGTCGGGAACACCAGGGCGGTGCGGACACCGTCGGCGGCCATCCGCGCGACGGTGTCCTCGACCATGGGATGCCAGTTGCGGTTGCCGAAGTACACCGGCAATTCCGTTCCCGCGGCGGCGAATTCGCGCTCGACCGCGGCGATGATGTCGCGGTTGAGCGCGTTGATCGGAGACACCCCCCCGAAGTGCAGGTAGTGCTGCGCGACCTCTTCGAGTCGCTCGCGCGGCACCCCGCGGCCCCGGGTGACGTTCTCCAGGAACGGCATCACGTCCTCGGGCCGCTCCGGGCCGCCGAAGGACAGCAGCAGCAGTGCGTCGACGGCCGGTGCCACGGCATCTCCTCTGTTACGAACTCAGTTGGCCGACCAGTTCTCCGGGAACCAGGTGTTGTGGCTGGCGCCGCCGTCGACGTAGATGATCGAGCCGGTGGTACCCGGCAGCCAATCCGACAGCAGCGCGACGATCGACTTGGCGACCACGGTCGGGTCGTCGACGTCCCAGCCGATCGGCGACGCACCGTCCCAGTAGGTGTTGAGCTGGTTCAGCTTGGCCGCGTCGTCGGTGGCGGTGCCCGCGATGGCCTTGGCGGCCAAAGTCTTGATCGGGCCCGCGGCGATCAGGTTGGAGCGGACCCGCTTGGCGACGCCGACCTCGCGGGCGACGTAGCGGTTCACCGACTCCAGCGCCGCCTTGGCCACGCCCATCCAGTTGTAGTACGGCATCGCGGTGCGCGGATCGAAGTCCATGCCGACGAGCGAGCCGCCCTCGTTCATGACCGGCAGCACCGCGCGGGCCAGCGAGGCGTAGCTCCACGCCGAGATCTCGAACGCCTTGGCCGCGTCGGGGCCGGGACCGTCCAGGAACGGACGGGCCTCGGGGCCCATCAGAGTGCGCGGCGCGAACGCGATCGAGTGCAGCACGCCGTCGATGCCCTCCGGCGCCAGCTCACGCAGCTTGTCGGCCAGCCCGGCCAGATCCTCTTCGTTGGTGACGTCGAGACCGATGGCGGGCGGGACCTCCTGGGGCAGCCGCTTCGCGATCCGGTCGATCAGCCGCAGCCGCTCCGGGATGCCGGTGATGACGACCTTGGCGCCCTGCTCCTGCGCGACCGCGGCCGCGTGGAACGCGATCGACGCGTCGGTGATGATGCCGGTGACCAGGATGGTCTTGCCTTCGAGCAGTCCGCCCATGAGTTCTCGGTTCTCCTGAAGTTGAAAGTCGAGTTGTCGCCCCGCCGCGCGCGGGACATCGTCCCGGCGCGCGGCGCCGCGGTGTTCGGGGCAGCGTGCCCGGAAACGAAAGTACTAGTGGCCCATGCCCATGCCGCCGTCGACCGGGATGACCGCGCCATTGATGTAGGAGGCGTCGTCGGAGGCGAGGAAGCTGATCGCCGCCGCGACCTCTTCGGGCTGGCCCGGACGCCCGGCGGGGACGCCGTACTTGAGGACCACCTCGCGCATCTCCTCGGTGACTTCCTCGCGGGTCATGTCGGTCTCGATGAAGCCGGGAGCGACCACGTTGGAGGTGATGTTGCGGGAACCGATCTCGCGGGTGATCGAACGCGCCATACCGATCAGGCCCGACTTGGAGGCCGCGTAGTTGACCTGGCCGGGGCCGCCGCCGAGGCCGACCACCGAACCGAGGAAGATGATCCGGCCGAACTTGGCCCGCAGCATGGCGCGGTTGGCGCGCTTGGCGCAGCGCCATGCGCCGGTCAGGTTGGCGTCGATGACGCGGGTGAACTGCTCCTCGCTCATCCGCATGAGCAGCGTGTTGTCGACGATGCCCGCATTGGCGACCAGCACCTCGACGGCACCCTGGTGCGCCTCGACCTCGGCGAACGCGGCGTCGACAGACGCGGCGTCGGTCACATCGCACTTCACGCCGAACAGTCCGTCCGGCGCCCCCGATCCGCGATGAGTGACGGCCACCTTGTGGCCGTCGGCTGCCAGGCGCTGCGCGACAGCGAGTCCGATGCCACGGTTGCCACCGGTGACCAGGACCGACCGGGATGTGATGTTCGACATAAGCATCAACCTATCTGTTCGGGTTCGTGCGCCGGGCTCGGGGCACCGCAACCTTGTGCGATGCCACAGCGAGCGCGGCGCTACGGCAGGCGTTGACGATAGAGCAAGCCGGTGACGATGCCCGCGGCGACGACCAGCATGCCGAGCAACAGCCACGGCCTGCTCGCGTCACCGCGGGTCGTCTCGTAGCCGATCTGCTCTTCGAGAGTGTCGTAGACGGCGGTGAGTTCTTCGAGGCTGGAGGCGGTGTAGAACTCGCCGCCGGACAGCTGGGCGATCTCGCGCAACGAGTCGTTGTCGACGGGCACCTTGACCCGCTGCGAGCCCTGGCCGTCCTGATCCGGGATCTCCACCGAACCCCATTCGGTGCCGAAGGAGATCGTGGACACCGGAATGCCCTTGTTCTTGGCGAGGCGGGCGGCGGTGAACGCGTGCCTCGGGTTGTCGACGTCCTTGTCGTCCGGCACGGTCTGCTTGCCGTCGGACATCAGCACGACCCGCGCGGGCGGCGGGGTCTCCGCTCCGCCGAGCACGGTGGCCAGGGTGTCGATGGATTGCAGGGCCGTCAGGATGCCCTCGCCCGTGGCGGTGCGCTCGGCCAGCTTGATGTTGTCGATGGCGGCCTTGACCGATTCCCGGTTGGTCGTCGGCGACACCATGACCGACGCGGTGCCCGCGAAGGTGACGAAGCCGAGGTTGATGCCCTGGGTCAGGCCGTCGACGAACTCCTTGCCAGCTTCCTGGGCCACCTGAAGCCTGGTCGGCGGTACGTCGGTGGCCTCCATGGACAGCGAAACGTCCATCACCAGAACGACGGTCGCGCGGTTGCGCGGCACCTTCTTGACCGCCGTCGGCCCGGCCGCGGCGACGGTCAGCAACACCAGGCCGACCAGCATCAGCGCGATCGGCACGTGCCGGATCGGACTCGGCCGAGCGGGCGCGACCTTCTCCAGCAGTTCCATGTTGGTGAAGCGCAGCATCTGGCGGTGCCTGCTGCGCTGCACCAGCACGTAGCCGAGAGCGATCAGCACGACGACCGCGAGGAAACCGAGCCAGATCAGTGCGGTGAAATGCGAAATACTCACTGGCGCGGCACCCGCCCGGTCGGGGCGCCGAAGCTGTGACGCCGGGTGGAAACGAACCGGACCACGTCGGCGATCCAGTCCCGGTCGGTCCGCAGGGTGAGCACCGGCGCGCCGCAGCTGCGCAGCGCCTGCTCGACCTGCTCGCGGTGTCGCTGGGCGGCGGCCGCGAAATCGGTGCGCAGCGTGGGCGTCACGCTGAACTCGCGGGTGCGGCCGCTCTCGGGATCGTGCAGCACCACATCGCCGACGTCGGGCAGCTCCAGATCGCGCGGGTCGAGCACCTCGACCGCGAGCAGATCGTGCCGCGCGGAGATGGCACGCAGCGAACGCTGCCAATCGATATCGCCGAGGAAGTCGGAAATGATCACCGCGAGACCGCGTTTGCGCTGCGGGCGGCGCAGCGACTCGATGCCGCCGCGCAGATCGCCGCGCACGCCGTCGCGGGCGTGCGGGGTGGTCGCCACGCCGCGCAGCAGCGACTGGGCGTGAATCCGCCCGCTGCGCGCGGGAATCCGCACCAGCTGCTCGCCGGTGGCGACGACCGCGCCGATCCGGTTGCCGCCGCCGCTGGTGAGGTGGGTGATCGCCGCGGCGGCCGCGATCGCCAGATCGCGTTTCTGGCAGGCCGCCGTGCCGAAGTCGAGGCTGGCCGAGAGGTCGACGACCATCCACGTCTCCAGCTCGCGATCGGCGATCAGCTGCCGCACGTGCGGATGCGTGGTGCGGGCGGTGACCGACCAATCCATCTGGCGCACATCGTCACCCGGCTGATACATCCGGGACTCGCCGGGCTCCGAGCCCGGTCCGGGGATCAAGCCGAGGTGGTCGCCGTGCAGCACGCCGTCCAGGCGCCTGCGCACGGTCAGCTCCAGGGTTCTCAGCGCCGCCGAGAGCCGCGGGTCGGTCAGTTCTCCGGCCCGGAACGACGGCGGTGCGTGCGATGACGTTGTCACTCGGGAAACCTCGGGCGCGGCCGACGCGGCCGTCACTTGGTCTGGTGGTTGCCGGCGGCCGGGGCCATCTGCGGCTGGCCCTGCTGCGGCGGCTGCGGAATCTGCTGCTGGCTCGCGGGCTGCGGCACGGCGGGCGCGGGTGCGGACTGGCTGCCGGAATGCACCGCCTGCGGAGCGACCTGCGGCAGGCCGACGGTCTGCAGCACCCGCTTGATGACGTCCTCCGGGCTGACCTCGTCGGCCAGCGCGTCGTAGGACAGCACCAGGCGGTGGCGCAGCACGTCCGGGATCACCTCGACCACGTCCTGCGGCACCACGTAGTCGCGGCCACGGATCAGCGCCACCGCGCGGGCCGCGGCGATGATGCCGAGGCTGGCGCGCGGCGAGGCGCCGTAGGCGATCCAGTTCGCCACGTCGGCCATGCCGAAGTCGAGCGGCTTGCGGGTCGCCGCGATCACCCGGACCACGTAGTCGACCAGCGCGTGGTGCACGAAGGTGTTGGCCGCGACCTTCTGCAGCCGGATCAGGTCCTCCGGACCGAGGACCTGCCTGGCCTCCGGCGGCGTGACGCCCATCCGGTAGATGATCTCGCGCTCCTCCTCGACGGAGGGGTAGTCGACGACGACCTTGAACAGGAAGCGGTCGCGCTGCGCCTCGGGCAGCGGGTAGACGCCCTCGCTCTCGATCGGGTTCTGAGTCGCCATGACCAGGAAGGGATCCGGCATCGGGTAGGTCTTGCCGCCGATCGACACATGCCGCTCGGCCATCACCTCGAGCAGCGCGGACTGCACCTTGGCGGGCGCGCGGTTGATCTCGTCGGCGAGCACGAAATTGGCGACGACCGGCCCGAGTTCGGTGTCGAACTCCTCGCGGCCCTGGCGGTAGATGCGGGTACCGATCAGGTCGGTCGGCACCAGATCGGGGGTGAACTGGACGCGAGAGAAGGAACCGCCGACGACCTTGGCGAAGGTCTCCACGGCCAGGGTCTTCGCGATGCCCGGCACGCCCTCGAGCAGCACGTGGCCGCGCGCGAGGACACCGACGAGCAGCCGTTCGACGAGCCGATCCTGGCCCACGATGACCCGCTTGACCTCGTAGATCGCCTTCTCCAGGGTCTGAACGTCACGCTCCAGGGTGCCCGACGCGGGCTCCGGCGCACCTTTCGCCAGATCCGCCCCGCTCACGCTGTCCGTCGAAGTCACCAACATCCCCGCTTTCGCCTTGGTCTCGTGCGTGCTCGCCCCAACTATTCCAGGTATTCGCGCAGCATGCCGCAACCGGCTCCGGTATCAGTGGAATTCGCGCCGGATCGGCGGCCGATTCTCAGGAGACGATGCGCACCGCGTAGGGCATGATGCCGCTTTCCCGCACCGGCGAAACCTTCACCACGTCGCCCGACTGCGGCGCCTCGACCATCTGTCCGTTGCCCAGGTAGAGGGCCACGTGCTGGCTGCCGCTCGGCCCCCAGAACAGCA
Organism: Nocardia sp. CNS-044; assembly: GCF_059570515.1. Lineage (NCBI taxonomy): Bacteria > Bacillati > Actinomycetota > Actinomycetes > Mycobacteriales > Nocardiaceae > Nocardia > Nocardia sp. CNS-044. Next base: position 164,632 of record NZ_JCANSX010000009.1, read on the forward strand.
TGTCGCCGCGGGCTCGCTCGTCCACCGGAACGCGCGTGCCAGCGTTGTATTGATAGCCGCTGTAGTGCGGCAGCGAGACGCCGATACCCGCGAAGGCGTAGATCATCAGGCCCGAGCAGTCGAAGCCGACTTTGTTGTAATCGCCGTGGCTGTCGGCCACGCCGCCGTCGCGAATACCGAGCGTCGGGCCGTTCTCGTCGCCGCCGCCCCAGGCGTACTGCACACCCAATTGCGAAAGCGCCCGGTCCACCACGATTTCCACCGCCTGCGAGCCGCGTGCCGCCGGCCCGCTGGGTCGCGGCGTGCTCTGCCGCGGGGCGGGGGCGTCCTCGAGCTGGGTGTGCGGGCGCCTGCCGTCGCCCGCCTGGGCGGCTCGGTCGCGCGCGGCTTGATCGGCGGCGGCGCGTTCGGCCGCGGCCGCCGCGGCGGCGCGGATCGCGGCCTCTTCGGCGCGGCGCCGCTCGTCCCAGGCCAGGAAGGCCTCGCGCTGGCCTTGCAGTCCGGCGACGTTGGCGCGGGCGATGTCGAGCCTGCCCTGCGCGGCGTCGCGCTCGCGCAGCAAGGTGTCGCGCCGCACCGTCTGCTGGTCGAGCTCGGTCTTGGCCGCGGCGACGGCGTGCTCGGCGTCGTTCTTCTTCTGCTCGGCCATCGCCGCGGCCGCATCGGCCTCCGATTTGGCTTGGCGCGCAGTGGAATTCCGATTGCCCTGCTCGATCTGGGCGCGGCGCAGCGCGTCGAGCACCTGCTGCTGGTTCTTCGTCACCAGGCCGAGCACCTGGGAGCGATCGATCGCGCCGCCGGGCGACGAGGCCGCCAGATACGTGACCATCGAGCCCGAGGACGGCCTGGTGTAGGCCTGGGTGGCGAACTCGTCGAAATTGCGCCGCGCCTGCGCGACCTTCGCCCCGGCGTCGGAGAGGTCTTCCCTGGTCTGTACGACCGTGGCGGCGGCCGCGTCGGCGGCGTCCCGCGCGCTCTGCAAATCGACGAGCGCCTTGTTGACTTCCTCGCGCTTGCGCGCCACCGCGTCATCGAGTTCCTGCAGCTGCTGATTCACCGTGCCCACCTGGTTGATCAGCGCGCCGACCTCGGTGACGCCCGCGTCGACGCGCGCGCCCGCCGCGGCGATCTCACCGTCGCTCGGATTGGGCGGCGCGGGCGGGACAGCGGTGGTCGGTCCCGCGGTCAACACCACGGCGACAGAGACGAGCAACCCCAGAGCGACCGATAGGCCACGCGACCGACCGGTCGGACCTTTTTTGTGCATCGCACCTCCCAAGGACTCGAACGCGGCTAGGCCTCACGAGCCCCAACCGCCCCATCAAGCTCAGTGGGCGGCGGGCAACCCTCGACAACACTCTTTCCCCATCGGTAACTACTTGAACCGTACGACACTTCTTTCACCAAGAAAACATCCGCAACATAATGACATGCACGTAATTTGCGCATAGCCAAGAATTAGCCGGATTGCCGATCGGCGTTAGGGGAAGAAAACGAACCGATCGTTATGAAAAGTGGTGAAAGAGAGACCGCTTATCGAGCGGGAGTGCCGAGGTCGTCACGCTCGGCGACCGCGACGGCGGCGGATTCGGCCGCGGCACGCCGGGACTTCACCCAGTACAGGCCGGCGATGACGATCGCGGTACCGGCCAGCAACACGCTGGTGATCGCGGTCCAGGAGAAGGTTTCCGGCTCTTCGAGGCGGCCGACGAAGATTCGCGCGGCCTCGACCGAGTTGCCCTGCTTGCTCTTGGCGGCGTCCTCGGCCCACTCCAGCTTCACCCGGCTGATGGAATCGCTGTAGGTGCCGACCCAGTCGTCGCTGAGCACCACGACGGTGCCGTGTTCGGTCTTGCCGATCTCGGTGGCCAGGTCCCGTAGATTGGAGTCGTGACCGGGATTGCCGGGAATCACCACGATGCTGAGCGGGATCCCGTCGGCGCGCGCCTCGGCCACGATCGCCTCGAGTCCCGACTGGTCCTTCCCCTTCGGCGCCGCCACGTGATTGTCGGCGACGTCGGCCTTGATGGTCCGCAACGCGCTGTCGTTGATGGTGGGCGGCAGCTCCGCGGCCATGGGGGAGAACACCGAGGTGTACGAAGGGGCCATCATCCATCCGGTCTGTCCAGCCGCGTCAGCGGGCGCTGCGACGGGCATCCAACACTGCAGGGTGAGCTAACTATTACCCCGGCTAGCTCGAAAGCACAGTACGCGACCCGATGTTCGGACGCTGCCACCCGCCACGCCGACCGGCCCCCGCGTATTTCACAGGACAAGCGTACTGTTAGAGTCGTGGCGCGAGGAACCGGCGCTCTCCCAGGCGCAGGAGCCCCTCCAAAGACTCGAGTCGCCGGCACAGCCCCGCCGGTGGCCAACCCTCACAGACGAGTGGAGCTGACGTGACGACAAGTATCGATACTTTCGGCGCCAAGGGCACCCTCGAGGTCGGAAGCAACTCCTACGAGATCTTCCGTCTCTCGGCCGTGCCCGGCACCGAAAAACTCCCCTACGCACTGAAGGTCCTCGCGGAGAACCTGCTCCGCACCGAGGACGGCGCCAACATCACCGCCGACCACATCCGCGCCATCGCGAACTGGGATCCGTCGGCCGAGCCGGACACCGAGATCCAGTTCACCCCGGCTCGCGTGATCATGCAGGACTTCACCGGCGTGCCCTGTGTCGTCGACCTGGCCACCATGCGTGAGGCCGTCACCGCCCTCGGTGGCGACCCGAACAAGGTCAACCCGCTCTCCCCCGCCGACATGGTCATCGACCACTCGGTCATCCTGGACGTCTTCGGCCGCGCCGACGCGCTGGAGCGCAACGTCGAGCTCGAGTACGAGCGCAACGGCGAGCGCTACCAGTTCCTGCGCTGGGGCCAGGGCGCCTTCGACGACTTCCGCGTCGTCCCGCCGGGCATGGGCATCGTGCACCAGGTCAACATCGAGTACCTGGCCCCCACCGTCATGGTCCGCAACGGCCAGGCCTACCCCGACACCTGCGTCGGCACCGACTCGCATACCACCATGGTCAACGGCCTCGGCGTGCTGGGCTGGGGCGTCGGCGGCATCGAGGCCGAGGCGGCCATGCTGGGCCAGCCGGTCTCCATGCTCATCCCGCGCGTCGTCGGCTTCAAGCTGACCGGTGAGATCCAGCCCGGCGTGACCGCGACCGACGTCGTGCTCACCGTCACCGACATGCTGCGCAAGCACGGTGTGGTCGGCAAGTTCGTCGAGTTCTACGGCAAGGGCGTCGCCGAGGTGCCGCTGGCCAACCGCGCCACCCTGGGCAACATGAGCCCCGAGTTCGGCTCCACCGCGGCGATCTTCCCGATCGACGCCGAGACCATCAACTACCTGCGCCTCACCGGCCGCACCGACGAGCAGCTCGCGCTCGTCGAGGCGTACGCGAAGGAGCAGGGCATGTGGCACGACGCCGACCGCGAGCCCGCCTACTCGGAGTACCTGGAGCTGGACCTGAGCACCGTGGTGCCGTCCATCGCCGGTCCGAAGCGCCCGCAGGACCGAATCCTGCTGTCGGAGAGCAAGATCGCCTTCCGCAAGGACATCTGCAACTACGTCACCGAGGGTGACACCGCGCCGCACACCCAGCTGGACGAGGCCGTCGAGGAGTCCTTCCCGGCCAGCGATCCGGCCGTGCTGTCCTTCGCCGAGGACGACGCCGTGCTGCCGACCGCCGCCAACGGCTCCGAGGGCCGCCCGACCAAGCCGGTCAAGGTCTCCGATCCCGAGCGTGGCGACTTCGTGCTCGATCACGGCGCCGTCGTCGTCGCGGGCATCACCTCCTGCACCAACACCTCCAACCCGTCGGTCATGCTCGGCGCCGCTCTGCTGGCCCGCAACGCGGTGGAGAAGGGCCTGTCCTCCAAGCCGTGGGTCAAGACCAACATGGCCCCTGGCTCGCAGGTCGTCGCCGACTACTACGAGAAGGCCGGCCTGTGGCCGTACCTGGAGAAGCTCGGCTTCTACGTGGGCGGTTTCGGCTGCACCACCTGCATCGGCAACACCGGCCCGTTGCCGGAGGAGATCTCCAAGGCGATCAACGACAACGACCTCTCGGTCACCGCGGTGCTCTCCGGCAACCGCAACTTCGAGGGTCGCATCTCCCCCGACGTGAAGATGAACTACCTGGCCTCGCCGCCGCTGGTCATCGCCTACGCGCTCGCGGGCACCATGGACTTCGACTTCGAGACCGACTCGCTCGGCAAGGACACCGAAGGCAACGACGTCTACCTGCGCGACATCTGGCCGTCCCCGCAGGAGATCGACGACACCATCAAGTCGGCGATCAACCGCGACATGTTCACCAAGTCCTACGCCGACGTCTTCAAGGGCGACGAGCGCTGGCAGAACCTGTCCACCCCCGAGGGCGACACCTTCGCGTGGGACGAGAACTCGACCTACGTCCGCAAGGCGCCGTACTTCGACGGCATGGAGATGGAGCCGTCGCCGGTCGCCGACATCAAGGGCGCGCGCGTCCTCGCGCTGCTGGGCGACTCGGTCACCACCGACCACATCAGCCCGGCCGGTCCGATCAAGCCCGGCACCCCGGCCGCGCAGTACCTGGACTCGCACGGCGTGGAGCGCAAGGACTACAACTCCCTCGGCTCGCGTCGCGGTAACCACGAGGTGATGATCCGCGGCACCTTCGCCAACATCCGGCTGCGCAACCAGCTGCTCGACGACGTCTCGGGCGGTTACACCCGCGACTTCACCCAGGAGGGCGGCCCGCAGGCCTTCATCTACGACGCCTCGCAGAACTACCAGGCCGCGGGCATCCCGCTGGTCGTGCTGGGCGGCAAGGAGTACGGCTCGGGTTCGTCGCGTGACTGGGCGGCCAAGGGCACCCGCCTGCTCGGCGTGAAGGCGGTCATCACCGAGTCGTTCGAGCGCATCCACCGCTCCAACCTCATCGGTATGGGCGTCGTCCCGCTGCAGTTCCCGGCCGGTGAGAGCGCCAAGTCGCTGGGCCTGGACGGCACCGAGGTCTTCGACATCGAGGGCATCACCAAGCTGAACGAGGGTGTGACTCCGAAGACCCTGAAGGTGACCGCCACCAAGGAGAGCGGCGAGAAGGTCGTCTTCGACGCGGTGGTCCGGATCGACACCCCCGGTGAGGCCGACTACTACCGCAACGGCGGCATCCTGCAGTACGTGCTGCGGAACATGATTCGGGGCTGAGCCCCGTCCCCGCGCATGCGGGGATGATCCCATGATTCGCGGCTGATCCTCGAGCGTTCCCCGCGCACGCGGGGTCGACCGATGATTCGCGGCCGAGCCGGGTAGCCGGCTCGTCGCCAGTGCGGAAGGTCCGCGCATCGCCACGGCGGTGCGCGGACCTCTCCGCATCCCGCAGCGTCACTCTTTCGGAGGAGCCACGCCCATGCCCAAGGTCAGCGATGACCACCTCGCCGCCCGGCGCAGTCAGATCCTCGACGGGGCGCGACGCTGCTTTGCCGAATACGGCTACGACGGCGCCACCGTGCGTCGCCTGGAAGAGGCCATCGGACTGTCTCGCGGCGCCATCTTCCACCACTTCCGCGACAAGGACGCGCTGTTCCTCGCGCTGGCGCAGGAGGACGCCGAGCGCATGGCCGACGTCGCGGCCAACCAGGGCATCGTGCAGGTGATGCGCGATATGCTCGCCCACCCCGAGCAATTCAATTGGCTCGGCACCCGTTTGGAGATCGCGCGCAGGCTGCGCACCGATCCCGAGTTCCGCGCGGGCTGGACCCAGCGCTCCGCCGAGCTGACCGCGGCCACCCTGGCCCGCCTGGAGCGGCGCAAGGCCGCGGGCGCGCTGCGCGACGACGTCCCCACCGACGTCCTGCTCGGCTATCTCGACCTCGTCCTCGACGGCCTCATCGCCCGTATCGCCTCCGGCCACACCAACGAGAACCTCTCCGCGGTCCTCGACCTCGTCGAAGCCTCGGTCCGCCGTAAAGACTGAGCTCCGCCGCAAAGACTGAGCTCCGCCGCAAGGACTGAGCCGCGATCAGCCGCAGCACCGTCCGAGCGACCCACCGGGGACGAACACCGGCGACGGCTCCTGCGCGGCCACCTCGACCTCCCGCAGCATCCGTTCCCGGTCCGCGCCGGACAGGTAACGGCCCCGGCTGACGACCGCGTGAATACTCCGGGTGTTGCCGATGCTCGCCAGCGGGTCGGCGTCCAGCACAACGAGATCCGCGAACTTCCCCGGTGCGACGGTGCCGGACAGGTGTTCCCATCCCGCGCAGCGGGCCGCGTCGCGCGTGGCGGCTTGCAACGCCCGCATCGGCGCCAGGCCCGCTCGCACAAGGAGTTCCAGCTCCTCGTGCAACGAATAGCCCGGGAACACATAGGGATTTCCGGCGTCGGTGCCCGCGACGATCCCGACACCGGCCTCCGCCATCGCCGCGAGCAGATCCAGCCGCACTCGGAAGGCGAACTCCCGCTCGGCGATTTGCTCCGGCGTCGACGGAGCGGTTCGGTAGCCCGTCCAGAACTGCCGGATGCTCTCGGGCATGTAGCGCCGCAGCATGTCCTCGGCGGACGGATCGTCCGGCGGCGGATATCCGCTTCCGGTCACGAGCCGGCGTTGCACGACGAGGGTCGGCGACTGCCAGCAGCCGCGCCGGATCATCAGGTCGGACAGTCGCGCCGCACGTGCCGGGTCGTAGGTCTCGGCCGCCTCGCGCTCCAGCCGGGCACGCTGCGCGAGCCAGCCCTCGGGGTGCCCGGGATCGGCAGGCATGGCGTCGATTTCGGCTTGCAGCTCCGATGCCCGCGCGGACGCGGCGGTCAGCATGCCGTACATGTGCTCGAGGGTGTACAGACCCGTCTCGACGGCCTCCTCGACCGGAATGCGATAGGGCACGTGGCCCGCGAAACGCAGCCCGACCCGGCGCGACTCGTCGGCGATGGCTCCGAAAGTCTCCCGCGTCAGCTGGGAGTACACCTTGACGAAATCAGCGCCCGTGCCGTGTGCCCTGCGGACCGCCGCACGAGCTTCGGCGTCGGTCGCCACGCCTTCCGAGCCGGGCCAGATAACGGGCGGGCCGTCGATGATGCTGCTGGCTACCAGCATCCGGGGTCCGGGTAGTTCACCGCCCTCGATGCGCCGACGCAGCGAATGCGTCTCCGGGAAGCCCCACATCTCGCGAATGCCGGTGACGCCGTATGCGAGATACATCGGCGGAAAGGTCCGCTCCGCCGTGGCGACGTGCGTGTGCATGTCCCACAGACCGGGGATGACGAACTTGCCGCGCAGATCGATGGTCCGCACCGGCGGCGTCGGCAGGTCGGGAAAACGCCCGACCGCGACGATCCGATCGCCCGCCAGCACTACGGTGGTGTCCGGTTGCGACCGCCCGCCCGTCCCGTCGATCACCGTGGCCCCCACCAGGACCGTCACCGGCGCGTTCGGTTCCGCCTCGGCGATCGCGCCCGTTAGCACGCCACCGGTCACCGCGCCGACGGCGCTGCCCGCCAACCACGTCAGGAACTGCCCGCGGTTCATCTCGCCCACGTCCGCTCTCCCTGCTGCCCGATCCGACTGTCGAGCCCGAGCGCACTGTCTCGCAGAGGTTTTCGGGCTCGCGGTGTCTCGCGAGAGACTGTACGCCGAGGGCGGGCGCAGGGTGGTCGACGGCGGGCGCGTCAGTAGGTGTCGTTGAGGTAGTTGGCGGCGTGGGTGGTCCAGAGGACGTTCGTGCCGGGCATGTTGTGGCCGGAATACAGGACGTGCTGACCGTCGGGCCACGGGGTGAGGTAGCCGATGACGCCCTGCACGGCCGCGGTGTAGCGGTTCAGATTGGCCAGCGGGTTCCGCAACAGGAAGCGCAGCAGTTCCTCGAAGATCAGCGGCGTCACGTTGCCGAAGCGAGCGCCCTCGACGAACGAGAACGGGGAGATGCCGGCATCGATCACGCGCAGCGGGGAATCCGGCGGCGAGGAGGTGATGATGTCGCCGGGATTGGCGTATTCCCGGACGTCGAGGCTGGGCCACGCGCCGCGCTGGCCGTGCAGTCCGTAGGTGGACGGCGGGCACAGATTCCCCACGGACTGACCCGCTTTGCGCACCGGATTGGCGATGTTGACCACGAACGCGATCTCCAGCGGCGAGCCGTCGAAGTTCTTGTACTTGCCCGACCGCACACCCTCCAATATCCGGCTCGCGCAGATACCGCCGAGCGAATAGCTCAGCAGCCCACAGACATTCGGCGAATCCTGAATGGCGCGCACCCCGGCGGCGACGCCGAGCCGGACCGAGGTCTCCAGCGAGGGACCCCACACCTCCGGCGCCGGCCCGACCGAGGCGGGCCAGTTCGGCTCGAACGCGGTGAACTTCTCCGGGTCGAGCAGTTTGGTGACGTCGCGCAGCATGCCCGCGGGCGCGCCGTCCGGATTGCGGGGCTCGCCGGTGCCCCGGAGGGTGATGATGTCGATCATCGTTTCTCCTTGCCCGCCTGAAGGTCTGAAAGCAGAGCCACACCGTAGGGCCGCGCGCCGCCCAGCACACGAGTAGCGCACTACTCGATTTCGCGCGACAGTTTCCCCGACGCGCCGCGAATGTCAGTCGTCGCCTTCGAGACTGGCGAGCAGACTCCGCGCGATGCGGTCGAGATCCTTGCGGTCCTGCGCCGAGAGCACCGAGAGGATGCGGGTCTCGTTGCGGGTGTGCGCCGTCACCACGGTGTCGACCAGTTCCCGGCCCGCGTCGGTGAGCGCCACCCGAACAGCGCGCCGATCGGCCGCGTCGGCGATGCGGCGCACCAGTCCCGCCGATTCCAGCCGGTCCAGGCGGCCGGTCATGCCCGCGCGGGAGAGCATCAGCGTGTCGGCGAGCACGGACGGGTTCAGCTGGAACGGTTCGCCCGAACGGCGCAGCGCCGCAAGCACATCGAACTCGCCGCGCTGCAATCCGTGTGCGGTGAAGACCGCTTCGATCGCCTGCTGCGCCACGACCATGAGCCGCCAGAGCCGCCCGACGATCGCCATCGCCTCCAGGTCGAGATCGGGCCGCTCGCGCCGCCACTGTTCGGCGATGGCGTCCACCGGATCGGGTTTCGCTTCGGTCATGGACAGGATTCTATTCGCCGGGATATAGTTCGGTACCGAATTATCAATCGCCGAACTACAGGAGTCGTCTTGACCGCCGCCCTTCCCCGCCACGAACCCGCCCTCCGTCAGCCGCACGACGCGGAGACCTTGCGGACCGACACCGTCCGGATGCGCCTGCTGATCGACGCGAACGAGACCGGCGGGTCGGTCAGCAGCCTGGAGGTCACCCTGGCCGAGGGCGCCGACGGCGCCGCGCCGCACTACCACACCAAGTCCGACGAGCTGTTCTATGTGGCCGAGGGCGAACTGCAGGTGCTGGCCGGGGAGGAGATCGTCACCGTGGGCGCGGGCGGCGCGCTGGTGGTGCCCAAGTTCATGCCGCACGCGTTCGGCGCGGCGCCGGGTAGCACCGCCCGGCTGCTGATCGCGCTCATGCCCGGCGTCCAACGTTTCGAGTACTTCCGCCTGCTCGACCGCCTCGGCAGAGGCGAGGCGACGCTCGCCGATCTCGCCGCCACCCAAGAGGAATTCGACAACCACTTCGTGGACGCTCCGCGGTGGTGGGCCGAGCGAACCGCCAACCGGCGGTGATGCGTTCGCGCACCGGAGTGTGGCGCAGACGTCAGCGCGGAACGGGAACAACAACGGACGGCGACGGGTTCGCTTCGATATGACCTTTTCCGTCCCCGTCGTCGTCCGCGGTTACGAGCTCGACACCCAGGGCCACCTGAATCAGGCGGTGTACCTCCAGTACGCCGAGCACGCCCGCTGGGAACTGCTGCGCGCCGCCGGGGTCGCCCAGGACAAGCTCATCGAGGCCGGTGTCGGGCCGGTGGTCCTGGAGACGAACATCAAGTACTTCCGTGAACTGCGCGGCGGCGACGAGGTGACGATCAGCTGCGAATTCGCTTGGACCGAAGGCAAGATCTTCCGAATGCGCCAGCAGATCCGCAAGCTCGACGGTACGGTGTCGGCCGAGGTCGCTGTCGTCGGCGGCCTGCTCGATCTGGCCGAGCGCAAGCTGGTCGCCGATCCGGGCGAGCGTTTCCGAGCCCTCGCCGAACGACCCGATCTGCTCGACCTGTAGCGTGGCGCGGCGGTCGACATGGCCGCCAATCTTGGGCAATACCCGTCCGCTACCCCCAATCGGAAATAGCTAGAAGGTTGCGGTAGGGCTATTTTCGGACTGCCGAAAATCTTTCGGCGCTAGCGCCTTCCGTGTCCGGATCCGGTTTGCCAACGGCCGTGAAATCTTTCGATCCGGGCCGGGGCCGACCCCTTCCGCGTTATGATCCAGTTCACGCTCGGGGGTCCTGGCAAATCGCGAGCAGATCGGAGAGCAGACCATGGCCGACGCAATCCACCGACCCGGTGTCACGTCGACGGAAGACCGCGTACCCGCACTGCAGGGCCTCTTGGTGGCCGAGTCGGAACGCGAGATCACCGTCCGTGTCGCCGAGGGCACGTGGACCTTCCGCCGTGACGATGTGCTCCGCATGCTCGACAACGTCACCGACGACCAAGCGGGCGACGGCCGACCGGTTCTGGTGGACATCCGCCCCGGCGCCACCGCCGACTTCACCCAGCGGCTGCGCATCGACCTCGTCGACCGGCCGATGACCATCGCCGCCGCACCCTCGGAAGCGCTGGGAGACGAACTGCTGCAACAACTCACGGCCACCTGGGCCGATCGACTTCGGCTCGTGGACTATCCGGCGGGCACCGGTGCGACCTATACCTATTGTCAGACGAAATCGTTCGCGACGAGTGACGACGGCATCAACTGCGACAGCCTCGACTGAGCGGACCCGCCGATGGTGAGCCGGCTCCCAGGCTCGGTCCTGATCGTGTCCGAATCCGATGATCTGCACGCCACGGCGATGGCGGCGACATTGCGAGAACACCACGGGCTCAGTCCGATACACCTCGACCTGCGCGATTTCCCGCGTGAGTCGGGCAGTTTCCGGCTGGACCGCCTCGGCACCACGCGCTCGCTCTCGCACGTCATCGGGCTCGACACCGTCCGTTCGGTGTGGTGGCGGCGACCGCACCCGTGCCAGGTGCCCGGCGGCGTGCGCGCCTCCGACGACGCCTACCGCCAGGCCGAGTGCGACGGCTTCATCCAGGGCCTGCTGTGGTCGATCCCGGCGTTCTGGATCAACGATCCCGGCGCCGACCGCACCGCGGCGCGCAAGATCGTCCAATTGGAGACGGCACAGCGCGCCGGGTTCGCGATCCCGGAGACGCTGATCACCAACGATCCGGACGAGGCGCGCAGCTTCGTCGAATCACGGCCCGGCGCAGTGGTTTACAAGCGCACCGGCACGGGACGCGCGGAATTCGCCGAGACCAGGATCATCACCGCCGCCGATTTCGGCAAGCTGGCGGGCATCCGGTCGGCGCCGACCACCTTCCAGGACTACATCCAGGCCGAATGCGACCTGCGGGTGGTGTGGGTGGACGGCATCGCCTGGACGGTGCGCATCGACTCCCAGGCGGGCGTCGGCCGGGTCGACTCCCGGCTGGACACCTCCGTCGAGTTCACCCGCGACCAGCTGCCCGCCTCGGTCAGCAAATCCCTGGCCACGCTCATGGGCGCGCTCGGGCTCAGCTTCGGGGTCCTCGACCTGCGCCTCGGCTTGGACGGCGAGTACTACTTCCTGGAGGTCAACCCCCAGGGGCAGTTCGCCTACCTGGAGATCAAGACCGGCATGCCGATCTTCCAGAGCCTGTCCAACCTGCTCGTGCACAGCGACGGCATGGTTCCCGGCTACTGACCGCCGGTACGGGTCTCCCGCTCCTCCTCTCGTCGGCACCGTCCCGGCGAAGGGACGACGCCGACGCGAAGAATTTCCCGCGGTGGCTGCGAAAGACTGTGCGCAGCCGCCGGATTCGAGCGAGCGTCGGCGTTACTTGCCGGGGCTCTTACGCCGGTTCGCACCACCCCGGCTGCGGAGCTGCACATGCGACTCCACCAGCACGTTGTGGATGAAACCGTAGGAGCGTCCCGTCGAGCGCGCCAGCGAACGGATGCTGGCGCCCGCCTCGTATTGCTTCTTCAGCTGCGATTGCAGACGGTCACGCGATTTCCCCGTGACGCGTGTGCCCTTACCCAATGTGGCCTTGCTTTGTGTGGCCCTGTCGCTCATGGCTTCCTCCGAGTCGCCGAGCAGCGCGTCATTCCAGGCTAAGCACTGAACAGGCCTTGATCAACGGGTTCGTGTGATGAAACTCACGCGAGCTGAATCAGTTCCAAATATTCCGCGGACCAGTGGTCCTCGGTGCCATCGGGGAGGAGAATGACCCGCTCCGGCGACAAAGCCTCCGCGGCGCCCGGATCGTGGGTCACCAGGACGACGGCCCCGGCGTAGGTGCGCAGCGCGTCGAGCACCTGTTCGCGAGACACCGGGTCCAGGTTGTTGGTCGGCTCGTCGAGCAGCAGCACATTGGCCGCCGAGGACACCAGACCGGCCAGCGCCAAGCGGGTCTTCTCACCGCCGGAGAGGGTGCCCGCGGGCTGGTCGAGCTGCGGACCGGTGAACATGAACGCGCCGAGCAGGCCGCGCAGGTCTTGTTCGCCCGCGTCCGGCGCCGCGTGCCGGATGTTCTCCCACACGGTGGCGTCGTCGTCGAGGGTGTCGTGCTCCTGGGCGAAGTAGCCGATCTTCAGACCGTGCCCCGGCACCAGCCCGCCCGCCGACGGCTGCTCCACCCCGGCGAGCAGGCGCAGCAGCGTGGTCTTGCCCGCGCCGTTGAGGCCGAGCACCACGACCCGGCTGCCGCGGTCGATCGCCAGGTCCACACCGGTGAAGATCTCCAGCGAGCCGTACATCTTGGTCAGGTTCTCGGCCATCAGCGGCGTCTTGCCGCAGGCGGCGGGCTCGGGGAACTTGATCCTGGCCACCTTGTCGGCGACGCGCACGTCGTCCAGCTCGTTGAGCAGTCGCTCGGCGCGCTTGACCATGTTCTGTGCCGCAACGGCTTTCGTCGCCTTGGCGCCGAGCTTGGCGGCCTGCGCCTTGAGCGCGGACGCCTTCTTCTCGGCGTTGGCGCGCTCGCGGCGGCGGCGCTGTTCGTCGGTGGCGCGGGCGTCGAGGTACTTCTTCCAGCCCATGTTGTAGACGTCGGCCTCGCCGCGCACGGCGTCGAGGAACCACACCTTGTTGACCACCGCGTCGAGCAGTTCGACGTCGTGGCTGATCACGATCAGACCGCCGTCGTGGTTCTGCAAGAACCCGCGCAGCCAGGTGATGGAGTCGGCGTCGAGGTGGTTGGTCGGCTCGTCGAGCAGCAGGATGCGATCCGAGCGCCCGCCGCTGCCGTCGGAGGCGGAGAACAGGATGCGCGCCAGCTCGATTCGGCGGCGCTGACCGCCGGAGAGGGTGCGCAGCGGCTGGCCGAGCACCCGGTCGGGCAGCCCCAGGCTGTGGCAGATCCGCGCGGCTTCGCTCTCGGCGACATAGCCGCCCAGCGCCGAGAAGCGCTCCTCGAGCCTGCCGTACTTGCGGACCGCCTTCTCGCGCTCCTTCTCATCGGCCACCTCGGCCATCAGCGCCTGCTGCTTCTCCATGTCGCGGATCAGCGTGTCCAGACCGCGCGCGGAGAGTACCCGGTCGCGCGCGAGCACGTCCAGGTTGCCTTCCTTGGGATCCTGCGGCAGATAGCCGATCTCGGTGGAGCGCAGGATCTTTCCGGCGTACGGCTCGCCCTCGCCGGCGAGGATGCGCAGCGTCGTCGTCTTGCCCGCGCCGTTGCGCCCGACCAGTCCGATGCGGTCACCGGCCTGTACCCGCAGCGCGGGACCGGGCGCCGACAGCAGGGTCCGGACTCCGGCCCGAACCTCGAGGTCGGTCGCGGTGATCACAGATGGGCTCCTCACGGATGGTGGTGGTCGTGGCATGGCGGGGCCGGGCAGTCGCTGCTCGATTGTGCGCCCCTCGATGCACAAGAACCACCGATTTTACCTGTGCCCGTGACGGGCCCCGCAGCCGAGGAAGCCGGTGTGACCGCGATAACTGCCGTTCGACCGGCTTCGGTAGCGTGCGATGGCATGAGTACCGATCTGTTGGGCAAAAGCGCGCTGGTCAGCGGGGCCAGCCGGGGCATCGGCAAGGCCGTGGCGGCCGAGCTGCTGCGCCGCGGCGCGAACGTGGTGATCACCGCGCGGAAACCGGAACCGCTGGAGGAGGCGGCCGCCGAGCTGCGTGCCCTCGGCCACCAGGGCCAGGTCGTCGCGCTGGCGGGCAATTCCGGCGAGGCGGAGAGCCGCGCCGCCGCGGTCGAGCGCGCGGTCTCGGAGTTCGGCTCGCTCGACATCCTGATCAACAACACCGGCATCAACCCGATCTACGGCGCGCTGATGGACGCGGACCTGGACGCGGTGCGCAAGATCTTCGACGTCAACGTGGTCGCCGCGCTCGGCTACATCCAGGAGGCGTACAAGGCCTGGATGCGCGACAACGGCGGCGCGATCGTGAACGTCGCCAGCGTCGCTGGCATCCGGTCCAGCGGTGTGATCGCCGCCTACGGCGCCTCCAAGGCCGCGCTCATCCACCTCACCGACGAGCTGGCCTGGCAGCTCGGCCCGAAGATCCGGGTGAACGCGGTGGCCCCGGGCGTGGTCAAGACCAAGTTCGCCGACGCGCTCTACTCCGCCGACGAGGAGCGAGCCGCCGCCGCGTATCCGATGAAGCGGCTCGGCGTGCCCGAGGACGTCGCGCGGCTGATCGCGTTCCTGGTCTCGGACGAGGCCGCGTGGATCACCGGCGAGACCGTGCGCGTCGACGGCGGCCTGCTCTCCACCGGCGGCATCTGATCGACGGCGGGCGACGGCAGCCGGTCATCGTCGGGCGACAGCGGCCGCACCCGGCAGGGCGGCGGCCGATCGAGCCTGAGCGATGGCGGCCGTCGTGACCGACATCGTCGTCTGCGGTCTCGGCCCCGCCGGGCGGGCGCTCGCCCACCGC
This sequence comes from Nocardia sp. CNS-044, assembly GCF_059570515.1. Lineage (NCBI taxonomy): Bacteria > Bacillati > Actinomycetota > Actinomycetes > Mycobacteriales > Nocardiaceae > Nocardia > Nocardia sp. CNS-044. Next base: position 179,663 of record NZ_JCANSX010000009.1, read on the forward strand.
TGCCTGGCTCGCGGCATGGCGGTCACCGTGGTCGATCCCGCGCCCGCACGGCCGTGGACCGCGACCTACGCCGCCTGGGCGGACGAACTGCCCGGGTGGCTCGATCCGGCGGTCACGGCCGCGACGGTCGCCCGCCCCACCGCGTGGGGCGCGCGCCGCCACGAACTCGATCGTGCCTACGTCGTGCTCGACACGGGGCGGTTGCAGAACTCGCTGGACCTGGCGGGCGCGGAGATCGTCGCCGAGCGCGCCGTGCGGCTCGAACGGCACGGCGTGACGCTGGCCTCGGGCCGGACGCTGCCCGCCGAGCGGGTGATCGACGCGCGCGGGATCGCCCGCTCCCCCGCCCGCGCCGAACAAACCGCCTACGGCGTGCTCGTCGGCGACACGGTCGCCGCGGGCATCGAGCCGCTGTTCATGGACTGGCGCGCCGACAACGGCGCGCATCCGGCCGCGCCGCGCTCGTTCCTGTACGCGGTTCCGCTGGGCGGCGGCGCGATGCTGCTCGAGGAGACCTGTCTGGCCGGGCGGCCCGCGCTGGACACCGGCGAACTGCGCACCCGCCTTCGGCACCGGTTGCGCGCCCGCGGCATCGCGCTCCACGGCGACGAGCCCGTCGAGCGAGTGCGCTTCCCGGTGCAGGGCGGCCGACCGGGCCAGCGCGCATTCGGCGCGGCGGGCGGATTCACCCATCCCGCAACGGGATACAGCGTGGCGTCCGCACTCGCCGCGGCGGACGCGGCGGCGACGGGCGCCGACCTGTGGCCGCCCTCGGCCCGAGCGGTGCGGGCCCTGCGCGCGGCCGGGCTGCGCGCGCTGCTCGCGCTGCCGCCCGCTGACCTCCCCGCGTTCTTCGACGCCTTCTTCGACTTGCCCGCGCCGCTGCAACGCGCCTACCTGTCCGGCCGCACCGATCTCGCCGGCACCGTCGCGGCCATGCGCGCGCTGTTCGCGGCGCTTCCCACCGGATCGCGCATCCGAATCGCCGCCGCGACCTCGGGGATTCCGGTTCGCTCGCGCGGGCGGGATGGTTCGGCCATCATGGAGTGATGGCACGAGCTATCTGGAAGGGCTCGATTGCATTCGGGCTGGTAAACGTCCCGGTCAAGGTGTACACCGCCACCGAGGACCACGACATCAAATTCCACCAGGTGCACGCCAAGGACGGCGGCCGGATCAAATACCAGCGCGTCTGCACCGTCGACAACAAACCCGTGGAGTACGTCGACATCGCCAAGGCGTACGAGTCGCCCGAGGGCGAGCGGGTGATCCTCTCCGACGAGGATTTCGCCCGGCTGCCCGCCGCGGAGAAGCACGAGATCCCGGTGTTGCAGTTCGTGCCGTCCGAGCAGATCGACCCGATCCTGTTCGACAAGAGCTACTACCTCGAGCCGGACTCCACGACGCCGAAGGCCTACGTGCTGCTGGCCACCACGCTCGAGCGCATCGACCGGACCGCGCTGGTCCACTTCACGCTGCGCCAGAAGACCCGGCTCGCCGCGCTGCGGGTGCGCGAGGGCATGCTCGTGCTGCAGACGCTGCTGTGGCCCGACGAGGTGCGCGCGGTCGAGTTCGAGTCCTTGCAGGACGCCTCGGAGCCGCGGCCGCAGGAGATCAAGATGGCCGAGACGCTCGTCGAGTCCATGTCCGACGATTTCGATCCGAGCCAGTTCACCGACGAGTACCAGATCGAACTGCAGAAGATCCTGGACGAGGCGATCGCCAGCGGCAGCGACCGGGTGACCACCAAGCCCGAGGCCGCGCCCGCCGAGATGGACGCCGAGGTGGTCGATCTGGTCGCCGCGCTGCAACGCAGCCTCGAGGCCAGCGGAAGGCGCGCGGCGAGTTCCGGTGGCGGCGCGCAGAAGAAGGCCGCCAAGAAGGCCGCGCCAGCGAAGAAGACCGCCAAGGCGACCAAGAAGACCGCGGAGAAGCCCGCCAAGAAAGCCGCGAAGAAGACCCCCGCCCGCAAGGGCGCGTAGCGCACTGTCGCGTCGAGGACTGGACGCGGGTGGCCGCGTCGGTGATACAGTGCGCGACGAGTTTTCGACATAGAGGACTCGACGTATCACCTACCGGGTACGGCCCGGCGCTCTACGGGGGGACGCATGCACCACCTCGGCAGGACGGTCATCGGTTTCGTCGCGGTGGCCGCGCTGCTGCTCTCGGTCGTCGGCTGCGGCGACGACATCGAGAGCGCGCGCGATTTCGTCGCCGCCAAGTATTCCCGGGCCACCTCGCTGGACCAGGCGAACGACGGCCGCGCCTACACCGCCGCCCTCGCGCCCGCCGCCGTCGGCAGCGCTATCGTCGCGGCCTCGCAGCCGCTGGACAACCGCCGCGTCGGCGATCGCACCTATCTGCAGTATCGCAACGACATCATCACCGTCGCCCCGCACGGGACGGGCTCGATGATCCTCGTCGACCAGTACGGCAACGGATACCGGCGCCACCAGTCGACGGTGTCGAGTTTCGGCTGGCCGAGCCAGCCGCCGGGCAGCGAATACCGCGGCCAGAGCGGCAAATAGAAGGAGAAACACATGCTGGCAGACCTCGCGGCCGACGCGGGCGCGGCGCTCGCCTACACCGGCGTCGGTATCGCGTTGATGGCGCTCGGTTTCGTGCTGGTGGACGTCATCACGCCCGGCAACCTGCGCGAGCAGATCTGGGTCGAGCGGAACCGGAACGCGTCGCTGCTCGTGGCGTCGAACCTGCTCGGCGTCGGGATCATCGTGGCGATGGCGATCTGGACCTCCCAGGGCGCGATCGGTGAGGCGCTGCTGGCCAGCGCGGTGTACGGCGTGATCGGTCTCGGCGCGATGGCGCTGTCGTTCCTGCTGCTGGACCTGCTCACGCCCGGCCAGTTCCGAGATGTGGTCGCGGACGGCGCGATTCACCCGGCCGTCTGGGTGACCGCGGCGCTGCACCTCGCGGTGTCCTTCGTGGTGGCCGCGGGCCTGTCCTGAGTATGGGGGCGGACACCGAGACCGCACCGCTACCGCCGCGCCTGCGGCGCCGCCCGGCCCGAATCGCGCTGCTGGTCACCGCGTTCGTCTGCGCGGCCTGCGGCCTGGTCTACGAACTGTCGCTGGTGACGCTGGGCAGCTATCTGCTCGGCGACACCGCGGCGCAGGCCTCGATCACGTTGAGCGTCATGGTTTTCGCCATGGGCATCGGCGCGCTGGCCGCGAAACCGCTGCGGCGGCACGCGGCGGCGGCGTTCGTCGCGGTGGAGCTGATCCTCGCGCTGCTGGGCGGGCTTTCGGTGCTGATGCTCTACGCCGCCTATGCCTGGCTGAACATCTACACCACGGCGCTGATCGCGATCGCGAGCGTCCTCGGCATTCTGGTGGGCGCCGAAATCCCGTTGCTGATGGAGCTTTTGCAGCGGATTCGCAAACAGGAGCCGGGCAGCGCGGTGGCCGACCTGTTCGCCGCGGACTACGTGGGCGCGCTGCTCGGCGGGCTGGCCTTCCCGTTCCTGCTGCTGCCCGTGTTCGGCCAGATCCGCGGCAGCCTGATCGTCGGCGTGGTCAACGCGGCGGCGGGGCTGGCGCTGGTGTTCCTGTTGTTCCGCACCGAACTCCGGCCGCGGGCGCGGTGGGGCTTCGGCGCGCTGACCGCGCTCGTCGCGGCGACGCTGTTCGGCACCTACCTCTACGCCGACCGGTTCGAGGCGACCGCGCAGCAGGCGCTGTTCGCCCATCCGATCGTGCTGCACGAGCGGACCAAGTACCAGAACATCGTCCTCACCGAGTCGATCTCACCGTTCGGCACCCCGGACACCCGGCTGTTCCTGAACGGCGATCTGCAGTTCTCCTCGGTGGACGAGTACCGGTACCACGAGGCGCTCGTGCATCCGGCCCTCGCCGGTCCGCGCCGCGACGTGCTCGTGCTCGGCGGCGGCGACGGTCTGGCGCTGCGCGAGATCCTGCGCTACCCCGATGTCGAGACGATCACCCTGGTGGAGCTGGATCCGGAGATGATCCGGCTGGCCCGCACCGATGCCCGGCTGAACACGTTGAACCACAACGCCTTCGATGATCCGCGGGTGCGGGTCGTCAACGAGGACGCGTTCTCCTGGCTGCGCGGCTCGCCCGGCGCGTACGACGCGGTGCTCGTCGACTTACCCGACCCCGACCAGACCTCGATCGCCAAGTTGTACTCCAAGGAGTTCTACGCGATGGCCGCCCATGTGCTCGCCCCCGGCGGCACGCTAGCGGTCCAGTCCGGTTCGCCGTTCTTCGCACCGCGCTCGTACTGGTGCATCGCGAACACGATTCGCGCGGCGGGCCTGCGGACGCTGCCGTACCACGTCGACGTGCCCAGCTTCGGCGACTGGGGCTTCGTGCTGGCGACCAGAGAGGCCGAACCGCGCCTGCGCCTCGACCCGCCCGCGCCGCTGCGCTCGCTCGACGAGGCGACGCTCGCGGCCGCGGCGGTGTTCGCGCCCGACCGCCGCGACACCGGCGCGCCCGTCTCCACCTTGATGCATCCGGTGATCGTCGACCTGGAACTGCGGGAATGGCGGCGCTGAGCCTCCATTGAGCGGCAGAGCGGCTAGCTCCTGGCAAACTGTGCGCCATGGACACCGCCACCGTGATCGTCCCCATGGGCCTCGGCCATCTGCGCCAGGTGCTCGATCTCGGCCATCAGGTCTTCGACACCGGCACCAAGCCCTACACCTCCTGGTCGCTGACCAGCGTGGCCGAGCACCTGGACAGCCCCGACAACGCGTGCTGGGTCGCGCTGGATTCCGATCGAGTCGTCGGATTCGTGCTCGGCTCAATGGAATTCGAGCTGCGCGACGACTGGGGTTATCTGGAGTGGATTGCGGTCGCGCCCGACATGCAAGGGCACGGCATCGCGCGCAGGCTGGTCGACGCGTGCTCGACGGCGCTGTTCACCCGCGGCGCGCGGCGCATCGTCACCGACGTGGAGAACAACAACACCGCCTCGGCGACGCTGATGACCCGCAGCGGTTTCCGTCCCGCCGCGACCGTCACCCTGTTCGTGCGACCGAACCCCGACGAGCCGGAGGCCGACGCCGACGCGGCGCTGCCGCCGATCGCCCCCGGCACCAAACGCGATCTCATCCGCCGCGGCAGGCTCGCGGGCGAGGGACGCGGTGGTCGCTGAGCACGCTCGACTTTCCGCGAATCCCCTTGCGTGCCCCTGTTTTTCGTGTCTTGACCACCAATTGCCGTACCGGCTTCTCACAACCACGTTTCCGATCCTTGCGGTAAGTGTTAACGGATCGGGAACACTCGAAGCCTAATTGTGCGCTGCGGAACAACCGGCTTGTGGAGTGCACCGTTTACGGATAGGGTCACTTCCTATAACCGGTCTCAGGTTCCAAAAGCCAAGTGTCGGTAGTCGTTTCGATACCGATCCGGGCGGGGCCGGTTTTCTGGTTCATCGGTGAACGAAATCCAGCGGGTTGATGCCGCGTGCTGTCGTGGCATCGGCCGACGGGTCGGTTACGCGCCGGAAGTCGTCTGGGACGACCGCCGGGTCCGACTCAGCAACCCCGAGGTGGATGGTGGAAATGAGCGGAACCGCCCGAATGAAACGCACGGCAGACGTGGAAAGCGCGATAACGGACGCCGTTTCGGAATGCTCCGCTCCGCGCCTCGTCTCGGTGATACCGACAAACGGTCTGCCGCAGCGCGTCGTCCACATTCAGATTGTCACAGACAACTTCCTGACGCGCGAGATGTTGTGCGATTTCCTCAATTCCGAAGCTGATTTCACGGTAGTCGGCGACGTGTCCTGGAACGAGGCCGGATATCTCGCCGCCGCCGCGCATCCGGACGTCATCGTGTTGGACAACGACGAGATCGGCAGCGCCACCGTGCGAATGGTGCGCTCGCTGACCCGTGCCTGTCCGTCCGCGGCCGTCGTGGTGCTCAGCTCGACGGGCACCGAGACCCTGCTGTACGACATGCTCGACGCGGGCGTGCGCTGCTTCCTGCACAAGAAGATCTCGCGCAGCGAGCTGGTCAGCGCGATCCGGGGGATCGCCTCGGTGGAGGACCAGATCACCGTCAGCGTGCCGCGGGATTTTCTCACCGGCGCCGGGGCCAATCGGGGCAGGCTCTCGGCGCGCGAGGAACAGGTGCTGCGCCTGGTGTCCGAGGCCATGACGAATCGGCAGATCGCCAATGCGCTGTCCATCACCGAGGGCACCGTGAAACGGCATCTGCGTAGTATTTTCGACAAGCTCGGCGCGGTCTCCCGCATCGACGCGGTGAACCGGTATCGGGCGCACATCGGCCAGCAGGATTCCGCGTGACGATGCCGTCGGAGTCGATCTTTCCGAAGCTCGCGCACGGCCGTCGCGAACACGAAAGTGCGTCCTGACGGCCGGAGCAGTCGAACAGCAACCGGAACTGGTCGCTATCCGTCTGACCTACACTTGGGCGACCAGTAGTAGCCACGGACGGGAGGCGGATATGCGCATCGCCGAATTGAGCAAGGTCTCGGGCGTGCCCGCACCCACCATCAAGTACTACATGCGCGAGGGGCTGCTGTTTCCCGGTGAACGGACCAGCCCCAACCAGATGCAGTACGACGACTCACATGTGCGGCGGCTCAAGCTGGTTCGGGCCTTGATCGAGGTCGGCGGGCTGTCGGTGGCGGCGACCAGGGAAGTCCTGGAGAAGATGCGGACGCCGGGGATGACCGTGCTGGAATCCGCGGGCAAGGCGCAGTTCGCGATGAGCAAGCCGCCCGCCGCGGAGCCGGACGACGCGCAGCTGGCCGCCGCCGATCAGGTCCGCGATCTGCTCGCCCGCCGCGGCTGGCAGGTCCGCGAGACGAACCCGGCGCGCGGCACCCTCGCCGCGGTGCTCGCCACCCTCGGCAGGCTGGGACAGCAGCACTGGGACCTGCTCGACGACTACGCCGAGCTGGCCGAACGGATCGCGGCCAAGGAGATCGACACGCTGCTGCGCCAGCCGAACGCGGAGAGCATGGCCGAGGCGCTCGTCGTCTGGACGGCGCTCGGCGACGCGATGTTCAGCGCTCTGCGCCGGCTGGCGCACGAGGACGCGGCCTCGGCCTATATCGCGACGCCCTCGGCGACGAGCTGACGCAGCTCGGCGTCCACCTCGGCGGTCGCGGTCGCGGCGTCACGGAACAGCACCGCGCGCCAACCGGCCGCCCTGGCGCCCGCGCAGTTCTGCGGCAGGTCGTCGATCAGGACGCAGCGGTTCGGTTCGACGCCTGCGCGCGCGGCCGCCAGCTCGAAGATCTCCGGATCGGGTTTGCGGCAGCCGACCTGCGCCGAGTTGACGATCTCCTCGAACAACTCCTCCGCGACGACCATCCGCCGCCAGTGCGCTTCCCACGCGGGCGGCATATTCGACAGCATGCCGACGAAATGTCCGGCGCTTCGGTAGCGCCGCAGCGCGTCGTCCCACTGCGCGTTGGCTTTTCGGCCGTCGAACCAGGTCTCGGCGAGGCTGGGCACCGCGGTGTGCACGCCCTGCCTGCGCAGCGCCGCGCGCACCAGATCCAGCCATTCGTCCTCGCCGATCAGCGGCGTGTCCAAAGGCAGCATCATGTCCTCGGTGCCGAATGTCGCGGTGACTTCCGCGATCGCGCGGCGCAAGGGATCCGGCGCCAATCCCGTCTTCGCGCAGAATGCCGCGAATGTCTCGGCTACCGGCGGCGTGAGCACTCCCCCGAAATCCGACCAAATGGCGATGCGCTCCCGCGCTGTGCTGCTCGTCACAGTTCTACTCCGCTCTGTGTTCGGCAATTCTTCGGTGCAGCGGGAACGTATCTGCGAGACTGCGCCGATCGCCATTACACAAAGGTGACAATCCCTCCGGACTATTCCTTCCGAGAGTTTTCCGTCCGAAAGTGATATGTCTTCCGATTCCCCGCGTGTCGCCCTTCGGACCACGTTCTGAGCCTGTCCATTTCGCCGCCTCCGCCCGTAATGTCCCTGTTCTGTCGGCACCGTCGTGATGGCTGCCGGCTGATCGAGGAGGGATTGCGATGGAAACCGAACTCCGGGCTCGAACGCTCGCCGAGGCAATTTCGCAGCGCGCCGCCGACGCTGCCGACAGAATCGCGTACACCTTTTTGCCGGACGGTGAAAAAGAATCGCATTCCTGGACTTTCGCGGAACTGGAGCAACTGACCCGCGCACTTGCCGCGCGCATTTCTCGAGAGGCCGCGCCCGGCGACCGGGCACTGATCGTAGCGCCGGATTCCGCGGACTTCGTGCTCGCGTTCCTCGCCTGCCAGTTCGCCGGCGTGGTCGCGGTGCCGGTGTACCCGCCGTTCCCGGTGACTTCGCCGCGCCGGGTGGAGACCCTGCGCACCATCGCCGCGGACTGCGACGCCGCCGCGGTGTTGTGCGCCGCGCCGGAGCAGACCCGAGGCTTGCTGGTCGAGGCCGCCCCGGAACTGGACCGCCTGCGCTGGATCGGCATCGTGGCCGACACGGACGGCGCCGCGGACTTCGAACCGGTGCCGGTGACCGGCGCGGATGTGTCGTTCCTCCAGTACACCTCCGGGTCGACCTCCGCGCCGAAGGGTGTGGTCGTCACCCATGACGCGCTCATGCACAACCAGGAATTGCTCTGCCGGACAATGGGTTACAGCGCCGAATCGCGCATCGTCGGCTGGCTCCCGCTGTTCCACGACATGGGCCTGATGGGCATCGTGGTGCCCGCCGTCTACGCGGGCAGCCGCACGGTGCTGATGCCGCCGCTGACCTTCGTGCAGCGACCGGTCCGCTGGCTGCGCGCGGTGACCCGCTACCAGGCCACCATCACCGGCGGTCCCAATTTCGCCTACGAGCTGTGCTGCCGCCGCATCCCCGCCGCCGATCGGGCGGGTATCGACCTCAGCTCGCTCGAGGTCGCGTTCAACGGCGCCGAGCCCATCCGCGCGGAGACCCTCGCCAAGTTCGCCGCCGAATTCGCCGGGCACGGTTTCGATTCCAACACCTACTACCCCTGCTACGGGCTGGCCGAGTCCACCCTCATGACCACCGGTTCGCACCGCGGCGCGGGCGCGGTCACGCTGACGGTGAGCCGCGACGAACTGGCCGAGGGCCGCCTCACGCCTGGCCCGGATCAGACGCTGGTCGGTTCCGGCCGCGTGACCTTGCACCGCGAGCTGCTGATCGTCGACCCGGACACCAGGATGCCGCTGCCCGACGGGCAGGTCGGCGAGATCTGGATCGGCGGGCCGGACGCGGCGCTGGCCTACTGGGGCAACGAGGACGCCACCCAGGAGACGTTCCGCGCGGAAACCGTTGCGCCGCAGTCGGGTCCGTACCTGCGCAGCGGCGACCTCGGCGCGCTGGTCGACGGCGAGCTGTACGTGGTCGGCAGGCGCAAGGACTTGGTCATCATCGGCGGGCGCAACTACTACCCGCAGGACATCGAGCACACCGTCGAGAACGCCGATCCTCGGATCCGGCGCGGCTGCACCGCCGCGTTCGCGGTCGACCGGGAACGCGGTGAGGAGCTCATCGTGGTCGCCGAGGTCAAGGCGGACACCGATCCCGACATCGCCGCGCTCACCGCGACATTGCGCGCGGCGGTCAGCGTCGACCACTCGATCACCCCCGCGCGGGTCGTCCTGGTGCGGGCGGGCACGGTACCCAAGACCTCCAGCGGCAAGTTGCAGCGGCGCGCGACCCGTGCGGCGTTCGAGGCGGGCACGCTCGACGAGATCACCCCCGCCGCGACCGAGGCGGTGCGGCCATGAGATCAGCGGCGGACATCGAAGCCTGGCTGGTCGCCAGGATCGCCGAGCTGCTCGGCGTAGATCCGGCCGGTCTCCCGGTCGACGTGCCGTTCGCGGCGCTCGGCCTGTCCTCCATGCAAGCGGTGGAGCTGTCCGACGATCTCCAGCGCTGGGCAGAGACGAGTTTGTCGCCGACCTTCGCCTACGACCATCCCAGCGTGGCCGCCGCGGCCGCCGCGCTGGCCGCCGCGCTCGGCGGCGTCGCCGAGACGGCGGAACAGGCGGCGATCGCCACCGATCCCGACGACGCCATCGCCATCGTCGGGATCGGCTGCCGATTTCCCGGCGCCGACGGCCCACGGGAGTACTGGGATCTGCTGCGCGCGGGCGTGGACGCCGTCACGGAGGTCCCCGCGGACCGCTGGGACGCGGCGGCGCTGTACGACCCCGACCCGGACGCGCCGGGCCGGATGACCACCAAGTGGGGCGGATTCCTCGACGACGTCGAGCATTTCGACGCGGAGTTCTTCGGCATCGCGGCCAAGGAGGCCATCCGGATGGACCCGCAGCAGCGGTTGCTGCTCGAGGTCGCCTGGCACGCGATCGAGGACGCGGGCGTCGGCCCGAGCAGGCTGGCGGGCACCTCGACCGGAGTCTTCCTCGGCGCGTCGTCCTATGACCACGGTGTGGCCGTGCTGGCGCCAGGCACCGAGGTGTCGGCGCAGGACGGCACCGGCTCGGCGCTGAGCATCGTCGCCAACCGGCTGTCCTACTGCCTGAACCTGGCGGGCGCGAGCATGGTGGTGGACACCGCCTGCTCGTCCTCGCTGGTCGCGGTGCATCTGGCCTGCCAGTCGCTGCGCGCGGGCGAATCGGAGGTGGCGCTGGCCGGCGGCGTGAACGTCATAGCGGCGCCGCGGGTGGCGCTGAGCTTCAGCAAAGGCCGGTTGATGGCGCCGGACGGGCGCTGCAAGCCGTTCGACGAGCGCGCCAACGGCTACGTCCGCAGTGAGGGGGCGGGCGTGGTGGTGCTGAAGACGCTCGCGCGGGCCCGCCGCGACGGCGACCGCGTCTACGCCGTGATCCGCGGCGGCGCGGTCAATCAGGACGGCCGGACGAACGGGCTCATCGCCCCGAGCCGTCCCGCGCAGGAGCGGGTGCTGCGCGCGGCCTACCGCGCCGCGGGCGTGGACCCGGCCCGGGTCGCCTACGTCGAGGCGCACGGCACCGGCACCGCGGTCGGCGACCCGATCGAGGTGGGTGCGCTCGCCGCGGTGCTCGGCCAAGGCCGCGATCCCGAGAAGCCGTTGCGCGTCGGCTCGGCGAAATCGAACCTCGGCCACCTGGAGGCCGCGGCCGGTGTCGCCGGAATCATCAAAACCGCGCTCTCCCTGCATCATCGGGAGCTGCCGCCGACCATCCACTACCGGCGGCCCAACCCGCTGCTGGAGCTGGACAGGGTTCCGGTGGCGGTGCAGGCGGTGGTCGAGGCGCTGCCCGTCGACGCCGACGGCGCCGCGATCGCCGGGACGAGCTCGTTCGGCTTCGGCGGGACAAACGCGCACGTGGTGCTGTCCACCGCACCGGCGACCGAACCGGACGAGCACTCCGGCGCAACGGATTTCGTGCTGTTCCCGGTGACCGCGCGCTCCGCGGCGGGGCTGCGGCGGCGGGCGCGCGGCTGGGCACGCACCGCCGAGCAGAACCGTGACGATTCGACCTGGCTCGCCAGGGCGGCCGCCACCGCAGCGCTGCGCGGCGACCACGACGGTCACCGCGCCGCGGTGGTGGCCCGCGACATCGAGGAACTGATCGACGGCCTGACCGCGCTGGCCGACGGCGAACTGGTCCGCGGGGTCTGCGAACCGCAGGCGCCGAGCCGTCGCGCCCGGCGGACTGCGCTGGTCTTCCCCGGCCAGGGCTCGCAGTGGGACGGCATGGGCCGCGCGCTGGCCGCGTCGGTGCCCGCGTTCGCCGAGGCGATGCGGCGCTGCGCCGCCGAGCTGGAGCGCCTGCTCGGGGTGTCGCTGTGGTCGGCCGAGCGCGGCATCGTCGCGCATGGCACCGCGCACGTGCCGCCCGCGCTGTTCGCCATGCAGGTCGCGCTCGCCGAGACCTGGCGGTCCTTCGGCATCGAACCCGCCGCCGTGTGCGGGCACAGCATGGGCGAGATCGCGGCGGCGCACGTCAGCGGCGCGCTGTCGCTGGCCGATGCCGCGCGCATCGTCTGCGTGCGCAGTGCGCTGCTCACCGAGATCTCCGGTCGCGGCGGCCTCGCACTGCTGGAACTCGATGCGGCGCAGGTGGAGTCGGCGCTCACCGAGTACCGCGATCGAGTGTCGGTGGCGGCGGTGAACGGTCCCCGCGCGACCGTCATCTCCGGTGAGCCGCGAGCGCTGGACGAGATCGTGGCGCGGCTGGAGGCCGACGGGGTCTTCGCCCGGCGCATCGCGGTCGACTTCGCCGCGCACAGCCCCGCCGTCGAGCCGCTGCGGCCCCGGCTGCGCGAGGCCGTGCGCGACATCGCGGTGCGCGAGCCCAGCGTGCCGCTGTACTCGACGGTCACCGGCGGCCCGCTGACCGACACGCTCGTCGACCCCGACTACTGGGCGCGCAACCTGCGCGAACCGGTGCTGTTCGACACGGCGATCACCGCCTTGCTCGCCGCCGATCACGACACCTTCGTCGAGATCGCGCCGCATCCGGTGCTGGCCCGCTCGCTCACGGAGATCGCGACCGCGAACGCGCCCGGCGCGGACATGGTCGCGGTGTCCTCGGCCCGGCGCGACGAGGACGAGGTCTTCGCCTTCCTGCACGCGCTCGGCGTGCTCTACTCCCGCGGCGCGGACCTGGACTGGACGCGGCTCTACCGCCCTGGCACGCCGGTGCCGATTCCCTCGCAGGGCTGGAACACCCAGCGGTTCCCGCTGATTCGCGCCGAGAGCGCCGCGGCCGTAGTCGCGCCGGTCGGCGGCTGGCTCGGCCCGCGTGTGCGGATCGCCACCCGCCCTGAGCTCGGCGTGTGGCCGCTACGGCCGGACGCCGCTCCCGAACTCGCCGATCATGTGGTGGACGAGGTGCCGGTGATCCCTGGCGCGTACTGGCTCGGCGCGGCGGCGCAGGCCGCGCGCGATCTGGCCGGTGGCGGCACGCCGACCGTGGTGCTGACCAACGTCACCTTCGAAGCGCCGCACGTTCTGCTGCCCGGTACGGCCTCGTCACTCCAGCTGGTCGTCGAATCGGCGGGCGGGCGTTCGGAATTCGTGATCGTCTCCGATTCGCACGGCGCCGCGGTCACGCACGCGCGCGGCTGGCTCGACCAAGCGCAGGCCCCGCTCACCGATCGACCCGCACCGGAGATCGGGGAACTGCTGGCCCGGTGCGCCCAGCCACTGCCGATCGAGGAGTTCTACGAGCGCCTCGCGGGGAACGGGCTGCACTACGGACCGGCCTTCCGCGCGCTGACCCAGCTCTCCCGCGGCGGCGACGAAGCCGTCGGAAAGCTCACGCTGCCAATCCAACTCACGGCGGGCGCGGGGTTGCATCCCGCGCTGCTCGACGCCTGCCTGCACACCGTCGCGGCAGCGGCCGGACCGCGGCTGACCGACGCGCTCGCCCTGCCTGCGGGGGCCACCCGGGTGCAGTTCGCCACCCCGGCCGCGCCCGTCACCGACGTCTGGTGCCATGCCCGCATCGTGGAGTACGGGGAACGGGATCTGATCGCCGACCTCGTCGTGCTCGGCGCCGACGGCCGAGTCCTGTGCTCGGCCATGGACTTCCGCGTCACCACCGCCGAAGCCGCCACCGCCGAGCGCGGCAGGCTGTACCGGCTCGCCTGGCAGCCGTGGGAATCCCAGGGCGGGCGAGCGCCGCGCGGCGGCTGGCTGATCGTCGGCGGTGCGCATCCGGCGCTGGACGCGCTGGCCGAACGCCTCACCGCGCGCGGCGACCGAGTCGTGCGCACCGCGGCGCACGAGGCGGCCGACTACGAGACCGCGGCGGCCGAATTGGCCGAAACCATCGAGGGATTGCGCGGCGTCATCGACGCGCGGGCCTATTCGAGCGCGGGCGAAGACCCGGTCGAGTCGGCCGCCTACACGGCGGACTCGGTGGAGCTGGCCACATTCCTGATCGGCCGCACCTGGCGCGAGACGCCGCGACTGTGGCTGCTCACCCCGGACACCCAGCGCGCGGTGCGTCCGTCGCGGTTGTCCACGGCGAGCCTGTGGGGCGTGAGCCGGGTGATAGCCACCGAGCATCCCGAAACGGCCTGCGGCGTCCTCGATCTGCCCGCGGCTCCCAGCGGCGCCGACATCGATCGGCTGGTGACGGTCCTGCGGGATCCGCAAGCACCGCAGCAGGTTTCGATCGACCGAGCGGTTCTGGCTCCCCGGCTGGTTCCGGTGCCGCGGGCCCACACCTCGGTGTCCATCGATCCGGACCTGTGCCAGGTCGTCACCGGCGGCCTCGGCGCGCTCGGCTTGCGCGTCGCCGACTGGCTGACGGCACGTGGCGCGCGAAACCTGCTGCTGCTCGGTCGTTCCGCGCCGGACGCCGTTGCCGAACAGGCGATCGCCGACCTGCGAGCGCGCGACGTCCGAGTCACCGTGGCGGCAGTCGACGTGGCCGACAGCGCCGCGCTCGCCGCGGTGCTGGCCGAAGCCGGACGGATCGGCGGTGTCTTCCACCTCGCCGGTGTGCTCGAGGACGCGGTCGTCGCGGATCTCGACGAGGCCAGGCTGGCCCGCGCGCTGGCCGGCAAGGCGCGCGGCGCCTGGCACCTGCACAACCTCACCCTCGACCAGCCGCTCGCGCATTTCGTGCTGTTCTCCTCGCTCGCCGGGCTTTTCGGCTCGCCGGGCCAGGGCGCCTACGCCGCGGCCAACACCTACTTGGACGCGCTAGCCGCAGCGCGCGCCGCGCAAGGGCGGCCCGCGCACAGTATCGCCTGGGGTCCCTGGGCGGCGATCGGCTTGGCCGCCGCGGTGGGCAGCGAACGCCGCCTCGCCGCCATGGGCGTGCCCGCGCTGGAAACCGGAGCGGCGATGGACCTGCTGGAGGCGGCACTGGCCGATCCCGGCCCGGTCCTCGCGGCGGCCGCCTTCGACCTGCCGACGCTGGCCGGTCCCGGCACGCCACCGGCCGCGCGCGAGCTGTTGGCGAACCTGCTACCCGACGACGAGAGTCATGGCGGCCCGGCCGAGCAGGCGCTGTCGCTGCACGAGATCGACGATCCCGCCGAACGACTGGAGCTGGTGCGCGGCTTCGTGCTCGGCCAGGTCGCGACGATCGTCGGAACCTCGCGGCCGGTCGACCCGACCATGCCCTTCCGCGATCTCGGCTTCGACTCGCTGATGGCGGTCGATCTGCGCAACCGACTGGAAACCGGGCTGGGCCAACGTATTCCGGCCAGCCTCATTTTCGCCCACCCCACCGTCGACCAGCTCGTCGAGGAGCTGGCGCAGCGGATGCTCCCGCCGCGGGAGCCCGCGTCCGATACGCCGCCACAGCGGCACGCCCGGCCCGAAATCGATGCGGACCTGGACCAGGCCACCGATGACGAACTCGCCGATCTCCTATCGGCGGAACTGGATCTTTCCACCGAAGGGGACACCCGATGACGACCGAAACCACCGACGATCGCCGCGCGCTACTACGCAAGGCGCTCAACGAGATCCGCAGCCTGCGAGCCGAAGTCGACCGCCGCACCGAGCCGGTGGCGATTCTCGGCGCGGCGGTGCGAATGCCCTCGGGCATCGAGGATCTCGACGGCTACTGGTCAGCGCTGCGAGACGGACGCGACGCCATCACGCCGCTGGTCGACAGCGAGGACGGCCGCCGCACCGGGCACGCCGCGGGCACCGGCCGCTACGCCGGGCTGCTCGCCGAGGTCGACGGCTTCGACGCGGAGTTCTTCGGCATCTCGGCCGCCGAGGCCGAGCGGATGGATCCGCAGCAGCGGCTGGTGCTCGAGGTGGCTTGGGAGGCCATGGAGGACGCCGGGCTGACGCCCGCCGAGCTGCGCGCCGCGACGACCGGCGTCTTCCTCGGGGTGTACGGCAGCGACTACCTGATGATGCAGTTCGCCGACCCGTCCGGCATCAACGCCTACACCGCGCCGGGCGGCGCGCACAGCATCGTCGCCAACCGGCTGTCCTACCTGCTCGACCTGTCCGGCCCCAGCCTGGCGGTGGACACAGCGTGCTCCTCTTCGCTGATGGCGGTGCACCTGGCGGTGCGGGCGCTGCGCAACGGAGACTGCGACATCGCGTTGGTCGGCGGCGTCAACACGATCCTGTCGCCGCTGTCCACCACCGTCACCGAGAAGGTGCTGCCGCTGGCGCCCGGCGGGCGCTGCCGCACCTTCGACGCGGGCGCGGAGGGCATCGTGCGCGCCGAGGGCTGCGGCATGGTGGTGCTCACCAGGGAGTCGCTGGCCGAGGCGGAGGGCAGGCCGGTGCGCGCGTTCATCCGCGGCACCGCCGCCAACCACGACGGGCGCACCAACGGCCTCACCGCGCCGAGTCCGCGCGCCCAGACCGACCTGCTGCGCCGTGCGCTGCGCGATGCCGCCGCCGACCCCGCCGAGGTGGTCTACATCGAGGCGCACGGCACCGGAACCCCGCTCGGCGACCCGATCGAGTTCGACGCGCTGCGCGCCGTGTACGGCGCGGGCGAGCAGCCGTGCCCCGTCGGCGCGGTCAAGACCAACTTCGGGCATCAGGAGGCCGCGGCGGGCATCGCGGGTCTGGTCAAGGCGATGCTGGTTCTCGAACACGACGAGGTTCCGCCGAACCTGCACCTGGAGCGGCCCAATCCGGAGCTCGATCTCACCGGAACCCGACTGCGTCTACCGAGGGAGCGCACCCCGCTCGGTGGCGGGAACGGACGGAAGCTGGCCGCGATCAGCTCGTTCGGCTTCGGCGGCGCGAACGTGCACGCCGTGCTCGCCGCCGCGGCGCGCGAGGAAGTCGACCCGCACGCGGAAGGCGCTCTGGTGCTTCCCATTTCGGCCCGCAGCGCGGCCTCCGCGCGGGCACTGGCCGGGCGCTACGCCGATCTGCTCGCGGCCGCCGACCACGCGACCGCGGCCGAGATCTGCGCGGCCGCGGCCACCCGGCGCGCGCATCTTCCGGTACGGCTGTGCCTCACCGGCGACACGGTCGACGCGCTGGTGGACCGCGCGCGAACCGCCAAGGCGGCCAGGCACATCGGCGCGGCGGCGCGACACCGGACGCTGTTCGTGTTCAGCGGGCAGGGTTCGCAGTGGCCGGAGATGGGCCGCCTGCTCGCCGACGAACCCGTGGCAAGGGCCGAGCTCGACGCCTGCGACGCGCTCGTGCGGCGGCTCGCGGGCTGGTCGCTGTCGGAGGAGCTGCTGGCGGCCGAGCCCGACAGCAAGCTGCACCGCACCGATGTCGCGCAGGTGTGCATTGCCGCCGTGGAGCTGGCGCTGGCGGCGCTGTGGCAGTCCTGGGGCGTGCGGCCCGCCGCCGTCGTCGGCCACAGCATGGGCGAGATCGTGGCCGCGACCGTCGCCGGAATGCTCAGCAGAGAGCAGGCTTTCGAGATCCTGGTGCGCCGAGCGGCGCTCACCGAGCGGCATGCCCGCGGCGGCGCGATGTGCAGCATCGCACTGCCCGCCGCGGCGGTGACCGAGCTGCTGGCCGGACAATCCGAGGTCACGATCGGCGCCGTGAACGGCCCGCGCTCGACCGTGATCACCGGCCCGGCGGACGGCGTGCGCCGCATCGCGGTGGAGGCGAGCGCTCGCGGCGCGTCGGTCAAGGACCTGCCGGTCGAGTACGGCTTCCACAGCACGCTGCTCGCCGCGTGCGCACCGGAATTCGCCGCGCACGCCGACGCGGTGCGCGCCACGCCGGGATCGATCCCGATGTATTCGACCGTCACCGGCAAGCGCGTCACCGCCGACCATCTCACCGGCGCGCACTGGGCCGCCAACCTCGCCGACGCCGTGCTGTTCGCGCCCGCGCTCCAGGCGGCGCTGGCCGACGACCACGCGCTGACCACCGTGCTGGAAGTCGGTCCGCACCCGGTGCTGATCCGCGACATCGCCTCGGCGGCAGGCGAACTCGACCGTTCGGTCATCCTGGCGGCGAGCCTGCGCCGGGGCCAGTCCCGGTCCGCGTCCCTGGATCACAGCGTCGCCGAGCTCTACCTCGGTGGCCACGAGCTGGACTGGTCCGCGGTGCTCGGCACGCCGAGCGGACGGCCGCCGCTGCCGCACTACCCCTGGAACCGCAGCAGGCACTGGCTGCCGGAACGGCGGGCCGTCGAGGAGCAGCACGTGCACGCCACCGTCCGCCCCGCGACGGCCAAGCGCAGGGGATCCGGCCCGGTGGCGCTGACCCGCGCCCACCACGTCGACCGGCCGACCCGGCTCGACGCGCTCACCGGATTCGTCAGGGAACGGATCGCGCGTGCGCTGCGCAAACCCATCACCGAGATCGACGAGGCGACGCCGATCCGCGACTACGGGCTGGAATCGCTGGTGGTGGTCGAGATGAAGAACGAGATCGAAGCCGAGTCCGGCACCGTCGTGCCGCTGGCCCAGCTGCTCGAGACCCTCGAACAAGGCAGCGCGCGGGACCTGGCCAAGGTAATCGTCGAGGCCGAATCCGCCGCGGCGGTGACGGGCGACGAAGTCGGAAGCGGGCCGCTGTGAACGGGCGTCAGCACGGCGGAGTCGTCGGCGTTTCCGCGGCGCCGCTGCCGACCGGGCATCGCGGTGTGCTGACCTGCCCACGGCCGCAAACGAATCCGGCGATCCGGTTGGTGTGCTTCGCCCACTCCGGCGGGAATCCGCGGATGTATCAGCGCTGGGTCGATCAGCTCGCCCCCGAGATCGAGCTGTGGTGGGTCACCCTGCCCGGGCGCGGGCCGCGGTGGCGCGAACCGCACGCCAGGACATGGGAACCGCTGGTCGCCGACATCTGCGAGGCGATCGTGGCGCACGTTCCGCGTCCCGTCGCTTTGTTCGGGCACAGCCTCGGCGGGCTGCTCGCCTACGATGTCGCGCTGCGGCTCACCGACGCCGACCTGCCGCCGCAGCACCTGTTCGTGTCGGCCCGTGCGCACCCGCGCAGGCAGTTCACCCTCGACCTGCCCGAGGACGACACGGAACTGCTTCGGCTGGTCGACCGGGTCTACCGCGGGGTGCCGGAGGCGATCCTGGATTCGCCCGAACTGGCCGAGCATTTCGCGCCGACGCTGCGCGCCGACCTGATGCTCGGCGCCGACTACCGCTATCGCGGTGCGGGCACCCTGACGGTCCCCATCACAGCCCTCGGGGGCGTGGACGACCCGATGACACCGACCGAAGAGCTGGCCGCCTGGCAGGACCGCACCACCGCGACGGCGCGGTGGCGTCAGTTCCCCGGCGGCCACTTCTATCTCGACGAGTCCGAAGCGGGCGTGCTCCGGACGATCCGCCGCGCGCTCGACGCACCGATGGGCAAAGGAGCATAACGATGACAGAGACCGAGATCCGTTTCCCGGCAGCGCCTTCCGCGCTGAGTTTCGATCGCACCGTACCGCGGGCCGAGGCGCACCGCCGCGCGCTCGGTGAGGTGTTCGTCGCCGACTCGGTCGCCGACGGCGACTCCACCTTCTACACGGCGTTGCAGATCCCGCGCGCGCACAGCCTCTGGTACGACAGGACCACCGTCTACCACGACCCGTTCGCGATGGCAGAGGCCGCGCGGCAGGGCTCGTTCGTGGTCCTGCACCGGCACGTCGGCGTCCCGGTGGGGCTGCCGTTCAGCATGCAGCGCTACGACTTCGCGGTCACCGACCGGGAGGCCTTCCGCGACGACGAGAAGTCGCCGCTGGAGGGCATTCTGCGCTACGAGATCGTCTCGCGGGTCGATCGCGGCGCCGATTTCAGCGACCTGACGCTGGCGGGCGAACTCGTCGTCGGGGGCCGGGCCGCCATGGAATTGAGCGCCGATGTGGTCTTCCTGGCCCGCGCCGACTACGAGGCGCTGCGGGCGTACCAGCTCGGGCGGGTCCCCGCGGGCGGGCCCGATTACACGGCCGCGCCGCTGCCCGCCGCGGCCGTCGGGCGGCGGGACTCGCGCAACGTGGTGATCGGCGCGCCGGTCGCGGTCGGTCCCGCCTGGGACTATCCGCTGCTGCCCGATCGCCGCCACCCGGCGCTGTTCGACCACGACTACGACCACGTGCCGGGCCCGTTCATCATCGAGGCGTTCCGGCAGGCCGCGCTGGACACCGCGGTCCGCGAGGGCATGCTCGGCACGCCGAACGCCACGGTCGTGTCCTGCTCGTCCCGCTTCACCCAGTTCGCCGAGTTCGGCGCGCCGATCGAATGCCGTTGCACGCCATTGGATCCGACCCGGCCGGGCACGGCCCGCATCGATCTGGAACTGCGCCAGTTCGACCGGGTCCTCACCGTCGGCACGCTGGAGCTCGCCGAGCTGACCGGTTGCGAGGACAGCTACCTGAACCGGACGGAGCAGCCGTCATGAGTGACACACTGCACGTGCTGGTGGTCGGCGCGGGGCCGACCGGTCTGGCACTGGCCACCGAACTCCGCAGGCACGGACTGACCTGCCGGATCATCGATCGCGCCATCGACAGGCCCGCGAATCAGGCTCGCGCACTGACGATGTGGGACGGCGCGCTGGATGTGCTCGACCGCCACGGCACCGGTGACGCGGTGCGCGCGCGAGGCCTGCCGATGACCGCCGCCCGCTACTTCTCCGGCGGACGTCCCGTCGCGCAGGTGCGTTTCGGACCGCAGACCGGCAACGACGCCGAGCCGCTGATCATCACCCAGCCGTCGGTGGAATCCGTTCTGGTGGAGCACCTTCGGACGCTCGGCGTGCCGGTGGAGTGGCGCACCGAACTGGTGGAGCTGACCGATCGGGGCGAGCACGTCGAGGTGCTGCTGCGCCGCGGCGAGGAAGCCGAACGACTCACCGCCCAGTGGGTGGTGGGCTGCGACGGTGCGCACAGCGCGGTGCGCACCCTGAGCGGCATCACCTTCGAGGGCAGCACCTATCCGCAGTCCTACACGCTGGGCGACGGCGTCATCACGGCGCCGGTGCCGCCGGGCGAGGCGCACTACCACCTGCACCCCGACGGTGTGCTCGTGGTCGTGCCGCTGCCGGACGGTCAGGTGCGGGTCTTCGCCGACGCCAGCGGCATCGGCGGCGACCCGGACGCCGCGCCCACCGTGGACGACCTGCAACAGCTGGCCGACAAGCGCGCGCCCTACCCCATCCGCATCCACGAACTCCAGTGGGCCACCAGGTTTCTGGTGCACATGCGGCATTCGGCCGCCTTCCGCGAGGGCCGCTGCGTGCTGGCGGGCGACGCCGCGCACGTGCACAGTCCGGCGGGCGGCCAAGGCCTCAACACCGGCATCCAGGACGCGGCCAATCTCGGCGGCAAGCTGGCGGCGATCATCAGCGGCGGCGCCGACGCCGACGTGCTGCTGGCCGGGTACGAGTCCGAGCGGATGCCGATCGCGCGCGAGGTGATCCAGGCCGCCGACCGCCAGACCAAACTGTGGACCGTGGGTTCGCGTCCGGGGCGCGCGGTGCGCGACCTGGTGCTCGGGACCCTGAGTCGCAGTGGGCTGCTGGAGAAGCGGCTGGTGCCCTCGCTGGCCCAGTACGAGCTCGACTACCGGCACAGCCCCGCCGTCGGCAAGCGCGGCGGCCGCCGGGCGCTCGGGCGCGCGATTCCGGAGGCGGCGCTCATCGGCCCCGACGGCGCGGCGACCGGCCTGCGCCGGTTGCTCTCCGCCCCGGGCCACGTGCTGCTCGCGGCGCTCGACGCGACGCCGTCGGCGGACGACGCCCGGCGGGTGTCGACGCTGCGCGCGCGAATCCACGAGTCGGGCTTGCCGTTCCGATTGCACGTCGTCGTACCAGGCGACCCGTCGGCGACGACCGCGCCCGACCTCGGCGAGGTGTTCTACGCCCCGCCCGGCTTCGCACCGAAGCACGAGCTCGCGGGCTGCAAGCTCATCGCGATCCGACCGGACGGCTATGTCGCCGACGCCTCACCCACACTCGACCTCGACGACCTGCTCGGCAAGCTACCCGGGTTCCGCGCACCGCACGATGCCGCGCCCACCCTGCTCGGACGGAAGGTCCCCTGACATGTGTTCCCCACAGATCCTCGCCGCCGCCCTGGCCGAGGCGCCGCCGCACGACGACCTGTGCGGCGGGCACGGACACGGCACAGGCGCGCACCACGATCACGCCACCGCCCACCACGGGCACGCGGGCGCGCACCACGAACTCAGCGGCCCACCGCACCACGAGCGCAGCGCCCCATCGCACCACGAGCGCAGCGCCCCATCGCACCACGGCCACAGCGCCGCGCACAACGGACACGGTGCGCGAGCCCCACATGAGCACAGTGCCTCGGTGACGCACAGCCGCGGCGCGGTCGCCGCCGAGGGCGTGGGCCGTCGCCGCGCGCTGCGCACCGCTCTGGGCGCGGCGCTCGGCATCGCGGGCGCGTCGGCCGCCGCCGGGGCGATCGGCGCGCCGCGCGCCCAGGCGCAACCACTGAACCTGAGCGGTTTCTCCGTGCGCGACCTGACCCACGCGGTGGGGCCGGATTTCCCGGTGTTCAACCTGTACGTGCGCCAGCCGGTGCAGCGTCAGGTGATGTTCGAGGAGATCATCGGCTTCAACACGGCCGAGTGGACCATGAACGAGCACACCGGAACTCACATCGACGTGCCCGCCCACTCCCAGCGCGGCCTGGCACGCGCCGACGCGATCCCGGTGGAGAACTTGGTCGCGCCGCTGTGTGTCGTCCGCATCGCCGAGCGGGCGGCCCAGGACACCACCACCGAACTGCACGTGGAGGACCTGCTCGACTGGGAGCGGCGCAACGGCCGCATCCCCGACGGCGCGTTCGTCGCGATGGACACCGGTTGGTATCACCGCGTCCACGATCCCGCCGCCTACCTGCCCTTCGACCCGCTGCGGCTGGCCCTGCTGATTCCCGGCATCGGCCCCGACGCCGCCGAATTCCTGCTCACCGAACGCTCCATCGTCGGCTTCGGCACCGACACCAGCAGCCTGGACGTCGGCACCCGATTCGAGCCGATGGTGCACCGAATGCTGCTGCGCTCCGGCCGGTACGGCATCGAGAACCTGGCCGCCCTGGACACGGTCCCGGAACGCGGAGCGACCCTCGTGGTCGGCGCCGCGAAGCTGCGTGGCGGCTTCGGCGCGCCGGTGCGGGCGCTGGCCTTCGTCTGATTGCTGTTGCCGCGCTTGGCAACCCGCCGTAGCATTCCAGAAATAGATAGCAGCACTACCTGTAGTGGATAGTTCGACTCTATATAGGTGGAGGAATCGTGTTCGAGAAACTCGGCAGGTGGTCCGCCGCCCATCGCAGATGGGTGGTGGTAGGCACCGTTCTGTTCATCCTGCTCGGCGGTCTCTGGGGTTCGGGCGCGGGAAACCTGCTCGGCGGCGGCGCCGGGCTGGACGATCCGACCAGCGAGTCGTCCCACGCGGACGAGATCTTGGAGACCACCCTCGGCAGGCACGTCGCCGACGTGGTGGTCATGTACGAGAGCGCGGAGATGACTGTCGACGATCCGCGCTACCGCGCGCGGGTCGAGGACGCGGTCGCCAAGGTCCCGCGCAGCTCCTACACCTGGCTGGAGACGTTCTGGACCACCGGCTCCCCGGACTTCGTCTCCGCCGACCGGCACAAGACCTACATCTCCATGCAGCTGCCCGGCCAGATCGAGGAAGACCGGGTCGTGGTGTGGCGCGAGATCGAGCACCTCTTCGACCAGCCCGGTCTCGAGGTCCGCTTCGGCGGCCTGGTCGCGGTGAACGACCAGTTCAACGACATCACCGAGGAAGACCTCGCGCGCGCCGAGCTGATCTCGTTCCCGCTGCTGCTGATCCTGCTGATCGTCATCTTCCGCAGCGCGATCGCCGCGGCGCTGCCGCTCGCGGTCGGCGTGGTGGTCTCGGTCGGCTCGCTCGCGGTGCTGCGGGTGGTCGGCACGTTCACCGACCTGTCCACCTTCTCGATCAACCTGGTCGTCCTGCTCGGTCTGGGTCTGGCCATCGACTACGCGCTGCTCATCGTCAACCGATTCCGTGACGAGCTGGCCGCGGGCCGCACGGTCGACGACGCCATCGGCACCACCATGGCCACCGCGGGTCGCACCGTCGCCGTCTCCGGCATCACCGTCGCGGTCACCCTCGGCGGCCTGGTGATCTTCCCGTCGCGGTTCCTCACTTCACTCGGCTACTCCGGCGTCAGCGTGGTGCTGTTCGCGGTGCTCGGCGCGCTCATCGTGATGCCCGCCCTGCTGCGTTTCGCGGGCCTGCGCATCAACTCGCTGCGGATCCCGCTGCCGTCGTTCGGCAAGCGCGGCGGCGAGCCTGGCGCGCGCTGGTACAAGGTCGCGCACGCGGTCATGCGCCGTCCGGTGCTCGCCGCGGGCAGCATCGGCCTGGTGCTGGTGCTGCTCGGTCTGCCGCTGTTCGGCGCGACCTGGTCGCGGCCCGCCGACTGGGCGCTGCCCGCGGGCACCGACAGCCGGGTCGTCTCCGAGGAACTCGATCGGGACTTCCCGCTCGATCCGACCAAGGTGATCACCGCGGTGGTCGACATGCCCGGTGATGCCGCGAGTCCGCAAGCCCAGCAGGCGCTTTCGGGTTACCTCGACCGCCTGCGGGCGGTGCAGGGCGTGGACAGCGCCGCCGTCACCGGCACGGCGGGCGACCTGGCCCGCGTCACGCTCGGTTACTCGCTGGACTCGATGGACGCGCCGATCCGCGACGTGGTGCGCGAGCTGCGGGCCGTCGAACCGCCCGCCGAGTCGACCTCGTCGTTCACCAACCGCCCGGCGGCGGTGGCCGACCTGCTCGACATGCTCGCCGAGCGGCTGCCGTGGATGCTGCTGATCGTCACGGTGGTCTCGTTCGCGGTGCTGTTCCTCGCCTTCGGCTCGGTGCTGCTTCCGCTGAAGTCGGTGCTGATGAACCTGCTGTCGCTGTTCGCCACCTTCGGCATCGTCGCGCTCATCTTCCAGTACGGATTCCTTTCCGGCCCGCTGAATTTCGTTCCGGCGGGCTTCATGGACGCGAACATGCCGATGATGATCATGGCGATCGCCTTCGGTCTGGCCATGGACTACGAGGTGTTCCTGCTGGCGCGCATCCGCGAGCACTACCTGCGCAGCGGTGATCCGGTGGAGTCGGTGGCCTTCGGCGTGCGGCACACCGCGCGACTGATCACCAGCGCCGCGCTGTTGCTCGCGGTGGTGCTCGGCGCCTTCGTGTTCTCCGGCATCACCATCGTGAAGATGATCGGCGTCGGCTTGGTGCTCGCCATCTTCCTGGACGCCACCATCGTGCGCGGCCTGCTGGTGCCCGCCACGATGCGGCTGCTCGGCGACAAGGCCTGGTGGGCGCCGAAGCCGCTGGCCGCCTGGTGGCAGAAGTACGGAATTCCCGAACCTGGAGCCGACGTGGCTCCGGAACCCGGCGGTGCCGGCCGGCCGAGTGGCATCGAACCGGCAGATGCGCTCGGCACCACGGCGGCGACCTCGACAGCGCTGTCGCGGTGATCGTCGGTTTCGTGGCGGGCCCGGTCGACTCCTCTGGCCGGGCCCGCCGCCCCGGAAGGACATAGCTCATGGCAGCGAAGTACCAAGCCGGTCCGGTCCGCAAGATCCTGAACCGCGTCGTGATGGCGTTGGCCGCGCGCGGCGCGGGACCGGACGGCATGTACATCCTGGAGACCATCGGACGGCGCAGCGGCCTCACGCGCCGAAACCCGGTGCGCATCATCGAATTCGACGGACAGCGGTGGCTCGTCTCCCCCTACGGGGAGGTGGGCTGGGTGCACAACCTGCGCGAACGCGACGTCGTCGTGTTGCGCCGCGGCCACGACGAACAGCGGGTGTGGGCGGAATCGGTGCACGGCGACCGCGCGGGCCACGTGCTGCACCAGTACGTCAAGAAGGCGCCGGTGACGATGCCGTACTTCGACGCCTCGCCGCGCTCGGCGCCCGGCGTGTTCACCGCCGAGGCGCACCGACACCCCGTCTTCCTACTGCACGGCTGGAGCGAGACCCCATGACCACCACCCGCCCCGCGGCGAGTTCGGCGGCGCTCGAGACGATTCGCGATCCGAGCCGGTGGTGGGTGCTCGCCACCGTCTGCGTCTCCACGTTCATGCTCACCCTGGACATCACGGTGGTGAACGTGTCGCTGCCCGCCATCCAGGCCGATCTGTCGGCGAGCTTCGGCGCGCTGCAATGGGTGGTGGATGCCTACGCGCTCGGCATGGCCGCGTTCCTGCTGACCAGCGGCTCACTGGCGGACCGAATGGGCAGGCGCAGTTTGTTCGCCGGTGGTCTCGTGGTCTTCACTGCCGCGTCGGTCGCCTGCGGCGTCGCGGGAACTCCCTTGCTGCTGAACCTCTCTCGCGGCGTCCAGGGCGTCGGCGCGGCGATCCTCTACGCGGTCGGCCCCGCCATGCTCGCCGCGGCCTTCACCGGCAAGGAGCGCGGTACCGCGTTCGGCCTGTTCGGCATGACGACCGGGATCTCGGTCGCCGCCGGTCCGCTGGTCGGCGGTGCGCTCACCGAAATCGATTGGCGCTGGGTGTTCTACCTCAACGTGCCGACCGGGCTGGTGGCATTGCTAGTGGTGCTGGCGAAGGTGCCCGAGAGCGCGCGCCGGGGCGGCAGGCCGGTGGATCGGGCCGGGCTCGTACTGTTCTCGGCGGCGCTGTTCCTGTTGGTGTACGGCATCATTCGCGGTCCGGTCGCCGGATGGACAGCGGGTTCGACCATCCTGTGCTTCACCGGCTGCCTCGTGCTGGTCGCCGCGTTCGTGCTGGTGCAGCGCCGCGGCAAGCATCCCATGCTCGATCTGGGGCTGTTCGCCAACCGCACCTTCGACGCACTCTCGGCCGCGACGTTCGTCCTGAATTTCGCTGTCATCCCGGTGATCCTGTTCGGGGTGCTGTGGATGCAGGGCGTGCTCGGCCACTCCGCCATCGAGACCGGACTGCGCTTCCTGCCGCTCACCGCGATGCTGCTGGTGGCGGGCGTGCTCGGCGGCGTGTTGAGTGTGCGGGTCGCGACCAACCGGTTGATCGGCGCGGCGCTGATCCTCACCGGTATCGGGTTCCTGCTGCTCAACGCCATCGGCCCGGAGGACGACTGGACCGCCGCCCTGGTGCCGTTCCTGGTCGCGGGTATCGGTATGGGGCTGTTCAATCCGCCGCGGGCCAACGCCTCGGTCGCCATCGTCGCGCCGGAGGACTCCGGCATGGGCTCGGGCGTGAACGAGACCTTCCAGCAAGTGGGTTCGGCACTCGGCGTCGCGGCGCTCGGTGCGGTCGCGCACGCGCGGATCGCCGACAGTCTGTCCGGCCAGCCGGTGCCCGCCGCCGCGGTGGACGCGGTCGCGGCCGGATCCATCGACCGGCTCACCACCGAAACCTCGGCCGCCCACGCGGCCGAGCTGACCGACGCCGCGCACCGGGCCTTCGTGTCCGGCCTGCACGCCGTGGCGACCATCGGCGGGCTGGCCAGCGTGATCGTCGGCGCCGCCGCGCTTTTCCTGATCCGCCGTCAGGATTTCGTCCAGGATCCGGCCGCACCCGAACACGACGACGCACCCGCCCTGCCCTGACGGGCGGGCCGAGATCGAAGGGGAATCATGAACTGCCGCAAACAGATCGGACGAGCCACGGCGGTCGTGGCGACGGGTGTCGCCGCGCTGGCCTGCGGCACCGCGGGCGCCGACGTGGTGGTGCCGCTACCCGGCGCCCACCAAGTGCAGACGCTCATGGACGGGACGGTGGTCACCGTGCGCCTGACCGGCGAATCGGTGACCATCAACCCCTCGCTCGGCGGGACGCCGCTGCACCGCAACGCCTGGGTGTCCGGCAGCGCGCACGTCGAGGTGACCGGCGCGGGCGACCGGCCGGGCGGCAAACTCATCCCCGGCTACACCGTCGGCTGTCAGGTGGACATCTCCGGCGGCGGGGTGGAAGGGGGCGTGGAGGGCGGCCTCAGCTGGCGCGATCCGCAGAACGTCCGCCCGAACGTCGGCGCGGAGTCCGGTGGCGCGCTCTCGCTCGGCCCCGGCCAGACCCGCTCGTTCTACCTGCTGGACGTCGAGGTCCCCGACGACTTCGGCAACGAAGACCACAAGCCCGTCAACCGTTTTCGCGGTAACACCGCCTCGGTCACGTGGGCCGACTCCACCATCGCACTGACCGGATGCGCGGGCTACGCCCAAGCCCGAGCCTTCATCCGAGTCGAGATCGAGACCGCGAACGTCGCCTCCCACCTCACCGTCTGGGGCGCGCCGTTCAGCCTCGGCTAGTCGGTCGCGACGGCGCGAGCTCTGCCTTCCTCGAAGAAATCCAGTAATCGCGCGACGGTGGGCACCTGGTCGCGCGGGCGCGAGGCACCGAACGATTCGTTCCAGTAGGGGCCGGTGCGCGGGGTCCACGGGCCGACATACGCGTAAGGGCCCGGGTGGGACGAATCCCCTGGGGACACACCGAAATTGACCTCGTCCAGCGTGCTGGACAGGTCGAAATGCTCGGGCCACAGGACCGGGGTGATGTCGGGCGCGAGGCAGCGCAGGGCGGCGTCTCCGATGGCGAACCAGTCGGCGATCACGGCCGCGGCCTCCTCCTCGACGCGCACTTCGTCGTCGAGGCCGCGTCCGGTGGTGTCGGCGTACACGCCCTCGGGTGCGCCCGGCTCGAGGTTCGCCGCGTCGGCCAGCTGGCGGTAGGTGCCGGTCAACGGCGCGCGGCCGAACGGTCCGACCAGGCTGGCGCCGACCACCGACACCGGCAGCCGCGCCCCGCCGAACCCGCCGAGCACCACCCGCAACCGGATCGTGCCGTCGCGCCGGTACTGCGGCCCGGCGATCAGCAGCTCCGCCGTCCCGTGCAGGGAGTTCCTGGTCTCCCGGTACGTTGCCTCGTCCACTCCCGCATCATGCGCCGTCGCGGATCGGCGCACAGCGGTTTCGCCGCATCGCGTCTCGCGCGGCGCTCACCGGGCGAGGTCGCACAGGACCATGTCGATCACGTCCTGCACTCCCCCGTGCGGAGTGAGCGTGGTGATGATGTTGGGGAGCTGATTCATCGCGATGGTGACCGCGTGCCCGTCGGTGGCCGCGCCCACCACGCTGCTGCCCGCGATCGAGCCGCCGTGGCCCCACGTCTCGATGCCGCACCGATTCACCCTGCGGAACAGCCCGAGTCCGACCTCCTGGTCGAGCAACGGCACCCCGCTGGGAATCGTCGTGCGCATCTGCTCGAGCTGCGCGGGCGCGACAACCCGGCCGGTGATCAGCGCCATGAAGAAGCGGTTCAAGTCCCGTCCGCTGGCGACGATCGCGCCGTCGGGGAGTCCCCAGTTCGGGTCGATGTCGGTGATGTCGACGCGTTCCCCTCCGACGACGAGATAGTTGCGGGGATGCGGCCCCCGCACCACCTGCTCCAGCGGATACAGCGGCCAGTAGGTCTCCTGCAGTCCGAGCGGCAGGATGATCCGGCGCGTCACCTCGACGCCTACCGGCAGGCCGGTCAGCCGTTCGATCAACGAGCCGATGATCAGATAGTTGGTGTTGGAGTACCCCCATCGGGCGCCCGGCTCGAACTCGGCCGGTCGGTCCAACGCGGTTCGGATCAGCTCGGACGCCGGACGGTACCGCTGCATGCCCGCCACGCTGTCGAGATCCACCTCGTCCAGGTAATCGGGGATGCCGCTGGTGTGCTGGAGCAGATTGCGCACGGTGATGCGGCGCCCGTCACCCCCGGGCCCGGTGACCACGCCAGGCAGGTAGGCATCGATCGGCGAGTCCAGCTCGACACGCCGCTCGCCGACCAGCTGCAAGGCGACGGCGGCCACGAACGACTTCGTGTTGCTCGCGACGCGCACCCGCGCGTCGTCGGGGAACGGGGCCCCGGTGCCGAGATCGCCGACCCCGCTGTTGAGCCGCGTCTCGCCCGAGTCGCCGCTCACCACCAGCTGCGCGCCCGGCACACCCGAGGCGACCACGACCCGATCCAGCTCCGACTGCCAATTCGCCTCGACCCCCGGTTCCGCCCCGACGGGACTCGGCCCCGCCCACACCATCGACGCGACCAGAACAACCACCACCACGAACCAGCGCATGATCTCCCCTCTCCCCCGACCCCACCGCGATCACCGACGTGAATCCGGCGATCACAGGGATCGGATACAGAGCGAACAGTTCTCGAACGTCCGAAGTCCCACCCCCAGCCTCCCTCATGTCGAGCGCTCGAGGTAGCCCCCTCCGGTCCGCGATTTCCCACCGCCCGATCGGCGGTCGATGTTTCGAAGTCGCCTTCAGCGGTGTCCGCAGCGCTCCTGCGGCGAGCCTCGCGATCGCCTGTCCATGCGGCCGGTAACCCTGATTCTTTCCTGAGAATGCGCGCCTCCTGGGAACTCGAAAATTGTGAGAGCCGTTGGCGGGGAAGCACATCGGGTGGGTTCAACGGCGGGAAGGGTGCTGGCCTCATGCGGATAGGCACGATCGAAAAGGTGCGTTTCGGGGGCATCGCCGTTGCAGAACGCATCGAACGAGTGCTTACCGCGCGCATTGTGGCGGTGGTGTGAGTGTTCGCGTGGTGGGGCGGCTTGGTCTCGCGGATCCGGTTCGTGGTCATCGGGGTGGTGGCCGCGGGCATGCTCGGTTTGGCCGGTTACGGGGCCGGGCTCGCGGATCATCTGAGTTCGGGCGGAATGTTCGACCCGACCTCGGAGTCTTCGGAAGCCGCGCGGCTGGCCGATGCGGCGTTCGGGCGCAACCACGAAGGTGATGTGCTCGTCCGCTACACCGCGCCCGCGGGGCAGACCGTCGACGACCCCGATTTCTCGGCCAAGGTCGTCGCGAGCCTCAACGACCTACCGCGGCGATACCCGGAGCAGATCTCCGGCATCACCGCCGCCTACTGGCGTACCGAAACCGGCAAGATCAGTGGCCCCCGGCTCGCGACCGACGATCGCGGGCACGCCTTCGCGGCCATCGCCCTGCGCGGCGACGACGACACGACGATGATCCGCAACTACCGAGCTGTCAAAGGCGCCTTCGACATCGCAGGCGTCGATGTGCGGGTGAGCGGGTTGCAGCCGGTCGCCGGCGCACTCAACGACACCATCGCCGACGACATCCACCGGATGGAGCTGCTGGCCTTCCCCGTCGTCGGACTGCTGTTGTTCTTCGTCTTCGGCGGTCTCGTCGCCGCGGCGCTGCCGTTGGTCGTGGGCGGGCTGACGGTCTTCGGCGCCTTCGGCATCGTCAAGTTCCTCACCGAGTTCACCGAGGTCAACTCGTTTGTCTCCGCGGTGGTTTCGATGATCGGGTTCGGCCTCGCCATCGATTACGGACTGTTCATCGTCAGCCGGTTCCGCGAAGAACTCGCCGAAGGCTACGACACTCCCGCCGCCGTGCGGCGCACCGTGATGACCGCGGGGCGCACTGTTGTCTTCTCCGCGACAATGATCGTCGCCAGCGTCGGCGGAATGCTGCTGTTCCCCCAAGGATTCCTGAAATCCTTCGCCTACGGCGCGATCGCCACGGTATCGATGGCGGCCCTGACCGCCATCACGATCCTGCCCGCGATGCTGGCGGTCCTCGGTCCGCGCGTGGACATGCTGGGTATCAAGCGGTTTCGCCGGACCAGACCCGCCGAGGAGGTCGAGAACGGGTTCTGGGGTCGCAGCACCCGCTGGGTCATGCGCCACCCGGTCAAAGTATTGGTCCCACTGATGCTCGGGCTCGTGCTGCTGATCCTGCCCATCGGCAATCTGGCATTCGGCGGACTCAGCGAGAAGTACCTGCCGCCGGACAATCCGACACGCCTGGCCCAACAGGAATTCGACCGGCTCTTCCCGCTCCGCAAATCCGATCCCCTCGAACTGGTCTTCGTCTCCGACGACACCAACGCGGTCGGCGCGCTGTGGAAACAAGCCAACACCGCACCCGGCCTGGCCGCGCCCTTCGGTGTGCCGACCCGATCGACCACACAACCCGAGGTCTTCCGCACCACCGCCGCGCTCACCGACTCCAGCGACGCCGGGCCCTCCATCGATTACCTGCGTGACCTGCCACAGCCCGAGTCCGTGCGCATGCTCGTCGGCGGTATGCCCGCCCTGCAGAAGGACAGTGTCGACACTCTGCTGTCGCGGATACCGTGGATGGTCGCCCTGGTCGTGCTGGTCACGACGGTGCTGATGTTCCTGACTTTCGGATCGCTGGTGCTGCCGATCAAGGCCGCACTGATGAGCGCGCTCGGCCTCGGTTCCACCCTCGGAATCCTGACCTGGATCTTCATCGACGGCCACGGCGCGACGCTGCTGAACTTCACCCCGCAACCGATCACCTCGCCGGTGCTGGTGGTCATCATGGCCATCATCTACGGTCTCTCCACCGACTACGAGGTCTTCCTGCTATCCCGCATGGTCGAAGCCCGCGCCCAAGGCGCCTCGACCACCGAGGCGGTGCGCATCGGCACCGCGCACACCGGCCGCATCATCACCGCCGCCGCCTTGATCCTGCTGGTGGTCGTCGGCGCGTTCGCGTTCTCGGACCTGGTGATGATGCAGTACATCGCCGTCGGCATGATCGCGGCGCTGGTTATCGACGCCACGGTCCTGCGCATGCTGCTGGTCCCAGCGACCATGAAACTGCTCGGCGACGACTGCTGGTGGGCGCCGAGATGGCTGAAACGCATTCAGCAGAAGGTCGGCCTCGGCGAACCAGTCCTCGATGACGCGCATCCTCGTAACGCCAACCCGGTCGATCTGATCCGCACCACACCGGTCACCGATCCGGTCACCACACAGCTGCCCGCGGTATTCGGTCCCGACCCCACGCCGTAACCACGGCGGGTGTCACAACTTCGGCCCCCACACCCGCCCCGAGCCATCTCGACCGACACCGAACCGCCCACCACGCCGATCCATCGATAACGGCCGCCCAGCCGAAGGCCCGAGCACAAGAGCTTTCCTCGGCGCTGATCGTCGAGCGGCAATGTTCGGTCGATACCGCCCGGAGGGCTTCGTCGGGGCGCGGCACCCGAGTCGAGGACGGCCCCAACGGATCTAAATGGTACGCGCATATCGCATCCATGGTACGTTCGTACCGCGTTAAATGATACGTACATACCGCAACGAGGACGAAGGGGAGGCTCGTGCCGAAGATCGGGCGATTCACCAGCGCCGAAGCGAAGGCGGATTTCTTTCGCGCTTACGACACCGTGGCAGCGCGATGGCCAGTGCCCTCGGTCGACATCGATGTCGAAACACCGTTCGGCACAACACGAGTCCGCAAATCAGGAGTCGCCGAGGGCGCGCCGATCGTGCTGCTGCCCGGCATCGGGGGCAACGGCATGGTGTGGCACCGATTCATCGGCGAGCTGTCGCGCGACCGTGTGGTGTACACGCCGGACGTCATCGGATGGGCCGGGCGGTGTGAGCAGACCGCGCCGCTGCGCGATGCGGAGGACATCGCGACTTGGCTGGTCGCAGTCCTCGACGGTCTCGGTGCGGATCGAGTGCACCTCGCAGGAAATTCCTACGGCGCCTGGCTGGCCGGCGTGGTCGCGGTGTACCACTCCGAACGCCTGGCCAGTCTCACCATGATCGAGCCCAGTGGAGCCACCTTCGCCAGGCCGAGGGTGGGGCTGCTGGTCAAATTCCTGATGGCGGGCATGCGGCCGACTCCCGAACGCATGCGAAAGCTCACCAAGTGGTTGATGCCAGGACTCGAGCACACCGACGAAGAATTCGCGGTAGCCATGGCGACGACGAAGTTCCGGTCGGGAGTGCCGTGGGATCGGCCGTTCACCGACGAACAGCTGGCCGCCATCGCCGCGCCGAGCCTGATCCTCTACGGCGCCGAGACAATCGTCAGCGATCCTGGGCACGGGGCCGCTCGTGCCCACGCTTGCATCCCGAGCGTCGAGGTCGAGACCTACCCGGGCGTTGGACACGATCTGCTGTGGGCCAATCCGGACCAGGTGATTCCGCGCTTCATGAAATTCATCGACAGCCTGTGAGGCGGCCACCTCAGTCGAGACAGAACTCGTTGCCCTCGATGTCTTGCATCACGATGCACGACTCGTCGTAGCCATCGGCGGACAGTAGTCGCACGCGTACCGCGCCGAGGGCGACCAGTCGTGCGCACTCGGCTTCCAGTGCGGCAAGGCGCTTCTCACCCACGAGGCCGGTGCCGACCCGGACATCGAGATGCACCCGATTCTTGACGACCTTGCCTTCGGGAACGCGCTGGAAGTACAGTCGCGGGCCCGCTCCCGACGGATCGACGCAGGCGAACGACGAACCCTGACGCTCGAGTGGACGCGAGCGATCGACTTCGTCCCACGTGGCGAACCCCTCCGGCGGCGGCGGTACGACGTAGCCCAACACCTCGCACCAGAAACGAGCGACGCGCTCGGGTTCCGCACAGTCGAAAGTGATTTGGACCTGCTTAACCGATGCCATCGGTCCACCATAACGGCGTGTGCTGGTCACCGAGCCCTCGAACATCGACCTGAAGTCATGGGTTGACGTGCCGCCGGTAACGCGTCAGCCCGGAGACCCGGCGCTCCCTGTGCTCCGTAACGCCGCACGGTGGGCAATCGATGGTCAGGTGACAGCGAAGCGATGTGGCAGAGAGGATTTCGCATGAGAAGGACGACAACTGTCGTTGCCGCCGCCGTTGTTGCGGGTTTCGCTACCACGCTCGGATCCGGTGCGGCCCACGCCGCGCCGCAGGACTGCGTTGTCACGCGGGACCTGGTCGGCGCGACGGCGACGTGCCACGACGACGGACCCGCCGGGCGGGAGTACGCCCTGATCGTCGAGTGTTTCGGCCTGCACGGCGTGCCCAACGCCTTTCCGCTCATGGCCATCGGCCCTTACCAGGGTTCGTGGAGTGGCTCCTTCGGCCCGTCCGGCCAAGGCACGGCCTCGTGCATGGGCCCGCTGAGCATCGGGACCGCGACGAACGCCTACGTGACGATCTACCGGGACTGATCCATCACGCGCCGTCGAGCGCGACAGCACCTTCGCATCGGCGATAGCCCAGCCGGAAGACACTGGATCCCGGATGCCGACCGCGCGCTGATCATGTGCTGAACGCGGAAAGCGAGCGCGAGGTGGAGCCGCACCGAGGCGAGGCCCCACCGCATCGCGGGTCGATCATCATGCTCGTCCCCTCCGCGCGCCGATGTCTACCGGTCGAATCGTGTTCGGGTGCAGGCCCGTTACTCGCCCGGTAGACGGCGACCGCAGAGTTGACGCCTCAGCGCTGGCGAACTGGCCGGACGACGATCTCGTTGACGTCGACGTCCGGCGCTTGGCCCACCGCGTAGGCGACCGCATCGGCGATCGACTCGGGTGCGATCGCGTCGCGACGGTACTCGGCCATGAACGCCTTGGCCTGCGGGTCGCTGATGGACTCGGCCAGTTCGGTGGTCACCACACCCGGCGAGATCGTGGTGACCCGGATTCCGGGCGGCGCCTCCAGCCGCAGACCCTCGGTGATCGCCCACGCGGCGTACTTGGTCCCGCAATACACGGCCGCGGTCGGACTGACCGCGTGCGCGCCGATCGACGCCACCGTCACCAGATGGCCGCTGTCTCGGGCGAGGAAATGCGGAAGCGCGGCCGCGATGCCGTGCAGCAGACCGCGGATGTTGACGTCGATCATCCGATCCCATTCGTCGACGAGGCCCGCATCCAGCCGCGACAGCGGCATCACACCCGCGTTGGCGACCAGGACATCGAGTCGGCCGTGCCGCGCCACAACGTCGTCGACGGCGGAACGAACGGCCTCCCGATCGGTGACGTCGAGTTCGCACGGCTCGATCGCGCCTCCGCTCTCGTCGGCGAGCGCGTGCAATAAGTCCACACGCCGCGCCGCGGCGACAACGCGCATACCGTCGGCGGCGAGCCGACGGGCAATGGCGCGTCCGATGCCGCTGCTCGCACCGGTGACGAAGGCGACGGAGTCGGTCATGTTCTCTCCCCTTGGTCGGTCACGGTGGCCGCCACATCGGCGGAACACCGGCATCGCCAATCGGTCGACGCGACTTCCACTCTCGAAGCCCTCGACCGCCCCCGGCAGACCGAAACGTTCCTGGGAGTAACGCACCCGGAAACCCGGGGCGTCCGCGCCCTACGATGCGGATATGACCGGTGCCGAACTCGGTGCGTATCTCAGGCGGATCGCCAACAGAGCGATCCAAATGCCGCAGGCGATGATCCCGATCCGTTCAATGAGCCCTGCGGGTCCCCCGTCCACCAATTTGGCGGTGAGGGCGAAGGCGACGTATGAGGTGGCGACCAGAAGGCCGGTGGCTTTCGAATATCGGGACCAGCCGCGGCTTCCGAGTGCCTCGTCGCGTCGTGCGAGCACGAAGCAAGCCGCGGTCAGCGAAGTGAACTGAACCAGACCGAGGAGACTATGGATGGCGCCGTGAATGGTCAGCTCCTCCGACGCTCCCGGTGGGTACCCCAGCGAAGGGTCGGGCAGGACAGGCCCGATGGCGACGAAGGTGAGGCCATAGATGCCGAGCAGGATGGGGACCCAGGTGTTTCCACGTCCGCTACGCAGCAGCCGCCTCACTCCGACGGTGAAAGCGAGCAGGAGCGCTCCGGTGACGATGTAGTTGGTTATCTGCATCCACCCACCAGGCCCCAGTTCGAGGTTGCTGTCGGGGACCACCAAGGCGTTGTAGTCAGGGCGTATCGCCCCGAGGACGAGAACGACACTGATGTTGAGCAGTGGAGCGATGATTCCACAGGCCAGCAGTATTCGCGTTGCCGCTGACTGCTGTCCGGTATTTCGTGCTGTGGTTTCAGGGCTGAGGGTGTCGGTCACGACACGTGTCCTTTTGTCGTCGATCAGTGTGGGGGTTCGAGTTGCGTTCGGCTCGCCGACCGCACCCGAGGAGAACACCACTATCGACCGATCGGTCAGGCCGGGGATTGGAAAAATGTTCCCCAGGCCCGGTACCCCATAGCCGTTTACGGCTCCATCCGAGGATTCGGCGAGCTCGCCGACCTTCGCCTGGCCACCGGAGGCGAGTATGCGATGCCAGGCGGCGATCACCTCGGGATCCGGCGTCCGCGTCGACCTGTCACACTGCGCCAAAAACGATTTCGCCAGCGTCGTCGGCAATCAGTTCGCGACCCCCGAACTTACGGCGGGCAACGCTAGTCCTCGATCCAGCCGAGCTGAATCGCGTTCTCGTGCATGACGTCTTCGACTACGGGCAGCGTGAGGAACGAAACCGCATACAGAACAACGAGGAGCCCGATCGCAACGGCCCAACCTCGAACACTGAATTCCGGCAAACGCGCCCCGTCCTGTCCAGCGTCAGCAGTGCGGTCCCGACGTAGGCGCGTCCGCGGGAGCCGCCGGTCGGCCGGTCTCAGCATCCACGACACGATGGCGCAGATCGCGAACATCATTGCCCCCGACCACGACTCGATACCGTCACCGACTGCCAGATGGGACGCAACGGCACCCGACCACAGGAAAATGGCGCCCGCGTACGCCCACTCCTTGATCAGGGGGAGACCGGGCGCGATGATCGCGACGGCGGCGCCGACCTGCCACGCACCCAGCACGTAGGCGAGAAAGTGCGGGTATCCCAGATGCTGCAACTGGATTTCTATCCATTCGATCGGCACAAGGTTCCACACCGATCCCGCAACCAATTCGAAGACGATGACGAGCGTGGTGACCCAAAAGGCGATGGATCGGATCCGGCTCGAGTTCCGGTTGTTTCGTGCGACGGTGGCTGACTTCTCATCGGTTGCACGCTGGAAAACGTTGGTCATGGCCATGGTCAACTCCTGCCGAGAATGATGCCGATTCTGATCATTTTCCGAACTCCTGCTTTGCTGACAGTGTCACGACCTTCCGACGACACAGCCGTCCGGAATGTCAGGCGTACGTGGGCGAATGGATTCCAGAGCCGGTACCGAGCCGGTCGGAATGGCTCGACAGTTCCACCCCGGAGGATCCCGCCGCCCGGGTCACTCTCGATGAGTCGATCAGAGACACCCATCACCGCTGCCACCTCGACCGGAACCCAATCGGCGGGGCAGGTCACCACTGTCCCTGTTCGTGCAGCAGCCCCGATGTCAACCGGCGAACTTCGCGGCGGCCTGCGCGGTGACCGGGGTGAAGAGGTTGATCAGATTGCCGTCTGGATCGCGAAGCAGCAAAGACCGGTTCCCCCACGGCATCGTCGTGGGCTCGTTGACGAAATCCTCGACCGTATCTCGCAACCGCCGGTAATCGGCATCGACGTCGGGGACCAGGAATTCGATGATCGCCGTGTGATTGTCGGCTGGGTGCGCGCTGCCTGCCGCGAACAGCGCCACGGTGCGGGTGCTTCCGATCGCGAGGGTGCCGGCCGGTGTGACGATTTCGGCGAAATCCGGTGTAGCCCAGTGTGCTTCGACGCCGGTCACGTGGCGATAGAAACTGACCAGCCGCTGGATGTCGTCAGTGATCAGACGGATCGAGACGAGCTTCATTGTGTGCTCCTGCTGTCGGATGAGGCGGGGGTTCCACCGCCGCACGCCACGGTAGAGCCGATACCGGACAGTTTCCGCCCAGTATGGATGCGAGAATTCCCCGATGACGCGCCCCACCGCCCGAGTGCTGGCCCTGCTCGAGCTGTTGCAGACCGGCGGTACTCATACCGTCGGCGAACTCGCCGGACGGCTCGGCGTCGATGAACGCACCGTCAGGCGATACGTCACCCATCTCACCGACCTGGATATCCCGGTCCTGTCGGTGCGGGGCCGCTACGGGGGATACCGGCTCGCTCCCGGATACCGCATGCCACCGCTGATGCTGACCGACGACGAGGCGGTGGCCGTGTTACTCGGGCTCCTCACCAGCCTCGGCGCCGACCGGCCGACAGCGGCCGCCCGCGCAGCCGACAGCGCGACGGCCAAACTCCGCCGCGTCTTACCCCCACGTCTGACCGCCCGACTGGACGCACTGATCGACACCGTCGAATTCACCGCCGACGCGCGCCCGGAAGTGGCTGTCGAGACCCCCGTCCTGCTCCGGCTCGCCGAGGCCACCCGCGAGCACCGACCGGTCGCAATCGGGTACACCGACCGAAACGGGCGGTCCAGCCAACGGACCGTGCACCCCTACGGGCTCGTCGACCACTCCGGCCGGTGGTATCTGACAGGAATGGACAGCAACAGCGACGAACTACGCCAGTTCCGGCTGGACCGCATCACCGCGGTGAGCACACAGCCCGGAACGTTCGCTCCGCCTGCCGGATTCGAGCCAGCCGCTCATCTGCTGTCCGCATTGGCCAACGCGCCCTATCGGCACGAGGTATCGATCCGAGTCATGGGGATACTCACTCAGGTCCGCCCGCTGCTCCCTGCGACGATCGCGACCGTGCATGAGATCGACTCGCAGCCCGCTGACACCGAACCGTGGGTCCGGATCCGAATCCGCGCCGAACAACTCGACTGGATTCCCGCCCTGCTCGCCGGCCTGAACCGCCCGTTCATCATCGAGCACCCCGACACACTCAACGACGAGGTACGCGCCCTGGCCCGCCGACTCACCGCGGCCGCCGACGGCCGATACCAAAACCCATAGGTAGCAGCCCGGACGCTCGGTAAAGCCGCTGATCGCGCGGGCTGTTCCGGGCCTTAGGAGTGCGCAGTCGGCCCTGCTCGCCGGGGTGAAATCTCGGTTGACCCTGGCACCAGCCTCCAACTAGCCGAATGGTGTGCAGTCGGCTGTCGGCGATGGGACGCTTTTCCTGCCTTGTTGTTTGGCTGCGGTGAAAGCGGATCGGTGGCTAGTGGCCGATCTTGTCCAGTTCGACGAGGTCCTCATCGGAGAGCGGCAATTTCGCGCCGACGACATTCTCGCGCAGATGCGCGACCGAGGAGGTACCCGGGATCAACAGGATGTTCGGCGACCGCTGTAGCAGCCAGGCCAGAGCGACTGCCATCGGCGTCGCGTCCAGCCTGGCGGCTACGGCCGAAAGTGCCGAGGACTGAAGGGGACTGAATCCGCCGAGCGGGAAGAAGGGAACGTAGGCGATGCCTTCGTCGGCGAGCCGGTCGATCAGCTCGTCGTCGTGGCGGTAGGCCAGGTTGTACATGTTCTGCACGCACACGATCGGGGCGATCGACTGCGCCTGTGCGACCTGCTCGGTGGTCGCGTTGCTGACCCCGAGGTGCCGGATCAGCCCCTGTTGCTGGAGTTCGACGAGCGTCTCGAACGCCGCCGCGAGCGAGCCGGATCGGGTCCCCTGGGCATCGCCGAGTCGGAGGTTGACCAGGTCGAGCACCTCGACGCCGAGGGTTTCGAGGTTGTCGTCGATGGCGCGGCGCAGATCGTCGGGCTCTCGGGCTGGGGGCCAGCCGCCCTGCCGGTCACGGATCGCGCCGACCTTGGTCACGATGTGCAGTGATTCGGGGTAGGGGTGCAGCGCCTGCCGGATCAGCCGGTTGGTGATATGCGGTCCGTAGGCATCGGCGGTGTCGATGTGGGTGATGCCCAGGTCCACCACCTCGCGAAGGACCGCGAGTGCGCCGTCGTGGTCGGCCGGTGGCCCCAAGACCCCCGGACCGGCCAATTGCATTGCGCCGTAACCGAATCTGCTGACGGTCAGATCCCCCAGGGACCAAGTACCGCCGGGAAGCGCGGTGGACTGCATGCCCATGACTGTGCCTTTCGTATCGAGCTGGTTAGTGGTGCACAACCGAACGTTGCTCCAGAATGGAGGTGTAACTCTCTGATGGGAAGTACGCACCTCGAAGTGCGTAATGCACTCGCGGATCACAGGAGCGGTCGATGGCAACACAGACAGCGGCGCAGAAACGGGCACAGACCAAGGCGCAATACGACGCGTTCCTGGCGGCATGCCCGAGCCGCCAACTGCTCGACCGGATCTCCAACAAATGGGTCACGCTGATCCTGTGTGCGCTCGGCGGTGACGGTGGTTCGATGCGCTATTCGGAGCTGTCCCGCCAACTGGCCGGCGTCAGCCAGAAGATGCTGACCCAGACATTGCGCTCCTTGGAACGAGACGGTCTGATCACCCGCACCGTGACGCCGACCGTGCCCGTCACGGTCTGCTACGAGTTGACCGAACTCGGCCTCTCACTGCGCCAGATGATGCGTGGGGTGAAGAGCTGGGCCGAGATACACATGGACGACGTGCTCGACAACCGAGCCAGCTACGACACCGGCACCGCCTGATCAAGCCGCGGATGCTTGCACGAACGCTCAAAATATTCGCCAGTGACCTTGCGGGCCACGGCGATCCGCTCCTCGGCGGTGAACAGCGCGCGCTTGCCGACGTTGTTGCCGACGGCAGACGACAACTTTGCCAAAGAGCGTTGCGGCACGGTCCTGGGGCGGCCATCCTGTAATAGCCGCTTACAAGTTCGGATCGCCGACCTGGGCCGGCCGAGTGCACCACCATGCCGATGAGCGAGCATCTGCACCAGCTGGACAGAGACTTCGGTGTCGTGTTGCGGCAGTCTTTCAGAAGGCGGGTCGACCAGATCTCGTCGAGGTCAGTTGAATGATCGGGATGGTTCGGCCCGCCTGGTCCGCCTCCCGGCGGTATGAGATGTACGCCGGGAAGACCCGATCGGCGATGGTCCAGAGTCGTTGGCGCTCGGCCTCGTCGTGGATCACGGTCGCCCGCATCGGGGCCCCAGCGAATACGACATCGGGATTGGACAGAAGGTTGTAGTACCAACCGGGATTGGTCGCGCTGCCCGCGTTGGACGCCACGATGACAAGGCGATCACCGTCCAGGAAGTAGATGAGGGCGTTGCGTCGCGGAGCTTTCGTCCTGGCGCCCTCGGTCTCGAGGATCGCAGTCGGGAAGATGAGGGTTGTTGCCATGCGGCCACGCGTGAGTCGCAGTAACAGCGGATCGAGTTTCCATGCGATGCGACGGGAGATGAACCTCGGCAGGCGAGCGGCAGCGAAAGCCGAGTAGGTTCTGACAAACCATCCGGGCCGACTGGTCGGGTCGATCGGCCTCGACCGCAAACGGTGCGCTCCGGCAGTTCTGACGACAGCGATCTTCTTCATCCACAATGAACGTCCGCTAGCCGCCTATCGCGCGGTCGGACAGCCTGTCTGGCACTCGAAATACCTCCTGGGCGCTGACTGAATTGGCGACGTGAACGCCGCCAATCCGCCTACCTCGACTTCCTCGATGCCGTCGACGCCGCAGACCGAGCCATTCAGCTGTATTTCCGCGACCGCCGGGCCGCCGCGACCGAACCTGTACCTCTTCAGCAAGCGCGGGTAGCGGAGGTCCGGCATCTGTTCGAAGACGCGGAACAACGCGGCAACAGGGTCTTGCTCGAAGGCCCATCGGGCGTGGCTGAGGCAGCTCGCAAACTGATCGAAGTGCAGGCCGACTTGGTCCGAGAGGTTCGAGAATTTGGCCAGGCACACGCGGCTGCGGCAGAAGACGCTCATGAACGAGCCCGGGCGCCGAAGCGACTGGACTGAGCTACATGGCCGCGCATCACGAGTTCATTGATGTGGCACGTGCGGCGCTGGACGGGGTAATCGACGGAAGCTGACCAGGTCGACTCCGACTTGTAAACGGCGCCTGCCCTTCTCGGCGCGCCAGCGCACCGATGATCGGGCGCGCTCACCGGCATGAGGGGCCTCCCAGCGCGACGTCGGCCCGTTAGCGCAGCCGAGCGCTCAGCGGCAATACAGGATCTACTCGAGAGCGGTCTGGCTGAGGCGCTTGCTCAATGGTCGGGTGTGGCCTCGGGCGTGTACGAGCAAGTCGCGTCGCGGCGTTCGGACGGCTGCGCGGGGCGGCTGGCGGCGTATCGGGCGGGAACCGTCGGAGGCAGGGACATGCCTTCGGCAATCCAGGCACCACTGGGTAGCAGGGATGGTCTGCAGCAGGTGAATCGGTATCTCGGCGTGACAGCGGCGGCAACGGCCGTAACGGCCTGTAGCGATGAGCGTGAGCGTGTTCTCGATGTCGGCCAACGCTTGTAGTGCTGCCTTGGCCAACTTGATGGTGACATCACGCCTGGCGGCATCAGCCGCGTTCGTGGGTGCGGCGCGGTCGAGTTCGGCTTCGAGTTCTGCCAACTGCTGCAGGCGGAAGCGGCGTTGCTGGTTCAGTCTGGCGTGCAGGGCGGGCAGGTGATCGTTGAGGCGTGCGGGTGAGATGGGGTGTGCGTAGGTCATCCGGATCTCCGGGGCTGATGGTTTGGAAAGTTGTTCGAGATGTGGTCACGTGAGAAGGAAGGGACCGCCCTGGCGGCGCCCGGTGCATAACCACCTCCACGCGATCGGAATATTCGCTGACAACCCCAGGATCGTTTACACCGGATGGCTGCGCTTGTCCGGCTGCGCCAATTGTCGGTGCGTAACTTGTCCGATTTCTCCACGCTCCGGGGGGCCTGCTTGCCCGCGCGCCGTCTTCAGACGCTGCAGCAAGATGTCGCCCAAGGCAGGGTCGTACGCCGAGTGACACGATCCGCGGAACGTCCCCC
This sequence comes from Nocardia sp. CNS-044, assembly GCF_059570515.1. Lineage (NCBI taxonomy): Bacteria > Bacillati > Actinomycetota > Actinomycetes > Mycobacteriales > Nocardiaceae > Nocardia > Nocardia sp. CNS-044. The sequence continues at coordinate 222,990 of NZ_JCANSX010000009.1, forward strand.
GTGTAGCGCCCAGGCACTTATCGGCGCCGCCAGCCGTGGGTGCTCCACCCGATCGGCTCACGAGGTCGACGGCGCCGCTGTCAAGGCACGACGGTGACCGGGCAGCGGGCACGGCGCAGCAGCCGCGCGGGCGTGGATCCGATCAGGCGGACAGGGATTACGCTCATGCTGAACCGCTTGTCCGCTGTCGTGATTGTCAGGTCAATGCACGGATGTGACCGCAGCGGCCGGTGTGGTCGCGATAGTTGCGGTGCGGATGCCGGGCACTGTGCGGGTCAGGGCGATGGCGATGCGCCGTTCGGATTCGTCGGCGAACCGGCCGCAGATGGTGGCGTCGGCTTCATCGACGGTGACACGCCAGCGCCGTGCGCCGGTGTATTGATCGAGGCGATTCTGTGCCTCGGCAGCGAGTGTGTCGTCGGGAGTGAGCATGATTCGCAACGCGTCGCCGCGGCTGAACATGCCGACCACGCGGCTGTCGGCATCGACGACCGGCAGACTGCGAAGTCCGTGCGCAATCAGCCTGTTCAAGGCCTCGGCCAGTGCCGCGCCACCGGGCACCGACACCGCCGGCGTGGTCATCACCGCGGCGACGGTGTCATCGAGTTCACCGGCCCGCAAGAGGTCACCGCTGTTGAGTATCCCAACGAGGCGATCGTTCTGGTCGAGAACAGGCAACGCCGCGTAACCCAGTTCGGCAAGCATCAGCGCCGCCTCGCGTACTGTGTTGTTGTGCCGCAAGGCGATGATCGGTCGTTGCATCACCTCGCTCACCTGCATGTCCTTCATTCCGTTCAACTCCGTTCAACTGGCTGCTAGCTCGGCGCGAGAGGACAGATCCATGGTTGGGCTGTCCTCGTGCTCGCCGGAGGCTGGGTCGGTCAGCAGGTAGGGGACCGCGCGTAGCAGCGTCACTGCCATGGTGGCGCCGGTGGGGGCGCGGTAGGTGCGGCGTTCGCCCGGTCGCGCTCCGGCGATGGCGCTGCCCAGTGGCGAGTGCGTGGAGTAGACCTCCATCTCGCTGTCTTGGGCCTCGCGTACCGCGAGCAGGAACGTTTCGACCTCTCCGGTGTCGTCGTAGCGGACGGTCAAGACCATGCCGGGTTCGGCTACTCCGTCGTCGGGCGGGTTCTGACCGATGAGGGCGTTGCTCAGCAGCTGGTGGATCCGGCGGATACGTGCTTGGCGCGCGGAACGCAGAGCCTGGCCCAGTGCGTAGTCGTCACTGCCCTCATCAGACATTTCGGCGTCGCGTTGCGCGTGGAGCTCGAGTAATTCGGTCCGAAGCCGGTCATAGGCTCGAGGGGTCATCCAGACGCCTGCGGTGCTGGTCATGTAGGTTTCCTTCCTGCTGGGGCCGGGAGGTATCGGCAGGGGCGGGCCAGGGCGGCGTACCGCCCCTGACAACGCGCGGGCTCTGAGAGCGGGCCGGGTTTTTCAGTCGCTCGGACCCACGGCTACGCGGGTCAGTGCCGAATCAGCGATCGGATTCGCGCGGCGCGTCAGGTCCGTAGGGTGTGTTGACGACGATGGCTGGCCACGGTCGGTTGTCGATCTGATCGATGCCCACCATTTCGCTGCTCCTACCTGCGACTTCTGCTCACACCTCCAATGATGGCGTGGCTGCCGAGGTGATCAGTTGCGCTCTTCCGACAATCGAGGCGTCGAGATTGTGGCGAGGGCACAGCGCAGGGTTGTCAGACGTTGTCGGTGGCGGCGAGTTCGATCATCATCGCCAGGCGTTTGCGGGGATCGTCCAGGTCGAGGGTGGTCACCTCGGCCATCTTGCGCAGCCGGTTACGGATGGTGTTTTCGTGCACGCCGAGTAGGGCGCCCGCCTCGGCGGGGTCGCCTTGGGACTGCAACCAGGCGCGCAGAGTCGCCACATACTGGGTGGAGTTCGCGCGGTCGTGGCGCTGCAACTCCGACACCGGCCCCCGTGCGGGGGTGCGCCCGGAAAGCCCTGCGGTACGAAGGCGTTGCAGCAAGATTTCGTCCCACGACTCGTCATAAGCAGGCGGTGCGGTATCCGCCGAGCGTGCCTCGTGCAGCGCCAGGCATTCCTCAGCCTCTTGACGCGCCAACGCCAACTCCGTGGCCCGGGCAACACCGCTGATACCGGCCAGCACTGTCATCCGCTCGGGCAGCGCCGTCTGCAGCTCGCTCATCCAGCGGCGCGCCGTCACCGCTTGATCAGCGGGCAGCACGGTGTAGATAGTGTCGCCGACCAGGGCGCTGCGACTCGGACGTGACCAGCCGAATCCTGTTGTCGCGCGTTCGAAGACCTGCAGCAGTGCGGCATGCTGCTCGTCGCCGATCCGAGCTCGCAGCGCGATCACCCGCAAACTCTCCAACGCCAACCCCAGCCTGCTGGCCACCGTCGCCGCGTCCGCGGCACCCTCCAGCAAACCGATCACCAGGTCGGATTCCACCTGACGCTCCAGGTCCGCGCTGGCCCGCGACCGCAACAGGTGCAGCGCCACCGTGCGCGCCCCATCGACCAAAGCCGCGCGCCGAGCCCCCCGCAACGGTGCTGGGCACGACACCCATACCGAGCCCAGCAGTTGCCGACCCACACGTACCGCCACGACCATCCGCCCCGTGAGACCGCGTTCCGCCTGCGCGGGAACGAACAACGGTTCTACCGAGGCTGCCAAATGCGCGAAAACACCGTGAGCATCCAACAGAGCCCGCAACCACGGCGGCATCTCCCGGCCCAGGATCGTCTCGACCCATGCGGGGTCGAGATGCTGCTGAGGCCCCCTGGAATAGGCCAGGACCCGAGATTGACGATCCTCGATCGTCACTGCCCCCTCGACTGCGTCGGCCAGATTGTCGGCCAAGGCAAACAGATCGGTCGGGCCCCGCCCGGCCTCGGTCTCACGGCCTTCCAGCACCAACCCATAGACCACCGCGGCCACCTCGCTCCAGGCCACCTCGCGACTGATCACCATCACCGCCACACCCTCGACCCGCGGCTCGTCCTCGGTCTCCGCACCCCCTCGTAAAAGCGCGACAACAGCCCGTGCCGACACTGCCCAGTCCACCACCTCCGAGACCGAGCGTGCCCCGATCCCCAGCAGCACATCACCCACTTCCGCGGCGTCCTCATCGGCACCGTGGATCACCACGCTGCGCAATGGGGTGGATCGAGGAACCGAACCCAACCTCAAACGGACCCCGTAACCACCCAGAATGTTCGCCAACCGATCCAATGTCACCATCGGCCGCTCCTGTGTCGAATCGACGTCAGCACGATCAGACGACCCGACCCGACCAGGAAGGTCGTGGACCAAGACGCCGGACCGCCTTCCATAATGGACTCGAGCCGTAGACGCGTGCGCTGTGTTCGGCGAGAGGCTTCCGCGGCCCGCCTGTGTCTCGTCTCGGCCGGTCACGGTTCGGCGGATCTGTCCGGTCGCGCAAGGAGATCGGCGAGTACGACTGCTCGAGAGATGTGGGCGTTCTTGACGCCATGTCAGCTATCGGCGCTCGATGACGTGAAGCAGCTTGCCCAGCACAGCACAGATAGCGTAGGGATTGGGCGAGGCTACTGAAAGGTAACCAGATGGGTACTGTGCGTGCCGCGTCGTGTTTGCTGGAAGTGTCGAATTTGGATCGTTCGATCCGCTTCTACTGCGACGTGCTCGAATGCCATGTCTCGATTCACGAGCCGGACGCCGCGCTGCTCTTGACACCCGAAGGCTTCCAGCTGTATCTACGGGTGAGCGGGATGCCTGCCAGGCGCTACGTCGGTGACCTGGGCGTCGTGCACCTCATCTGGTCCACCGACAGCAAAGCAGAACTGGATCGCATCGAACACCGAATGCGCGCGCACTACCCCAGTACCCATACCAGCACCGCGAACGGGATCAGTTTCGTCGACGGCGTCGACCCGGATGGTTGCCGCGTGCTGATCACCTACCCGACCCCCGAACAGCTTCCACGCGAGGTAATCGATCACCGCTTCCGATGACTCCTGACCGATGATCCCGCCACACGATCTCGACCGAGGAGGTGTCGAACCGCCACGCCTTGCCGTTCTGATCGACCCATTTCGCGGCATACACCCGCGCGGGTTCGACGATGACCTTCTCGACCAGCCGCGCAGCAGCCTCGTGCCGCCAGCGCGAACCCTTCGTATCCCACGGCCTGACGCGACTCGCCCGGTGTGGACCCGATATCGGCCAGCACCGCGAGAGCTTGCGCGCCACGCAACGAATCCTGTTCGGCACGAAGCGCTTTCAGTTTCTGCTTCAGTCCGATCGTCGCTCGCATGTCGTCATGCTCGGCGCGGGTGACACAGCAGGCCACCGCGCCCGATGCCGGGTGCCGGGTGCCGGGTGCCGGGTGCCGGGTGCCGGTACACTCATACACCCGAATGCCGTTGCCCTCCGGGTTGTCCAGACACTCGCACCGCTGCCCGTTCGCGTCGGTGTGCTCACCCAGGTCGTAGACGACATACGCCTCCAACGGCAGCAATTCACTGAGCTTGCCCACCCGCCACAGCTTGCCCTCGGAGGCGGTGATTCCCCGAGCGTTCCAGTCGGTGACGATCGTGGTCTGCGACTCCCCGTTGACGATCCGATCCCGCCCTTCACACAGAACAGCAACCTCGGTCTCCCGCAACGCATACCGGTCAAGAACGTCATCGCCGGTAATCGGATGGGTGCCAACGACTTTCCCGTACCCGAACCGTCGTGAACCGCCCTGCATCACCCTTTGGCAGACCGAAACGTTCCTGGGAGTAACGCACCCCCGAACCCGGGACGTCCGCGCCCTACGATGCTGATATGACCGGTACCGAACTCGGCGCGTATCTACGGGCCCGGCGCGAACAAGTCGCACCGTCGCGAACCGGCCTGCGAATGGCGGGCGGATATCGGCGCGTGCCGGGTCTGCGACGTGAGGAGGTGGCGCTGCTCGCCGGGGTCAGCGCTGACTATTACACCCGTCTCGAACAAGGACGGGAGCGCAGGCCGTCGGCGCAGGTCGTCGATGCGCTGGCCGCGGCGCTTCAATTGGGCGAGGACGCTCGCAAGCACCTGTTCCGGCTCGCCGGACTGAGCCCGCGGACCCGAGAAGCCGATGACGACCGCGTCGACCCGAGCCTGCTCGAACTGGTCGCCGCCTGGCCGCACAATCCGGCGGTCGTCTACAACCGCGCCTACGACGTCCTCGCCGCCAACGCCATCGCCGACGCACTGTTCTGCGGCTGGAGTCATTCACGCAACCTGCTGCGGCTGGTGTTCACCGACCCGGCCGCGCGGACCTTCTATCGCGACTGGTCCGCCGTCGCCCGCAACGTCGTCGCCGGTTTCCGCTTGGGATACGGTGCGGCGCCGCATGATCCGCGCGTCGGCCAAATGCTCACCGAACTGCTCGACGCGAGTCCCGAGTTCACCGAACTCTGGGCCCGGCACGACGCACGCGGGAAAGCGTTGGCGCGCAAGCGGTTCAATCACCCCGACGTCGGACCGCTCGAGTTGACCATGCAGACCTTCGACGTGCGCTCCAGCCCCGGACAGGAGCTGGTCGTCTACCACGCCGAGCCGTCGTCGCCGAGTGCCGAGGCGCTGGCGCTGCTCGGCTCGCTTGCTGCCACTCGGCGCACGTCGGACTGACCTCTCCCCTCCATGCGCATTACTACCGGCCGCTCGTGCAGCGGCACGAACATCTATAGATGCGCATATCCAAATAGTGCAATGAAGCGTGGCTCTCCCGAGACCTGCACCGGTCCTCGGTAGCTACCGGCGTCAACAACCCGGTTGCTACAGCGCGTGGATCAGCCACAGTTCACCACCGGCAAACAATGCGGACGCTTAGGCTCGGAGCATGGTCGACGATGCTGATCTCCGCTACCTGCGGCGCTGCGTGGACTTGGCGCGGGAGGCGCTCGACACCGGGAACGCGCCGTTCGGCTCACTGCTCGTCAGCAGGGGCCGGATCGTCGCGGAGGCAAGGAACGAGGAAGGTGGCGGCGACCCGACGCGGCATCCCGAGCTCGAGCTCGCCCACTGGGCGATCGCCAACCTCGACCCCGCCGCCCGCGCGGCCGCGACCGTCTACACCTCCGGCGAGCACTGCCCGATGTGCTCGGCCGCCCACGCCTGGGCCGGTCTGGGTCGGATCGTCTACGCCAGCTCGGCGGCGCAGCTAACCGAATGGCTCAGCGACCTGGGAGTTCCACCCGCCCCCGTTCGTTCACTCCCGATCAACGAGGTCGCGCCGGGGATCCCCACCGACGGCCCCGCACCCCAACTGGCGGGCGCGATGCGCGAACTGCACCGCCTCCACCGCACGCCCCGAACCTGAGCGGCGGAGTCGCCGAACGTCACTGCGGCCGGAGCACCACGATTCCCGGCGTAGACCGCACGTAATCGATCAACGGTGAATCCACCACTTGGTTGTTCGCGGCGAGCGAGGACGCGTTCCGGAAGACCGGACCGTTCGGCGTCATCACGAAGATGCCGACGTGGGTGACGTCCAAACCGGGCTGGTCGGCGTACGCGCCGATGTAGTCGCCGGTGCGGAGCTGTCCGATGACGTGCTCGTCCACCGCCGCGCTCGGAATGTAGGTGATGTCGCGGGCGACTACCGGCAACCCGGGAAGATACGTCCCCCCATCGCCTTTCGCGTTGAGCTGCTTGCCGACGGTGACCGCGGCGGAAGTCAGGGTCGCGGTGATGTCGGTCGCGGCGATTCTCGGCGTGTGCGCCCAATCGGTGAAGAAGTGCTTGCGGTTGCGGAAGTCGACTTGCCCACCCGCGTAGCGGGTTTCGATCAGGTTCGCCACGAACTGGTCGCGATCGACGGATCTGGTCAGCGCCTCCACGTAGTCGAGATAGGTGAAGCAGTCCACCCGCCGCAGATCGACGACCAGCTGCTCCGGTTGGGTCGCGGAGCCGACCAGCATGTTCGCCTGATACGGCGTGCCGAGGAAGCGACTCGACAGCAACTCGATCAGCTCCCCCTTGGTCGCCCCGGGCACAGTCGCGCGCAAGGTCAGCAGCTCATCGATCTTGCGCGCGCTGACGTCGTCTATGTTCGGCGCTCCCACCGCCGCGGGCAGCGTCGGCGCCATGCCGCACGCGAGAGCCAGCAGAACGAGCAGTACGCGGGCGATGGTGCGCAAGACGCCTCCCGAGGGTCGATCGGTGCACGAGTGCGGTACCCACCGTAGCCCGGCTCCCCCACCGGCCCGAAGTCACAGATTTAGTTGCTTAGCTCAAGCAAATGAAATATAGTTGCTGACTGCAAGCAAACTTTCTCGTGCGGGGAGCGAACATGCCGGTATCACCCGATACGGCGCAAAGCCTGATCAAGGAGCTTTACCTCATCGGCAGGGCCATCCGGATCGCCCTACTTCATCCGGAAGAAGGGCAACTACTACCCGGCGGCATCGGCGTGCTCGGCACGCTCGAATCGAAGGGCCCCTGCCGCCAGGTCGACTTGGCCGTGGACCTGTGCATCAGCGCGTCCGCGCTGAGCAGGCACGTCACCGAGCTGGTCGGCGCGGGCTACATCAGCCGCCACGCCGACCCGAGCGACGGCAGGGCCACCCTCATCCAGGTCACCGACGAGGGCCGCGAACTGCTCGGCCGGGTGCGGGCGTCGCGGGCGCGCGGCCTGCAAACCGCCCTAGCCGACTGGAGCGAGGACGACGCTGAGCAGGCCTGTGAGTCGGTACGCAAGCTCAGGAATTCGCTCGCCGCGCACGCGCAGCACGCGGGAACGGCGCACCCCCAGCCGGTTTCGAAGGAGAGTCAGGGAGCAGATGTCTAGTTCAGTCGAGACGCCCGTGCGGCGCGATCCGGCCGCCATGACCCATCGCGAGGTCCTCGAGGCGATGACCGGCCTGCTGGCCGCGCTGTTCACCGCTCTGCTGAGCACCACGATCGTCGCCACCGCGCTGCCCACGATCATCGGCGATCTCGAGGGATCGCAGACGGCGTACGCGTGGGTCATCACCACGGCCCTGCTGGCCAACGCGGCATCCACCCCGATCTGGGGCAAGTTCTCCGACCTGTTCAACAAGAAGCTGCTCGTGCAGTCGGCGATCGTCATCTTCGTGATCGGCTCGATCATCGCCGGATTCGCCCACAATGTGGCGCTGCTACTGGTCGCCAGGGTGATCCAGGGCGTCGGCATGGGCGGACTGACGGCGCTGGCCGTCGCGATCATCGGCACCATCGTCGCGCCGCGCGAACGCGGCAGGTACTCCGGCTACATGGGCGCGGTGATGGCGGTGTCGATGTCCGGCGGCCCGATCCTCGGCGGCGTCATCGTCGACAGCCCGCTCGGCTGGCGCTGGTGCTTCTTCGTCTGCGTGCCGCTGGCCGTGATCGCCCTGATGCTGCTGCACCGGACCCTGCGGCTGCCCACCGAACGCAAAACGGACGTCTCGATCGACTGGCTCGGTGCCGCGCTGCTCACAGCTGGCGTCTCGGTGCTGCTGATCTGGGTGTCGTTCGCGGGCAAGGCGGGCTACTACGAGTGGGTCTCGCGGGAGTCGGCGCTGTATGTCGGCGCGGGCGTGCTGCTGCTCGTGGCGACCGTGTGGGTGGAGGCCCGCGCGAAGTCGCCGATCATCCCGCTGCCGATCGTCACCGAACGCACGACCGGCCTGGCGATCCTCGCGTCGATCGCGGTCGGGGTCGGCATGTTCGGCGCGACTACCTTCCTCGGCCAGTACTTCCAGACGGCGCGCGGCTATTCACCGACCGCGGCGGGCGTGCTGAGCATCCCGCTCGTCATCGGCATGCTCATCGCCTCGGTCGGCTCCGGACAGCTGATCACCCGCTTCGGCAAGTGGAAGCGGTTCGTGGTCGCGGGCGGCGCGCTGCTCGTGGTCGGGTTCGCGCTGCTGTCGACCATCGACCACGCGACGAACCTGTGGCTGGTGGGCGCGTACACCGTCATCGTCGGTCTCGGCGTCGGCATGATGATGCAGAATCTCCTTCTCGCCGTGCAGAACACGGTGAGCGTGCAGAACATCGGCGCGGCGTCCAGCAGTGTCGCGTTCTTCCGCACCTTCGGCGGTGCGATCGGCGTCTCGGTTCTGGGTTCGGTGCTGGCCACCAGGGTGAGCGAGCTGTCCACGGAGGGATTCGCCAAGCTGGGCATCCACACCGGCGCCTCCGGCGGCAGCAACCTGAATCTCGACGCGCTGCCCGGACCCGTCGCGACGATCGTGCGCACCTCCTACGGCGACGCGACCGGCCGCATCTTCCTGATCGCCGCGCTGGCGACGGTCGTCGCGCTGATCGCCACCGCGCTGCTGCCGAATCGCCCGCTGCGCAACACGATCGACATCGATCCGGTGTTGGATCCGATGCGTGCGAACGCGGAGGACACTCCCCCGGTCACCGAAGCGACGGTCGATCGGAACGAGGACAAGGTGCGAGCATTGCAGCACTGAGCACCAACCTGTTCCCGACAGGGGCGGCATCCGGGCATCTCCCGGGTGCCGCCCCTTCGCGACAGGACGGCACCGATTCGATCGACAGTCACCACCCACTCCGGAAGCCCCTGCCTGCAGTCCACGTTCTGCAACCTCCCCGGCCTAGGCTCGGAAACCACAGAGTTCTCTCACGAGTTCTCGGAGCCAGAACGCGATCCGGCGCAGTAGCATCCGCGGAATACGAGAGGAGAGGCGCATGGCTGGTGGGCGGAACGGATTCCTGCTGCTCGGTGGTGTGGCGTCGGTCGGGGCGGGTGCGTTGCACCTGTTCGCCGCGGGACTGCACACCGAGCACGCCACCCTCGCCCGGCTGATGGTCGTGCTGGCGGCGGCACAGTGCGCGGCCGGGCTGCTGGCGTCGGTGAGCGCGCGAAAGGCCGTGCCGCTCACGGTGATCGGGGTGAATCTCGTCGCGGTGGGGATCTGGGGGTACACCCGGTTCGCGGGGCTGCCGTGGCCCGACGGTCTCGGCACGGCGGAGGCGCCGCAGTTCCTCGACAGCACGTGCGCGGCGCTGGGGGTGCTCGCGATCGCCGGTGCGGCCGTCGCTCTGGTTCGCCCCGGGGCGACATTGCCCGCGGTAACCACCGCGACCGCCGCCGGTCTGGCCGGTGTCCTAGCCGTCGCGGCGATGCTCGGCGGCGCCGGACACGTGCACAGCCACGGCGAGGGCGACCACACCCATGCCGCGGGCGGCGAGCACAGCGACCACGACCACGGAACAGGCGCCGCATGGCCGCGGCCGTGGGATCCGGCTACCCCGATCGACGTGTCCGGCGTGCCGGGCGCGACCGCCGCGCAGGAGCAGCGCGCGACCGCCCTGATTCGCAGCACCCTCGACCAGCTGCCCGCGTTCGCCGACGTCGATTCCATCGGCGCACTGGGCTTCCGCTCCATCGGCGACTCGGCCACCGGTTACGAGCACTACATCAACACCGGCTACATCCGCGACGACCGGTTCCTCGACGCCGCCTACCCGGAGTCGCTGGTCTACCGGGTCGACGGCGCCGATCGAACCCTGGTCTCGGCGATGTACATCGCCAAGGGGAAGAAGATCGACGACCCCGAGCTGGTGGATTACGGCGGGCCGCTGATGCAGTGGCACGTCCACGACAACCTCTGCTGGCGGGCGGGCGACAACGGTCCGCAGGTCGCCGGGGTCACCGACGCCCAGGGCAACTGCCCGCCCAACTCGGTCAACCCCGGCGCGGGCAGTCCGATGGTCCATGTCTGGATCACCGCCCACCAGTGTGGGCCGTTCGCGGCTCTGGAAGGTCACGGCGCGGGGCAGGCGGCCACCGGCGCGGACGGTCGTCGCACCGACACCTGCTCCCACGATCACGGCGGGCACCGCTGAGCGCTGCGGCAAAGCGCCTGGCTCGCAAGGCAACTCGACGACGTGCGCAAGGCGCGGCGAAGCGCCGGCAGCTACCTTTCAGCTCACGGGGAATGTAACTCTCGCCACGACGCGGGCCGGTTCCTACCGTCGGTAGCCGTGACAGCGAATGTGAGCACGTCGTCGAACGGCATCACGGAAGCCACCGCGCGGGCGGTCGCGCAGGACCCCGCCAACGCGCGGGTGATCTTTCGTGCGTCGGGTGTGCCGGAAGGCACGGTCGGCGGCTTCCAGGCCGTGCGCGTCACGGTCCGCAGCACCGGGCCGCAGACCGCCGAACGCGGTGCCGAACTCCAGCGAGCCGTGGACGCGCACTGCCCGGTCCTGGATCTCTCGACCGCGCCGACCCCGGTCGAGACCACGCTCATCACCGCCTGACCTTCCGCCCGCATTCGGACCTTCTCGCATTGGAGCACTCGATGACCGCATCCCCGCAGCCCGCCGACCCCACCCAGGCGTGGAGCTTCGAAACCAAGCAGATCCACGTCGGCCAGGTGCCCGACGGCACGACCAACGCGCGGGCGCTGCCGATCTACCAGACCACCTCGTACACGTTCCGCGACACCGAGCACGCGGCCGCGCTGTTCGGATTGTCCGAAGCGGGCAACATCTACACCCGCATCATGAACCCGACCCAGGACGCGGTGGAGCAGCGCATCGCGGCGTTGGAAGGCGGTGTCGCCGCACTGCTGCTGGCCTCCGGGCAGGCCGCGGAGACCTTCGCGATCCTGAACCTGGCCTCGGCGGGCGACCACATCGTGTCCAGCCCGCGCCTGTACGGCGGCACGTACAACCTCTTCCGGTACTCGTTGCCCAAGCTCGGCATCGAGGTGTCCTTCGTGGAGGATCCGGACGATCTCGACCAGTGGCGTGCGGCGATCCGGCCGAACACCAAGGCGCTCTACGGCGAGACGATCTCCAACCCGCAGAACCACATCCTCGACATCCCCGGCGTCGCGGTGGTCGCGCACGGCGCTGGCGTCCCTTTGATCGTCGACAACACGGTCGCGACGCCGTACCTGATCCAGCCGCTCGCGCACGGCGCCGACATCGTGGTGCACTCGGCCACCAAGTACCTCGGCGGTCACGGCACGGCCATCGGCGGCGTGATCGTGGACGGCGGCAGGTTCGACTGGACCGGCGGCCGATTCCCCGGCTTCACCGAACCCGACCCCAGCTACCACGGCGTCCGCTACGCCGACCTCGGCGCGCCCGCCTACGCGCTGAAGGCCCGCGTGCAGCTGCTGCGCGATCTCGGCGCGGCCATCTCGCCGTTCAACGCGTTCCTCATCAGCCAGGGGCTGGAGACGCTGAGCTTGCGCGTGGAACGGCATGTCCAGAACGCCCGAGCCGTAGCCGAATTCGTGGTGGCGCGCCCCGAAGTCACCTCGGTGTCGTACGCGGGTCTACCCTCCTCACCGTGGTACGAGCGGGGCCGCGCGCTCGCGCCGAAGGGCGTCGGCGCGGTGGTCGGGTTCGAACTGGCGGGCGGAGTGGACGCGGGCAAGCGCTTCGTGGAGGCACTGACGTTGCACAGCCACGTCGCCAACATCGGCGACGTGCGATCGCTGGTGATCCACCCGGCCTCGACCACCCACTCCCAGCTGACTCCCGAGGAGCAGCTCTCCGCTGGCGTCACCCCGGGCCTGGTCCGGCTCGCCGTCGGCATCGAGCACATCGACGACATCCTCGCCGACTTGCGCACCGGTTTCGCCGCCGTCTGACCGATTCGCCGGTGTGCGAACACAGCTACCACTTGGTCATCGGAAGGGACACTCGGGCCGGGTAGGAAACGGCAGCGCCTCGGGGCAACCATCCCGGGGCGCTGTCGTGTCGAAGGTCAGCTCTCGCGGTACCGCGCCAGAACCTGCTGCACAGCGTCGGCATACGCCTATGCAGCGCACTCCGAGCTACTATCCTGGCGACGTTGCTGTTTCGACGGAATTCACCTGATTCCGCCCGGTGTGGACCGGCCTTCCATGGCTCGGCCGCCGACCCGCGACAGTGTGACGGGACGGTCTGGTCCGCAGAAAAGCGGGAGAGGACGGCCATGGAACACCGCTTATACAACCAGACCGCGGGCTGCTGCGCACCGACCGCTCGACGGTCGACCGCGACCGCCACGCCCACCGCGCACGAAGGTGGCCGTCCTCCCGCCTCGCTCGCGCCCCTTCCCGGCGGGACGTTCCTCATGGGCGACGACAGCGCGTGGGCCTATCCGGGCGACGGCGAAGGGCCACGCCACGAAGTGACCGTCGACGCGTTCGCCATCGACAAATACACCGTCACCAATGCCGGTTTCGCGGCGTTCGCCGACGCCACCGGCTACCGCACCGACGCCGAACGCTACGGCTGGTCGTTCGTCTTCGCGGGTCAGCTGCCGGAGGACACGCCGCCGACGAGGAGCGTCGTCGGCGCGCCGTGGTGGCGGCAGGTGGAGGGCGCGGACTGGCGGCACCCCTTCGGGCCGGATTCGGGCATCGATGACATTGGGGACCACCCGGTGGTCCACGTCTCCTGGGACGACGCCCAGGCCTTCTGCGTGTGGTCGGGCACGCGCCTGCCGACGGAGGCCGAGTGGGAGTACGCCGCGCGCGCCGGGTCCGCCGATCCGTTTCCCTGGGGACCGGACCTCGAGCCCGGCGGGGAGCACAGGATGAACGTCTTCCACGGCCGCTTCCCGCGCACAGACCCCGGAGCGCATCTGGGCACCATGCCGGTCGACGCGTTCGCGCCCAACGACTTCGGCCTGCACAACGTCACCGGCAACGTGTGGGAGTGGTGCGCCGACTGGTTCGCCCCCGGCTACTACCGGCACAGCCCGAGCGAGAACCCGACCGGGCCCACCAGGGGAGCTGGACGCGTCATGCGCGGCGGTTCCTACCTCTGCCACCTCTCCTACTGCCGCCGGTACCGCGTCTCCGCGCGCCAGGGCAGCGAACCGGTCTCCTCGACGGGCAACCTCGGCTTCCGCGTCGCGAAGGATTGAGCCGCCGCCCGATCTCATCGGTCCTCGAAAACCGGCCAGCTGCTGCCCCGCGAGCACCAGCAGCAGGACGCCGACGGCGACCCTGACCCACGACCTAGCCGCCGAGCGAACCCGCGGCGAGCGCGACGACCGATGTCGCGACCACGATGCCCGCGACCCATCCGATCGCGAATCCATTGCCCGCGCCCGCCGCGTTCGTCGACAGGATCATGAGGATCGCGGCCATGATCGGAATGGGCGAGATCGCGACTCCGATCGCCAGCGGAAGCAAATCGCCAAGGACTTCGGCCATCCTGTCCACGCTGAGGGCGTTTCACCGGTTGTTCGTCACCCGTCGCGGGTGAGTTCGCATGTCAGGTGGACCGGTCCTCGGCGCTTTTCGAATCCTCGACGTCGGGGGCCTTCTCGGCGATCAGCACGTTCGCCCAGCGCGTGGTGGGGTCGATGTCGAGCAGGGCGGCCTTGGTCAGCAGGGTGAGCGGGATGGCCAGCAGCGCGCCGAGCGGGCCGAGCACCCAGGACCAGAACACCAGCGACAGGAACGTCACCGTCACGCTCAACCCCACGGCGTCGCCGACGAACTTCGGCTGGATCACCGACTGGATGACGAAATTGATCACGCTGTACAGCACGATCACCCAGATCATCAGCCCGACACCGCCGTCGAGCAGGGCGAGCAGCGCGGGCGGCACCAACCCGACGATGAATCCGATGTTCGGGATGTAGTTCGTGATGAACGACAGCAGCGCCCACAGGATCGGTAGCGGCACGCCGAGCAACCACAATCCGATGCCGTCGAACACCGCGACGATGAGACCGAACACCGTCGAGACGATCAGATATTTCCTCGTCCCCTGCGCGAAGGCCTCGATGGCGTAGGCGATCTCGGGCCGGACGCGCTCGACGACCGCCATCTTCGCGCCGATGGCCATGCCGTCCAGCGTCATGAACACAAGTAGCGCGAGTACGAAGAACAGGTTGGAGAAGACGGCGAGCAGACCGCGCAGTGCCGACTCCAGCACTTCGACGAGTTTGCCGATGTCGACCGAGCTCAGCAGGTTCTGAATCTCCTCGGGGCTCACCCCGGCGTCGGCCAGCGCGCGGCGTACACCGTCCAGCAGCTCGTCGACCCGGTCGGTGTAGTTGGGCAGTTCGGTGGCCAGCTGCGCTGCCGACACCACCAACGCGCCGATCAGCACGATCAGGATCGACCAGACAGCGATGAGTGCCACGATCATTCCGGCCCAGGGCCGCCAGCCACGCCGCCGCGCCCAGGACTGGAGGGGCTGGACGGCGATGGTCAGCATCAGCGCGAGGAAGACCGGGGCGAGAATGCTCGCGAAGATCTTGATGCCCGCGATCGCGCCTACGGCGCTCGCCGCGGCCAGCAGCACGATGAGGCCGCGCGGGATCGCCCAGGCTCCCGCGGTCCCTGCCGGTGGTTCGGCGTTCCGCGGCTGTCCGGTTCGAGGCGATCGCTTCTCCCCTGGCCCGCCTTCGGTCAACTCGCGACGACCTCCCCCGCGATCGCGGTCGGGTGTCCAGCCATGCGCGCTCCTCCGCTCTTCGATGCGCCGCCGTGGTCGACGCTAAGTCCGCCGACGCCACGGCGCTTCACACGTTTCGGGTGAGATCGGCGCGGTCGCCGGTGCCTATGCTGGCGCCATGAGCCTTCGGTGCGGGGTGTATCTGCCGCCGTTCGGTGAGCTCGCCGACCCGCGGGTGCTGGCCGATCTCGCGGCGGAGGCGGAGCAGGCCGGGTTCGACGGCGTCTTCGTCTGGGATCACGTGGTGCGTCCGCACCGGCCGGGACTCGCGGTGTGCGACGCCTGGATCGCGCTGGCCGCCATGGCTCTGGCGACCCGTCGCGTGACGATCGGGCCGCGGGTCACGCCGTTGTCGCGGCGGCGGCCGCACGACGTCGCCCGGCAGGCCGTGGCGCTCGATCAGCTCAGCGACGCCCGGTTCGTGCTCGGCGTCGGCTCGGGTGCGGATACCGGTGGCGAATTGAGCAAGCTCGGTGAGGCCACCGAGCCGCGCGAGCGGGCCCGGCTGCTCGACGAAAGTTTGCACGTGATCACCGCGCTGTGGAGCGGCGACGAGATCCGGCACGACGGTCCCCGCTACCGCGTCGACGATCTGCGTTTCCTGCCCCGTCCGGTGCGGCGCCCCCGCATTCCGATCTGGGTGGCGGCGCAGTCCGTGCGCGGCGCGCCTCTGCGCCGGGCCGCGCGCTACGACGGTCTGTGCCCGGAAGCGTCGCCCGGCGAACTCACCGAGATGCTCGCGGTGATCGCGGACTACCGCACCGACCTCACCGGCTACGAAGTGGCCATCGCCGTCCCGCCGGAGCGCGACAAGGAACGCGACGCCTACGAGCGGGCCGGAGCCACCTGGTGGCTGCGCCAGCTGCCCGAGATCTGCACGCGCGCCGAGGCGTTCGCTCTCATCGACCGGGGACCGCACTGACACACCCGATTATGTTGCGGTGGTTGGACTCTCGATGAGCGGAACCCGTGCCCGTGCGCGTGCGCGACAATAGCGTCGGACCCATGAGCGTGCGCGGACGACGGCCTTTGAAACTCGTCACCGGGGTCAGTGGCTCGCCCGAGGTGTACGCCGCGGCGGTGGATCCGCGACGGTCCACGCTGGCGCAGGCGGTCGAGATCGCGAAGCTCGCGGAGGCCGAGAAGTTCGACGCGCTGTTCGCCGCGGACCTGCTCAGCTTCGGCGCGCAGGGCGCGATCGGCGCGCAGGAACCGCTGATCTTCGTGTCCGCGCTGGCGGCGGTGACCTCGCACGTCGGGTTGATCGCGACGGTGACGACCACCTTCCACCACCCGTACAACCTGGCCCGCCTGTTCGGCACCCTCGACCACGTCAGCAACGGGCGCGCCGCATGGAACGCGGTGACCTCCTCGGTGGGCGAGGAGAACTACGGCGACCAGGAGCTGCCGAGCCCGGAGGAACGGTACGCGCGGGCGGCCGAATCGCTCGCGGTGGTCAACGCCCTGTTCGACAGCTGGGCACCGGGGGCGCTGACTCCCGACGGCCGCGGCGGCGCGGTGCTGCGTCCCGAACTCGTGCGACCGATCGACCACGCGGGCCGGTACTTCACCGTGCGCGGTCCGCTGAACATTCCGCCGCTGCCGCAGCGACGGCCGGTGCAGTTCCAGGCCGGTCAATCCGAGGGCGGCGTCGAGCTCGGCGCGCGCTTCGCGGAGGTGGTCTTCACTTCGCTGCCCACCTTGGAAGACGCCGTCACCTACACCAAGCGGATCCGGGCCCGCGCCGCCGAACTCGGTCGCGCGGAGGGGCTTCCGCTCGTCATGAGCTCCTTCCACGCCACCTACGGCGCCACCGAGGCCGAGGCGCGCGCCGCGGTCCGGGAGCGGGAAGAGGCCACCGACTTCGAGGCGGGGCGAATCGCCTTGGCCGACATGCTCGGCGGTGATATCGACCTGTCCGAGCTTCCGCTCGACAAACCGATCCCCGAGCGGCTGCTGCCCGACATCGGCGCGGTGCACCGCCGACGCGGACGCGTCGAGATCTTCACCGGCTTCGCCAGGTCGGGAAAAACTTTGCGGGAGTTGATCATCGCCGCCAAAGACACCGGCCACTGGGCTGCGGCGGGCACCCCGGAGCAGCTCGCCGACGCCATCGCGGAACGCTACGACGCGGGTGTCCTCGACGTCGTCGCCCTCGGCGGCCTGGACGACCCGCGCACCGGCGACTTCCTCCGCAACGGACTGCTGCCCGAGCTGCGCCGCCGCGGCATCGTCGGCACCGACTACGTCGGCGACACGTTCCGCGCGAATCTGGAACTGCCGCCGCTGCCGGAGTGAATCCCGCCGCGCCCGTCGGGAATTCGTTCACCCCAGGGCGGCGAGTTTGTCTTCCAGCATCGACCGTTCCCGTTCGTTGGCGCACAGCCGCACCGCGCGCTTCAGTTCGTCGCGGGCCTCGTCCGCCCGACCGAGCCGCGTGAGCAGTTCGCCGCGCACGCTCGGCAGCAGGTGCGAATTCGCCAGTGCCCCAGCGGCTACCAGTTCGTCCACGATCGGCAGCGCCGCGGCGGGCCCCTGCGCCATGGCGACCGCGACCGCCCGGTTGAGGTCGACCACCGGGGACGGCGCGAGTCTGCCGAGCGCCTCGTAGACGAGAACGATACGTTCCCAATCCGTTTCGTTCACCGACGGCGCGACGGCATGGCATTCCGCGATCGCCGCCTGCAACCCGTAGGCGCCGAGGCCGCGGCCGAGCCGCTCCGCACGGGCTAGGGCGGCGCGGCCGCGCCGGATCGCGCCGTGGTCCCAGCGACGGCGGTCCTGGTGCTCGAGCAGCACCGGCTGGCCGTCGGGGCCGGTGCGGGCGGGGAACCGCGCCGCGGTCAGTTCGAGCAGCGCGAGCAGGCCGTGCGTCTCGGGTTCGTTCGGCACCAGCCTGGTGAGCACCCGAGCGAGGCGCTGCGCCTCGCTCGCCAGATCGAGCCGGATCAGATCGTCGCCGGAACTGGCCGTCGACCCTTCGGTGAAGATCACGTAGATCACGCTGAGCACCGATCCGAGCCGCGCGCGCCGCTCCTCGGCCGAGGGCAACGCGAACGGCACTCGCGCGGCAGCCAGGGTCTTCTTCGCCCTGGTGATCCTCGCCTGCACGGTCGCGGTCGGTACGAGGAACGCCTTGGCGATCTCGTCGCTGGTGAGACCGCCGACCACCCGCAGCGTGAGCGCTATTCGCGCCTCCCGCGGCAGCACCTCGTGGCAGGAGATGAACATCAGCGCGAGTACGTCGTCATCGATCTGGTCCGGGTCCCAGAGCACGTCCCCGGCCTGCTCGGTGGGCGCACCGCCCGAGGCGGCGCCGCCCTCGCCCAGCTCACCGGCCAGGGCGGCGTACCTCTGGTCGAGGGCGGAACGCCTGCGAAACGCGTCGATGGCGCGACGTCTGCCGACAGTCAGCAGCCATCCGGCGGGGTTGCGCGGCACTCCCTCGCGCGGCCAGGTCACCAGCGCTTCGGCCAGCGCCTCCTGGGCGAGGTCCTCGGCCAGCGCGAAATCGCCGGTGTAGCGCGCGAGCGCGCCGACGATCCGCGCGGACTCGATCCGCCAGACGGCGGCGACGGCCTCACGGCCGGTGTGGTCGGCCATCGCCGGTCGGCCCGCTCAGAGCTGGCCGGTGGCTTCGCGCCACGCCCGCTCCTTCTGGATCCACACGTTGTCCTGCGGGAACTCGTCGATCGTCGGGACACGGCGAATCTCGGTCTTGAAGCCGGGGCCGGTGATCGGCAACCGCTTGGCCCACTCGATGGCCTCTTCCTTCGACGCCACGTTGAGGATGTAGAAGCCGCCGAACAGTTCCTTCGTCTCGCCGTAGGGGCCGTCGGTGACCACGGGCGTCTCCGAGGAGTGGTCGACGACAACGCCTTCGGCGGCGTCCTCGAGGCCCTCCGCGGCCAGCAGCACGCCCGCGCGGATCAGCTCGTCGTTGAACCGCCCCATGGTCTCGAGCATCTTGTCGAAGTCGATCTCGCCCATCGCCTTGTAGGCCTCGTCGGTGGCGCGCATGATCAGCATGTACTTCATGGTCTGTCTCCCTGTGCTGTGCGGGTCCCTCGTGGACCCTCTCGCCCATAGGTCGAACGGGGATCGCCACGGATCGACATCGGCGCCGAACTTTTTTCCGGCGATCGCGGGCAGCATATGACGCGCTGTCGACGAACGGGTGCGGTCGGCGATCATCGGACCGTCGCGCGCAGTTGCGGCGACGCCCGACGAGCCGCTTGGGTCGGGCGCGAGGCGACGCGTACGGGACTCCGCGAGAAATCGGTATCGTGGTGCGGTGCAGACCTTTTCGACGCCACACGTCGGCGCCGTCAACGATTTGACCGCACGGTGGTGCGCCGCCGCGGGCGAGGGCGATTTCGTCGTCTCCGGAGCCGGGCTCTGGCCACTGCTCGCACTGCTGGCCGACGCCGCCGACGAACCCGCGCGATCGGAACTGGAAGCCGCCATCGGTCTGCCCGCCGACACGGCGCTGCAGGCGGCACTGCGGACGCTCGACATCCTCGCCGACGCCGTCGACCTGTCCGCGGCGCTGGGCATCTGGGTCCGTCGAGACCTTCCGCTGCGCGACGAGTGGCTGGCCGCGCTGCCGGTCGGCACGGTCGACCTGCTGACCGGTCAGCCCGAGCTGGACGAGTGGGCGCGGCGGCACACCAACGGCTTGATCGAACGCTTTCCGCTGAACGTCACCTCCGACACGCTGCTGGTCCTGGCCACCGCGCTGGCCGCCAAAACGAGCTGGCGCTTGCCGTTCCGTGACACCGTCATGTCACCGGAAGCCGGTCCGTGGCGGGGCCGCCGACTTGTCGCGCTCACCCGCACCGACCACGACCTGCGCAAGGTGGCCGTGCTGGACGACGAACGGCCGGTGACACGGCTGGTCGTGGCCGGGAAGGCCGACCTCGACGTGCATCTGCTCATCGGCTCCGACAGTCCCGCCGAGGTCCTCGCCACCGGGTTGGCCGCGCTCGGCGGGTCGGTGCCCTACCGCACCGGGCTCGAGACCGGGCCCGTCGCGCCGGGGTTGACCGCGCGTCAGGTGTTCGGCTACGAACAGCGCGACCGCCTCGAGGTTCGCCTGCCGCCCTTCGCGATTCGCTCCGAGCACGACCTCATGAAGCAGGCCGCCCTGTTCGGCTTGCGCGCGGCGAGCGACAAGGGCAGCGGACATTTCCCGCGAATGTCGCCCGCGCCACTGGCGATCGCGGAGGGCGCCCAGGACGTGCTCGCCAAGTTCGATCGCGAGGGGTTCGAGGCCGCGGCCGTCACCGCGTTCATGGTGGCGCCAGGCGGGCCGCCCGCCCTGCCCGAGCAGCGCCACACCACCGTGTTGGAGGTGGACTTCGACCGGCCGTTCGGCTTCCTCGCCGTCCACCGCCCGAGCGGGATGGCCGTGGTCGCGGGATGGGTGGCCACTGCGGCCGATGCTCCGGAACCGAATGCGGAGCCCGTGCCGGTTCCTCGACTCGTGCGGTGATCGGCGCGTCAGCCGACGTCGCGCCGCTGGGCGCGCAGGCGGCGCGCCCGCGCGGTGATCGTCGCCGACACCGTCCGCAACTCCCCGGACAGCAGGAACGCCTGCACCAAACCCTCGACCTCGTCGAGCACCGTGCCGTCCGGCCCGCACACCAGGCAGTGATACCAGCACCGACCTCGGTGCAGACCGCCCGCGCCCGGCCCGAGCAGATCACGGTAGATCCGCGTCGCCAACTCCGACAGCGCCGCCGCTGTCTGCGCGGGCGTGCCGGAATTGCTGACCCGCCACCACCGTTCCTCCAATCGGCCCGGTAGCGAGATCTCGACCACATAAGTCAGCTCCGACCTCGGATCTCCCATACCAGCAATGGTGCCCACCGGAGTCCGTCCTATTCGTCAGCGACGCGCCGTCCGGAACCGGCCTCCGGTCATCGTCTCCGGAGCGCGGACGCCCGTTTGATGCCGCCTTCGCCGGGTACGCGGGCGAAAACGAGCGGGTCGTGTGGACCGGGAGGTGCGGGATGCGTCAGTGGCGACAGATCATCGCGGGAGCGGGAGTCGCGGTGTGCGCGCTCGGACTCACCGGATGCGGTGACAACGACAGCGATACCGGCGCGACCGCGAGCCCGACCACTCCGACGACTCCGATCGCGACCCCGGCCACCCCGACCACGCAGGATTCCGCGAGCCAGGGCTCGGCCGAGACCGCCTCGATCTCGGCGGCGCAGCGCGCGCTGCGGACCGCGGCCGACGCCGTGCCGAACGGCCGCGCCTTCGACGTGGAGATCGAGACCAGCAACGGCAAACAGGTCTTCGACGTCAAAGTGGCCTCCGACGGCAACGAGGTGAAGGTGCTCGTCGACCAACTCGGCGAACAAGTCGTCGCCCAGAGCCGGTCCGACGAGCCCAGCGACGACGTGGCCAAGGTCGAGTCCGCGACATTCGACGCCGGTCGCGCACTGGAAGCCGCGGCGGAGCGCGAGCCCGGCGCGAAGCTGGTCGAGATGGAGCTGGACACCAACCGGGACGGGTTGCTGATCTGGCAGATCGAACTGGTCCGCGCCAACGGTTCGGAGGTCGAGGTCGACGTGGACGCCCGCACCGGAGCTGTCGTCAGCATCGGCCAGGGCTGATTTTCGATTCGAGGTGCCGCCGACGCCGTGTCGGGCACGCTGAGCACTGATGTGACCCTTGCCACAGGCTGGTACATGCGCGTACCGTGCAAATGGTACGCCGAAGTACCACGCTGGGAGATGGCGCATGAGCACCGTGACACTGCCCGAAGGACCCTCCACGCCACCGCTCGTCCAGAGCCTCGCGATCGTGGCAGGCCGGACCGGCGCTTGGCGGCACTGGCGCCGCAAGTACGGCTCCGCGTTCACGGTCTATATGCCCAGATTCGGTCGCACCGTGGTGATCTCCGAACCCGCCGAGGTCAAGGCGCTGTTCACCGCGGGCAGCGACGTCGCGGACAACCTGGATGTCAACCTCGGCCAATTCCTCGGTCCCGGTTCGCTTTTCGCGCTGAGCGGGGCCGAACACCGCAAGCAGCGCAAGCTGCTCACCCCGCCCTTCCACGGCAAACGGCTCGCGGTGTACGAAGCGCTCATCGAAGAGGAAACCGAGCGGGAGCTGGCGACCTGGCCCTCGGGCGTCGAGTTCGCGACGATGGACTCGATGATGCGGATCACCCTGAACGTGATCCTGCGCGCGGTGTTCGGCGCGGAAGGCCGGGAGTTCGAGGAGCTGCGCGTCCTGCTCCCCCGGCTGGTTCTCGTCGGATCGGCGCTGGCGGCCTTGCCCGTGCCGCGAAAGTTCCTCGGCCGCTACGGGCCGTGGGCCAGATTCGCCGCGCACCGCGAGCACTACGACGAGATCGTCGCGCGACTCATCGCCCGCGCCGCCGCCGACCCCGATCTGGGTGATCGCGACGACGTGCTGTCGATGATGTTGCAGGCCCGCTACGACGACGGCTCCGCGATGACGCACGGCGAGATCGCCGACGAACTGCTCACCCTGCTCACCGCCGGGCACGAGACCACCGCGACGACGCTGGCCTGGACCGTCGAGCGGTTGCGCAGGCATCCGGAGATCTTGCGGCGCTTGGTCGCCGAGGTCGACGCGGGCGGCTCGGAGCTGCGCGAAGCGACACTGCTCGAGGTGCAGCGCGTGCGGCCGGTGATCGACGCGACCGCGCGCAAGGTGCGTGCCGAGTCGATGACACTGGGACGCTGGACGCTGCCCAAAGGGCAGAACGTGCTGGTGAGCATTCGGCTAATGCACGACAACGAGGAGCTCTTCCCAAGAGCTCGCACCTTCGACCCCGACCGGTTCCTCGGGGTGCGACCGGGCACCTTCACCTGGATCCCGTTCGGCGGCGGTTCGCGCCGCTGCATCGGCGCGGCCTTCGCCACGATGGAGATGAACGTCGTGCTGCGCACGCTGCTCAGGGATTTCACGCTGGAGACGACCACCGCGCCGGACGAGCGCGCGCACTTCCGCGGTGTGGCGCTGGTGCCCGCCAAGAAGGGCCGGGCGGTCGTGCGCAGGCGACCGCCGCGCCCCGCGGTCCCGGCCGACACGCAGGCCGCCGAGGTGACGGCATGATCGAGGGTCGCGTCGACGTCGGTCGCGGCGTCCACCTCGCCTACCAGCGGCTCGGCGACTCGGAAGGGACGCCGATCGTCCTGATCGCCGGACTCGGCCAGCAGCTGCACATCTGGCCCGACGGCCTGTGCCGCCTGCTCACCGAACGCGGTCATCCGGTGCTGCGCTTCGACAATCGCGATGTCGGCGAGTCGACGCATCTGACCTTCCCACCGCCGGGTCCGCTCGACTTCCTGCGCAAGCGGTGGCATCCCGAGCAATACGAGCTGGGCGATCTGGCCGCCGACACCGTCGGCTTGCTCGACGCGCTCGATCTCGGCTCCGTACACCTGGTCGGCATGTCGATGGGCGGCATGGTCGCCCAGACCGTCGCCGCGCGTTATCCCGAGCGGGTCGCCTCGCTGATCTCCCTCATGTCCACGACCGGTGCGCCGCGCGTCGGCCGCCCCGCGCTCTCGACGTGGCGGCGCATGTTCGGCAGACCACCGCGCACCCGCGCCGAGCACGTGGACGCCGCCGTCCGCATGTACCGGCACATCGGGTCCGCGGGCTATCCGTTCGACGAGGCCGCCGTGCGCGCGGCGGCGGCGCTCGTGTGGGATCGCGACCCGCGGCCCGCGGCGGGCGTCGGCCGCCAGCTCGCGGGAATCTTGAAGTCCGGCGACCGAACTCGAGAACTCCGCGCGGTGACCGCGCCGACGCTGGTGCTGCACGGCGATCGCGATCTGATGGTGGCGCCCACCGGCGGCGCCGTCACCGCCGGCGCCATCGCGGGCGCGCGCCTGCGCACGCTCACCGGCTTGGGTCACGACCTGCCCGAAGGCATCTGGCCGACACTCGCCGACCTCATCGACGAACACATTCGCACCGCAGTAACCAGGAGCACCGATGCCTCGAACCGCTAGACCCCTGTCCGGTCACCCGGCGATGATCACCGGCGCCGCCTCCGGCATCGGACGCGCACTCGCCCAGCATCTTTCCCGCCGGGGGTCGCCGGTCGCCATCGCCGACATCGACGCGGCGGGACTGAAGGAGACCGCCGCATCGCTCTCCGGTCCCGTGCTCACCCGCGTGCTCGACGTTCGCGACGCGGCCGATCAGCGCGCGTTCGCCGACGAGGTGCGGGCCTGGCTGACCGCGCCGTTGGCGGCGGTGTTCAACAACGCGGGGGTCGCGGTGTCCGCGTCGGTGCTCGACGCGAACGCCGAGGACGACGAGTGGTTGCGCCAGATCAACTTCGACGGCGTGGTCAACGGCACGCGCGCCTTCCTGCCGCTGCTCGTCGAGCAGGACAGCGGCGTGATCGTCAATACGTCGAGCGTGTTCGGGTTGGTCGGCATGCCGAACCAAAGCGCCTACTGCGCCGCGAAATTCGCCGTTCGCGGCTTCACCGACGCGCTGCGCCAAGAACTTCGGGGCACCGGTGTCTCGGCGGTGAACGTGCACCCCGGCGGCATCACCACCAACATCGCGCGAAATGCCAGGGTGCGCAAGGATCCCGAAGGCCTCGGGCGCAGCAAGGAGCAGCTGGCGACCGAGTTCGAAGCGGCCACCCTCACGTCGCCCGAGAAGGCCGCCGACATCATCGCCCGAGGCGTCGAACAGGGCAAGGCGCGGATCTTGGTCGGGCCGGACGCCTACCTCATCGACGCGCTGGCACGGATCACGCCTACCCACTACTACGCCGTGATCGCGATGCTGGAGCGTCGGCTGCGGGCCAGGGGCCGGAGCGAGGCGCTGGCATGACCGAACATCTCGACGTGGTGATCGTCGGCGCGGGCCTGTCCGGCATCGGCGCCGCCCACCACCTGCAGACGGCTCTCCCCGACCGGACCTACCTCGTGCTGGAGGCGCGCGAGGCGATCGGCGGCACCTGGGACCTGTTCCGCTATCCGGGCGTGCGTTCGGATTCGGACATGCACACCCTCGGCTACCGGTTCCGGCCGTGGACCGACGCCAAGGCGATCGCCGACGGACCTGCGATACTCGACTATGTGCGCGCGACCGCGACCGAGGCGGGCATCGATCGGCGAATCCGCTTCGGGCACAAGGTTGTCGACGCGTCCTGGGACAGCGGGACGGCGCGCTGGACGCTCACCGTAGAGCACGCGGGCGCGACGGTCACCATGACGTGCTCGTACCTGTACGTCTGCGGCGGCTACTACCACTACGACCGCGGCTACACCCCCGAGTTCGACGGTGTCGAGGATTTCGGCGGCCGGGTGGTGCACCCGCAGCACTGGCCCGACGACCTCGACCACGCGGGTCGGCGCGTCGTCGTGATCGGCAGCGGCGCCACGGCGGTGACGCTGGTCCCGGCCCTGGCACGGGAGGCCGCCCACGTCACCATGCTGCAGCGTTCGCCCAGCTATATCCTGCCCGCCCCGACCGTGGACGCCGTGGCCACCCGCTTGCGCGCGCTGCTCGGTCCGCGCCGCGCCTACGCCGTCACCCGGTGGAAGAACGTGCTCATCAGCACGCTCATCTACCAGCTCAGCCAGCGGCGGCCCGCGATGATGCGCAAGTTCATCCGCGAGCAGACGATCAAGCATCTGCCCGCGGGCTACGACGTGGACGTCCACTTCAACCCCAGCTACGGCCCCTGGGACCAACGGCTGTGCCTGGTGCCGGACGCCGATCTGTTCCGGGTGATCGGCGACGGGAGCGCGTCGGTGGTCACCGACCGGATCGACCGGTTCACCGAACGCGGGCTGCGGCTGACCTCCGGCGCGGAGATCGAGGCCGACATCGTGGTGACCGCGACGGGTCTGCGATTGCTCGCGCTCGGGGGCATCCGGCTCTCCGTCGACGGGCGGGAGGTCCCGTTGCCGCAGACCATGGCCTACAAAGGCATGATGCTCGGCGGGGTGCCGAATTTCGCGTTCACCATCGGCTACACGAACGCCTCGTGGACGTTGAAGGCCGATCTGGTCGCCGAATACGTCTGTCGGCTGTTGCGCCATATGGACGCGCACGGCTACGTCCACTGCGTGCCGGTGCCCGACCCGGCGATGGACGCCAGACCGCTGCTGGACTTCCAGGCCGGTTACGTCCTGCGCTCGCTGGACCGGTTCCCGAAAGCGGGAACGCGGGCGCCGTGGCGGCTCGGCATGAACTACGCCCAAGACGTGCTCACCCTGCGGCACGGCCGGATCGACGACGGCACCCTCCGCTTCGCCCGAGCGACGCCGCACCGCGCCGGGTCCGACGTGCTCGCGGAGCCGGGCGGTCACTAATCTGGTCGATGTGACCCGCGCCGAGCCCGCCACCACCGCCGCCGAAACCGCGCCGGAATCCGGCTTCCGGCGCAGGCTGCTCGACGCGATGGCGGAGGCGATTCGCGAGCGCGGATACCGCGACGCCACGGTGGCCGACGTGGTCCGGGCCGCGCGCACCTCGCGGCGCACCTTCTACGAGCACTTCAACAGCAAGCAGGACTGTTTCATCGCGCTGCTGACCGAACGGAACAACGAGACCATTCAGCGGATCTACGACGCCGTCGATCCTCGCGCGCCCTGGCGAACGCAGGTCCGCCAGGCCATCGAGGCGTGGATCGACGCGTCGAAGACCGACCGGACGATCACCCTCGCCTGGATCCGTGACACCCCGGCGCTCGGTGAGGACGCGCGGCGACTGCACCGCGAGGCCGCCGACGCGTTCGTCGGCCTGATCCAGAACCTCACCGCCACACCGGAATTCGGCGCACCGGGCGTGCATCGAGCGACTCGCAGAACCGCCACCATCCTCTACGGCGGCTACCGTGAACTCATCGCCTCCGCCGTGGAGGACGGCGAGGACGTCTCCGATCTCGTCGAGGTCGCCGTAGAGACCGCCATCGCCCTGCTCGGCCCGCGCTACGAACCCGAGGACCGCGACTGACACAGCGAGTGCGCTGAGCCGCCAGAGGAATTCGCGTCTGGTGAGTGTTCACAGTTTCACGAACACTGCTATTCGCAGAATCGGGTACTCGACTACCTTCCTCTGCGACAGCTCGTACCGAAAGGATCCCCTGTGTCTCGACCGATCCGGATCGCGCTCGCGGTCGTCGCCGTATTGGCTGGTGTCGCATCGACTTTCGTCCCTCGAACGCCCGCCGCCGCGGCGGGCATCGTGCGCTGGGAGGCGCGCGTGAGCGACCGCATCCTCGACATCGGCATCTCCTCCCCGAACCTGGAAGGCCCCGACTGGTCGGTCAAGGTCGTCCGCTTACTGCTACCGCCCGGCTGGTCCAAGGACGCCAATCGCACCTGGCCGACGGCCTGGGTGCTGCACGGCGGCTTCGACGACCACAAGTCCTGGACCGACAAGGGTGATCTCGAAGCGCTCACCCAGGACAAGAACGCGATCTTCGTGCTGCCCGAAACCAGTTGGTGCAGCGCCTATTCCGACTGGTACAACAACGGCGCTTGGGGCGCTCCCGCGTGGGAGAAGTACCTTTTGGAAGACGTGCGCACCATCCTGGAATCCGCCTACAAGGCCAACACCACCCGCGCCATCGCGGGCAACTCCATGGGCGGCCTCGGCGCGATGAAGTTCGCGGCCGAGTACCAGGGCATGTTCCGCTCCGCGGCCTCCTTCAGCGGCAACGTCGACCCGCTGCACGCTTCCGGCGCTCCCGGCGACCCGGACAAGCCCGGCCAGGGCTGCGCCGCCGACTGGAAACGCGTCTGGGGTGACTACAACATCCCCGCCCAGCGTGCGATCTGGGAGCAGAACAACCCCTACAGCCAAGCCGCGAAACTCACCGGCAAGCCCCTGTTCGTCTCCTACGGCCGCAACGGCGGCGTCGAAGCGGCGGTCTACCAGCAAAACTACCGCTTCGTGGACCGCCTCCAGCAACTCGGCGCGAATGTCGACGAGCGCTACGTCGAGGGCCACGGCCACGACTGGCCCGCCTGGCGCGCCCAGATGCAGAACGCATTGAACATGCTGCTGACGTCGGTAGGCGCCTGACCGACCGCACGGCCCCGGCACCGCGTCGGGGCCGTCACCGTCCCGTCGGCCACCGGTACCTTCGAGCACAGGCAGTGTCGCCGACGGAAGGACCCACGCATGACCGACGCCTCCCCCTTCGATCTCAGCGGCCAAGTCGCCGTCGTCACCGGCGGCAACTCCGGGATCGGGCTCGGTTTCGCCCGCGGCCTGGCCCGCGCGGGAGCCGACGTTTGCATCGTCGGTCGCAATGGCGAACGCAACGCCACGGCCGCCGCCGAGTTGCGCGAGTTCGGCGGCCGCGTGCTTCCCCTCGTCTGCGACGTCGCCGAGGAGCAGCAGATCGTGGACACCGTCGCGCGCGCCGCCGCCGAACTCGGGCGCGTCGACTCCTGTTTCGTCAATGCCGGTGTGGCACAAGGTATGACGCCTTTCCTGGACACCGGTTTGGCGGAGTTCCGCCGCGTCACCTCGGTCAATCTGGACGGTGCCTTCGTCACCCTGCGCGAGGCCGCGAAGGTGATGGTTGCCCAGGGCACGGGCGGCAGCCTCGTCGCCACCGCCAGCCTGGCGGCCAGGCAAGGCGTGCCTCGCGGCCAGTCCTACGCCGCGAGCAAGGCAGGCATCATCGCGGTGATCAACTCGATCGCCGTCGAACTCGGCAAGCACGGCATCCGCGCCAACGCCGTGCTTCCCGGTTGGATCGATACCCCGATGACCGAGCACATCTTCGCCTGGGACCGCTTCAGGGAACGCGTTCAGCCGCGAATTCCCGTGCGGCGCTGGGGCTCGCCCGAGGACTTCGAGGCGGTCGCGGTCTATCTCGCGAGCCCGGCCAGCGCCTACCACACCGGCGACACCCTGCTGATCGACGGCGGCTACAGCATGTTCTGACAGACGGCGCCGCGCCCGGAGCCGGGACCGGCGGCGGCGTTCCGGGCCCGTCGGCAATACCGCCGACGGGCCCGGGTGCTCGATCAGCCGATCACATCGGCGATGCGGTCGACCTGTCCGGGATCGGAGCCGTAGCAGTAGAGCATCACCTCGTCGGCGCCCAGGTCGGCGAATTGCCTTATGGCCGCGCGGATCTCGTCGGGAGTGGCGCGTAGACCCGCGACCATGTTGTCGGCCCAGCCGCTGAACTCGTAGTAGGCGCCGATCGCCGTGCGGGCTTCGTCGACGACTGACTGCGGGCCGAGGGCGACGTTGACCTGCGCGACGAGCCGCGGGTCGCCGTCGCGTCCGTGGTCGTGCCAGGACTTGCGGACGGAGTCGAACAACCCGCCCGCCCAGTTCGGCGGGACCGCGGAAAGGAAACCGTCGCCCCAGCGCGCGACGCGTTCCAGGGCGGCGGGCTTGAAGCCGCCGAACAGGATCGGCGGACCTCCCGGCCGCACCGGA
The DNA here is from genome assembly GCF_059570515.1 of Nocardia sp. CNS-044. Lineage (NCBI taxonomy): Bacteria > Bacillati > Actinomycetota > Actinomycetes > Mycobacteriales > Nocardiaceae > Nocardia > Nocardia sp. CNS-044. The sequence goes on from NZ_JCANSX010000009.1 coordinate 252,818, forward strand.
GCCGGGCCGATCGGACCGCACTCCGCGCCGAACGGCTCTCCCGACCACAGGCCGCGCAGGTGCGCGAGTTGTTCGTTCATCCGACGGCCGCGGGTGCGCAGTTCGACGCCGGTGGCGAGATGGTCGTCGGCGCGTCCGCCGACGCCGAGCCCGAGCACCAGCCTGCCGCCGGACATACGGTCCAGTGTCGCAACCTGTTTGGCGAGCAGCGCGGTATCCCGCAGCGGGGCCAGCAGCACCTCGGTCTGTACCTTGACGCGGCTGGTCGCTCCGGCGATGACCGACAGCGCGACCAACGGTTCGGGATTGTCGTAGACGAGGCGGTCGAGCAAGCCGAGCGTCGAGAACGGCCCCGCGTCGGCACGCCGCGCCCAATCGAGCAGAAGAACGGGGTCGGAGATCGGCAATCCGAGTCCGATATGCATGGGATTCCTCCAGAAAAATGGGTGGGCAAATAGCACCGCCCACTCCATCGCCTGGATCATCGAGGCGTGGTCTCCCGTTCTGCGGCTGTACTTCTTGGGAGCACCAATCGGATTGCGACCACTATAGATTCACCGGATCTTTGCGCACAAACGGGCGTACCTACTTCATGTATTTCAGCAGGCCGAGGTTCGGCTCGAGCGCGCCGTCCTGGCCGAGCGCCACGAAGTCCGCCTCCACGGCCGAGAGCGCGAGTTTCCCCGCGCGCACGGCGCGGTAGCGCACGAACGACCAGAGGAAGACATCGAGGTTGTCGAAGCGGGTGCCGCCCTCGAGCACCTCCTCTTCGTGAAACCACACGGCCACTTGACCATTGGTGAGCACGACGTACAGATTGCCGCCGCCGTCCGCGCCGATCGAGTAGACGTCGTCGTCGGTGAGCTCGGTGCTGTAGTCCGAATCGAGGAGCCCACAATCGTTTCCGCTGAAGTCGAAACCGTAGGACCAAGAGAAGATGTCCAAGAACTGCGGCAAGCGGCCCGAGCGCACCCGGCGGTCGAGCGCAGCCAGCGCCGCGGCGTCCGTGGGCGCGAGGCGCGCGAGAAACCTTGCCACCGGCGGGGTTTCCTCCGGCACCTGGACGGGAGTCGCATCGGGAAACCACCGCGCCAGGTCGGCGTCGAGGTCACGATCGGTGTAGCCGACGAGGTCGGCGAGGGTAAGCGTCACGCGGGGATTGTAGAAGCGGCTTCGGACATCTTTCGACAGCTCAGGGACAGCCGGTGGCCAGGGGTTCGCCGCGCAGCGCGCTGTCGATCAACTCTTGAAAGGCGCCGTCGATCGGTTCGTCGGCGTGCGTCACCCGGCGGCCCGGGCAGAACGATTGCACGCTCGCGTTCGTCGCGCCGGGCAGCGGTTCGCGTTCCTCGCCCGCGTCCTCGGAGAACAGGTGGTAGGCGGGGAGGTCGGGGGGAATCGCCGGTGCGGCGTTGAGCGCGGTGAGGAACGGTGAACCAGGGGTCAGGTCGCGGCAGCCCGGGTAGAACGGTGCGCACAGCACCGCGAGAGCCACGCCGTTTTCCGGCGTGCCGAAGTCGAGGTAGATGCCCACCGCCGCGCGCCCATCGAGAAACTTCACGTAGTGACGCTGGGCCAGACCACCCATCGAGTGGCCGACGAGATCCACTCGCGCCGAACCCGTTTCGCGACGAATCTCAGCGACCTTGTCCGCGACGGCGCGCGCCGAGTCGACCAGCGGCGCGGTCGCGGCGGGCGTGCCCGGCAGCACCATCGCGTACGCGGTGTAGCCGCGCGAGCCCAACCAGGCCCGCAGGGTCTCGAGCTTGCCGACGTTCGCGTCGAACCCGCCGATCACCAGGACCGGGTTCCGCGCGGCACCGGGCACCGGCTCGGCGGCGGCGGGTCCGCCCACAACGCCGAGACCGAGCGCGACCGAAACCAGACAGACGAGCAGCCTTCGCGCGGTGTCCATCGACCTGCTTCCTCGAGGGGCGGGGTGCCCTGGGGACAGTAATGGACGCACGCCGCCGTCACCGCGAGTCACCGCGTGTCTGCCGCTTGCAGGCTTGTCCGCTGTCGCGGTCCGACCGCGGCGCCGGGCCGCGGCCGAGCCGCTGGACCCCATCGAGCGTCTACTGCTCGGCGATCTGCTGGGCGGTCGCGTACGCGAGGTGCAGGAAGTCGGCACCGGCGAGTACGGCCAGGGATTCACCGATCATTCGGGTCGCGCGCGGCGCGAAGACGTGGCCGACGGTGAAGCCCGTCACCACCCAGACGTCCAAGCAGAACGGGCACGTCAGCAGCTGACCGATGCCGCGCGCGACGCCGTCCTCGGCTTTGGGGCGCTCCATCACCTCGCCGGGGCCGCCGTTGCCGGCCGGGCGCGTGAACGGGGCCCGAAGCGGTGCGACGACAGCGTCTTTGGTGACGGTTCGGGAGAGCTTGTGGGCCGCGAACGCGGTCGTCACCAGGTCCTGCACACTCATGGCCTCCGGAAGTCTCCGGTGGGTGAGCCTGCCGAGGATCGCCACCGCGATCACGGTGAGCGCGTACATCACCAGGCTCGCGAGGTAACCACTCCTCGATCGGTTGCCCTCCGTCATGAACGCACCCGCAGGTCGGCGGATTCGCCCCGCCTCCGTCGATGGACGGCGCCGCTGGGACGCACCCGCGCGGCACCTCGGCCGTGGTCGGCGCGAGTCGGGAGCGATCGTGGCGCCAGCGGAAGGAACCTGCGGGCCGCGGGAGAAGTGCTCGACGACGCGGGCGAGTTCGGACAGCCCGACGATGCGCTGGCCGGGTAGCGGAGGGCGGCGCGACTCATGTCTAGCCGACACCCAGGGCGGTGAGCAGGACCAAGACGACCGTGGTGACGGCCAGTACCCCGTGCGCGGCCACGATCGGGACCGGGAAGTGCCGTTCCGGCGGAGCGGAGTCGATGACCTCGGCCGCGGCGGCGGTGCGGGAGCGATAGACCGGCAGCCAGCGCAACAGCATGGCGAATCCGAGGGCGGCGACGGGCACCAACAGGGCGAACGCGATCCAGGCCAGCGCCGTCGAGTCCACTACCAGGTAGATGATCCAGACGACGAGGCCAGCCGCGGCTAGCAGGAAGTGACCGAAAACGACCGGCGGCGGCAGATGGCTGGCGGTTGGCTGTCGCGCGCCGCCCTTGGCGATCCAGGTGCCGAGCAGGACCGCGCCGCCGCCTGCGGTCAACAGCCAGGTGATCAGTGCTGCGATACCCATGATGTGCTCCTCGAGGTGAGTCGGGAAGGGATGTCGACTTGGGAATCGGGCATTCGGTCGGGCAACGACCTCCAGGGTGCTGATCCGCCCTGGAGGCCGACTTTTCCAGTGATCACATCATCATCGGCATGCCGGGAAGCATGTTGAGCAGACCCATGAACATGTCCATCATCCGCTCGCACATACCGGGCATCGCGATCACCTCCTCGGGTCTCGCGAATCGCTGATCAGTTGCCGCCTACCCACGATCGCCGCGAATATGCGGACGCGACGGCGCCGAGCCATCGACCCGGGTTCGACCGGGATTTCCCGCGGTCAGCTGATTGATGGGATGTTTGGCTCCACGTCGCGGGACTCGAAAGGTGCGACGGCTCCGCTCCGAGCCGATGGAGCTAGTGCGGGGCCAGTGGAGCTGGTGCGGGGTGATCGAACAGGTACGCCGCGGCCATTTCGCTGGCCTCTTGCAGGCGGGTGGCGGCGTTGGGGGTGCGTTCGAAGACCCAGACGCCTTGGAGGAAGACCAGCAGGAAACGGCCCAGCGCACGTGGATCGCGGTCGGCGGCCAGTTCGCCCTGCGCATGGGCGCGCGTGAACGCCGAAGTGAACGTATCTTCCCAGCTTGCCCAACCCGATTCGATCAGCGCGGCGATTTCGGGGTCTCGGTCGGCGAGTTCGACGGCGGTATTGGACACCAGGCAGCCCAGGTAGCGGTGTTCGTCGCGGGCTTCGGCGACGAAGTGAGCGATGAGCGCTCGAAGGGCGGGTACGGCCGGGCCCGGACGCGAGAGCGCGCCGGTGAGCCGCTCGTCGGCGAGTTGCAAGTAGCGTTGCAGCGCCTTGATGAACAGTGAGCGCTTGCAGCCGAAGGCAGCGTAGATACTGGCCTTGCCTATGCCGAGATGCTCGACCAGATCGGACATCGAGGTCGCTTCGAACCCGCGCTGCCAGAACAGATCCATGGCGAGGTCCAAGACGACGTCTGGGTCGAATTCCTTGGTGCGCGCCATGTTTCGAAATTCCTCCCTATTGCGACCAAGCGGCCGAATATGTGCGCCTCGGCCGTCACGCCCAACCGCTGCCCCGTAAAACTACAGAACAGGTGCTCGAGACATGAATCCGCCGTCGCCATCACGGCCGGGCCGCCGACCGGTTCGGCGATGACGCGACCGGCTACCGCTGTCGGACATCGCGGTGGGCTGGTCGCACCGTTCTCGAAGGGTCGACGACGGCTGGCGCTCAGACCCTCGGACCACCGCCACCGTAGCCCTCCCATCCACCACCCGCCGGACCACCGCCGCCGGGACCGCCCGGCCCCGGCGGGTGCGGGCCGCCGTAGCCCGGGCCCGCCCCCGGCCCACCCGGTGCGCGACGACGGTTGGACCGGCGGGTCACCAACACGACGATCAGCGGAATACCGATCACCACCAGCGCGACCGCGCCGAGGATGGCGAACCAGATCAGATACCGGACGAGTTGCAGGTATCTGTCCGAATCGGGCGGCGGCTCCGGAGTGGGGTTGCCGACTTGCGCCAGAACGTCGATGGCGGTCGCGAGAATCATTGTGGTGCTACCGATCTGCTCAGCGGGAGTCCTCGACGAATCGTACGGTGTCCAGGAGCGTCGCGAATGCCCTTCGGCCGCAAGCACTCAGGGGCCAGGAAGGATTCAGGAGAGGAACGGCTTGGCCCAGTCGGTGAACCGCTCCCCCAGCTCCGCTTGCGCCGCTGCGAGTACGGCTGCCGGGTCCTCCGCCGGGGGCAGGCCGAAGTTCTCGTCGAGCCACGCCACGAACTCGTCGTGGCAGTCGCGGTGCGCCTCGTCCTCCTCGCGATAGAAGTACACCTCTTTCCAGTCGACTCGGATCTCCGAGTCGAAGCCGAGGAGCTGGAACAACTCCCGCACGTGGCGAGCGACGACGTGCTGACCGCCCTCGTCTCCGAAGACGACTACCGGCAGCGTCGCCAGATCGGCCCGGTCGTCGAGGCGCCACAGCGCGTAGAACGAACCGGAACCGTTGGCCTGCGCGAACGGAATCAGCCGGTCGGTGAACTCCGGATCTTTCGACCAGCCCGCCACCAGGCCCGAGATGTCACCGAAGTCCGTGAGACCGAACCCGTCGGCGTAATTCTCGTAACCGAGCCTGTCCTGCAATTCCATCAGCAGGTTGAGCTCCTCGACAGGTGAGTACGGGCTGTTCAATGCGTTCTCCAAGCGGGCACGTCGGGCAATCTCGTTGTGGCTCGCCGGGTTTCGATGCCGGTGGATCGTCCGCGGGCCATGCCGCAGGATCCTAATCCTCACCCACGTCGACCAGTTCCTCGACATCGCCGACCTGGCTCACCTCGCGGCCAAGGTCCGCGAAACAGCGGAATTCGATCGGCATTCGGGCCGGCCGAAGGCGGAGAAGATCCCGCTCGGCACCGCTCTAGACGGCGCCGACATGGTCGGCAAGCTCACCCAACATCTTGGAGCTGTTAGGGATGCGGGGCGAGGTCCTGGCCTGGGAGCCGCCGCCGCTGCTGTCGTTCACCTGGGGTGACAGATCCGAGGTGACGTTCACGCTGGAGCAGGTGGGTGAACAGGTCCACCTCGCCCGGCTCGAGGCGGAGTACGCCGAGCGTATTCCGGAGTAGCGGTCCGCTCAGTCGGCGGTCAGGGCGGCGGCGCGGGCGTACAGGTAGCGCTGGGTGGGGAGGCTGGTGGTCTGCCGGGCCGCGCGCAGATAGGACTCGCGCGCGGCCGCGTCGTCGCCGAGCAGTTCCAGCAGGTGGGCGCGCACGGCGGGCACCCGATGGTCGGCGCGCAGGCGCTTGTCGGCGGCGAGCTCGTCCAGCAGCCGCAGACCGGCTCGCGGTCCGACCGCCATGGCGACCGCGACGGCATGGTTCAGCGCGATGATCGGATTGTCGACCAGCCGCAGCAGCCGCTCGTAGAGCAGCGTGATCTGCGGCCAGTCGGTCTCGGCGTAGGTCGAGGCCTGCCGTCGACGGGCCACTTGGTCGCCGCCGCGAGCATGGCCTCCTGCACGGCGTCCTCGGCGGTGTCGAAGTGACCGTAGTACTCGGACCGAGGTCCGCGACACTGTCGACGCGGAGCCGATCGTGTGACTCGTGCGGTTGCGGGTATGGCGGGGGCATGTCCGGACGAAGCTTCGAAGGACGCGGCCGGTGAAGGTTGTCGTCACCGGGGCCAGCGGCAATGTGGGGACCGCGTTGCTGCGGGCGCTGTGCGCCGAGGACTGGGAGATCGTCGGTGTCGTTCGCCGACCGCCCGCGGAGCGCGGACCGTACGCGCGGGCCCGCTGGGTGCGGTGCGATATCGGTGCGCCGGAGGCCGTCGGGGTGCTGCGCGAGGCGTTCGAGGACGCGGACGCGGTGGTGCATCTGGCGTGGGCGATCCATCCACGTAGCGGGGAGCCGCTGATGGAGCGGACGAATCTGGCCGGTAGCGCGAATGTGCTACGGGCCGTTGCGGACTGCGGCGTGCGGCATCTGACGTGCGCGTCCTCGGTCGCGGCGTACGCGCCCGCGCCGCGCTGGCAGCGGGTCGACGAGGCGTGGCCGTCGAGCGGGGTTCCCGGCAGCGCCTACAGCCGGGGCAAAGCGGTGCTCGAAGCGCTGCTCGACGGTTTCGCGGTGGAGCACCCCGGCGTGCGGGTCGCGCGGATCCGGCCGTGCGGCGTGACGCAGGCCGACGCGGCCGCCGAACTCGCCGACTGGGCGTTGAGTCCCTGGCTGCCGCGCACCCTGATCGGTCACCGCTGGCTACCGATCCCGCTGTGGAAGGACCTGCGGTTGCAGCTCGTACACAGCGAAGACGTCGCCGCGGCACTCCGGCTGATCCTGACCCGGCAGGCGAGCGGCCCGTACAACCTGGCCGCCGAGCCGGTGCTGACAACCGCCGAACTGGCCGCCACCTTCGGCGGATTTCGCCTTCCGGTGCCGCTGCCCGCGCTGACCGCCGCGGCGTGGGCGAGCTGGCGACTCGGCGTACAGCCGCTGCATCCGGGCTGGCTCGAGCTCGCCGACAGGGCGTGCCTGATCGACACGGCCAAGGCGCGCCGGGAACTCGGCTGGGCACCGCGTCACCCGGCCGATGCGGTCGCGGCCGAACTCGCCGAGGGACTTCGCACGCGCCGAACCGGAGACAGCCCGCCGCTCGCGCCCGCTCGCGCGCGATCCCGACTCGGGCACCCCACCCATCAGACCCAGGCGTTCCCCTCCCCCGCTCCCGCACACAGCCGGAAGACCGCTCGGACGCGACCACCCCGTTCGGTGACGAACAGGGCGTAGCCGTTTCCGAACAGCGACGCGCACTCCAACCCGAGGTCTGAGCATTTCCAACCCGCAGGTGGAAGATCTTCCGCGCGGTCTGCGAGAAGAGTTGGTGGTGTCATTCCGGGACGCCTTCCGGGTGTCCCGAAAAGCGCTCAGTTGAAGGAAAGATCATGAAATCAACCAAAATGCGCGCAGCCGTCGCAGCGGTAGCGATCGCACCTATGATCGCCCTCGGCTCAGGCGTTGCGACCTCGGCCCCGGCCGTCGAACCCCCTGTGCCCGTTCAGGTGGCGCCCGCCTCCGACCAAGTTCCCGCTGAGGTCGAGCCGGCTCTGCTGTGGTGGAACCCATTCCTGTGGTGGGTCTGCTTCGTACCGCCGATCTTCCCGTTCGGTACGGGCATCTGCCTCGCATGACGTAATCGCAACGCGACAATGCCGAAAACGCCGCGCGTCACACACTCCTGTGGTGTGGTGACTTGTAGCAGTAGTGCTCGAGGAGGTGCCAACGTCAATAGCGCCGCACGGGAGCATCGCGGCCCCAGCGATGGGATGGACTATGTTCAGGAAACTCGCAGTGGCCGTCTTCGCACTCGCGGCAGGCGTGCTGCCGGCCGGGGCGCAAGCAGGCATCGCGCATGCCGCGGCGCCGGCGGTGCTCGGCGGCGGCTCCGGCATCGTCGTCGGCGACCAGGGCGTCTGCACGCTCACCACGATCGGGCACGACGCCGCGGGTCGGCTGGTCGGTCTCACCGCGGGTCACTGCGATGCGGCGGGTACCTCGATCACCGCCGAGGCCAACCGTGACGCCGGCGTAGTCGGCACCTTCGCCTTCACGAACGCGGATATGGACTACGCCGTCATCGAGTTCGATCCGGACCGCGTCGTCCCCGTGAATCGCGTGGGAAATACGACGATCACCGCGGTGGGCGGGCCGGTGCGGTTCCCGGAAATCGCCTGTAAGCAGGGCTACACCACGGGCCAGACCTGCGGTCTGGCCTACGGCGACGTGTTCGAGACCAACAACTGGGCTTGGACCCAGATCTGCGTCCTGCCCGGCGACTCCGGCGGGCCGATCGTGGTCGGGACAACGCTGGTCGGCATGGTCAACGGCTACCTGTACGTGCCGTGCCTCGGACCGCAGCTGGGCGGCAACATGGCCGCCATCATCGCCGATATCGACGCACGCGGTGGCGTCGGCGCGGGTTTCGACCCGATCTGAGGTCCACCGCGCCGAAAGGAGTCGCCGCTGCGCACGCGGCGCCGGTACTCCGCAGCCCTACCGATCGTGATAGTCGATCACGCCACTCTCGATGGCACGTTCGACCAGGAACACCCGTTTCTGATTCGGCGGCAGGGCTTCGACGTCGAATATCTTGAACAGCGCTCGCATATGGGTTTTCACCGTGGCGACACTGAGACACAAATCCTGGGCGATCTGACAGTTCGACGCGGGGTAGGTGAACGCGGTCTCGGAATCATATGGGCGACACAGCGCCGCCAGGATCGAATACTGGGCCTCGGTCAGTGCATTCCGGGTCGGCAGCCGCATCTGGACGACCGTTTTCCCGTCGTCGGACGGTTGGCCGTCAGTGAAGACGAACACCGATTTCCCGAGGCGCACCGAATCGCCGGACTCGAGCTTCCGAAATCCGCCGACGCGCTCGCCGTTGACGAAAGTCCCGTTCATCGACAGGCCGTTGTCGATCACGACCCAGCAGCCGCCCACTCGCTCGATGATGGCGTGCAGGCGCGAAACCGTCGCGTCGGCCGCCACGATGATGTCCGCGGCGTCCGACCGCCCGATCGTCATCCGGGTCGCGCCGTGATCGAGTGGAATCTCACGCCAGCCCCCGTGCCGGTCCCGGTGGGACAGCGTGGCACAACCGGCCGGCTGTCGCCGCGCACGCTCGTATGCTGCCGAGTACGATCCGTTACCCAGCGCTTTTTGTCCCTGTGGCGTGGACATGATGCGTAGTTCCCGTTCCGAAGTACGTCATGACTACGAGCACCCGACCCATAACACAGAATGCGCTCTTTCACGGCTGAATGCACGCGGCGAGCTACTCGCGTGCGGCAACCCGGGGGCTATTTCCTGCCCGAGGCTCGATTTCTACTCGTCCGCCGGACCACCGGTGTGACAACGTGCCGGCGTGCCGAACTCACGGACGGAAGACCGCTCGGACACAGCCGTCCCGCTTGTTCTTGAACAGGTCGTATCCGGTCACCGCATCCTCGAGCGGCATGTCGTGGGTGATGAGATATGTCGGGTCGAGTTCTCCGCGCTGAACGTAGTCGAGCAATCGCGGCACGTACCGCTGCCCGTGCTGCTGCGCGGTGCGGATGGTCAGGTTCTTGTTGGTCACGGCGCCCATCGGGAACTTGTCGGTGAGGCCGTAGACGCCGAGCACGGCGACGGTCCCGCCCTTGCGGCAGGCGAGGATCGCCTCGCGCAGCGGCGTCGCGCGATCGGTCTCCATGCGCAGCAGTTGTTTGGCGCGGTCGTAGATCTGTTGCAGACCCGTGCCGTGGCCTTCCATCCCGACGGCGTCGATGCAGGCGTCCGGTCCTCGCCCGCCGGTGCCTTCGCGCAGCGCGTCGAGCACGCTGCCCACCGCCGTGTAGTCGATGGTCTCCGCGCCGATGTTCTCGCGCGCCAGGGTGAGCCGTTCGGGGAGCCGATCGATGACGATGACGCGCTCCGCACCGAGCAGCCGGGCGCTGTGCGCGGCCATCAGCCCGACGCCGCCGCTCCCCCAGACCGCGACCGTGTCGCCGGGCGAGATGTCGCAGAAGTCGGCGCCCATGAACCCGGTCGGCACCGCGTCGGACAGGAACAGCGCCTGCTCGTCGGTCACCCCGAAGGGGACGGTGAAACAGTTGACGTCGGCGAACGGCACCCGGATGTACTGCGCGTGCGAGCCCTGATAGCCGCCGAACGGGTGGGTGTACCCGTAGATGCCGCCGGTCGGATAGCCGAAGATCGGCTGTTGCAGCTCGGCGTTCGGGTTCGTCGTGTCGCACAGCGAGTAGAGGTCGTTGTCGCAGTACCAGCACGAGCCGCAGCCGATGAAGGACGGTACGACGACCCGCTCGCCGACCGAACGCGCGACGACCTCCTTGCCGACCTCCACGATCTCGCCCATGAACTCGTGACCGAACACATCGCCTTCGCGCATGCCCGGCAGGTAGCCGTCGATGAAGTGCAGGTCCGAACCGCAGGTGGTGGTCAACCGGACTCGCACGATGGCGTCGTGCGGATTGACCAGCCTCGGCTCGTCGACGGTCTCCACCGCCAGGTCGTCGACGCCGTTCCAGCAGAGTGCGCGCATGTCGTCTCCTCGGTCAGCGAGCGCTGGGGTTGTGTTCGAGGGTGGGCAGCTCACCGGTTTGCAGCAGTGCGCGCGCACGGTAGAGCGCCTTGAACGCCGCGGGTCCGATCAGGAAACCGGGGACCGGCGCCGACGCGCGCATCGTCACCTCGGTGCCCAGGCCGTGCGGCGCGTCGGCGAAGAACAAGCCGATCTCGGGTCCACGCTCGCGAGCGGAGCCGTCGGGGGCGGCGCCGACGAAACGCAGGCCATCCGCCTCGGTCACCAGTGTGGTCTGCCAGGTCAGCGCCTCGTCGTCACCGCGCAGCAGCGTCCATTCGTAGGCGGCGGGGCCGGTCGCGCGGACGTCGCCGAGATCGCCGAGCACCCGGGACAGGTTGTCCGCGTCGCGCCAGAACCGTTCGACCTCAACCCGCGACCGGGAGATCGTCACCGTCCGGCTGGGTCCGGTCCGGCTGGCGGATTCGAGGAATTTCTCGACGAGTTCGGTCAGTTGCCCTTTGGCCGTGTCGACGTAGTGCATGGGACGTCCCTTCGAGCGGTCTGCGGGTCGAGAGCCGGAATCCCCGGTGCGCTTCCCCGACCGCCTACCCGACGAGTCCCCGGGCAAACACAGCACGTCACCGGTCCCGCGGCCGATGCGGACCGCCCCCTCACGGCGGTCCGCCGCCCGCACCCGACGCGCGAGGTTCGGTTGACAGTCAAACTAGACGACTGTCCAACTTTGCGCGAGGGTTCCGCTCACCACTAGCGAAATCCTTGTCGGTCACCGTGCCGCGCCGCTTGGATTGCCGGGTTCAGAAAAGGCGGGACGGCGACGACGCGCTGCCCCGCCACCTTGCGACGAGCATTCGGGAGCACGAGTGAAATTCCATCGGGTACTGGCGATCCCGGTCCTGGTAGCCACCGCGGCCCTCACCCTGACGGCGTGCGGCACCGACGACGCGTCCTCCGGGACAGTGGTGCGCATCGGCACCACCGACCGGGATCAGGTCTGGGACGTCTTCGAGCGCAAGGCGAAAGACCAGGGCATCACCCTGCGGATCACCAACTTCTCCGACTACCAGCAGCCGAATCTCGCGCTCGCGCAGGGGCAGATCGATGTCAACCTGTTTCAGCACCTGCAGTTCCTCGGCCAGTACAACGTGTCCAACAACGACACGCTGACCCCGATCGGCTCCACCTACATCGTGCCGCTCGGTCTGTACTCGAAGAAGCACCGATCGCTGGCCGACATCCCGCAGGGCGGCCAGATCGCCATCCCGAACGACCCGACCAATCAGGCCAGGGCGCTGTTCGTGCTGCAGGCCGCCGGACTGCTGAAGCTGTCCGGCGACAGCCGCCAGCCCTCCCCCGCCGACATCGACAAGGCCGCGTCCAAGGTCACCGTGACGCCGGTCGACGCGGCGCAGACGGCGCTGTCGCTGGCCTCGACGGACGGCTCGGTCATCAACAACACCTTCCTGGAGCGCTCCGGCATCGACCCGAATTCGGCGCTGTACAAGGACGATCCGAGGAATCCGGCGGCCGAGCCGTACATCAATGTCGTCGTCACCAGGGCCGAGGACAAAGACAACCCGCTCTACAAGCAGGTGGTCGACGTCTGGAAGGACCCGGAAGTGCAAGCGGCGCACGCGGAGTCGACCAAGAACACCGCGGTCGAGGTGACCCGCCCCGCACCGGAGCTGGAACAGATCCTGCAGCGGGTGCAGCAGACCATCCGCGACGGCAAGTGAGTTCGGCGACCGAGCCGGACGAGCGCGCGGCCGCAGTCGAATTCCGCGGCGTCACCAAGGTTTTCGGTAAGGGCGCCGACCGCCATGTCGCACTCGACGGCATAGATCTGCGGATCGAGCGCGGCGAGATCTTCGGCGTCATCGGCTATTCCGGCGCGGGCAAGAGCACGCTGGTGCGCCTGATCAACGCGCTGGAGAAGCCGACGAGCGGCACCGTCCTGGTCTCCGGCACACCGATCACCGATGTACCGGAGTCCCAGGTCCGGTGGATCCGCCGCGATATCGGCATGGTGTTCCAGCAGTTCAACCTGTTCCGCTCGCGCACGGTCGCGGGCAACGTCGAGTACCCGCTGAAGATCGCCGGGTGGCGGCGGGCCGAGCGCAAGGCGCGCGTCGCCGAACTGCTCGAGTTCGTCGGCCTCTCGGAGAAGGCGCGCAGCTATCCGGACCAGCTCTCGGGCGGGCAGAAGCAGCGGGTCGGCATCGCGCGGGCGTTGGCGACTTCGCCCGCGCTGCTGCTGGCCGACGAGGCCACCTCGGCGCTGGACCCGCAGACCACCGGCGAGGTGCTGCGCCTGCTGAAGAAGGTCAATCGCGAACTCGGCGTCACCATCGTGGTGATCACCCACGAGATGAATGTCATCCGCGCGGTGGCCGACCGGGTCGCGGTGCTCGCCGAGGGCCGGATCGTCGAATTGGCCGAGACCTTCGATGTTTTCGCGGCGCCGCGAGCCACGCCTACCAAGTCGTTCGTAGGCACCGTGCTGCACAACCGGCCCGATTCCGGCGAACTGGCCCGGCTGCGCGAACGCCACGGCGGCACCCTGGTCACCGTCGACGTCGACGACGAGCGCGGCCTCGGCGCGGCACTGACCGGCGCGGCGCACGCCGACGTGCGGTTCGAGGTCGTGTACGGCGGGGTGAGCACGCTGCAGGACAAGACCTTCGGCAGCGTCACGCTGGCCCTGCACGGGCCGGACGACGCGGTGGCGAAGGTGATCGACGAACTGGAACGGAGGTGAGCGGACCGTGCACACGGATTGGGAGCGCCTGCGGCCGGTGCTGACCGAGGCGATCGGCACCACCGTCTACCTCGTGCTGATCACTTTCGTGGTGGGCGGGCTGATCGGGCTCTTTCTCGGCACCGCCCTGTACACCACGCGCAAGGGCGGGCTGCTGGCCAACGCGCCGGTCAACGTGTTGCTCAACGTGGTGGTCAACATCGTGCGGCCGATCCCGTTCATCATCCTCCTCGCCGCGCTGGGGCCGGTGACGCTGGAGGTGGTCGGCACCACGATCGGCACCGAGGCGGCCGCCTTCGTGATGATCGTGGCGGCCTCGTTCGGGATCGCCCGGATCGTGGAACAGAACCTGGTCACCGTCGATCCCGGCGTGATCGAGGCGGCGCGGGCGGTCGGGGCGGGACCATTGCGGATCATTCTGACGCTGCTCGTCCCGGAGGCGCTCGGTCCGCTGATTCTCGGCTACACCTTCGTGGTGATCGCGATCGTCGACATGTCCGCGATGGCGGGCATCGTGGGCGGCGGCGGGCTCGGCGATTTCGCCCTGGTGTACGGGTACCAGCGCTTCGACTGGCAGGTCACCCTGGTCGCCACCCTGATCATCATCGCGGGCGTGCAGGGCATCCAGTTCCTCGGCAACTGGCTGGCGCGCAAGGTGCTGCGCAGGTAACCGGTCAGAGGGCCTGGATGTACCAGTCGAGCGGGCCGACGCCGGGTTCGTCGCTGCTGCGCAGGTAGTGGAACCTGGCCCGGCGGGCCACGCCGACCGAGGCGGCGTGCGTGGGATCGATCCGCAGCACCACCTCGTCGGCCAGACCTGTGCTGGCCAGGTACCGGCAACCGAGGATGACCGCCCTGGTGGCCAGACGGCGGCCGCGCCAGGCCGGGTAGATGTCGAACCACAGGTCGGCCTGGCCCGCCGCCAAGTAGATCCGATCGGTCCGGATATCCAGGGTGCCGACGAGGGCCGCCCCGTTCTCCGCCGTGATCGCGAACATCCGCTCGGGTCCCTCCGCGGCCCAGTCCGCCACGCACTTCTCGAAGTGGGCCGTCACGCTCTCGAGCGTGCCGGGACCGCCGTCGAGCCCGCGGACCCGCTCGGGCTCCGCGGCGGCCAGATGCGCCTCGGCATCGGCCACCGTGATCGGTCGCAGCGCGATCACGCCGTCGGATAGCTGCACCACTCCATAATCGTCAACAAGATCACGATTCGGCAACCGACATCCCGGAGATTTCGCCACAAAGCGGGCAGCGGACCTCAGCCGACGTTGGATGTGCAGGCGGAGAGCACCGTGCTCGCCGGGCGCGGCGAGGCACTGCCGAGGTCCGGGAACGGCGGCGCGCTGAGGCCGAGAACCTGGATCGCCGCGCGCTCGGCGCCGCTCTTGGTGTGGTCCCAGGCCCAGCCGACGCGACCGTCGGCGCCCTGCGCCACCGCGCCGCAGGCGTTGCGGAAGTGCACGACGACCTGGCAGTCGCGGGCGCCGCACTCATCGATCGCGTTGGCGTCGGCCGCGGCGAGGCTGTTGTAGTTCACCGCGTAGGACACCGCACCGGTGCTGCGCGAAATGGCCATGGCACCGTAGAGATCACCGATCCGGGTCTCCCACGGCTCGGCCTGCTCGGCAGCGGCGGGCCCCGCACCGGCGACCACCGCGCCCGCGGCGATCGCGCCCACGAAGATACTGCGCGACAACGACATTGAATTTCCTCCCCGTTTCAGAAACGATTCGGGTCAGATCATTGTCCACGAATTCGTAAATGTCCAAATTTGCCGCGGGAACGCGATCGTGGCGCGCTCGGCTACGAATTGTTCCCTCGCTGTGAGTATTTCATTTCGAGAACGTCCCGCGCCGCGCGAGCGATGTGAACCGCTCTCAGCCGACATTCTTCGTGCAGGCCGACACCGCAACCTGCGCGGCCCGCGGGGACGCGCTGCCGAGATCGGGGAAGGGCGGCGCGCTCTCGCCGAGCGAGGTCACCGCGATCCGCTCGGCCTCCTCGCGGGAACCCGCGGCGGCCCAGCCGAACCGGCCGTCTGCGCCGCGGGCGATGGCGCCGCAGCCGTCGACGACGTTCAGCACCAGGTCGCAGTCGTAGACGTTGCACTCGCGGATGGCCGCGGCGTCGGCCTGCACGCGGCTGGGATGGTCCATCGCGGCAACCACCCGGCCGGTGCTCGGCGAGAACGCCAGCGTTCCGTAGAGCTTGGGCGCCGCCTCGGCCGCACCGGCGGCGACGACCCCGAGGGCGGCGGTGGAGGACACGGCGACGGCAAGAGCCGACTTGCGCAGCACAGACAACAGGATCTCCCCGTTTCAGAAGCGATAACGGGGAGATCCTTGCCGAGCGTGCCCGGTTTGTCCAGATATTCAGCGGACCGCGAACGTCAACGGCCCCAGCAGATCTGGACGTCGGGGACGATCACGGGCGAATCAGCGCGCGTTCGCCGTGCAGACGACCTCGACGATCCGCACGCCGCTCAGATTGGCGGAGCCGACGTTGGCCAGAAACGCCGTCGGAGTGACCTCCGCGATCTTCTGGTAGCCGGCGCGCTCGGCATCCGCCCTGGTCGCGCCGGTCGCCACGACGGCGGCGTCGTTGCTCTCCATCAGCACACCGCAGCCGTTCGCCCACGAGGCAGCCACCTCGCAACCGTCCGTGCCGCAGTCGGCGATCGCCGCGGCGTCGGCGTCGGCGGTGCTCGCCGCGTTGACACTCAACCCGTACACCAACGTGTTGGGGTTCACCGCGATCGCCGCGTGCAAGCTCGCCGCGTTCGCGGAACCGGCACCCAGCACCGACCCCACCGCAAGGCTGCTCACCGCGACGGCGAAGCCGACCTTACCCATCAATCTCATCGATTTATCTTCCTGTTCGGATCGGCCCCGGAGTCGGAGCCCCCGCAATCATTGCCGACGGCATGGAAGTTCGAAAGTCGACCCTTCTCGGGGCTAGAAACGAATCGGGCCCGGATCATCGCGATCCGGGCCCGATATCGAAGAGCGTTATACGGTGAAACCGAGGGCGCGCAGTTGTTCGCGGCCGTCCTCGGTGATCTTGTCCGGCCCCCACGGCGGCATCCAGACCCAGTTGATCTCGAGATCCTCGACCAGACCACTGCGCACCAGGGCGTTGCGGGACTGGTCCTCGATGACATCGGTGAGCGGGCACGCCGCCGAGGTCAGCGTCATGTCCAGCTTGGCGACCTCGTTCTCGACCTTGATGCCGTAGACCAGGCCGAGATCGACGACGTTGATGCCCAGCTCAGGGTCGACGACGTCGCGCATGGCCTCCTCGATGTCCTCGAGGTGCTTGATCTCCTCGGCCGAGAGTTCGACCTGCTCGGCCGTTTCTGTCGTCGGCGTCGACTCACTCATGACGTTCCCCATTCTTCGGCAGGGCGCTGCCCATCGTGCGCTTGGTCTCTTCCGCGGAGGTTATCCGGACCACGGCGTCCTTGAACGCCATCCAGCCCAGCAGTGCGCATTTGACCCGCGCCGGGTACTTGGACACACCGGCCAGCGCGATGCCGTCGCCGATCATGTCCTCGTCGCCCTCGACCGTGCCGCGGCTGGAGATCATCTCGTTGTAGGCGTCGACGACCTTCAGCGCCTGCTGCACCGGCAACCCGATGACCTGATCGGTGAGGATCGAGGTGGCGGCTTGGCTGATCGAACAGCCCTGGCCGTCGTAGGAGACGTCGGCGACATCGCCGTTGTCGTCCAGCTGGACGCGCAGGGTCACCTCGTCACCGCAGGTCGGGTTCACGTGGTGCACCTCGGCGCCGTACGGTTCCCGCAGCCCGCGGTGGTGCGGGTGCTTGTAGTGGTCCAGGATCACTTCCTGGTACATCTGCTCCATGCGCATGTCTTATGCAACTCCGAAGAAGCTCTGAGCCTTCCGCACCGCGGCGACCAACGCGTCGACCTCGTCGAGCGTGTTGTAGACCGCGAACGAGGCCCGGGCGGTGGCCGGAATGCCCATCCTGCGCATCAGCGGCCAGGCACAGTGGTGGCCGACCCGGATCGCGACGCCTTCGTCGTCCAGAATCTGTCCGACGTCGTGAGCGTGGATGCCGTCGACGACGAACGACACCGCGCCGCCGCGATCCACATTCTCGGTCGGGCCGACGATGCGCACGCCGTCGATCGCGCCGAGACCCTCGAGGGTGGCGCCGACCAGCATGTGCTCATGGGCCGCAACGGCTTCCATGCCGATCTCGTCGAGATACCGCACCGCCGCGCCCAATCCGACCACCTGCGAGGTCATCGGCACGCCCGCCTCGAACCGCTGCGGCGGCGGGGCGTAGGTGCTTGCCTCCATGGTGACCGTCTCGATCATCGAGCCACCGGTGATGAACGGCGGGGTCTCCGCGAGCAACGCGCGACGGCCGTAGAGGACGCCGACACCGGACGGGCCGAGCATCTTGTGCCCGGAGAACGCGGCGAAGTCGACGCCGAGTTCGCGGAAGTTCACCGGCATGTGCGGCACCGACTGGCAGGCGTCCAGCACCACCAGAGCGCCGACTTCCTTTGCCCGGCGCACCATCTCGGCCACGTCGGCGACCGCGCCCGTGACGTTCGACTGGTGCGTGAACGCGACGACCTTGGTGGCGGGCGACAATTCGAGCGAATCGAGGTCGATCCGGCCGTCCGCGGTGATGCCGTACCACTTCAGTGTCGCGCCGGTGCGCCGCGCGAGTTCCTGCCACGGAACGAGATTCGCGTGATGCTCCAGCTCGGTGATGACGATCTCGTCGCCGGGCCCGACGTGGTACGGGAACCGGTCGTCGGCGAACGAGTAGGTCACCAGGTTCAGCGATTCGGTCGCGTTCTTGGTGAACACGATCTCGTCGGCGTCGACGCCGACGAACCGGCCGATGTCGGCCCTGGCGCCCTCGTAGGCGTCGGTCGCCTCCTCGGCCAGCTGGTGCGCGCCGCGGTGCACCGCCGAGTTGCTCTCGGTCAGGAATCGCCGTTCCGCGTCGAGCACCGCGAGGGGCCGCTGCGAGGTCGCGCCGGAGTCCAGGTACACCAACGGTTTCCCGTCCCGAACCGTGCGGCTCAGGATCGGGAAGTCGGCCCGGATGCGGGCGACGTCGAGGGTGCGGACCGTAGCGGTCATGTCAGGCTCCAGCGGTAGCAGCGGTCGTGAAGCGGACGTAGCCGTTGGCGTCGAGTTCCTCGGCCAGCTCGGGGCCGCCCTCGGCGACGATGCGACCGCCGACGAAGACGTGCACGAACTGCGGCTGGATGTAGCGCAGGATGCGGGTGTAGTGCGTGATCAGCAGGACGCCGCCGTCCTCGCGCTCCTTGTAGCGGTTGACACCCTCGGAGACGATGCGCAGCGCGTCGACGTCCAGGCCGGAGTCGGTCTCGTCCAGGATGGCGATCTTCGGCTTGAGCAGGCCGAGCTGCAGGATCTCGTGGCGCTTCTTCTCACCGCCGGAGAAGCCCTCGTTCACGCTGCGGTCGGCGAAGGCGGCGTCGATCTCGAGCTCGTTCATCGACTCCTTCACCTCCTTGACCCAGGTGCGCAGCTTAGGAGCCTCGCCGCGGACCGCGGTGGCGGCGGTGCGCAGGAAGTTCGACATCGAGACGCCGGGCACCTCGACCGGGTACTGCATGGCCAGGAACAGGCCCGCACGCGCGCGCTCGTCGACCGACATCTCGAGCACGTCCTCGCCGTCGAGGGTGATCGAGCCGGAGGTCACCGTGTACTTCGGATGGCCGGCGATCGCGTAGGACAGGGTCGACTTACCGGAGCCGTTGGGGCCCATGATCGCGTGCGTCTCGCCCGACTTCACGGTCAGGTTCACGCCCTTGAGGATCTTGATGGGCTCGCCGGTCTCGTCGGGGTTGGCGACCTCGACGTGCAGGTCCTTGATTTCCAGGGTGGTCATGGAGTTCCTTTGCGGGGTAAGAGTTTCGGTGATCAGACGCCGATCGCGGCGAGCTCGGCCTCGATGGCCGTCTCGAGCCGCTCCCGGACCTCGTGGACCGCGATCTTCTGGATGATCTCGTGGAAGAAGCCGCGCACCACCAGGCGGCGGGCGGCGTCCTCGGGGATGCCGCGGGCGCGCAGGTAGAACAGCTGCTCGTCGTCGAAACGGCCGGTGGCCGAGGCGTGTCCGGCGCCCAGGATCTCGCCGGTCTCGATCTCGAGGTTCGGCACCGAGTCGGCGCGCGCGCCGTCGGTGAGCACCAGGTTGCGATTCACCTCGAAGGTGTCGGTGCCCTCGGCGGCCGCGCGGATCAGCACGTCGCCGACCCAGACCGTGCGGGCGTCGCCCTTGGGTACGTGCGCGGAGCTTGCGGAGCGCCCATCGAACCCAGCCGGGTCGCCTTGCAGCGCACCCTTGTACAGCACCCTCGACTTGCAGTTGGGCACCGCGTGATCGACGAGCAGGCGCTGCTCGAAATGCTGTCCCGCGTCGGCGAAGTAGAGGCCGAGCAGTTCGGCGTCGCCGCCGGGGCCGTCGTACTTGACGGTGCCGGTGAGGCGAACCAGGTCGCCGCCCAGGGTCACCGCGGTGTGCCGCAGGGTGGCGTCGCGGCCCAGCATGGCGTGGTGGGCGGTGGTGTGCACGGCGTCGTCGGCCCAGTCCTGGACCGCGACGACGACCAGCTTGGCGCTGTCGCCGAGCACGAATTCCACGTTCTCCGCGTAGGTTCCGCTGCCACGCTGGTCGATGACGACGGTGGCGACGGCGAAGTTCCCGAGCCGGATCTGCAAGTGACCGTAGGCGGTCTTGTCCTCGCCAGGGCCGGTGATGGTGATGGTGACCGGTTCGGCCACTTCGACTTCCGAGCCGACCGACACGATGGTGGCCTGCTCGAAACCGGAGTACGCCTGCGCCGCGACGCGATCCGCGGGCACACCGGCCTGGCCGAGGCGCGCGTCGGTGCGGTCCACCGTCTCCACGGTGACGCCCTCGGCCGGCGCGACCTCGACCTGCGCCTTGCCGTCCCGGGTCGCGGTGCCGTCGTGCAGGCCGCGCAGGCGGCGCAGCGGGGTGAACCGCCACGCCTCGTCCTTGGCGTGCGGAACCTCGAAGGCGTTCACGTCGAACGACGTGAAAACCTCGCCTTTATTGATCGCCGGGGTACGAGCCTCAGCGGCTTCGGCAACGTTCTCGACGGCCATCAGCCGACGGCTCCTTCCATCTGCAGTTCGATCAGGCGGTTGAGTTCCAGCGCGTACTCCATCGGGAGTTCCTTGGCGATCGGCTCGACGAAGCCGCGCACCACCATCGCCATCGCCTCGTCCTCGGTGAGGCCGCGGCTCATCAGGTAGAACAGCTGGTCCTCGGAGACCTTCGAGACGGTCGCCTCGTGGCCCATGGTCACGTCGTCCTCGCGGATGTCGACGTAGGGGTAGGTGTCCGAGCGGCTGATCGTGTCGACCAGCAGCGCGTCGCACTTCACGGTCGACTTCGAGCCGTGCGCGCCCTTGTTGACCTGGACGAGGCCGCGGTAGGACGCCCGGCCACCGCCGCGCGCCACCGACTTCGACACGATGGTCGAGGAGGTGTGCGGCGCCAGGTGCAGCATCTTCGCGCCGGTGTCCTGGTGCTGGCCCTCGCCCGCGAACGCGACCGAGAGGACTTCGCCCTTGGCGTACTCGCCGGTCATCCAGACCGCCGGGTACTTCATGGTGACCTTGGAGCCGATGTTGCCGTCGATCCACTCCATGGTCGCGCCCGCCTCGGCCTTGGCGCGCTTGGTGACCAGGTTGTAGACGTTGTTCGACCAGTTCTGGATGGTGGTGTAGCGGCAGCGGCCGCCCTTCTTCACGATGATCTCGACGACCGCGGAGTGCAGCGAGTCGGACTTGTAGATCGGCGCGGTGCAGCCCTCGACGTAGTGCACGTAGGCGCCCTCGTCGACGATGATCAGGGTCCGCTCGAACTGGCCCATGTTCTCGGTGTTGATGCGGAAGTAGGCCTGCAGCGGGATGTCGACGTGCACGCCCGGCGGCACGTAGATGAACGAGCCACCCGACCACACGGCGGTGTTCAGCGCGGAGAACTTGTTGTCACCGGCGGGGATCACCGAGCCGAAGTACTCCTGGAAGATCTCCGGGTGCTCGCGCAGACCGGTGTCGGTGTCCAGGAAGATCACGCCCTGGGCCTCCAGGTCCTCGCGGATCTGGTGGTAGACGACCTCGGACTCGTACTGCGCGGCGACACCGGCGACCAGCCGCTGCTTCTCCGCCTCCGGGATGCCGAGCTTGTCGTAGGTGTTCTTGATGTCCTCGGGCAGGTCTTCCCAGCTCTCGGCCTGCTTCTCGGTCGAGCGCACGAAGTACTTGATGTTGTCGAAGTCGATGCCGTCGAGGTTGGAGCCCCAGTTCGGCATGGGCTTGCGGTCGAAGATACGCAGCGCCTTGAGCCGCTGCTCGAGCATCCACGGCTCTTCGTTCTTCTTGGCCGAGATGTCGCGGACGACAGCCTCGGACAGGCCTCGTTGCGCGCTGGCACCGGCCACATCCGAATCGGCCCAGCCGTAACCGTATTTGCCCAGCGAAGCGATGGTCTCTTCCTGAGTGAGCGGTTGCACCTGGTCGGTGGTCGTCGTCATTCGGCACTCCTTCCGGAGTCGTTCGTTCGTACCGTCGCGGGCTGTGCGGCGGCTGGTTGTGCGTCTTGGGAATTGGTAATCGGTAATACGAGCAGCGGAACGTGCGTGGTGCACGCGCAGTCGCCGTTGGCGATCGTCGCGAGCCGTTGCACATGGGTGCCGAGCAGATCGCGGAACGCCTCGAGTTCGGCCTCGCACAGTTGCGGGAATTCCTCGGCGACGTGCGCGACCGGGCAGTGATGCTGGCAGATCTGCACGCCCGCGCCCACTTTGCGGGTGGACGCGGCGAACCCGGCGTCGGTGAACGCCTCGGCGATCTCCTCGGCCTTGGCCTCGGTGGTCTCCGGGGTGTGCTCCCCGACGGGTTCGATCCCGGCCACGATAGTGCGTGCCCGTTTACGCGCGAACTCGGTGATGGCCTGGTCGCCGCCGATCTCGCCGAGCTGGCGGATCGCCGCGCCCGCGAGGTCGTCGTAGGCGTGCCCGAGCTTGCCGCGACCCGCAGCGGTCAGCTGATACTGCTTGGCCGGACGGCCGCGCCCCTTCTGCTGCCACGGCGTGGACCGGCTGGCCCTGGCCTGCCCCGAATCGATGAGGGCGTCCAGGTGGCGGCGCACGCCCGCCGGGGCGAGCCCCAGCCGGTTGCCGATCGCCGTCGCGGTGATCGGCCCCTCCTCCAGCAGCAGCTGGACGATGGCGGCACGGGTGTGATGCCCCTCGGCCCCGACCGTGGCGACGGCAGCGGACGGCGCGGCACCGGTCTTGCGACCGGACCTCTCGTCGTTCTTCCGCAAACCCACGGTTTTCACAACATCAGTGTGGCGGAATTCGTTCCCGAAATCTAATAAGGGTGCCCTGAGTAGAACAGGGCTCGACCTGCGTGACCGGGGCGGTGGCAGCGCCCGTTCCTTCGGGCAACAAGGGCGCGATTCAGCAAACCGGACAACCGCCCCTCCGCCTCCACACGGTTCGCGCGGCTCCAACCTGGAGCTTTCCGCTGCGACCCGCGTCCGCCCCCTTCCGTCCCGGGCCGAGTCCCGCACCTTTTCGTGCCGCTGGCACACCCGGGCGATGCGAGATCCGGACCTGCTGCGACATTGGCCACACTCGCTCGAGAGACTCGGGTGAACGAGTCGCGATGCTCGATCCCGTCGGCCACTCGGTGCGGTACGAGACCGACGCCCGGCCGGGCGCGGGCTGTCGACGGACTCTGTCCGGCAGCGCCCACTAGGCTGCGTCTCGTGGCGGTACTGGAGGGCGCGCGGCGCAAGGCAGTGGTATTCGGGCGCCGGGCGCTCGGTCTCGACGTGCCCGCGGCCGATCACACCATCGCGGTGTTGCACCGCGACGAATCCGAGGTGCCCGAACTCGACCGCAGAGAGCTGGTCCAGCTCGACCGCATCCGGCTCATGGGCGCGACCGGCACGGTGCTGATGGCGATCAGCGCGCTGGGCATCGGCGCGCAGCCGGTGCAGCAGAACCCGACGTCCGGTCTGCGCGTGCTCGGCATTTTCGCCAGGGCGCACACCGGCTCGCTGGCGATGTGCATGATCGGCGCCGTCGTCGTGGTGCTCGCCTGGCTGCTGCTCGGCCGTTTCGCGGTCGGCGGCCTCGGCGGCTCCCCGCGGCACCGGCTGACCCGCTCGCAGCTCGACCGCACCCTGCTGCTGTGGATCATCCCGCTCAGCGTGGCCCCGCCGCTGTTCAGCAACGACGTGTACTCGTACCTGGCGCAGAGCGAGATCGCGGCGCGCGGCATCGATCCCTACAAAGAAGGCCCGGTCGCCGGTCTCGGGATCGACAACGTCCTCACCAACAACGTCCCGACCATCTGGCGGGATACGCCCGCCCCGTACGGGCCGCTGTTCCTGTGGATGGGCCGTGGCATCGCCGAATTGACCGGGGACAACATCATTCTCGGCGTCTGGGTGCACCGGGTGCTCGCGCTGGCGGGTGTGGCCTTGATCGTCTGGGCGCTGCCGCGGTTGTCCGTCCGCTGCGGTGTCGCCGGGGTGAGCGCGCTGTGGCTCGGCGCGGCGAATCCGCTGGTGCTGTTCCATTTGGTGGGCGGCGTGCACAACGACGCGCTGATGATCGGTCTGATGCTGGCCGGACTCGAGTTCGCGCTGCGGGCGATCGAGGACACCCACCCGTTCGACGGACGGGCCTACACGCTGCTGATCGCCGGTGCGCTGATCATCGCGTTGTCCTCGACGATCAAGATCACCTCCATCATCGCGATGGGCTTCGTGTGGATGGCGCTCGCCCGACGCTGGGGCGGCGGCTGGCGGCCCGTGGTGACGGCGGCCGCGATGCTCGGCGCGATAGCCCTCGGCACCACGCTCGTGATCAGTTCGGCGAGCGGTCTCGGCTTCGGGTGGATCCACACGCTCAATACCGCGAGCGCCGTGCGCAGCTGGATGTCGTTGCCCACCGCGCTCGGCATCATCACCGGTTTCGGCGGCGTACTACTCGGCCTCGGCGATCACACCACCGCTCTGCTCAGCATCACCCGTCCGATCGCCGCGACGGTCGCCGCGTTCGTGACGGTGCGCATGCTCGTCGCCACCGGCACCGGTCGCCTGCACCCGGTGGGCGCGCTCGGCGTCACCCTGGGCGCCATCGTGCTGCTGTTCCCGGTGGTGCAACCGTGGTATCTGCTGTGGGCGATCGTTCCGCTCGCGGCGTGGGCGACCCGGCCCGTGTTCCGTGTCCCCGCGGTCGCGTTCTCCGCGGTGGTGAGTGTTCTACAGATGCCGCGCGGCGCCGATCTCGAGGTGTTCCAGATCGTCGGCGCCGCCATCGCCACCGTCATCGTCGGCGTGCTGTTCATCGTGATCACGCGTAACTCCCTGCCGTGGCGCGCTCAGGCGGGGGTGTCGGCTCCGTCACAGCAGCCGACGTCTTACGGTGTCTCTTCGTGACCGCTGCCTCCGGACCCGCCGTTAGCGTCGACGGCGTCGTCAAGCGTTATGGCGAGACCACCGCGGTCGACGGCCTGACCTTCGATGTCGAACGGGCGCAGGTGCTCGCGCTGCTCGGGCCCAACGGCGCGGGGAAGACGACGACCGTCGAGATGTGCGAGGGCTTCGTCCGTCCCGACGCGGGTTCGGTGCGGGTGCTCGGACTCGATCCGATCGCCGATTCGGACCGCCTGCGTTCCCGCATCGGCGTCATGTTGCAGGGCGGCGGCTCCTATCCCGGCGCGCGGGCGGGCGAGATGCTCGACCTGGTGGCCGCGTACTCCGCCGATCCGCTCGACCCGCAGTGGCTGCTGCGCACCCTCGGGCTCCAGGACAATCGCCGCACACCGTACCGGCGGCTCTCCGGCGGCCAGCAGCAGCGCTTGGCGCTGGCCTGCGCGCTGGTCGGACGACCGGAGATCGTGTTCCTCGACGAACCCACCGCGGGCCTCGACGCGCAGGCCCGGCTGATCGTGTGGGAGCTGATCGACGCGCTGCGCCGCGACGGCGTCACGGTGGTGCTGACCACGCACATGATGGACGAGGCCGAGCAACTCGCGGATCAGCTCGTCATCATCGATCACGGACGCATCGTCGCCTCCGGCACGCCCGCCGAGGTGACCGCGCACGGCGCCGCCGGGCAGCTGCGCTTCACCGCACCGCCCAAGCTGGACCTGAAACTGTTGAAAACCGCGCTCCCCGAGGGCTTCTCGCCGCGGGAGACGTCGCCGGGCTCGTACCTGGTGGAGGGCGAGATCGACCCGCAGGTGCTGGCCACCGTGACCGCGTGGTGCGCGCGGCTGAACGTGCTGGCCACCGACATCCGGATCGACCAGCGCCGCCTCGAGGACGTCTTCCTGGAGCTGACCGGACGGGACCTACGCGGATGACTCAGCCAGAACCCAACCGCTTCGCGCCGGGCACCTTCGCTCCCGATCCGCGTCCCACCACCCGCGCCGCCATGCTCGCCGCGCAGACCCGGCTCGAGCTGATCCTGTTGCTGCGCAACGGCGAACAGCTGCTGCTGACCATGTTCATCCCGATCACGCTGCTGGTCGGCTTGACGCTGCTGCCGTTCGGCGGTCTCGGCCAGGACCGGGTGGACAAGATCGTGCCCGCGGTGATGATGGTGGCGGTCATGTCCACCGCCTTCACCGGGCAGGCCATCGCCGTCGGTTTCGACCGCCGCTACGGCGCGCTCAAACGCCTCGGGGCCACCGCGCTGCCGCGCTGGGGCATCATCGCGGGCAAGAGCGCCGCGGTGCTGATCGTCGTGGTCCTGCAGGCGATCCTGTTGGGCGTTATCGGTTTCGCGCTCGGCTGGCGGCCGGGTCCGGCCGGGCTGCTGCTCGGCGCGGTGGTGATCGCACTCGGCACCGCCACGTTCGCCGCGATGGGCCTGCTGCTCGGCGGCACGCTGAAGGCGGAGATCGTGCTGGCGCTGGCGAACATCCTCTGGTTCGTCATGCTCGGCATCGCCAGCGTGGTGTTCGCCTCCGACGAGCTGCCGACCGCCGTCGATGTGCTCGCCAGGCTGGTGCCCTCCGGCGCGCTGGCGGTCACCCTGGAGCACGCGCTGCGCAGCAGCGTCGACTGGTTCGGCCTTGCGGTGCTCGGGGTGTGGGGCGTGGCCTGCGGCGCACTGGCCGCGCGCTGGTTCCGTTTCGAGTGAGCGTCGGTACAAACGACGGTATGTAGTAGTCCGGGTGCGGCGGCCCGATCGCCGGTCGCTACCATCGTTGCGTGCTGTATCGCGCATTCCTGCGACTCGTCGACAAGCTCCCGCTCCCCTCGCTGCGGACGCAGCGGCTGATCGCGCTCGCGGTCGTGCTGACCCAGGCGGGCATCGCGGTGACCGGCTCGGTCGTCCGGGTCACCGCCTCCGGTCTCGGCTGCCCGACCTGGCCGCAGTGCTTCCCCGGCAGCTTCACCCCGATCGGCGTGTCCGAGGTGGCGGTCGTGCACCAGGCCGTCGAATTCGGCAACCGGCTGCTGACCTTCGTGGTCTCCCTGTTCGCCGGGCTGATCGTGCTCGCGGTGACGCGCGCGCGGCGCAGGAACGAAGTGCTCCTCTACGCCTGGCTGATGCCGGGCGGCACCGTGGTGCAGGCGATCATCGGCGGCATCACCGTCCGCACCGGTCTGCTGTGGTGGACAGTCGCGGTGCACCTGCTGGCGTCGATGCTGATGGTGTGGCTGGCCACGGTGCTCTACGCGCGAATCTGCGAGCCGGACGACGGCGTCCAGACCGTCCAGGCGCCCGCGCCGCTGCGCTGGCTGACCGCGTTGAGCGGTGTCGCGCTGGCCGGCGTCCTGATCGCGGGCACCCTGGTCACCGCCGCCGGACCGCACGCGGGCGACAAGAGCATCGAACGGCCGGTCGAGCGGTTGCAGATCGAGATCGTCACGCTGGTGCACCTGCACTCACAGCTGCTGGTCGGCTACCTGGCGCTACTGGTCGGCCTCGGCTTCGGACTGTTCGCCGTCGGCATCTCCCGCACGGTGCGCACCCGCCTGTTCGTGCTGCTCGGCGTGGTCTGCGCGCAGGCGCTGGTCGGCGTCGTCCAGTACTTCACCGATGTTCCCGCCGCGCTGGTCGTCACCCACGTGGCCGGGGCCGCCGCGTGCACCGCGGCGACCGCCGCCCTGTGGGCCGCGCTGCGCACCCGCGAACCGGTGCCCGCCGCGGCGCCCGACCCGGCGATTCAGTCGGCCTGATCCCGCGCGGTTCGCGGCGGAACCGCGCGGAATGGGCGTGCGTCAGACCACCGACGGCCGCGTCAGGCTCGACCAGAGCGGCTCACCCTGGGCGGCAAGCCTGTTCGCGAGCTCGGCGCGCGCGTCGGTGACGCCGCTGGTACCCGAGACACAGAACGCGGTCTCGGCGACGGTGAGCAGCTTGATGTTGACCATGCGAATCTCCGACAGCGGACCGGTGACCGCCTCGGGGAAACCTTCGCCGTTCATGCCCAGCAGCACGGTGACGAGCCCGTCCTCGTCGACATAGCTACCCGCCGCCTCCGGGGGAAAGTCCAACCCCGGGAGCGAGATCGACAGCGTCCCATAGTGTTCCAGATTCCTGGTGAAACGGAATCCGTGCTGCGAGGCGGTCTGCGCGACCGACATCACCACCTGCCCCAGCCAGGAACCCATCACGTCCGCGAACGGCGCGTCCGCCGGAATGTCGGTGGCGGCCGCGTAGACCTCGACCTCGATGCCGTTGGTCGGCTCGGCGTCCGACCAGACGGTGGGGAACGACAGGCCGAGGCTGGTCACCACCAGCCCGTACTGGCGACGCACCACCCGGTAGCTCGGGTGGTCGATGCTGGGCGGCTCCGGCTCGTCGATGCCCATGTTGGCCCAGAGTTCGGTCGGAAGGAATCTCGATTGGTAGCGCGGGGCCGACACTTCCTGATCGAGTCGCCCCCACGCGTTCCAGACATCGTCGTGCAGCGCCCACATCTGGGCCTCGTACCGCTCATGGATGTCCAGTTCGTCCATTTCAGTCACGCCGCGACGCTACCCACGGACCGAGACGCGCGGCAAAACCGCGCCGCGTGCCTCGATCGGCGATCCGGTGGCGACTGCCACGATGGGTAAGAGAGAAACGGAGACCGAGCCGAGACAACGGCCGCGCCGAGCGAAGACTCCGCTCCGAGGAATGACACAGCGTCGAGACCACCGGAGGATAGCGAGATGACCAGGTTCGCCAACCAGCAGTCCATCGTCGTCGGCGTCGACGGCAGCCGCTCCGCGCTGGCTGCCGCGCGCTGGGCGGGCGCCGTCGCCGCGCGCGAAGGGGTGCGGCTGGTCGTCCTCAGCATCGTGCCGACCATCGACTACCGGATCACCGCCGCCATCGTCGCCGACGCCGACATCCTTCCGACGCTGCGCTTCGTGGCCAAGAAACACGTCGCGGCCGCGGTCGACGCGGTGCGCGCCGACCAGCCCGACCTGGAGATCACCCAAACGGTGGTGGAGGGCGTTCCTGGCGACGAACTCGTCGAGGCGAGCGAGACGGCGCTGCTGCTGGTGGTGGCCGCCACCACCGACGACCGGATCACCACCCTGCTGCTCGGTTCGACCGCGCTGCGGGTCGCGAACAAAGCGCACTGTCCCGTGGTGGTGTGGCGCGGCGATGTGGACAATCCGCTGCCCGACGAGCGCCCGATCCTGGTCGGCGTCGACGGTAGTCCCGCCAGCAACGCCGCGGTCGGCCACGCATTGGAAATGGCCGCACGGCTCGGCGTGCGCGTCATCGCGCTACACGCATGGAACGATCCCGACCTGCTGCAATGGACGCCGGTACCCGATGCGTGGGAGATCTTGGCGCAGCAGGAGCGAGAGTTGTTGAGCGAGCGGCTCGCCGGATGGTCGAGCCAATACCCGGACCTGCAGGTCGAGAAGCTGGTACTGCAGAGCCCGGCGACGCGCGCGCTACTCGACCACGGAGCGGACGCTCAGATGATCGTCACGGGCAGCCACGGACGCAACCGGTTCACCGGCTTGCTGCTCGGCTCGACGAGCCAGAACCTGCTGCACCACGCGCCATGCCCGGTGCTGGTGGCCCGCGCCGAATCCTAGACGGGCAGGGCCTGAGACCGGCCGGGCCGCCGCATCACTTCTCGTTGCGCGCCTTGGGGAAGCGGGTCTGCCGAGCTACCCAGCCCGCCATCTGCGCCCAGTGGCTCTTGCGCGGGGTGACGACGGAGGTGAGCTCACGGTCCCACTCATCGGCCTCGGTCAGACCGTCGACGACCTCGACCAGCCGCTTGGCGGTGGGCAGATCGGCGACGACGCGGTCGCCGAGGATGCCGTCGGCGCCGACCAGGGTGACACGCACGCCGATGCGGCCGATCGGCTGCAGGACGGCCGTGGCCGAACCACCGTGATCGGCGAGGAATCCCTTCACCGAGTCGACGAGGGAACTCGACACCTTCACCGGGGCCGGGGCGGTCTCAACGCTCATGCTGGCGAGTTTACCGACCGGTAGGAGGTGGTCCAGACCCGGCGGGTGTAGAACTGAATCTCATGCGCGCCATTCAGGTTTCCGAACACGGTGGTCCCGAGGTCCTGCGGTACACGGAGGTCGAGGAGCCGAGCATCGGGCCGGACCAGCTGCTGGTGACCACCGAGGCGATCGGCGTCAATTACATCGATACCTACATCCGCACGGGGACCTACCCGCAGCCGGTCCCCTACGTGCCCGGCTCCGAGGGCACCGGCGTGGTGTCCGCGGTCGGCTCCGGCGTCACCGAGTTCGCGGTGGGCGATCGGGTCGCGTGGGCGGCCGCGCCGGGCAGCTACGCCGAGCGGGTCGTGGTCCCCGCCGCCGTCGCGATCCCGGTGCCGGACGGCGTCGATCCCCCGGTCGCCGCATCGGCGCTGCTCCAGGGCATGACGGCGCACTATCTGATCGAGTCGATCTACACGCCGGAACCCGGCGAGACGGTGCTGGTGCACGCGGGCGCGGGCGGTGTCGGCCTGATCCTGACGCAGCTGGCCGCGGCGCGGGGCGCGCGGGTCATCACAACCGTGTCCTCCGACGAGAAGGAGACGCTCTCCCGCGAGGCGGGCGCGGCGGAGGTGCTTCGCTACGGCGACGACCTCGCCGACCAGGTCCGCAAGCTGACCGATGGGGTCGGTGTGGCGGCGGTCTACGACGGCGTCGGCAAGTCCACCTTCGACGCGAGCCTCGCCTCGGTGCGCGTGCGCGGCACGGTGGCCCTGTTCGGCGCGGCGAGCGGCCCGGTCCCGCCGTTCGACCCGCAGCGGTTGAACGCCGGTGGCTCGCTGTTCCTGACCCGTCCGTCGCTGGCGCACTACACCCGCGATCGGGCCGAATTGCTCTGGCGCGCTGGCGATATCCTCGCGGCGCTGGCGAAGGGCACGCTGCGCGTCCGGGTCGGTGCGACCTATCCGCTCGCGGAAGCCGAACGGGCGCACCGTGATCTGGAAGGCCGGAAGACCACGGGGTCGATCGTGCTGCTGCCCTGAGTCGTCGATCGTTGGTGGCGTGGCCGGTTCAGCATTTCCGGCCCGTCCGCCCGCAACGACTCCGGTTCAGTAGTCCCGGCCGGTCAACCCGCGATAGACGAAGCGGGTCAGCCCTTCCACGGCTTCGTCGTCGTCCAGCTCGACGTTGCCGTCCGCCACCGCACCCAGCAGCCCCTGCGTGAGCAGGAACATCATGGCGAGGCTCGCGTCCGGCGTGCTCGGCAACCGTAAACCGGCGGCGGCGAAACCGGCCAGGTGATCGGCGATGTCGGCGCGCTGATCCTTGGCGAATTGTCCTGCGCTGCGGCCGAATTCGGCGTCGACCAAGGCCGCCTGCTCGACCGCGCGCAGCACCGCGACGTGCTCGCGCGCGAAACGCCAGTAGCCCTCGATGTGGTACCGGACCGCCTCGGGACGGCTGAAATCCGGGTCGTGGTCCTCCGCTTCGGCGCGTACGTCACCCGCGTCGGCCATATCGCGCAACAGCGCCGTGAGCAGGGCCTCCTTGCTCGCGAAGTGGTTGTAGAAGGAGCCCGCCGCCCGTCCGGCGGCCGCGGTGATGTCGGTGATCTTGGTGTTCAGATACCCGCGTTCGGCGAAGACCCGCAGTGCGGCCGCCTTGAGCGCCTGCTCCGTCTCGACCGATCTCTCCTTGCGGCTCGTCGCCACCGCGCCACCTCCTTGACAGGACAAGGTACCAACTCCAATACTGAATTCAGATTCAGTGAATTAGAATTCAGTCAAGGAGTCATCGTGCAAGTACTCATCGCGGGAGCCGGACCGACCGGCCTCACCCTCGCCATCGATCTGGCCCGCCGCGGCGTGCCGGTGCGCATCGTCGACCAGGCCGCCGAATTCTTCGCGGGGTCACGCGGCGACGGCATCCAGCCGCGCACGCTCGAGGTGTTCGACGATCTCGGTGTGCTCGACGCGGTGCTCGCGGCGGGCGCGCCCATCCCGGTGCTACGCGCCTACCTCGGCGGCGAGTTCGTCGGGGAACGCCGGATGGCCGAACCCGTCGCGCCGACGCCCGCGGTCCCCTACCCCAATGGGTGGACGCTCGGGCAGTCACGCACCGAGGCGATCCTGCGCGACCGGCTCGCCGAGTTCGGCGTACGCGTGCAGACCGGAACCGCCCTGGTGTCGTTCGAACAGGACGACGACGGCGTCACCGCGATCCTGGACCGCGACGGCGCGCGGGAGACCGTGCGGGCGGCGTACCTGGTCGGCGCGGACGGCGGTCGCAGCACGGTGCGCAAGGGCGTGGGCATCCCGTTCGAAGGCAGCACGGACGACTCCCTCCGCATGCTGCTCGGCGACGTGCGCGCCGACGCCCTCGACCACGAGTACGGCTACTGGTTCGCCGCCGACGCCGGACGTCCGATGGACGGCATCGTGCTGGCGCCGCTGCCCGGCGGCGCGCACTTCCAGGTCGCCGCGCCGCTGACCGAGAACGCCGAGCCGACGCTCACGCTGCTGCAGCGCTACGTCGACCACCACAGCGGCCGCTCCGACATCGTGCTCACCGATCTGGCCTGGGCCACCGTCTGGCGGCCGAACATCCGGCTGGCCCAGCGCTTTCGGGACGGCCGGGTGTTCCTCGCCGGGGACGCCGCGCACACGCACCCGCCCACCGGCGGCCAGGGCATGAACACCGGCATTCAGGACGCCTACAACCTCGGCTGGAAGCTCGCCGCCGCGCTCCAGGGCGACGAATCCGCGCTCGACAGCTATGAATCCGAGCGACGGGCGGTGGCGGCGCGAGTGCTCGGCCTCAGCACCGCGCTGCTGGACAAGCTGACCCAGGGCGACGAGGACGCGCTCGAACGCGGCGAGGAGACCCGCCAGCTGGACATCAGCTACCGGGCGCCCGGCGATCACCGGGCATTGGCGGTGGGCGACCGCGCGCCCGACGCGCCGGTGAAGGACGCCGACGGACGCCAGGTGCGGCTGTTCGACCTGTTCCGCGGACCGCACGCGACGCTGCTCTGCTTCGGCGCGACGGGTCCGCTGCCCGCCGAGCCGGGCGCGCGGAGTTACGCCGTGCTGCGCCCCGGCGTGACGACCGCCGAACCGTACGTTGTCGATGTCGACGGGCACGCGTTCTCGGCGTACGCCGCCGTCGATGGCGAACGAGTCCTAGTGCGTCCCGACGGACACCTCGGCCGCCGCGACTGATCGCACCGACGAAAAAGGCCGACGCGCGATGCGTCGGCCTTTCTCGAATCCGGGCGACTACCCGAAAAAGCTTCCGATGGTCTCCCAGCCGAGCACCGAGTCCACCGCCAGACCGCAGAACACCACGGCCAGGTAGTTGTTCGACTGGAGGAACAGCCGCAGCGGCTTGACCGACTCCCCGCGCCGCACGCCCGCGTACAGCTGGTGCGCCATGAGCAGGAACCACGCGCCCGCCACCAGCGCCACCGCGGCGTAGAGCACGCCGGTGGCCGGCACCAGCGCCAGCGTGGTGAGCACGGTGAGCCAGGTGTAGATGACGATCTGCTTGGTCACCGTGCGCTCGGTGGCGACCACCGGCAGCATCGGCACGCCCGCCGCGCGGTAGTCCTCCTTGTAGCGCATGGCCAGCGCCCAGGTGTGCGGCGGCGTCCAGAAGAAGATGACGCCGAACAGCGCGATCGCGGGCCAGCCGATGCCGCCGGTGACCGCCGACCAGCCGACCAGCGCTGGCATGCAGCCCGCCGCGCCGCCCCAGACGACGTTCTGCGAGGTGCGCCGCTTCAGGCCGAGGGTGTAGACGAAGACGTAGAACAGGATGGTCGCGACGACGAGCGCGCCGGCGAGCAGGTTCGCCTGCCACCACAGCCAGGCGAAGGATCCGATGCCGAGCGCGACGCCGAAGACGAACGCGTTGCGGGTCGGCACCGCCTCCCTGGCCAGCGGGCGCTTGGCGGTGCGCTTCATCACCTTGTCGATGTCCGCGTCGGCCACGCAGTTGAGCGTGTTGGCGCTCGCGGCGCCCATCCAGCCGCCGAACAGGGTGGCCAGGATCAGCGGCATGTCCACGTCGCTGCCGCGGTCGGCGAGCAGCATGGTCGGGATCGTGGCGACGAGCAGCAGCTCGATGACGCGCGGCTTGGTCAACGCGATGTAGGCGAGCACCCGTCGCATGAGCCGGGACGGTAGGCCGGGACCAGTGAAACGGTCGGCAAGCACCGTCGCGGAGGAGCCGTGTGCGCCATCGCCACCCGGCTGTTGCCCAATCCGCACTGTCTCTCCTCGCACGCTGTGCATCGCATCCGGCAATGGAACGAGCAGCTCGCTCGGACCCGCTGTCACGGATGCGCGAGAGCCGGACGTCCGTCCGCCTCGGCGCCCTACAGCCGAATGCGGCGCGGCTACTACTACAGAGGATGGTAGACCCCCGCCGACATCGCTCCGCCGCGAGCCCCGCCCGGCGCGAGGCCCCGACGCCCGATCAGTGCGCCCCGACACACTCCGCGCACGGTCCCGGCCGAGGCCGAGACGCGCCCGAGGGACGCAGCCGGATGCGGTCCTCCATCAGCCCGCGCACGGCCGGATCGGAGGCGAAGATGCGCCGTTAAAGCGGGTTCCCGGCATGGCGCTCAGCGGGCACATCTAGGGTGGTTGGATACACAACCGGTATGCATGCCACAGCTGCCGTGCGTTCCCACCGCCGTTACCAAGCACACCGCCGTCGACGAGACCAATGTCAGGAGAATCTCGGTCGTGTCAGTCACAGACGACATCCGCGCCCTCACTCAGCCGAACTACCCGGACGACTGGACGGATCTGGACACCAAGGCCGTCGACACTGTCCGCGTCCTAGCCGCCGACGCGGTGCAGAACGCGGGCAACGGCCACCCGGGCACCGCCATGAGCCTGGCTCCGCTGGCCTACACCCTCTACCAGCGGGTGCTGCGCCACGATCCGAGCGACCCGAGCTGGGTCGGCCGGGACCGTTTCGTGCTGTCGTGCGGCCACTCCAGCCTCACCCAGTACATCCAGCTCTACCTGACCGGCTTCGGTCTGGAACTGGACGACCTGAAGAACCTGCGCAAGTGGGGCTCGCTCACCCCCGGCCACCCGGAGTTCCGGCACACCGACGGCGTCGAGATCACCACCGGCCCGCTGGGCCAGGGTCTGGCCTCCGCGGTCGGCATGGCGATGGCGGCGCGCCGCGAGCGCGGCCTGTTCGACCCGGCCGCCGCGCCGGGCGCCAGCCCCTTCGACCACTTCGTCTACGTGGTGGCCTCCGACGGCGACCTCGAGGAAGGCGTCACCTCCGAGGCGTCCTCGCTCGCGGGCACCCAGCAGCTGGGCAACCTGATCGTCTTCTACGACGACAACCGGATCTCCATCGAGGACGACACCACCATCGCCTTCACCGAGGACGTGGCCGCGCGCTACGAGGCCTACGGCTGGCACGTGCAGACCGTGCAGGGCGGCGAGGACGTCGTCGCGATCGAGGCCGCCGTCGAGGCCGCCAAGGCCGAGACGGGCAAGCCGTCGATCATCGTGCTGCGCACCGTGATCGGCTACCCGGCCCCGAACAAGATGAACACCGGAGCCTCGCACGGCGCGGCGCTCGGCGCCGACGAGGTGGCCGCCACCAAGAAGATCCTCGGCTTCGATCCCGAGCAGAGCTTCCAAGTCGACGACGCCGTCATCGCGCACACCCGCAAGGCCGTCGAGCGTGGCAAGGCGGCGCACGCGGAATGGCAGCGGCAGTTCGACGCGTGGGCCGCGGCCAACCCGGAGAACAAGGCGCTGTTCGACCGGCTCGTCGAGCGCAGGCTGCCGGAGGGCTGGACCGACAACCTGCCGGTGCACGAGCCCGACCCCAAGGGCATGGCCACGCGCAAGGCGTCCGGCAAGGTGCTCGCCGCGCTCGCCGAGGTGCTCCCCGAGCTGTGGGGCGGCTCGGCCGACCTCGCCGAGTCCAACAACACCACCATGCCCGGCCAGCCCAGCTTCGGCCCCGAGTCGATCTCGACCGGCATGTGGAAGGCCAACCCGTTCGGCCGCACCCTGCACTTCGGTGTGCGCGAGCACGCGATGGGCTCGATTCTCAACGGCATCGCGCTGCACGGTCCGACCCGGCCGTACGGCGGCACCTTCCTGGTGTTCAGCGACTACATGCGCCCGGCGGTCCGCCTCGCGGCGCTGATGCGGGTGCCCGCGATCTACGTCTGGACCCACGACTCCATCGGCCTCGGCGAGGACGGCCCGACCCACCAGCCGATCGAGCACTTGGCCGCGCTGCGCGCGATCCCGGGCCTGAACGTGGTGCGTCCCGGTGACGCCAACGAGACCACCTACGCCTGGCGCACCATCCTCGAGCGTGAATCGGCCGAGAACGCCTCGCACTTCTCGGTGTCGGAGATGCCGCACCAGGACGGCCCTTCCGCGCTGGCGCTGACCCGCCAGGATCTGCCGATCCAGGAGGGCACCAGCTACGAGGGCGTCGCCAAGGGCGGCTACGTCCTGGCCGAGGCGTCCACCGGAACCCCGCAGGTGATCCTGATCGCCACGGGCTCGGAGCTGCAGCTCGCCGTGGCCGCGCGCACTACGCTGGAGGCGCAGGGCATCGGCACCCGGGTGGTCTCGATGCCGTGTGTGGAGTGGTTCGACGCGCAGGACAAGGCTTACCGGGACGAGGTGCTTCCGCCCGCGATCCGCGCGCGCGTCGTCGTCGAGGCCGGTATCGCGATGCCGTGGCACCGGTTCGCCGGTGACGCGGGCGAGATCGTGTCCATCGAGCACTTCGGCGCCTCGGCCGATTACAAGACCCTGTTCCGCGAGTTCGGCATCACCGAAGACGCGGTCGTTGCCGCCGCGCAGCGCACGCTGGACAACGTGAAGGGATAAGACCTCATGGCACAGAACGAAAACCTCGCCGCACTCGCCGCGGCGGGCGTCTCGGTGTGGCTCGACGATCTGTCGCGGGACCGGATCCAGTCCGGCAACCTGGCCGAGCTGGTCGCGACCCGCAGCGTCGTCGGCGTGACCACCAACCCGACGATCTTCCAGGGCGCGCTCAGCAAGGGTCACGCCTACGACGCGCAGGTGAAAGCGCTTGCCGCGCAAGGGGCGGACGCCGACGCGGCGATCCGCACCATCACCACCGACGACGTGCGCGCGGCCTGCGACGTGCTGGCCGGGGTGTACGAGTCCTCCGGCGGCGTGGACGGCCGGGTCTCCATCGAGGTCGACCCGCGGCTGGCCTTCGACGCCGAGAAGACCGTCGCGCAGGCCATCGACCTGTGGAAGACGGTGGACCGCCCCAACCTGTTCATCAAGATCCCCGCGACCGAGGCGGGCCTGCCCGCCATCACCGCGGTGATCGCCGAGGGCATCAGCGTGAACGTCACCCTGATCTTCTCGGTGGCGCGCTACCGCTCGGTGATGGGCGCCTACCTGGACGGTCTGCGCCGGGCCAAGGCCGCGGGCTACGACCTGGCCAAGATCCATTCCGTCGCTTCGTTCTTCGTGTCCCGGGTGGACACCGAGATCGACAAGCGGCTGGAGGCGATCGGCTCCGACGAGGCGCTCGCGCTGCGCGGCAAGGCCGGTGTGGCCAACGCCCGCCTCGCCTACGCCGAGTACCAGGACGTGTTCGACGGCGGCAAGCACACCTCCACCTACGCGCACCTGGCCTCGGTCGGCGCGAACCGGCAGCGGCCGCTGTGGGCGTCGACCGGCGTCAAGAACCCGGACTACTCCGACACCCTCTACGTCACCGAGCTGGTCGCCCCGAACACCGTGAACACGTTGCCGGAGAAGACGCTCGAGGCGGTCGCCGACCACGGCGAGGTCCGCGGCGACACCGTCCGCGGCACCGCGGCGGAGGCCAAGGAGGTCTTCGACAAGCTCGCCGCGGTGGGCATCGACCTGGACGACGTGTTCGAGGTGCTCGAGCGCGAGGGCGTCGACAAGTTCGAGAAGTCCTGGGAGGAACTGCTTTCCGCCACCGCCGAGGAGTTGGGCGCAGCGTCGTCGGCCGGGGGCAACTGAATCCCATGGCAGGCTCGGCCAAAACGTCGACAGTCTGGAAGAACCCACTCCGCGACGAGCGGGACAAGCGGGTACCGCGGATCGCGGGACCGTGCAGCATGGTCATCTTCGGTGTCACCGGTGACCTGTCCCGCAAGAAACTGATGCCCGCCATCTACGACCTGGCGAACCGGGGGCTGCTGCCCCCAGGTTTCGCGCTGGTCGGTTTCGCGCGGCGCGATTACGCGGACGAGGACTTCGCCGCGGTCGTGCTCGACGCGGTGAAGGCGCACGCCCGCACGCCCTTCCGTCAGGAGGTCTGGGACCACCTGGCGGAGGGAATCCGGTTCGTGCAGGGCACCTTCGACGACGACGCCGCCTTCGCCAGGCTCGCCGACACCCTCGGCAGACTGGACAAGGAGCGCGGCACCGGCGGCAATCACGCCTTCTACCTGTCCATTCCGCCGGACATGTTCCCGGTGGTGCTCGACCAGCTCTCCGAGCACAAGCTCGCGCAGCCGAGCACCACCGACATCGCCGGGCGCAAGCCGTGGCGGCGGGTGGTGATCGAGAAGCCGTTCGGGCACGACCTGGACAGCGCCGTCGAGCTCAACGAGCTGGTCAACCGGGTGTTCCCGGAGGAGACGGTGTTCCGCATCGATCACTATCTCGGCAAGGAGACGGTGCAGAACATCCTGGCGCTGCGCTTCGCCAACCAGTTGTTCGACCCGATCTGGAACGCCAACTACGTCGACCACGTCCAGATCACCATGGCCGAGGACATCGGCCTCGGCGGACGTGCGGGCTACTACGACGGCATCGGCGCGGCGCGCGACGTCATCCAGAACCATCTGCTGCAGCTGCTCGCGCTCACCGCCATGGAGGAGCCGATCAGCTTCGAGCCCAAGCAGTTGCAGACCGAGAAGATCAAGGTGCTCTCGGCGACCAAGCTGGTGGAGCCGCTGGAAGAGACCACGGCGCGCGGGCAGTATTCGGAGGGCTGGCAGGGCGGCGAGCACGTCGTCGGCCTGCTCGACGAGGAGGGTTTCGACCCGGAGTCCAAGACCGAGACCTACGCGGCGATCACCCTCGAGGTCGACACCCGGCGCTGGGCGGGCGTGCCGTTCTACCTGCGTACCGGAAAACGCTTGGGCCGCAGGGTGACCGAGATCGCGGTCGTCTTCAAGCGGGCGCCGCACCTGCCCTTCGACCAGACCATGACCGAGGAGCTCGGCCAGAACGCGCTGGTCATCCGCGTGCAGCCGGACGAGGGCATCACCATGCGCTTCGGCTCGAAGGTGCCGGGCTCAGGCATGGAAGTGCGCGACGTCAACATGGATTTCAGCTACGGCGAGGCGTTCACCGAGTCCTCCCCCGAGGCCTACGAACGCCTGATCCTCGACGTGCTGCTCGGGGTGCCGTCGCTGTTCCCGGTGAACGCGGAGGTCGAATTGTCCTGGCGCATCCTGGATCCGGTGCTCGAGCGGTGGGCGGCGGACGGCAAGCCCGATCCGTATCCCGCGGGCACGTGGGGTCCGGCCTCGGCCGACGAGATGCTCGAGCGCACCGGCCGGGAATGGCGGCGCCCGTGATCATCGACATGCCCGACACCACGACCGGCGCGGTCACCAAGCGCCTGGTGCAGCTGCGCGAGAGCAACGGCGTCATCACCATGGGCCGGGTGCTCACCCTGGTGGTGTGCACGCTGGACAGCTCCGAAGCCGAGGACGCCATCGACGCGGCCAACGACGCCAGCCGCGAACATCCCTGTCGCGTAGTGGTTCTCGCGCGCGGCGACCGCGAGGCGGAGACCAAGCTGGACGCGCAGATCCGGGTGGGCGGCGACGCGGGCGCGGCCGAGGTGATCGTGCTGCGCCTGCAGGGCGAGCTGGTGAGCCACGAGAGCAGCGTCGTCATCCCGTTCCTGCTGCCCGACACCCCGGTGGTGGCGTGGTGGCCGCGGGGCGCGCCGGAGTTCCCGTCCAAGGACTCGGTGGGACGCCTGGCGACCCGGCGCATCACCGATGCCACCTTCGCCGCCGACCCGCAGGCGACGATCAAGAAGCGGCGCGCCTCCTACGCCTCGGGCGACACCGACCTGGCGTGGAGCCGGATCACCTACTGGCGGGCACTACTGGCCGCCTCGCTGGACGAGCCGCCTTTCGAACCGGTCGAGTCGGTGACCGTGTCGGGGCTGCGCGACGAGCCCGCGCTGGACATGCTCGCCGGCTGGCTGGCCGCCCGGCTGGGCTGCCCGGTGCGCAGACGCTCGGGCGCGCTGCGGGTGGAGGTGAACCGCCCGTCGGCGTCCATGTCCATCGAACGCCCGCAGACCGGGCGCACCGCGACGCTCACCCGCACCGGTGATCCCGATCAGCGAATCGCTTTGGCGCGGAGGGAGACTCGCGACTGCCTCGCCGAGGAACTGCGTCGGCTCGACGCCGACGAGATCTATCACGAAGCCCTCGCCGGAATCGAGAAGGTGACCTATGAGTGAGACTCCCCGCGACACCGTAGAGGTCCACCCCGACGCCGACGCGCTCGTCGCCGCGGCGGCCGCCCGCTTCGTGCAGGTGGTCACGGCCGCCCAGGCCGAGCGCGGCTCGGCGTCGGTGGTGCTGACCGGTGGCGGCACCGGCATCGCGATGCTCGAGCAGGTGCGCAAGGCGCCCGGCGATATCGACTGGTCGCGGCTCGACATCTTCTGGGGGGACGAGCGTTTCGTCCCCGCTGGCGATCCCGAGCGCAACGAGTTGCAGGCCAGGCAGGCGCTGCTCGACCACGTGCCGGTCGATCACGCCAGGGTGCATCCGATGGCGACGTCCGACGGCGAGTACCCCGATCCGGTCGAGGCCGCCGCCGAGTACTCGGCGGCGGTGCACGCCCACCTCGCCGAGCACGGCGCGTTCGACCTGCACCTGCTCGGCATGGGCCCCGACGCGCACATCAACTCGCTGTTCCCGGACACCGACGCGGTGCGCGAGGAGCACGAACTCGTTGTGGCCGTGACGAATTCCCCCAAGCCGCCGCCGGTCCGCGTCACGCTGACGCTGCCCGCGGTGCGGCGCTCGCGACACGTGATGCTGGTCGTCGCCGGGGCGGGCAAGGCCGAAGCGGTCGCCGCGGCGGTCGGCGGCGCCGAGCCGGTCGACATCCCGGCCGCGGGCGCGGCGGGTCGGGAATCCACCATCTGGTTGCTGGATCGAGAAGCCGCGAGCGCGCTGCGCTGACAACGGAGGTCGGGTGCCGCACCTGCTCGTCGACAACCCCACCGGTCGCTCGATGGACCGGCGGCATGGTCGCGCGGCCCACGCCGATCCGCCGTGCTCGCCGCGCGCGGGGCAGCGATGAGCGGGGCGGCGCCGGTATCCGGCGCGGATCCGGCGCGGGCACTGGACGAGCGGTTCCGCGCCGAGATCGGCACGCTGGCGCCGCGACACATTCGCGACGACAACCTCGGCCCCGGCCTCTCCCCTGACACGCTGTGGGAGGTCTTCGACGCGCAGGCCACCAGCAGGCATCTCGATCTGGCGGCGCGCGCGCTCGGCGTGGCCAAGCGCGGTTACTACAGCATCGGCTCGTCCGGTCACGAAGGCAACGCGGCGCTCTCGGTCGCGACGCGGGCCACCGACCCGGCGCTGCTGCACTATCGGTCGGGCGCGTTCTTCGTGCACCGCGCGCGCCGAGTGCCGGGGCTGGATCCGATTCGCGACGTGCTGCTCGGCGTGGTCGCCGCGGCGGTCGACCCCATCTCCGGCGGCAGGCACAAGGTCTTCGGCAGCAAATCGGCGCACGTGATACCGCAGACCTCCACCATCGCCTCGCACCTGCCGCGAGCGGTCGGGCTGGCCTTCGCGATCGAACGGGCGGGGCGGCTCGGCATCCCGTCGGAATGGCCGCGAGACTCGGTGGTGCTGTGCACTTTCGGCGATGCCTCGGCCAACCACTCGACGGCGGCGGGCGCCGTCAATGCCGCGATTCACACCGCGCACCAAGGGATTCCGGTGCCGATCCTGTTCGTCTGCGAGGACAACGGCATCGGCATCAGCGTGCCGACCCCTCCGGACTGGATCGAGAACGCGTACGGAACACGGCCGGGGCTGGCCTATTTCGACGCC
Organism: Nocardia sp. CNS-044; assembly: GCF_059570515.1. Classification (NCBI taxonomy): domain Bacteria; kingdom Bacillati; phylum Actinomycetota; class Actinomycetes; order Mycobacteriales; family Nocardiaceae; genus Nocardia; species Nocardia sp. CNS-044. The sequence goes on from NZ_JCANSX010000009.1 coordinate 295,014, forward strand.
GACGGCTGCGATCCGATCGACGCGCTCACCGTGTCCGAACGCGCCGTCCGCTGGGTGCGCGAGCAGCGCAAGCCCGCGTTCCTGCGGCTGCGCACGGTGCGGTTGCTCGGTCATGCCGGTTCGGACATGGAGGCCGCGTACCGCCGTCCCGCCGACATCGCGGCCGATCTGGTGCGCGACCCGGTCGTCGCAACGGCCCGGCTGCTCGTCGAACGGGGCCTGTCCAAGCCCGACGAGGTGGTCGCGTTCTACGACGAGATCGGGCACCGGGTGACCGCCATGGCCGAATTGGTCTGGCGGGAACCGAAATTGACGTCCACGGCGGCCGTCACCGCGCCCTTGGCGCCCGCTCGTCCCGAGGCGGTGCGGGCCGACGTGCTGCGCGACGCGCCGCCCTCTGAGGGGCCGGGGCATGCTTCCGATGCGGTCGGCGCGCCCCCTGGGCGGACGGTGCCGCACGAGCAGGCGGATTCGCGGTCCGAGGCACGCGGCACGGCATCCCGGTACGGCGCGCGCCTCACGGGTCCGGACCGTCGCACGACCCGCACCACCACGCCCGCGAGCGACCCCGGGACGACCGTCGCGCAGGCGATCAACCACACCCTGGCGGACCTGCTCGCACGCGACACCGACGTGCTGGTCTTCGGCGAGGACGTCGGCCGCAAAGGCGGCGTGTACGGCGTCACCAAGGGTTTGCAGAAGCGTTTCGGCGCGCGCCGCGTCTTCGACACGCTGCTCGACGAACAGAGCGTGCTCGGCACCGCACTCGGCGCGGGGCTCGCCGGTTTCGTCCCGATTCCGGAGATCCAGTACCTCGCCTACCTGCACAACGCCGCCGACCAGTTGCGCGGCGAGGCGGCCACCCTCCAGTTCTTCTCGCACGGCCGCTACCGCAATCCGATGGTGGTGCGGATCGCGGGGCTGGCCTACCAGAAGGGCTTCGGCGGGCACTTCCACAACGACAATTCCGTTGCGGCGCTTCGTGACATCCCCGGGCTGGTGATCGCGGTGCCGTCCCGCGCCGACGACGCGGCGGCGCTGCTGCGCACCTGCGTCTCGGCGGCGCGGGTGGACGGACGGGTATGCGTCTACCTCGAACCCATCGCCCTGTACCACACCAAGGACCTGCATCCCGGCGACGGCGCGTGGTTGGCCCCCGCCGCCGGGCCGCACGTGGAGATCGGCCGCGCCCGCGTCTACGGCGACGGCGGCGACCTCACGATCGTGAGCTTCGGCAACGGCGTCCCGATGAGCCTGCGGGTGGCGGACCGGCTCGCGGCGCGCGGTGTCCGCGCCCGCGTGCTCGACCTGCGTTGGCTCAATCCGCTGCCGGTCGCCGATCTGCTCGCGCACGCTCGTGCCACCGGCCGTGTCCTCGTCGCCGACGAAACCCGCCACAGCGGCGGCGTTTCCGAATCGGTGTGCGCCGCGCTGATCGATGCCGGTTTCGCCGGTCGCGTCGCGCGGGTGACCAGCACGGACAGCTTCGTCCCGCTCGGGCCCGCGGCGGACACCGTGCTGTTGGACGAGACCGGTATCGAGAAGGCCGCGGCGGAGTTGCTCGCCTGACCGGCGCTGGCGGACGAAGTCCGTCGGAGTGAAGCGGAGGTACGCGTCGGCGCGGATCCGCGTGTTCGCGGTTCGATGGGCGGCGGCGGGAAATACCCTGGACAGGCAATGGTGACCAGCGGCGAAAGGGCAGGACGATGACCACGATGTCCATCCTGGGCGAGGTGCGACCCGAGCACGACGCGACCGAGGGCGACGCTCGCGTGCTGCTGCACTACCTGCGGTCCTACCGTCAGCCGGTGCTGGACGTCTGGTCGGCGTGCACGTCACGGAGCCAACTCGAACGCTGGCTGGGCGCGGTGACGGGCGGCAGCGGCAACTACACGATCGAGCCGGTGGACGGTCCGGTCGCGGGTCCGATCGCGGTCCGTGTCGAGCACTGCGTCGCGCCGCACGAACTGGTCGTGCACGTCGACGGCTGCATCGTCGAGCTGCGCCTGACCCAGGTCGGCGTCGTCACCAATCTGGAACTCGTCCGCCGCCACCTCTGCCATCCCGAAGCGAGCTCCGTCGGTCCGCGCTGGCAGTACCTGTTGGACCGGCTCACCGCCTACCTGGAGTTCCAGCCGCTTCCGAACTGGGCCGACTACCCGGAGCTCGCGGCGGAATACCGCTGAACGACCCGCCGTTCCGGAAGGGCCGGGGACGGTTCGCACCGATTCAGTAGCGATACCAAGGACCGTCGTACGGGTCGAAGTGATAGTCGTATCGGTGTTTCGGCTGCGGCGCTCCGTTCGGCATGTAGGCGAAGCCCTCCCTCGTATACAAACCACGCCCCGTGCTGAACAGACACCCGCCCTCGTACGGCTCGACCTCGAAGATCGTGTAGGCGCCATAGCGCGTGCTCGTTTCGGTGGGGACACAGTCGACGGCCGCCCGGTCGAGGCTGCCCTTCGACAGCCACCACCCGAGGCGTTCCGGTAGCTCCCACGTGAACAGCGCGACCGCGACGACGACGACCAGCGGCGCGACCGCACTCAATCGTGCGTTGTCGTAGGCGATCAAACCGATCACGCCGCAGACCAGCCACAACACTCCGGCCGTGAGCAGCCCCAACAGTAGAAGTATCGTGCGGTCGTCGCTGTCGTCCTGGATCACCTCCTGGACGATCAGACCGAGTGAGCATGCCGCCGCGAGTACCGCGGTGCCCAGCGTCCAGCCGACCCACCACCTCGGCGCCCCACGCCGCCAATCGATTCCCCCAATTCTCATGAGGCCACAGTACCGACCGCTCGGCCTGGACGGCAGGGGCCGACGACATCCGAAATCCCGGCCGCCGCACCGCGACTCACCGAATGCGCGACACGCCAAGGGATCTCATCCGCCCGTTGCGCCGCCCCGAATCACTGTCGATCGCTGCTGTCCGCGATCACGCCACCCGCCGGGGTGTCACCCCGGCGGCCCAGTTGTGCGGAAGGCGGTGCTCGATATGGCTTTCGAATTCATCTTTCCGGTTGCCGCGGCGGTCTTGGCGCTGACGGTGTTCGTGGTGGGTGACCGGCTTCGCCCGGAGTCCTGGCGGCAGACCAGCGACGAGGCGTCCGGAACCCTCGTGCTCGACCTCATCAAGACCTTCTTCACCGCGGTCGTCGCGTTCGTCGTGGTGATCTGCTGGCAGCAGTATCAGAACGCGCACAACCACACCGTCGCGGAATCGAAAGCGCTGGTGGACACCTACCTTGCCGCGGAGGGGCTGCCCGACACCGACCGGCAGCGCGTCCAGGGTCTGGTTCGCGCGTACACCGAGCAGGTCGTCGGCGGCGAGTGGGCGGTGATGGACGCCGAACGCAAGCTGAGCCCGGTCACCCAGGACACTTTCGACACGCTGCGCGCCAGCGTCACCGCGGTGTCCTCGAGTGACACCGCGACGAGCGATACGCGCGCCGAAGCGCTCGCCGGACTCGACCAGGTCGCCCAGGCCCGGCACGATCGAGCCGTCGACGCCGACCGTGGCGTCCCCCGATTCCTTTATCTCGCACTGTTCTTCGGCACGGTTCTCCTGCTGCTCAGCCCGGTGCTGTCGGGCCTGCGGGTGACCAAACGCAGCGTCGCGATGACCGCGCTGCTCGGCGTGGTGGTCGGCGCCGCCGTGCTCGCCATCCACAATCTGGACCGACCCTTCTCCGGCGGCAACGTCGTCCCGAGGGACGCCTACGAATACGCGCAGTCCCGCTTCGAGCAGATCGGTGACCGATCGGCGAAGTCCGCACCGGCCACGGCGATCGGCGCAGGCGATGTTCCGCACCGGTAAGCCGGGCCGCGCCGGTGCGCGAGGGAACGATCCCGGCTCGAAGAGTCGTTGCGCGAGAACCGGATTCGTCGCTCTGCCGGTGGCGGCAGCCCTGTTGACGCAACCGATCCCGGCATTCGCCGAGCCGCTAACGCCACCCGGCATCGCCACCGGCAGTGCGGGCGGGGCGCTTCTCGTCGGCGAACATCCCGACTCCGGTAGCGCTATCACGGATCTGACAGCGATCGATACCGGAAGTGCGTTCGCCGCACTTCCTTTGGCTCTCGTGCCGTCGAATGGCTCGCCGATGCGCGAGCCTGCGACAGTCGCAGGCTCCCCGGGCTACGGGCCGGAGCCGGTTCCCGTCACGGATACCGACCCGGCTCTCGAACCAGCCGCCACCCCCGCCGAAACCCTCGGCCTCGACGCCGGGAGCGTCCGCACGGCCTGTACCGGCAGCGCGGCACTCGCGCTCGGCTCGGCGCTGGGGAGCGCGACAGGCAGTGGTCTGCTGGGTCCTGGCTCGAGCGGGTCGGCGCTCGGCAGCGGTCTGGTGGGTCCGGGTCTCCTCGGCTCCGGCTCGGCGCTCGGCAGCACCACGGGCAGCGGCCTCGTCGGACCGGGTTCCAGCGGTTCGGCCCTCGGTAGCGCCGCGGGGTCGGCACTCGGCGGCAGCGCGCTGCTCACCTGCCTCCTGCTGCTCCCGATGACGCCGCCCGCGCCCGGCATTCCGCTGCGACTCGAGCCGCCGCTGCCCGTTCCGGCACCCCAACCCGCGCCAGAACCCATTCCGGCGCAGGCTTTCACACCGGAGCCCGGTCCGCCCCTCCCCGCACGACCGCCGAAAGCGGCGGATCCGCAACCCGTCGAACCCACCGCCGACCCGCTCGCCTGGAACCTCTTGGAACTCATGACGGTCCTGGTGATCACAGTGCTCGCCGCCGTCCGCACTCGGGTCGTCGCGAGTCGCGTCCCGAGACTGCCGTGATGACGTCGGGTGTCAGGCCGGGACGTCGGCGGCGGTCGACGCCAGGTCGGTTAGGTGCGCGGTGATCAGCGCGTTCACTTCGTCGCCACGCTCGAGCTGGACGAGGTGCCCGGCGTCGGGAATCTTGGTCACCGCGCGCAGGTCCGGCACGTACGCGCGCAAGGTCCCCAGCGGATCGCGCCCGCTGAAGCCCTCCATATCCGGATCGCGCTCACCGTAGAGGAAGTAGGCGGGCACGCTCACCCGAGCGTCCGCGTAGTCGGCCGTGAGCGCCCAGTTCCGGTCCAGGTTGCGGTACCAATTGAGGCCGCCGGTGAAACCCGTGCGCTCGAAATCGGCCGCGAGCGTGGCGAACTCGTCTTCGGACAGCCAGCGCCACGGCAGCGCCGGAGCTTCGGGAAGCACGTCGAGGTAGCCGGTGCCCTCGGCGGGGAAACGCCAGGTGTCGAGGTAGTGGTAGTCGGCGCTGAGCGAGTAGTAGACGCGGACGAGGAATTCGCGCGGGCGAGCCGCCAGTTCGGCGTCGGCGACACCGGGCCGCTGGAAGTAGTCCAGGTGCAGGAAGTGGCGCGCGGCCGCCTTGGCCCAGAGCTCGGAGGGCGCTCGCGGCGGGCGCGGCGCGTAGGGGTTGTTCAGCACGACCACGCCCGCCACGCGCTCGGGTGCGCGCAACGCCAGTTCCCATACCAGCGCGGCGCCGAAATCCAGCCCGACGAACACCGCGCGCTCGGCGCCGATGTCGTCCAGCAGGCCGAGCAGATCGCCGATGACGGCGCGATTCGTGTACTCCGCCGGATCCTCGGGAGCCTCGGTCCGGCCGTATCCGCGCAGGTCAGGGGCGATTGCGTGGTACCCGGCGGCGGCGACCGCGGCGAGCTGCCGATGCCAGACGAACCAGGTGTGCGGGAAACCGTGACAGAACACCACGGGATCGCCGCTGCCCTGTTCGGCAACGTGCATCCGGACGCCGTTGGTGGTCACGAACCGATGCGTCAGCTCCACTCTCGCCTCCAAATCTAGAACGCGTTCTACGAGTAACGGTAATGTCCGAGAGTCGTGAGCGGAATACCACGAGAACTGCACGGCCGGGTCGCGGTCGTCACCGGTGCGAGCCGGGGCATCGGCAAGGGCATCGCGCTGGAACTGGGCGCGGCGGGCGCGACGGTGTACATCACCGGGCGATCGGCGACGGCGGGCCGACTACCCGGCACCGTGCACGACACCGCGGCCGAGATCGACGCGCTCGGCGGGCACGGCGTCCCCTTCGTCTGCGATCACCGCGACGACGACGCCGTGCAGCGCCTGTTCGAATGGGTGCGCGCCGAACACGGCCGCCTCGACGTGCTGGTGAACAACGTCTACAACTCCCCCGCCGCCGCCCGTTGGCTCGGCAAGCCGTTCTGGGAGGTGCCGCCGAGCGCCTGGGACGAGACCTTCGACGTGGGAGTCCGATCCCATTACGCCGCAAGCTTCTACGCCGCGCCGCTGCTGATCGGGTCGAGCGGGCTCGTCGTCAACGTCTCGTCACCGGGGTCCCGGCGTTATATGCACAACGCGGTCTACGGCGTGGCCAAGACCGCACTGGACCGGCTCACCGCCGACATGGCCCACGATCTCGCCGACACCGGGGTCACCGTGGTCTCGCTGTGGCCGGGAATCGTAAACACCGAACTTCTCCAGCTGGTACCCGCCGATGCCGAGGGACGCCGCCTGGTCACCCTGCCCGGCGAGGGCACCTTCGACCTCGGCGCCGCGGAGACGCCGCGCTTCCCCGGCCGTGCCGTCGTCGCGCTGGCCGCCGATCCGCGGCGGCGCGCACGCACCGGACTTGCCTGGCGGGTGGCCGATCTCGCCGACCAGTACGGCTTCACCGACATCGACGGACGGGTGCCGCGCAACGACTGACCGTTGTCTCCCCGCCGCTGCGGCCGGACATGGTCGAGGCGCAATGCTCGCGGCGCGGCCAGTGCTGTCCCTGGCAGGGCAGTAGGCTCGGCGCGGCCGCGCTCGCGGCGATCCTGCTCGCGCTGCGCCTGGATATCCGTCCCGGTCGAGCCGCAGGACAGGCCGCTGCGGCGCGGTGCGCGCTACTCCCGTCGCTCACGGCCGTGCTCGGCCTGGCCATCGCCCCGGCGCTGGTCGTGACGCGCGGTCAGCTGCGCGCCACGACGCGCCGCAGTGCCGAGGTCACTTCCGCGGGAACGGCGTGTTGCTCGTCGTGAAGTACTGGGTCGCGGCCAAGACGGCGATGGGCGCGGTCACCAGCGGATGCGTTGCAGCAGTGGGCGATAGCGGAACGCGGCGGTGTGCGAGTGGCCGTACACCAGGCCGACGTGGAGTGTCCCGTCGCTCAGCGCGGCCAGGTGCGGGCCGGTGCGTCCGGCCGGTGTCGGCTTCACCAGTTGCACGCCGAGGGATTTCTCCAGCTTCCGCAGTTGCGCGCTGAGACTCGGCTGGGTCAGGTGATCGCGCGCCGACGTTCGCGGCAGGCCCGGTGACCGAGCCGTTGCCCGCTCAGGCGAACTTGATCTCCAGGCCGATGCCGAGGATGGCGATGACCCAGATGAGGCCGGTGAAGATCGTGACGCGGTCGAGGTTCTTCTCGACGACGGTGGAGCCGGACAGGCTCGATTGCACGCCGCCGCCGAACAGGCTGGACAGGCCTCCACCCTTGGCGCGGTGCAGCAGCACCAGCAGCACCAGCAGCAGGCTGGTGATGATCAGGAGGATATCCAGGAACATCCGCATGGCGACCATCCTATGGGGTGCGCGGATCACCCGCCTAATGGGGCTCGACGGCGATCGGCTCGGCCTCGATGCCGGGCTTCGTTACGGACGGTCCATCGCGACCAGGTGGGTGATCTGTTCCTCGCCCGCGTCGAACTCCGCCACCGCGTGCTCGCGAATCCGATCTTGGGCGGTGAGCCGCACCTGATGCTGCTGCATGTGCTCGGCCCAGGAACGCACCACGAACGCCTCGACGTACCGATCGACCACGCCGACGTCGCGATACAGCCGCCATTCCATCGCGCCCGTGCGCTGGCGCGAGCGGCCGACGAACGCCATCGCGCCGAGGAATTCCTCGACCTTCTCCTCCGGCACGTCGTAGCCGCGCAGCACCAGCACGGGTCCGTCGTCCGGCTCCGGTTCCACCACCAGCTGCGGCTCCGGCCAGAACGCCGACGGGGTGAGATCGAGTTCCTCGGCGTTGTGCCGGATCGGCAGCCACACGCTGCTCACCGCGCTGGCGGCCAGCAGCGCCGCGGCGATGAGCAGCGCGGTGACGGGGGCGAGCGCACCGGCGACCAACCCCCAGAGCAGCGAACCGATGGCCTGCCCGCCCATGAAGACCAGCATGTAGACCGAGAGGCCGCGGGCGCGCACCCAGGCGGGCAGCAGCAGCTGCATGGTGGAGTTCATCGTCGACATGGCCAGCAGCCAGGCCAGACCCGCGCCGACCAGCAGCACCAGTACCACCGCCACGTGGTGCAGCAGGGCCGCGCCCGCCGAGGCGATGCCGAACAGCACGGCGGCCGCGGTCAGCCGCTGCGTGGGTGTCAGCAGCGCGCGGATCCGCGACAGACCGAAAGCGCCGAGCACGGCGCCGACGCCGAGCGCGCCGAGCATCAGGCCGTAGCCGGAGGAGGACAGGCCCAGCGAGTCGCGCGCGATCACCGGAAGCAGCGCCCACAGCGCGCTGGCAGGGGCGATGAACAGGATCGAGCGCAGCAGCACCCGCCGGATCGCGGGCGCGGCGCGGATGAACCTGGTGCCCGCCTGGAGAGCCGCCAGCGGTCGCTCGGTGGGCAGCTTCCGGTCGGTGACCGGCCTGCGCCACACGGTCAGCACCGCGACGATCCCGGCGAAGGACACCGCGTTGAGCGCGAACACCAGCGTCGGCCCGGACAGCGAGACCAGCACGCCCGCGACCGCGGGTCCCACCGCGCGGCCGATGTTGATGTTCATGCTGCCCAGTGCCGCGACGGACGGAATCTGTTCGCGCGGTACGAGTTCCGGCTGGATCGCCTGCCACGCGGGCGCGGTGAGCGCCTGTCCGCAGCCGAGCAGGAACAGCAGGGTGAGCAGCACCGCGGGCGTAGTGTGGCCGGTCGCGGTGGAGACCGCCAGCAGCGTGGCCAGCAACGCCATCGTGGACTGGGCGCCCAGCAGCAGACGGCGGCGGTCGACCAGGTCGGCGAGCACGCCGGAGGGTATGGACAGCAGCATGACCGGCAGCGTGATCGCGGTTTGGACGAACGACACCAGCGTCGCCGCGTTCGGCTCGTCGACCAGGATCCACTGCGCGCCGACGGTCTGCATCCAGGTGCCGAGATTGGACACCAACTGCGCGATCCACAGCGCTCGATAGATCGGGGACCGCAGCGGCGCCCACGTGGAAAGCGGGGTCGTCGCGTCGGCGGTGGTCACTCCGAAGAGCATATCGCCGCGTGCGCAGCCCCTCCTACGGCACAGCGCAGCCCCGGACCATGCGGGTTCCGGGGCTGCGGGGCCGCGAGCTTGTGCGCGATCGACAGCGGCAGGAGCAGTGATGCTTGCCGCGACGGCTGGCGTCGCGCCGCGAAACTAACGTCCGGCCAGGTAGGACTTCTCGAATTCCTCGAAGCTGATCTGGTCGTCCTTGTCCTTGTCGAGCAACCCGAAGTACCTGGAGCCGGCGGCATCGCTGACCGAACGGGTGCGATCGAGATATTTCTTGAGTTCGTCGACGGAAATGTAGCCGTCATCGTCGAGATCGATCTCGGCGAATACCTGAGTGGCGTCGGCCATGGCAACTCTCCCTTCGTAGCTGTCCGAATCGGTTTCCGATCTTCTGGTCGAACTACGAGCATCGAGCTTGTCGAATATACCGCCGCCCTCGCCACCGGCGGATCGCTTCTCGCCGCGGTCGCGCACCGTCGTCGACCGCCGCGAGCGCACGGAGTTCCGGGTCGGCGGCGATGCGCGAGGCGGTGTCGGCACCCGGCGGATAGTGGCGGACGCCGACCAGCCATTCGCTGCGCAGCTCCGGCAGAACTATCTGCGTGGCGTCCCACGCGTCGACCGGGACGCCGCGCCAATCCATCGCTGCCTCGTCGGGTCCGAACGCAGGACCGTCCGATCGTCCCGGCGCCGCGAGCAGGGCCATTGTCTCCCCCAGGTAGTCGTTCCAGCGGGCGTAGGACGTCGCGAGCGCCGCCGAGGGTGGAACCGTCAACCGCAGCAGGCACACGCCGTGCGCCCATTGATCGTCGCCCAGTAGCAGGTCCGCGGTCATGCGCCCTCGCCCGCGGCGCAGCGCCCGCCCCGGCCAGCACCACACCGGCGGCGCGTCACCGCACGCGATCCCGCTGCGCTCCATCTGCCCGACCATGGCGCGGTAGGCGGGCCGCCAATTCACGACCACCCGCTCCCACGACGCTCGATAACGCCCCCGGTCCCGCAGCGCCGCAACGACTTCCGGCGCCTGCAACGTCCAGACCCGCACCCACACCCTCCCCGCATCGTCCACTTCGGGCTTCTCGGCGATCACTTCACCCGGTCCCCGGCATTGTGCCCATCCCGCCGGAAAAGCCGAAGTCGATTTCGGCAGCGGCCGTGCGAAACCGAGCAAACCGCGTGTCGCGGACGACCGGCGAAGGGTCGACCGGCCGAGGTCGGTTGACGAGGTACGGGACGCGATCTCGGTAGCATCGCCGCATGCCGTCCTCACTCGTGCGCTTGGTTCCGGTGTTGCTGCTCGCGTTCGGTGTCGCCGCGTGCGGGAATGGGGACGAGAGCGGGCCGAGTGAGCCGGAGGCAACGCCGATGGGGCGGAGCTTCCTGTCGACCGAGGTGGAAGGCGCGCCGATTCCGGGTGGCGGGCCGCTCAGTTTGCGGTTCGCCGACGGCACCGTGACCGGCTACGCGGGGTGCAACACCATTTCGGGTGCGGTGACGCTGGACGAGCACGTGCTGCGGGTGGACGAACTGGCGAGCACGCTGATCGGCTGTCCCGGCGACCTCGCGGACGCGGATCAGTGGGTGGACACCCTGCTGAGCTCCGCGCCGACCTGGCAGCTCGACGGTGACACGCTGACATTGAAGAACAACGAGCAGACCGTCACGCTGCTGGACAAGAAGGTCGCGCAGCCGGACAAACCGTTGCGCGGCACCACGTGGGTGGTGAACGGGCTGATCACGCCGGACGCGCAGATACAGTCCCAAGCCATCATCGACGCGAAGCCGACGCTGGTCATCGCCGAGGACGGCGCGGTCTCCGGTTCCGCGGGCTGCAACCGGCTGACCGGCACGGCGACAGTCGAGCCGAGCCACGACGCCGCGAAGGTCACCTTTCAGGTGGCCACCACCAAGATGATGTGTCCGCCCGAGGTGATGGAGGTCGAGGCCGCGGTGCTGCGCGTGCTCGACGGGCAGACCACGGCCACCATCGACGCCGACGTGCTCACCCTGCGCAACGCGAACGGACACGGCCTGACCCTGACGGCCCGGTAGTCACTTCCTGGTGAGAACCACCCGGTCCGCGATCATCTCCGCCTCGCCCGGCGGGGTGAAGTAGAGCTCCATCACGACCCGGTCCGCCGATTCCAGCCGGATCGTGGTGCGCATCGGAATCGTCTTGCCGACGAAGCGTTCGCCGAGCACGCCCGGGTCGGTGAACTCGCCGAGGACGGTGATCTCGGTGTCGCTGCCGCCGCTGTCCTTGGCGCCCTTGTAGGTCATCATCATCGGCGTGACGCTGCTGTTCCGCCTCTCCGCGTTCAAGGCCGGTCGTGAGAGCCCCGGAAGTTTCGTGCCGGGCCGGCGGTGGGGTGCCGCTCGGGTTCTGGGCGTACCCGGTGAGTTACCCGGCCCGTGCGAGATCAGTTGTCGCGTCGGTAATCCTCCGGTTGGGCTCCCGGGGGTTTGGTGTGCCCGACGTCCTCACGAAATCAGTTGTCGCCGGTCTCGGCGATCCACTGCCAGCGGGAGACGATCTCGGTCTGGAGCGGCTTGTCCGGCGTGCCGCCCGCGACGTAGGTCGACTTGTCCCCGCGCCATTCGCCGACCAGCTGGTTCAGCCTGCGATGGCCCGGATCCTGGGTGTTCGGGTCGACGCTCGCCGCGGACGTCGTCGGCGACGCGGCCGCGGTGCTGGTCGTATCGTCGGAACACCCGGCGCCGAGCGCGGCGACGGCGACCAACGCGAGGGAACTCAGGGCACGGGAAAGAGTGGAGCGCACGGAAATCCTTGTCGGCCTTGGTGATCGGAGTCGGCCCATCATCACACACGGCGCCGTGCCATTGCCCGGCGCGCGGTTACGCCCAGAACGAAACACACGCCCGAGGAAACGAAGCGGCCCGGCATCGCACGCGCGATACCGGGCCGTTCCTGCGGCGTCAGCGCGACGCCGTCGACCGACTCAGGGCAGCGGACCACCCGCGGCGATCGCCGACAGCGTGGCGAACTCGTCACCCTTCAGCGACGCGCCGCCGACCAGCGCACCGTCGATGTCGGACTGAGCGACCAGCTCGCCGACATTCTTGGCATTGACCGAACCGCCGTAGAGCACCCGCACCTCCATGGCGACCTCGGGCGAGGCCAGCTCGCCGAGCTCGGCACGGATGGCGCCGCACACCTCCTGCGCGTCGGCGGGGGTGGCGACCTTGCCGGTGCCGATGGCCCAGACCGGCTCGTAGGCGATGACGACCTTCGAGATCTCCTCGGCCGTCAGGCCTTTCAGCGAACCGCGCAGCTGCTCGAGGTTGTACTCGACGTGCGTGCCCGCCTCACGGACATTCAGGCCCTCGCCGATGCACACGATCGGCGTGATGCCGTGCTTCAGCGCCTGCTTGGCCTTGGCGAGCACGGTGGCGTCGTCCTCGTTGTGGTACTGCCGCCGCTCCGAGTGCCCGACCACCGCGAAGGTGCAGCCGAGCTTGGCCAGCATGCCACCGCTGATCTCACCGGTGTAGGCGCCCGAGTCGTACACGGACACGTCCTGCGCACCGTAGGTGATCAGCAGCTTGTCGCCCTCGACGAGAGTCTGCACGCTGCGGATGTCGGTGAACGGCGGGATGACCGCCACGTCGACCTTGGCGAAGTACTTCTCCGGCAGCGCGAAGGCGATCTTCTGCACCAGGGCGATGGCCTCGAGGTGGTTGAGGTTCATCTTCCAGTTGCCCGCGATGAGCGGTTTACGTGCCATGGATCAGTCCTCCAACACACTGATGCCGGGGAGTTCCTTGCCCTCCAGGTACTCCAGCGACGCGCCGCCGCCGGTGGAGATGTGCGAGAAACCGTCCTCGGGCAGGCCGAGCGCGCGCACGGCCGCGGCCGAGTCGCCGCCGCCGACCACGGTGAACGCACCCTTGCCGGTCGCCGTGACGATGGCCTCGGCGACCCCGCGGGTGCCCGCGGCGAAGTTCGCGAACTCGAACACGCCCATCGGGCCGTTCCAGAACACCGTCTTCGCCTCGGTGAGCAGCGCCGCGAACCGGTCGACCGACTCCGGGCCCACGTCCAGGCCCATCCAGCTTTCGGGGATCTCGTTGGCGGGCACGATCTTGGAGTCGGCGTCGGCCGCGAACTTGTCCGCCACCACGATGTCGCGCGGCAGGTGGATGACGTCGCCGAAGCGCTCGAGCAGCTCCTTGCAGGTGTCGATCATCTCTTCCTGCAGCAGCGAGGAGCCCACCGAAAGGCCCTGTGCGGCAAGGAAGGTGAAGCACATGCCGCCGCCGATCACCAGGGTGTCGACCTTCGGAGCCAGCGCCTCGATGACCGCGAGCTTGTCGGAGACCTTCGAGCCGCCGAGCACGACCGCGTACGGCCGCTCGGGGTTCTCCGTCAGCTTGGCCAGCACGTCCACCTCGGCCGCGACCAGCGTGCCCGCGTAGTGCGGGAGCAGCTTGGCCACGTCGTAGACCGAGGCCTGCTTGCGGTGCACGACGCCGAAGCCGTCGGAGACGAACGCGCCGTCGTCGCCGACCAGCTCGACGAGCGCCGCGGCGAGTTTGCCACGCTCGGCGTCGTCCTTGCTGGTCTCGCGGGCGTCGAAGCGCACGTTCTCCAGCAGCAGCACGTCGCCGTCGGTGAGGCCCTCCGAGCGCGAGAGCGCGTCGTAGCCCACCACGTCACCGGCCAGCTGGACGTTGCGGCCGAGCAGCTCGGCCAGCTTCGCGGCGACCGGAGCCAGCGAGAACTTCGGGTCCGGCTCGCCCTTCGGACGGCCCAGGTGCGCGGTGACGACGACCTTGGCGCCGGCCTGGACCAGCGCCTCGATGGTCGGCACCGAGGCGATGATGCGGCCGGGGTCGGTGATCTCGCCGTTCTCGTCCAGGGGAACGTTCAGGTCGGAGCGCACCAGCACGCCCCGGCCCTCGACACCCTCGGTGAGCAGATCTTGAAGCGTCTTGACTGCCATGCCGATCAGAGGGACTTGCCGACGAGGCCGATGAGGTCGGCGAGGCGGTTGGAGTAGCCCCACTCGTTGTCGTACCAGGACACGACCTTCACCTGGTCGTCGATGACCTTGGTCAGCGGCGCGTCGTAGATCGACGAGTGCGGGTCGGTGACGATGTCGCTGGACACGATCGGGTCGGTGTTGTACTTCAGGATGCCCTTCAGCGGGCCCTCGGCGGCGGCCTTGTACGCGGCGTTGATCTCGTCGATGGTGGCCGACTTGCTCAGGGTCGCGGTCAGGTCGGTGACCGAGCCGGTCGGGACCGGAACGCGCAGCGCGTAGCCGTCCAGCTTGCCCTGCAGTTCGGGCAGCACCAGGCCGATGGCCTTGGCGGCGCCGGTGCCGGTGGGCACGATGTTCAGCGCGGCGGCGCGGGCGCGGCGCAGGTCGCTGTGCGGGCCGTCCTGCAGGTTCTGGTCCTGGGTGTAGGCGTGGATCGTGGTCATCAGGCCACGTTCGATGCCGAACTCGTCGTTGAGCACCTTGGCCAGCGGGCCGAGGCAGTTGGTGGTGCAGGACGCGTTGGAGATGATGTTCTGGCTGCCGTCGTACTGGCTGTCGTTGACACCCATGACCACGGTCAGGTCCTCACCCTTGGCCGGGGCGGAGATGATGACCTTCTTGGCGCCCGCCGCCAGGTGGCCCTTGGCCTTGGTGGCGTCGGTGAAGATGCCGGTGGACTCGACGACCACGTCGACGCCCAGGTCGCCCCAGGGCAGGGCCGCCGGGCCTTCCTTGATGGCCAGGGCCTTGATCCGCTGGTCGCCGACCACGATGGTGTCCTCGCCGTCCAGCGAGACATCCTGCGGCAGACGGCCGAGGATCGAGTCGTACTTCAGCAGCGTGGCCAGGGTCGCGTTGTCGGTGAGGTCGTTGACCGCGACGATCTCGATATCGGTGGTGCCGAGCGCCTTCTGCGCCTCCACCGCCCGGAAGAAATTACGTCCGATACGACCGAAGCCGTTGATGCCTACCCGGACTGTCACGTTATCGCTCCTCAGCTTTCAAGCGGATTCATTCCGATGCCTTATTCACACTAGTGCCCTGCGGTCACCTCTCCGACACGCACCTCGCATGGTGAGGACCGTCCGAGGGCCGTGACCGGTCACGATCCGGCGCCCACCCGCCCAGGTGGACGCCATGTCGCGGCAGGCGCGAACGGCCGTTCGCGCCGCCATCGCGGGCCCCGGACGGCGACAATCCCCCTCGACAGAATCCCGCGTGTCGCGGAAGCGAAGCGCCCCAAGGTTTTTCACCCATCACACTGCCCGCGTGCACGCCGATGGCGCCCGCGGGTCCGGCACGACGCGAGCTGCGGCCGGGACGACCGAAAAATCGCTGGCGCATCCCGCGTGGCGCGGCAGATGGACTGCCGCACGGCCAGGTCTGGGTTGCCGACGAGGGTGCCGCTGTCGCCGTCTGGACCACCCCTGCCACCGACGCGGGGCTGGTCTTCGTCGACCTCGCGCCGCGGTTCGCCGAGCTGGCTGGTGATCGCGCGGCGGCTTACGCGGCGGCCGAGGCCGCGCTCGCGCCACACCGCCCGGTCGAACCGGTCTGGTTCCTCGGCACCGTCGGCGTCGACCCAGACGGTCAGGGCCGCGGGCTCGGCGGCGCGGTGATCCGGCCCGGTCTGGAGGCCGCCGAGCGCGCGGACGTGCCCGCATTCTTGGAGACCTCCGAAAAACGCAACGTCGGCTTCTACGAGCGGCTGGGCTTCCGCGTCACCGCGACCGTGGACCTGCCGGACGGCGGCCCCACCACCTGGGCAATGCTTCGCGATCCCGGCGCGTGAACTCCGCACCGGCCCGAAGACCCACGGCTACCTGATAACACACAACACGCCCCGAGCGCCGGATATCGGCGTGCGGGGCGTGCGGTGAGTCCAGAACAGTCAAGCCTCGTCGAGAAGCTCGGCGGTTACGGCGGATTCGGTGTCGGGGACGCCGAGTTCCTTGGCGCGCCGGTCCGCCATCGAGAGCAGGCGCCGAATCCGGCCCGCCACAGCGTCTTTCGTCATCGGCGGATCGGCGAGCTGACCGAGTTCCTCCAGCGACGCCTGGCGGTGCTCCACGCGCAGCTTGCCCGCCGCGGCCAGGTGATCGGGCACCTCGTCGCCGAGGATCTCCAGCGCGCGCTCCACCCGGGCGGCCGCGGCGACGGCGGCCCGCGCCGAGCGGCGCAGGTTGGCGTCGTCGAAGTTGGCCAGCCGGTTGGCGGTGGCGCGCACCTCGCGGCGCATTCGGCGTTCCTCCCAGGTGAGCCGGGTGTCCTGGGCGCCCATCCTGGTCAGCAGCGCGCCGATGGCCTCGCCGTCGCGCACCACGACGCGATCGGTGCCGCGCACCTCGCGCGCCTTGGCGGTGATGCCGAGCCTGCGGGCCGCGCCGACCAACGCGAGCGCCGCCTCCGGTCCGGGGCAGCTGACCTCGAGCGCGGACGAGCGACCGGGCTCGGTGAGCGAGCCGTGCGCGAGAAACGCTCCGCGCCAAGCGGCTTCGGCGTCGGCGATGCTGCCGCCGACCACCTGGGCGGGCAGTCCGCGCACCGGGCGGCCGCGCACGTCGAGCAGGCCGGTCTGCCTGGCCAGCGCCTCGCCCTCCTTGGACACCCGCACGACGTAGCGGGAGGTCTTGCGCAGACCGCCCGCGCCGAGCACGTGCACGTCGGAGCCGTAGCCGTACAGCTCGAAGATCTCCCGGCGTAGCCGTCGAGCGATGGATCCCATGTCCACCTCGGCCTCGACGATCACCCGGCCCCCGACGATGTGCAGGCCACCCGCGAAACGCAACAGGGCGGAGAGTTCCGCCTTGCGGGAACTCACCTGGGACACCGTGAGCCTGCTCAGCTCGTCTTTCACTTCGGCTGTCATCGCCACGAGACGCGCTCCTTTCCACCCAACCCGGACCGCACATCCGCGCCCATGTGCCGTCCCTCGACTCGAAGCCCTGCCATTTGCGGCCGAGGTTGCCGGATCAGCTGATCCAGGGCGGCGGCAAGCTTTCCGGGGTGATGCCGGTCCGTTCCCGCTTCGGCGACATCGGAGAAGGTTACTCGCGCCCGCAACTGTTCGGCAGCCCTGGCAACATGTTCGCGTTCCCGGCCCTCCGGCACCGAGCCGGAATCGACCAACACCTCGTCGACAACGAATTCCGGTGCGTGCTGGGACAATACATGCAGATGGCGCTCGGCGGAGAAACCGGCCGTTTCCCCCGGTTCGGCGGCCAGGTTGAGCACCAGCACCTTCCGCGCCCTGGTGTAGACCAGCGCGTCGCGCAGTTCCGGCACGAGGACGTGCGGAATCACACTGGTGAACCACGAGCCGGGCCCGAGCACCACCACGTCGGCGTGTTCGATGGCCGAGGTCGCCTCCGGACTGGCGGGCGGATCGGACGGGATCAGCCGGACGCGCCGCACCTTGCCCGGCGTCGTGGCGACCGCGACCTGGCCGCGAATGCAGCGGCTGACCCGCGGGTCCGCTTCCAAGCCGGAGACGTCGGCCTCGATGTCGAGCGCGATCGGCGACATCGGGAGCACCCGGCCGCTGGCGCGCAACATCTTGGCCACCTCGTCCAGCGCCGCGACGGGATCGCCGAGCACCTCGGTCAGTCCCGCGAGCACGAGGTTGCCGACCGAATGACCCGCCAGCGCGCCGGTGCCGCCGAAACGATGCTGAACGGTCTGCGTCCACACGCCTTCGGGGTCCGCAGCCAGAGCGGCCAGCGCCATACGCAGATCCCCCGGCGGCAGCACCCCCAGCTCGGCGCGCAGCCGACCCGAGGACCCGCCGTCGTCGGCGACGGTCACCACCGCGCAGATCTTCCTGGTCAGCCGCCGCACCGCCGTCAGCGTCGCGTACAGCCCGTGCCCACCACCCAGTGCGACGATGGCGGGATTCGATTCCCACCCGGTCATTCGCGCCCCAGATCCCGGTGCACGACCCGCACGACGTCGGCGGAGCCGTCGGACTCCGGCCCGATGAGTTCGCCCAGCGCCTCGGCGATCGCCACGCTGCGGTGCTTGCCCCCCGTGCAGCCCACTGCCACCGTCATGTATCGCTTCCCCTCTTGGCGGTAACCGTTGGTCGTCAGGTCGACGAGGTGGCGGCAGGTGTGCAGGTAGTCGGTCGCCCCGGGGCGCGACAGCACGTACTCGCTGACCACCGTCTCCTGTCCCGTGTGTTCCCGCAGTTCCGGTATCCAATGTGGATTGGGTAGAAAACGCACATCCAACACCATGTCGGCGTCCAACGGAACCCCGTACTTGAAGCCGAAGGACTGCACGGTCAGCTGCAGCGCGGCGGGCGCGCCGCCGCCGTATGCCTCCTCCAGCTTGCGGTGCAGCTGGTGAATGGACAACTCGGTGGTGTCGATCACCAGGTCGGCAGCCGTCTTCACGGCCGAGAGGCGCACCCGTTCGGCGGCGATGCCCGCGGACAGCGTGCCGTCGGCGCTCTCGCTCTGCAGCGGGTGGCGGCGGCGGGCGAAGCCGAAGCGGCGGATCAGCACGTCGTCGGAGGCCTCGAGGAAGAGCACCCTGGTCCGCACGCCGAGCGCGCGCAGCTGTTCGGTGACGACCGAGAGATCGCCGGTGAAGAATCTGCTGCGCACGTCCATGACCAGCGCGAGGCGCCGGATCGGCGGCTCGGCGGAAGCGCCGAGTTCGACGAGTCTGCCGATCAGCTCGGGCGGCAGGTTGTCGGCGACGTACC
Organism: Nocardia sp. CNS-044; assembly: GCF_059570515.1. Classification (NCBI taxonomy): domain Bacteria; kingdom Bacillati; phylum Actinomycetota; class Actinomycetes; order Mycobacteriales; family Nocardiaceae; genus Nocardia; species Nocardia sp. CNS-044. Next base: position 313,955 of record NZ_JCANSX010000009.1, read on the forward strand.
AGCCGAGATCCTCCAGCACCCGCGCGGCGGTACCGCGGCCCGCGCCGGACAGACCGGTCACGATGACGACCTCGACCTGCTGGCGCAGCTGGTTGCCCGCGCGCTGGCCGCCCGCACTGTTGTTCGATTCGACGCGTGTCATGTCCTACCGGAATCCGTGTCTAGGTGCCTCTCGATCATCCCGCACCGGATTCGGTATCGGGCACGCGCGCTCACCCTCCGTGGTGCACGAGGACGGTTCACGAACATGTGGAAACGCTACCGAGGATATATGCAGGTCGGACCGGAGCCGGAGATTTCGGGATCACTCACTCCTCCCGCAGCGCGGCGAGCACGGCTTTCGCGGTGGCCACGCCGATGCCGGGTACCTCGGTGATCTGCTCCACCGTCGCCTCCTTCAACTTGGCCACCGAACCGAAATGAGTGACCAGCGCGGTCCGGCGCGCCGCGCCGAGCCCGCGCACCGAATCCAGCGCCGAGGCCGTCATCCGCCGCGAGCGTTTGCTGCGATGGAAGGTGATGGCGAAACGGTGCGCCTCGTCGCGGACCCGTTGCAGCAGGAACAGCGCCTCGCTGTTGCGCGGCATGATCACCGGATCGGGTTCGCCGGGCACCCACACCTCCTCCAGACGTTTGGCGAGGCCGATCACCGCGACATCGGTGATGCCGAGTTCGTCGAGCACTTCGGCGGCGGCGGCGACCTGCGGCGCGCCGCCGTCGACGACGTACAGGTTCGGCGGGTAGGCGAACTTGCGCGGGCGTCCGGTGCGCGGGTCGATGCCGGGCCGCGAGGTCAGTTCGATCTCGTCGGCGTCGTCGGGCGGAATCGGGTCCACCGCGGAGGTTTCGACGACGACCGTCGAGCCGCCGAGCGGCGAAACCCCGGCTTCGCTCCCGGCCGATCCCTCGGTTCCGACGAGAGGAACGGCGGTCGCGCCGTCGAGTTCCTCGCGCTCGGCCTCGTCGCGCTCCTTGCGGAGCCGGTAGAACCGCCGCCTCGTCACCTCCGCGATGCTGCCGACGTCGTCGGAACGCCCACCGCCCGCGGCCTCCTTGATCGCGTAGTGCCGGTATTCGGACTTGCGCGGCAGACCGTCCTCGAAGACGACCAGCGAGGCCACCACGTCGGTGCCCTGCACGTGGCTGATGTCGACGCACTCGATGCGCAGCGGCGCGGTGTCCAGATCGAGCGCGTCCTGGATGTCCTGCAGCGCCGCCGAACGCGAGGTGAGGTCGCCCGCGCGCTTCAGCTTGTGCTGGGCGAGGGCTTCCATGGCGTTGCGCTGCACGGTCTCGGCGAGCGCCTTCTTGTCGCCACGCTGCGGGACGCGCAGCTGCACCGCCGAACCGCGCAGCTTGCTCAGCCACTCCTGGATCTGCTCGTGGTCCGCGGGCAGCTCGGGGACGAGCACCTCGCGCGGGACCACGGTCGCGGGCTGCTCGTCGGGACTCTGGTCGGCATAGGAGACCTGCTCGCCGTAGAACTGGGTGAGGAACTGTTCGACCAGCGCGGCCAGCTCGCCGCCGGGCTCCGCGGTGTCGACGGCGTCGCCCGCCTTGTCCACCACCCAACCGCGCTGACCGCGCACCCGGCCGTCGCGGACATGGAAGATCTGCACCGCCACCTCCAATTCGTCGGTGGCGAAGGCGATCACGTCGGCGTCGGTGCCGGTGCCGAGCACCACCGCTTGCTTCTCCAGCGCCCTGCGCAGCGCCTGCACGTCGTCGCGCAGCCGGGCCGCGGTCTCGAAGTCCAGATCCTCGGCGGCCTCGTGCATGCGCCGCTCCAGCTCGCGCACCATCCGGTCGGTGCGCCCGGCGAGGAAGTCGCAGAAGTCCTCCACGATGCGGCGGTGCTCGTCGGCGGTGACCCTGCCGACGCACGGCGCGGAGCACTTGTCGATGTAGCCGAGCAGGCACGGACGGCCGATCTGGTTGTGCCGCTTGAAGACTCCGTTCGAGCAAGTGCGCGCGGGGAACACCCGCAGCAGCAGGTCCAGCGTCTCGCGGATCGCCCAAGCGTGCGCGTACGGGCCGAAGTACCGCACGCCCTTCTTACGGGCGCCGCGGTAGACGAACAGGCGCGGGTACTCCTCGTTCAACGTCACCGCGAGCACCGGGTAGGACTTGTCGTCCCGGTAGCGCACATTGAACCGCGGATCGAATTCCTTGATCCAGTTGTATTCCAGCTGCAGCGCCTCCACCTCGGTGGAGACGACCGTCCACTCCACGCTCGCGGCGGTGGTGACCATCTGCTTGGTGCGCGGGTGCAGCGAGGCGACGTCGGCGAAATAGGAATTCAGCCGACTGCGGAGGCTCTTGGCCTTGCCGACGTAGATGACCCGCTTGTGCGCGTCCCGGAATTTGTAGACGCCGGGTTCGACGGGGATCGTACCGGGGGCGGGGCGGTACCTCGATGGATCTGCCACTCGAACAGCCTATCGAGGCGGGGCGACAAGGTTGGTGTCCGTCCTGGCCGCGACTCCGCGACCAGGACCGGCGCTCACCTCGGGACGGCCAACCCGTGCGCCCGCAGCGCGTCGACGAGCGCGTCGGGCCGCTCCGCGGTCGGCAGCGGGTCGACGAGCGCGAAGCGCGAGCCGAGCGCGGTCGCGCCGCCGTCGGCGGGCGCGCTGTCGCCGACCATCAAGGCGCGCGCCGGGTCGACGCCGAGCTCGTTCAACGCGGCGAGGAAGATCCCCGGCTCGGGTTTGATCACGCCCACCTCGAACGAGAGCGCCACCGCGCCGACGAGCCGGTCCCATCCCCTGGTGCGGAACGCCGGACGCACGTCGAACGCGATATTGCTCACCACGCCCACCGGAACACCCTGTGCCGCAAGGAACTCCAGGACGGGTCCGGTGTCGGGGTACGGCGTCCAGGCGAGCGGATCGATCAATCTGCCGTAGAGCCGTTCGGCCTGCTCCTCGGTTGGCACGCCCGAGGAGCGCAGCACCTCAAGGTACGCGTGCCGGTGCAGCGCCGGGTCCAAATCCCTGTTGTCCCAGGCGAGTTGGCCCGCGGCGTCGAAGGTCATGAACTGCTCGACCGGCGCCGTCATTCGCCGCAGGATCTCGGCCTTGGCCTCGACGTCGAAATCCGCGCCGTCGGCGCCGACCAGCTCGTCGCCCCACGATTCGTCCTCCTCCAATCGAAAGATCGTCCCGGAGAAGTCGAAAAGCACGGCCTCGATATCCACCCGCACCAGCGTACCGACGCCGAGGCGAACGGTCCGGTCGAGCGCGGGCGGGGTTCGGGTGGGAGAGCGGCGCGACCGCGCGCACCTGGGAAAAACGGAATCTCCCCGTCTGCGTGCGCGGTTCGGATCGTCACGGCAACTGACGGCCTCGCCCGAAAGCCGCACCGCTGTCGGCCCCGAGGGCTACAGTCCAGGCCATGACGCGCGCGCGACACATCTGGAGCGGAGCCGCCGCGGCCACGATGCTCACGGTCGGACTTCTCACCGGATGTACCACCACCGAGGAGACGACCACCGCCGAATGCACCAGCGCCCCCAACGGCACGCCGGTCGTCGCGGCGCCGCCGACCGCGGCGGGCACGGCGACCACCCAGAATCTCAGCACCAACCCCGAGATCGCCTCCGGTTATCGCAGCGGAATGACCGCGGTGCGCACCGGCTCGTACGCGGTCTCCACCGCAAATCCCCTTGCCACCGAGGCAGCCTGCCGAGTGCTGCGCGACGGCGGCACCGCGGCCGACGCGCTGGTCACCGCGCAGCTGGTGCTCGGCCTGGTCGAGCCGCAGGCCTCCGGCATCGGCGGCGGCGCGTTCCTGCTGTACTACGACGGCGCCACCAAGTCGGTCGAGGCCTACGACGGCCGCGAGGTCGCGCCCGCCGCGGCCACCGAGAACTATCTGCGCTGGATCAGCGACACCGACCGCACCGAGCCGCAGCCGAACGCGCGCGCCAGCGGCCGCTCGATCGGCGTGCCCGGTGTGCTACGGCTGCTGGAGCTCGCGCACCGCGAGCACGGTAAGACCGGCTGGCGCGAGCTGTTCGATCCGGCCGTGGCGATGGCCGACGAAGGCTTCACGATCAGCCCCCGGCTCGCGGGCCAGATCGCGGAATCGGCGCGGGACCTGGCCAGGGACGAGGCCGCGAAACAGTACTTCCTGAATCCCGACGGTTCACCGAAGCCCGCGGGCGCCAAGCTGACCAACCCGGCGATGTCGAAGACGTTGGGCGCCATCGCGTCCGAGGGCGCGGACGCTTTCTACACCGGCGCCATCGCCGAGGATATCGTCGAGGCCGCCACCGCGGGGTCCGGCGGTCGCACTCCGAGCCTGCTCACCGCCCAGGACCTGGCGAATTACCAACCCAAGAAACGCACCGCGCTGTGCGGCGGCTACCGCGGGCACGAGATCTGCGGCATGCCCGCGCCCTCCTCGGGCGGCAGCACGGTCGCGGCCACGCTCGGCATTCTGGAGAACTTCGATCTGGCCGCGCTGAAGCCGGAATCCGTCGATCGCAACGGCGGCAAGCCAAGGGCCGAAGCGGTGCATCTGATCTCGGAGGCCGAGCGGCTCGCCTATGCCGACCGCAACAAGTACGTGGCCGACACCGATTTCGTTCCATTGCCCGGTAATTCGGCGCAGACCTTGATCGACAAGAACTACCTGAAGCAGCGCGCGTCGCTGATCGATCCCGGCCGCAGCATGGGCACCGCGAAACCGGGCGACTTCGGACCGGTTCCGGTGGGGGTCGGCCCGCAGCCGCCCGAGCACGGCACCAGTCACATCTCCGTGGTGGACGAATACGGCAACGCCGCGGCGATGACCACCACGGTCGAGTCCGCGTTCGGTTCCTTCCATCTCGTCGACGGCTTCGTCCTGAACAACCAGCTCACCGACTTCGCCGCGGACCCGATGGACCCGGACGGCACGCCGGTGGCGAATCGGGTGCAGCCCGGCAAGCGCCCGCGCAGCTCGATGGCTCCCACCCTGGTGTTCGATCGCGGGCCCGATGGCGCACGCGGCGAGCTCACCCACGTCACCGGTTCGCCGGGCGGTTCGGTGATCATCCAGTTCGTGGTGAAGACGCTGGTCGGCATGCTGGACTGGGGTCTCGATCCACAGCAGGCGGTCTCGGCGGTCTCGTTCGGCGCGGGCAACACCCCGACAACCGGCGTCGGCGGCGAGCACCCCGCCATCGACGCGAGCGACAACGGCGACCACGACCCACTCGTCCTCCGGCTCCGAGAACTCGGCCACCAGGTCTCCGTCGCACCCCAGTCCAGCGGTTTGAGCGCGCTGCAGCGCGACGGACCCGGCCTGATCGGCGGCGCCGACCCGCGGCGCGAGGGCGCGGTCCTCGGCGACACTCGCTGAGTTCGAAACCGGACCGCCAGCGGGCGGCGAAGATCAGTCGCGCTCGGGCTCTTGCGCCCCCGCGTACTTCGCGCCGAGTTCGCGCAGCCGATCCATCGCGCGGGCGGCGTGGGCCTTGTCGTTGGAGCGGATCGCGAGCAATGGCACGTAGTCGTCGTCGACCAATTCCAGTCGCGCCCAGGACTTCTTGTCCGGGAAGGTCACGCCGCGGATGTGCTCCCAGCCGAAGAGGTGGTCGCCGAGAATGTTGCGCACCGAGACGCCACGGTGCCCGACTCGCACCCGCGGCCGGGTCAGCATGAGCACTCCGCCCGCGATGAGCACGCCGATGGTGACCATCGCGATCTGGTCGGCGAGCCGGAAGTTCACGCCGGTCGAGCCGCTTTGCAACCAGATGCCGCCCACCGCGAACATCGCAACGATCACGGCGGCGACGATCCGCGCGGTCAGCACCGACCGCCGCGGACGCACCTCGAAGTCCCAGTCGCCCTCGGTCGCGGCGCCGGACGACGGCGCGGCGTCGTTTCTCCTCCAGATGCGGACGACCGGCATGACTACGCGGGCTGCCGCAGCGCGCGCAGGGTGAGCGCGGCGTCCAGCGCCGCCGCGCAGGCCTGCTCGCCCTTGTCCTCGGCCGAACCGGGCAGCCCGGCGCGATCCAGCGCCTGCTCCTCGGTGTTGGTGGTCAGCACGCCGTTGGCGACCGGGGTCGCGGCATCGAGCGAGACCCGGGTCAGGCCCGCGGTCACCGCGTCGCAGACGTATTCGAAATGCGGTGTGCCGCCGCGGATCACGACGCCGAGCGCGACCACCGCGTCGTGGGTGCGGGCCAGTTCCTGGGCGACCACCGGCAGCTCCATGGCGCCCGCGCACCGCACCACCGTCACGTCGCGGACACCGGCCTGCTTCGCCACCCGCTCGGCATTGGCCACCAGCGTGTCGCAGATCTTGGTGTGCCAGCGCGAGGCGACGATGCCGAGCTTCAGGTCCTTGGCATCCGACAGCTCGAAGCTGGGTACGCCGGTGCCGCTCATCGTGTTCCGCCTTTCCGAAGGTGGTGGTTCACTGCGCCGTCTCGCCGAGATCTAGTTCGTCGAGACCGATCAGGTCGTGGCCCATGCGGTCGCGCTTGGTGCGCAGGTAGCGCAGGTTCTCGGCGTTGGCACGCAACGGCATCGCGACGCGCTCGGTGATGCGCAGGCCGTAGCCGTCGAGGCCGACGCGCTTGGCCGGGTTGTTGGTGAGCAGGCGCATGGACCGGATGCCCAGGTCGACCAGGATCTGCGCGCCGGTGCCGTAGTCGCGGGCGTCGGCGGGCAGGCCGAGTTCCAGGTTCGCGTCGACGGTGTCGTGCCCGGAGTCCTGCAGCTGGTAGGCCTGCAGCTTGTGCATCAGGCCGATGCCGCGGCCCTCGTGACCGCGCATGTACAGCACGACGCCGCGGCCTTCCTTGTCCACCATCTCCAGCGCGGCGTCCAGCTGCGGGCCACAGTCGCAGCGCAGCGAGCCGAACACGTCGCCGGTCAGGCACTCCGAGTGCACTCGCACCAGCACGTCCTCGCCGTCGCTGATGTCGCCGCGCACCAGCGCGACGTGCTCGACCTCGTCGTAGATGCTCTGATAGCCGACGGCGGTGAAATTGCCGTGCGCGGTGGGGATGCGCGCCTCGGCGACCCGCACCACCTGCTTCTCGTGCTTGCGCCGCCAGGCGATCATGTCCGCGATGGAGATCAGCGCCAGCTCGTGCTCGTCGGCGAAGACGCGCAGCTCCTCGGTGCGGGCCATATGGCCCTCGTCCTTCTGGCTGACGATCTCGCAGATGACGCCCGCGGGACGCAGACCGGCCATGCGGGACAGGTCGACGGCGGCCTCGGTGTGGCCGGGACGACGCAGCACGCCGCCTTCCTTGGCGCGCAACGGCACCACGTGACCGGGTCGGGTCAGGTCGTCGGCCTTGGCGTCGGCGTCGGCGAGCAGGCGCATGGTGGTGGCGCGGTCGGCGGCCGAGATGCCGGTGGTGATGCCCTCGCGGGCGTCGACGGACACGGTGTAGGCGGTGCCGTGCTTGTCCTGGTTGGTCGCGTACATCGGCGGCAGGCCGAGGCGGTCGCAGTCGTCACCGGTCAGCGGCACACAGATGTAGCCGGAGGTATAGCGGATCATGAAGGCGACCAACTCGGGGGTGGCCTTTTCCGCGGCGAAGATGAGGTCGCCCTCGTTCTCGCGGTCCTCGTCGTCGACGACGACTACGGCCTTACCGGCCGCGATGTCGGCGACTGCGCGCTCGATGGTGTCGAACCTGGTCACGTCTGCTGTGCTCCATCTCGAATTAGGTGCCTCACTACAGTAAGGCCTGTGCCGTGCGCCCCCGGCGGCGCACCCGCACGCGTGGGCTCAGCCGCGCTGCTGCAGTCGTTCGACGTACTTGGCGATGACGTCGACCTCGAGGTTCACGGTGGTCCCCACGGTCGCCGCGCCCAGGTTCGTCATCGACAGCGTGGTCGGGATGAGCGACACCTCGAACCAATCGCGGTTGCCGTCGGCGGCGGGCTCGTCGGCGATGCCCAGGCCCGAGACGGTCAGCGAGATGCCGTCGACGGTGATCGAGCCCTTCTCCACCACGTAGCGGGCGATCGAGTCGGGCAGCGAGACGCGCACGACCTCCCAGTTCTCCGAGGGGGTCCGCGAGAGGACGGTGCCCGTGCCGTCGACGTGGCCCTGCACCAGATGTCCGCCGAGACGGCTGTTCAGCGCGGCGGCCCGTTCCAGATTGACGCGCGAGCCCGCGCCGAGCCCGCCGATCGAGGAGCGGTCCAGCGTCTCCTGCATGACGTCGACGGTGAAGGAGTCGCCGTCGACGACCTCGACCACGGTGAGGCACACGCCGTTGACGGCGATCGAATCGCCGTGTCCGGCATCGGAGGTGACGAGCTTGCCCCTGATGGTCAGGCGCGCGGCGTCGGCCAGCTGCTCGGTGGCGACGATCTCGCCCAGCTCCTCGACGATGCCTGTGAACATGCGTGACTCCCTGTCGCGTGTGTACGTACGGTTGCGGAACAGCCGTGACCCGGCCGCTATTCCCGGCGCCCTCCCAGGGTAACGACGCCCGGTCGCCGCGAGCCCGACGCAGTTGGTCTCCCGGCGGGTGCTCCTGTGCGTAGCACGGGCAACCTGGGTCTCATCCGTTGGCAGGTACTCACGCAGAGAACCACACCATGAGCAGGCACACCTGCTCCCAGCATCCGAAACCGTAATTCTGCGACACACCGCGAAAGCATCCCGGCGGACTTTTCCGGTCCACCCGACGACCGCATGCCGGCATTATTCGCAAACAATTCCGTACGGTCATACCGGAATTTCCCGGTTTCCTCGTCGACGACAATTGTTCAGCCAGACTTTCCGGGTATCCCCCGGTCGCTTCCGGCCCGTCCGCGTAACCTCGAACCAGTCCTGATGCCCAGCTCGAAACACGGATACACCAACTTCTTGCGCGGGGGCAGGAATGGAAGCAATATTGTTATGTAGCTGATTCCTACCGTTCAACTTCTGATCCGAGCAGTTCGCCGTCGAATACTTCGACAAGGCCGACGCCCGCTTCGTCCGGGTAGCGCCCCGAGGAGTTCGACACCGGGAAATCCACCACTCGAGGAAGTCAGAACAACACAGTGGGACAACACGAGTTCGTCAAAGATGGGGGTGCCGCGTGACCACGTTTCTCGATTCGACACTGGAAGTCCGCTGCGTGCAGTACCGGCGCGAGTTCCACATGCCCGCATCGATCGATCCCACGTCACGCCGCATCCTGCTGCACATAGGCACCCATTTCGGCGCCATCACGATGCCCGCCGATCTCGGCGAACAGGTGCAACTCGAGCTCACCCGCGCGCAGATCGCCGCACCGGTCGTCCACCACCCGCGCGCGAGACGCTGGACGTTCATCACCGGTCCCGCCCGGCCCGATTCGCTCACCGTCGCCGTCTCGGCCGAACTCTTCCGGCTCTACGCGACGGTCGCCTGCACCGGAAGCCAGGTGGTGCTGCCCTCGCCCGACGACGAGCGCACCGGCTACCGCGTCTGGGTGCGCCCGCCGGAGAGCGCGACCACACTGCCGCCGCTGAACATCGTCATCGAGGCGACGCGAGCCCTCGGAGCCCCGAAAACCCGCGCCCGGTAACCGAATCCGACCCAGCGGCACTCGCCATGCGGGTGCCGCGCCGATGGCTCAGTGCCAGACAGCGGCCGCCTGCCGCCGCAACTTCTGCACCGTGGCGCCGGGGTCGGCGGTGTTGTAGACCGCGGAGCCCGCGACGAAGCAGTCGATGCCCGCCTCGGCCGCCTGCTCGATGGTGTCGGCGTTGATGCCGCCGTCGATCTCGACGATCAGCCGCAGTTCACCGGCATCGACCAGCCTGCGCACCGTGCGCGCCTTGTCCAGCACGTGCGCGATGAACGACTGGCCGCCGAAGCCCGGCTCGACGCTCATCACCAGCAAGGTGTCGAACTCCCGCAGAATCTCCAGGTACGGCTCGATCGGCGTGTTCGGCTTCACCGAGAGACCGGCCTTCGCGCCCGCGGCGCGGATGTCCCGGGCCACGGCGATCGGGTCGTCGGTCGCCTCGGCGTGGAAGGTGACGTTGTGCGCGCCCGCCTCCGCGTACGGCGGGGCCCAGCGGCCCGGATCCTCGATCATCAGGTGGCAGTCCAGCGGGATGTCGGTCGCCTTCAGCAGGCTCTCCACCACCGGAAGGCCCAGCGTGAGATTCGGCACGAAATGGGCGTCCATCACGTCGACGTGCAGCCAGTCCGAGCCTTCCACCCGGCGGGCCTCGTCCGCGAGATGAGCGAAGTCGGCGGACAGGATGGACGGTGCGATCATCGGCTGGCCAGGGCGGGAAAACGTCGGAGAGGACACAGCCCGGCAGTGTACCGAGCCCGGATCACATGCCGTACCCCAGGGAATCGGTGATTGTCGGCGGCCTCCAGTGGGTAGCCTGGGCAGAGTGATCAACATTTCGGCGGAACAGGGGCTCTACAGCACCCCGGTGGAGATTCGGGTGGCCGCATCGGTCACACAGCTGCCCATCGTTCGCGGGCTCGCCGAAACTCTCGTCCTACTCAGCGATTTCACCCTCGACGAAGTGGCCGACATCCGGTTGGCCGTCGACGAGGTGTGCTCGACCCTGATCGCGCTAGCCGCGCCCGGCACCAGCCTGGACTGCCGATTCACCATCGGGGAGACCGAACTGCGGGTGGAGGTCACCGGCGTCGCCGGGTCCGAAGGGATGCCCGACCAGCGCAGCTTCGGCTGGCATGTGCTGCGCACGCTCACCGACGCGGTGGAGGCGACACAGAATTCGTACGATTCGGCGGTCTCCGGATATCCGACGACGGTGGAGTTCCGTCGGGTCCGGGGGAAGGCGTAGTGGCGGACGAGGACACCGTGTTCGACCAGGAACGTGATGAGAACGCCGAATCCGAGCCCACCGACGCCGCCGAGGACGCGGAGGCCGTCGCCGAAGCGGGGTCGGTCACCGGCTACGACGATCTGAACGCGCTGTTCGAGCGATTGGCCGGATGCGAGCCGGGCACCGCCGACCACGCCGCGACGCGCGCCGAGCTGATCAGCCGCTGCATCCCGCTCGCCGACCACATCGCGCGCAAGTTCAGCGGCCGCGGCGAACCGTTCGACGACCTGACCCAGGTCGCGCGAGTCGGGCTGGTGCACGCGGTGGACCGCTTCGACATCTCGCGCGGATCGAACTTCCTCTCGTTCGCGGTGCCGACCATCATGGGCGAGGTCCGCCGCTACTTCCGCGACAACACCTGGGCCATGCGAGTGCCGCGCCGGGTCAAGGAAACCCACCTGCGCATCGGCGCGGCCATCGACACCCTCTCGCAGACCCTCGGCCGCTCCCCCACCGCCAAGGAGATCGCCGCCGAACTCGACGTGGATCCCGACGAGGTGACCCAGGCCGTCATCGCGGGCAACGCGTACCAGCCCAGCTCGATCGACGCGGCGGCGCTCGGCCGTGACACCGAGGCCTCGCTGCTGGACACGCTCGGCGAGGAGGAGTCCCAGTTCGACCGGGTCGAAGAGTACGTCGCCATCCGGCCGCTGCTCGCCGGACTGCCGGAACGCGAACGCCGGATCCTCACCATGCGGTTCTTCGAATCCATGACCCAGACGCAGATCGCCAAGCAGATGGGCATCTCCCAGATGCACGTCTCCCGGATTCTGGCGAAAACTCTTGCCCGCCTGCGGGAGCTGTCGAGCCGGGACTGACGGTTCAGCCCGCCGCGCGCTGTTTGCGAACCTTCGCGGGTGCGGAGAGCCACCAGGCGGCATCGATCAGTTCGCGCAGTTGATCCGCTGCGATCCGGTCGAGATCGATGAGGATGTACGGATACCCGTCGTAGTGCGGCGTGGTGTAGAAGGCGGGATCGCCCGAGGCGAGCAACGCCTCCTTCTCCACCATCTCGCACAGCAGCACCAGCCCGCCCTCGGCCTCCGACCGCAGTCGCGCGAACCCCTTACCGCCGACTTTGAGCGCGGGGCTGCGCCACCAGGTCGACTCCTCGACCGCCGGGAGTTCGGTCGCGATCGTCACCACGTCTTGCCACGTCAGGGTCATGGAACCAGTGTGCGCGGGTGCGTGGGTCGGTGGATTGGACGGATGGAACGGGTTCGCCCGGCTCGGCCGACACTCAACTCGGTTTGCGCAGCGCCGCCATGAACATGGCGTCGGTGCCGTGGCGGTGCGGCCACAGCTGGGCGGCGGGGCCGTCGCCGACGTCGGTGACGCCGGGGAGCAGGTCGCGGGTGTCGAGTTCGACCGCGCCCGTGCGGCGGACGTGGTCGGCCACGATCGACACGGTCTCGGCCAGGTGCGGCGAGCACGTCGAGTACACCACCACGCCGCCGGGCCGGAGCAGATCCCATGCCGCGGTGAGCAATTCGCGTTGCAGCACGACCAGGTCGCGCACGTCGGCGGGGCTGCGCCGCCAGCGGGCCTCCGGCCTGCGCCGCAGTGCGCCGAGGCCGGTGCACGGTGCGTCGACCAGGATGCGGTCGTAGCCGGGCTCGAGTCCGCTGTCGCGGCCGTCGACGACGTGCACCCGCACGGGCAGGTCGCGGGTGGCCTTGCGCACCAGTTCGGCGCGGTGTTCCGCGGGTTCGACGGCGTCCACCTGGAAGCGGTCGATCTCCGCGAGCGCGCCGAGCAGCGCGGCCTTGCCGCCCGGACCCGCGCACAGGTCGAGCCAGCGCCCACCGTCGGGGCCTTCCAGCGGGGCTCGGGTCAGGCTCAGTGCGACCAGCTGGCTGCCTTCGTCCTGCACCGCGGCCATGCCCTCGCGCACCGGCTCCAGCTTGCCCGGATCACCGCCCTCCAAGTAGACCGCGTAGGGCGACCAACGACCCTCTTCGCCGCCCGTGACCAGCGCCAGTTCCTCGGCGGTGATCTCGCCGGGCCGGGCGACCAGGTGCACGACCGGCCGATCGTCGTCGGCGGCGAGCAGGTCGCCCAACTCGCCCGCGCGGGCGCCGAGCGCGTCGGCGAACGCCTGGGCGATCCACGTCGGGTGCGCGTACTCGAAGGCCAGCCGTCCCACCGGATCCTCCGGCGCCAGCGCCTCGACCCATTCCTCGGCGGTCTTCTCCCCCGCGCGTCGCAGCACGGCGTTCACGAAACCGGACTTGCCCGCGCCGAATTCGGCCCTGGCCAGCGCCACCGAGGTGTCGACCGCGGCGTGCGCGCCGATGCGGGTGCGCAGCAGCTGGTAGACGCCGAGCCGCAGCACGTCGAGCAGCGGTCCGTCGATCTCCTCGACCGACCGGCCCGCACCGTGCGCGATCACCGCGTCGAGCAGACCCTGGGTCCGGCAGGCGCCGTAGGCCAGCTCTGTCGCCAGCGCGGCGTCCCGTCCGGAGACGCGCCGGTCGCGAAGCAGGCCGGGCAGCACGAGATTCGCGTACGCGTCGCGCTCCCGGACCGCGCGCAGCACCTCGAGCGCGACCTCGCGCGCGGGGTCGACGGAACCGGCGCGCCGGGCGCGCTTGCCGGAAGTAACCTTCTCCGCCCCAACGGGTTTCGCCGCGCTCCGCCCGGCTCGCTCGGGTCGTCCCGCGTCGTCCGCTCGCCGCTTGCCGTACGTCCCCGAGCCCTTCTCCGGCCGCTGGCGGCCGGAGGCGTCTGCCCGGCGCTCGGCACCGCCCGACCGGCGCTCGTCGTAGGACGCCGAGACATCCTCGGCGCCACGGCGACCAGCGGCGTCCGACTTGTACCCGCGATCGCTCGACCTGCGATCGCCATAAGACGCCGACCCGGCCTCAACTCCTCGCCGTCCGGAGGCGTCGGCGGCGGACCGGTATCCACCGCTGGAACGGTCCCCGGTGTCGCTCGAGCGGCGGCCGCCGTACGACGAGCCGGTCTCCGAAGTTCCGCGACGACCGAAGTCGTCCGCGCCAGACCTACGCCCCTCGGGCCGTCCGGCCCGCTTGTCGTCCCAGGCTCGTTCACGACCGCCCTTGCCACCGGGCGTCTGCGCCCGGTCGGCGCGACCATAGCCGGTCCGTCCTGCCTCGGAACGACCTGCGCCATAGCCGGATTCGCGCGCCGCGCGATCACCCGGCTTCTCCGTCCGCCGCGGTTTGCCCTCGAAACGACGGTCGGCTTGTCCCCGATAGCCCGACGCGTCCCGATCGGAACGGTAGGGCTTGCCTGACTCCGACTTCCGTTGCCCACCACGGTTTCCGGCCGACGCCGAGTCACGATCGGACGACTTCCCCGACGCGGCGTCGCGCCGAGCCTCCTGCTTGCGGGCGGCGCGTTTGGCCCACCCGCCGTCGACATCGTCGGATTTGCGCGGCCGATCCACGGGGCTCATTCGACCACCGCGCCGGGCTGCAGACGGGCGCCGCGCGCCCAGTCGAGGGCCGCCATCATCCGCTTGCCTTGCGGCTGCACCTGATTCAGGCGCACGGCGGTGGTCGCGGTGCCGACGAAGACGCCGGTCTTGCGTACCTCGATGACGCGTTCGGGCAGCACCTCCTCCACCATCTCGACCGGGCCGAGCTTGAGGCGGGTGCCGTTCACCTCCGTCCAAGCGCCGGGCGCGGGGGTGACGGCGCGGATCCGCCTGCTGATCGCGAGCGCGGGCAGATCCCAGCGGATGTGACCGTCCTCCGCGGCCACTTTCGGCGCGTACGAGACGCCGTCGATGGGCTGCGGCACGGCGTGCAGGGTGCCGTCTTCCACACCGTCCAAGGTGGTGGCGAGCAGGTGGGCGCCGGTTTCGGCGAGCTTGGCGAGCAGCGTGCCCGCGGTGTCGGTCACCGCGATCTTCTCGGTGACCACGCCGAAGACGGGCCCGGTGTCCAGACCCGCCTCGATCTGGAAGGTGGACGCGCCGGTGATCTCGTCACCCGCGTCGATGGCGGCCTGCACCGGCGCCGCGCCACGCCACGCGGGCAGCAGCGAGAAGTGCAGGTTGATCCAGCCGAAGCGCGGAATGTCGAGCACTTGCTGCGGCAGCAGCGCGCCGTAGGCCACCACCGGACAACAGTCGGGCGCGAATTCGGTGAGCTGCTCGATGAATTCGGGTTCGCTGGGGCGGCGCGGGGTGAGCACCGGGATGTTGTACTCGTCGGCCAGCGTGGCGATCGGCGACCGCGTCACCTTGCGACCGCGACCGGCGACCGCGTCGGGCCGGGTCACCACCGCGACCACCTCGTGGCGTTCCGACTCGATGAGCTTGCGCAGCGAGGGCACGGCGGGTTCGGGAGTCCCCGCGAAGACGACGCGCATCAGCGGCCCCGTCCGAACGGTCCGGCCTGACCCGCACCGCGCGACTCGCGCACGGTGACGCCCGCGTTGAACCAGTCGGATTCCCGAATGGTGCGCATCGCCTCCTTGCGAGACGCCGGGTCGAGCCGGTCGATGAACAGCACACCGTCGAGGTGATCGGTCTCGTGCTGCACGCAGCGCGCCAGCAGCTTCTCCGCGGCGAACTCGACGGGCTCGCCGTGCATGTTCACACCGGACGCCCGCACCCGCAGCGCGCGACGGGTGTCGTAGCGCAGTCCGGGAATGGACAGGCAGCCCTCGGGACCGACCTGTTCCTCGTCGCCGACCACCGTGTAGGTCGGGTTCACCAGATGCCCCGCGGCATCGCCGGTGTCGTAGACGAACACCCGCAGCCCGACGCCGATCTGCGGCGCGGCCATGCCGACACCGCCGTCGTCGTGCATGGTGTCGGTCAGGTCGGCGACCAGCTGGCGCAGCTCACGATCGAATTCGGTGACCTCCGCCGCACGGGCGCGCAGAATCGGATCGCCGAACAGGCGAACGGGCTGAATGGTCACGGCGGCTCCCGGAAGCGGACGAACACGGTCGTCTCATTCTAGAGAGCGGCGCCGATCACCCCGATCTCCCCGACACAACGCCCCCGACCTGGTACAACTCACATGCGGACCGGGCGGGGTGTTCATCCCCTCCGCCCGGCCGCCCGAAAGGTCCGGTCGACGCTCCGCGGATACCCCGAACCCGGGGCGGCGCCCGAGATCGGTCTCCGATCCGTGCCTGGGACCGAGCGGTACACCGGTGAAGTTCCGGTGTACCGCTGTGTTCAGCGGGGGCGAACGAGGCCCGCTTGCGCTTGGATGGCGCGGGTGGCGTTGTCCAGGTGGTGTGGTTCGGCGATCGTGGTGTTGCCCTCGTAGGTGACGCCCGCCGGCACGTCGTCGCTGCCTTGTGGATCGGCGTCCCAGAAGTTGTCCCGGTAGACGACGTTCTCCAGCGGCGGCACGACTTGCAGGACGGCGGTGTTGTCGGCGCGCATGACCACGTTGTTCTCGACGGTCACCCAGGAGGCGCCGTAGTCGGTGTAGAGGCCGAAGTTGTACGGGGTGCGGGTGTCCGTGATGACATTGCCGCGGACGAGCGCGCCGTTGCCGGGGCCGTCGCCCTGGGGGCCGGCCAGGTAGATGCCGCCGCCGTCGGCCAAGGTCGTGAGAGTGTCCGTGACGAGGTTGTGCAGCAGGCGGGTGCCGCGCGCGGGCCCGGCCACGATGCCGCAGTGCGGCACGTCGGTGACCTGGTTGCGGGTGACAGTGCAGTCGAGGGTTTCGCTGATCGCGATGCCAGGAGAACCGGAGTAGTCCAGACCGATCTGGTGGACGCGGTTGTCCTCGATCAGTACGTCCCGGCCGCCGGTGGCCGTGATACCGGAGGCCGCGAGAGTGTCGAAGTCGCAACCGCGCACGATGAGGTTCGCGCCATTGGTGAGCCCGAGCCCGGTGGCGCCCAACCTGGTGAACCGGCAGTCCTCGATACGGACGTCGGTGCTGTCGTCGACACGAACGCAGGCAGGAATCATGGCGGATTCCCGCGGGACCGTCACCCACATCTGTCCCTCCACGATGGTGACCGTGTCGACCGGGCCGCCTTCGTAGTAGCCGCCGCCGTGATAGTGCAGGAAGCCTTCGGCATGGGGGCGCAGCCAGGTGGCCTCGGCGAAGACCAGCCCCTGGAAAGCGACGCCGGTCGCGCCCGTGACGTGCAGCAACACCTCGAGAACGGGAGCGATCACCTCGGTGCGTTCAGGCTCTTCGTCGGGACGTGGCAGGTAGTGCAGGACGTGCTGGCCGGGCCTCGAGCGGTCCAGGACGAAGGTGCCCGGTTCGGTGAGGAAGACAGGGTCGTTCTCCACCCTGGTGGGCAAGCCGGGGCCGTGCGAGGTCTGTCCTTCCCACGCGAAGTTGTACAGGTCGTGGGCTCGGGCGAAAGCAGGCTGCGCCATGGCGATCGTCGTCGAACCTTCGCTGACGACTGCTTCGGCCACCGCGCAGCGGGCCTCGGTCCACGGGTAGATACCCCGGTAGACGAACTCGACGTCGGCCGGGCTCTGCCAATTGAGCGTGACGTCCGTGACGTAACCCGCTTCGGTGCTGGTCACAGCGCCGGGGAGGGTGTCGATGGCGGCACGTTCGGCTCTGCGCCCGTCGACATAGAGCTGGCGAGTGTCCAGCTCGCCCACATCGGCCAGCCAGACCCCGTCACGTACACGCCAGCCGGTGATGTGTCGGCCGCCGCTGATCATGGCTTCCTCCTGCGTGGCGGTCCCGTAACCGTAGGCCTGAAAGACTATGTCCCCCTTGGTGACCGCGAGGGGTTCGCGCAGGATGTGCCGTCCCGCCCTGAGGTGGGCGACGATTGTGCCGGTGTCGTCTCCCGCGGCCTGCGCGACCCGGCCGACCGTGGCGAACGGCTGGCTCTCGGTGCCCGGCCCGGAGTCGTCGCCATTCGGATCGACATAGAACTCCAGCATGTAGCAACCCTTCTGTACGTTTATGGTGTACACAAGATATAACACCATAGACGGCGGGAGGCCAATGATCGACGACAAAGCGGAGGATCCCGACCACGGCGTCGAATTGCTGTGGCGGGAGCGCGAACTGGAGCCGCGCCGGGGGCTGAGCCTGGGAAGGATAGTGCGCGCCGCCATCGAACTGGCCGACGCCGAGGGTCTGGAGGGCCTGTCGATGCGCAAGGTAGCCGAGCGGCTCGGCTTCACCACGATGTCGCTCTACCGCCATGTGCCCGGACGCGACCAGCTCGTCGACCTCATGCTCGATGCCGTCCGCGGGGAAGCCCACCCCTCGGTCGGCACCGGAGACGGCTGGCGGGCGCGACTGGAGTCGTGCGCCCGCAGCGAATGGGAGCTGCGCACGCGCCACCCCTGGATGGCCGAGGTGCGCGGCAGCCGTCACCTGCCCGGCCCCAACGGCGTCGCCTCCTACGAACGCATGCTGAGCGTGGTCGCCGAATCCGGCCTGCCCCCTGCGCAAGTGATCGCCGCGGTGAATCTGGTCGGCCGGTTCGTCGACGCCGAGGCCCAGACGTTGGTGGAGACCGCACGGCAGGAACGACAGAGCGGGGTGAGCGAGCGGGAATGGTGGGGCGCTCGCGACACGCTCTACCAGCGCCTCGACCGCTACCCGACGCTCACGGCCCTGTGGGAAGCGGGCGGCTACGACGAGCCAGAGGCCCCGTTCGAGTTCGGGCTCGCGCGCGTGCTCGACGGTATCGAGATGCTCATCGCCCGCAATCGTGATGAAATTCGTGATGAAACCTGCCTGATGTGCGGGAAGCCGGTGCGGCGACCCGCCTCCGGCCGACCGCGCCTCTACTGCTCACGCGCATGCCAGCAGCGCGCTTACCGAAAGCGACTCGACAAGTGACTACCCTGCCTCACCGGCTGGCGCGTTCATCATGAAAATCTCACGGAGGGCTTGGTTTTCTGTCCTCAGCGCGGAGATGCCGCGCGGGAAAGGAACCCATCCCATGAAGATCAAGTCCGCGATCGCCGCTGCCACACTCACCCTCGGCGCCGTGGCCGCCGGCCGGTTCGGTGAGCGGGTGGTCCGGAGGGGTCGGGCCACCCGAACCCCCGCGCGGCGGGCGGTGGCGCCCTCGCCACGATCGCGCTGCCGCCGCCCGTACTCGGACAGTCATCATTCAGCTGTCCAACGAGCATCCACCCAAGGCATAGGCGATCGCGGCGTCGAAACCGAGCGCGGCGCCCTCCCTCCAGGCCGCGGCGTATGCCTGTTCGCTCATCGCCTGGCGGGTTCGGCGCTCCCACTCTGCTTGGGCTGGGAGCAGGTCCGCGAGCCATATCGGCGAAGTGCCCACCGACCGGCCGATCTGCTCGGCGGCCGCCATCAACACGACCGCCCGTTCGGCCTCCTGCTCTTCTGTGGCAATCCACGCCAATGCTCGTAAGCACATGCTCGCGTTCGTGCGGTCTTTCACCGTCCGGTTCACCCGCAGTGCCTCCGCGAGCAATCCGGTCGCCCGCGCGAGGTCTCCTCCCCGCCACGATGCCACCGCCAGCGACCACAGCACATAAGGCCGGTACATCGCTTCACCGTGATCGTCGGTGAGCGCGAGCGCGTGCTCGTAGCACTCGACGGCCTTCTCGGTGTCGTGGCCCAGATCGTGGACGGCCCCGAGGTTCGTCAGGGCGTCGATCTGGAAGAGCACGTCCCCATCTTCCGCAGACACCTCGACGGCCTTCTCGAGGTGCGGGCGTGCGGCCGAGGGATTCCCGCTGAACAGTGCGAGAACTCCCTCGGCGAAGTCGATGCGAGCGCGGGTCCCTGGGTCGGTCGTCTCCTCGACCAGTGCGCGCCCTTGGCGCACCCAGCCGGCCGCCGCGGCGAGGTCACCCTGCACCGCGGCCATCAGGCAGGCGGCGTAGAACGCCCCGGCTTGGTCGGTAGTGAGTTCTCCGGTGCGCAGCGCCAGCAGGCGATCCAGCCAGCGTCGCCCTTCGCCCAGCGAGCCTTGGGAAAACCAGAAGGGCCACACAGCCGCGGCGATCCGAATTCCGACGTCAGGACTCTCCGACACGGAGAATTCCAGCGCTTGCCGCAAGTTCGGTCGCTCCCGACGCAGCCTGCCGACCCACTCGAGTGCCCGGGTACTGGAAAAGCCCGCGTTCGCATCCAGCGCCAGCCGTTCGCACCAGTCGCGGTGGCGGCGGCAGATCTCGAGGTATTCGCCGGTCTCTCTTGCCTTTTCGCGGCCGTAGTCGCGCACGGTATCGAGCATGCCGAACCCCACCTCGGTCCCCGCTTCCTCCCTCGTCAGGATCGACTTGTCGACGAGGGAGGCCACCGTATCCAGGAGATCCTCCGCCGGATCACCACAGACGTACTGCGCGGCCTCGAGTCCGAAGCCTCCGGCGAACACCGACAACCGCGCCCACACCCGTTGTTCCGCCGGTGTGCACAAGTCATGGCTCCAGTCGATACACACGCGCAGCGTCTGCTGCCGCGGTGGGGCGCTGCGGCTCCCACGAGTCAGCAACGCGAACCGATCGGTCAACCGCTGCAACACCTGCTCCGGCGACATCACCCGCAGCCACGCCGTCGCCAGCTCGATCGGCAACGGCAAACCGGACGAGTCGCGAGCCGATCGGTCTCGACGGAGAGGCGGTTCTGCCGATTCAGCCGCTGGCGGTCCCCGATCCCGATCGGCTGCCCGAGAACCTGTCGCGCGACGACGCGATGAGGTTGTTCGCCGAGCGTGCTGCCACGGTTGTCGCGGGGTTCGAGATCACCGAGGACAACAAGGTCACGATCGCTCGGATCTGTCGGCGGCTGGAGCGCCAGAATGCGCAACCCGGGACACGTCCGAAGCAGCGAGTCGGCGAGCTCGGCCACCGCGTCCACCAATTGCTCGCAATTGTCGAGTACGAGCAGCGATTCCCGATCGGCAAGGAATTCCACGAGTACCTCGCGCAGCGGCAGCACCGACCGGTCCTGCAACCCCAGCGCCGCCGCCACGATGCCCCACACCAGCGACCCGTCGCGCACCTCGCCGATATCCACGAAGGTCGTGCCGTCGGTGAACTCGGCCTCGGCAAGGGTGGCGACCCGCACCGCCAGCCGCGTCTTGCCCACCCCGCCGATCCCGGTCAACGTCACCAACCGCGAGGTCGACAACGCGTTGCTCGCTTCGACCAGTTCCGTGCGCCGATCCACGAAACTGGTCAATTCCAACGGAGTCCTACCCGACCGGCCCGAACGCGACGAGGTCGCGGACGCTCGGCGGACGCGCATTGCCGAGGGAGGCTTTCCGAGTTCGGCTCGCGGAGAGTCGTGCTCAGTGTCGGGTGGCGTGCGCAATGCCATCTCGTCGACCGAAAAACCATGATGGGCTTGCGATGTCCGGAGTCGCTCACCCAGTTCCGCGGCGGTCGGGCGGTTGCCCGGGTCACGGCACATGGCACTTTCGATGATGGCGCTGACCTCTTCCGCGATGCCGTGCTCCCGCAGATCGGGCACCGGCTCGGAGGTGATCCTGACGAATTGAGCCACCACCTGCTCGCCGCTTCGGCGTTCGAATGCGGCATGGCCGGTGATCGCGGCGAACAATGTCGCACCGAGACCGTAAACGTCCGCGGCAGGCGTCACCGGCTCGCCCGCTATCACTTCCGGAGCGGTGAAAGCAGGTGTACCCGTGATGATTCCGGTGCCGGTGACGAACCCGCCCGCGAAATGGGCGATTCCGAAGTCCACCAGCGTCGGCTCGTCGTAGTCGGTGAAAAGGATGTTCGCGGGCTTGACGTCGCGGTGCAGAATCCCGAAGCGATGCGCCGTCTCGAGCGCCCCGGCCATCTTCACCCCGAGCCGCAGCGCTTCCCCTAGCTCCAGTGGTCCGTTGTGGCGAATCCGTGCGTCCAGGGAACCGTGCGCGTAATACGGCATGACGAGGAATGGGCGACCGTTGCCGGTGGCGTCGGCATGGAGGACATCGACGATGTTGGGATGTCCGGTCAGCCTGCCCGCCGCCCGCTGCTCGCGGAAGAACCGCGCCCGATTGTCCTCGTCGAGATCGGCCGTGAGCACCTTGACCGCCACCACGCGGTCGAGCGCGGCCTGCCTGCACCGATAGACCGCGCCGAAACCGCCACGACCGATCTCCACGGCGTCCTCGAACCCGGCCGCGGCCAGCTCCGCCACGACCGAACCGGACACGTCGCGTTGCGTCGCGAATGAATCGGCGCCGGTCATCGACCTACACCGATCCATCCGATCCAAGCCAGGTCGAATGCACCACTGCGCACCTCTCGATGACGTCTTCCCAGAATATCGCCGGTTGGCCACACCCGACGAGAACCCCGACTTGTTCCGACCGGCATCGGCTACGCCGGTCACCGCGGCGTGAGTCGGCGCAACACCTCGACGCCGTCGGCGGCGATGTCGGAGGCTCGCCTTCGGCGGATATCCACTGGCTACAACCCACCTGGACACGGGATCATTACTCACCTGCAGCGCTCGTCGATACGAGACCGGGGGGAGCATGAGTTCACGCGCGACGGCGGTCGAGCTGGTTCTGCGTTTCTACGGCCGGGAAATGGCCTCTCGTAAGGGCATAACGATTCCGGCGTTGCTGGGGCCGGCACTCGGCAATATCTGCAACCTGTACGTCGCACCGCTGATCGTCGCCATGGTTGTCGGCCGGGTCGCGGCCACCGGCGATTCGAGTTTCGGGGCCCTTGCTCCGTACATCCTCGCCTTCGGTGGCACCCTGCTGCTCGCGGAACTGCTGTGGCGCATCGGAATTCACTGCCTCAACCGAGTCGACGCCTACGGTATCGAGCACCTGCACGTGGTCGCCATGGACGAGCTGCTCGCCAAGGACGCGGCGTTCTTCCACAACAACTTCGCCGGTTCGCTGACGAAGCGCTCGCTCAGCTTCGCGGCTCGGTTCGAACAGTTCGTGGACACCCTCGCTTTCGAGGTCCTGGCGGCACTGGTGCCGCTGGTGTTCGCCTCGATCGTGTTGTGGCGCTACAACCCCGTGCTGGTCGCCGTGCTGGTGGGAATGATCGTGGTGACCGTGCTGGTCATCATCCCGTTGGTCCAGCGCCGCCAGAAGCTCGTCGACGACCGCGAGGCCGCCATCGCGCGGGTTTCCGGGCATGTGGCCGACAGCCTGGCCAATATGCAGGTGGTGCGCGCCTTCGCCGCCGAACCGCGGGAGGCGGCCGAGCATCGACGGCGGGTGGCCTCGTCGCGGCGAAAAACGGTGCGCTCCTGGGATTACGCGAACCTGCGGATAGATACGCTGGTGGCGCCGCTGGTGGTACTCACCAATGTGATCGGCCTGCTGATCGCGTTGGGACTCAGCCGCGGCAACGCGGGGGTGGAGGCCATTGTTGTGGCATTCACCTACTACTTCAACGCCACCGGGATCATGTTCCGGTTCAACCAGATCTACCGACGGTTGGAGACCGTGCTCACCGAGGCGGCGCAGTTCACCGAACTGCTGCTCGACGAACCGAAGGTGCTCGATATCGAACATCCGGAACCACTGCGACCCAAGGGCTTCGACGTGCGGTTCGAGGGAGTGGACTTCACGCACGGTGGCGCGCGGCAGCTGTTTCACGGACTGGATCTGCACGTGCCGAGCGGCGCCAAGGTAGGCCTGGTGGGACGGTCCGGGGGTGGCAAGACCACCATCACCCAATTGCTGCTGCGGTTGATGGATATTCAATCCGGAACGATACGCATCGGCGGGCAGGACATCGCCCGGCTGCGGCAGGCGGATCTGCGCGGTCTGATCGCTTACGTGCCACAGGATCCGGCCATGTTTCACCGGACCCTGAGCGAGAACATCCGGTTCGCGCGCCCGGACGCCACGGACGAGGAGATCACGCGGGCCGCCAAGGCCGCGCACGTCACCGAGTTCGCGGACGCGCTACCGCAGGGTATGGAAACGCTGATCGGCGAGCGCGGCGTGAAACTGTCCGGCGGCCAGCGCCAGCGGGTCGCGCTGGCCCGGGCCATCCTCCGGGACGCGCCCATCCTGCTCCTGGACGAGGCCACCAGCGCACTCGACTCGGAAAGCGAATCGCTTGTGCAGCAGACGCTCTGGGAGTTGATGGAAGGACGGACGGCACTGGTCGTCGCGCACCGGCTGAGCACTGTGGCCGGGATGGACCGGCTGGTGGTGCTCGACAACGGGCGAGTCGTCGAGGAGGGGACGCACCAGGAGTTGCTCTGCGCGCAAGGAACATACGCGCAGCTGTGGCGGCGCCAATCGGGTGGGTTCCTCGGCGAGGACGTGGTCGCCCGTCAGGATTTCGACTGAAACAAGCGGCGGATGCGCCCGCGGATGCCGACGGCGTCCCGAGGTGCTGGCGCGGCGGTTTCGGCGGCCGTTTCGACCGCGGTCGCCTGCGCGAGTCGCATGTGCAGTCGTTCGCGGACCTGGTCCGGAGTGTAGGCACGGCGACGGCGCTCGGCGCGCACGATCACCACACCGGTCGCGACCACACCTGCCGCACCCGCCAAACCCACTGCCTTCCACCACCGCATACCGCATAGGCTACGTCCATGACGGGGACGAGCATCAGTCTCGATCGAGCGCTCGAGATCACCAGGACCGGTGACATCTGGCTGTTTCGTGGCCATTCGGCAGCCGACCGTGCGATTCGCATGACGACGAACAGCCCGGTCAACCATGTCGGCATGTCGGTCGTGCTCGACGATCTGCCCGCGCTGATCTGGCACGCCGAGCTGGGCCGATCACTGCCCGACATGTGGACCGGCGTCGCGCACCGCGGCGTCCAGTTGCACAACCTGCGCGACGCGGTACTGGTGTGGGCGCACCGCTACGGTCAGCAAGCCTGGTTGCGCCAGTTGAACCTTCCGGCGACCAAAGAGATGGAAGACAGCTTGCTGCGCACCATCGCCCGACTCGACGGAACCCCCTTCCCTTCCACCGCCGGTCTCGCCGGACGCTGGCTACGCGGCCGAGTGCGGCTCCCCCGACGCCGATCGAACCGAGCGGCCGCCAAGGAGCTGGAAAGCGCGTACTGCGCGGAGATCGTGGCCGCGACCTACCAATCGATGGGACTGCTGTCGCAACACCGAAGCCCCAACTGGTACGACCCCGGACGGTTCTGGAGCGGTGACGGACTGGAGCTCGGTGGCGGCTACGAACTGGGTGGCGAAATAGCCGTGCAGATACCCGCCGGACCGGACTCCTGACGACCGCACACGACTGCGATGCAGGGTGTCCCTATCGACTCGGCTGAACCGCCGCCGCCGGATGCGGCGCGCTGCGCAGCTCCCACCAGCAGGCGAGCAAGATGGCGGAGTACGCGGCGGTGACCGCCGCGAACGGTAGCCCGACCACGATCATCAACAGCGGCAGCAGCGACATCAGCGTTCCCCTTCGTCGATCGACAAGCCGTCCCGAGCTCGTTCACGTCGCTGTGCACCGCAGCCCCCGGCCGGATGCGGCAGTACCCAGAACCGCGGCGGTGTAACGCATTTCGATCGAACACGGCGCATGAGGTTGCATGCGCAGGGTCAGAGACCGAGATAGAACCGAATCGTCGTGCCGTCGCCACCGGTGTGCACGCGCACCAGATCCGCCATGTAGTGGACCAGAATCAGCCCCCGGCCGCCGACCTGTCCAGGCTGCGGTGGCCTGCGACCGGCCAGCGGATCGGTCAGCCGCCCGCTATCACGAACCTCGCACACCAGCTGCCCTTGCTCGGCCCAGATCGCGCAGGTCCCGCTGCCGCCGCCGTGCACCACGCTGTTGGTCGTCAGCTCGCCGACCGCGAGCTCGGCATCCTGCAACCGCTCGCCCCGCAAGCCCAGCCTCCCGGCCTGCTCGACGGCGAAGTGCCGGACGGCCCGAAGCTCGTCCACGCCGAAGGAAAAGACGGCGGCATCCGGCGCGGTCGGCAGCGACTGGTTGTAGCGGGCCACGATCGCCTGCCAGTCGTAGACATCGCTGGCCGCCTCGCGCCCATCGCTGATGAGGGTGGGGTGGGTGATACGGGCGTCGGCCAGCACACCCGCGTCCAGCCGGACCTCGTCGTAAGGGCACAGGATCGTCACCGCCCGGCCTTCGAAGGCCGCGTTGATCAACGCCTCGTGCTGCGCGCACGCCGGGTACTCCACCGCGCTGCGTCCGGCCCAGATCGGCTCGCCGATGATGCGCACCCGTCCTTCGGGGTGCGCGTCGGCGAAGCCCCTGAGCACCTTGGGAATGATCCGCCCCGGATTGCGGCCGGCCTCGGTCATGTCCAGGAACAAGATGCCCTCGGCGTCCGCGCCCAAGCCGTTCCTGATCAGTTCCAGGTTGGGGCCGGGTACCGCGACTGCCATCGGCTCGCCCGCCGCCATGCCCTCCCGCAGGAACGACACCGTCTGCTGGGTGTACTCCTGTTCTGTGCGGTAGAACAGGGCGGGATGTTCGAACGCCTCGCTTGCGGCCACTGCGCTCATCGCGGCGTCACCTCGATTCGGTTCAGGTTCGGCCAGAACATCTCCAGTACCCGCGGCAGCGACGGCGGTGGGGATTCCACCACCACCCGCCCGGCGGGCAAACGCATCGCGGTCACCGCGAGCACCGTCGCCCCGGATACATCGATGTAGGCCACATCCGACAGCTCGATATAGGAGACATCCGTGTGGCACCGGGCCAGCTCGGCCAAGGCGTCTTCCCAGGACGAGCAAGTGACCGCGGTGATCTCGCCGGAAGCGCGTAGTCCGGGGCGATCCGGTAGCGCGCTCACTTCCAGCTCCGTCGTTCCGGACAGCGCTCCATCGGAGTCACCCACCGCGAGTGGGGCATCCACCTTCGGACTCCTTCGACACCGTCGGCCGCCTGCTGGCAGTCGCAGCCAGGACCAGCGGAAGGACGACCCTTCCAGCGGCACAGTGTATCCGGGTGGGTCAGGCGGCAGACATTCCCATACCCCAGGACGATCAGGCGCTGTCGCGCCCGGCGCCATGGCTCACGTGGATACCGACCACGCAGGTGTCGTCGTCGGTGTTGGCGTCGCTGCCGTCGAGCAGGTGGTCCAGACGATCGTCCAGGGTTCCGGTGAACTCCGCCGAGATCGCGAGCAGTCGTTCCACGCAGTCGTCCAAGTACCGGTCGCGGCGCTCGATGAGACCGTCGGTGTAGAGCAGGAGGGTGTCGTCCGGTTCCAGCTGGAGTTCGGCTTCCTCGTAGACCGCCTCCGCCACCGCGCCGAGGATCATGCCCTTGATGGTGGGCAGGGTCGAGGCGTGGCCCGCGCGGATGAGCACCGGCGGGAGGTGTCCCGCGCGGGCCCAGCGCAGCACCTGTGTCTGCGGGTCGTAGAGGCCGCAGACGGCGGTGGCGAAGATGTTGTCGGTCAGGTGGTGAGCGACCAGATTCAGCCACGTCAGCATCTGGCCCGGCCCGGCGCCCGTGGCGGCGAGACCGCGCAGAGCGTTGCGCAGCACCACCATGCCGGTGGCCGCCGCGATGCCGTGGCCGGTGATGTCGCCGACCGAGACCAGAATCTTCTTGGACGGCAACACGATCGCGTCGTACCAATCGCCGCCGACCAGGTGGTCTTGCTCGGTCGGCTGGTAGCGCACCGCGATCCGCAGACCGAAGGCCTCGGTGGACGGCTGCGCGTCGGGCATGATCGCCTGCTGGAGTTGCCGCGCGAGGCGGCTCTGCTCGGCGGCGTGCTCCTCGGTGTGCGTGAGCCGATCGCGCGTGGCCGACAGCGCGATCTCGGTCCAGTGTTGCGACGAGATGTCCTGGTAGGCGCCGCGAATGGCGAGCAGGTGCCCGGCCGCATCGGCCACCGGTTCGGCGATGATCCTGATGTGCCGGATCACACCGTCCGGCCGGATCAGGCGGAACGCCGTGGAAGCCGGACGGCGATAGCGCAGCAGGGTCCGCAGAAACCGTCGCACTGCTTCGGTGTCGGCCTCGTCGACGTGACCTGGCAGCTGCGCCAGCGGGATGGGATCCGCCGTCGGCGCCAGCCCGTGCAGGGCGAAAAGCTGGTCGCTCCAGGTGATTTCGCCGGTGGCCGCGTTCTCCTCGAACCCGCCGACCCGGCCGAGACGCTGGGCGTGCTGCAACAGCGCCGCCAGCCGCGCCGCCTCGTCCTCCACCCGCCAGACCATCAGCACGGCGTCGCCGTGCCTGCTGATACTCAGCGCCGCCGAGACCGTCAGCGGTACCTGGTCGACCAGTTCGGTCAGCGTCACCCGCTCGGCTCGGTAGGTCTCGCCGGTCGCGAAGACGTGCTCGATCCGTTCGAACAGCCGTCCCTCGCTCGCGGCCATCGGGTACGACTCGAGCAGCAACGTGCCCCTGATCAGGCCGCGGGCGCGACCGGCCGGGTCGACGAAGCAGGTGTTGACGTGGTGGACGCGGAAATCGGCGAGCGCGCCGTCGTCGTCGAGGTGGGGCAGCAGCACCAGCGCGGGGTCGAACAGGCCGTCGGACAGCCGCACCAGATCCGCGACGTCGGGCCGGTCCGACGCGTGCACCGCGGCCAGGTCCGATTCCAAAGTGTGCGCGCACAACTCGGCGAGCGCTTCCAGCTGCCGGTGCACCTGGGGCGGCTGTGGCTCGAGCGGCTGCGGCCAGCACACCTCGAGCACGCCGAGCAGTTTGCCGCCCGCACCCACCGGGATCGCCGCCCGCCCGCCGCCGCGGTGGCCGATCGACGGCAGACCGGCCTCGCTCAGGTTCTCGATCCACTGCGCGGCGCGGTTCACCAGCGCCTGCCGCGCCGGGGTGGCCAGACCGGGCGGCACATAGCGCCACCGCTGGGCCTCGTGCGGGCCGATCCCGGCGAAAGCCACCAGCGTCAGCGACGCGTCGGTCCCGGCAGCCCAGATCGCCACGGCCGTGGCGCCCAGCGGCGCGACGGCGTGCTCGAGCACCGACTCCGCCACGCGCTGGGTGTCGCCCGCCGCGAGCAACCCGCTCTCGGCGGTGCGCAGTCGCACGGCCGCCGTCGGCTCGCTCGGGGTGGCGGTGCTCAGCAGGAACTGGCCCACCGCCGCGCTGACTTTGTCCTGCGCCGCCTGGTTGACCAGGTCGGCGGCCAGTTCCAGTGTCGTGACGCCCGCCTGTTCGGACAGGGTGTCCAGCTGGCGCGCCGCCTGCGCGGGCCCGCACCGAAGCCGTTCGATCAGAACGCCTTTGGCCATCTCGATCAGCGCCCGACCGTCGGCGGTGGCGTGGGCCCGCTGGACCTCCTTGCGCAGCCGCTCCACGGTGGCAGCGAGGCGGGTGACGGTGGGCTGCTCGGCCGGACGACCGTCCTGGATCACGGAGTCGCTGATGTCCGATTCGGTCATCAGGCACGCAGCCAGTGCTGAATGCGGGCGAGCAAGGCGTCCGCGTCGACGGGCTTGGTGACGTAGTCGTTGGCGCCCGACGCGAGGCTCTTGTCCCGATCGCCGAGCATGGCCTTGGCCGTCACCGCGATGATCGGCAGGTTCGCGTACTGCGGCATCTCGCGGATCGCCGCGGTCGCGGTGTAGCCGTCCATCTCCGGCATCATCACGTCCATCAGGATCAGATCCGTCTCGGGGTGGGCGAGCAGCTTGTCGATGCCCTCGCGCCCGTTCTCGGCGTGCAGCACGCCGATGCCGTGCAGTTCGAGAATGCTGCTGAGCGCGAACAGGTTACGGGCGTCGTCGTCGACGATGAGCACGGTGCGTCCGGCGAGTTCGCCGACCGGCTGCCGCGGCGCGGCGGCCGGTGTCTCCTCGCGGCGCACGAGGGCCAGCACGTCGCCGGGCGCTTCCGCGCTGACGTGCAACGCGATTCGCTCACGCAGTTCGTCGAGGCTGGACAGCAGCTCCAGCGGTTGGCGCGAGATGCGTTCGTGCAGCAGGCGTTCCTGCTCGGCGTCGAGCCTGCGGTTGTGGGCGAGCACCGGGACGCTGCTCAGCGCGGCGTCTCCGTCCATCGTCTCCAGGAACAGCAGCGCGGCGCCGTCGGGCATGTCCAATTCCAGCACCACGCAGTGGAAGGCCTCGGCGGCCATCGCCGCCGCCGCTTCCTCCACGCCGTTGGCGCTGACGATCTGGACGGGACCGCGCGGATCGTTGCCCGCGGCGAGGTCGGCCACCGCGGTCTGCGCGACCAGCGACAGCAGGCCCTCCGGGCGTTCCTCCACGACCAGCAGCCTGCGCTGCTGCTGCGGCGTCGCGGCGCTCGGCGTGTAGTCGGAGCGGCTGTCGTCTTGCCGCGTGTCCTCGCGGTCGTGGTAGGGCGCCTCCTGGAAGTCCGGGCGGGCGACCGGGAGGTACAGGGTGAACGTGCTGCCCTGGTCGAGCGCGCTGTCCGCGGTGATCGCGCCGCCGAGCAGGTAGGCGATCTCCCGGCTGATCGACAGGCCGAGCCCGGTGCCGCCGTACTTGCGGCTGGTCGTCCCGTCGGCTTGCTGGAACGCGCCGAAGATCGACTCCAGTTGGTGCGCGGCGATGCCGATGCCGGTGTCGATCACCCGGAACGCGAGGGCCGGGCCGTGCCTGCGCACGGCGGCGGGCAGTTCCCGCGCCTCCGACGGCTCGATGCGCAACTCGACCGATCCGGTCTCGGTGAACTTCACCGCGTTGGACAACAGATTGCCGAGCACCTGCCGCAACCGCGAATCGTCGGTGACCAAATCGAGGGGCAGGCCGGGCGCGGTGGTGATGCGGAACCCGAGACTCTTCTGCGTCGTCATCGGCCGGAAGGTGGCCTCGACGTAGTCCAGCAGTTTGCGCAGCGGCACGCGCTCGGGCGTGATGTCCATCTTGCCCGCCTCGACCTTGGACAGATCGAGGATGTCGTTGATCAGCTGCAGCAGATCCGAACCCGCCGAGTGAATGATGCCCGCGTACTCGACCTGCTTGGGCGTGAGGTTGCGGGTCGGGTTCTGGGCAAGCAGCTGAGCGAGGATCAGCAGGCTGTTCAGCGGCGTGCGCAGCTCGTGGCTCATATTGGCCAGAAACTCCGACTTGTACTTCGACGCGAGCGCGAGCTGCTGGGCGTGGGTCTCGAGCTCCTGCCTGGCCTGCTCGATCTCGAGGTTCTTTGCCTCGATGTCGCGGTTCTGCCTGGCCAGCAGCGCCGCCTTCTCCTCCATCTCGGCGTTGGACGACTGGAGTTCTTCCTGACGGACCTGCAGCTCTTCCGAACGGGCTTGCAGTTCGGTGGTCAGGCGCTGGGATTCGACGAGCAATTCGTCGGTGCGGGCGTTGGCGATGATGGTGTTGACGTTGACGCCGACCGTCTCCATCAGCTGGTCGAGGAAGTCCCGGTGGATGCGGGTGAAGCGGTGCAGTGAGGCCAGCTCGATGACGCCGAGCACTTGGTCCTCCACCCCGATCGGCAGGACGAGCAGGTTGACCGGCGCCGTCCGCCCCAGCCCGGAGGAGATGGTGACGTAGTCCCCTGGCACGTCGTCGACCGCGATCGTGCGGCGGCTGCGCGCGGCCTGACCGACCAGCGACTGACCGAAGGTGAACCGTGTCTCCCCGCCCGGCTCCTCCGGGCTTCCGTAGGAGCTGATCAATCGCAGCTCCGGCCGCTCGGCGGTGTCGTCGGCCAGGTAGAACGCGCCGAACTGCGCCGAGACCAGCGGCGCGAGCTCGTCCATGATCAACTCGGCCACCACGTGCAGATCGCGCTGGCCTTGCATGAGGCTGGAGATGCGAGCCAGGTTGGTCTTGAGCCAGTCCTGGTCCTGGTTGGCCTTGGTGGTCTCACGCAGCGACTCCACCATCGAGTTGATGTTGTCCTTGAGCTCCGCGACCTCGCCGGACGCCTCGACGGTGATGGATCGGGTCAGGTCGCCCTCCGCGACGGCGCTGGTGACCTCCGCGATGGCGCGCACCTGGCGGGTCAGGTTGCCCGCGAGCTCGTTGACGTTCTCGGTCAGCCGCTTCCAGGTGCCCGAGACGCCCTCGACCTCGGCCTGTCCACCCAACCGGCCCTGCGACCCGACCTCACGTGCGACGCGGGTGACCTCGGCGGCGAACGCCGAGAGCTGGTCGACCATCGTGTTGATCGTGGTCTTCAGCTCGAGGATCTCCCCGCGCGCGTCCACGTCGATCTTGCGGGTCAGATCGCCTTGGGCGACCGCGGTGGTCACCTGGGCGATGTTGCGGACCTGGTTGGTCAGGTTGTTCGCCATGGAGTTGACGTTGTCGGTCAGGTCCTTCCACGTGCCCGCCACGTTCGGCACGCGAGCCTGACCGCCGAGCATGCCCTCGGTGCCGACCTCGCGGGCGACGCGGGTGACCTCGTCGGCGAACGCCGACAGCGTGTCGACCATCGTGTTGATCACGCCGGCGAGCGCCGCGACCTCGCCCTTGGCCTCCACGGTGATCTTCTGGCTCAGGTCGCCGCGCGCCACCGCCGTGGCGACCTGCGCGATCGAGCGCACCTGGTTGGTCAGGTTGGAGGCCATGACGTTGACGTTGTCGGTCAGGTCCTTCCAGGTGCCCGACGCGCCGCGCACCGTCGCCTGGCCGCCGAGGTTGCCCTCGGTGCCGACCTCGCGGGCGACGCGAGTGACCTCGTCGGCGAACGAGGAGAGCTGATCGACCATCGTGTTGATGGTCTCCTTGAGTTCGAGGATCTCCCCGCGCGCGTCGACCCGGATCTTCTGGGTCAGGTCGCCGCCCGCGACGGCGGTGGTGACCTGAGCGATCGAACGCACCTGCGCGGTGAGGTTGTCGGCCATGACGTTGACCGATTCGGTGAGGTCCTTCCAGGTTCCGGAGACGCCCTTGACGTCGGCCTGCCCACCCAACCGTCCCTCGGTGCCCACCTCGCGGGAGACGCGGGTGACCTCGTCGGCGAAGGACGACAGCTGATCGACCATCGTGTTGATGGTGTTCTTCAGCTCGAGGATCTCCCCGCGCGCGTCGACCCGGATCTTCTGAGTGAGGTCACCGCCCGCGACCGCGGTGGCGACCTGAGCGATCGAACGCACCTGCGCGGTCAGGTTGCCCGCCATGAAGTTCACCGAGTCGGTGAGGTCGCGCCAGGTTCCGGAGACGCCTTTGACGTCGGCCTGACCGCCGAGGATGCCTTCGGTGCCCACCTCGCGGGAGACGCGGGTGACCTCGTCGGCGAAGGACGACAGCTGGTCGACCATCGTGTTGATGGTGTTCTTCAGCTCGAGGATCTCCCCGCGGGCGGTGACCGTGATCTTCTGACTCAGGTCGCCGCGCGCCACCGCGGTGGTCACTTGCGCGATGTTGCGGACCTGGTCGGTCAGATTGCCCGCCATGAAGTTCACCGAGTCGGTGAGGTCGCGCCACACGCCGCCGACGCCGGGGACCTCGGCCTGGCCGCCCAACTGGCCCTCCGAGCCCACTTCCCTTGCCACGCGGGTGACTTCGTCGGCGAAGGAGGACAGCTGGTCGACCATCGTGTTGACCGTGTTCTTCAGCTCGAGGATCTCCCCGCGCGCGTCCACGTCGATCTTCTGCGACAGGTCGCCCTGCGCCACGGCGGTGGCGACCTGGGCGATGTCGCGCACCTGGCTGGTCAGGTTGCCCGCCATGGCGTTCACCGAGTCGGTGAGGTCCTTCCAGGTGCCGGACACGCCAGGCACTTCGGCCTGTCCACCGAGCCGCCCGTCCGTGCCGACCTCGCGCGCGACGCGGGTGACCTCGGAGGTGAACAGCGAGAGCTGGTCCACCATGCCGTTGAACACCATCGCGATCTCGCCGAGCAGCCCGTCGGCGTCGGTGGGCAACTGGGTGCCGAAATCGCCGTCGCGCACCGCCGTCAATCCGGCCAGTAGTTGGCGCAGCTCGACTTGTTCGGTGGCCGTAGCAGCCTGCTTCGGGGCGCGGGCCGGTGCCGCGGTATCCGTCATTGCCATCCTCGCTTCGTCCCGATTCGGACCGGATGAGGTCCGACTGGGCACGCCGACCCGCGCGACACCGCACACGGCGGGTCGCTGACGAGCGGCGAGGTGCTGGCTGCTGAACACCCGCCCGGCGGTACTTTACGTCTCCGAGTGCTCGTGGGCGAACCCATTGGCGCACAGCTGATCAGAACCGTCGCTCAGCCGAGGTGGACGTTTCGAGTTGCCGCGCCACGGGTCTCGGACAGCGGCGATGTCCGGCGTCGGCCGAGTGGTGGCTGCGCACGGCGAGCCGAAGAAGAGGTCCAGTCGTGCGCGGAGAGCGTCCGACGGGTGCCCGGGTGGTTATCGCCCGGGATCGCGGCGCGCGCCGGTGCGCAAGCGGTCATTGTCCGCGTGCAGTTCGGCGTTGGCGTCTTCGAGGTCGAGGATGCGGCCGATACCCGCCAGGTTGATGCCTTCGGCGACCAACGCGGCGATGCGGTGCAGCCGGGTGAGGTCGTCGCCGCTGTAGCGGCGGGTGCCGCCATCGCTGCGGGCCGGGGTGATCAGCCCATGGCGTTCGTAGAGGCGCAGTGTCTGCACACCGACGCCTGCCAGATCGGCGGCGACCGAGATCGCGTACACCGCGCGCGCGGGATCGGGCTGCTGAGGTGGGCGAATCATCCTGCTCCTCGATACTGCTTCATACTTCTCAGATTTTCTATCGTAGTCTCTTGCATAGAACTTTCGATAGTGCTATAAAAAATCTGCACTCGCTGACATAGATATCCGCAGCCGACTACCGAGAACGCAGCCGACTACCGAGAACACAGTTGGTTGGAGGTTTGGAGGTGACGATCATGCTGACGCATACCGATCCCTTCCTCGATCTGGACCGCTTGGGGCAGCAGGTGTTCGGCACAGCAGCTCACCCAGCGGCGAGACCGATCAACGCCTGACCCGCCGAACCGGATTCGCTTCGAATCGGAGTAGCGCCATGCAACCCATGGAAGCCTTCGGCGTCCGCGAACCGCTCGACACGCGGCTGTCGGTACTCGACCCCGACCTCGAACCGCTGTTCGCCGAGGTAGACGACATCTTGCGCGAAGCACTCGCGCCACGACCGGTCCCGGTGTTGCCGAAGCTGCGCACCCGTGCGCCACGGCGGCCGACCGACCTCGACCGCGATCGGCGGGCACCGAGGCTGACCGGACGGGCGCCGCCGAGAATGCGCGCGACCCAACGCGGCCCTCCGCGCCCGACCAGACCCATCCGGTTCATCTCGAACAGTGAAAGCGAGGTGATGACATAGCAAAGTACCGAAAGGTCCGCGGCGGTGATGTCGTCGATCCTCCGGCGACCAAGCGCATTCGAACACTCCGTACGACTGGATAATTCGCGCACCGCCACACCCGTGGCAAGGCCGGGCCTCACGGCCACCGCCGACCGCGGACCAACCTCTCGCACAGTCACGTCTTCCTTCACCGGGACGGGCCCGGAGCGATCACCAGGGCCCGTCCCACTCTGTCCGAGCGCACACGACGTCAGGAGGTTGGCCATGACCACGATCCCCGCCCGCGACGACGCCGATTACGCCGATCAGCGCACCCTCGTCCACGACGCCGACCGCCACATCGGCCTCGACACCCGCGCCCTGCATCCGCTCGCCGAACGCGTCCGCGCCGCCTTCGACGCCGCCGACACCACCGACCGGATCGAGCAATCCGTCCGCATCCCGCTACCCGATGAAGACGAATACCCCCTCGCCTACTGACACCACCACCATCGAGTCCCCGGCTGGCACCACGGCACCGCGCCCGTAGACCCGCACCCTGCGGCAGCCGATACCCCAGCGACACCGCGGCAGCGGAATCACCGAACACCCATGGCACTCCACCACATCCCCCAACACGCACTCGCTCTGCTCACCGGGCTCGCCCTGCTCGCCGCCCTCGGCGCCGCGCCGATCACCCTGCTCCTGCTGACCGCCACCCTCGGCTGCGCAATCCTCGCCGCCGTCCTGCGAGAACCACGCCCGACCACGCGATTGCACCGGGCCCGGCCTCGTCACCCGCGATCGGGGAAAGACCGAAGACCAGCCCGCACGGTGACCATCCGACCTAGGCGGATACATATATCGAGCTACCGGGAACAAAACCGTTCACCTGAACACATATAGTCGTCATACTGAGGAAATACGACGAGTGGAGTGTCAGTGACGGAGCCGGGTTCTGCGCTGCTGGTGCGGGCGTTGGAGGCGAACGCGTCGCATACCTCCGAGTCGGTGCGGGCGGTGACCGCCCAGCTGATCCGTGAGGGCGCACTCGCCGCGGGTGCGCGCTTGCCGACGATCAGGGAGCTCGCGCAGCATTGCGGGCTGAGCACCCGCACGGTCGTCGCCGCCTGGGGCGAGTTGCGCAAGGAAGGCCTGATCGCCACCAACCGCCGCGGTGGCACGGTGGTGGCCGCACGCGACGAGATACCCGCGGGCCGGGCGCTCGCGGACCGGGATCTGCTGACGGGCAGTCCCGATTACGCTCTGCAACCGGATCTGGCGCCCGCGATGCTGGCCGGGTTGCATACCGATCGGCTCAACCGTCCCGGACGCGACTACATCACCGATCGCCTGCGCGACGCGGTGGTCGACGGCTGGCCTTTCGCGGCCGAGGCGTTCGTCGCGGCGGGTGGCGGTTCCGAGGGGCTGTTTCTCGCCGTGGACGCCGCCGCGCCCGCGGGCTCGCTCGTCGCGGTGGAAGAGCCGGTGATGCCGGGCTTTCTCGACACCCTGGCGGACGTCGGATACGAGGTGGTCGGCATCGAATCCGACGAGCAAGGGGCCCTTGCGGATTCGCTGGCCTCGGCGCTTCGGCGGGAACCATCGGTGGTGGTCCTCCAGCCGGAGGGCGGATACGCCGCGTGCGGGGCGCTGTCAGAGGAAAGGGCGGCGGAACTGGCCGAGGTGTTGTCGTCGGCCAAGTCGATGCCGTGGATCGTCGAGGACGACGCGGTGGGGCCGCTGGCCAGCACCCAGGCGCCGTCGCTCGGGCGTTTCTTTCCCGAGCACAGCGTCCGAGTGCGCAGCTATTGCAAGGCCTACGGAATGGATATCCGGACCTGCGTCATCGGCGGGAGCGCGGCGCTGGTCGACCGAGCCATTCGCGCCCGGGTGCACGGCATCGCCGCCAACAGCCGAATCCTGCAGAACGCGTTGGCGCACTTGATCGACGACCGCGAGACGGCCGCGTTGATCGACACCGCGCGCCGGCGCTATGCGGCCAGGCGGGCGAGCTTGCTGTCGGCCTCGAGCGAGCACGGCGTCACCGCACGGTCCGGCGTCAACAGCCTGGTGGTCTGGGTGGAGGTCGCCGACGAGCACGGTGCGCTGCTCCGGTTGGCGCGGCACGGGATCGTCGTCGGGTCGGGCGCGAAATCGCATGTCACCCCGCCCCGGCCGGGCGCGGTGCGGGTGGCGGTGCCGCAGTTGCCCGATGACACCGCCGCCATCGCCGAACTCGCCCGGCTGCTCGCCGAAGCCGCTGGAGCCGCGAACCGAGAGTTCTTGGACTGACGGGGCGATCACCGGACCGACAGCGGCTCGAGCCGGCGAGAGATCACGAGGTCGGCAGCGGGGTCAGGTGCGGGGCGATCTCGGCGCTGACGCGGTGCAGGCAGTCGAGATAGCGGGGATGGTCGACCGCGAGCGGGATGTAGAACAACACATCGGTGGCGGCGACAAGGTCGGGGTCGGCGCGTAGCCGATCGACGATCTGCCCGGCGGTACCGAAGCGAATCCGGGTGTCCGCCAAAAACCGCCGCCGATCGGATTCGCCGTGCAGTTCCGGATAGAAGGCGGGGCTCGAGCGAATGTCGGTGTCGAGCAAGGCAAGCGCGTCGCCTTCGCTGTCCGCGGGCAGCACCGCCACGCTCGACCCGATCCTCGGAGTGGTTCGGCATTCGGCCAGGTAGGCGTCGACGAGCTCGCCGACGCTGCCACCGGCGCGTGCCTGCGAATTCCCGTGGGGCAGCAGGCCGTCGCCCGCGGCGCCCGCGCGGCGAGCGGTATCGATGTTCCCGGTGGACTGCCAGATCCGGGAGCGCAGTGTTCCCGGTGGTGGATAGAGGGCGATGTCATCGGTGACGCGGCCGTCGGCGAGTATGCGTTGCAGAGCTGCTACCCGGTCGGCGTAGAGCGATTCCCGGTCGGTGTCGGGAACGCCGAATCCGGCGTAGCTGGCGGCGGAATGCCCGAACCCGAGCCCCTTGCCGACGCCGAGTTCGAGTCGTCCGCCGCTCAGCGCGTCGGTGACCGCGGCATCCTCGGCCAAGCGCACCGGATGCTCGAACGGCAGCGCCACCACGCCGGTGCCGAGCCGAATCCTGGTGGTGTGCTGGGCGGCCGCGGCCACGAACGGGAACACCGAGGGCAGGGCGGCGTGATGCGCCTCGAAATGGCGAGTCGCGAACCAGATCGTGTGGTAGCCGAGTTGTTCGGCGCGCACGCTGATCTCGATGGTGCGCCGGTAGACCTCGGCGGCCGGTGGGCCGCTGCGCAGCTGCACGAACAACGAGGGAGTGGTCACAGCCCGTAATGTCCTCTCAGCGTGGCGGTCTCGTACTCGCTGCGGACGATGCCGCGCCGCCGCAGCAGCGGGACGACGTGGTCGACGAAATCGGCCAGCCCGCCGGGCGATTCATCGATCATCAGATTGAATCCGTCGCAGGCGCCGGACTCGAACCAGTCCGCGATGAACCCGGCCACCTGATCGGGTCCGCCGACGACCTTCGCGTGCACACTGCCGGAAGCCAGCAGGCGCGCGGCGCCGCGGGTATCGGCTCCGCTGGATCGGACGTATTCGAGCAGCACCGCGCGCTGCCCGCGCGAGCCCGCGTCGGCGTTCTCGTCGGGGATCTTGTCCCACGGGAACGGTGCGTCGAGCTCGAGCACGTCGGGTTCGACACCGAGCCGATCGGCCAGCTGGACCAGCTGGACATCGTCGGGAATGAGGTCGATGAGTTCCCGTTCCCGTTGCCGGGCCGCGGCTTCGGTGTCGCCGAGCACGATGATCAGGCCGGGAAGCAGTTTCACACTGTCGGGGTGACGCCCGGCTGCCTGGGCTCGCGACCGGAGATCAGCGCGGCGGCGGGTCGCCGATGCGGGATCGACGTGCGCGGAGTACACCGCGTCGGCGGTCCTGGCGCCCAGTTCCACACCGTGCGTCGAGGCGCCCGCTTGGATCAGCACCGGCCTGCCATGGGTCAACGGCGGCGCTTTCAACGGTCCGGCTACTCGAAAGAACTTGCCGTCGTGATCGATCGGCCGCACGATCGCCGGATCGAGGTAGCGACCGGTCGCCTTGTCACCGGCGATCGCGTCGGCGGGCGCCGAATCCCACAGCGCGGTGACCACATCGATGAACTCGGCGGCGCGCGCGTACCGCTCGGATTTCGGCAGGGCCTGATCCATCGAGTAGTTGAGCGCCGCGGCATCGCCGCCGGTGACGACGTAGTTCCAGCCGACCCGTCCGCCCGATACGGCGGACAGTGCCGCGAATGAGCGGGCCAGATTGTAGGGGTCGTTGTAGGACGTCGTCGCGGTGACGATCAGACCGATATGGCTGGTGTTCGCGGCGATGACGGCCTGGGCGACGAAGGGATCGAGCAGCCTGCTCGGCGCATTCCAGTCCTTGGCCTGGAGATCCGGCGAATCGGCGAGGAACACGGCGTCGAGCAGGCCGCGCTCCGCGGTGCGTGCCACATCGAGATAGTGCTCGATGCCGACGAAATGCGCCGCGGGCTCCGCCGCGCGCCGCCAAGGGCTGCCGATCGCACCGCCGGGTATCAGGTTGGCGTTGAGGATGACATGTCGTGGATGGTCGGCCATTGCGGTCTCCTGGTGATCAGGCTGACGGGATGGGTCGCGGCGCGGCGGATTCGCCACGGACGAGCGGGCGGGCCGGATCACCGGCCCATTGCGACAAACCGCCGGGATACAAGGCGATTTCGATGCCGAGGGTGGCGAGGACGAAGACCTGCAGGGCCGCGGCCATGGCGCTGCCGCAGTACGTCGCGGCGGTCGTTCCAGCGGTGACGCCGAGGTCCCGATAGCGGGCACGCAGGCTGTGCTCGTCGCGCAGCAAGCCGCGCTCGTCGAAGTCGTCGAATACCGGTGCGCTGACGGCAGCGGGAATGTGACCGGCGAACTCGCCGTCGCCTCGAAAGTGTTCGCGCGGGCGGGCGTCCAGGAGCACGCCGCGCTCGGGCAGGGCCGCCACGGCGGGGGTATCGATGACGGGAAGTCCGGCCGGTTGTGCCGTCGTGGTCCCCGGTGCGGCCGGTTCGGCGCCGGAAACAAAGGCGCCTCCGGCTTCGCGCCACGCTCGCAACCCGCCGTCCAGGATCCGGACGTCGGGCAGTCCTGCCCACCTCAGCACCCACCAGGCTCGGGCGGCGGGCACAGCACGGGAGTCGTCGTAGACCACGACCGTGCTGTCGGAATGGATGCCCCAGCGGCGTAGTGCGGCGGTGAGGGTTTCGGTGTCCGGGAGTGGGCGGGCGCCGGAGTACCGGGTGGCGGCGCCCGCCAGATCCGCGTCGATGTCGACGAACCGCGCGCCGGGCAGATGCCCGCGCCGGAAACTGGTCCGATCCGGTCCGCCCGCGCCGACCCGCACGTCGAGCAGCACCAGCCGCTTCGGCGGATCGTCACGTAGCCGGCCTGCGGATATGAGATGGGCGGCGCGTTGGCCGGACATCGGGCTCCTTTCGGCGGTTCGGGTGCAGCGCGCTGCCGAGGATATGTATCCCAAAGCCCCGAACACATAATTCGAGTCTTCGTGACTTTTTGTGTTCCCGGCAGCGTGTTTGCGCTCTTATGTTTTCCCCGCCGGGTCGTCGGACCCGGCACATTCGAGCGGGAGGGCTGCTGTGGGAGTCGTGACGAGCCGCATCGTGGACGCCGGATGGTTACGGTCCCGTCTGTCGGATCCGGGCATCGTCGTCATCGAGGTGACGAACACGCCGGGGTTCGAGCCGGACCAGAGCACCATCGCCGGTGCGCGCACCGTGTACTGGAAGGATCTGCTCTGGCATCGTTCGCGCCGCGAGTTCGCGTCGGCGCGGGTGCTCGCCGACCGGCTGCACGCGCTGGGCGCGGACGCGACGTCGACGGTGGTCTTCGCGGGCGAGCCGACCCAATTCGCCGCCTACGCGATCTGGGTGGCCGCGGCCGTCGGTGTCGGCGGCGATCTGCGGTACCTGGACGGCGGCTTGCCTGCCTGGCGCGACAGCGTTCCGAAGTTCGATCCACGGGCGGCCGTCGCCAGGTCGCATGCGCCCGTCGCCGCACCGCTCCCCCAGCTTCCGCCCCGCCACGACGAGCTCGTCGTCGGCCGCGACGAGGTGCGCGCCGCGATCGAATCACCCATCGCGATCGTGGATCTGCGCTCGCCGGAGGAGTATTCGGGCCTGCGCGTCGCGCCGCTCACCGAACCGATCGATCACGGCGCCGAACGGGCCGGGCACATCCCGGGCGCGCTGAGTCTTCCGGTGCAGGATCTGCTCGACGAGCACGGTCTGCTGCGGCCGGTGGCCGAGATTCGCGAGCGCGTCGCGGCACTCGGCATCGAGCGGGCCGAGAAGGTCATCGCTTACTGCAGGCTGTCGCATCGCGCCGCGCTCGGCTGGCTGGTGTTCACCGACCTGCTCGACGATCACCGGGTCCGCGTCTACGACGGTTCCTGGACCGAATGGGGCAGCCTGGTCGGCGCGCCCATCGAGGACGGAGCCGAGCCGTGAATACCTACCGGCACATCGTGTTTCGTCGCATCGCGGGTGTGCTCCTGTCCGCGGTGGCGATGATGTGGGCCGCCGTCACGCTGGCTTTCCTCGCGGTGCATATCGCCCCGGGAGATCCGGTCACCGCGATCATGGGCGAATCCAGCGACCCGACCCTGCGCGCGCGGATCGAACAGGACTGGGGGCTGGACCGCCCGCTGATCGTGCAGTACGGGCGCCATCTCGCGCGGCTGCTGCACGGCGACCTCGGCTATTCGTATGTGCGCGGCGAACCGGTGACCGACATCTTGTTCGGGGAGCAATTGCGCACCAGTGCCCAGCTCGCCGGATTCGCCTTGCTCATCGCGGCCGTGCTCGCGCCGCTGCTGGCCGTCCTCACCGCGGGCAGGCGCGATGTGTTCAGCCGATCTGTCACCACCGCGGAGATCGTGGTGGCCTCGGCGCCGCCCTTCTGGACCGGTCTGATCTTGATCTGGGTCTTGGCCTTCACCTTGAAGGTGCTGCCGGTGACCGCGGGAAACGAGTTCCAGCGCTCGATACTTCCCGCCGTCACCCTGGCCCTGCCGATCGCCGCGGTACTGGCGCAGGTCATGCGGGAGGGTATCGAACGCGCGCTCGAGCAGCCGTTCGCGCTCACCGCCCGATCCCGGGGGATCGGCGCCACTCGCCTGCGCCTACGGCACGGACTGCGGCATTCGCTGATACCGGCCGCGACCCTGGCCGGATGGGCCGTGAGCGGGCTGCTCACCGGCACCGTGGTGATCGAGGAGGTCTTCGGCCGGGCGGGGGTCGGACGGGTGACCGTCGAGGCCGTCACCTACTCCGATGTCCCGGTGGTTCTCGGCGTCGCGCTGCTGGCCGCCGCGGTCTACCTGACGGCCACGGTGATCGTCGACATCGCCTGTCTCTGGATTGATCCACGCCTGCAGGAGGTCGCATCATGACGACGACAGCCGCGCTGCGGCAACGGTTTACGGTACCCCTGACGAAACGGCCCGCCGACGTGTGGGTCGCGGCAGCGGTGCTCGCCCTGGCCGTACTCGCCGCGGTCGGGCCCGCGCTGATCGCCTCGGGCGATCCCTTGCAGACCGATTTGGTCGCCGCGCATCGGCCGCCGTCGGTGGCGCACCCGTTCGGTACCGATCAACTCGGCCGCGATGTGTTCACCCGCGTCGTGCACGGCGCTCGGTTGTCGCTG
Source organism: Nocardia sp. CNS-044 (assembly GCF_059570515.1). Lineage (NCBI taxonomy): Bacteria > Bacillati > Actinomycetota > Actinomycetes > Mycobacteriales > Nocardiaceae > Nocardia > Nocardia sp. CNS-044. Next base: position 356,478 of record NZ_JCANSX010000009.1, read on the forward strand.
TTCATCGGGGTATCGGCGACGGCGCTCGCGGTGCTGATCGGTGTGACGCTCGGCCTGGTGGCCGGTGTCGGTGCCGGCCTCATCGACGCGATCGCCTCGCGCACCTTCGATCTGCTAGGCGCCTTCCCGGAGATTCTGCTCGCCCTGGTGCTCATCACCTTCACCGGCACCGGCACGCCCAATCTGGTCCTCGCGATCGGAATCGCCGCGGCGCCCCGATTCGCGCGGGTGATGCGTGCGGAGACCCGAGCCGTGCGCGGCAGCGAGTACGTCGCGCAGGCGGGACTGCTCACCCGGTCGCGGCCGCGGATCGTGGTCCGCCACATCCTGCCGAACGCGCTGCGGTCGCTTCCGGTCGTGGTCACCCTCGGCCTGGGCACCAGCATTCTCGGTGCCGCCGCATTGAGCTTCCTGGGTTTCGGGCCGAAACCCCCGGAGCCGGAGTGGGGTTCGATGCTCGCCGAGGCGCACGGCGACTTGCGCATCGCGTGGTGGACGGTCGTGTTCCCCGGCGCCGCCATCACCGTCGTCGTCTTGGCGACCACGGTGCTCGGCCGATACGCGGGTCATCGCTTCGAACGAAGGGCACAGCCATGACGCTCACAGCACCATCCGCGAAAGGCGCCGACATCGTGCTGCGAGTGCGCAACCTGCGCGTCGGCTTTGCCGGAAGGGCGGGCGATATCGTCGACGGAGTCGGCTTCGACCTTCGGCGCGGCGAGATCCTGGCGATCGTCGGCGAATCGGGCTCGGGCAAGTCGGTGACCACGCGCAGCCTCGTCGGGCTCGCCGGCGACGGCGCCCGGGTGCGCGCCGACCGATTCGAATTGTTCGGTACCTCGGCGCTGGAACTGACCGAACGGCACTGGCGTGAGATCCGCGGCGCGCGAATCGGTCTGGTACTCCAGGACGCGCTCGTCGCGCTCGACCCGCTGCGCACCATCGCCGACGAGATCGGTGAATCGCTGCGCGCGCTGCCGCGCCATCGACGCGGGACGCGGATCGACCAGCTGCTGACCTCGGTCGGTATCGCCGATCCCGAAACGCGCAGGGGCCAGCGGGCATTTCAGCTGTCGGGCGGTCAGCGTCAGCGAGCGCTGATCGCCTCCGCGCTGGCCGGTGATCCGGACATCCTCATCGCCGACGAGCCGACCACGGCGCTCGACGTGACCGTTCAAGCGCAAGTTCTCGATCTGCTGGTTCGGCAGGTCGAGGGCGGTCGGTCGATGATTCTGGTCAGTCACGATCTGGCGGTGGTCGCGTCGGTGGCCGATCGCATCCTGGTGATGAAATCGGGTCGCGTCGTCGAGGCGGGACCGGCCAGGCAGGTGATCGAGAATCCCGAGCACGAGTACACCAGACAACTGATCGCCGCGGTTCCGCACGGCCGGGCCGACGCGCCGCCCCCGCCCTCCGGTGACCCGGTTTTCGCCGCCACCGCGCTGGCCAAGTCGTATCGGGTGCGCGGCCGCACGGTCCCGGCGGTCGCCGATATCGGGTTCGACGTCCAGGCCGGTGAAGTGCTCGGCGTGGTCGGTGAATCCGGTTCAGGAAAGTCGACGGTGGCGAAGATGATCACCGGGATGATCGCGCCCGACGGCGGCGAAATGCGTTTCGGCGGAGCGCCGTTGACGCGCACGACGCGCCTGCCCGGCCGAATCGGCTTGGTGGCACAGGACTCGGTCGGTTCGTTCGACCCCCGCTACCGCGTCGGCGAGATCATCGGCGAGAGCGTCGCACTGCGAGTCGGCAGGCACGATCGCCGCGACGAGGTTCTGCGCCTGTTGGCGGCGGTGCACCTACCCGCCGACAGCATCGACCGCCACCCCCGCGAACTGTCCGGCGGACAACGTCAACGCGTCAACATCGCCAGAGCGCTCGGAAGCGAGCCGAGGTTGGTGGTGTGCGACGAACCGGTCTCGGCGCTCGACATCTCGGTGCAGGCCCAGATTCTCGCGCTCATCGCCGAACTCGCCCGGACCCGCCGGGTCGGCATCGTCTTCATCTCGCACGACCTCGCCGTCATCCGGCAGATCTGTCACCGCGTGCTCGTCCTGCACGACGGCGCGATCGTCGAATCCGGTTCGTCCGACGCAATTTTCACCGCCCCGACTTCCCCGTACACCCGTGCCCTACTCGATTCCGTTCCGCGCCTGGCGGCGCAGGACACCACAGAAAGCTATTCGCTTGCGTAACCGCATCATTCGACTGTTCACCGTGCTGGTCGTCGGCATGGCGTCGGCCGCAGGCGCCTGCGCGTCGGACCCGGAGCCAGGCAGCGGCAACGATGGACCGACATCTCCCCCGCAATCCGGCGGGACCTTCACCATCGCCTTGCCGAATTACCCTCAGCGCGGCCTCAATCCGCATTACGGCGCGGCATTCGACGCCTCCCAGGTGTTGCGCAACAGCTACGACAGCCTGATCGCCGAGGACCGGAGCGAGCAGTTCCACCCGTGGCTCGCCAAAGAATGGACCGTCTCCCCGGACGGCAGGGTTTACGAATTCGCCCTGCGTGAGGACGTGACCTTCCACAACGGTGAGAAGTTCGACGCGCACGCGGTCAAGGCGAACATCGATCTCCTCCGCAATCCGGACAACCCGTCCTGGACCGTGCTGGGCCTGCTGCAGTACTCGAGCGTCAGCTCGGTCGATGTGCTGGCCCCCTACCAGGTGCGCATCACGCTGAGCACGCCCCGCGCGGACTTCCTGTCCACGCTCGCCGGACTCAGCGGCGCGATCGTCGCTCCCGGCACCCTGACCGCCGACAAACAGACCCTCACCAGCGGGACCGGGCTGGTCGGTTCGGGACCGTTCATCCTGGACAAGGCGGTCCAAGGCCAAGAGCTCACGTTCCGTAAGAACCCCGACTACCGGTGGGGCCCGGCCACCGCACGGCACCAGGGCGCCGCTTACGTCGACAAGGTCGTCGTCAAGTACATCCCCGAGGCATCCACCCGGGCCGGACTGCTGCGCAGCGGAGAGGTCGACGCGATCGGGACCGTCAAAGCCACCGATATCCCGCTGTTCGACGGCATCGACGGTTTCCAGTACGAGCAGATCGGGTCGGCGGCCGCGCCGACGGTGATCATGCTCAACCTGACCAACGGCCCCACCACGGATGTGCGGGTGCGGCGGGCCATCGCCAAGGGCGTCGACATCGCCGCGGTGGTGGACAGCCTGACCAAGGGTTCCCAGCAGCGCGCATGGAGCCTGATCTCGCCCGACAGCGCCTACTACGACGCCAAGTACGAGAACAAAGGCACCGCCGATATCGCCGCCGCCAAGACTCTGCTCGACGAAGCGGGCTGGACCGGCAAGGACGCCGACGGGTACCGCACCGACAGCGCGGGCCGCCGGTTGACCATCCGCTTGCTCGCCACCGTGCCCACCTATCCCGAGGACGATTTCCTCGAGGCCTGGCAAGCCGAGCTCCGCCAGAACCTCGGTATCCAGGTCGACTTGCAGTTCGTCGAGAACGCCCAGGTCTACGACCTGCTCGCGCGCAACCAGTACGAGGCGTTCCCCCGCCAGGTCGGTGGCCTGGATCTGTCGCTGCAATTCAACCGCGCCTACGGCTCGACCTCGCCGGACCTGAAGTACGGACAGATCGACGGGATCACCATCGGATCCATCGTCGCCGGGTCCAAGCTGGCCGATCCGGAAGTGGATCGGTGGCTCGTCGAATCGACGAAGGCGACCGACCGGAACCAACGCAAGCAGTTGTTCGACCAGATCACCGGCTACCTGCTCGACAAAGCCGTCGCGATACCGCTGTACACCGACCGCAACAGTGTCGCCGCCAGTTCCGCGATCCACAACGTGACCTCGCTGTTCGACCCGCCTCGCAACAGCGTCAATGCCTGGGCATACGACATCGCCGTCCGCTGACCAGTCTGCCGCCACATCACCGCTCCAGGAAGGCTCGATCATGACTGCCGCTACCCAAACCCTGACCTTCGATCGCAATATCCCCCGCGGCATAGTGCACCGGGAATCGATCGCCGAGGTGTTCCTCACCGACGCGCACCCGAGACCGGACGGCGCTGTGTTCGCCGCTCAATTGCCCCGCAATCACTCGTATTTCAGTGATCACCGCGGCACCGCGACCACCTACGATCCGCTCCTGCTCATCGAAGTCTTCCGCCAGGTCGCGATCTACTACGCGCACACCTTCCTCGGGGTCGCCCGCTCGGAGAAGTTCATCTTCGGCTCGGCGGATTTCGCGATCATCGATCCCGACACGCTGCGGATCGGCAGCTGCCCGGGACACTGCGTCGTCGAGGCGCGGGTGGTCGGCGAGAAGCGGCGTGACGATCAGATCATCGGACTCTCCCTCGAGATGGTCGCCGAGATCGAGGGGCACGTGGCGGCCAGGGAGGTGATGGTCTACCAGTGGATGCCCGCTCCGGTGTGGAACCGCATCCGGGTCCGCGGGCGCGAATCGCTGGGTCTGCCTGCGCAACACGTGATTCCGGAGCAGTTGCCGGTGGCGCGGATGCGGCCGGGTTCGATCGGCAGGCACAATCCACGCAACGCCATTCTCGCCAACCCGGTCCTCTCGGGTGACGAATTGACGGCGTTGACCATCATCGACACCAACCATCCCTCACTGTTCGATCACGCCCTCGACCACGTGCCGGGGATGTTGCAGTTCGAGGCGGCCCGGCAGGTCGCGATGGCAGCCGCGAACGCGCTCCTCGGACTGGACACCAGCCGCATGGTGATGCATCGGCTCGGCATCGAATTCAGCAAATTCGGCGAGTTCGAACGGGATACGATCGCCAGGGCCACCGTCGCCGCCGTTCCCGGCAATCTCGGCGGCGCACGAGCCCAGATCAGTCTCGCCCAGGGCGAGGATGTCATCGCCGCGGGCGAAGTGGAGCTGCGGTTCCGCCCCGCCGACGTCTGGACGATGGTCCAGTGAGCCCGGCTCCGTTCGTCTGGTTCGATTTCGGCGGCGTGCTCTCACCGCCGCTCGACGAGCTGTTCCTCCGATACGAGCAGGTCGCGGGCATTCCGGTGGACCTGTTCAAATACGCGATCGCCGAGGTGGGCGCCCAGTACGGGCTCGCGCCGCTTGCCCCGATCGAACTGGCGTTGCTCGATGAACGCGCCTGGGTGGGCAAGCTGCACGCCGTCCTGCGCGCCAAGGCGCCCGAGCTCGATCTGTCCCGCAGCGAGCCGGATTTCGGCAGGCAGTGGTTCGCCGGCCATCAGGTCAACGGTGCGGTGCGCGACTTCGCGATCGAGCTCGCCGAGAGCGGTACCCGCGTCGGGGTGCTGAGCAACAATGTCGTCGAATGGGAGCCGTACTGGCGCACCATGATCGATCTGGACGATGTGCTGAGCGCGTTGATCGATTCGTGCAAAGTCGGGTTCCGCAAGCCCGATCCGGAGATCTTCGCCCTCGCGGCCGAGCGCGCGGGCGTCGATCCCGGCCAGTGCATCCTGGTCGACGATCTCGCCGAAAATTGCGCGGCGGCACGGGAATCGGGCTGGACGGCGGTGCGATTCCGCGATGCCGGGCAGGCGATCGGCGAGGTGCGTGAGGCGCTGGAGCGATGGCCGGGCTGAGCACCGGCTCACAGGGTGGCGGCGAGGTAGCCGTCCGGCCGGACCAGCGCGGAGGTCCACGCCTGGTCCGGGGTCACCTTGCCGGTCACCACGACGGCGTCGGCGGGACCATCCGGTACCGGCGTGTGTTCGTCGGGCCGGATCGCCACGAACCGGCCCTCGCGCAGCAGTTCGGCGAGGGTGCGCTCCCGGCCCCCGGCCTCGGTCACCACCAGATCGTGCTGGAAGCCGCGTTGGAACTGGCCACTGATGAGCTGGGCGAGGGCATCGTGGATCGCTGGGACCGCGAGCATGGCCACGACCGCATCGCGCAGCTCCGGCGTCCGCGGGTTCATCATCCTCGACTGCAGCACGGTGTTGCCGACCACCGCCGAAGCCACGGCGACGCGTTCGCGCGAATAGTCGTCGAGGATCTCGGACCGATCGCGTCCGGTGATCACGCGGGCGAGCCGCCAGCCGAGCGCGAACGCGTCCTGCATACCGGTATTGAGGCCTTGGCCGCCGAGCGGGTAGTGACTGTGGGCGGCATCGCCTGCCAACAAGAGTCGTCCGTCCCGAAGGCTGGTGCGGTAACGGCCGTGATCGCTGAACCGGGTGAGGTGACCGACGCCGCTCAGCGCGGGGGCTGCGCCGAGCACGTATTCCAGGCGTTGCCGGTACTCGGCCACGGAGGGTTCCGGGCGGTGGTCGAGGGGACCGCTGAAATCCATCGCGATGATCCGAGCCGGGCCGTACGGGTTCGGATTGTGCATGGTCCATCCGGTGGGCGTCGGATTCCAGCCCGGCGGGATCTGCCCGGGCGTATCCGAGAATGCCAGCCCGGCAAGGGCATTCATGGTCGCGGGATAGACGCGCGCCGGGAAGTCGCCGGTGCGGGCGACGAGGCTGCGGGCGCCGTCGGCGCCGACGACGTATTCGGCGCGGATCCGAAGGAGACCGTCGTGGCCGTCGGCGTCGGCGACCACGACGTCGTCACGGACCTCGAGCGCGGAAACGGTGTGGCCGCGCAGAATCCGCGCGCCGAGGGCGCGGGCGCGTTCCTCGAACGCCGCCTCCAGCCGAGCCTGCGGAATGCCCGCGATCGGAGCGGGCTCGACGCTCGGCGCGCTGATCGTCAGCACGGGCTGGGCCGCGAACTGGAACGGGGTCCGACGTACTCCGTGCGGGTCGCGTCGAATCGTCTCGGGGTCCGTCGACGGGAGGTATCCGCGGCGCGCCAGCAGCGAGAGCGAGCGGGCGTGCACGGTGCCCGCGCGCGGGCGAATGTCGAGCTCGGTGCGGGTTTCGACCACGACGGCCCGGATCTGCTGCAACGCCAGTTCGGCGGCCACCAGCATGCCGACCGGGCCGCCGCCGACCACCAGAACATCGGTGTCGACGACGGAATCGGGAGTGCGCGAGGGGGGCCGGGACGCCGTGGTCATCACATTCTCCTGGGGCGAGGTTGTCGGAGGCCGGTCCGCGACAGCGGTTGTACGATCACCATCGTAGCTACTACGATCATAGTAGCTAGCAGTCGGGTAGTACCTGTCGCACGTTCCGCAAGTCCTCTCACCCACCGTCACAGGGGTATTCATGTCGACCGTCACCGCCGAAACCGAAACCCAGAGCGCGCCACCCAGTAGCGCGACGCTGCCCGTGGTTCTCGCCGCTCAGTTCGTCACGCCCATGGCCATCGCGGGCACCGCGATCGCGCTACCGCTGATCTCGCGCGATCTCGGCTCGAATCCCACTGCGCTGCAATGGGTTGTCAACGGCTTCAACATCGCCTTCGCGCTCACCACGCTGCTGTGGGGCGCGGCGAGTGACCGCATCGGGCACCGGCGCACCTTCGGGATCGGGGCCGCGCTCGTCGTCGCGGGCAGCGTCGGCAGCGTCGTGGCTCCGAACTTGCTCGTGCTCGACTTGGCCAGGGTGATCGCCGGTGTCGGCGCCGCGGCGATCCTGACCGGCGCCACCGCGCTGCTGTCGACCGCGTACGGAGGGGCGCAACGTATTCGGGCCTTCGCCGTCTTCGGCACGGTCAACGGTTTGGGCCTGGCGCTCGGTCCGACCATCTCCGGCCTCTTGATCTCGCTGCTCGATTGGCGGGGTGTGTTCGTGGTGCACGCGGTGATCCTCGCGGCCGCGGGCATCGGTACACGCGTGCTGCCCGCCGCGAAACCCGCTGTCACCGAACACGGTCCGATCCTCGACCTGGGCCTACTGCGCAATCGGGAATTCCTGGCGATGTGCCTGGTGCCGGTCGCCGGCTCGATCGGCTTCGTCACCCTGCTGACCTATTTGCCCTCCGCGCTCAGCGGCATCACCGGCCTGTCGGCGGGCACCTCCGGGTTGCTCATGCTCGCCATGACGATCCCCGTCTTCGTCGCACCGGTCGCCATCGGACAGCTGGTCACCCGCTTCCCGTCGCTGACCATCGGCAAGGTCGTCTACCTCAGCCTGGCCGCCTCGATCCTCGGCAACGCGGGCGTTCTCGCGCTCTCGCAGGACCGTTCGGTGGCCTGGATCATCCTGCCGATGGTGCTGCTCGGCCTCGGATTCGGCTTGCCCATCGGGCTGGTCGACGGTCACGCGCTGTCGGTCGTGCCCGCCGAACGCGGCGGGACCGCGGCGGGCGTGCTGAACTTCTTCCGCATCGGCAGCGAAGCGCTCTTCGTCGCCGGCTACGCCGTCGTGCTGTCCGCGGTCGTCGGCACCCAGCTCAGCGGATCGGCCGCCGACGACACCGCCGCGGGCCAATACGGGCACCCCGACGTCTACCGCTCCGCCTTCACCACCACGGTCGGCGTGCTCATCGCCCTGCTCGTCGTGCTCACCATCCTCATCGTCGTGGTGCGCGGCACCGCACGAGCCACGGAGAACCGGGAAATCGTTTCCAGCCCAGAAGGAGTCAGCTCATGACCCACGCACTCGACGCCGTCCGGGTCGATGTCGACGGCATCGCGAACATCGCGCCGCCCACCATGATCGAACCGCTGTCGCAGCGCTCCGCCGGAGGATTGCCGCAGGTGAGATTGCCCAGTGGGCATACGGCCGTGCACGTGACCTCGTACCGGGACGTGCACGCGGTACTGACCGACCTGAGTTTCGCGCGGGCGGAAACCAACGTCGACGACGGGCCGAGCTTCCTGCCGACGATCATGCCGACGGAAATGCTGCTGAATCTGGACCATCCCGGGCACGGGCGGCTGAAAGGCTTTGTGGCGTCGGCCTACAGCGCCGCCACGATGACCCGCCGGGTGCCCGCGGTCCACCGGGTCCTCGACGACGCTCTCGCCGAACTACGGGCGCAGCGGGCGCGGGGGTCGGCGGATCTCGTTGGCGCGCTGCTGGATCCGGTGACCATCGGAGTCAATGTGGACTATCTCGGCATACCGACGGCCGATATCGCTTATTTCCGGCATCTTTCGCGAGAGATGCAGCTGGCCCACGACACCGATATCGACCAGCTGCTCGCCGACTTCTGGACGCTCTATCACTACCTCGAGGATCTGATCGCCCGGCGGCGCGAGCTGCGACCCGGCCTGATCATCGACCTGCTCGAGGCACGTGAATCGGTCTCGCCGCCGGTTTCCGACGCGGAGTACGCGGCCATCCTGCTCGGATCGTTGGTCGGCGGTGATCAGAACATCCTTTCGGTGATCACCAAGATCGCCTATGTCGCGCTCGCGCGACCGGAGCTGTGGCAGTACCTGGTGCACAACCCGGACGCCATCCCCACCGCGGTGGAGGAGTTCCTGCGGTTGCTGCCGCTGGGCAGGATCTCGACCTTCCCCCGGGTCACCACCCGCGAGGTCACGCTGACGCGGGGCGTGCTGCACCCCGGCGACATCGTGTACGCCGACGCGCATTCGGCGAATCGGGATCCCGAGGTGTACCCGGATCCGGCGGTCATCGATCCCGCGCGCGACGGGAAGCGGCACCTGCAGTTCGGGTACGGCATGCACCACTGCATGGGCGCGGCCATGGCGCGGATGGAGATCACCGAGGTGCTGCGCCGGCTGGTCACCGAGCTACCGACGCTCGAACTCGCGGTTGCGGAGCAGGAAATCCCCTGGGAGACCGGCGTTCTCGTGCACCGGCCGACGTCGCTCCCGGTCACCTGGTAGCGGGCTGGACCGGATGACGACCGCGGTCGGCGTCGAGGATCGCTCCCAGCAGCCCGGGGAACGCCCGCTCCATATCCTCGCGCCGCAGCTTCGTCATCCGGCCGTTGCCGACATCCCGCTGCCAGATCAACCCCGCCTTGCGCAGCACCCGAAAATGATGCGTCCGGGTCGACGGCGCCCACGGCATCCCGAACACACTGCAGAATTGCTCGGCGCCCTCCGGCTCGGCGTACAACTGCGCGATCACACTGCGCCGATTGTCGTCCGCGAGAGCGGCCAGCACCGCGGAAAGATCGAACTCCTCGAGATCGGGATGTCCATCGGCATCGGCCACGATCCCATTCCTTTCCGCCACGGCAGCTTTTTGACGGCTGTCATACCTATGACAGTCATAGTACCTACCGCGTCGACCTGCCAACTCGGGCGCGCGCCGGGCTCAGGTGCCGTGTCCGGCGCTGTTCGGCGCGGTGGACGAGCGCGTCGACGATGCGTTGCCAGGCCGGTGATGCCTCGGAGATCCGGGAGGAGATCAGTTTCCGGGTCGTCGGCCCGGCGTCGTGCTCGTGTTCGATCTCCCAGGCGTCGAGGTCGTCGATGAGCTGGTTCAGGCGCGGATCGTGCGGGTCCCAGTCGAAGGCGTGATCGACCGCGAGATACAGGCGCATCGTCTCGGGGTCGTCGAAGTCGGCGTTCTTGTCGCGAATCCGCTGGGGCATGGCTTCCGGATCGAGTGCTTGCAGCAGGATCCAGGAGTCGCGCTCGAGGAGCACCCGCTGTTCGCTGACCCCGAGACCGCGCATGCGGTTCAGGATGGCGACCACCTCGGATGGCAGGACAAGCCTTTCGCCGCTTGCCAATTCGGCGATCCGGGCGCGGTATTCGGTGAGTTGGTCGATCTTGCGCCGCAATTCGGCGTCGACATCGGTGATGGCCGCGGCGAATTCGGTGGGCCGCGCGTGTAGCAGGGCGTCGATCCTGGCCAGCGGAACACCGGCGTCGGCGAGGGTTCTGATCCGGATGAGGTCCACCGCCGCTTGCGCGCTGTAGCGGCGGTAGCCGGAGGCATCGCGCTCGGGCTCGGGCAGCAGGCCGACGTGATGGTAGTGGCGAACGGCGCGCACCGTCACGCCCGCGGTCGCCGCGAGCTGGCCGATCGTGAGCACCGTCCTCCTCGGGTCTACGCCGAACATGATCGCGTCGAGTGTAGGCGGCATGGCTTGTGGGTGAGATCAGCGGCGAGCCGCCCGTGCGACGACGTCGCGGATCGCCTGGACCACGGCGTCGGGACGGTCGAAGCAGAGCCGATGGTGCGCGGTGTCGGACAGAACGCGTTGTTCCCCGTGCGAGACCGCGCTCACCAGGGCCGCGTCCATTCGCCTCCTGCCGTCGCGCATCTGCCGCTGCGTCTCCGCCGGCTGGGCGGGGTCGGCGCCCAGCGCGCTGAGCGCGACGACCGGAACATCAGGGAGGTTCGGTCCGGCCCGCAGTTCGGTGGCCAGTTCGGTCAGATTGCTGCGCTCGGCTATGCCGACCCGGATCCATTCGTCGCTCTCCTTGGCCTCGATCAGCGAGCGCCGGACGTGCTCCGGGTAGTCCGCGAGCAATTCGGCGCGCATCGCGCGCAGCACCGGGCGCAGCTGCTCGAGCTGCTCCGGATCGGTGCCCATCCGCTCGGCCGCGGCCAGCCGCATCGCGGGCGGCATGAAGTCGTCCCAGTCGCGGTGCAGGCCGTCCAACCAGACCAGTCCGGCCACGTCTCGCGGGTACAGCTGCGCGAACCGATGCGCGTAGAAGCCGCCCAGCGAGTGTGGCGCGAGAACATAGGGAGCGGGGATGTTCTGAGCACGCAGCAGCCCGCGCAGTTCCGTGGCGACCGCGGCGGCGGTGCGCGGCAACGGCACGGGGTCGCTGTAGCCGGTACCCGCGCGGTCGTACACCACCGCGGTGGTGAATTCTGAAACCTGCTGCTGCACACCGAGGTAATCCAGTCCGACCGCGCTGGCGCCCGGCAGGAACACGACGGCGGGGCCGCCACTCCCCGACCGATGCACGAAAACGCGGCGGCCGTCGACTTCCTGGAACCCACCGACCGGCGGAGCGAGCCGTGCCGAGGGGGTGCTGTTGTTCGTCATGCGACAAGCCTCCAACCCTGACGCACGGTCAAGGTCAAACCCCGGTGCGCGGATACCGCGAGAGATACGCTGGCCGGGTGGAGGTCAGCCGATTGCTGGAGGGCCGGGGCGCCTTCCAGGTGGCCGCCGAGCACGTCGTCCAGGCGCCGCCTGCCTTGTTCGGCGGGTTGGGGGTTCGGCGAGCGTTCGGATTCGACTCGACCAACCGGAGCCGGTGCGACGCAACAAGATTCCCGGTGGCACCGTGAAGATCGTGTGCGCGCTCGATGGCACCGTCGACGGCGTGCGCCGTGATCCGTCGGTGCTGGTGATCGGCATGCACGACCGCGGAATGACCGCCACGCATGTCGGCCGGATGTGCAGTGTGCAAATGGAGCAGCCGCCAGCGGTGCCGCTGAAGCGGTGACCGGCGTAGTGCATCTCGGCGTTCGCTACCGGGCAACCCGCCGCTCGGTGAAATCGGCGTCGCGGTGACTGCGGGCCACCATCGCCGAGCGCAGGTACCAGAGTCCCGAGGCCTGGGTCGGGTCGAAGTCGATGAGCTGACCGATCCGCTTGAGGCGGTAGTCGACGGTGTTGGTGTGCACGTGCAGCAGGCGCGCGGTGCGCTGGCGGTTGAGGTTGGTGGCGATGTACATCTGCAGGGTCTCGAAGAACTCCGGATACCCTTCCAACGGATCCAGCAGCGAACCGAGGAAATCACGGGCCGGGCCGGGACGGGTCAGCTGATACTCCAACGCCATGTCGTTGAACCGATACAACCCGGTGTCGAACCGCAAGCGCTGCACGATGTCCAGCAGCTCGTGCGCCTCGTCGGCGGCCTCGGGAATGCGCCGCAGCCCGGCCTCCACCGCGGTCGCCCTGATCGGCGTCTGAGCCGCGTCCGACAGCCACTTCACCAGGAAATCCAAGGTGTCGTCCTCGAATTCGTTGGCGGGCAGCAGAATCGTTCCTCCGTCGACGCTCAACAGCGAGAGCGCGCGTTCCCCGCATCGGGTCGCCAGTTCCGCCTGCACCCGGCGCAACTTGCGCCGCGCCACCACCTTCGGATCGAGCTTGGGATTCGCTTCGTCGCGGTGCGGCGGAATATGCAGTGCCAGAATGTGATAGGCGTCCGCGATCGGGACGCCGCACTCGCGGGCCATGGTGGAGGTGCTGTTGCCGCCGAGCAGCGCCGAGGTGAGCGTGTGCACCGCCGCATGGTGTTCGCTGACCACGGCTTTGAGCTCTCGCACGTAGGCGACCGACACGGTCGCGCCGATGGTGTCCAGGATATCCATCAGCCGCCGTGCGACATTCAGCAAACTCTGCTGGTCGCTGGTCGTCGCCTTGGCCAGGACCATATCGAAGCCGAGTTTGACACCCGCGTGGATGGCGTGCTGGATCGTGTCGATCGGAACTCCCTCGCGCGCCCACTGCGCGGCCGCCACGCCGACCCGCCCGATCTCGGCATCGATGTCGTCACCGCCGTCGAGCATCCGTGTCGCCAGCTCCAGGCACACGCGCGTTACCGCGGCGACATCACCGTCCAGCGCGTCACCGGGCAGGGTGTTGCACGGTACGACCGTCTCCAGGAAGTGACCGACCATCCGCTCCGAGATCGTGCGAACGTCCCGCAAATGCGTCGATACGGGACGACCTGACACCGTTAGGTCCTCGGCGACCTGCTCTGCGGACATCGAACCTCCCGCGGCTAGAACACGTTTCCCCACCGTATCCTCGCGAAACCCCACTCCCGCCACCTCACAACCGACTTTGTGGCAGCTGGGCGACTTCCCGACTTCCTTTGTCTCCCAGGACATATTGGTAGGACCCGCAGTCTCAGTAACCGCTTCGGCGCGCGAGTTCCTATTGACTTTACGTGTACTCTAATCAATATATGAGGCAGAAGATCGGAGAGGTGAGTGACCGAATCACCCCCGCGGCGTACCTACGATTCCCTGCGGCGACACGCCCAAGCGCAGCGCACGCGGGTGGAGATCGCCGACGCCGCTCGTCGGCTGTTCGTCGCGCAGGGCTGGGCGTCGACCACCGTGCGCGATGTGGCGCGCGAGGCGGGCGTTTCGGTGCCGACGGTCTATGCCGCGTACGGCAACAAGGCGGGCCTGGTCTGGGCGCTGGTGGACGCGGCCGACCTGTCCGCCGATCTCCCCCGCCTGCTCACCGATTTGGACGAATCCACCACGCCTGAGCGGCAACTCGCCGCAATGGCTGGCTACGATCGTCGGCTCCTCGAACGCGCCGGTGATCTCGTCGCGCTGATCCGCGAAGCCGGTCGCACCGAGGCCGATTTCGCCACCGTCTACGCGCAGGTCCGCCGCGCGGCCGACCGGGTCCGCGCCGAGGTCTTCGAGGCTTGGCCGGATGACGCCCTGCGTCCCGGCGTGGACCTGTCCACCGCCCTCGACATCTACGCCGCGCTGTGCAACATCGACGTCTACGCCACGCTCACCGTCGAACGCGGGTGGCAACCCGACCAGGTCGAGCGGTGGTGGAGCGAGGCGCTGGTCCGTCAACTGCTGCGCGGATGACATCTCCTACTTCGAACCCAAATCACCGAAGACGAAAGGACATTCACCATGCCTGATCAGGGCGTCACCTTCATCAATGTGATCGAACTACCCGCCGACCGCATCGAGGAATTCGTCGAGCAGTGGCGCGAACGCGCGGCTCTCATGCGCGAAGCACCCGGATTCCGCGATGTGCGACTGCACCGAGCGCTGATGTCCGACACTCGATTCCAGCTGATCAACGTCGCCCATTGGGACAGCGTCGAGGCGTGCGAGGCCGCCGGACTCAACAAGACGGTGGTGGCCTCGGTCGCGGAGGCCGAGAAATTCGCCGACGCGAACCCCGGCCTCTATCACGTTGTCGCCGAATACCTCTGAACTCACCGACCCGCGGTGGTTTCGCACGGCGAATAGTCACCCGAGGGCGCGCGCTCCTCGGTGTTCTCGATGTAGTCGAGCAGCGCCTGCCTCGTCCGGGTCAGCGTGGCGATCTGCTCGTCGAGTCCGGCGAGGCGGCCGCGCAGGGTGTCGAACAACTCCGGACACGGTACGAGATCGGCGTCCTCGCCGGTGATGCACGGCTGGAGGTAGCCGATCTCCTCGGTCGACAGGCCCGCGTCGAGGAGCTTCCTGATCTGCGTCACCGTCACCACCGAGTCGTCGGCGTACTGCCGGTAGCCATTGCTGCCGCGGTCGGGTTCGAGCAGCCCCTGGGCTTCGTAATACCGCAACTGATGGGCGTGGACCCCGGTTCGTCTGCTCAGTTCGCCGATCAACATGGCGCGCTCCTTGACCTTCATACCGGTGTGAACGTTGAGGATCGTGTCATGACGATCGACTCGATACAAGAGCAGACGCCGACGCGCGAATCCGGCACCGAGACCGTGACGGTCCTCGGCCTCGGCATGATGGGTCACGCGCTCGCGAAAGCGTTCCAACGCAAGGGATATCGGACCGTGGTGTGGAATCGCACGGCGGCGAAAGCCGCGGATCTGGTGGCGGACGGCGCCGAGCTCGCGGCGTCCGTCGGCGATGCGGTCGCGGCCGGTCGGCTCCTTGTCGTGTGCCTGTCCGACTACGACTCGGTGCACGAGATCCTGGATCCGCTGGACGGAGCGCTGGACGGACACGTCCTGGTGAACCTGACCTCGGGCACCTCGGCGCAGGCCAGACAGACCGCGGAATGGGCGGCGCGGCAAGGGTGCGCGTATCTCGACGGCGCCATCCTCGGCGTTCCCGCGGCGATCGGCTCGACGGATGCCGAGATCATCTACAGCGGCCCGCGCGCGGCCTTCGACGCACACGAAGAGACCCTCCAGAACCTCGGCCGCGCAACCTATCTCGGCGAGGACCACGGTCTGTCGTCGTTGCACGACGTGGCGGTGCTGAATCTGATGTGGGGAATCCTGAACGCGTTTCTGCACAGCGCAGCACTGCTGGGCGCCGCCGGAGTACGCGCCGATGCCTTCGCGCCCTTGGCGACTCGCGGCGTCGGCACCGTCGGTGATTGGCTGACCGGATACGCGCAGCAGATCGACGCGCGCGACTACCCGGTGCTGGACGCCACAATCCACACGCACCTCGCCACCATGGAGCACGTCATCGAGGAGTGCGAGGCCGCGGGCGTCAGCGCCGAAATCCCCAGGTTCGTCAAGGCATTGGCGGACCGGGCCGTGACCGCCGGACGCGGCGACGAAGGCTACGCGGCCTTGATCGAGCTGTTCCGGGACGACTCGGTGACGCCACGGTGAGCGCCGAACCGTTCGACCCTCGCTCGCTGTTGGCGGAGAGCGAACTCGGTGTGCTCGCGACCATCAAAGCGTCCGGACGGCCCCAGCTCTCACCCGTGACGCCATACTACGACCGCGCGACGGACCGGATCTACTTCGCGACCGACGAGGGTTCGGCCAAGACGGTCAACCTGCGGCGTGACCCGCGAGCCAGCCTGGAGGTCACCCGACCGGACGGCTGGGCGTGGACCACCGCCGAGGGCACCGCGACACTGACGGGGCCCGGAACGGATCCGCACGGTCCCGAGGTGGAGGCCCTGGTGGAGTACTACCGCGCCGCCGCGGGCGAGCATCCCGATTGGGCGGAGTACCGAGCGGTGATGGTCGCCGAGCGGCGGGTGCTCGTCACGATCGCGGTCGAGCACGTCTACGGCGCCCGGCTGCGGTGATCGGGCCGGGCGGTTCACATCCCGCCCGGCCGACCCCGATCAGGAATTGCCCGCGATGATCACCTGCGGGATACCGGTGCCCAGCGGCACCGCCGCGCAGGTGGGCGTCGGGGCGTGCACGGGATCGAGCGCCCGCAGCACCAGCTGCTGCACGAACGGGTCGTAGACCATGTGGAAGTGACCGGTCAGGTTGGCCGGGCACAAATCCTGCACGACGATGTTCTCGGCGCCCGCCCCACGCAGCGCGATATTGCTGAAGGGCTGGATCATCTCGTCGACCCGGCTGCCGATGGTCACGTAGCGGACACCGGGCACGGTATCGCCGCCCGCGTTGAGTTCGAGCATGATCGGCGAGCCCTGCGCCTGCTGCACCGCCGCGGTCGAGGTGACCCTGGCGAACACGTCCAGCGCGCCCGGGATCACCTGCGCCACCGGCACCAGCCCGTACATCACCCCGCCGTAGCTCGGCGACGCCACGCCGACCCACTGGGCCACCTTCGCGGCGCCGCCGAGCTTGTTGGTGTAGAGCCGGGTCACGTTGGCGCCCTGGGAGAATCCGACGAGATCCACCTTCGCGGCGCCGGTCGCCGCCAGCACCCGATCGATGAACATGCCGATCTGCTGGGCGCTCGCGCGCAGGTCCTCGGTGCCGTAGGTGTCGGCGCCCGGCGCGCCGCCGTAGTTGAGCGCGAAGACGCAGAATCCGGCCGCCACCAACTGCGGACCGATCGCCGACCAATCGGAGTAGGCGGTGGAGTCGGTGCCGTGCGCCAGCACGACGGGACGGGGGTGGGCCGCGGTGGGACGGCAACCGAAATCGTTGGTGCCCAGCGGCGTGGCGTTCTTGTTCTCTTTCAGAAGCCGCGCGGCGGCCAGGTGGTCGGGCTGCGGCGGCGCGCCGACGGTCGGCACGTCGGGCGCCCGGACGACGAGCGGTTCGGCGATATCGCCCGGTTCGGCGACGGCGGTGGTCGACCCGCCCACACCCGAGCCGACCAGCACTCCCGCGACCAGCGCGAACGCCATTGCGCCGCGCCAAACCTGTGACCTACCCCAACCCCACGAACCAATCGGCTGTTCCATATCACAATGATCTACCCGATCGGCGCGAAAAACGCACGCTCGAGCGATGTTTCGTGATCGTTACTATTCGGTAGCTTCGTCCTCGGCGAGGATGCGGTAGAGCGAACGGCGAGTGTCGTTCAGGATCTCGGCCGCCTTCGCCGCTTGCTCGGGGGTGCCGACGGCGGCCACCTGTGCGACCGCCCCCATCACTCCGCCGACCAATCCCCGCAGGTCGATAGCTTGCGCGCCGACGTCCGCCTTGACCTGCGCCCAGGGGTCGCCGAGTTCCTCACGATGCTCGGTGACGTACTCGCCGCCCGCCTCGGTGAGCTTGGCGGTCTTGCGACCGGCAACCTTCTCGATGAGGACCAGGCCCTCGTCCTCCAGCTGCGCGAGCGCCGGGTAGATCGATCCGGGACTCGGCCGCCAGATGTCGTCGCTGCGCTCACGGATCTGCTGGATCAGCTCGTAGCCGTGCATCGGCCGCTCGGTCAGCAGCAGCAGCACGGCGGCGCGCACGTCGCCGCGCCTGCCACGACCCCCGCGGCCGCGACCTCGTCCGAATTGCGGGCCGAAGCCCGGCCCGAAACCCGGACCGAAGCCGGGACCGAACTCGGGGCCGAAGCCGTGCCTGCCGCCGTGCCGGTGCGGTCCGCGTCCGAACTCGCCACGGCCGGGCTTGCGCCAACGGCCGCCGCGTCCGAACTCTCTGTTCTGCGTGTTCTCGATGTTTTCCATGTCGGCCCTCCTTGGGCTCTCGTGTTCATTTCACAATATCGACGATATATCGACAATGCATCGAACACAAGGAGGTCCTCGAGTATTCCCCGCGAGAAACACCTCGGGCGCGCCTGTGCACCACAGGAGCGCCCGAAGCAGGTCGCTACAGCGAGTCGATCCAGTCCTGGAGCCGCTTTCCCTCGGCCGCCATCAGCTCGGGATCACGGAAGGTGTTGGTGAGCAGAGAGATTCCCTGATAGGAAGCAATGAGCGCCACCGCAAGATCCCGAGCGTCGGCACGGCCGATTTCCGCGAACTGCCGCTCGACCCAGTCCAGCAGCGTCCGCATCACGTCGGCCGCGCGACCGTCCAACGGGTCGGTGCGCTTGTGCAGCTCGGCGGTCAGCGAGCCGAATGGGCAGCCGTGCCGGACGGCCATCTCGCGCTCGTCGACCCAGCCTTGGACCAGCGCCTTCAGCCGCTCCCGCGGCGCCGGCAGGGCATCCAAGTTCGCGGTGAGCTCGTCCAGACCCTTCGCGTGCGCGCCGATGGCCGCCTCGATCAGCTGATCCTTGGTTTTGAAGTAGTAGTACACGTTGCCGACGGGCACTTCGGCGGTGCGCGCGATGTCGGCGATGGTGGTCTTCTCGACGCCGCGCTCGTAGAACTCGCGCACTGCCGCGTCGACCAGCCGCTCGCGCTTGCCCGCCTTCTCGACTGAGTTAGTCACACAACTGACTATAGACAGCCGCGCGATCCTCCACTACGTTTCTTTTAGTCAGCCAACTAACTAGGAGTGCACATGATCGTGGTGACCGGGGCGACCGGCAATATCGGACGCTCGCTCGTCCCGCTGCTCGCAGCGTCGGGGACGCGGGTGACGGCCGTCTCGCGGGGAGTCGGGTCGATCGCCCTACCGGAAGGAGTCCGGCACGTCGCGGCGGATCTCGCCGATCCCGCGAGCCTCTCCCCCGCCCTCGCGGGCGCCGAGGCGTTGTTCCTGTTGATCACCGGTGAGCAGTTGATGGCGGGACCGGAACCGGAGGAAGTTCTGGGCGTCGCTGCCGAGGCGGGCGTACGGAGGGTGGTCTTCGTGTCCTCGCTCGGTACTCAAACCCGCCCCGATGCCGCGGGCTACGACCGAATGCGCGCTTACGAGAAGGCACTTCGGGCTTCGTCTTTGGAATGGACCATCCTGCGGCCCGGCGGTTTCTTCAGCAACACCTACGCGTGGGTGGAGTCGGTGCGCGGCGAGCAGACCGTCGCCGCGCCGTTCGGATCGGTCGGGCTGCCCTCGGTGGACCCGGCCGACATCGCGGCCGTCGCCGCCGCGGCGTTGCGCGAGGACCGGCACGCCGGTCAGATCTACACACTGACCGGACCCGTACCGATCACGCCACGCGAGCAGGCGGCGGCACTCGGTGCGGCTCTCGGCACCGAAGTCCGTTTCGTCGAACTCTCCGCGGCCCAAGCGCGCGAAGCCATGCTCCGCTTCATGCCGGAAGCGGTCGCCGACCACACGCTGGAGATTCTCGGTTCGCCGACGCCCGACGAGCTGCTCATCAGCCCGGACATCGAGAAGGTGCTCGGTCGGCAAGCGAGCACGTATGCCGAATGGGCGGAACGGAATCGGGCTGTCTTCGCCTGACGCGCAGGACCCGGCGTCCGCGCCCAGCGGGTGCACGCTGCTCCCGCCCGGCGCGCCGCACGGGCTTCGTTCGGCGATCTGACGGCGGTGTGGGGTTTCGACCGGCGTGACAGGGCACCTGGGGGTCAGCCGATGTCGATGGGGTCGATTTGGACGCGGAGGGGGGCGTCGGAGCGGTGGGTGCTGCGGATCGCCTGGGCGGCGGTGAGGGCGCGGGAGAGGGCGGCGCCGGTGCGGCGGGGGACGCGCAGGAGCATGCGTTCGACTTCGGCCGGGGAGTCGCCGGAGAAGGGTTTGCGCGCGGTGGCAGGGAGCGGGACGGGGCCGAGCACCTCGACGTCGGCGGGGAGGTCGGCGGCGGTGAGCAGTTCGTCGATGGCCTCCGTGGCGCCGTCCACCGCGGCCAAGCGGACGGCGGGCGGGAAACCGACCTCGGCGCGGGCGTCGACCTCGGCGCGGGCGTGTCCGAGCGGGTCCCAGCGCACCAGCGCCTGCACGGTCGGCAGGGACGGCTCGGCCATCACCACGACCTGCCCGTGCGGGCGGACCAGCGCCGCGGCCGACATCCAGCGGCGCAGCGCGTCCTCGGCGGCGCGCAGGTCGGCGCGGCCGAGCAGCGCCCAGCCGTCCAGCAGCAGGGCGACGCCGTACCCGCCGCGCACCACCGGTTCCGCGCCGACGGTGGAGACGATCACCTGCGGACCCGGTTCGACGGTGTCGAGCACCGCGCCGCCGCCGGAACCGCGGATCGGCACGCCGGGAAAGGCGCGGCCCAGTTCCTCGGCGGTGCGGACGGCGCCGATCACGACGGCGCGCAAGGCGCGGGAGCCGCAGGCCGAGCAGCGGAACGCGGTCTCGGTGATGCCGCACCACCGGCAGCTCGGGCTGTGCGCCTCGTGGACGCCGCCGGGCGTGCTTTCCGGAAGCGCCAGTGGGCCGTTGCAGTGTCTGCACCGCGCGGGCGTCCGGCATTTCGCGCAGGACAACGCGGGGACGTAGCCGCGGCGCGGTACCTGCACCAGCACCGCGGCCCCCTCCTTCAACGCGGCCCGTGCCGCCGCGAAAGCGACGCCGGGGATGCGGACCGCGCGCGCCACGGGATCGCGCTCCATCGCCATGTCGCTGTCGCCAGGAGCGCTGATTCGAGGCGCGGCCTTGCGTAGCACCGAGCGATCGGCGACGAGGTCGTGCGCCCAGCCGGAATCCACCACCGCTTGGATCTCCGCGGTGCGGGCGAACCCGGCCGCGACGAACGCCGCCCCCGTCTCGTGCGCCCGCAACATCGACACCTCGCGCGCGTGCGGGTAGGGCGCGCGGGGCTCGGCGTAGGTGTCGTCGCCGTCGTCCCAGATCGCGACGAGACCCAGGTTCGCGGCGGGCGCGAACACGGCGCTGCGCGTGCCGACGACGACCTTCGCGCTGCCGCGCAACACCGCCAGCCATCGCCGATACCGCGCGGCGGGTCCCAGCCCCGCCGTCAACCCGACGGCCGAATCACCCACCAGCCGAACGCATTCGGCGAAGACGCGATTCAGATCCCGTTGATCGGGCACCATCAGGATCGCGCTGCGCCCGGCCCCGACCACTGTCGCGGCGAGTTCCGCGAGCCGCCGGGCCCAGTCCTCCCCCGGCATCGCCTGCCAGGCCGCCCGCACCCCCTTGCCCTGTCCGAGCGCCGCGAGGAACGCACCGCCGTGGACGTAACGCTCCCACGGCGCGGTATCGAAGCCCAGCTCCGAACGCACCCCGGATGTGCTCTGCGGCAACGCCTTCGGGCCGACTGCACGGTTGGCAGCCGCGGCGGCTCCGCCCGCGACCGCACCGGGCGCGGTCTCGCCACCACGGCTGCCCGCTACACCATCGACCGCGTCGGCGCCACCTTCGGCCACATCATCCACCGGTGCGGCGCTCCGGGATGCACCCCCCGCAGGGCCACTATCCGCTGCTCCCCCACCAGCACCTGCCACGGGCGCCGCACCCTGCACCGCACCGCCCGCAGCCCCATCGTGCTCGGCCCCGGCACCACTTTCCTCTGCACCACCTGCCACGGGTGCCGCACCCGGCGCCGTGCCGCTCGCAGCGGCGACTTGCTCGGCCGAGTCACGATTCTCGTTTGCACCGCCGGCCAGCTCGCTACCCGCAGCGGCACTACCGACGGCAGCCGAGCCATCCGTGACCACGTCTGTCGCGACGGCGCCAGTGGCGGTCCCGCGAAGCTCCGGAGCCATCCTCGCGTCCTCGGTCGAGACGAAGCCATCATCTCCGGTCGGGGCGGTCGCCGATCGTGGAGTGCGAGAATCGTTCTCGTCGAGAATATTTCGCGGCACATCCGCAGCCGCGCTACGGTCGCCCGAGTCATCGGAAGCGGACGCATTGGACCCGCCAGCCGAATGGCCTGGTACAGAACCGTTTTCGACAACTCGCATCGGCGGGTCCGCATGTCTGTTCTCCGCCATGACCTCAGGCGCACCCTGCTGCTCGAGATCGGCGCCGGAGACGGAGTCGCCCCCTCCTTCGTCCGCCGACGACGCACCGGACGAACGAACGCCTACCTTCTTGGTCCCCCCGTTCTCCGTCCGCGCATGCCGCGGCGGAATCGCCAACCGCAGCACATCCGCGCGGGTCCCCGCGTAGCGGGCGGCGATGGCGGTGGCGAGGTCCAGGATCTCGGGGGTGAGGACGCGTTCCGCGGAGACGACGCGCTCCAGCTTGACGAGCTTGCCGCCGTGCTCGCTGTGCGTCAGGCGGGCGAGCACGTAACCATCGACGAGGCGGCCCGCGAAGCGGACGCGCACCCGCACGCCCGGTTGGGCGATCTCGTCGAACTCGGGGGGCACCAGGTAGTCGAAATCGCGGTCCAGGTGCGCGGGCGTCAACAGCGGAAGCACCCGCGCGATAGGTCGCGCGGGTGCTTCCGCTGTCGTCGTCGGTCCCACGGACACATCATCCGTGGAGGTGGCGGATTGGTCCGCCGCGGGTCGGCTCACTCCGGCCCGGTCGGCCTACAGGCCGGCGGCCGCGCGCAGCTTGTCGGCGCGGTCGGTGTGCTCCCACGGCAGGTCGACGTCGGTGCGGCCGAAGTGGCCGTAGGCGGCGGTCGGCGCGTAGATCGGGCGCAGCAGGTCCAGGTCGCGGATGATGGCGCCGGGACGCAGGTCGAAGACCTCGGTGATCGCGGTCGAGATGCGCTCCGGGTCGACCTTCTCGGTGCCGAAGGTCTCGACGAACAGACCGACCGGAGCGGCCTTGCCGATGGCGTAGGCGACCTGCACCTCGACCCGGTCGGCCAGACCCGCGGCCACCACGTTCTTGGCCACCCAGCGCATGGCGTACGCGGCCGAGCGGTCGACCTTCGACGGGTCCTTGCCGGAGAACGCGCCGCCACCGTGCCGGGCCATGCCGCCGTAGGTGTCGACGATGATCTTGCGGCCGGTCAGGCCCGCGTCGCCCATCGGGCCGCCGAGCACGAACTTGCCGGTCGGGTTGACCAGCAACCGGACGTCGGAGATGTCCAGGGTGGGCAGGCTCAGGTCGGCGAGCACCGAGTCCAGCACCTTCTCGCGGATATCGGGCGCGAGCAGGTTGTCCAGGTCGATGTCGGCCGCGTGCTGGGTGGAGATGACCACGGTGTCGAGCCGGACCGGCCGGTGGCCGTCGTATTCGATGGTGACCTGGGTCTTGCCGTCGGGACGCAGGTACGGCAGCACGCCCGTCTTGCGGACCTCGGTCAGGCGGCGCGAGAGCCGGTGCGCGAGCGCGATCGGCAGCGGCATCAACTCGGGGGTGTCGGTGTTGGCGTAGCCGAACATCAGGCCCTGGTCACCCGCGCCCTGCTTGGCGATCTCGTCGTCTTCGCCGCCGACGCGCGCCTCGTGCGAGGTGTCGACACCCTGCGCGATATCGGGCGACTGGGCGCCGATGGCGATGTTGACACCGCACGAGTTGCCGTCGAAACCCTTTGCGGACGAGTCGTATCCGATCTCGAGGACCTTCTCGCGGACGATGCGCGGGATGTCGGCGTAGGCGGAGGTGGTCACCTCGCCCGCGACGTGCACCTGGCCGGTGGTCACGAGCGTCTCCACGGCGACCCGGCTGCGCGGGTCTTCCGCCAGCAACGCGTCGAGGATGGAATCGCTGATGGCGTCACAGATCTTGTCCGGATGACCCTCGGTCACGGACTCACTGGTGAATAGGCGGCTGCCAGACGTGCGCACAGTTGTTCCCTCTCCCTCAACGGGTTTCTCGTATCGGATGGCCACAGCGACAGTAATGCGATACCGCCGTCGCGCAACCCTTCATCTCAGACTATTCCAAACCCACGACGCGACGAATCCGCCGGTTATCGCCGTCCCAGACTATCCGCACCCGCGGTGGTCGCGGCGCACATTCGCGCACTGCGCCCGCAGTCGACGTCCGGATCGAGCGGCACGCCGATCGCTCGGCGCGGCAACGGAATTCGATCGAGCCAAGGCTACCCGGCGCGCAGCAGCGTGCCGAGCGCGTCCAGCACACGGCTGGCGAGCAGCGCCTTCGACCCGTGGTCGAGAGCCTGTTCGGTGCCGTCGGCGCCGAGCAGCCAGCCGTCGTTGGTGTCGACCTCGAAGGCCTTGCCCTCGCCGACCGCGTTGACTACGAGCAGGTCACACCCCTTGCGGGCCAGTTTGGCGCGCGCGTGGGTGAGCACGTCGCCGTGCTCGTCACCGGTCTCGGCGGCGAAGCCGACGATGGCGGTGCCCGCCAGCTGGCCGTCGCGCCGCGACTGCACCAGACCGGCGAGGATGTCGTCGGTCTTGGTCAACGGGATGACGTCCGGCTCGCCCGCGCCCTTCTTGATCTTGGCCGCGGCCACGTTCGTCGGCCGGAAATCGGCGACGGCGGCGGCCATGATCACGGCGTCGGCGCCGACCGCGTGCTTCTCCACCGCCGTCTTCAGCTGCTCGGCCGTGGTGATGTGCACCAAATCGACGGCCGCAGGAGCGGCCATCTCGATCGTGTTGCCGGCGATCAGCGTGACATGCGCGCCGCGCTGCGCGGCGACCCTGGCCAGCGCGTAGCCCTGCTTGCCCGAGCTACGGTTGCCGAGGAAGCGCACCGGATCCAGCGGTTCCCTGGTGCCGCCCGCGGTGATCACCAGGCGACGGCCGACCAGGTCGCGCGGAATGGCGTCGGCGCGCTCCAGCAGCAGCGCGGCCAGCCCGAAGATCTCCTCGGGCTCGGGCAGCCTGCCCGGACCGGTGTCGGTGCCGGTGAGGCGTCCGGAGGCGGGCTCCATGACGGTCGCGCCGTGCCTGCGCAGCGTCTCGACATTGGCGATGGTCGCCGGATGCTCCCACATCTCGGTGTGCATCGCGGGCGCGAAGAGCACGGGACATCGCGCCGTCAGCAGCGTGGCGGTGAGCAAGTCGTCGGCGCGGCCGTGTGCGGCGCGCGCCATCAGGTCCGCGGTGGCGGGGGCGATGACCACGAGGTCGGCCTCCTGCCCCAGGCGAACGTGCGGGACCTCCGGCACATCCGTGAACACGTCGGTGTGCACCGGGTTCCCGGACAGCGCCTCGAAGGTCGCCTTGCCGACGAACTGCAGAGCCGACTCGGTCGGGATCACCCTGACCTCGTGCCCCGTCTCGGTGAAGCGCCGGACGAGCGCGCAGGCCTTGTAGGCGGCGATCCCTCCGCTGACGCCGACGACGATGCGTGTGGTCACTACGCCTCCGTGGGCTCGTCCCCGGCCACGCGGGGAGTTCGATACTGCTGCATCACGCGCGAACGCGAGATGGGTTACTCGCCCTCGGAGTGCTCGAGCAGGTCGGAGTGGATTTCGCGCATCGCCACCGACAGCGGCTTCTCCTGCAGGCCCGGCTCGACCAGCGGACCGACGTACTCGAGGATGCCGTCGCCGAGCTGGTTGTAGTAGTCGTTGATCTGGCGGGCCCGCTTGGCGGCGTAGATGACCAGCGCGTACTTGGACGACGTGCGCTCGAGCAGCTCGTCGATCGGCGGGTTGGTCAGGCCGACCGGGGTGTCGTACGCGGGCGCGGTCTTGGTGTCGCTCACTGGTGAGGCTCCTGCGGGTTGTCGTGGAAAAATCAGCGGGTAGTCGAGCGTGCGATACCGCCGCCCTGGCCCCGGCCGCGATGACCGGGACACGGGTGTTCGGCGGCTACCTCGAATTTGTGCTAACGAACAACGATACCAACTGCTCACAGGCGCTGGTCACCTCGTCGTTCACGATGACGATGTCGAACTCGTCACATGCCGCCAGTTCGGTGCGCGCGGTCTGCAACCTGCGCTCGATCACCTCCGGCGATTCGGTGCCGCGTGAAGTGAGCCGGGAGACCAGTTCGTCCCAGCTCGGCGGGGCGAGGAAGACCAGGAGAGCTTCCGGCATCGCCGTGCGCACCGAGCGCGCGCCCTCGAGATCCACCTCGACGAGCACGTTCATGCCCGCGTTCAGCGCCTCGCGCACCGGGCCGGCCGGGGTCCCCGACCGCTGCAGGCCGCCGTGGATGTCCGCCCATTCCAGCAGTTCGCCCGCCTCGATCATGGCGTCGAACTGGTCACGGGAGACGAACCGGTAGTCGAGTCCGTCGACCTCCCCGGGCCGGGGGGCCCGGGTCGTCGCCGACACACTGAAGACCAGTTCGGGCAGGCGTTCCCGCACGCACCGCACGACCGTGGACTTGCCTACGGCCGAGGGGCCGACCAGTACAACCAGCCGACCCTTCCGCGTGTGTTCGACCACCCTCGTCGTCAGGCGTCGAAGTCGAACCGGGCGAGCAGCGCCTTGCGCTGCCGATCGCCGAGTCCGCGCAGACGGCGGGTGGGGGCGATCTCCAGCTCGGTCATGATCTCGGCAGCCTTGACCTTGCCGACCTTGGGCAGGGCCTCCAGCAGCGCCGACACCTTCATCTTGCCGAGGATCTCGTCGGTCTCGGCATCCTTGAGGACGCTCTTCAGGTCGGTGCCGCCACGCTTCAAGCGCTCCTTGAGCTCCGCCCGAGCGCGGCGAGCGGCAGCCGCCTTCTCCAAAGCAGCGGCGCGCTGCTCGTCAGTCAGCTGGGGAAGGGCCACGGTTCCTCCGTCTCATCGTTCATTGCTTGATCTACCGCCGGTAACCCGCGCGGTCTCAGCGACCGTACCCACGACGTCCGCCGATTGCGAACCCACCCCCCAGGTCAGCGCATGATTCTGCATGCCGTAGGGGCGAGTCGGACCGGATGCGCGTCGCGCCCCGGGCGCTGCGGTGATCGTACCGCCGAATCTCGGAAACGCCCTGCTACCAGCATATTCTCGAAGCATTCCAGGGTTAGCGGAGCGGTTGCCATGACTTCTCTCGACGTGTCAGCAATCGGTCAGGCTTCCGACCAGGAACTTTCTGGAAATTCCCCGCGTGTCGCACTGTTCGTCCGCGTGTCGGATCGAACACATGTCCCATCGCTTGGGATTCGGCACCACCGAAACGACGACAAGCCAGGGCGCGAGAGGGCGCGAGCGGAACGAGAGAGCCGGGGGCACGGCGTGCCGCTGAATCGCCGTCTACGCGATTCACCACACGTCACCCGGGTTTCCCCGCGCGGGACGCGCGTAAACCCCGCAGGAGGGCGGCCAGACACCACGAAGCGGCCCGCGGGTTCGGTCGGTACCGAGCCCGCGGGCCGCTTCGAGGACTATGCGCCGGGAAAACCCCGGCCGCGCTGCGATTTTCTCAGCGCCGCAAGAAGGCGAAATCCTCCTGGAGCGCGCTCACCCTGGCACGCAGTGCCGAAACGGACGGGCCTTCGCGCAGCACCTCCCGCGAGACGTTCGGCACCACCGCGCCCAGCACGGACTCGGGCACCAGGTCGCGCACCGATCCCGGTCCGCCGCCCTGGGCGCCGATGCCCGGCATCAGGATCGGGCCGTTCAGCGCGGACAGGTCGGGGGCCTCGGCGAGGGTGGCGCCGACGACGACGCCCACCGACCCGAAGTCCTGGCCCCTGTTGCGCGCGGCGGCCTCGTCCACCATCGTCTGGGCGATGCTGCGCCCGTCACCGACTCGCGCCAGCTGCACCTGCGCGCCTTCGGGATTCGAGGTGGCGGCGAGCACGAACAGGCCGCGGTGGTTGGCCTCGGCGAGTTCGAGCGCGGGCGCGAGCGAACCGAAACCGAGGTACGGCGAGACCGTCACCGCGTCCGAGCCGAGCGGCCCGTCGCCGAGCCAGGTGCGGGCGTAGGCTTCCATGGTGGAGCCGATGTCACCGCGTTTGGCGTCGGCGAGCACCAGGGTGCCCGAGGCGCGCAGCACCTCCACAGTCCGCTCCAGCACCGCGATCCCCGCCGAACCGTAGGCCTCGAAGAACGCCACCTGCGGCTTGACGAGGGCGACGGTGCCGTCGAACGCCTCGACGCAGATCTCGGCGAACTTCTCCATGCCCTCGGCGTCCTCGGTCAGCCCCCAGGCGGCGAGCAGCTGCGGGTGCGGATCGATGCCGACGCACAGCGGGCCGAAGTGGTGCATCGCGTGGTGCAGGCGCGCGCCGAACGTCTTCATCGAGTCTCCTGTGTTGTCGGCGCGCCGGGGCGCGCGGGTTCGCGGCCCCTGGTGTCTCGCGTCCCGGCGATCGAGACTCGCGCTACGCGCATGCGCTTCGATCGCCGGGCCGCGAGACGGCCGCGAACGGTCGCTCGTAAGGCTCGCTCCGTGCGGGGCCGGTCTGAATGGTTCGTCACGTTCCACCTGCCCGGCAGACCGCCGCATCGCTGCCTCAGCCGCGCAGCGACGAGTGCAGTTCCTGCAGGGACCGCACGCCGATGCCGCCGTTGATGCTGGCCTCGATGCCCTGCACGGCCGCGGCCGCGCCCTGCACCGTGGTGATGCACGGGATGTTGACGCCCACCGCCGCGGTGCGGATCTCGTAGCCGTCCACCCGCGGACCGGAGTTGCCGTACGGGGTGTTGAACACCATGTCGACCTCGCCGTCGCGGATCTGCTCCACGATCGTCGGCTCGTCGGCCCGGTCCTCGTCGGAGTGCTTGCGCACCTGCTCGCACGGAATACCGTTGCGGCGCAACATTTCCGCGGTGCCCTCGGTGGCCAGGATGCGGAAGCCCAGGTCGTGCAGGCGCTTGACCGGGAACACCATGGCGCGCTTGTCGCGGTTGGCGATCGAGACGAACACGGTGCCCTCGGTGGGCAGCGAGCCGTACGCGGCGGCCTGGCTCTTGGCGAAGGCGGTGCCGAAATCGGCGTCGATGCCCATCACCTCGCCGGTCGACTTCATCTCCGGCGAGAGCAGCGAGTCCACGCCGCTGCCGTCGGCGCGACGGAACCGGTGGAACGGCAGCACCGCTTCCTTCACCGCGACCGGCGCGTCCAGCGCGACGTGCCCGCCGTCGCCCTCGCTCGGCAGCATGCCCTCCTTGCGGAGTTCGGCGATGGTGGCGCCGAGCATGACCCGCGCGCAGGCCTTGGCCAGCGGCACCGCGGTGGCCTTGGAGACGAACGGAACCGTCCGGCTCGCCCGCGGATTGGCCTCCAGCACGTAGAGCACGTCGTCCTTGAGCGCGTACTGCACGTTGAGCAGGCCCTTGACGCCGATGCCCTTGGCCAGCGCGATCGTCGAGCGGCGCACCGCCTCGATGTCGCTGCGGCCCAACGTGATCGGGGGCAGCGCGCAGGCCGAGTCGCCGGAGTGGATGCCCGCTTCCTCGATGTGCTCCATCACGCCGCCGAGGTAGACCTCCTCGCCGTCGCAGAGCGCGTCCACGTCGATCTCGATGGCGTCCTCGAGGAACCGGTCGACGAGCACCGGGTGCTCGGGGTTCAGCTCGGTGGCGCGGGAGATATAGCCCTCCAGGGACTTCTCGTCGTAGACGATCTCCATGCCGCGCCCGCCGAGCACATAGGACGGGCGGACGAGCACCGGGTAGCCGATGCCCGCGGCGATCTTCTTCGCCTGCTCGACCGTGGTGGCCGTGCCGTACTTCGGCGCGGGCAGACCGGCCGCGACCAGCACCTCACCGAACTCGCCGCGATCCTCGGCCAGGTCGATGGCGGCCGCGCTGGTGCCGACGACCGGAACGCCCGCGTCGGTCAGCCGCTGCGCGAGACCCAGCGGGGTCTGCCCGCCGAGCTGCACGATGACGCCCGCGACGGTGCCGGACTCGCATTCCGCGTGGTAGACCTCGAGCACGTCCTCGAAGGTGAGCGGCTCGAAGTAGAGGCGGTCGGCGGTGTCGTAGTCGGTGGAGACGGTCTCCGGGTTGCAGTTGACCATCACCGTCTCGTACCCGGCCTGCGACAGCGTCTGCGCCGCGTGCACGCACGAGTAGTCGAACTCGATGCCCTGGCCGATGCGGTTCGGGCCGGAGCCGAGGATGATCACCTTCTCGCGCTCGCGCTGCGGCGCCACTTCGGACTCCGCGGCGGGATCGAGCTCGTAGGCCGAGTAGTGGTACGGGGTCTTGGCCTCGAACTCCGCGGCGCAAGTGTCGACGGTCTTGTACACCGGGCGCACGCCGAGCCGGTGGCGCAGCGCGCGCACGCCGGTCTCCCCCGCCAGCTCGGGCCGCAGCGCGGCGAGCTGGTTGTCGGAGAGGCCGTAGTGCTTGGCGCGGCGCAGCAGCGGCTCGTCCAGCACCGGGGCGTCGATGATCTCCTGGCGCAGCTCGACAAGACCGGCGATCTCGGCGACGAACCACGGGTCGATGCCCGAGGCCGCGGCCACGTCGTCGATGCTCGCGCCGTAGCGCAGCGCCCGCTCGACCTGGTAGATGCGGCCCTCGATCGGGGTGCGCAGGTCGTCGAGGATCTTCTCGATCGCGGCCTGCGCGTCACCGTCGACGGGCGCCCACGGGCCGTCGTCCAGAGTCCAGAAGCCGGTGGCCTTGGTCTCCAGCGAGCGCAGCACCTTGCCGAGCGCCTCGGAGAAGTTGCGGCCCAGCGACATCGCCTCGCCCACCGACTTCATGGTGGTGGTCAGCGTCGCGTCGGCGCCGGGGAACTTCTCGAACGCGAACCGTGGCGCCTTGACGACGACGTAGTCCAGGGTCGGCTCGAAGCAGGCCGGGGTTTCCTTGGTGATGTCGTTGACGATCTCGTCCAGCGTGTAGCCGATGGCCAGCTTGGCCGCGATCTTGGCGATCGGGAAGCCGGTGGCCTTGGAGGCCAGCGCCGAGGACCGCGAGACGCGCGGGTTCATCTCGATGACGATCAGGCGGCCGTCGCGCGGGTTCACCGCGAACTGGATGTTGCAGCCGCCGGTGTCGACGCCGACCTCGCGCAGGATGGCGATGCCGAGGTCGCGCAGCTTCTGGTACTCGCGGTCGGTGAGCGTCATGGCCGGGGCGACGGTCATCGAGTCGCCGGTGTGCACGCCCATCGGGTCCACGTTCTCGATCGAGCAGACCACCACGACGTTGTCGCGGCCGTCGCGCATCAGCTCGAGCTCGTATTCCTTCCAGCCGAGGATGGACTCCTCGATCAGGACGTTGGCCGTCGGCGATGCGGCGAGGCCGCCGCCCGCGATGCGGTCGAGGTCCTCGTGGTTGTAGGCCATGCCGGAGCCGAGGCCGCCCATGGTGAAGGAGGGCCGCACGACGACGGGGAAGCCCAGCTCGGCGACCGTCTCGCGCACCTCGTCCATGGTGAAGCAGACCCGCGAGCGGGCGCTCTCGCCGCCGACCTTGGCGACGATGTCCTTGAACTTCTGCCGGTCCTCGCCGCGCTGGATGGCGTCGAAGTCGGCGCCGATCAGCTCCACGTTGTACTTCTCCAGCACGCCGCGCTCGTGCAGCGCGACGGCGGTGTTCAGCGCGGTCTGCCCGCCGAGGGTCGCGAGGATGGCGTCGGGACGCTCCTTCGCGATGACCTTCTCGACGAACTCCGGCGTGATCGGCTCGACGTAGGTCGAGTCGGCGAACTCGGGGTCGGTCATGATCGTCGCCGGGTTGGAGTTCACCAGCGACACGCGCAGGCCCTCGGACCTGAGCACCCGGCACGCCTGGGTGCCGGAATAGTCGAACTCACAAGCCTGGCCGATGACGATCGGGCCCGAACCGATCACCAGGATGTGGCGTAGATCCTCGCGGCGAGGCATCAGGCTCCTTCCATGAGACCGGCGAAACGGTCGAACAGATATGCGGCGTCGTGGGGGCCTGCGGCGGCCTCGGGGTGGTACTGCACGGAGAACGCGCGGCCGTTGACCAGGCGCACGCCCTCGACGGTGCCGTCGTTGGCGCAGACGTGGCTGACCTCGGCGCGGCCGAACGGGGTGTCGAACTGTTCACCCTGCTCGCCCTCCAGGGCGAAGCCGTGGTTCTGCGCGGTGATCGAGATCCGGCCGGTCTCGTGCTCGACGACCGGGATGTTGATGCCGCGGTGGCCGAACTTCATCTTGTAGGTCTCGCGGCCGAGCGCCCGGCCCAGGATCTGGTTGCCGAAGCAGATGCCGAACAGCGGCAGTCCCTGCTCGAGCACGCCCTGGGTGATGGCGACCGCGCCGTCCTGGGTGGCCGGGTCACCGGGACCGTTGGACAGGAAGACGCCGTCGGGCTTCAGCTCGCGGATCTGGTCCAAGGTGACGGTCGAGGGCACCACGTGCACCCGCATGCCGCGCTCGGCGAACATGCGCGGGGTGTTGGTCTTGATGCCCAGGTCGACGGCGACGACGGTGAAGCGGCGCTCGCCCGTGGGCTCGATCGTGTAGACCGAATCGGTGCTGACCTCCTCGGCCAGATCCGCGCCCAGCATGGACGGCTGGCCGTTGACCCGGGCCAGCAGCGCGTCCTCGTCGGCGAGCGCGGGGCCGGAGAAGATGCCCGCCTTCATCGAACCGCGGGTGCGCAGGTGGCGCACCAGAGCGCGGGTGTCGACACCCGCGATGCCGACGATGTCCTGCTCACGCATGGCGTCGGGCAGCGTCGTGGTCGCGCGCCAGTTCGACGCACGGCGCGCGGGGTCGCGCACCACGTACCCGGCCACCCAGATCTTCGAGGACTCGTCGTCCTCGTCGTTCCATCCGGTGTTGCCGATCTGCGGTGCCGCCGCCACCACGATCTGGCGGTGGTAGCTGGGGTCGGTCAGAGTTTCCTGATACCCGGTCATCGCGGTGCAGAACACCGCCTCGCCGAGCGTCTCGCCCACGGCGCCGTAGGCCGTGCCGCGGAACACCCGGCCGTCCTCGAGCACCAGCGCAGCCGCTTCATTCACGTTCGTTCATCTCCCGTCGTCGTCCTGGCCCACGCCGGATACACCGTCTTGTCGTCACCTCGGAAGCCGGTGTCTATCTCGGTTCCGGTCGGCAGCTTCCAGCGAATTACCAGCACACCATCTTCTGTCATCACCTTGCCCGCGTGGCCGCGTTCGGTGCGCACCGCCGTGATGGACTCCTGCGGAATCCAGATCACCGTCGCCCCGTCGCGCTCGAGCAGGATCCCCCGCTCGAACCGCGTGAGTTCCGCGGTGGCGCGGAAACCCAGATCGCCGACCGCGATCCGGTCCTGCCAACTCGGCGCGATCGTGCTGCCGAGATACAGGCCGGTCGTCGGCTCCAGCACTTGGGCGCCGAGGTCGGCGGGCACCGGCGGCAGTTCGCCGATCCGCTCCTGCTGACGCGCCGCGCGGTTTTGCCAGCCCCGGTACATCAGCCAGACGCCGAGCGCGAACAGCGCGAGGCACCCGACCACCCACAGCGTTCTTTCCACTTACGGACCTCCTGCGTCCAATCGGCGGCGCTCCCGGTGCCCTCCGTGGCCACGCTCCGCTACCGCCTCCGGGCCCGTCGCTCGCGCCGCGGTACCCAAGACCGCCTTGCCCTCGCGTGCGGTCACCCGGCCGCGCAGCAACGTCGCCGTCACCTTGGCCGGGAAGGTCATCGCCTCGAACGGCGTGTTGTTCGAGATGCTGGCCAGCTCCGCGGCGCGCACCGTCCAGGTGGCGTCGGGGTCGACCAGGGTGAGGTTCGCGGGCTCGCCCACCTCGAGCGGGCGGCCGTGGTCGTCGAGTCCGACGATCCGCGCGGGCTGCTCGCTCATCACGCGGGCCACGCCGCGCCAGTCCAGCAGGCCCGGCTCGACCATGGTCTGGACGATGATCGACAGCGCGGTCTCCAGCCCGAGCATGCCGGGACGGGCCGCGGCGAATTCGCAGCACTTGTCCTGTTCGGCGTGCGGGGCGTGGTCGGTGGCCACGCAGTCGATGATGCCCTCGGCCAGCGCCTGCCGCAGCGCCGCGGCGTCGGAGGCCTCGCGCAGCGGCGGGTTGACCTTGTTGACCGCGTCGTAGGTCTCCAGCCGCGTGTCGTCCAGCAGCAGGTGGTGCGGCGTCACCTCGGCGGTGATCGAAATGCCCTGGGACTTGGCCCATTTCACCAGTTCCACGGTGCCCGCGGTGGAGGCGTGGCAGATGTGCACGCGCGCGCCGGCGTCCCTGGCCAGCAGCGCGTCGCGGGCCACGATCGATTCCTCGGCGGCCCGCGGCCAGCCCGCGAGACCGAGCCGGGCCGCGGTCGGGCCCTCGTGCGCGACCGCGCCCTTGGTCAGCCGGGGCTCCTCCGCGTGCTGGGCGATGAGCACGCCGAGGGAGTTCGAGTACTCCAGCGCGCGGCGCATGATCAGCGGGTCGTACACGCAGTGGCCGTCGTCGGAGAACATCCGCACCGCGCCGACGCCCGCCGCCATGGTGCCCATCTCCGCGAGCTGCTTGCCCTCGAGCCCGACCGTCACCGCGCCCACCGGGAACACGTCGACGAGGCCGACCTCCTGGCCGCGCCGCCACACGTGGTCGGTCACGACCACCGAGTCGGCGACCGGGTTGGTGTTGGCCATGGCGAACACGGCGGTGTAGCCGCCGAGCGCCGCGGCGGCGGAGCCGGTCTCGATGGTCTCGGTGTCCTCGCGGCCCGGTTCGCGCAGGTGGGTGTGCAGGTCGACGAAGCCGGGCAGCAGGATCTGGCCCTTCGCGTCGATGATCTCGGCGTCCACGATGCCCAGATCGGTGCCGATCTGCCGGATCTCGCCCTCGTCGACGAACACGTCCACGGGCTGACCCTCGCCGTAGATCAAGGCCCCCTTGATCAACAGCCCACTCATGCTGTCCTCCTTTCGGCCTGAGCGGGGCTCTCCGTGGTTACGCGGGCTGCCTCCTCCGAGCCCTGACCGCTCATGCCTGCGCCTCGCTGACGCTCAGCTTCGGCATGCGCGCTGCGCGCTGCCACATGATTCGCTCACTTCGTTCGCTCATGCCGGGCGCCACCTTCCGCTCGTTGCCGTTCATGCCACTGCCTCCTGCGCGCCGACCAGCAGGCGGAACAGCACCGCCATGCGCAGGTGCACGCCGTTGGTGACCTGCTGCAGGATCGCGGCCTTCGGCGAGTCCGCCACGGCCGAGGCGATTTCCATGCCGCGCAGCATCGGACCGGGGTGCATGACCACCGCGTGCTCCGGCAGCAGCGCGAGCCTGCGCTCGGACAGGCCGTAGTTCACCGAGTACTCGCGCGCCGAGGGGAAGAATCCGCCGTTCATGCGCTCGGCTTGGACGCGCAGCATGAGCACCGCGTCGGCACCGGGCAGTTCGGCGTCCAGGTGGTGCGAGACCCGGGCGGGCCAGGCTTCGACGCCGACCGGCAGCAGCGTGCGCGGCGCGACGAGCACCACCTCGGCGCCGAGGGTGTGCAGCAGGAAGACGTTCGAGCGCGCCACCCGGCTGTGCAGGATGTCGCCGACGATCACGACCCGCTTGCCCTCGATGTCGCCGAGCCGCTGCCGCAGTGTCAGCGCGTCCAGCAGCGCCTGGGTCGGGTGTTCGTGCATGCCGTCGCCCGCGTTGATGATCGCGGGACCGGATGTCCGGCCCTCCGAACGCGCCCAGCCATCCATCCAGTGCGCGATCTGGTGCGCGGCGCCGGAGGCCGGGTGCCGCACGATCAGCGCGTCCGCGCCCGCGGCGTGCAGGGTCAGCGCGGTGTCGCGCAGCGATTCGCCCTTGGACACCGACGAGCTGCTGGCGCTGACGTTGATCACGTCGGCGCTCATCCACTTCCCGGCGACCTCGAAGGACACCCGGGTGCGGGTCGAGTTCTCGTAGAAGACCGTCATCACGGTGCGCCCGCGCAGTGTCGGCAGCT
Source organism: Nocardia sp. CNS-044 (assembly GCF_059570515.1). NCBI lineage: Bacteria > Bacillati > Actinomycetota > Actinomycetes > Mycobacteriales > Nocardiaceae > Nocardia > Nocardia sp. CNS-044. The sequence goes on from NZ_JCANSX010000009.1 coordinate 392,521, forward strand.
TGTGCACCTCGCGACCCAGCAGCGCCTGCTCGAAGCGCTCGGCCTCGTCGAGCAGCTCGGACGCCGCGGCGCGGTCCAGATCGGTGACGCTCAACAGGTGTCTCACGCTTCGGCCTCCTGGTGCAGATAGACACCGTCGCGACCGTCGTGTTCGGTGAGCAGCACCGAGATGTCCTCCGCCCGCGCGGTCGGCACGTTCTTGCCGACGAAGTCCGCGCGGATCGGCAGCTCGCGGTGGCCGCGGTCGATCAGCACGGCCAGTTGCACCGAGCGCGGCCTGCCCAGATCGCGCAGCCCGTCCAGGGCCGAGCGCACGGTGCGGCCGGAGAAGAGCACGTCGTCCACGAGCACGACGAGCGCGTCCTCGATGCCGCCCTCAGGCACCGAGGTGCGCTCCAGCGGTCGGTGCGGACGGCTACGCAGGTCGTCGCGGTACAGGGTGATGTCGAGCGAGCCGAGGGCCGGGCGCACGCCGGAGAACTCCTCGATCTTGTCGGTCAGCCGCGCGGCCAGGGTGGTGCCGCGGGTCGGGATGCCGATCAGCACCACGCGCGGCGAACCGGCCTCGTCGGAGTCCAGCGCGGTCTTCTCGATGATCTGGTGCGCGATGCGCGCGATGGTCCGGCCAACATCGGAAGCCGACAACAGCTCCCGCCCCGTCGCCACCCATTCGGGTGTGTGCCGCTGAGAATGCGTCGTCTCGGCAGCGCCGGACTTGGCGGCCCGGTCCCCGGGCACGGCCATGCCGACCTCCTTCCCCGCCTCACCGGACGGTCCGTTAAAGGATGTCTTACGGCTAGCAGCGTAACAGCGCCTCCGACCCCGCTTTCACCAGGCATATCGGCCTGTGAGCTGCCCCACGAACGCGCTGTGAGCGGCGCCACCCGGAACATCGGGCGATACCACGGCATACGACGGTGTGTGCACATATGTTCGAATGGGGGTAGGGTCGGGCGGGTGACCGCTTGGCTGCAGGGTTCGCTGTTCGACGGGTCCGGGGACGTCTGCCTCGGCTCCCTCGATGGCATTCACCGCACGCCGCTGTCGGACGGCGCGTGGGTCGATGTTCGGTCCGGGTGGCTGACCGGTGCGGACACCCTGTTCGATCGGCTGGCGCGGGAGGTTCCGTGGCAGGCCGAGCGCAGGCCGATGTACGACCGGGTCGTGGACGTCCCCCGGCTGCTGCATTTCTACGACGAGCACGCGGCGCTGCCGGATCCGATTCTGGACGAGGCGCGCGACGCGCTCAGCCGCCACTACGCCAGCGAACTCGGCGAGCCGTTCCGGACGGCGGGCCTGTGTTGGTACCGCGACGGCCGCGACAGCGTCGCCTGGCACGGCGACACCTTCGGGCGCGGGGCGAAACACGACACCATGGTGGCGATCCTGTCTGTCGGCGCCCCGCGCGCGCTGCTGCTGCGGCCGCGGCGCGGCGGCGCGAGCATCCGGTATCAGGTGGGGCACGGCGACCTGCTGGTGATGGGTGGTTCCTGCCAGCGGACTTGGGAGCACGCGGTACCCAAGACCCGCAAGCCGGTCGGTCCGCGGATCAGCATTCAGTTCCGTCCGCGGAACGTGCGCTGAGGCCATCGGTCTCGAACGCCTGGCACCGCAGCGTCGACGGGCGGATGCGAGAGAGCGTCCCCTGCGGCTGGTTGTCGTAGCCGCGACTCGTGATCTTCACGAGCGGAGAGCCGCGCATCGTATGAACCGCGAGTAAGGACCGCAGACTGCGGGCTGCGGGCTGCGGGCTGCGGGCTGCGGGCTGCGGGCTGCGGGCTGCGGGCTGCGGGCTGCGGGCTGCGGGCTGCGGGCTGCGGGCTGCGGGCTGCGGGCTGCGAAAGAGATTGCCCACGAATCGAATCGCCATATCGGGAGCTGACGAACGCACCATGCGAATCGACTCGCGGCCGATTTTCGAAATCCGATAGGTGAACAAGTGGCGCAGGGCACAGCGCGCGGCCGAAAGGCTCGATAGATTGAGACTATGCGCAACCCTGGGGCGGGAGTCTTGGCCGTGATGCCGCTGCACACGATCAGCGAGGTCTATGGCGAGCCGGGGCTGCGCGAACGGCTGCTGCTGGAAATCGCGGAACTGCCCGATGGTGAGCGGCTGAACGAGGCGCTCGAACTGGCCACCGAATTGCACCGCGACGACAAGTACGGCCGCGAGCCCTATCTGAATCATCTTCTGCGCGTGGCGATCCGGATCGTCAGCCACTACGAGGTGCGCGATACCGACGTGGTGGCGGCGGGCCTGCTGCACGACGCTGTGGAAGACCATCCGGCCGAACTGGCGGGCGCCCGCGACGGCTCCCCCACCGACGGCGCGCTCACCGAACTGTCCGAACGCTTCGGCGGGCGGGTCGCCGACCTCGTCGCCGCCGTCACCAATCCCGAGCCCGATCCGGCCCGCGATCGTCACGAGCAGTACCGCGACCACGTCGCCACGACCTTGGATCGCGCTCCCTGGGCGCGGGTCGTCAAGCTGTCGGACTTCACCGACAACGGCGTCGGCATCCTCTACGCCGAGAAGCCGATCATGCGCAAGCTCGCCACGAAATACCGTCCGCTCACCGACGTCTACCGCGATTTGGTGAGCAGGCCGGACACTCCCCTCGCGGATCACGTCAAGCAACACATCCTCGGTCAGCTCGACCGCGCCGACGAACGCTTCGAAGCCATCCTCTCGCGGGGCTGATCAGTGGCCGCTCGGGATAGGCGCGGCAAGGCCGCAACGGCTCGCCATCCTGGGCGCACGGCTGATCAACGCCCCTCGCCGGAGCCGCTGAGTCGCACGGCGGACCGCGGCCGTTCCGCCCGGCATCATGTTTCCGACGCGGCCCGAGGCGCTCGCAGCACCGACGCGACGAGATCGTGCACCGCGGCCCGCAGGCGATCCGCCTCCCCCGCGCGCACCATCCTGGACGCGAGCTCGGTGCCCAACGGCGCGAGCAACAGCGCGCCGACCACTTCGGCGTCCAGGTCCGGGCGTGCCTCGCGCAGCATCGCCGTGATGTGCGCGGCCCAGAAGGCGTGGAACTCTTCGCGTCTGGGATGCGGTGGCACCGCGTTGTAGGCGACGACGAGTTCGATGTTGTCGATCACCAGGTCGGCCATCGCCGCGAAGTAGGCAAGCAGACGCTCGGCGGCGGGTGCGCCCGGCCCCAGGGGCGGCGGTCCGCTGGAGACGGCCTCCATCAGGGCGACCGCGGGTTCGGCGACCAGTTCGTGCAGCAGCCCGGCACGGCTGCCGAAGCGGTGGAAGATCGTCCCCTTGCCCACGCCCGCCGCGGCGGCGACCCGATCCATGGTGACGGCCTCGGCTCCGTGCTCGGCGAGCAACGTCCTGGTCGCGTCCAGGATCGCGCGCCGGTTGCGGGCGGCGTCGGCCCGTTCTCGCGTGCGCCCGTCGGACATGCACCCGCCTTCGTCGTTGACAAAGTTGACCGACGGTCCATATCGTGGCGAGATATCTGGACCGACAGTCAACTTATGGAGTTCTCGATGCGGGCAATCGTAATGACAGGGGTGGGCGGACCCGAGGTGCTGGTTCCGTCCGAGGCGCCGCGGCCGACGGCGGGCACGGGCGAGCTGGTCGTCCGGGCGGAGGCCGTTCCGGTGCTGTATCCGGAGACCGTGATCCGCGCGGGCGGATTCCCCACGCCCGCCGAACCGCCGTTCGTGTTCGGTTTCCAGGCGGCGGGTACGGTCACCGAGACCGGAGCGGGCGTCGAACCTGGATGGGTCGGGCGTCGAGTCGTGGTGGACACCAATGGCTTCGGCGCCTACGCCGAATACGTCGTCGCCCCCGCCGCGCACGCGACGCCCATCCCCGACGGTGTGGAAACCACCGTCGCCGCGGCGGCCATGATGAGCGGATCCGTCGCGGCGGCCCTGGTCGACACGGCCGCACCCACCGAGGATGAGACGGTGCTGATCGAGGCGGCCGCGACCGGTGTCGGCGCCTACTCGACCCAGTACGCGGTCCGCCGGGGCGCGCGCGTCATCGCGACGGCGGGCGGCCCCGCCAAGGCCGCGCAGGCGCGCAAGCTTGGGGCCGCCGAGGTGATCGACCACAACGACCCGGCGTGGACGGACCACCTGCGCGACGTGCTCGCTGCGACGACGCTGGATGTCGTGTTCGACGCCATCGGCGGGCCCGCGACACCGGCGCTGCTCGACCTCATGACGCCGGTGCGCGGTCGCATGCTGAGCTACGGCTTCCTCTCCGGCGGTCCCGCGCCGATCACCGCGATCGACCTCGTGACCCGCGGGCTGACCCTGATCGGCTGCGCCGGTCCCGCCTGGCTCGGCAAGGTGGCGGGTCATCGCGCGCAAGTCCTCGACGAGGTCGCGGCCGGAACGCTCGAGCCCCTGCTCGACCAGGTACTGCCGCTCGACCAAGCTGCACGCGCGCACGAACTGATCGACCAGCGCGCCACGTTCGGCACGATCGTCCTGCGCCCGAACCACACCTGATTTCACCCGGCCGCTCGTCGCCCGACTCGCACGAGCCACCGAGTTCTGCCGGGCACGGCCCACGACTCTCCCCGAGTAGACCGAAACACGTACGAGCGGCCGACGCCATCAGGAGCGAGCGGCAGACGACGAGCGTCTGGCGGCGGGTCATGGCCAGCCGACAACGGACAACCCGCAGCAGACAGCGAGCCACAAGCGGCAGACGCCATCAGGCGACAGAGAACGGACTCCGGGCGGCAGACGCCAGCAGGCGCGGGCGGTAGACAACGAGCGTCTGGCGGCGGGCCATGGACAGCCGACGACGGACAACCTGCAGCAGACAGCGGGCCACAAGCGGCAGACGCCATCAGGCGACAGAGAACGGACGTCGGGCGGCAGACGCCAGCAGCAGGCAGCAGGCGGCGGACCGCGAACAGCGGGCAGCAGACGACGAGCGGCAAGCAGCGGGCAGCAGGCGGCGAACAGCGGGCACCGCGGCTCACGGATAAGCCGCCAGCCGCCAGCGGGCAGCGAGCGGCGAACAGCGGGCACCGCGCGGGTCATGGACAAGCCGCCAGCCGCCAGCGAGCGGCGGGCGGCCGTCGCAATCATGCGGCAGAGAACTCCGGGCGGCAGACGCCAACAACGGGCCACGGACCACGGGCCACGGGCCACGGGCAAGCTTCGTCGGCAGTGGCGGTTATGGCGGCTATGTTGGCTTGATGGGGAGCGCAATCGATACGCAGGTAGCGGCCGTCAACGAGTTGACCGCGCGGTGGGCGGCTGTCGCGGGCGAGAGAGATTTCGTCGTCTCGGGGGCCGGGATCTGGCCGCTGCTCGCCCTGCTGGCCGCAGCCGCGGACGACCCGGCTCGCGCGGAACTGGAAGCCGCGGTCGGGCTGCCCGCCGAGCGAGCCCACAGTGCCGCGCTGGAGGTGCTGCGGATCATGGCCGAGGCCGAAGATCTCTCCGCCGTGCTTGGCGTGTGGTTCGCCGAAGAGCTTCCGCTGCACCGCACGTGGTCCGACAGCCTGCCGCAGGACACCATCGGACGGCTGACGAGCCAGGCCGCGCTGGACGCCTGGGCCGCGCGCGGGACCGACGGCTTGATCGACCGCTTCCCGCTGCGGATCGATCCCGACACCATGCTGGTACTCGCCACCGCGTTGGTCGCCAAAACCGAATGGCGCGAGCACTTCGTCGACGCCGTGCTTCGTCCCGAAACCGGGCCGTGGCGCGGCATCGACGGACGCGGGCTGACGCGCACCACTGGAGACCTGTCCCAGGTCTCCCTTCTCGACGGCTCGGAACCCGTGACCCGCGTGGTGGTAACCGGAACCGGCGATCTCGACGTGCACCTGCTGCTCGGCGCGGCACCAGACGCCACGGAGTCGCCGGGCACAAGCTCACCGGGCGCGGTGCTCACCACCGGCCTCGCCGCACTCACCGGGCAGGTACCCGTCCGCGATCACCTGCCGCCCGGAACCACCGGCCCTGGACTGCGCGTGACCCGACACCGCGCTTCCCGCCCCGGGGACCGTCTCGATATCCGCATGCCGCCCTTCGAGATTCGCTCCTCGCACGATCTGTGCGCCACCCCCGAACTCTTCGGCCTCACCGCCGCCATGCGGACGGACCGAAACCACTTCCCCGGGATCTCGCCGGAGCCACTGGCGCTCGCGCAGGGCGCACAGGACGTACTGGCCCGTTTCACCCGCGAGGGTTTCGAAGCCGCGGCCGTCACGAGCATCGCGGCGGTCGCGGTCAGCATGCCGCTCTCGGCCGAGCACCTGATCACCCAGGTCGAGGTCGTTTTCGACCGCCCGTTCGGTTTCCTCGCCGTCCACCGCGCGACCGGACTCGCGGTGGTCGCGGGCTGGGTCGCCGAATTGCCCGGTCGAGCAGGCAGCCCGGACGATCTCTTCGGCTGACCGACCGTGAACCGTCAGTGCCCGCGCCGCGCGAAATCTGGTGCGTGCTCGGGCAATACGCCCCTGGCGAGCAGAAACGGCGGAACGCTTCGCACCACGGGGATACGCCGCAGCACCCTGATGGGCAATGGCGCGTTGTCCGCGCCGGTGAGATCCACCTGCCCGCTCAGCGCGGGCCGGATGACAGCGGCGTGGAGCAACCGTTGGATGCCCTGTGTGACAACGGTCGGGAACCAGCGCCGCCGCTGCACCTTGGCCAGCTCCGCGACGCCGACCCGTCCCGAAAGCAGCGGCGCGGCAAGAATTCTCGCCGCCGCCACCGCGTCCTGCACGGCGAGGTTGATGCCGACGCCACCGGCCGGGGACATGGCGTGCGCGGCGTCGCCGAGGCAGAGCAGCCCGTCGGTGTACCAGCGTTCGAGGCGGTCGAGTTGCACGTCGAGCAGCTTGACCTCGTCCCAGTCGCGCAGCGTGTCGACCCGATCGGCCAACCACGGTGCGGCCGCGGCCATCTCGCGCATGATCGCGCCGACCGGGCCGCGCCTGGCCGCGGCGTCGCTACCCTTGGCGATGAGCGTGGCACACTGCCAGTAGTCCCCGCGATCCAGCATGACGGCGGCGCGGCGGGCGGTGACGATCGGAATCGCGCCCGCGGGATCGATCCCCGTGCGCGGCAGGCGAAACCACCACACGTCCATCGGCGTCGCCCACCGGCGCGACCGCAGCCCGGCGGACGCTCGCAGCACCGAACCGCGCCCATCGCAGGCGACGGTGAGCGCGGCCTCGATCGCACCGGTGCCACCGTCGGCCGTCCGGTATTTCACCCCGGCGACCCGGCCTTCGGCGAAGATCAGACCGGTGGCCTCGGTGTTCACGCGCAGCCGGAACGTCGGCTCGCGATCGGCGGCGCGGGCCAGCAGGTCGAGCAGATCCCACTGCGGCACCATGGCGATGTATTTGTGTTTGCCCGGAAGGTTTTTCAGCGACGCCAAGGTTTGCAGCGAGCCGCCGACGGGGAGCAGTATCGAGTCCAATCGCCGCGCGGGCAGTTTCGCGAACTCCTCCCCTAGGCCGAGTTCGTCGAGCAGGTCGAGGGTGGTGGGATGCACGGTGTCGCCGCGGAAGTCACGCAGGAAGTCGCCGTGCTTCTCCAACACGGTGACCTCGACGCCCGCGCGGGCCAGCAGCAGGCCGAGCACCATGCCCGCGGGCCCACCGCCCGCCACCAAACAGGTCGTACGTTCCATCGACGGTCTCCCCTCGCACGGCGATCAACCCTCGGCGACTAGTTCGATGGTAGGCCGGGCCGCGACTCACCGACGCAGGACGAAGAAGTACGGCTCGGTCATGCCGCGCAGGTCCATCACACCGAACAGCGTGTGCGCGTCGACGCGGCGGAAGTGGTCGATGATCGGCAGGTGGTCGTAGACCATCGCCGCGCCCACCTCGCCCCGGTACTCGATATCCCGCAGCCGCGCGGTGGGCTTGCGGGCGCGCAGCGCGGGACCGAGCACCGGCAGCATCGAGCGCAGCATCCGCACACCGGACAGCGGCACCTTGCCCGCCAAGCTCAGCGGCACCCGGCGGGGATCGACGGGGAACACCTCCCCCGCGGCGTCGGCGAACAGCAGCGGGTGCACGGCGTCCGGACCGTCGAACTGCTTGCCGTACCAACCCGAGGCGACAAGCATGCCGTCGAACGGATGTCCGGTGTCGATCTCCTCGCCGCGCCAGCGCCCGGTCGCCACCTCGGCGACCCGCACGCCGGGCAGTCGATCGAACAACGCCCACGCCTGCTCGGCGGTGCACCCTCCGGTCTGCAATCCGGCCAGTTCGGCGGTTCCTGTCACGGGCGTTTCGGCGACCATTCCACACTCCTCGTTGCGACGTTGCGAGAAGTAGTCTAATGATCTCTCATCGCCGCACGGGAGCGGCCTCAGAGCGGCGCGTCCAGCCGACTCCACGGTGATGTGCGTGCCGATGAGGCGGTTCGTGCTGACCGGCCGCGGTCTCGCGCTCCTCGCCACCGTCGGCTCGGTCACGGCGCTGCTCGTCACCGGCTGAGCGCGCTCGGTCCGGTGGCCGCATCCGAGTAGCGAGAGCACTTTTCTTGACCTCGAGTCGCATTGAGGTCTTAGCGTCTTCGCCAGTCGATCACCGCGGACAAGGAGAAGTCGCTCATGATGCTGATCACCGGATCCACCGGGAACGTAGGTAGCGCGCTACTGAAGCAGCTGCGGGCCGTCGACGCCGGACCTCTGCGAGCTCTCACCCGCAACGCCGACGCTTCCTTTCCCGAGGGGGTCGAGGCCGCCGAGGGCGACTTCGCCGACGTCGCTTCGCTGGAGCCCGCGCTGGACGGAGTGCGCTCGATGTTTCTCGTCTCACGGCTCGGCCCGGATGCCGACATCCTCGACGCCGCGCGCCGAGCGGGTGTGGAGCATGTGGTGCTGGTGTCATCGATCACCGTCCAGACCCATCCCCACCTCGGCCCCGCCGCCGAGAACGCAGCTGTGGAGCGGTTGCTCGAAACCAGCGGTATGGACTGGACCATCCTGCGTCCGACGCAGTTCGCCTCCAACGCCCTGCTCTGGGCGGACGCGATCCAGGAACGCCGATCGGTCCAGGTGCCCTACGCGGATGTCGGGCTTCCCACGATCCACCCGGCGGACATCGCGGCGGTGGCCCGTGTCGCGCTGACCGAGCCCGGTCACCGAGGCCACCGTTATGCCTTGACCGGCCCCGACCGCATCACGCCACGCGAGCAAGTGGCGACCATCGCCGCCGTGCTGGACCGGGAGATCGAATGCGCCGAGATCGGTCGTGCGCAGGCTCGGGCGACCATGGTGACAATCTTCGGCGAAGAAGCCGCGGACGCGGTACTGGACGTGACCGGCGGGGATGTCAACGATGAACTGCTCGCGGTCCGCGACACGGTCTCGCGGATCACCGGCTCCCCCGGCAGGCCATTCCGTCAGTGGGTGGAAGAGAACGCCATGGCTTTCCAGTGAGGTCGGCTCGTTGCTAGAGGGCGGCCGCGTCGCCGCGACCGCCGCCGAGACCGGTCACGGTGATATCCGCGGCCGATTTCACCAGCAGGGTCAACTCGGAGAGCACGTCAGGACGGGCGGCGACGAAGCTGACCTCCCCACCGGATGGATCGATCCGGTCGTCGAACGGCGCGCCGTCGAAACCGGTTACGGTGACGCCTGATTCCCGCGCGATGAGACTGCCCGCCGGCAGATCGACCAGACCGGCGCGATACCCCACGAAGCCGTCGATATCCCCGCGGCTCAGCATGATCCAGCACAGCAGCGGCGACCACAGTTCGATGAGCCGCAGGGCGCCGGACTCCAGGGCGAGGCGTAGCGCGCGGGCCGTCGGGTCGGTGTGGGCGACCGGATAGCTCTGAAGCCAGGCCAATGTCGGCCGGGCGAGGGTCCGCGGCGGGCGCAGCGAGCCGCCTAAACCGGTGGCGCCGCGCCCGCGCTTGGCCGACCGCCTGCGTCCGGTGGTCGGCACCGCCACCATCGACGCGCTGTTGACCAGCACGCAACGCACGCTCGATGGTCTGGCCGCGGTCCGATTCGCGCTCGGCAACGAGGTGTCGGACGCGCTGGCGCAGGCCAGGTCTGGCACCGACCGCTGGATCTTCAAGGGCGGTACCGGCGCGCACACGCGGGTGGTCACGCTGCCGGACTGCGTGCGGCGAGCGCTCACGATCGTCGAGAGATGCTGGTGCGCATGGAGATACTCGACCCCACCAATGTGGAGCTGTGCGACCGGTACGCCGCGCTCTACCGTTCCCTCGCCGAAGGCGCCGAGGACGACGCGCATACCTGGACCGGCAAGGGCACCCAAATCGACGCTGGCGGAGCAACCCGGCGTGGCGGAGGTTCGCGAGCTGTTCGACGGACTCGAGATGAGTCTGCCCGCCGACCACGACGATGCCGACGTCGACGACATCGTGGCGAAAGCGCTGCGCGACAGCGCCCGTCCGCTCCGCGGCGCCGGCGACCAGCTCGGCGTCGGCTGATTCGAACGGCCGAGCCCGGTCCATGACGCGCGCCACAGCGGATTGACCTCGAGCGCACTCGAGGTATGAGGATCACTGAGTGCCCGTCGCCGGTGATCCGGTCGGTACCAGCGGCGGGCACACTCCCGGCCCGGGACACCGCAGACGTCCCGGTGGGCTCCCGCCGGGCCCAGTACACCCACCGGCGGGAGCCGGATCGGGCGGTGCGGCTCAGGCGGAGACGGTGATCTCCCACTCGTACACGGTCAGTTCCGACGCGCCGGTGGTGTGCACCGGGTCGGCGAAGGCGATCTCGCGCGCCGCCGCGAGGCTCTCGGCACGGATCACGTAGGCGCCGCCGGTGCCGTCGGTGAAGCGGCCGCTCTCCACGAGCCGACCGCGTTCCACCAACTCGTTCAGGAACTCCTTGTGCGGTTCGATGACCGCCGGGTCGAAGCGCGGCGTGCGCATCACCATGACCAGGTACTTGTTCACGCCTCGGGCTCCGGGCGCGGGGCACGGGTCGCGGCCGCCGCCGCGCGCACCTGCGGCGCGACGAGCACGACCTGACCGAGCACGCCGTTGATGAACGACGGCGAGTCGTCGGTCGAGAGTTCCTTGGCCAGCTCCACGGCCTCGTCGACGGCCACCACCGGCGGAACGTCGTTGGCGTGGAACAGCTCCCACACGGCGATGCGCAGGATGGCGCGGTCCACCGCGGGCAGCCGGGACAGCGTCCAGTCCTGCAAGTAGGACTCGATGGTGCCGTCCACGCGGTCCAGGTCGTCGGCGACGCCTTCGACCAGGGTCCGGGTGTAGGCGTGCACGGGGGCGACGGTCTGGTCCTTCGTCGCCAGGTCGACGCGCTCGTCGAGCAGGTCGGCGGCGTCGACGTCGCGGGCCTCCGCCTCGAACAGCAGGTCCACGGCGCGGCGCCGGGCCTTGTGCCGGGCGCCCAGCTTCTTGAACGTGGATTTCTTGTCTGCGGGCTGTTCCGCCACGATCACATCATCCCTGTCGTTCTGTATCAGGGCGGCAGGAGCGCCCGCCACGGTGGACCTGCCACCGGGTCGCGCGCTCCCGTCGCGAGCGACCGGTGATCAGGCGTTGACGCGGCCGAGGTAGCTGCCGTCGCGTGAGTCGATGCGCAGCTTGTCGCCGGTGTTGATGAACAGCGGCACCTGAACCTCGGCGCCGGTCTCCAGGGTGGCGGGCTTGGTGCCGCCGGTGGAGCGGTCACCCTGCAGGCCGATGTCGGTGTGCTGCACCACGAGTTCGATGGAGACGGGAAGCTCGACGAACAGCGGCTCGCCCTCGTGCACGGCCACCTGGACGGCCATGTTCTCCAGCAGGAAGCGGGCGCCGTCGCCGATGGTGGCCTCGGCGATCGAGATCTGGTCGAAGGTCTCGCCGTCCATGAAGATGTAGTCGGAGCCGTCGTGGTACAGGTAGGTCATGTCGCGACGGTCGACGGTCGCGGTCTCCACCTTGACACCCGCGTTGAAGGTCTTGTCGACGACCTTGCCGGACACGACGTTCTTCAGCTTGGTCCGCACGAAGGCGGGGCCCTTACCCGGCTTGACGTGCTGGAATTCGACGATCTGCTGGAGCTGACCGTCGATCTTCAGCACGAGGCCGTTCTTGAAGTCGCTGGTGTCCGCCACTGTCTTCGGATCTCCTGTTCTCAGGTAACCGGCGTCATTCGACGACGGTCAGGTCTTTGCTGGTGTGGGTGAGCAGCTCAGGGCCCCCTTCGCGCACCACGAGCGTGTCCTCGATTCGGACGCCGCCGCGGCCGGGAAAGTACACACCTGGTTCGACGGTCACCGCCACGCCGGATAGAAGTGTACCGGTTCCGTTTTTCATGATCCCCGGCGCTTCGTGGATGCGCAGGCCGACGCCGTGCCCGAGACCGTGCACGAACAGCTTGCCGTGGCCCGCCGCCTCGATCACCGAGCGCGCCGCCGCGTCCACCTCACCGGCCTGCGCGCCCGGTCGCAGCGCCTTGCGCCCGGCCCGCTGGGACTCCACGACCAGTGCGTAGACCTCGCGCTGCCAGTCGGTCGGGCGGCCGAGCACGAAGGTGCGGGTCATGTCGGAGTGGTAGCCGCCGACGACCGCACCGAAATCGATCTTCACGAAATCACCCGCGGCCAGCACGGCGTCGGTCGGACGGTGGTGCGGTATCGCGGAATTGGCGCCCGCGGCCACGATGGTCTCGAAGGAGATGGCCTCGGCGCCGTGCTCGTACATCGCCCATTCGAGGTCGCGGGCGACCTGCCGCTCCGTGCGCCCCGGCCGTAGTCCGCCGCGTTCGAGCAGCGTGGCCAGCCCGGCGTCGCCCGCCGCGCACGCCTTGCGCAGTTGTTCCACCTCGTAAGCGTCCTTGACCATGCGCAACTGCTCGACCAAGCCGGGCGTCGCAACGAGTTCCAGCCCGGTCTTCTGCTCGACGAAACCGCTGTGCTGGTCGACGGTCACCACATGGCTCTCGAAACCGACCCGGCCGAGCTGCCATTCCCCCGCCAGCTCCACGATCCGTCGCGCGGTGCCGCGAGCGATCTCGGCGCGCAGGTCGGGCGCTTGCTCGACGACCTGGCTGCGGTAGCGGCCGTCCGTCCCGATCACGGTGCGTTCCTCGTCGTTGCGCATGTCCCAGGAATGCACGAGCAGCGTGGCGTTGGAGCCGGTGAAGCCGGTCAGATACCTGATGTTCACCAGGTCGGTGACCAGCAGCGCGTCGACCTCGTTCTCCACCAGCAGACTGCGCAGTGCGCCCCGGCGCGCCGCGTAGTCGGGCCCACGGCCCGCGTGATCAGCAGACATGGGTCAAAGCTACCGCCGACACGCGGTGGTGCGGCAGTCCAACACCCGAACCGTCACCTGCTGGCGCCGGGCGCAGGGAGGACGAGCGGGACGAATCGGGCGCGGATGCCGAATGGGGACTTGCCGCGCGCTCGACGGCCCGCGTGAAACCCGCATGCCGTTCGCGCGAGCGAGGCGCCGGAGTCATGAGCCTTTCAGGACCGAACCCGCCAGGCCGCCCTACGTGTCCCTCCCCGCGATTCCGATCCATCGGGTGTTCACATGCGCTGCGGTTATGCACATTTCGCATCGAGCACTTCGAAACGGGCCGTGCATCAACAAGGGTGGATCGCATGGCCTACCTAGCATTCGCCGCGCTGACGGGATGGTGTGCGGCGCTGAGTCTCAACGATCTTCGACAGCGCAGGCTACCCAACGCGCTCACTGGATGGGGCGCGCTGGCCGTCTTCGGATACGCCCTGTTCACAACACAATTCACAGCTGCGGTGATCGGGGCCGCACTGCTCGCGGCACCCTATGCGATGCTGCACTTCGCCGCTCCGGCATGCCTCGGCGCGGGCGACGCGAAGCTGGCGATCGGACTCGGAGCCGCCGCGGCGCTCGGCGGCGCGCAGGCTTGGGTGTGGGCCGCGCTGGCCGCGCCGGTACTCACCGCGAGCGTCGGACTGGCGATGCTGGTTCGCCATCGAATCTCTCGAATTGCGATGGGTTCGCGGCCGCCGCCCGACACCGTGGCACACGGCCCGTCGATGTGCCTGGCGACGTTGTTCGCTTTGGCGGTAGCGAGCGGGTGATGCCTTGACGGTATCGAGTGAGCGATGCCTCGACGGTGGCAGAACGGCAGCCGCTCGCGGTGTGCGGCGCACGGACACCCGACCGCTTGCGAAGTGTGAGCACGTTCGGGCTCGAACAGCGGGCAGTCGGCGGCGGCGTACGTCTGGCTTGCGAGTGGCGATAGCCAGTAAGAAGACTCGGGCACCGCTCGCGTCGGCGACGTGCCAGTGATCACGGCGGACCGGATGCGGGTCGGACCGCCCCGACATGGAAGGATGGACAGCGTGCTGCGCTGGATAACTGCCGGAGAATCCCATGGTCCCGCCCTCGTCGCCATCCTGGACGGGATGGTCGCGGGTGTCGAAGTGACGTCCGAGGACATCTCCGCTCAGCTCGCGCGCCGCAGGCTCGGCTACGGGCGCGGCGCCCGGATGAAGTTCGAGGCCGACAAGGTGACCATGGTCGGCGGCGTGCGCCACGGGCGCACCATGGGCGGTCCGGTCGCCATCGAGGTGGCCAACTCCGAGTGGCCGAAGTGGACGACCGTCATGTCCGCCGATCCCGTCGATCCGGCCGAGCTGGCCGACCTGGCCCGCAACGCCCCGCTGACCCGGCCCCGCCCCGGGCACGCCGACTACTCGGGCATGCTCAAGTACGGCTTCGACGACGCGCGCAACGTGCTGGAGCGCGCCAGCGCCCGAGAGACGGCCGCGCGCGTCGCGGCGGGGACCGTGGCGCGCAACTTCCTGCGCCAGGCCTTCGGGGTCGAGGTCGTCTCGCATGTCGTCTCGATCGGCGCCGCCGCCAACACCACCGGCGTGATTCCCACGGCCGCTGATCTGGACGCCGTCGACGCCAGCCCGGTGCGCGCGTTCGACGCCGACGCCGAGGCGGCGATGATCGCCGAGATCGAGGCGGCGAAGAAGGACGGCGACACCCTCGGCGGCGTCGTCGAGGTGGTCGTGGAGGGACTTCCGGTCGGTCTCGGCTCGTTCGTCAGCGGCGAGAACCGCCTCGACTCCCGGCTGGCCGCCGCGCTCATGGGCATTCAGGCCATCAAGGGCGTCGAGGTCGGCGACGGTTTCGAGACCGCGCGCAGGCGCGGCAGCCAGGCGCACGACGAGATGCGGCCCGGGCCGGACGGCGTGCTGCGCTCGACCAACCGCGCGGGCGGCCTCGAAGGTGGCATGACCAACGGTGAGCCACTGCGGGTGCGCGCGGCGATGAAGCCGATCTCCACGGTGCCCCGCGCCCTGTCCACCGTCGACATGAGCACCGGCGAGGAGGCCGTGGCCATCCACCAGCGCTCCGACGTGTGCGCCGTGCCCGCCGCGGGCGTCGTCGCCGAGGCGATGGTGGCGCTGGTCGTCGCGCAGGCCGCGCTGGAGAAGTTCGGCGGCGATTCGCTGAACGAGACCGTCGACAACATCACCAGCTACGTCAAGCGGATCGGCACCCGCCCGCACGTCCCGGCGGACAGTCGGCCGCAATGATCGTGCAGACCGACCCGCGCGCCCCGCGCGTGGTGCTGGTCGGACCGCCGGGGGCGGGGAAATCGACGATCGGCCGCAAGCTCGCCAAGGAACTCGGCGTCGACCTGTACGACACCGACGCGGGCATCGAGCGCGAGACCGGCCGCACCATCCCCGAGATCTTCGCCGCGGACGGGGAACCGGAGTTCCGCCGGATCGAGGAGCGAGTGGTGCGGCGCGCCATCCTCGCCGAGCGCGGCGTGGTCTCGCTCGGCGGCGGCGCGGTGCTGTCCAAGGACACCAGGGCGCTGCTGCGCAACCGGACCGTGGTGTACCTGGAGATCAGCGTGGCCGAGGGGCTGCGGCGCACCGGGGCGAGCAACCAGCGCCCCCTGCTCAACGGCGACGATCCCGGCGCGAAATACCGCGAGCTGATGCGCAAGCGCCGCCCGCTGTACCGCGAGGTCGCCACGGTGCGGGTGCGCACCGACGGGCGCAGCCCCGGCCGGGTGGTGCGAATGATCCTGGACAAACTGGGCATGGAACCCGCGGCGCCCACCGCCGATCCCGAACCCGAAGCCACCGCGACCGGCCGCGCCGCGGCCCAGACGCCGGAAGGGCAGGGCAGCAGCCGCTCCCGTGCCCGTCGCCGGGCCAGGGCTCGTGCCGCCGCCCGCCGCGCGGCAGCCAAGAACGACATCGCCGCGACCGACCAGACCGGTGCGGCGGGCAAGAACAACAGCGCAGCGGCCGAGCAAACCGGCACCGGCGCCAAGGACGACGGCACTGCGGCCGAAGTGAACAGCGCTGTGTCCAAGAGGAACAGCACCACGGACAAGGCGAGCGGTGCCGGAGTCACGGCGAGCAGTGCCGCGACCACCGAGAACGCTGCGGCCGATGACGAAACCGGCTCTGCCGCAACGAAACTCGGCCGCAGGACCGGAAGCGCCGACGTCGCGACCAAGGGCTCCGTCATCGCGCGCTCGGGCGCGGCAACCGAGGACTCGTCCGCGACGACCCAGGACGCTCAGCACGCAACCGCGGTGAACGCGAGCGAAGGCAGCGCGAACCCGGACGTCGGCGTGCGCGAAGACCGCGGTGCGGCCGGAGTCGGTGCCGCCCGAGGCGAGAGAGCCGAGGCCGAGCGGGCATCCGGCGCACAGTCCAACGCCTCGCGCGCGGGAAGCACAGCCGAGGGCACGGCTTCCGGCAGGCGACGTCGTCCTCGCCGCAGGCGCCCGGCGGCCCGAACGTCCTCCGGCGAACCGAATCGCACCGAGTCCACCGCGCCACGCGCGGAGCCCAGGTCCTGGCTCCCCCGGCTCATCGCCTCCGGCGCGCGACCCGAGGACACCGGCACGACGCCCACCTCGGGACGCGCCCGTCGCCCAAGGGCGTGCCGCCCCGCGGGCGCACCGAACCCTGCCGGATCGCAAGCATCCGCCGTTTCCGTTGTGGGTCAAGCCGATTCGACGACTCCGGCACCGAAGAACGCGGAACCCGCGAGTGCCTCGGCCACCGGCGAGAACCAGAGCGCCCGCTCCCGGGCGCTTCGCCGCGCCGGTTCCGACGCACCCGCCGACCCCACCGCGCACACCGCGGCGGCAGAATCGGCGACGAAGACCAGTTCCAGCGGCCGCGCCCGGCGCGCCCGCGCTCGCCGCGCCCGCGCGCGAGCACTCGAGCAATCGGCACGAACAGAATCGGAGCAGCAGTGACAGAGCCGAGTCGTATCCAGGTACGCACCGCCGACCCGTATCCGGTGATCATCGGCCGCGGCTTGCTCGGCGAACTCGTCGAGTCGGTGACGGGCGCGACCAAGGGCGTGCGCACGGTCGCGATCTTCCACCAGCCGCCGCTGGCCGAGACCGCCGAGGCGGTGCGCAAGGCGCTGGCCGAGACCGGCCTGGACGCGCACCGCATCGAGATCCCGGACGCGGAGGCGGGCAAGGACCTCGCCGTCGCCGGTTTCTGCTGGGAGGTGCTCGGTCGCATCGGCCTGACCCGCAACGACGTCGTGGTCAGCCTCGGCGGCGGCGCCGCAACCGACCTGGCCGGTTTCGTCGCGGCCACCTGGATGCGCGGCGTCCAGGTCGTGCACGTGCCGACCACCCTGCTCGCCATGGTGGACGCCGCGGTCGGCGGCAAGACCGGCATCAACACCGAGGCGGGCAAGAACCTGGTCGGCTCCTTCCACGAGCCGGCCGCGGTGCTGGTCGATCTGGTGACACTGGAGACCGTGCCGCGCAACGAGATCGTCGCGGGCATGGCCGAGATCATCAAGGCCGGTTTCATCGCCGACCCGGTGATCCTGGACCTGGTGGAGCGCGATCCGGAGGCGGCGCTCGATCCCACCGGCGACGTGCTGCCCGAACTCGTGGCCCGCGCCATCCAGGTCAAGGCCGACGTGGTCGCCGCCGACCTCAAGGAATCCAGCCTGCGCGAGATCCTCAACTACGGCCACACGCTGGGCCACGCGATCGAGCGCAGGGAGCGCTACCGCTGGCGTCACGGCGCCGCGGTCTCCGTCGGCCTGGTCTTCGCCGCCGAGCTCGGCCGCCTCGCCGGACGCCTCGACGACACCACCGCCGACCGCCACCGCGCCATCCTGTCCAGCGTCGGCCTGCCGACCAGCTACGACGCCGACGCGCTTCCGCAGCTGCTGGACACCATGCAGACCGACAAGAAGACCCGCTCCGGCGTACTGCGCTTCGTCGTCCTCGACGGACTGGCCAAGCCCGGCCGGCTGGAGGGCCCGGATCCCAGCCTGCTGGCCGCGGCGTACTCCGCCATCGCCCGGGAGCAGAGCCCGAGCGGCGGCGCGATCCTGCTGTAGCGGAAACGTCGGAACAGCGCCGTAACCGAATCTCGGCTGCGGCGCTGTTCGCTGTCGTCACCGCCAGCCACCTCGCGAAGTATTCGCGCCCAGACGACTACAGCGCCACACCCTTCCAAGGTGCGGCGCTGTTTCGCGTTCGAGGGTCAGGCGCCCGCGGCGGCGGGGTTGTTGGTGAGCGACGGCGTGCTCTTGTCGGCCCGCCGTCCCGCGAGCATCCGGCCGATGCCGACGCCGATCAGGCCGGGGATGAAGATCAGCAGGATGATGAACGACGCGCCCGCCGTGAGCTCGAACAGCAGACCGTTGTCGCCGAGGTCGAAGCGCGGCAGGAAATCCAGCAGCCAGGAAACCGCTCCGCTGCCGAGCCCGCCGGCCACGGCCGCCTTCAGCCACCGGATGGTCAAATCCGAGCCGCGTTCCGGATCCGGGTGCGCCGCGCGGTCCCTGCGCCCGTCCAGCGCGCCCCACCCCACGATGACGACCAGCAGCACGAGCAGGCACAGCATCCGCATCCACGAGCCCTGCGTCGGCCACTGCACCATCGCGAACCCGAGCACGGTGCGCAGAGCCACGACCAGCGCACCGAGCAGGACGGCTCGCACTACCCAAGCAATCATGGGAAACACCTTAACGCGCAGGCCCGGGGAACAGAACTAGAACCGGTGTCAGAAATTTCCGGCCGCCGAAATCATCCGATCGAATGTCGGTCGAGATGTCAGGCGTCGACCGCCGCCGCCATCGCGGCACGCGGCGCGGGGCGACCGGTGAACTGCTCCACTTGCCCGTAGGCCTGGTTCAGCAACATCTGCAACCCACTCACCACGGTGTGCCCGGCGCGTTCGACGGCCGCGGCCAGGGGGGTCGGCCAGGGGTTGTAGATGGCGTCCAGCACCACCGGCGCAACCGCCACCGCCTCGGCCACCAAGGCGCCCGCCGCGGCGGGGATCGTGCTGACCACCGCGCCCGCGCTCGCGCTCGCGCCGCGCACGGCGTCGCTGTCGAAGGCGATCACGTTCGCCGTCATCCCGAGTCTGTCGGCAAGCTCCAGCGCGCTACGGGCGCGTCCGGCGTCCCTGGCGACCACGGTGACCGACTTCGCCCCGAGTTCGGAGAGCGCGAGCAAGGCCGGCCGCGCCGTGCCGCCCGCACCGAGCACCAGCCCCTCCGCGATCTCGGTCACGCCGCCGCCGCGCAGCGCGCCGAGCACGCCGTCCACGTCGGTGCAGTCGGCGCGCCAGCCCTGCGCCGTGCGGACCAAGGTGTTCGCGGAGCCGACGAGCACCGCCCGATCGGTGCGCTCGTCGGCGTAGGCCAAGGCGGCCTCCTTGCCGGGCATGGTCACCGACAGGCCGACCCAGTCCGGTCCGAGCCCGTCCACGAGTCCGGGCAGCTGTTCGGCCGCACACTCGATGCGCTCGTACGTCCAGTCGAGGCCGAGCGCACGATACGCCGCCAAATGCAGCTGGGGCGAACGAGAATGCGCGATCGGCTTGCCGAGTACCGCCGCCTTGCGCACAGATTCACCGTCCACTGTCGAGAATCCCGCTCTGCTGCGCCTTTTCGATATTGCGCAGGTGTTCGGAGTAGCTCTCGGTGAACAGCGTGGTGCCCTTCTGGTCGATCGTCACGAAGTACAGCCAGTCGCCCGGTTCCGGATTCTCCATGGCGCGCAACGCGTTCAGCGAAGGCGCGGAGATCGGGTTGGCGGGCAGGCCGGACATCGCGTAGGTGTTCCACGGGGTGCGGGTGGCCCGGTCCTCGTCGGTGGTGGCGACCTCGGTGCGGTCCAGCGAGTAGTTCACCGTCGAGTCGAATTGCAGCGGCTGCTCGACTTCCAGCCGGTTCACGATCACCCGCGCGACCTTCGGCATGTCCTGCGGCAGCGCTTCCCGCTCCACCAGGGACGCCGCGATCAGCGTCTCGTAGGGGCTGAGCTTGTTCTTCCCGCTGGAGCTCAGCAGCCCGGTGGACTCGTAGCTCGCTGCGCTCGAGGTGATCAGCTGGCGCAGGATCTGCTGCGCGGTGCCGCTGGGGTCGAAGTCCAAGGTGCCCGCCGCGATCAGACCCTCGATCTGCCGTTTGCGGTCCGGCGCTTCGCGCACCGACTGCTCGGCCCAGGACGGCACGCCGAGTCCGGCCAGATCGGCGCTGGAGCCCGCGGCGTCGAGTTCCTCGTAGGTCACGCACTTCTGCTGCGCACCGGTGCCGATGCAGCTGGCGGCGGCGATCTTGGTGTAGATCCCCTCCTTGCGCGCCCCGGTGTTGACGTCGTGCTGGTCGTGCAGCTGACGTCCTTCGGAGATGACCAGGTTGCCGACACGCGAGTTCTTGCCGAGCAGCGCGGCGACCGCTTCGGCGGCGGGACTGCGGCTGGGGATCTGGTAGTACCCGGGCTGCACCGAGCTCATGTTCGAATTGCGCACGGCCGCTTCGAAGAACGCGCCGGTGCTCGCGACGACGCCCTTCTCGACCATGGTCTCCGCGATCTGCGACGAGGTGTCACCGGGGTGCACCTGCACGACGACCAGCGGCCCGGCGGGGCCCGCGAAATCCTCCGGCGGCTCGAATTCGCCGACCAGCTTCTTGACCGCGAAACCTCCCGCGCCGATCAGCAGCACCGCGAGCACGCCGCCGATGAGCCACATGTTGCGGCGCTTGCGCTTGCGCTCGGCCGCTTTGCGGGAGGCCACCCGGGAACGCTTGCGGCGCGAACCGCGCGCCGGCCGTGACTCCTTGCCCTTGGCCGCGAGCTTGCGAGCCGACGATCGCGGCGCGCGCTCAGGCGGCTCCGGCTGTTCCGGCTCGTCGTAGTCCGGCTCGTCGTCGTAGCCGTCGTCCTCGTACAACGGCTGATCCTCGTACAAGGGCTCGTCGTCGTAGAGCGGCTCGTCGTCGTCGGTGTAGCGGGGGATGACGGTGGTGTCGTCCTCGTAGTCGTCCCAGTCGTGCGGCCCGGCCGACCGGCCGCCGGTATCTCGTCCGTCTCTGTCCCAGGCTCGGTCGTCCCGTCGGTAGCGCCGATCAGCCTCGCGCTGTCGGTACCGTTCCTCGGCCCGCGCCCATCGATCAGTCATGCATCGTCTCCGGACGACACATCCCGCGTCGCTTCCTCGAACGACCTCAACACCGCACTCCGTTCGTCCAACCATCCTTGCAGGATCGACACGGCCGCCGCCTGATCGATCACCTGCCGCTGGCCACGCGCGCGAACTCCACTGTCCCGCAATGCACGTGCAGCTGACACCGTAGTCAAACGTTCGTCGGAAAGCCTGATCGGCACGGGAGCAACTTCTGATCGCAAACGTTCGGCGAACGCGATGGCCAGGCCCGCCGCGGTTCCCTTTTCCCCGCGCAATGTGCGCGGCAGACCGACAATAACCTCAACGGCTTCGTATTCCCGCACAATTTCGGCAATTCTGGCTATATCGGTTGCCGTACCCGTGCCGCGCGCGTTCTTCTTCGCGCGCGGCACGGTCTCCACGGGGGTCGCGAGTATGCCGTCCGGGTCGCTGGAGGCGACGCCGATGCGGACACTACCGACGTCGATGCCGAGGCGTCTGCCACGGCCGGGATCGGCCGCCGGGTCGGGCCGGTCCGCGGCGTGCGGCAGGCCCGTCGAACGCGAACTCTCGGAGTCGGGCATCACCCGGCGATTTCGGCCACCCGGGCACGGACCGCGGCCAGACCCGCCGCGATCCCGGAGGGCTCGGAACCGGCGCCCTGCGCCATCTCGGGCTTGCCGCCACCACGACCGGCGATGCTCGGCCCGAAGCTGCCGACGAGATCGCCCGCCTTCACGCCGAGTTCCTGCGCGGCCTTGTTCACGGCGACGACGAACGGCACCTTGCCGTCGGCGTTGCCGAGCAGCACCACCACCGCGGGCTCGCTGCCGAAGCGCCCACGGATATCGGTGGCGAGGGTACGCAGATCGCCCGCGGCGACGCCCTCCGGCGCGGCCGCGGCGACCAGCAGCAGACCGCCGAGGCGCTCGGCCTCGTCCACGAACTTGCCGGCCGAGGAGAGCACCGCGGCGATCTTGGTGCGCTCGAGTTCCTTCTCGGCGATCTTGAGCCGTTCCACCAGCTGCTCGACGCGGGCGGGCACCTCGTCCGAGGGCACCTTCAGCGAGGCGGCGACACCGGCGAGCAGCGCCCGCTCCTTGGCCAGATACTTGTAGGAGTCGAGGCCGACGAACGCCTCGACGCGCCGCACGCCCGAACCGACCGAGGACTCGCCGAGCAGCGTGATCGGGCCGATCTGCGACGAGTGCTGCACGTGCGTGCCGCCGCACAGCTCCATCGAGAACGGGCCGCCGATCTCGACGACGCGCACCTCGTCGCCGTAGTTCTCACCGAACAGCGCGAGCGCGCCCATCTGCTTGGCCTTGGGCAGGTCGGTGACGAAGGTGTTGACCGGGAAGTCGGCGCCGACGGCGTCGTTGGACACCGCCTCGATGTCGGCCTTCTGCTGTTCGGTCAGCTGGCCCTGCCAATTGAAGTCGAAGCGCAGGTAGCCGGGCTTGTTCAGCGAACCGGCCTGCACCGCGTTCGGGCCGAGCACCTGCCGCAGCGCGGCGTGCACCATGTGCGTGCCGGAGTGGCCCTGGGTCGCGCCGCTGCGCCAGGCCGGATCGGCCTGGGCGAGCACCACGTCACCCTCGGTGATCTGGCCCTGTTCGACGGTGGTCTTGTGCACCCACAGCTTCTTGGCGATCTTCTGCACGTCGTTGACGCGCAGCTTGAGACCCGCGGCCGTGATGCTGCCGCGGTCGGCGATCTGGCCGCCGGACTCCGCGTACAGCGGGCTGCGATCCAGGATCACCTCGACGTCGTGCCCCGCGGTCGCGGTGGGCACCCGGACGCCGTCGGCGATCAGGGCGAGCACGTGCGCCTCGGAAGTGAGCTCGTCGAAGCCGGTGAACTCGGTGGCGCCGCGGTCGACCAACTCCTTGTAGATGCTCAGGTCGGCGTGCGCGTGCTTGCGGGCGGCGGCGTCCTCCTTGGCGCGCTGCCGCTGCTCGGCCATGAGCGTGCGGAAGCCCTCCTCGTCCACGGAGAGCCCGGCTTCGGCGGCCATCTCCAGGGTCAGGTCGATCGGGAAGCCGTAGGTGTCGTGCAGGGTGAAGGCGTCCGATCCGGCGATCTTCTTGCCGCCCTTGGCCTTCACCGCGGCCGCGGTGTTGTCGAACAGCGTCGAGCCGGTGTTGAGCGTCTTGAGGAACGCCGTCTCCTCGCCGACCGCGACGGTCTCGATGCGGCCGAAGTCGGTGCCAAGCTCGGGGTAGGACGGCGACATCAGGTCGCTGACGACCTTCATGAACTCGGCCATCACCGGCTTCTCGGCGCCGAGCAGGCGGGCCGAGCGCACGATGCGGCGCAGCAGGCGGCGCAGCACGTAGCCGCGGCCGTCGTTGCCGGGGTTGACGCCGTCGGAGATGAGCATGGCGGCGGTGCGGGCGTGATCGGCGATGACGCGGAAGCGCACGTCGTCGGCGTGCTCGACCCCGTAGGACCGGCCGGTCAACTCCTCGGCCTTGTCGATGATCGGGCGAAGCAGGTCGGTCTCGTAGACGTTCTCCACGCCCTGCAACAGCATGGCGACACGCTCGACGCCCATACCGGTGTCGATGTTCTTCTTCGGCAGCGAGCCGACCGGCGGATGGCCGAGCTTCGGGCTCAGCTCGCCGCGCACGTCCTGCATGAAGACGAGGTTCCAGATCTCGAGGTAGCGGTCCTCGTCGGCGACGGGGCCGCCCTCCTTGCCGTAGGCGGGGCCGCGGTCGTAGTAGATCTCCGAGCACGGGCCGCCGGGGCCGGGCACGCCCATGTCCCAGTAGTTGTCCTTGCCGTCGCGGAACTGGATCCGCTCCTTCGGGATGCCCGCGACCCGGTGCCAGATCTCGGCGGCCTCCGGGTCGTCCTCGTAGGCGGTGACCCAGATCCGGTTGGTGTCGAAGCCGAAGCCGCCCTCCTCCTGGGACTTGCTGATCAGCTCCCAGGCGAGGGTGATGGCACCCTCCTTGAAGTAATCGCCGAACGAGAAATTGCCCGCCATCTGAAAGAACGTGTTGTGCCGGGTGGTGACGCCGACCTCTTCGATGTCGCCGGTGCGCACGCACTTCTGGACGCTGGTCGCCCGCGGGTAGGGCGGCGCCTCCTGGCCCAGGAAGTACGGCTTGAACTGGACCATGCCTGCGTTGACGAACAGCAGGTTGGGGTCGGCCAGGATCAGCGAGGCACTCGGCACCTCGGTGTGTCCGGCACGGACGAAATGGTCCAGGAAACGCCGTCGAATCTCGTGGGTCTGCACAGGTATCCAGCCTACCGGTGCGGCGCACCTGGTTTTTCATCGACCGGCCGCTACGAAAGCCCCGGCGACCTTCCGGCGAACGCGGCGGCCACCGGGCACATCGCGCCCCTCACTTTCCGCGCACGATGCGGCGCAGGCGGTCGACGCGCGGGCCGACCTCGCGTTCGTAGCCGTGATCGGTCGGGCGGTAGTAGTCCGCGCCGACGAGATCGTCCGGCGGGTACTGCTGGGCGAGCACGCCGTCGGGGTCGTCGTGCGGGTACTTGTAGCCCTGGGCGTGGCCGAGCAGCGCGGCGCCCGTGTAGTGACCGTCGCGCAGGTGCGGTGGCACGGCGCCCGCTTTGCCGGCGGAGATGTCGGCCATGGCGGCGCCGAGCGCGGCGGGGACCGCGCCGGATTTCGGGGCGGTGGCCAGGTGGATGGTCGCGTGGGTCAGGGTGAGCTGGGCCTCGGGCATGCCGATCAGCTGGACGACGTGCGCGGCCGCGACCGCGGTCTGCAACGCCATCGGGTCGGCCATGCCGATGTCCTCGCTCGCGGAGATGACCAGCCGCCGCGCGATGAAGCGCGGGTCCTCCCCCGCACTCATCATGCGCGCCAGGTAGTGCAGCGCCGCGTCGACGTCGGAGCCGCGGATCGACTTGATGAAGGCGCTGATCACGTCGTAGTGCTGATCGCCCGCGCGGTCGTAGCGCACAGCGGCCTTGTCCACGCTCGCCTCGACGAGCGCCAGGTCGACAGTGCCGTCGAGCGAGGACTCGGCCGAGGCCTCGAGTGCGGTGAGTGCCCGGCGCGCGTCGCCGCCGGCGATCCGCACGATGTGGTCGAGCGCCTCGTCGGTGACGGTGTAGGCGCCGCCGAAGCCGCGCGGGTCGGCGAGCGCGCGCTCGAGCACGACGCGGATGTCGGCGTCGGTCAGCGAACGCAGTTGCAGCACCAGCGAGCGCGACAGCAGCGGCGAGACGACCGAGAACGACGGATTCTCCGTTGTCGCGCCGACCAGCAGCACGATCCGGTTCTCGACCGCGGCGAGCAGCGCGTCCTGCTGGGTCTTGGAGAAGCGGTGCACCTCGTCGATGAACAGCACGGTGCGCTCGCCGACCGTCAGCCTCCTGCGCGCCAAGTCGATGACCGCCCGCACCTCCTTGACCCCGGCCGAGAGTGCGGAGAGCGCCTCGAAGCGGCGGCCGGTGGCCTGCGAGATGAGCGAGGCCAGCGTGGTCTTGCCGGTACCGGGTGGACCGAACAACAGCACCGACGCTGCGCCGGAGCCTTCGATCAACCGGCGCAGCGGCGAGCCGGGTCCGAGCAGATGTTGCTGTCCGACGACCTCGTCCAAGGTGGCGGGCCGCATCCGCACGGCAAGCGGCGCGGCGCCTCCCGGGCCGCGAAAATCCACGCCCGCCGCGCCCAGCGCATCCGACTCCGCCGCCTGGCCCGGCACGTCGAACAGCCCATCGCTCATGCTTTCGACCGTACAACTCGGCTCCGACACGCCCGGTCGAGCCAGCAATCCGCCGGGCTTACGCCGTGTCGATTTGCGAGTGCGCCGCACATCGGCTGTGATCTTGTGTCGTGGCTGAAAACGTGGTCGTTTCAGATGCCGTCCCGACCGGTCCGTTCGGCAGGCGCGCGCTACTGAAGGGTGGCGCGGCGGCGGCCACCGCGGGCGTGCTGCTCGTGCCGACGCTCGCGCGCGCGTCCGGTCCGGTGTTCCGGCACGGTGTCGCCTCCGGTGATCCGCTGCCCACTGGCATCGTCCTGTGGACCCGGGTGACGGTCTCCGACGACGCCACGCCCGGCTCGGGCGTCGGGGCGGACGCCTCGGTCCGCTGGGAGATCGCCGACGACGCGGACTTCGCCTCGATCGCCGCCTCCGGAACGGCGACGGCCACCGCCGATGCCGACCACACCGTCAAGATCGACGCGTCCGGCCTGGCCCCGAGTCGCGACTACTGGTACCGATTCACCGCGCTCGGCGAGGCCTCGCCGACCGGTCGCACCCGCACCGCGCCCGCTCCCTCGGAGACACCGGACCGGCTGCGCTTCGGCGTCGTCTCCTGCTCGAACTGGGAGGCGGGCTACTTCGCCGCCTACCGGCACCTCGCCGACCGCTCGGATCTGGACGCGATCATCCACCTCGGCGACTACCTGTACGAATACGGCCGCGGCAAGTACGGCGGCCGCCACGGCGCGGTGCGGCCGCACGATCCGGCCAACGAGATCGTCACACTGACCGATTACCGGATTCGCCACGCCCAGTACAAGACCGATCCGGACCTGTCCGCGCTGCACGCGCTGCTGCCGTTCATCTGCACCTGGGACGACCACGAGTCCGCGGACAACTCCTGGTCCGGCGGCGCCAACCATCACGATCCCGCGATACACGGCAGCTGGCAGGACCGCGGCGCCGCGTCGGCCCGCGCCTACCTGGAGTGGATGCCGGTGCGGGCCACCGGTTCGGGGACGAACGTGCAGATCTACCGCAGGCTGCGCTTCGGCACCCTCGCCGAGCTGTCCATGCTCGATCTGCGCAGCTACCGCGATCAGGAGGTGTCGCCCGGCGCGGGCTGGCGCGAGGTCGACAACCCCGCGCGCACGATCACCGGCAAGGCCCAAATGGATTGGCTCACCGCGGGTTTGGTCTCGGCGCCGGTGCGCTGGAAGCTGGTCGGCAACTCGGTGATGATCGCGCCGCTGGTCTTCCCGCCGCTGGAGCCCGCGACCACCGCGGCCATCACCTCCGCGCTCGGCGTGCCGCAGTCCGGCGTGCCCGCCAACGCCGATCAGTGGGACGGCTACACCGCCGACCGGCAGCGTCTGTTCGGCGCGATCACCGAACACCAGGTCGGCGACGTCGTCTTCTTGACCGGCGACATCCACTCCTCCTGGGCTTCGGACCTGCCGGTCAATGCCGCGAACTATCCCGGCGGACCGACGGCGGGCGCGGAGTTCGTCGTCCCGTCGGTCACCTCGACGAGCATCGGCGAGATGCTGGAGGCGCCCCCACGCACCGTGGCGGTTCCGATCGAGGAATCGTTCAAGAGTTTCAACCACCACATGCGCTACGTCGAGCTCGAGTCGCACGGATACGGGGTTCTCGACGTCACTGCCGAGCAGACCCAGATGGACTGGTTCTACCTGGCGGACGTCACCGATCCTGCGACCGCCGTGCGGCACGGGGCGAGCTTCGCCGTACCGAGCGGCGGCCGGATCGAGCCGCGTCCGACGCCCATCCTCTGATCGCCGCACTGGCGGTTCGCTGAGCAGTCTGAGCGCTGAGTTCGCCCGGCGACTACTCCGACCAGCGCTCTTCCAGCATCGCCGACACCTCGTCGGCGAAGTCGCCGATCACGTCGTCGCCGGTGCAGCGCGCGTCCTCGGCGAGCGCGGCCCAGCGGTTGATCAGCGCCGCCGAGCGCGGTACCGACAGGCCGTGCTCGCGGGCGGCCGCGATGCGGGTGTGGTCGGCGGGCAGGAACCAGTAGGTGGTGAGCCACACCCAGATGAGGCGCGCCTCCAGGATGCGTTCGGCGAGCACCTCGTCGTCGGCGAGCGCCGGGAACACCCCGACGACCTCGGAACGCCACGCCTCCACCATCTGCCTGGCGCGATCCCTGGACAGCTCGAAATCGCACAGGCAGCCGGGGAAGGAGACCAGCGCGTAGGCGATGTCGAGGGTGGCGTCGCGGAAGCCGCCCCACTCGTAGTCCAGGAACCTGGCGCCCTCCTGGTTGAGGATGACGTTGTCCGGGCACAGGTCCGACGGGCTGAACGCGCGGAACCGCCCGGCCGAGAACAGCCGGTTGCCGCGCACGATGCGCTCGGCGATCTCACCGGGTACCTCGATGCCCAGCTCGCGTTGCAGCATCCCGGGCACTTCGGAGATCGCGGACTCGGCCTGCTGGGCGATGCCGTCGACCCGGTGCACCACCTCGACGCGGCGCAGCAGCGCGACGAAATCGGCCTCGCGCCCGACGGTCGCCGCGTGCATCCGGCCCAGCGCCTGCGCGAAGGCCATCAGCGCGTTGCGGGTGGCGGGCTCGGCGCCGGACTGCAGCACCGCGGTCATCCTGGCGTTCTCGCCGAGATCGGACAGGATGAGCAGGCGGTCGGGCAGACTGTGCGCGATCAGGTACGCGCCGGGCCGCTGCTCGCGGCTGAGCGCGGTGGTGAACTGGTAGGAGACGGCTTCCCGGAGGAACGCCGAATCGATGCTTGCGACGCCGGGGGCCAAGCCTCCGGTGCGGCGGTCCTGAGCGGCTCCGCGCACCTGCTTGACGATCAGCGTCCGGGGTAGCGAGAACGAGTTCTCGGCAACACGCACACGTAGGACTGTCGTCCTACCACTACCGCTGAGTTCCATCGGATCGCTCAGCTTCACCGGAGCACCCATTCGCTTTGTGAGCAACTGTTGTGCTGCGGACACGACTTCGGCGGCGCGTTCGGCCAATAGTGCGGTCATCGCCTCTCAAGCTACTCGCATGGGGTCACTTCTAGCGAGCGGTTACGCAACCTTTCCGCTTCGCTCGGCGTGTCTCGTGTCGCGGGCGCGGACGAAAGCCGTGCTCGCTTGACACCATTGCACGCGTCCGGTTTCCTCATCGTGAACTGCTGTGCGCCACATCGCAAACCAGTTGCGTCGAAAGGTCTCCGACATTGACCGACACACCGTCCTCCGCACCGAAGGATCCCACAGGTGGCACACCCCACCAGGGCGGTGGAAGCGAGCGGTTCGCGGCTCAGCCCGGGCAGCACGAGAGCGGTACCCCCTACGAACCGCCATCCGGCGCGGGGCACTCACGCCACGAAATGCCTGGTGGAGCGGGGTATCCACAGTTCGAGGGGCCGGGCGCGGCACAATACGGCGCCGAGCCGGTGGAGCCGCCGCCCGCGGTCGCCGCGCAGCCCGCGTACGGGCCCGCGGGCACTGGGCCGGGCGTGTCGCCGGACGCGCCGCAATACGGAGCGTCGCCGCACTACGGAGCGCAGCAACAATACGGTGCACCGCACGAATACGGCGCGCAACAGGAATACGCGGCGCAGCAACCGGGTACGATGCCGCCCGGCGCGACGCCCGCGGGAGCGGTACCGGGACAACCGATCTACGGTTATCAGGTAGGAACGCCGACCGGCCTCGACGTCGGCCACGCGATCAGTTATGGGCTGGAAAAGTTCCGAACGAATCCCGCTCCATGGCTAGGAATTACGGCGCTGGGTGTCGTCATCTATTTGATATTCGTGTTGATGGTCCAGACATTCGAACCGAACTCGCTGCTGCCGCTGTTGTTGCTCTTCCTCGCGGTGATGGCGGCGCTGTGGTTGTTGCAGGCCGCGATGGTGCGCGGAGCGCTGTACGAAACCGACGGCGCCAAACCTGTTTTCGGTTCGTACTTCAAGTTCGTCAACGCGGGAAACGTCTTGCTGACCGCCCTGCTCGCGTTCCTCGGCACCTGGATCGGTCTGGCGCTGTGCGTATTACCCGGACTGGTCGCCGGTGTGCTGTGCATGTTCGCGCTGCACTTCGTCGTCGACCAGGATCTCGGCCCGTTCGACGCGATCAAGTCCAGCGCCACCCTGGTGGTCAACAACGCTTGGAAGGTGTTTCTGCTCGCCCTGTCCGTCGCGATGATCACCTTCCTCGGCCTGCTGCTGTGCGGCATCGGGCTCCTCGTCGCGGGTCCCGTCTCGATCCTCGCGGTGACCTATGCCTACCGCACCCTCACCGGCGGACGCATCGCCCCGGTCTGACCGGAACCGAGCCGACACCGCCAGCTGGCGGTTCACAAGGTAAAGCTTCCGTCCCACACACCTTCCGTACGCCTCACAAAGCCGGCGACTCTGTGAGGCGTACTGAGCATGTGCGGCAGCCAACGATTCCCTTGGGCCTGCACAGCACCGAGAGGCGGCGACGGCGCGTCGGACGGCCGTGGCTCGGCCTACGGCTCGGTGACCTCGAGCTTGATCTCGACCTTTTCCTGCTCCGGCTTGACGTCAAGACCCGCCTCCTTGCGCTGCTGCGCGGTGATCGGCGCGGGCGCGTCGGTCAGCGGGTCGACGCCGCCGCCGGTCTTCGGGAAGGCGATGACCTCGCGGATGGAGTCCAGGCCGGCCAGCAGGGCGGTGATGCGGTCCCAGCCGAAGGCGATGCCGCCGTGCGGCGGAGCGCCGTAGGCGAAGGCGTCGAGCAGGAAGCCGAACTTCTCCTGCGCCTCGTCGTGGCTGATGCCCATCACCTTGAACACCCGCTCCTGGACGTCGCGGCGGTGGATACGGATCGAGCCGCCGCCGATCTCGTTGCCGTTGCAGACGATGTCGTAGGCGTAGGCGAGCGCCGAGTCGGGGTCGGTGTCGAAGGTGTCCAACGACTCCGGCTTCGGCGAGGTGAACGCGTGGTGCACCGCGGTCCAGGCCGAATGGCCAAGCGCCACATCGCCACTCGCGGTCGCGTCGGCGGTGGACTCGAACAGCGGCGCGTCCACGATCCACACGAACGACCAGGCGTTCTCGTCGATCAGTCCGACCTTGCGCGCGATCTCGCCGCGCGCGGCGCCGAGCAGCGCGCGCTGGGCCTTCGCCGAGCCCGCGGCGAAGAAGACGCAGTCGCCGGGGACCGCGCCCACGTGCTTGGCCAGCCCCTCGCGTTCGGCGTCGCTGAGGTTCTTGGCGACCGGGCCGCCGAGCGTGCCGTCCTCGTTCACCAGCACGTAGGCCAGACCCTTGGCTCCGCGCTGCTTGGCCCACTCCTGCCAGGCGTCGAGCTGACGCCGCGGCTGGTTCGCGCCACCCGGCATCACGACCGCGCCGACGTAGGGCGCCTGGAACACCCGGAACGGCGTGTCCTTGAAGTATTCGGTGCACTCGGTGATCTCGACGCCGAAACGCAGGTCCGGCTTGTCGGAGCCGAAGCGGCGCATGGCCTCGGCGTAGGTCATATGCGGGATCGGGGTCGGGATCTCGTGGCCGATGAGCTTCCACAGCGCGACCAGGATCTCCTCGGCCAGCAGGATCACGTCCTCCTGGCGCACGAAGCTCATCTCGATGTCGAGCTGGGTGAACTCGGGCTGACGGTCGGCGCGGAAGTCCTCGTCGCGGTAGCAGCGCGCGATCTGGTAGTAGCGCTCGATACCGCCGACCATGAGCAGCTGCTTGAACAGCTGCGGGCTCTGCGGCAGCGCGTAGAAGTTGCCCGGTTGCAGCCGCGCGGGCACCAGGAAGTCGCGGGCGCCCTCGGGGGTGGAGCGGGTCATCGTCGGCGTCTCGACCTCGATGAACTCGTGGTGCGCCAGCACCGCGCGAGCCGCGGCGTTGACCTTCGAGCGCAGCCGGATGGCGTGCCCGGGCCCTTCGCGGCGCAGGTCGAGGTAGCGGTACTTGAGGCGCGCCTCGTCACCGGGCTGCTCGTCGAGCTGGAAGGGCAGCGGGGCGCTCTCGTTGAGCACCTCCAGCTTGCTCACGTTCACCTCGATCTGGCCGGTCGGCAGCTCGGGGTTCTCGTTGCCGTCCGGGCGCTGCTCGACGACGCCGGTGATCAGCACGCAGTACTCGGCGCGCAGCCGGTGCGCCTGCTCGGCGGCCTCGCCTTCGCGGAACACCACCTGCGCCACACCCGACGCATCGCGCAGATCGATGAAGATCACGCCACCGTGGTCGCGCCGCCGGGCCACCCATCCGGTGAGGGTGACGGTCTGACCGGCATGCTCGCTTCGCAGCGAACCAGCCAAGTGGGTGCGCAGCACGGGATTCCTTTCGACGACTCCGGCACCGGCGGGGTGTCGCCGGATGCGGTTGCCATCGTAGTTAGACACGTTCGTCAAGGGGAAACCGATATCCGCGCGGCCGTGTCAAGCTGTAGCCAGCAGGTCGCCCGCCAACCGTACGAAACGCCACTAAGGACGATCATGACGTTCAACGAAGGGCTGCAGATCGACCCGGACCGAGCCTCTTCCGGCGGACCGGGCATGGGCGGCAAACTCGCGCTCGGCGGCGGCGCGGGCGGTCTGATCCTGCTGGTCATCACGCTGCTGCTCGGCGGCGACCCCGGCTCGGTCCTCGGCCAGTTCACCGGCGCCGAGAGCACCCAGCAATCACAGCCGGGCACGGCGGGCACGCCCGAGCACTGCAAGACCGGCGCGGACGCCAACAAGTACGTCGACTGCCGGGTCGTGCTCACCGCGCAGAGCTTGGACGCCGTCTGGGCGGCCGAACTGCCCAAGCAGACGGGCAGGCAGTATGTCGAGCCCGAGCTCGTGCTGTTCTCCGGCGCGGTAGCCACCGGTTGCGGCAACGCCACCAGCGAGGTCGGCCCCTTCTACTGCCCCGCCGACCAGACCGCCTACTTCGACGTCCGCTTCTTCCAGGAGCTGACCGACCGCTTCGGCTCCAGCGGCGGCCCGCTCGCCCAGGAGTACGTCGTCGCACACGAGGTCGGCCACCACATCCAGAACCAGCTCGGCAACATCGGCCGCGCACAGCGCGACCCGCGCGGACCCGAGTCGGCGGCGGTGCGCACCGAACTGCAGGCCGACTGCTACGCGGGTATCTGGGCGTACTACGCGGACAAGACGCCCGCGCCCGGCGGCACTCAGCCGTTCCTGCGGAGGTTGTCCGACAACGACATCAACGACGCCCTCTCGGCCGCCTCCGCGGTCGGCGACGACCGTATCCAGCGCTCCGCGCAGGGCCGGGTCAATCCGGAGGCGTGGACGCACGGTTCGTCCGAACAGCGGCAGAAGTGGTTCCTGACGGGCTACCGCACCGGTCTGGTGCGGGCCTGCGACACCTACTCCGCGCCCGACCTCGACAACCCGCCCGACCTGCGCTGAGCCGCGCGTCACGACCGGGTCCGCCGATCGCACCGGCTGATCAGGGCGAATGCCGCGCGAGCGGGTTGTCCGCGCGCCCGCCCACCATCTACCGTGAACTGGTGATCAGCTGCGGCGACCGGCAGCGCGACTTCACGCACCACAGCTACGGTGAGCCCGCCCGAAGGCGAGCGCCGTATCCGATCGGACGGCGATTCCACGATCGCCTGCCCGCGGTGAACGCGTGGTCGCATCGAGCGCATCCCAGAACGGTCACCCGGTCGCGTCTCGGCAACGCCGCCGAGTTCGGTGCAGGTTCGCACGCGACCAGGAACACGCCGGGCCTCGCGGGCGCCCGAACCCCGCACGCGCGGACGAAGGCGTCGCCGCGTCGCCCGCACACAGCTTCCGGAGCACGCCGCCGTGCGGCCGTCGCGTCGCGCTCCCTCCGGGAGATCGCGCCGTTCCACCGACCGACCCGAGCGGTGGCCCTCCCCTCGGTGCTTCCGGACGCGGTGCGTCACGGACCACTTCGAAGGACCTGATGATGCGTTATCTCGCAGACTACCGCGTCACGCCACCACCGCATCGACCTGCGGCATCGTCGGTTCGACTCGTCGCGGCCGGACGGCACTCACCATAGGCCCGCATCGATGCCGCGTGGGCGCTACGCTCATCGGCGTCCGAAGCCGCTGCGCCGGAGCGAGTCCGCCCTCGCCGTCCGGCCGAGGCGATCACCCGACGCTGCCGAAATGGGATGTTCATGCGGAGAACGTTGTCGATCCTGGTTGTCCTCGCGATGTTGTTCGCGACCGGTTCGATCGTCGCCGCGGCCGATCCGGCCACGCCGGAGGTCCCCGCCGCGCCCGCACCGGAAACGAATCCGCCTGTGCCCGCGGCTCATCCGCCCGTTCTCGTTCCCGCGCCGGTGCCCGCCAGGTCGGCCGTCGCGCTGCTCACCCTGACGACGATGCCGGGCGGCTGGCAGGAACGGATCGATCTGCGTCCGCTGCTCGAGGTCTACGCCGACGGCCGCGCCGTCCGTCAACCGGATGCCATCGCGCCCGAACGGAATCCGAGCACTCCCCCGCGCCAGGTCGACGGCGCGGTCCGGCGCGAGGTGATCGACGCGGCCTTGGCCGAGCTCACGGCGCTGTCGACGGTCGACCTCGGCATGCCCGCGTCGGGCGACGGCGGCAGTCAGATCATCGACGTGATGCCCGAACCACCGGGCCAGAACCTCCACCTGATCGTGTACGGGCCCGACTCGACCGACGGCCTGACCGCCGAGCAGCAGAACGCGCGCAAGCGCTTCGCCGACGTCTACCGCAGCCTGCTCGACGCTTTCGTCGCCGACCGCTGACAGTTGATCGCCGACCGCTGATCATCGACGGCTGAAGGCTGACCGCCGACTACTGACCACTGCCAGCTGACACCGACCACTGTCGGCTGACCACCGTTGGCTGAACTCTGACCACTGTCGACAGATCACTGACGGCACATCACTGACCGCTGACAGCTGACCACTGACGGCCGGTAGCTGACGCCTCACGGCACACGGCACACGGCACACGGCACACGGCACACGAGAGAATCGAGGCCGCCCTCCCGACTACGCTCCGCGCGGTCGAAAACGGTTCAGGGCGTGCTGGATTCGACGGCCCGCTGGCGGCGGTCCCAGTCCTCGGGACGAATGTGGCGACGGTCGCGGCGAACGCTGCGGGTGCTCCCCGGCCAGGTGAGGGTGTTGGTCCCGGTGGGCGTGACAAAGTAGCTGGTGCAGCCACCGATGGTCCAGACGCGGTCGGCGAGAACGCGGCGGCAGTGGGCCACGAAGCGGTGTTGAGCGACGTCGGTCGGGGTGTAGCGGGTGACGGCGCGCTCGCGCATGTGGGCGATGGTGCGCGCGATGAGGCGCGTGGTGGGTTCGATAGCCTGGAACTGAGAGGTGTGCGGCAGCGCGGTATTGGGACCGGTGACGCAGAACAGGTTCGGCAGACCGGCGAAGGCGATGCCGCGATAGGCGGCGAACCCGTTGCGCTCGTAGCTTTCTCGCAGCGAGAAGGCGGGCGTCCGGAAGTCGGGGAAGCGCGGGATCGAGTCCTGGACGTGATAGCCGGTGGCCCACACGATCGCGTCCACCTCGTGGACGACACCGTCGGCGGTGCGCACACCGGACGGAGTGAGGTCGATGATCTTCTCCGTCACGAGGTCGACGTCGTCACGCGCGAAGGCCGCGTAGTACTCGTCGGAAACCATCGGCCGCTTGCACCCGAACCGGTAGTCGGGCCGCAACTTCTCCCGCGTGCGCGGATCGGGCACCTGGTTACGCAGCGCGCGCAAACAGACCTGTTCGAAGACCGGCAGCAAGCGGGGATGGAACTCCGCCAGGTGCACCAGCTCGAGCAACGAGAACACCATGCCGCGCAACGCGAGTCGCGCGGGCGGGAACTTCCGCAGCACCGTCCGCACCGGTCCGGCGATCGCACGATCCCCACGTGGCAGCACCCACGCCGGACTGCGCTGGAACGACACCACATGCGCACCGGCGCGTGCCAGCGCGGGCACGATCTGCACGGCGCTCGCGCCCGAGCCGACGACGGCGATCCGCTTCCCTTCCGGCCGGAACCCGGAATCCCAAGAGCCGGAGTGCATTTGAACGCCCTGGAACTGTTCCCGGCCGGGAACATCCGGGACGAACGGCACGTGCAGCGAGAAGTACCCCATGACGACGGCGCGCGCGCTGATCACGCGTCCGTCGGCCAACCGCACCCGCCACCGGTGCTCGGTCTCGTCGAATTCGGCACCGACGACCTCGCTGTTCAGCCACACGTGGAGTCGTAGATCGAAGGCGTCGACCACGGATTCGGTGTAGGCGCGCAGCTCGGGTTGGGTCGCGAACAGCCGCGACCAGTCGCCGGGAAAGAAGGAGTACGAGTACAGCACCGACGGCACGTCGACGGCGCATCCCGGATACACGTTGTCGCGCCACGTGCCGCCGACCGACTCCGCGCGTTCGAGAATCACGAAATCGTCTATACCGCAACGCTTCAGATTGATCGCGACGCCGAGCCCGCTGAAACCGGAGCCGATCACGGCGACTTCACAACGTTCGGTGAACTCGCTCATCGCCCACCCTCCTGACCAGCGCCGTTCGTCTCGCGACGGGCTTCGACCCGCATCGGCAGCCTCTCCGGATGGACCAGCGCGCCGATGACGGTCTCGCGCGCCGTGAATCCGGGCTCCAGCCGCAGTCGCCAGCGCCCGCACAAGGTGGCGATCTGCAATGCCACCTGGGTCAGCGCGAATATGTTGCCGGGGCACTGCCGCGCGCCCATGCCGAACGGGATGTGCGCGCCGCGCGACATCCCTGCCGTCGCCTCGGGCAGCCAGCGGTCGGGGTCGAACCGGTCGGGGTCGGCGTGCACTCGCGGGTCGCGGTGCACCGCGATCGGGCAGACGAACAGCATCGCCCCCTCGGGCAGCCGGTACCCGCCGAGTTCGTAGTCGGCGGGCACGTGCCGCACGGTGAGCCAGGGCGAGTAGCGGCGCAGCGTTTCCAGCACGAGCCGCTTGGTCAGATCCAGCCGGGGCAGGTCGGCGAGTTCGGCGGGTCGTCCGCCGAGCACCTCGTCGAGTTCGGCGTGCAGGGCGCGCTCGATCTCCGGATTGCGCGCCAGTTCGTAGAGCAGCCACGTGGCGGTCATGCCGATGGCCTCGGTGCCGCCGACGAGGAAGTTCACCAGTTCGTCGTGCACGTGCTTGTCGGTCAGCGGCGCGCCGTCGTCGTCGCGGGCCCGGATCAGCGTGTCGAGCAGGTCGCCGTGGTCGAGTGCCGGGTCGGCGACCAGGTCGGCGCGGTAGGCCGCGATGATGTCGGCGGTGGCGTCCTTCAGTTCTTCGACCAGCGCGAGGAAACGGCGGTTACCTCGGGTGGGCAGCCGGTCCAGCCACGCGGGCCGGGTGACGCGGCGCGCGAGCAGCGTCATGACCTCGGGCAACAGCCGGTGCACGCGCCGCGCGGTGATCTCACCGAGTTCACCGGAGAACAGCGCGCCTGCCACGGTCCGCAGCGCGAGGTCGTGCATCTCCTCGTTCACCGCGAGCGTCGCGCCGTCGCGCCACTGATCGGCCCGTGCCCGCCCCATCGCCGTCATCACGGTGGCGTACTGGGCGATTCGCGCCTTGGCGAACGCGGGTGCGATGAGCCTGCGCGAACGCCGGTGTGTCGCATCGGAGACGACGGTGACGCCGCCACCGAGCAACAGTTC
This sequence comes from Nocardia sp. CNS-044, assembly GCF_059570515.1. NCBI lineage: Bacteria > Bacillati > Actinomycetota > Actinomycetes > Mycobacteriales > Nocardiaceae > Nocardia > Nocardia sp. CNS-044. The sequence goes on from NZ_JCANSX010000009.1 coordinate 430,223, forward strand.
GGCGCGCTCGATCATCGAGCCCTGATCCGACAGACCGGTGAACGCCTCCCTGATCAGCTCCGGTTCGGTGACGACATACGTTTCGTAGCCGGGGATTCCGATACGGACCACCGGTCCGTGGGCCGACAGTGTGGACAGGAACCGGTGCGGTGTGCGGCCGAAGCGGTGCCAGTGCCCAAGGAACGGCAGCGCGCCGGGCGCGGTGGGCACCGTGGACTCGATGCCCGCGCGGCGTCCCCGCAGCAGAGATGTCACGAGACCAACCTCCTCGTAATCCGTTCAGCCGCGGGCAAGCACGGCGTCGACGCCGCCGACCGAGCGCACCCACTCGACGTAGCGCGCCAGGCCCGCGTCGCGGGAGACGGTCGGGTTGTAGTCGAAATCCTTACGGGCGGCGGAGGTGTCGTAGGTGCTGGAGACGGTCAGCGCCGCCGTGGTCCAGCTCGACAGCGGCGGCGCCCACCGCTCCTTGACGGCGGGTATCCGCCAAATGGTGTCGAAGATGGCGATCGCCGCGTCCAACACCGGTCCGGGCACGGTGCGGGTCGGCGGGGTCAGGTCGAGCGCGACGGCCAGGTCGCGGACGAACTCCCACAGGTCGATGTCCTCGGGATCGGCCAGGAAGTAGGCGTTTCCGGCGACCGCGGGGGAACGGGCGGCTTGCAGACAGGCGGCCGCCGCGTGCTCGCAGTAGGTGATGGACGCCATGACCCGGCGTCCACCCGAAAGGTCCGGCAGCCGACCGCTTTTCAGCTTGCGCAGCAGCAGGCTCATCCATCCGGCCGAACGCGGGCCCCAGATCATCCTCGGCCGCAGCGCGCAGGTGGTGAAGCCGGGCGAGTCGGCCGCGAGGACGTACTGCTCGGCCACCACCTTCGTCGCGACGTAGAGGCTTTTGGGCGCGTCGACATAGGGTTCGGACTCGTCGATGCCGAAGCGGTCGGTCTCGTAGGAGGTGGCCACCGACGGGCTGCTGACGTAGACGAACCGCGAAACGCCCGCATCGCGAGCGGCAGCGATCAGGTTGCGGGTGCCCTCGACGTTCGCGCGCCAGAACTGATCCCGCGCACCGACTTCCGAAACGAGTCCCGCGCTGTGGTAGACGACGTCCACGTCGTGGCAGGCCGCCCGCAGCGAGTCCGGATCGCCGAGATCGCCGACGGCGGTGTCGAGACCCGGCACGCCCGACAGGTAACCGAGGTCGCTGCCCGCGCGGACCAGCGCCCGCACCTCGTCGCCCGCGCCGGTGGCGGCGTCGACGATGTGGCTGCCGAGAAATCCGGTCGCGCCGGTGACGAGAACCTTCATCGGTCCGTTCCTTTCGTTCGCGGGAAGCCGAGCCGATCCGCGGCCCACCGCGCCAGCCGCTCCCGCCCGATCTTCGCGTTGTGCCGGATGTCGACGGGAAACTCGCTGTGCGGCAGAAAGGTTCGGATGCGCCGTGTCTCCGCCCTGTGCTGCGCGAGGGTCCACAGTTCGCGCCGCACCCGGGTGAGTTCGGCGGGCGAGAGATCCACGGCGGGCTCGAAGCACAGCACCGGGATCTGTTCACCCGGCGCGCCGACGCCGACCAGCGCGGTCCTGGCGACTTCCGGGTGCGTGTTGAAAATCTGCTCGCACCGGACGGTGTACATGTCACCGTCGGCGGTCCGCACGCGCTGGGAAAGCCGCCCGCAGAACCACAGGCGGCCCGATTCGTCCACACGTGCCAGGTCACCCGTGCGGTGCCAGCGCCGGATACCACCGTCGGCCAGCCGCTCGTCGATCTTGTGCCGCACGTCGGCGGCGGCATTGCGGTGGTAGGCGCGGCTGACCTGCGGTCCGCTCGCGACGATCTCGCCGATCCGCCCGGCGGGCAGGACGAGGTCCTCGCTCCAGTCGGCGATGGGCTCGTCGGTGACGCCGATGATCCGGACCCGGGTCCCGCCGCTGCTCTCCGGCAGTGGGCGGCCGACGCACACGCCCGCGCCCTCGGCGGTGGCGGCGCGCGTTCGGTCCAGCTCGGACCATTCCAAGGTGGTCAGCGGCAGCGCCTCGGTCGCGCCGTAGGTGGTGAAGATCCGCGCGTCGTCGCCGAGCGCGGACCGGATGCGTTCCAGCGCAATCAGATTCGCCGGAGCGCCCATGGAGATGACCCGCGCGATGTCGGGCAGGCTCTCGCCGGTCTCGGCGAAATGCTCACCGAGCCTGGCCAGCAGGGCGGGCGAGGCCGTGAGGTCGGTGGCGCCGAAGGACCTCGCCACGTCGGTGAGCAGCGCGGGATTCACCTTCGACACGCGCACCGGGTCGACCGGACCGAGCACGACGTGCGCACCTTGCAGCAGATCGAACAGCCCGAACAGGGGAACCGAGGTGAGCGAGACGAAACCGATTGGGCGGCCGTGTAGTTCGGCGACGACATCGAGGGCCGCGCCGAATCCCGACCTGGTGAACTCGACGCCCTTGGCCGGTCCGGTGCTTCCGGTGGTGAACGCGATCATGAACAGGTCGTCCGGATCATGTTCGGCCGCCGGCGTTTCCGGCTCGGCGCGCAGATCGTCCAGGCTGTGGCCGCCCCAGAACGACCGGCCCGCCGTCACGTGCACCCGAATCGAGCCGAACGTGCGCCGTGCGGCCAGCCGCACCGCGTGCGCTTCGGGGATCCCGATGAACGCCTCCGCGCCGACGCTGCGGAAGCAGTGCAGCATGCGGCGCACACCCATGCCGGGATCCACCACCACGGGCACCGCGCCGACCCGGAACAGCGCGAACAGCACCGCGAACAGGTCAGGATCAGGGCGCACGAGCACGATGACCTTGACGCCCTTGGTGATTCCGATCCGCGCGAAGCCCGCCGCGTAGGAGCGGACCCGCCGCCCCAGCTCGGCGTAGGTCATGGTCGCGAACCGCAGGTCGGCGCCCCGATCGGCCTTCGCCGCGCCCGCGCGGGTCGGGTAACTGATGGCGGGCGTGTCGGCCCGTTCCGCGATCCGGCGCTCGAGCAGGACGCTCGGGTCCGCGTATCCGGTCGCGCGCGTCACCCGGCACCGCCGACGGGCACCCGGTAGCCGACACAGCCCGCCGTCGGCCCCGATCCGCCCGCGACGAGCAGCAGCTGGTCGCCCTCGCGCACTGCACCGGAACGGATCAGCTGGTGGTAGGCGATGATGAGACCGGAGCTTCCGGCGTTCCGCGACCCGGTATCGGCCTGGTGGTGGCGCGCGAAGCCGAAGTCGGCCGCCAGCGTCGCCGCGAAGCCCGGCGCGGGGTTGTTGGTGACAAGCACTGTCGAATCCCTCGCGGTATCAGCGTGATTCGCGAGGTAGTTCCGCACCGCCGTGCGCGCCACGTCGGTGACCCGCTCGGCGAAATCGTCGGCGACGTCGACGGTGATCGTGCGCGCGCCGTCGCGGCCCATCGCCTTCAAGTCGAGATAGCCCGCGACGCCGGGATGCGCGCCCTCCGGCCGCGGGGCGGGCTGCAAGTGCACCGCGCCGAGCCCGGTCGCGTCATCGATGCCCTTCGTCACCAGAAAAGCGCCGCCCACGGTGGCATAGGGGAAGTCGGCCGCGTCCGCCCGGCCGCCGGGGTGGGCGTCGCTGCCGACGATGAGGACGTGCTCGGCGGTGCCATTGACCAGCAACGCGTTCGCGGCCTGGAGCGCGTTCAGCACGCCGCAGGCGCCGTTGCGCAGGTCGAGGGAGAAACCGGGCCGGGAGGACCCGGATTCGTAGTCGAGGTGCATGCCGAGCTCGCGCTGGATCAGCGCGGCGTTGGACGGCTCCACGATGTTGGCGTCCCGGTACACGCCGACATTCACCAGCACGTCCACGTCCGCCGCCGACAGCCCCGCCCCGGCGAGGCACTCCCGCGCCGCCGCGACCGCGTGGTCGATCGAGCCGAGCGCCGGATCCACGCTCACCGCCGAATTCCGCAGAATGGTCACCACGATCTACTTCACCAACTCACCGATGGTCGCCGACAACACCCCGAACACCATTCCCGACGCGGTCGGCACGAAACAGATCTTCGAACCCGCCGGAATCAGGCCGCGCGACAGGTAGTCGTGCAGCACCAGGAAATGTGTGCTCGCTCCGGTATTTCCGTACTTTTCGACGCACGCGAGCCGCGGCGGCATGGGCGCGCCGTGGATCTTGCTGCCCGACTCCGCCAGTTTCTCCGTGAACCCGACGCCGAGCTGATGGAAGACGATGTAGTCGAAATTCTCCTCGGCGAACGTCGAGCCTTTCTTGGCGAGCACGTCGCGATGGAATTTCGCCCAGGTCTCGCGCCGCGGCGCGGCCTGCATGGTGAGGTTGTCGGTCAGCATGATCATGTTCTCGGTGCTGTCGCTGGGTTTCGCGATGCACAGGCCGGAGTATTCCGCGCAGGTGATCATGTCGATGGAGTGGACGGCCTCGGCCTCGTCGACGGCGCGGTCGAGCACCACCGCGACGGCCGCGTCGGCCAGCGTCAGCGCCGCGAACTGCGGGTCGCGCGCGTCCACCGCCTCAGCCAGCGCACCCTCGGTGACCGGCGAGATGACCTCGGGGGTCACCACCATCCCGGTCCGGACGGCGCCGGCGCGAATCAGGTTGTCCAGCAGGTAGATACCAGTCATGGTGCCGCCGCACGCATTGGCGACGTCGTAGCCGGTGGCATTGACCGCGCCGATGCGCCGAGCGATCTCCCCCGCCGCGGACGGCTCGAACACCATCCGGAATCCGTCGTGCACGGTGGTGCCGCCGCAGATGATCACATCCAGGTCCGCGGGGTCGTATCCCGAGTCCGCCAGGCAGTCGAGCGCCGCGGCGACACCCAAGGTCAGGGTGTCCTCCTCGGTGCGGTCGACCATATGCCGGTGTGCGATGCCGGTAATGCGTTCGACGTCGAACTCGCCGCCGCTCGACATGCGGTCGAGCACTTCGTTCGTGGTGAATTCTCCGGCGGGGAGAGCGGCCCCGAGCGCGCGTATTCGAGAGCGATTCATACGAGATTTCCTCCGATGGCCGCGGCTCCCATGGGAAATGGAGCGACACGGCGCTGATAAAGCAAGGGGGCCAAAGAAACCCGGCTCGACCGGATGATTTCGACACTACGACCAGACCGCGACAGCAGTCCACTCGGCGCCACCGGTCAGTGAGGGGGATCACCAATCGATGTGTGTGCCTTGCTACTTCGTGACAAAAGCGCGGCGCGAACATCGTCTCCCGCGATGAATTCTCGTCTCCGATTGCGCCGAGCACCCGATTTGTGATTAGGCTCGGCCCGGTGACCGTCCCGCTCCGCGCGCCGATGTCGCTCCTGGATCTGCCCGGCCCAGACGGCTGGCCGGTGCTCGGCAACCTCCCGCAACTCACCCCCACGCGACTGCACCGGCAGCTCGACAGCTGGTGCGCGGAATACGGCCCCGTCTACCGGCTGAGCATGCCGGGCAGGCGGCTGGTCGTGGTCGGCGATCCGGAGCTCGGCAAGGAGATCCTGCGGCAGCGTCCGGGAACATACCGCCGACAGTCCTCGATCGAGTCGATCATGAGCGAGATGGGCTCCAACGGACTGTTCTCCTCCGAGGGCGAGGCGTGGCGGCGGCGCAGGAGGCTGGCCATGCCCGCGTTCAACGCCGCCCATCTCACCCGGTTCCACACGACGCTGGAGCGGATCACCGAGCGACTACGGCGGCGTTGGCTGGCATCCCCGCCCGAGGACGTGCGCGCCGATCTGACCCGCTACACCGTGGACGTGACCGCCAAGCTGACCTTCGATTACGACATCAACACCCTCGAGCAGTCCGGCGATGTCATCCAGCAGCACCTCGAGCACGTCTTCCCGATGATCAACCGCCGCTTGAACATTCCGTTCCCGTACTGGCGCTACGTCAAGCTGCCCGCCGACCACGCGCTGGACCGGGCACTGGACGCGCTGCGCGCCGAGGTGAACGCCGTCATCGCCCGCGCGCGCACCGCGGCGCCGGAGCAGCCGACCAACTTCATCGAGGCGTTCCTGCTCGCCAGCGACGGCGGCGAATCGTTCACCGACGATGAGCTGTTCGCCGAGGCGCTGACGATCCTGATCGCCGGACAGGACACCACGAGCAACGCCACGGCGTGGCTGCTCTACCACTTGGCCTCCGAACCCGAAACGCAGGAACGCATCCGGGAGGAGATCGCCAGGATCCCCTCGACGCTCGAGCGTCAGCCGTATCTGGAAGCCGTTGTCGCCGAGTCGATGCGGCTGCAACCCACCACTCCCCTGCTGCTCATGGAGGCAGTGCACGACACCGTGCTGCGCGACATCGCGTTGCCCGCGGGCACCTGGGTGTTGGTCGACGTGCGGTACCCGGGCCTCCAGGAGGAGAACTTCGCCGATCCGCAGCGGTTCGACCCCGAACGGTGGCTACGCGGCGCCGACGGCCGGGCGCACCGCCCCGACGTCTCGATTCCCTTCGGGTCGGGGCCACGGTTCTGCCCGGGGCGCGGGCTGGCGATGCTCGAGGTCAAGAGCGTCGCCGCGATGGCCTGTCGCACTTTCGATTTCCGGCTCCCGGACGGTGTGCCGCCGCCCGACGACCGGTTCCATTTCGCCGTCATACCGGTCGGCCTGCGGCTCGACCTCGCGCCACGGTCGGCGGACCGAGAGTTCGGAGGATAGGGGTATGGCGATCAAGCGATTGTCGGCCACCGACGCGACCTGGTTGTCGCTGGAGTCGCCGGAGATGCCGATGCACGTGGCATTCCTGATGGAATTCCACTGTCCCGACGGCGATGCCGAGGGGTTCGTGCGCCGCTGGCGGGCGCGGCACGCGGTGCCGTTCAGCGCACCGCCGCCATGGAACCTGGCGCCGGTGCGTGGCCGCCTCGCCGAATCACTCGCCCTGGTAAGAGAAGTCGAGGAAATAGATCCGGCCGACCACATCAGGCAGTGGTCGCTACCCGCGGGCGCGGGCCGCGACGAACTCGTCGAGCTCGTGACGCTGGTCCATCGCGAGCAGCTGGACCTGAGCAAGCCGCCATGGGAACTGCACTTCGTGACGGGACAGTCCGAGGATCGCTTCGCCGCGGTGCTGAAGGCGCATCACAGTCTGCTGGACGGTGTTTCGCTGGTGCGCGTCATCACCGGCGGTCTCTCCACCGACCCCGAGGCGCGCGGCCTGCCGCCGTTCTTCACCATCGGACCCGAGTCCAAGGATTCGACGGGCGCGAGCCGGATCAGTTCGCTGTTCACGGCGGTGCGCGGGTTCCTCGCGGTACTCGCCGGGGTCGCCGGTGCGGCGCGGGATGCCTTGCGGCGCAAGGCCGGACGGGCGACGGCGCAGCAGACCTATCGGCAACCGCCCTCCGTCCTCGACGGTCCGATCACCGGCGCGCGCGACCTCTCGCTGCGCCGCTACCGGCTGAGCGAGATCAAACGGCTGGCGCGCGCCGCGGACTGCACCGTCAACGATCTGGTGCTGTACCTCGCCGCCACGGCGCTGCGCAACTACCTCACCGACCACGCCGAACTGCCCGAGCGCCCGCTCACCGCCGGTGTGCCGACCGACTTGCGCGACGGTGACTGGCGGGTCGGCACCCGCGCCGGGCTGATGTTCACGGCGCTGGCGACCGACGTCGAGGATCCGGTGCGACGCCTCGCCGCCGTCAAGGACGCGATCGACACCGCCAAGCGCCACATGGGCGCGATGTCGCCCGGCGCGGTCATCGGATACGGCCTGGCGACCACCTTCCCGTGGGTCTTCGCGCTGCTGCTCGGCATCCGGTCGGCTCCGTCCTCGCACCCGATGGGAATCTCCAATATCCCCGGCCCGCGGGAGACGCTGTTCTGGGACGGTGCGCGGCTCGACGCGATGTATCCGATATCTCTTCTGATGCACGGCAATTCGCTGAACTTCACCTGCTTCGGCTACCGAGACGAGCTGTTCCTCGGTGTGCTAGGCGCCGCCGACAAGCTGCCGCCGATCGAGCACCTGACGGCCGCCGTGGATGCCGCGCTGGCCGAACTGGACGGGCTCCTCGCGCCCGCGACCGCGGTCAGGCAGTCCTGAGATGTGCGCGGTCTGCGGCATCGTCGACTTCGCTGCGCCGGTCGATCCCGGCCCGCTCGCGGCGATGTGCGCGGTGCTGCGCCACCGCGGCCCCGACGACCACGCCACCTGGCACGACCGGCACGCCGCGCTGGGGTTCCAGCGCCTGTCCATCGTGGACGTGCGGCACGGCGCGCAGCCGACGGCCGACGAGAGTGGTTCGGTCCGTGCGCTGCTCAACGGCGAGATCTACAACCACAAGGCGTTGCGCCGCGCCCTCGCGGCGCGCGGGCACCGGTTCCGCAGCGACAGCGACGCCGAGGTCCTCCCGCACCTGTACGAGGAGTACGGGGACGGTTTCGTCGAGCACCTGGACGGCGATTTCGGCATCGCGATCTGGGATGCCACCCGGCGGCGTCTGACGCTGGCCCGCGACCGGGTCGGGGTCAAGCCGCTCTTCTACCACCTGCGCGGCGCCCGCCTGACGTTCGCGTCGGAGATCAAGGGCATCTTCGCCTCCGGCGCGTGTACGCCCGAGATCGACCCGCAAGGGCTCAGCGACTGCCTGTTCTACGGTCACACCATCGCGCCGGGCACCTTCTGGCGTGACGTGCGCGATCTGGAACCGGGAACCGTTCTCACCGCGGACGCCCACGGCGTTCGCACCAGGCGTTACTTCCGCGTCTTCGTGCGCGAAGACCCCGACGCACCGCTGCTCACCGGACGCGCGGCGATCGAGGCGTTCGACGAGCGGTTCACCGCCGCGGTCGCCAAGCGCGTCCCCGACGAGGTGGCGGCGGGCGTCGCGCTCAGCGGCGGGCTCGACTCCTCCGCGATCGCCGCCGTCGCCGCCCGGCGCTGCGACGCGCCGCTGACGACGCTCAGTGTGCGGCTGTCCGGCGCGATCCACGACGAGACCGAGATGTCGCGGCTGGTCGCGCGGTCGCTGGGCGTCCCGAACGTGGAGGCGGAGACGACGGGTGCGCGCGTCTGCGAGTTGCTGCCGAAGAGCATGTGGCACTTCGAATCCCCGTTCTGGTACGGCGGTGTAGCCTCCCCCTTCCTCGACCTGACCGCCCTCGCCCGAGACCAAGGGCTCACAGTGGCGATGAGCGGTGACGGTTCGGACGAACTGCTCGCCGGTTACGACTTCTACCGGTTGATGCGGCTGAGTTCGCGGTTGACCGACCTGCGACTGGACGCGCTGCGACCGCTGGTGTGGCGGCAGGCGACGAAATGGATCGGCGCGCCGAGCGGCATCGACCGCCATCTCGTCGAGATCTCCACTCGCAGTGCGGGTTACACCGAACGGTACGGACAGATGCCGCCGTGGGTCCATCTGTGGAGCGCGCTGTCCGGTACCGCGCGGCCCGCCGTGCTCGCCGACCTGCCCGAACCGTCGGCGCTGCCGCGCCCGCCCGAGCACAGCACGCTGCACCGGCAGATGCATTTCGAGTTCCACACCCGGCTGCCGCACTGGGTGCTGCCCATCTCCGACCGGCTCGGCATGGCGCACGGCCTCGAGGTGCGGGTGCCGTTCCTCGACCGCGACGTCCTCGACGTCTGCGCCGAACTCGACCCGCGCATGCTGCTGCGTCTCGGCACCGAGAAATACGTGCTCAAGCGGGCGATGGCCGATCTGCTGCCCAAGCGGATCGTGCGGCGGCGCAAGAAGCCGTTCATGACGCCGATCGGCCCGTGGTACCTCAGCGGACCGGGCGCGCAGCTGGCCGCCGACCATCTCTCCCGCGCCGCCGCGCGACGCTACGGGCTGTTCGATCCCGAAGTGACGGAAAGGATCTGGCGCACGGCTGTCGACCGGCCCGGCACCTGGGACGGCGTCACCGCCGAATGGGCCGCGATGGCGATCCTGTGCACCCACCTCGTGGTCGACCAGTTCAGCGCCGACCGCTTCACCGCCGATGCGATCACCGGAGCCCGCGCATGACCGTGACATTGCCGCGTGCCGCCGAATGGCACGAACTCGCCCTGCACGCCGCCGCCCAGCCGGGCCTGGCGCTGCTCTTGCCACTCGGCGCCGCCACCCGGCCCCTCCGCAAGGTGCCGAAGTTCGGCTGGGTGGTGTCGGATCCGGAACTCGCGCGCGAAATTCACCGGGACAGCGCACATTTCAGCATCGCCACCGACGGCGCGTCGGGACACTGGTGGTCGCAGATGCTCGGCGAATTCGGCGCCGAACGTTTCGAGGGTCCTGAGCACCAGCGGTTGCGCGCCGGTCTCGGCGATCTCTTCGGCAAGCCCGCTGCCGAGCACCTCGTCGAGGACGCGACCGGCGCGCAGCTCGAGCGCCTGCGCACCGATCTGGCCGCGGGCCGGACGGTCGACATCGCCGAATTCGGCCGGGTTTTCACGGCGCGCACGATGGTCGACGTGGCCGGTCTGCCGCGCGAGACCAGCACCGACACACCGTATCTGGACCTGTTCGCCGCTATGGAGCGGCTGGCAGACCTGGGCAAAGGAAACTGGGCGACCACCGTCGTCCCGCCGCGCCACCGGCGCAAGGGCCGCGAGCTGGCGGCGCTGATCGGCGCGAACGTCGAGCACGTGTACGACTCCGCCGACTCGGGCACCGTCATCGGGCGCTGCCGCGACCTGGGGCTGACACTCGAGCAGACCCGAGGATTCACCGTGCTGCTCGTGGTGGCCGGGACCGTCACGCTGGCCAGCACCATCGGGCGACTGGTCGCGCTGCTGCACGACACCGGCGACCAGCACCGGCTGCTGGCCGACCCGAGCTCGATCCCCGACGCGATCCGGGAGGGGCTGCGCGTGACGAGCTCGATGCCGGTCGTCGGGCGCGGGGTGATCGGCGATCTCGAACTCGGTGGCAGGCGATTGCGCTCCGGTGACCGCGTCAAGGTGATGACCTGGTACATCGACAATTCCGTCGGCCGGTTCGACCTCGACCTGGGTTACGTGGCGCGGACGCGGCAGCTGTGGTTCGGCGGCGGTAAGCACTTCTGCCTCGGCGCCGCGCTCACCCACGTGCAGCTGACCCGCTTCCTGGAGACACTGCTCGCTGCGGGCCGTCCGTGGGAGATCACCCGCCGCCGGTACCGATTCAACGCGTTCGTCCCGCTCTATCGCAGGCTCGACATCCGCTTGCGCTGAGACACCCACCGGCGTCGAGACATCCCTAACGCTGCGGCATCCGCTTGCCCCCGCGGAGTGCGGGCAGCCACCAGTTCCAGCGGCCGAGCAACCGGAGGGTGGCGGGTACCAGCACCAGTCGCACGACGACCACGTCGAGCAGAACCGCCACCGCCAGCGCGAAGCCGAGCTGTTTCAGTTCCAGGGTGCTCGCGGTGAGGAAACTCGCGAACACCACGACCATGATCGCCGCCGCGACCGCGACGGGTTTGGCGGTGGCGCCGATCCCGTCGGCGACCGCTTCGCGGTTGGCCTCGGCCGGATCGATCGCGCCGCGCGCCACGGCCGCGTCCCAGTTCTCCCTGATCCGGCGGATGACGAACACCTCGTAATCCATCGAAAGGCCGAACAGGATCACGAACACGATCAGCGGCATCACGACCTGGACGAAACCGGGGCTCGAGAAGCCGAAAGGCTCTTCGCCCCAGCCCCATTGGAATACCGCGACGGTGATGCCGAGCGCGGCCGCCGTGGCGAGCAGGTTGACCGCGACGGCCTTCACCGGCACGGCGACGCTACGGAAGACCACCAGCAGCAACGCCAGCGCGCACAGCACCGTGATCACGACGGCCAAAAGGTAGGCGTCGCGGATCGCGTCGCTGATCTCGAGCAGACCGGCGGGCGCGCCGCCCGCGCTGACGCGCAAGTCCGGGGTCGAGGCGGCGAGGGAGCGCGCCCGCGCGTCGAGTTCGGCGACCAGGTCCGAGCCCGCGGCCGAGTCGATCAGCGTGCGGGTCACGACGGTCAGGTGGACACGGCCGTCGGACCACTGCGCCAACACGGCGGCGACGCGGGGATCGGCGCGCAGCTCGTCGGCGAAGCCTTGCACGACGCTCGCCGCACCGGGGTTCAGCGGCCCGCCGTCGGACGCCGTGGCGACGAACTCCATCGGCGAGAGCATGCCGGACGGGAACTTCTCCGCGACCGTGCGAGCCGCGATTCCAGAGGGATAGTCGGTCAGCGACGCGATACCGAGGTCGAAGCCGGTGCGCAGGCCGGTCAGCGGCAGCGCGGCCACGACGAGCAGGCTCGCGGCGGCCAGGCCGAAGACGACCGGCCTGCGCATCACCCGACGTGTCCACCGGCGGGCGGCGGCGCTGTCGTCCGAGTCGACGCCACGGCCGCGCACACGCCAGCGGTTCACGGCGGGGCCCAGCACGGTGAGAATCGCGGGAAGCAGCGTCACGGCGGCCAGCATCGCCGTCGCCACGGCCACGCCGACACCGAGCACGATGCCGCGAAAGACCCCGGCGGGCACCACGAGCAGCGCCGCCAGCGACACGATCACGACCGAGCCGGACGCCAGGACCATGCCGCCGGTAGTGGCCATGGTGGTGGTCACGGCGGCGCGAATCGCGTCGGCCTCGGACCGAGAGGTCACCCCGCGCGCCGACAGCTCCTCGCGAAACCTGCTCACCACGAACAGGGCGTAGTCGATACCGACGCCGAGACCGATCATGGTGGCGATGGACAGCATCAGCGGGTCGACGGAGGTCACGGTGTCGGCGACCAGCAGCACGCCGGTGCAGGTCAGCAGCCCGGCGACGGCCATGAGTATCGGCAGCAATGCCGCGGACACCGCACCGAGCGCGAGGACCAGGAGCACGAAAGCCACTGGCATGCCGAGTGATTCGGCGCGGAGCGCATCGGCCTGCTCGGCGATGATCACGTCGTTCTGGATCGCGGTGTAGCCGGTGAGGTCGACCCGGATCACGTCACGATCGGGCAGCGCGGACAGCGCGTCCTGCACGTCGGCGGAGACGGCGACGCGGTGGGACTGGTCGCCCTCGATGGCGACGACGGCCAGGGCGGTGCGGTTGTCGGCCGAGATCAGTTGCCGGGCGCTGTCGGGAGTCACGAGCAGCGTCACGCCGTCGATCGATTCGACGGCGCGCCGTGTTCGCTCGAGCTGGGCACGGTATTCGGCGGTGTCCACGCTCGCGGTGTCGGAGTCGAAGACCAGCAGCGCCTGTTCGGCCCGCAAGCCGGGAAAGTGCTCGGCGATCAGACGCTGCACCTCGACCGATTCGGCGCCGTCCACGGTGAGATCCGGTGCCTGCACGCGCGATTCGAGCACCGGATAGCCCGCCCCGCACAGCGCGAGAACGACCGACCACACCGCGATCACCGCGCGCGGATGGGTCGTCAGCCATCGCGTCCAGCGCGACAGCGGACCATGGTGCGCGGAAACTGCTGTGGTCGAGTCGGTTTCGAGTGCATCGAGGCTCATCGGGCGACAAGTCCGGGTCCGAAATCGCCAACCATCGCACCACGCCCTTCCCGGCCCAAGAGATCGCTCCCTCGAGCGTGGGCCGGTGAATCACCGTACGCAGCAGGGTGATCGAGTGTCACTGCACCGTCGGGAGAACATTCGGCGCCGATCTTGTTCGGGAAGACGAACTGCGTGTGTCGCCGATGTGAGCCCGGTCATGGTGGCGTGATTTCGTGGCGTAGGTTACCGTTGCGTCACTTATGGGAACGGAGTAGTTCCTCATTGGGAGGGTTTGCAAGGCATGATCAGACGTCGGGGTCCGATCGCTGCGGCGGCCGCAGCACTGTCCGTATTTCTCGTGATGGCGGGTGGGGTGGTGTCCGCGCCGTCGGCCGAGTCGACGCCCACGCGCGCCGGGCTCGACGCCCAGTTCGTCGCCACCCACAATGCGCCGCCCCAGTATCCGAATGTCTTCATCGAATGGGATGTGCCGATCACCATGAGTGACGGCACGGTGCTGAAGGCGAACGTCTACCATCCCGCCGACGCGACGGGTCAGCCGATCCAGGAGCCGACGCCGACCGTCGTCAACCTGACGCCCTATACGAAACTCGTTGCCAACCTGGCTGATTCCGCGCTGGCGATTCCCGGGTTCGGGGACCCGTTGATGCACGTGCTGCGCGGTCTGGACTTCTCGGCCTTCGGGATGAGCGGGCTCAGCGATCTGATGCGCGCTCTGCCCGGCGGCGCCGCTCGGACCTTCGGTGTGGACCGCAAGCTGATTCAGAGCGGCTACACGCAGGTCGTCGTCGATGTGCGCGGAACCGGTTTCTCGCAGGGTGTTTGGCAGGTCTTCGGCCATCGCGAGCAGCAGGACGGCGCCGAGGTCGTGGACTGGGCGGCCAGCCAACCGTGGTCCAACGGACGGATCGGCATGAGCGGCATCTCCTACTCCGCCGTCAACCAGCTGCACACCGCCGAACGCAGACCCGCCGCGCTGCAAGCGCTCTTCCCGGTCGTCCCGGGCAGCGACCTCATCCGCGACGTCGCGGCGCCCGGTGGCGCGCTCGGCATCGGTTTCATCCCCGAATGGCTCCTCGCGGTCAATGCCACGAAGTTGCTGCCCGACGTGGTCTCGATGCTGTCCGGCAGGTTCGACTGGACCTGGCTCGCCGACCGCATCCGCGACCCGTTCACCTTCTTCAACGTCGTCATCGCGGCGCTGGCCACGCCCAGCATCGACCAGATCCCGCCGGAAATGCTGTCGGTGCTCGACGACGAGAGCCCGCTGCGGACCGCGTGGGTCGGACATCCGGAGCGGATCCAGGTGCCGACCTTCATCTACGGAGGCTGGCACGACATCTTCACCTACTCCTCGCCCCGGGTGTACAACGCCATCGACGTACCCGACAGCGAGAAGAAGCTGGTGATGGGCGATACCTACCACATCACCACCGGTGCGGGCCTCGGCCTGCCCGGCGCACCGCCGTCGCTGGACGTGCTGCAGCGCGCGTGGTTCGACAAGTGGCTCAAGGGAATCGACAACGGCATCGACGGCTACGGCCAGGTGACGTCGTGGCAGCAGGGCGGCGGATGGAGCGACAGCCCGTCCTTCCCACGCCCCGGCATGGAGTACCGGCGGCTGTACTTGAACGCGGCCCGCTCGGGCACCGCGCCGACCGCCGCGGGCGACGGCTCCCTGACCGCGGCGCCGGGCGGACCCGCACAGCTGACGATCGCGCCCGGACTCGCCACCCTGTGCTCGCGCGACGCCGCGCACGGGACGGCGGGCATCATCGCCGCACTGGACATCTGCGCCGAAGACGCGCGGATCAGCGAGGTGAACGCGCTGACCTTCACGACGGCGCCGGTGGACCGGCCGACCCAGATCTCCGGCCCGCTCGCCGTGCACCTGAACACCGTGCTCGACACCACGGACGGCTACTGGACGGTGACCCTGAACGACGTTGCGCCGGACGGTCGTTCGACGGTGTGGACGACCGGGCAGCGCACCGCCTCGTTGCGCGCGGTGGACGAGGCGGCCTCCACCCGCTCACCCAACGGCGACTACACCGATCCCTACCCGATCCTCACCTTGGCGAGCCGCGAGCCCGTCGTCCCCGGTCAGCCGACCGTGCTCGACATCGGACTGTTCGCCACGGACGGCGTGCTTCAGCCGGGACATCGGCTGCGCATCGACATCTTCGCGAGCAACTTCCCCAGCAGCGTGCCGCTGCGCCCGCTGCTGAACGAGAGTGGTCTTCGGCCACAGCATCTCGTGCTGGATCCCAACGAACCGAGCTGGGTCAACATCCCGGTCGAGGGCGATCCCAGCTGGTGAGCGGACCGTGACGGGCCCGCGGCGAGCACTGTGCCCGGCGTGGTTTGTCTCACACCGAAGGCGATGCCACCATGGTGGCGTGACCGTTTCCGAGCTCGGCGCCCCCGGCCGCAAATACCGGGGCGCCGGGCCCGAACAGCGTCAACAGCAGCGGCGCGCCAGGCTCGTCGACGCGGCGATCGAGGAATTCGGCACCCGCGGCTATCGCAACACCACCATCGACGCCGTCTGCGCGCGGGCGGGCGTCGGCAAACGCTACTTCTACGAGTCCTTCGACGGCAGTGAGGGTTTGCTGCGCGCCGCGTACACCGTGGCCACCGATCGGTTGCGCGGATCCATCGTCGACGGAGCCGCTGCCTCGTCCGGCACCGTCAGCGCCGCCGTGCACGGCTCGCTGACCGGCTTCTTCAGTGGCATCGCCGACGACCCCCGAATCGCACGGATCGCGTTCTTCGAAATACTCGGCATCAGCCCGGCCGTGGACGCGGACTATCGCAGGGTGACAGGATCCTTCGTCGACACCTTCCTGGAGCTGGCCACCCCGATGATCGACCTCGAAGCGGTGCCGAAACCGCTTCTACGCACCATCGCCACCGGGCTCGTCGGCGCCGTACTCACGATCGCTCAGCAATGGGTGCTGGAGGACTACCGCCAACCGCTCGACGGGGTTGTCGACAGCGCCCACACGGTACTGACCTCGGTGCTGGAGGGGCTGGGCCGGTAGTTCGGCCCGAGAATCGGCGAGGGAAAGGGCTGTCGCGGCAGCGTGTCGGACCGCCATTTCCGCACCGCCAGAACCGTTTCCCTATCGACGGGAGAGAAATGGCGGTCAGAAGTCGTCGGCGCGGAGATGGTCGAGGGCTCGGGTGATCCAGGTGGCGAACTGGGCGGTCAAGTCGGCAGGTGTGGTGGGGCGGACGGTGATGTGCTGGCCTCGGAGTTCGGTGTAGCGGCCGTCGCCGGAGATGTCGTACCACTGCAC
Source organism: Nocardia sp. CNS-044 (assembly GCF_059570515.1). Taxonomy (NCBI): domain Bacteria; kingdom Bacillati; phylum Actinomycetota; class Actinomycetes; order Mycobacteriales; family Nocardiaceae; genus Nocardia; species Nocardia sp. CNS-044. Next base: position 446,925 of record NZ_JCANSX010000009.1, read on the forward strand.
GACGTTGCGGGGTGTGGCGTGGGCGTGCAACGGGCCGGTCAGCAGGACGGCTGAGCCGCCGCCGTCGGCGGGTCGGCCGAGGAGCCGTTGGTAGCGCTCGCGCGGGGTGTTGCGGGCGTTGTCCTGGAGGTAGCCGTCGCGGCGTGGGCTGAGTTCATCCGGGTGGAAGGTGGCGGGTTTCTCGGCGCCCGGCGCGCAGGCGGGGAGCGCTTGGGTCAGCCGGGCGGGGAGCTGGTCGGCGTCGAAGGCGCGCAGGCGGATCGGGCCGTGCTCGCTGTCGGTGCCGTACTGGGACAACGTGACGGCACGATGCCCGGTGCGGGCGCCGATGATCCGGTATTCGCGCAGGTCGTCGCGACCGGTGCTGGCGCGGTGTTTGCAACTGCCGCCGAGGATTTCGATCCGGAGTTCGGAAGTGCCCAGCGTGTGCAGGGCGGCGCGGATCTCGTCGAGTTCGTCGGTAGAGTAGCGCTGCCGGACCGCCTCGCGGTGCGCGGCGAACTCGTCACGGAAGGCGAAGCGGCTGAGGTGTCGCAGCGGACTCGGGATCCGATCGTGCGCGTCACCCAACCACAGCGCCGCGAAATCGTCCGTTTCCCACGACCATTCACCCATCCACGAACCCTCATCTCACGATCGGGCATGCGGCGTCCCGCACACCTTGTTGCCATGCGAAGTCGGCACTTCTAGCTCGGCATGCGGAGCTCGGTCCGCGCCGAGCGCCCGAGGCCCAGCATGCGGAGCCAACCACCGATGTCAGTCGCCGTCGCCACCGATGACGCCGCCGGGGATCGTCTTCGGGATCTCGCCGAGCAATTCGTCGGTGTTCTCCTGCGTGACAAGGTATTCCGGCAGCTTGTGCTCCTCGTCGTCCTTGCCGCCGCCACGCGCGCCCGGCGCACCCATGCCCGGCATACCGGCCATCCCACGCGCGTTGGCATTGCTCGCCGCTGCCAAACCACCCACCGGACTCTGTGTGCCCGGTGTGGTCGGCACGCCCTGGATGCTGCGGCCCATGCCCGGTGGTGTGGGGACGCCCGGGGTGCCGGGTCCCGGGCCGCCGCCGGGTGATCCGGGACCGGAGGGGAGGCCGCTCGGTACCGTGCGGTTCGGGTCGGTCGGGTTGACACCGGCCGGGATGGTCGACGTCGGAGTCTGGGTGGTGGGCGTGGTTGTCGTGCTCGTCGGACTCGTCGAGGTGTCGTCGGTGGTCGTGTCCTCGGGGGTTTCCTCGTCCGTCGGCTCCTCGCCCGGGGTGTCGGGTACACCGTCGCCGTCGGTGTCGCCCGGTTCTCCGGAACCAGGTCCGGGACCGGGGCCGCCGGGGCCTGGTCCAGGACTGCCGTTGTACCCGCCGGGTGGTGGAGGCGAAATGTCCAGCGAGGAAGTGGGACTCACCGGCGTTGGCAGCACCGGAATCTTGCCGTCGATGTCGGCGAACGGTTTGACGTAGTGCGTCTCCATCGCCACTTGCGCAGCCTGCTCCTCCGACGACTGCTCTCGCTGGAGCTTCCACCGATTCGGCGGCCACAGCCAGGATGTCCCGGTGATCACGACGGGGTCGGGCAGTGCCTTCTTGGTGTTGACGATCGCGTCTGCGGCGTCGCGTACGCGGGTGTACAGCTCCGCGAGGATTGGAGTCAGTTCGTCGGCCTTCTTCGTGTACTCCTTGATCCGATCCTTTGCCTTGTCGGCTGCCGGGCCCGACCAAGCCTGATCGATCGAAGCCTGGATCGAGCGTTCGAAAGTTCGCAGACCCTGATCCCACAGGTTGCGCACTTGCCAGTACTGCTGAGCCTGGTTCACCGCATTGGTGACATCCAGCGGGCTGAAGGCGTCGTTGATGTCGGGATGCTTCCAGCGTTGTGGATGTTCGCCACCGATGGGAATGCGTGGGCCTTCGTAGCTCACTTCGTCGTCCCATCCGGGAGAATGAACGGCCCGAGAATCTGTCCCTCGCGCGGCCGCTCCGGGAGAGTTTCGTTCAAATGATTGAACTGGTCGGCAAACCAACTGTCCGCCTGCATCATCCGCTCGCGGACAAGTCTGTGCACTTCCTGGATGTCTTCGATGATGCGGTAGTGCTCGTCCATAATCTTCACAACGGAATTCCCGTCTTCCGCACCACTTGCCTTCGAGCGGAATCGGCTGACCACTGTGCTTGCCGAAACCATCTCTTTGTTGCCTTCCCCCAACCCCCAGCGATCCTGACGTGCAACTTCGTTCATGATCCTCCTGATTTCCAAGATGGATTCTTTGAACAGCTCGCAATCGCGGTCGATATAGACGAAGTCTTCGGGCTTCAGTGCGATCGAAAGATAGCCGTCTCGCGCAGCATTGAGCATGTTCGCCATTGGCCGAGGCGTTGCTTCGGAATCGTCGCTCAACTCTTCACTCCCTCCCCGTGATCGTAAGCAATTGGTCTCATGCGGCGGCCGGAATTGCCGGAACGATCTTCTCGGCCAGAGTACGCGCGAGGACGCAGGTGTCGAGGTGTCCCGTCTCACGGGTGACCGAAGGGTTCGTCAAGCTGACGTCTAGACTTCCACCCTTCATCTCTACGTTCACGACACACGATTCCTCCGGAGTAGCCTCGACTTGTCGCGTAGAGATTGCTCCACGACCGTTGATCGTGAATTCTTGTGCATCGCGGAAGTTCTCGTGTCGCACCATGTCGATCGTGAGGTTCGTAGTCGTGATCGTCGCCGCGTAGCCGTTCGAGCGCAGGTACTTGCACCCACGCCATTTGATGCCATCTGCGGCATTCGAATCCGCTTCCCCCCGCGGCTTGAGTTTCTCCGAATCCAGCACGCTCTGCGGAATATCCGTGCACGTGTTGAAACCTGACGGTACGTCCGCCGCAACTCCCGCCCCAGCATTAGTCGCAGTGGAACTCCCAGACGGAGTCGCATCCCCGTCCACCGACGATCCACACCCCACCAGCACGAACGCGGCCCCGAGAGCGAGAACCCCCACCCGCCACGCATTCGACTTGCTCGTCATCGGCACCTTCACCGCCGGACCCTCGGCGTCACGGGGTGGACCGGCTTCTCCGCCCCCAGCCAACTGCGGCTGAGACTACCACCGGCGCGCTAACACTCGCGAGATGCGGAAGCACCCAGCGCGGAACCGTTCCGATCAGGAGATCGGTTGCTGAAAGTCGCCACCCACGACGGCTCTGGTGAACGCCACCCACTCGTCGGGCGAGAACGCTAGCGCACCGCCACGCGGGGTTCTTCGAATCGCGTACGCCCACCCGCTCATCAGCGAGGAACCGACTTGCGCGGCATCGACCGCTGGGCGCGCGCGAACCTTCCCGTCGCGCACGGCGGGGCCTACCTACACACCGAGGGTCTGGGCGCGATCATCGATCGCCTCGCCCAACTCACCGCACACGCCCACAGCGCTCTCGCCGAGAACTCCGACTGGACCTGTGGTTCGCCTGGGAGCGCCTCGGGGAGCTCGCCGTCGCTTACGAAGACCTCGCCACGGAACTCGTCGCGGGCCGCCGCAGGCCTCCCGACATCACCTGACGAAGACGAACAACGGCGCCCTCCCCGACTCCGGGAGAAGGGCGCCGTCGCGAAACCCGTTGCGAATCCCTAGAACTGGTCCTGCTCGTAGTCCGAGCTGAGCAGTTCGTCGGTGTGCGTCGCACCGATGACGTCCGGCGTCGACTCACCGAGCGGTCCGGTGAGATCGTCGTTGCCGGTACGGCTCTGGTACGGCTGCACGTTGCGCGAGTGCTGGTCGTCGTCGGACTGGCGGGCTCCGGCCGCACCCGGCGCGCCACCGCCCATGAACGAGCTACCGGTGCCCGCGGGCGTCGTCGCCGCGCCGAGACCGGTCGGCAGCGTCGCGCCCGGCATGCCGATCGGACGGACGGCGGGCACCGCGGCGCCGGGCAGACCCGGTGTGCTCGGCACTCCGGAGTAGCCCGGTCCGGGGCCACCGCCACCGGGACCGGGGCCGCCCGGACGACCCAGCGGACCGAGCAGACCGCTCGGCGAGCCGGGCGTACTCGCGGCGCCGGTGGTGTTCAACGAGGACGGGATCGTCGAGGTCGACGTGTTGAGACCACTGCCGGGGCTGGTGCTGGCCGCCTGCGTCGCGGTCTCCTGCGCCTGCGCCAGCAGCGGCTCTCCGATGTTCTGCGCCGCCGCCTGCGCGACCTCCTGCGCCGAGGGCAGTCCACTCTGCCCGAGCAGCTGCCCGACGACGCCGTTCAGCTCGGCGGTCTTGCCCGCCAGATCTCCGCGGGTCATGTTCACCACCGAGACGGCCTGCCCGAGATGCTCTGTCGCGCTGGCGATCAGCGCGGCCTGGCCGGGCGGGGTGAGGATGACCGGCGCCATCGCGGTCGCCTGGGTGGCGAAAGACCCTGCGATACCGAGCAATTGGGCGTTGCCCTGCTGGACAACGGCCGCGGCGCGCTGGGTGAGCTCGGAGATGTCGAAGCCGCGCTGGCTGGTCTCCTGCCCCTGCTGGTTGGCTTCCTGCCCGGCCGCCTGCGCCTGGCGCGAGGCCTGCCCCTCCCAGACCTGCTCGACGGTGGCGAGACTGCCCTTGCCGAGCTGCATCGCCGTCTCGATGATCTTCGAGGACTGGCTCAGAATCGCGGTCGGGTCGAGTGCGCCGAGCACGCCGGTGCCGAAGCTGCCGAGCAGATCCAGGATCGGCTTGAACAGCAGGTCGACGCCGGGCAGCGCCGGAATCTGCAGGCCGTTCATCAGCGCGCCGATCGGGTCGGCGGGCAACTCGGGCAGGGTCGGCAGCTGCGGGGTCGCGGCCGCCGCGGGCGTCGCGGCGCCGGACGGGTTCCCGCCCAACGCGCCACCGAGCAGTCCGCTCGTCTGACCGATGAGGTTGTTCGCGGCGTCCTGCACCTGCGTGGCAGCGTGGCTGATCGCGGTGTTCGCACCGGCGAGCAGGCTTTCCACGTCCGTGGGCATTCCACCGAGGATGTCCTGGGCCTCCGGCGCGGGCGCGCCACCGAGGCCGGGCAGTCCGGCGGGCATGGCGCCGTGCGCGGGCGCGTCCTCGCTCACCCGCTGCGACAACACGAATTCCGGCGCCTCGATGGGCGCGATGTCCTCGGGCAGCTGTGGCAGCGGCAGATCGAGGAGAGCTTGATCGGTGGGAATCGCCATGGCGGCAGCCTGATTCGCGCCCGCCGCGGCGTGGTCGAGCGAGTCGAGAGCGGGCTCGGACGGGGCGATGAGACCCGTGGGCGAGGAGTCCAGCGGCTTCACGCTCCGCCTCCGATCTCGCCCGTCTGGACGTTCATCGCGGCCGCGTTGCCGGTGTCGGTGCCCTCGAAGAGCGAGGCGGCGTTGAACGCCTTGAACGACAGGTCGGCGTACTTGGCCGACAGGTCGTTGATGTCTTTGGCCTGCAGCACCTGCGCGGCCGCGAAGCTCAGCAGATAGTCGGCGCCGATCAGCCCGAAGACCGGCGTGAGTGCGGCCACCTGAGCCGGTCCGTCGAAACTTGCCGAGGAAACCTGCGCGGCGATCCCGGCGTTCTCCGTGGCGAATGCCCGGACCGCTTCGGTCTCCACCGAGAGATCACTCATCGAGTTGCCCCCCAATTCGTCGTGAACATCTGTGTCGTGCACATAGCGTTGTCGAACGTCTCCCTGCCCGAAACGACTGTGCCCCCGGACAGCTCGGCCGTCCGAACGGCGAAGCCGCTGCGGTTGGGCTCAATATAGCGGACGCTACCGGCAAGTTTCGAGACCGTAGCCGACCGAAGCGGAACCGATCGCGCCACGACGAGCAGAACTGGAACGTGTTGCAAATTAGAACAAGTTCTATATTCTATCGCCATGAAGGTCGCAGTGACCGGCGCCGCCGGCTACCTTGGCACGAATCTGCTCCGCCTGCTCGTCGATCTGGGACACGAAGTCACCGCGATCGACCGAGTGGCCCCCGAGCGGTCGGCGCACCCGAACGTCACCTGGATCGCGGGAAACGTGCTCGATCCCGCGTCGATGCGCGAGGCGTTGACGGGCGTCGACACCGTGTACCACCTGGTCGCCGTGGTCACTCTCGCCGAGAAGAACGACCTGGCGTGGAAGGTCAACACCGAGGGCGTGCGGGTGGTGGCCGAAGCCGCGCTCGAGGTCGGCGTCCGCCGGATGGTGCACGCGAGCTCCATCCACGCGTTCAACCAGTACAGCTGCGGCGGCCGCATCGACGAACGCACAGTCCGCTCCACCGACCCCGCGCTCCCGGTCTACGACCGCTCCAAGTGGGCGGGCGAGGTCGAGCTGCGCAAGGCCGTCGACAACGGCCTGGACGCCGTGCTCTGCAACCCGACGGGCGTGTTCGGACCCCTCGACTACAGCACCCCCCTTTCCCGGATCAATCTCGCACTGCGGGAAGCCGCCCTCGGCAGGGTGCCCGCGATGATCGGCGGCAGTTTCGACCTCGTCGACGTGCGCGACGTGGCGCAAGGCCTGATCCTGGCCGGCGAGAAGGGCCGGACCGGCGAGAACTACCTACTCGGCGGGTCGATGATCTCGATGCTCGATCTGTGCCGGATGGCCGCGGCACACGGCGGTAAGAAGGGACCGAGGTTCACCATTCCGCCCAAACTGGTCGGTGGCCTGATTCCGATCCTCGCGCCGATCGGCAAGATGCTCGGCACCGACATGCTGTCCAAGGCCGCGCTCGGCGCGCTGGTCTCCGCGCCGGTGGTCGACCACGGCAAGGCCGAACGCGAACTCGGCTACCGGCCGCGCCCGATCGACGACACCGTGCGCGATCTGGTCACCTTCTTCGCCGATACGACCGCGTTCGACGCGACGGAGACCCGCCGCATCGCTTGACACACCCTAGAACGCATGTTCGACTGACTGGGTGCGGTGGCAGAACCAGACCCTGGACGCCGACGACGGCGCACTGCCCGGCTTGAGCCGGGCAGGGTTCGTTCGCACCGTACAGACACCGGAATTCGAGGGCATCACGTTCCACGAAGTGCTCTGCAAGAGCGCGCTGAACAAGATGCCCGAGAATTCGAATCTGCCCTTTCAATGGACGGTCAACCCGATGCGCGGGTGCTCGCACGCCTGCCGCTACTGCTTCGCCCGCCCCACCCACGAGTATCTGGACCTGGACGCGGGCCGTGATTTCGACGCGCAGATCGTGGTGAAGACCAACATCGCCGCGGTGTTGCGCAAGGAGCTCGGCCGCAAATCCTGGCATCGGGACCCGGTGGCGCTCGGCACCAACACCGATCCGTACCAGCGCGCCGAAGGCCGATATCGGTTGATGCCCGGCATCATTCGCGCGCTGACCGATTCCGGCACGCCGTTCTCCATCCTCACCAAGGGCACCTTGCTGCGCAGGGACCTGCCGCTGCTGACGCTGGCCGCCCGCGAGGTGCCGGTGAGCCTGGCCGTCTCCATCGCCATCCTCGACCAGGAACTGCACCGAGGCCTGGAGTCCGGGACGCCGTCGCCGCGCGCCCGGCTCGACATGGTGCGCGCGCTGACCGACGCGGGCTTCGCGGTGCACGTGATGGTCGCGCCGGTCATCCCGTACCTCACCGACAGCCGCGCGCATCTCGACGAACTGTTCGGAGCGATCGCGGCGGCGGGCGCGTCCTCGGCCGTCGCCTTCCCGATGCATCTGCGCGGCAGCACCCGCGGCTGGTTCCTCGGCTGGCTGGCCGAGGCGCACCCCGCCTTGCTACGCAAATACCGCCAGCTGTACGGCCGCGGCGCCTACGTCACGCCGGAGTATTCGGCCTGGCTCCGCGAGCGCATGACGCCCCTGCTCGAGCGACACCGTCTGACCAGGAACTGCGACGCCATGGCCGCGCGGGTGCGCGCCGAGGACCCGCCGCGCGCCTCCGACACCCAGCTGGCGCTGTTCGCCTGATCCGCGACCCGCCCGACCTCGGGAAATCAATCCGCGGCGGACTGCGCGCTTCAGCGGCGATACCCGCCTGAGGCGGAGTAGGTTGGCCATGGCACCTCTCACTCGACGAGGAAGTGAAGCAGGCATATGGTTTCGCACCAAAACGATGTCGGCACAGCCAAACTGGAAAAGGTCGTCATTCGGTTCGCCGGGGACTCCGGCGACGGAATGCAGCTGACCGGCGACCGCTTCACCCACGAAGCGGCCGCGTTCGGCAACGACCTGGCCACCCAGCCGAACTTTCCCGCCGAGATCCGCGCGCCGCAGGGCACGCTACCCGGCGTCTCGTCCTTCCAGATCCAGATCGCCGACTACGACATCCTCACCGCGGGCGACCAGCCCGACGTGCTGGTGGCGATGAATCCGGCGGCGCTCAAGGCGAACCTCGAGGACCTGCCGCGCGGGGCGACCGTCATCGTGAACACCGACGAGTTCACCAAGCGCGCCCTCGCCAAGGTCGGCTACCCCACCGACCCGCTGGAGGACGGCTCGCTCACCGATTTCGTGGTGCACCAGGTGCCGATGACCTCGCTGACGCTCGCCGCCACCGAACCCGCCGAGGTCGGCAAGAAGGACGGCCAGCGCGCGAAGAACATGTTCGCGCTCGGCCTGCTGTCCTGGATGTACGGCAGGCCGATCGGCGGCACCGAACGCTTCCTGCGCGAGAAGTTCGCGGGCAAGCCCGACATCGCCGAGGCCAACGTGCTCGCCTTCCGCGCGGGCTGGAACTACGGCGAGACCACCGAAGCCTTCGCCACCACCTACGAGATCGCGCCCGCCACCCTCGCGCCGGGCACCTACCGCCAGATCACCGGCAACACCGCGCTGGCCTACGGACTGGTGACGGCGGGACAGCTGGCCGGGCTGCCGGTCTTCCTCGGCACCTATCCGATCACGCCCGCCTCCGACATCCTGCACGAGCTGAGCAAGCACAAGCACTTCGGCGTCACCACCTTCCAGGCCGAGGACGAGATCGCGGGCATCGGCGCGGCGCTCGGGGCCGCGCTGGGCGGCGCGCTCGGCGTCACCAGCACCTCCGGGCCCGGTCTCGCGCTGAAGAGCGAGACGATCGGTCTGGCGGTGATGACCGAGCTGCCGCTGGTGGTCGTCGACGTGCAGCGCGGCGGGCCCTCCACGGGTCTGCCGACCAAGACCGAGCAGGCGGACCTGTTGCAAGCGCTGCACGGCCGCAACGGCGAGTCCCCGGTGGCGGTGCTCGCGCCGCGCTCCCCCGCCGACTGCTTCGCCACCGCCGTAGAGGCGGCCAGGATCGCGCTCACCTATCGCACTCCCGTGCTGCTGCTCTCCGACGGCGCTATCGCCAATGGCTCGGAGCCGTGGGCGATTCCGAACGTCGCGGAACTGACGCCCATCGATCCCGGCTTCGAACCCGACGCGGATGACGAGACCGGATTCCAGCCCTACGCCCGCGATCCGGAAACCCTGGCCCGCCCGCTGGCCGTGCCGGGCACGAAGGGGCGCGCGCACCGCATCGGCGGACTGGAGAAGGCCGACGGCAGCGGCAACATTTCCTACGAGCCCGCCAATCACGAGCTGATGGTCCGGCTGCGGCAGGCCAAGATCGACGGCATCGCCGTCCCCCGGCTCGAGGTCGACGACCCCGACGGGCGCGCCGAGCTGCTGCTGATCGGCTGGGGCAGTTCGTACGGTCCGATCGGCGAGGCCTGCCGCCGCGCCCGCCGTCGCGGCGTCCCGGTCGCCCAGGCGCACCTGCGGCATCTGAATCCGTTGCCGCCCGACCTCGGCGCGGTGCTACGCCGCTATCGGACGGTGGTCGCGCCGGAGATGAACGGCGGCCAGCTGGCCATGCTGCTGCGCGCCAAGTACCTGGTGGACGTGCAGCCGTGGACGAAGATCGCCGGTACCGCCTTCTCGGCGCAGGAACTCGTCGGCGTCATCGACGCCGCGCTCGACGGCTCCATCGAGGACATGGAACAGGACAAGGCGTTCACCGCCCGTGCGCGGGCCACTTATCGGACACAGGACGCACGACGCGCGGCCACCGCCGAGCGGATCGGGGGCAACTGATGACCATCGTCGAAACCTCGCTCGTCGGAACGGATCTCGGCCTCTCCGGCGTGTCCGGAGTGCCCGGCGCGGACGGACCGCAGAAGGTCAAGGACTTCACCTCCGATCAGGAGGTCCGCTGGTGCCCCGGCTGCGGCGACTACGTCATCCTGGCGACCGTGCGCGGGTTCCTCGCCGAGCTCGGATTGCGCAGGGAGAACCTGATGTTCGTGTCGGGGATCGGCTGCTCCAGCCGCTTCCCGTACTACCTGGAGGCCTACGGCATCCACTCCATCCACGGCCGCGCGCCCGCCATCGCCACCGGTCTGGCCGTGACGCGCCCGGATCTCTCGGTCTGGGTCGTCACCGGCGACGGCGACGCGCTGTCCATCGGCGGCAACCACCTGATCCACGCGTTGCGCCGCAACGTGAACATGACGATCCTGCTGTTCAACAACCGCATCTACGGTCTGACCAAGGGCCAGTACTCGCCGACCTCGGAGCAGGGCAAGATCACCAAGTCCACGCCCATGGGCTCGGTCGACCACCCCTTCAACACCCTCTCGCTCGCGCTGGGAGCCGAGGCCACCTTCGCCGCCCGCGCCATCGACTCCGACCGCGCGGGACTCACCGAGGTGCTGCGCGCCGCCGCCGAACACCGCGGCACGTCCTTTGTCGAGATCCTGCAGGACTGCCCGATCTTCAACGACGGCTCCTTCGACGTTTTGCGCCGCGGCGACGCCGAATCGCGACTGATCCCGCTGCACCACGGACAGCCGCTGCGTTTCGGCGCCGAAGGCGAATTCGCCGTCGTGCGAAGCGGTTTCGGCCTGCGTGTGGTCCGCGCGGCGGAGGTCGAGGAGGCCGACATCGTGGTGCACGACGCCTACACAGACGACCCGGAATACGCCTACGCCCTCTCCCGCCTGTCCGACCAGGACCTGGGCCATGTAGTCACCGGTATCTTCCGCAGCGCCACTCGCCCCACTTACGACGACGCCGTGCGCGCCCAGAACACCGCCGCCGCCGACCGCAACCCCCTCACCCCCGACTCCCTCCAAACCCTCCTCACCGGCCCGGAAACCTGGACCGTCGCCTGACCCTCGCGCCACCTCCGCACGCTTCGCAGCGGCTGCGACCCTTGCGAAGCAGATAGCTGTGTGAGGTGTCCCTGCGATCACCGCGCCCTACGATGGATTTGTGCGGATCGCGGTCGGACTCTCCACCGCGCCCGACGCCAAGGACGCCGGCGCGGAGGCTGCCCTGCGTGCGCGCGACCGGCTCGCGGGTGCGTCGCCCTCGCTCGCGGTGCTCCTCGCGTCGCGGGCACACAGGCATGAGGCTTCCGCTGTGCTCGACGGCGTCCATCAAGCGGTCCGCGTGCCCGCGCTCGTCGGATGCGTGGCGCACGCGATCGTGGCCGGGCGGCGCGAGCTCGAGGACGAACCCGCGGTGGCGGTGTGGCTGGCGTCCGGTGCGCCCGCCGAGACGTTCGAACTGGACTTCGTCCCGACGACCTCGGGCGGGCTGCTCGCCGGCTATCGCTTCGACCGCACCGCGCACGATTTCCACCTGTTGTTGCCCGACCCCTTCACCTTCCCGGCCGAAGCGCTGCTCGAGCACATGAACTCCGATATGCCCGGCACCGTCGTGATGGGCGGGCTCGTGAGCGGCGGCCCACGTCCCGGCGGGAGCAGGCTGTTCCGCGACCACGAGGTGGTGTCCTCGGGTGCGGTCGGCGTGCGACTTCCCGGGCTGTGCGGTGTGCCGGTCGTGTCGCAGGGCTGCCGCCCGATCGGACAGCCCTACATCGTCACCGAGGCGAGTGGCGCGGTGATCACCGAACTCGGCGGCCGATCGCCGATCTGGCGGCTGCGCGAGATCGTCGACGCGCTACCGCCCGATCAGCAGGAGTTGGTGGCGCGTGGCGTACAGATCGGCATCGTGGTAGACGAGCACTTGGCCACCCCGGGCCAGGGCGATTTCCTGATCCGCGGACTGCTCGGCGCCGACCCGGCGAGCGGTGCGATCGAAATCGGTGAGGAAGTCGAGGTCGGCACGACCGTGCAGTTCCAGGTCCGCGACGCGGACGTGGCCGACCGGGATCTGCGCGCCGCACTCGCGCAGGCCCGCGCGGCGCTCCCCGGCCGCCCCGCGGGCGCCCTGCTGTTCACCTGCAACGGACGCGGCAGGCGAATGTTCGGGGTCGCGGATCACGACGCCACCGCCATCGAGGACATCCTCGGCGACATTCCGCTCGCGGGCTTCTTCGCCGCGGGCGAGATCGGCCCGGTCGCGGGCCGCAACGCACTGCACGGGTTCACCGCGTCGATGGCGCTGTTCGGCGAGTGAGCGTCACCGTGCAGCGCCCTCCGCCGCGGCACGACAAGCTGGATCGTCGCCTGACCTCGCGGAGATCGCACCCGCCTCGCGGGGTTGCGTCCCATGTTCGCCGCGAGGCGGGTGGATGACCTGCGAAGTCCGGCGATCGCCTCGTCGGTCCGGCGCTCGGCGGCCGGATCAGCCGCGCTTGGCGAAACCGAGGTCGACGACGGCCTCGCGTTCCTGTTCCAGTTCGGTGACCGTGGCGGTGAGGCGGGCGCGGGAGAACTCGTCGAGCGAGAGGTCCGGGACGATGGCGTAGCCGCCGTCGGCGCAGGTCACCGGGAACGAGCTGATAAGGCCCTCGGGGACGCCGTAGGAGCCGTCGGACGGGACAGCCATCGAGGTCCAGTCGCCCGCGGGGGTGCCGAGGACCCAGTCGTGGATGTGGTCGATGGCGGCGCTGGCCGCGCTGGCGGCCGAGGACGCGCCACGGGCCTGGATGATGGCGGTGCCGCGCTGCTGCACGGTGGGGATGAAATCGTCGCGCAGCCAGGCGGCGTCGACCAGGTCGAGGGCTGGGCGGCCCGCGACGGTGGCGTGGCCGATGTCGGGGTACTGGGTGGCGGAGTGGTTGCCCCAGATCGTCACGCGGGCGATGTCGGCGGCGGGCGCGCCGGTCTTCTTGGCCAGCTGGGCGATGGCGCGGTTGTGGTCGAGGCGGGTCATCGCGGTGAAACGCTCGGCGGGCACGTCCGGGGCGTTGCTCATGGCGATGAACGCGTTGGTGTTGGCCGGGTTGCCGACGACGAGCACCTTGACGTCGTCGGCGGCGCTGGCGTTGATGGCCTGTCCCTGCTCGGTGAAGATCGGGCCGTTGGCTGCCAGCAGATCGGAACGCTCCATGCCCGCCGTCCGCGGGCGCGCGCCGACCAGCAGCGCGATGTTGGCGCCCGCGAAGCCGACCCACGGATCGTCGCTGATGTCGATGGAGTCCAGCAGCGGAAACGCACCGTCCTCGAGTTCCATCGCCACGCCCTCCAGGGAGGCGACCGCCGCGGGGATCTCGAGTAGCCGCAGCCGCACGGGAGTCTCCGGTCCGAGCATCGCGCCGGAGGCGATACGGAACAGCAGACCGTAGGCGATCTGCCCGGCTCCGCCGGTCACGGCAACGGTCACGGGCGTGTTCCGAGCGGCGGTGCTCACGCGAACTCCTTGCGTCGAACGGATACTCAGGCCCAACCCTACTCAGCCTCACGCCGGTCGAAACGCGCCCGTGAGCAACGCCTCACGCCCCACACAGTCCGTGTACGCCGCACATAGGCACCGCCTGTGTGGGGCGTACACGGAGCGTGTGGGAACAGATGGATCAGCCGAGTTCGGCGATCTCGCGGTCGGTGAGCACGACCGGCGAGACGTAGTCCTTGGCGCGGGCCAGTTGCACGGCGCGGTAGAGGGGGCGCTCCTCCAGGCGGGCGTCGCGCGCTTCGGCGCGCAACTGGTGCACGAGCAGCGCCGAGACCGCGACCGCGGCGGCCAGGTGGCTGGCCGCGAGTGCGTCGGCGAGCTTGCGCAGCCCGAGCAGGTGCAGCTCCCGTCCGCTGCCCGCGTCGGTGTACATGGCGAGCGGGATCAGCTGGACGTCCGGGCCCGCGGTGACGCGCAGCACGATGCGGCTCAGCCGCGCGGGAAAGACCAGGAGCTCGACGCCGGTGGCCGCCGCGACCTCGACTCGCCGCTCGCCGAACACCCGGCGGGCGTGGATGGTCGTACCCGTCACCCACATCCGGCGGCGCCGCAGCGCCAAGGCGTAGCCCACGGTGGGCAGGCCGACGACCAGACCGATGGCGACCGCGATCGGCCACTCGACGACGGTCGCCGCGAGCAGCGCCGCGCCGATCCCGACGCCGGCCGCCGCCAGCGCCAGCCTGCGCAGCATCGGCTCGTACATCTCGGGTGCGACGAGATCGAGTCCGACCGGCGGAACCGGTTCCGGCTGACCAGGATTCGCGTCCACTCTCCACCTCTCCGCAAGGTCACCGCACCGGCGGTGCGCAGACACGGTACCGCGCGCGTATCCGAGGAGTACGGCGTTGGGCGGGGCACGGGGCTTTCGTCCCCGCGCCCCGCCCGCCGAGCCGGGTCAGTGCCCCGCGATCAGCGCCTCGCGCAGGACGCCGACGACCTCGCTGAGCGGCACGTGCCGCTGGTCGCCGGTCGCCATGTCCTTCACGGCGATGCTGTTCTCGGCCAGGTCGCGGTCGCCGAGCACCACGGTGAACTTCGCGCCGGAGCGGTCGGCCGCCTTCATCGCGCCCTTGACGCCGCGCCCGCCGTAGGCGAGGTCGACGCGGATGCCCGCGCCGCGCAGCTGCGCCGCGAGCACGACGAGGCGCTGCTTGGCCGCGTCGCCCAGCGGCACGCCGAACACCTCGCAGCGTGACGGAACGGCCGCCGACTTGCCCTCGGCTTCCAGCGCGAGCACGGTGCGGTCGACGCCGAGACCGAAGCCGATGCCCGACAGCGGCTGGCCGCCGAGTTCGGCCATCAGCCCGTCGTAGCGGCCGCCGCCGCCGATGCCGGACTGCGCGCCCAGCTGGTCGTGCACGAACTCGAAGGTGGTCTTGGTGTAGTAATCCAAGCCGCGCACCATCCGCGGGTTCAGCACATAGGGCACGCCGAGCGCGTCGAGGTGGCCGAGGACCTGCTCGAAGTGCGTCTTGGCGCTCTCGGAGAGGTGATCGATCATCAACGGAGCGTCGGCGGTGAGCTCGCGGACCTCGGGACGCTTGTCGTCCAGCACGCGCAGCGGGTTGATCTGCGCCCTGCGTTTGGTCTCCTCGTCCAGCGGCAGGCCGAACAGGAAGTCCTGCAACAGCTCGCGGTACTGCGGACGGCAAGTCTCGTCGCCGAGCGAGGTGATTTCCAGCCGGAACCCGTCCAGACCGAGGCCGCGATAGCCCGCGTCGGCGATCGCGATGACCTCGGCGTCCAGCGCCGGGTCGTCCACGCCGATCGCCTCGACGCCGACCTGCTGCAACTGCCGGTAGCGACCGGCCTGCGGGCGTTCGTAGCGGAAGAACGGCCCCGCGTAGCACAGTTTGAGCGGCAGCTGACCGCTCTTGTCCAAGCCGTGCTCGATCACGGCGCGCATCACGCCCGCTGTGCCCTCGGGGCGCAGGGTGAAGCTCTCGCCCTTGCGGTCGGCGAAGGTCCACATCTCCTTGCTGACCACGTCGGTGGACTCGCCGACGCCGCGCGCGAACAGCGCGGTCTGCTCGAACACCGGCAGCTCGATGTGCCCGTACCCGGCCAGTCGGGCCGCATGCACGAGGCCGTCGCGCACGGCGACGAACTCGGCGGAGCCGGGAGGCACGTAGTCCGGTACCCCCCGCGGGGCGGAGAAGCTGCTGGTCTTGGTCACGATGGTCCAGTTTCCACCACCACCGCCCGTCAAGTCCAACCGGTTTGCCTCCGACCCGTACGAGGAACTGCCGAGCGGTCTCAGGAAGAGATGGCACACTCTTACCTCGGAAGCAAGCCGACACGGGAGGAACGTGGTAGTGCCGAGCAACGAACAGCGACGAGCAGCGGCCAAGCGCAAGCTCGAGCGCCAATTGGCCAACCGGGCCGAACGCGCGCGCCGACGCAAGCAACTGACCATCGCCGGATCCGTGCTCGGTGTGGTCGTCGCGGTCGCGGCCGTCACCGGCGTCTACTTCCTCACCAAGGGCGAGGACAACCAGAACAGCGCCTCCGAGACGAAGGACGCGTCGCTGTCCGCCGCCGCGCCGCCCAACGCCAAGGCCAAGCCCGAACTGGTCGACTGCACCT
Organism: Nocardia sp. CNS-044; assembly: GCF_059570515.1. NCBI lineage: Bacteria > Bacillati > Actinomycetota > Actinomycetes > Mycobacteriales > Nocardiaceae > Nocardia > Nocardia sp. CNS-044. Next base: position 463,034 of record NZ_JCANSX010000009.1, read on the forward strand.
ACCGCGACGGCGCCAAGCCCGCCGACAAGCCGGTGCAGAAGCCGTCCAAGGCGCAGGGCATCCCCACCACCGGCGGGGACGCCAAGGTCAGCGTGAGCATGGACACCAATCAGGGCCCGATCGGCCTGACCCTGAACAACGCCGAATCCCCCTGCACCGTCAACAGCTTCGTGAGTCTGGCCACCCAGAACTACTTCGACGGCACCGACTGCCACCGGATGACCGCGGACGAGAGCCTGAAGGTGCTCCAGTGCGGCGATCCGACCGGCACCGGAATGGGCGGTCCCGGTTACGAATTCGACAACGAGTACCCGACCGATCAGTACGCCGAGGGCGACCCGAGCAGCCAGATGCCGATCGACTACAAGCGCGGCACGCTGGCCATGGCCAACGCGGGCCCCGGCACCAACGGCAGCCAGTTCTTCATCGTCTACGGCGACTCGCAGCTGCCGCCGCAGTACACCATTTTCGGCACGGTGGACGAGAACAGCATGGCGACGCTGGACAAGATCGCGCAGATCGGCCAGGACAACTCCAACGGTCCCGGCGACGGCAAACCCAGCGCCCCGGTGACCATCCAGTCGGTTCAGCTGGACTGAATCCCCGGCAACTTCTTCGGGCCCGGCGCCGTCCCCGGCGGCCGGGCCCGAACCTTGTGCGCTACGACAACTGAGGGTAGGCGAGCCTAATTATCCGGCGGCACAGGACATGTGCCGTAACTACTCCGGCGCTTCGCTGCGCGTGTCGGAATTGTGCGATATATGCTGTTACCGGCACGTCCGTACGGTTGTGCCACGCGTTTCTCGGGTAATCTCGAAACAAGGAGTTCGCGTAGCGTAGCCATCCCTAAAATGGGCGATCCCCAGCCACAAGGGATGCCGACGACACGAGTCCTCCTGGTGTCCACGTTTGCAGGCGGGGCACCCGCCGACGGGCTACAGTTCCGCGTGGCGGTGTCCGTGACGAAGCACCACAATCATCCATAGTGATCACTGCAGCATCGGGGAGCAGCCATGTCCGAGGAACTGGACGACATCGGCCGGGAAACCGCGGCCATGATGAAGAGTATGTTGCAGCTGGCGACCCTGGTCGCACTGCGCACCCGTGAGCGTGGTCAGAAGGAAGCCGAGGCGCGCGCCAAGATCACCGAGGCCCGCGTGAAAGAAGCTCGCGAACTCCAGATTCGGGAGGCTCGCGACGCCAAGGCCAAGGACCCGCGCAACCTCGAGCTCGCGCGCATGGTGGAGAAAGCGGCTCCGGCCAAAGGCATTTCACTGGAGAAGGATCGTTTCTCCGCGCAGGCCGAAGCCACTCGTATGGCGGCCACCGCGTCCGCCGCGAAACAACCGGTCGTTCGGTACGATTCGGCCGAGCGGCGTATGGCGATCGCGGCGCATCTCTCGCGCATCGGCGTCGCACCGGAGTTGGCGGCGGTCCGCATGCTCATCGAGGTAGGGCAGGGACAACCGCCGGAGGAAGCGGTCCGAGCCCGCACCGAGGAGAACCGCTCCGTCGCGGCGCGCGGTCGCGAGCCGGACGCCCGCGGCCTCGAACGCACCAGGCAGTAATCCGCCCGGAAAACTGAATCATCAAGAACGCCCGCTGATTTCAGCGGGCGTCTTGGTTTCTAAACCCGGAAGTCGCCGACCGTCGGATCGCCGAACATGCCTTGCGCGGGCGACTTCAGCGGCAGCGGGCTCAGCATGTCCTTGTGCCCGTTGCGCACACTGCAGTACTTGAACGGCCCGCGCGGGTCGAACAGCTTGGTCATGTGCGGGTCGGCGTGGTCGAGGAACCAGATACTCAGGCCGGTACTCGGTTCCATGCGGTAGTGCTCCCAGGCGCGCCACAGCGCGTCCAGTCGCGCCACCGCCTCGGCGTGCTTCCACCATTCGGGGCACCACACCGTTTCGCTGATATCGGTCACCTGCCGCCGGTAGACCAGACTCAGGTAGTTCTCGACGAATTCGACGACGTTGGTGTAAATCATTTGCTGCTGCTGTTCGGTCACGACTTCGCCTCGCTGTCGTTCGGCTCCGCCGCGACCGGAGGTGCTGTGTACATGGTTCGCTCGCTACGCTCCCTCACGACTCCGCCTCACTGACACTCGGCTCCGCCGCGACCGGAGGTGCTGTGTACATGGTTCGCTCGCTACGCTCCCTCACGACTGCGCCTCACTGACACTCGGCTCCATCGCGACCGGAGGTGCTGTGTACATGGTTCGTTCACTACGCGTGCTCACAGGGGCCGAACCTCCTCGACTTGCCCGGCGTCGGGTTGTTGCGGTGGGACCTTGGTCAGCGAAGGCGAGCCGATCAGGTCGGTGATCTCGGTCTTGCGTTGCGGATCGTGCTGCGCGATCGACTTCTTCACGTCCGCAGCGTACTCGCCCTCCCACCACGGAACCGTTCGGATGAGCACCGCGGGCTGACCCGAGGTGAAGACGATCGCGCGGCCACGCGGCAGCGTGGCGAGCGCATTGACGTTGAACGTCCTCGACGAACCCAGTGATCGCGAATAACTCTTGCTGCCTTTGGATTCCGAGACCGAACCGGAGATGGAGTCGTAATCGCCGATCGCCTCGGATCGATCGCGCAGGAAGTTCATGTCGTCGACGCCGCTGCCGAGCACCTTGATGTTGGCCGCCGACCACAGCGCGAGCATGCCCGCGTCGCCCCAGCATCGCGCGCCCTGCGCCCAGGACTGCAACACCGTCATCACGACGATGCCACGCGAACCGAAGTGGCTGTACTGCTTGGGCAGATCCTTCCAGCGCACCACATTGGCGGCCTCGTCCAGCACCGCGAGCAGCGGGATGGGCAGGCGACCGCCGCGCGAGCGAGACGCCTTGCGCATTGCCACGTCGATCACGGCCTCGGTCAGGGCGCTCACCAGCGGGGCCGCCGAACCGCGCCCTTCCAGCGAGAGGCAGTACAGTGTGCCGTTGCGCTCGATGAACTCGAGCTCGTCGAACTGCCTGCGGGTCTGGCCGGTGCTCGGATCGGCGCCGGGCAGGATCCAATCGTGCACGTTGGACAGCTGCAGACAGCGCACCATCTTCTTGGCGGTGCCGAAAATGCCGCTGCGGGTGCGGGGATCGGCGTTGTACTGCATCGCGAGGCCGGAGGCCATGTAGTGGTGGCGGGCGTTGCGCAGCAGCTCGATCGGCTCGGTGTCGACCGGGTTGGTGACCCAGTCCCAGACCTGCACGATCGGCCGCTGCCCGACCGCCGCGGCGAGGAACAGCGCGGCGAGCAGATCCTCGGCCTCGGGATCGAAGAACTCGTCCGACTTGGACTCGGTGCCGTTGTCGGCGTCGGCGAAGTGCCCGGCCAGTCGCTGAGCGCGCATCTCACAGCCCTCGTGCCGCGCGTCGACCCAGTCCAACGGGTTCCAGTACCAGCTGGGACTCTCGTCGGCGACGCCCTGCGGATCGAACACGAACGTGGGGCTGCCCTTGGACTCTCGCACGTCACGGGTCGCGTCGACGACGTCGCGCTTGTTCGAGGTGGACAGCACAGGGCCGATGGCGGACAGGATCGCCGGGATGACCCGTGAAGTCGACTTGCCTTGGCGCGGACCCCAGATGTCCAGGTGCAGATCCTCGTAGGAGCCGTACAACATGACACCGTCCGCGACGCCGACGCCGATCGGCACGCCGGGCGCGTCGTCGTAGCCGAGGTTCATCCCGAGCTGTTCGGCCTTCTCCCGCACGCCCGCCTCGGTGAGCGCGCGGATCGCGCCACCCGATCCCATGTGCTGCGCCTTCTCGTCCACCGGCAGCGCGCCTTTGGTCTTGCGCTTGGTCATCTGCTTGCGCACCACCAGGTAGGCGACGGCGCACGACACCACGAGCAGCAGGATCACCGTCGCGCCGGTCGGCCAGGTGTACTTGCGGCGCGCCAGCCCGGCGACGATCTCGATCGGGTTCATCGGCAGGTTCTGCGGCTCGGCCGCCATCGCGTTGCCGAGATGCAGCGCCAGTAAAAGCGTTCCGATTACCACGGCACCGGCGTAGACCGATAACAGGCCGAGATCGGGACCGGGTATCGCCGGATCCGTCACCTTCTTCTTCTTTGCCATGTCTGTCTCCTCGAATCGCCGTGCGGTCGAAAGCGTGTGGTCAGCGGAACGCGTCGAGCCGCCAGCCGTCGGGCGTGCGCACCACGGTGGCGATCACCGTCGCGGGCGCCAGCGGTTCCTTGCGCCCGTTCGGGTAGACGACGGTCTGCTCGATGCCGATCTTGAACTGCGTCAGGTCCGGATCGGGCCCCGGCGGCGGCCGGTCCCCCGAAGCGAAGGTGAACGCCTCGACGGTGGCCTTCGCCTTGGCCCAATCCGACCACTGCAGCGAGGGCTTGGGCGTCTCGGTGACCGACGGCTCGCCGTCCAACATTCGTATCATGCTGGGCCCCAGCCACTTTCGCGCCCGAGCCAGCGAATCGCCCGGCGCCTCGCTCGCGGGCCGCCAGGTGTAGATCTCGCGCAGCGCCGCCACCGCGACACCGTCCGGCGTCACCGGATCCGGCGCGGGAACGTTCTCGAGCAGTCTGGTCGTGGACGTGGCGGGCTGCGGCGCACCGGAACCCGATTCGCCGGTCTGGTCACGCCCGCAGGCCGCGATCGTCATCGCCACGCTCACCACCAGCATCACCACCAGTTTCGCGCGTGCAGTTGCTCTGTCTTTCAAGGCTAACCGCCCGGACCGACACGGTGGTGGTCCGATCAGCACTCGCGCCTCGGCGTGTTCGCTCACAGTACCCTCCGCAGCCGTGCGTCGCCGGGCACCGCGACCTCGATCACGCCGCCGCCCGACCGCGCGTCCGAACCCGGCACGGACTGAATCATGCGTCCGTCACCGGCGTAGATTCCCACCTCCGCGGGCCCGCGCGGCCCGAAGGAGCTGAACACCAGATCCCCCGGCTGCGCCTTGCTTCTCGGCACCTCGACGCCCGCCTCCCACTGCTGCTCGGCGGTGCGCGGCAACGTCACCGCACCCGAGGAGGCCGCGAACACCGCGGCCGCGGTCAGGCCGGGGCCGTCCATGCCGCCGCCGGTGGGACCCTGCGGCCCGCCGCCGCCCCACACGTACGGTGTGCCGAGCCAGTCGTGCGCGGCCTCCAGGATCTGTTCGCCGCCGCTGCCCTCCTGCGGGCTGAAGCGTCCGGTCGAACCCGGTGCCCGGTACTGCGGTTCCATCGCGAGGATGTTCGCCACGTAGGGCCGGGTCTCGGAGTAGTGCGCCGCATACTGATTCGGCATGCCGCCCGACGCGAGCACCGCGCCCTCGCCCGCGTTGTAGGCGGCCAGCGTCAGCGCGGTGACATCCCCCTGGACGCGCCCTTCGGCCACCCACTGGGTGACCTTGCGGGCGATGGCGCACATGTAGCGGCCCTGCCCGATGATCGCGTCGCCGTCGTCCCACACGCTGGCCACGCCGTTGCCGTCGGCGTCGATGACATACGGCCTGCCGTCGTCGGGGTTGGTCGCGGCCGCGGTGCCGGGCAGGAACTGCGCGAGACCCTGCGCGCCCGCTGGCGAGGTGAGACCCCTGCGGAAGCCCGACTCCTGCCTGCCCTGGGCGGCCAGCAACGAGGACGTGATCTGCGGGCAGAGCGAACCCGCACGGCGGTACCAGATCTCGAGTTCTTGGGGCACCTTGCCCGCGGCCAACGCGCCGCCCGCGCTGCCGAAACCGCGCTGGCAACGCGGATCGGCGGAGTACCACTGCGCGCCGCCGAGATCCGGCGTCGGCGCGCCGTCCAGCCAGGGCAGCGGGTCGATCTGACGGCCGCCGGTGAAGCGACCGCCGGGGACGATCTCGAAATGCAGGTGCGGGCCGCTGGATTCGCCCGCCGAGCCGACCGCGCCGATCTGCTGACCCGCACGCACGCTCTGCCCCACCCGCACCAGCACGCCGTGGTCCCACATGTGTCCGTACACCGCCGAATACGACCGGCCGTTGGTGTCTACCGAGTCGACGACGATCCAGTTGCCGAAACCCGAGGCCGGTCCGGCCGCCACCACCCGGCCGTCGGCGACCGAGAAGATCGGGGTGCCGTCGCTCGCCGCCATATCGACGCCGCGGTGCCCGCCGTTGCGGGAGCCGAAGGTGTCCGAGATCGTGAAGGTGCCCGCGGCCATCGGCAGGGTGCGCCGGATCGGGCCGATGCCCGCGGCCAGCGAGGGCGTGCCCGTGACGCTCGGATTCGCCTGGGAGGCAGTGGGTTCGGCAGCGCCGGCGGGACTGTCGCCCGGCACGTCGCCGCCCAGCGGTGGCAGCGCGGTCTGTGAGGGGCCGAGCACCGACGCGTCCTCGCACGGGTCCTCGACGGCGGGCAGCACCACGACGAGTACCAGGGCGATCAGTCCGATCACCGCGCCGAGGGCCGTCCACAACACGCTGCGGGCGGTCACCACGCCCTCGCACGGGGACGCGGCGGGGCGCCGGTAATCGAATGCGACTCGGGGAAAATGGTCACGTGTGGCGTCGGGCTTCGTTCAGGGTGTCGGCGAGGGTGCGGTTCATTTCGGCGGCGGCAGCCAATTGTTGTTGCAGCAGCGCCACTTTCCGGCGCAGCGCGGTCGCGTCCATGCGTTCCAGCCCGGGGCCTTCCGCGGCGCGCACCCAATTGCGCACCGAGTTGGTGTGGACGCCGATCTGCTCGGCGACCACTCGGCATGCCTCGGATTCACTGCGTAGCTTGCCGGTCAGCGCGATGACCTGCTCGACGGCGGCCTTTCGCACTTCCGGCGACACTCTGCGATACGAACGATGCGGCATCATGCGGCACTCCTTCCGCCGAACAACACCGCCCATCCAGGCGCTCGGCCGATCCTTGTTGCTTCGCGTCCTGGACGGTATCTCATGCCGCGCTCCCGTTCGGGGATTCACCGCCACGCGCGGTGGATTCGGTATTCGGGCCGCCGGTGAATTCACTGAACCGCTGGTTCGTGTCGTGAATCCCGCTTTCCTTCTCCGACAACGTGAATTCCATGTGGAAGGGAATGCCGGGACGCCGATCCTCACCGATCTTCAGCAGGAATTTACCCGTGCCCGGCGGAGAGGGGCGCTGCTGGCCCGGTTTCAGCGCCTCACCCGTCAGCGCTTGCGGCGCCGACCATCCGGTCACCATGTCCTCCTCGGCGGAGGTGAACGGCACTGTGCTGTCGAGCCGCTTGACCTCCTCGGCGGGCAGCGCGCCGAAGATCTTGGCGCGGGCCCGCTCCAGGAAGCCGAGCGCCTTGGCGATCGCGGCTTCCGAGCCGAGCGCCTGCAGGTCCTTGATCGTGTGACTGATCATGATCAGCGCGGTGGCCAGGCCGCGCTGCAGACGGGTCAGCTCGTCGACGCGGTCGACCATGAAGTCGCCGAGGCCGAGCACCTGCCACAGCTCGTCCATCACCACCTGGAAGTAGCGCTGCGGGCCGAGACCCGCGTCGGCCAGCACGTGCGCGGCCTCCACCGAGGCGAAGCCGTCGGCCCAGCAGGCCAGCATCACAGCGGCTTTGAGCTTCTTGTCGCCGGTCGGGATGTGCGAGACGTCGATGCAGACGGCGACCGCCTCGGTGTCGATCGGCACCGAGGTCTGGCCGTTGAAGACCGCCCCGAACGGGCCCTGGGTGAGCGCGCGCAGCGAGCGGCGCAGGTTCTTGATCGCGACCTGGTATTCGGCGGGATCGTCGGCGCCCGCGTCGAGCTGGAGCTCCTCGCCGCCCGCCTGGATCACCTCCAGCAGGTTCTCCATGATCGGCGGCTGGTCCGGGGTGTAGCCGCTGCCGGGCTGGTAGAGGATGCGCAACGCCGTGGAGATGAGCGTCTCCTCGTAGTCGCGCACCCGCGCGCCGCGCACCAGCTCGATCAGGCCCGCGATCAGCGTGACCTGCCTGGCCCGCATGTCTTGCAGCACTTGCAGTTGCAGCGCGGGGAACTCTTCCAGCCGCGGCACCACCGAGCCGAGCACCCCGGCCGCCAGCGGGTTCAGCTTGCCGTGGCCATAGCCGAGGTCGATGATCTGACCGCCGACCAACTCCACCAGCTTGCGGTAGTCGGGCTTGACGTCGGCGAGCACCAGCGGCGTGATTCCCTGCGCGATACCGCCGAGCACGATCCTGCGCACCAGTGACGACTTGCCGAAACCGTTGAGGCCCAGCACGAACAGGCTCGGCGCGGTGATGAAGCTGCCGCGCATGAACCAGTTCATCGGGTCGAAGCAAACCGGCGCTCCGGTGTGCAGGTGCGAGCCGAGCGGCGTGCCGATCAGCGGCGCGCCCGCGCCGACCGACCACGGCCACAGACCGGCCACCTGCGCCGTCGTGGCGCGGTATTCGACGGGGCGGCCGACCACGTTCATCCGGCCGCCGCCCGCGCCCGCGTAGCCGCGGTCGGTGAGTTGGGCTGTGCTGCGGTCGAATCCGTCCTCGATGGTCTGTTCGGCGCGCGCGGCGTAGTTGCGGCGACGGATGTCGTCGGTGCGGATGCGGAAGGTCGCCCATGCCGCGCGCAGGCCGGAGCCCTCCCGGCTGACGGCCTCCAGCCGGGCCCGCGTCGAGTCGTCGAGCAGTGGCGGGCCGGACTGTTTGCGCTTGTCCGCCTTGGCTTTCGCGCGCCGGGCCGCCTTGTCCACGTGCGGTGCGCCCATGGCGCGGTCGGCGGTGTAGTCGACCTTCGCCGGGCGTTGCGGCGCCCGCCCGCCGCGACCGTTGTCGGAGCGGACCGGCCGCTCGCCGCGCACCGGGCGGTCCGCGGGCCGTTGCGGACGAGCGCCGTTGGCGCGCGCGCGTTCGTGGGCGGCTCGCTCGGCTCGCGCGTGCTCGGCGCGTGCCCGGTCCATCGGGGAGCGGTCGGCGTGCGTCCGCTCGGGACGGGCGCCGTCGGCGCGGGCGGGGCGCGCACGCCGCTCGCCCGCGTCCCGAGGCTGCCGCCGCTCCCGATCGGACGTCTCCCCCAGACCGGTCCGCTCCTCGCCGCTCACCCGCGCCGGATCCCCGGCCGGACGACGCCTCCGCTCGGGCATCTCCTCGGTGCCCGAGCGCCGTGGGCTCGCGCCCTCGACGGGCGGGCGATGCGGCCTGCCTTCGGCCGCGGGGCGACCCCATGCCTCGCGTTCGACGTCCTCGCGTCGCCTGCCGCGGCGCGCCTCCGCCTCGTCGCGCTCCCGTACGGGTGGCTCGTTGTCACGTGCCATGAATCGCTCACCCCGCCAATGCCTTCGGAATCGTCGCGTGCTCCGGCAGGATCACCCCGCACCCGAGGGAAGCCGCGAAGGCCGCCGCCTGGTATCGGTAGCACCGCCGGATCTTCAAACGCGCCTGGGTCGACAGGTCGCGCGTGATGGCCTCGATGCGCGGCAGGTCGCCGCGCAGGGGCTCGGTGATGGTCACCAGCGCCCCGAAGCGGGTCACACCGTGACCCCTCGCCTGTTCCTCACGGGCCTGCTGGGTGGCGCCCACCCGCAGGGTCGCGGCGGCCGAGACGACGCCGCGTTCGCTTTGCTGCGCCACCAGCGCGTTCTTGAAGTCGTCGTCGACGATCTCGGCGGCGTCGGCGGCCGAGTGCGGCCGGTAGACGATGGCGATGCGCTTGCGCGGCACCTCCGGGTTCGGCGCGAGCAGCCGCTGCAAGACCCGCTCGTCCACCGCGCCCTCGGGTGCGGCGTCCATCTCCCAGGTGACCGACCGGCCGCCGTCGTGGATGAAGTGGTCCCACTTCTCGTCGTGCGAGACCGGCCCCGCGTCGGCCCAATCCAGCCCGTGCCCTTCGGGTTCGGAGGCCGCGACCTCGAGGTCGGCCTGCGAGGCCGGGTCGTAGCTGCGCCGGATGAAGGCGATCACCTCGTCGGCCGACATCGGCTGGGCGCGCACGCCCGCTTCGGCGAGCGCCGCGCAGATGCCCGGCAGCCGCCTGCCGATCTCGACGGCCTCCTCGGCTGGGTTCTTGCGACGCTCGGCGGTGGTGGCCTTGAAAGTGATGGCGACGCGCGGCAGCAGCTGCACCCGCTCCTGCGGCAGCTCGGTGGCCAGCTCGTACATCACCTGCTGGGCCAGTTCCGGCGCTTCGGGTCGGGTGATGGTGGAAACCTCTGTGAGCAAACGGTTTCCGGTCTCGGGAACGGTGTCGATGACCGGCACCACGGCCACGATGTCGCTGGTCTGGCCCACCGAGGCGAGGAAGGTGCCCCAGGCCGAGACCCAGCGGTCGATGACCGGCTGGTCCACCGCCTCGTGACCCTGCGGCCAGGCCCGCAGCACCACGGTGTACTGCGCGAACTGCGGTAGGTGGATCATGCCGAAGCTGTAGCCGCCCGCGTCGATGCCCTCGTACAGCTTCGAGGGCGCGAGCAGTCCGGGCAGCCGGGTGACGCCGCCGGGGATCCGGGAGAACCGTCCGCCCCGATACACGTGTTCGCCGCGGTTCCGCGAGCGCATCCAGTTGAACATCATCAATCCCGTCTCATAGCCGGAGCGGCCCCCCGTCCGCCACACCAGTGGAACCATCACGGCGACGCCGACGCCGCCGACGATGAGACCCCATTGGAAGCCGCCGACCATCGCGCAGATCAGCGCCGTGATCACGACGACGAAGCCGATCACGGTCTCTTCCCAGCGCAGGCCGAAAAGGCCTGCGCTGCGCGGCTTCTGCCACAGCCCGTAGGAGCGGCGCTCGTAGGGTTCGGTCATCGTCATCGCGGAATGGTGCTCCTCCCGAGGTCGGGCGACCGGTTCGCCCAACGGTCGCCTGCCACATCACCCATGGAATCGTCGGCGTTGCGCATACTGCCCGCCGCGGCTCTCGCCGCGCCGATGCGGCCTGCCGCTCGCGCCGCACCGGACGGTACTCCGGCCGAGCCCTGCGGCTCGGAGGCGCGCGGTGGTTGACCCGCCGCGCCACCGCCGCCACCGCCGCGCGGAGGTGTGGGACGTGGTGCGCCACCGCCGCGTCCGCCGCCCGCGCCACCCGGCGGGCGCGGGCCCGAGCCGCTGCCGCTGACGTAGCCCGCCGAACCGGGAGAGGCCGCGGCTTTGACCCCAACGGCCTTGGTGCCCATGGCCCCGAGCGCCAGCGCGCCGACCACGGCGCCGCCGGTCCAGGCCAGACCCGAACCTCCGGAACCGACGATCGCGACGGCCGGGGTGACCAAACGCATGAGCGCGGGCAGCACGAACGCCACGCTGCACAGCAACACGATGGCGACCAGCATGCGCTGTGCCTCTTCGCCTTCCGGCAGACCGGTGGTCGAGGTGAGCCCGTCGACGTGGCCCGCCGTGGTGAACGCGATCATGTAGACGATCGCCGCCACCGGTTTGAACAACATGAAGGCGATGATCCAGCCGATCAGCTTCTGATACGACGACTTGCCGATGTTCATGCCGGACGCGGCGGCCGCCAGCGGCAGCACGCCCGCCGCGATGATCAGCAGTCCTTGGCGGACGATGGCGAACACGATCTGCGCGAGCGCGCCGAGCAGGCCGACGATCGCGATGATCAGCACCAGACCCGGCGAGAAGGCTTGCAGCTTACTGGTTTTCACCATCAGCTCGGCCAAATCCTTGGCGTTGCCGTTGGTGGAGTCGTTGATGATCCACTCGGCGAAGCGATCCGAGGCCTGGGTGCCCGCCACGATGATGGCGCCGAGCATCCAGGAGCTGAAGACCACCCTGGCGAACATGCGGAAGGACTCGGCCGCTTCGCTCACCGCCGCGCCGCGCCGCGCTTCGGCGAGTCTCGCGCCCGACAGGATGACCGAGGCTATGAGCAGCAATATCTGGATCTGATAGGTGTAGTCGTTGATTCTGGTGAACAACGACCCGTTGTCGCTGGCCGCCTCGTTGGGCACCTTCATCCAGAACGTCAGCGCCAGGATGATGGCCTCGCCGAGGCCGTTCATCAGCGAATCCACCACCTTGCCGAAGGTGGAGTCCCACGCCTTGTCCTTGACGGCGGTCGCGGCGTCGCCGGGATGCGACGCGGCGTTGCCCGCCTTGCACACCGCGGACGCGGCGTCGCCGAGCGAGATCCCCGGCAGGCCGACACCGTCGAGGGTGTCGTGGATCTCGTTGCACGTCTCGTCGAAGCCGTAGGTCTGGCCGTAGGCCACCGTCGGCGTCGCGATCATCACGGTGAAGATGACCGCGAGGATCGTCACTAGTTTTTTCACCATCGTGTCCACCCCTCGATGCTCCGCAGGGACTCGATCTGGACTTGCTGCTCGCCGGTCACCGGCCTGAGCTTCCAATCGCCGTCGCGCCAGACGACCGCAAGGCGCATGCCCACCCATGTTGGTTGGCCATCAACTGTTTCTCGTGCCTTTCTCGCGAACCGCACGATCGCGGAATCGTCGGCGTAGCTTTCGATTCGGTACGCGTCCGAAGCGAACAGCAGGGGTCTGAGCTTCTCCGGTATCCGTTCGGAGACCTTGCCCTCGGCGACCAGCCGGTCGTACTCCGCCAGGTACTGCGGAGACACCTCGACCAGCCGGAGCAGCAGGTCTCGATCACGCGGGTTGGCGTTGGTGCGCCAGTAGATCTGTTCCGCGGCGAGCGCCGCGCCCCGCGGGGTGTGCGCGAAACCGACGGCGGCGTTGCCTTCGATGCGCGCGGGCCCGTCCGAGCCGGAGAAGCGCACGACGGGACCGCCGAACAGCTTCTGCCAGATGCCTTCGCCCTCGGCGGGCGCCGGAGCGGCGGTGAGCCAGTCCGGCTGATCGGGTCGCGTCGGCACACCCGAAACCTGTTGCAGCGCAACCCCCGCCGGGTTCACCGGGACGTCGACCGGTCTGCCGAAGAGGTCGGTCTCCCGTCCCGCGAAGCCGACGAGGCCGTGCGGACCGGCGGCGGGTTCCGTCGTTCCGATCGCGGTCACCTCGGCGGCCACGCTGCCGTCGCGGGTCGCGGTCACCGTCACGCCGACGGCGATCGCCACCGCCAGCGCCGCGCCGAAACCGAGCAGGGGCAGCGGTGCGCGACCGCGGCCGGATACCGGGCCCGCGGTCACCACTTCGTCCACCCCTCGAGCGACTCGATGTATTCGGTCTGCGCGCCGTTGCTCGTGGCGGGCTTGAGCCGCCAGTCGCCCGCGTCCCAGACCATGACCAACCGCAGCGCCGCCCACAGCTGCTTGCCGTCGACGACGGGCCCGCGCGAGGCGAACCGGACGATGGCCAAGTCGTCGGCGTAGTTCTCCACCTTGAACGCGTCGGAGGCGACGAAGTAGCGAGTCACCTTCTCCGGCTGTTGTTTCGGCAGCCGATCCTCGTCGAGCGCGCGGTCGTAGGCGGCGATCTGCTGCGCCGAGACGCGCACCTGCCGCACGTAGAGGTCGCGGTCGGCGGGGCGGGCGTTGAGCCGGTAGGTGATCTGCGCGGCCGCCAGCGCGGCGCCCTGCGGGGTGTGCGCGTAACCGACGGCGAGCCCGTCCTCGATGCGGGTCGGCCCGTCGGAGGTGGAGAACGGCACCGACGCGCCGTAGACCCGCTGCCAGCCGCGCGGGGCGAGGGTGCCCTCCGGCGCGGCGGTCAGCCAGTCCGGGTCGGACGGCTTGCGCTGATGCGTCGGATCCTGCGGAAGCGGTTGTCCCGCAGGATTGTTCGGGACGTCCACCCGCCTGCCGAACAGGTCGACCTCCGGGCCCGCGAAGCCCTCGCCGGTGGTCGCGGCGAATTCGGCCTCGTTGTTGCCCGCGGCCTCGTCGTCGCGACCCAGATACACCACCGCGCCGACGATCACGATAAGCGCGAGCAGCGCCGCGGACGCGATCGCACCGAAGGAGACGCGATCACGCGCGTAGTCCCTCTCGCTCACGACTCCACCTCGCTGGCGCTCGGCTCCGTCGTGCGCGAGAGCGCGCTGTGCCGATGGTTCACTCGCTGGCGCTCGCTCACGACTCCACCTCGCTGGCGCTCGGCTCCGTCGTGCGCGAGAGCGCACTGTGCCGATGGTTCACTCGCTGGCGCTCGCTCACTTCGGCGCCTCCAATGTCACTATGTCGGTGGGTAATACGTCGATGGCCTCGACGGGGCGTGCGGTCGAGTCGGGGTCGGGCAGTCGTAATCTCCAGTCCTCGGCGAACCACTCGACAACCGTGTGGTTCACCGCTTTCGAGCCGTCCGAGTACTCGGTGTACACGTCGACGGCGGTGCGTTGCTCGGTGTAGTCCGTGATCTTGTACCCGAGCAGCCGCGGGGCGTACTCGGGCTCGGCGGGCCCGGTGATGGACAGCTGCACCCGGCTCACCGCCCACTCGTCTCTCGCGGGTCCCGGCACTACCTCGGCTGCGATCACCTTCGGCCACTGGTCGTCGGCGGCCACCGACAGGCGCACGGTGTGGGTGATGGCGGCGACGGCCGCACCGGGCGGTGACTGCTCGAAACCCGTTGCGGCGCCGTCGGCGAGCGACGCGGGTCCCTGGTCGCTGTGCGGCAGCGCCACACCCTGGTAGGCCTGCCAGCGCAGCCCGCTGGGCCGCGCGGCCAGATCCGGGCCCGTGGGCTGGTCCGCGCCGCCGCAGCCGACGGCGGCCGCCAGCAGCACCACGCCGAACATCCCGGCCGCGGATCTGCCTCGCCGCCCCGCGCCGTGCGGGTGCGACACCGAACGCGGCCGCGCCGCTGTGCAGTTCATGTCCGAACCGTCTCCATCAGGGGCCCGCGGCTCACGTCGGTAGGAACGCCAACGCGATACCCGAGGCGGTGCTGGCGACGATCGCGCCGATCAGGCTCATCACCACGCCATGGGTCGCGTCGTTGACGGCCAGATCGCTGCGGAAGGCGATCCACAGCCTGCCCGCGGACAAGATCATCCAGGCGAGGCACACCAGCAGCACGAACCACAGCAGCCAATTCAGCAGCTGCATCAGCGGTTCGAGCACCTCGGAGGGCATCTGCTTGTAGGCGAGCAGCTCCGCCGACATTCGCACGGTGGACATGGTCGTCCTAGATGACGGCGTTCATGATGGTGCCCGCGCTGGTGGCGACCACGCCGCCGATCATCGCGCCCGCCACCATCTTCGGCGACTCGAGCCCGCCTCCGGTCCACTTCTCCCAGGCGAACCGGCCGCCCGCGTAGATGATGCCGCAGACACCCGACAGCAGCACGAACCAGGTCAGGTAGCGGACCAGCTGCAGGATCTTCTCCGACCCAGGCGGCGCCTCCGGAGTCGGGTTACCGACCTGAGCCAGCACGGTGCCGTACGTGTCCTGCACGGCGAGGAGGAACATGCTCATCGGATGCCTTTCTCGAAATTGCTGTGCGTGCCGGTCGACCTCACGAATCCTCCCCCTCGTCGAAAGCCGCAGTGCTGTCAAGCTTCTCACGCACCGCGGAGACGATGTCGACGCCCAGCTCGCGTACCTCCAGCGGGACCTCGGCCAGCGGATCGATCTTGCGTTTCTTCTCCGGCATCGGATCTCCCGGCGTCCACACCGGCAACTGCTCCGGCTCGACCAGGGTCCACTCCTCGTACCACGGCACCTGCCACAGCGGGCCCGCCAGCGAGCCGACCACGTCGCGGTAGCGCCGGATCTCGGCGGGCATCCTGCCGGGCCGCGCGGCCACGGTGATCAGGCCGAGCACCTCGGAGGGGCCGCCGAAACCGAAATGGTGCTGGCGCAGCAGGTCGTGCGCGCGGGTCAACCCGGCGATCGTCTCCCTGGCCACCAACACGACGAACGGGGATTCACGCTCGAAGACGCCCGGCCAGCGGCGGCTCGAATCCGCCGCTGGCGCAAGCACATGCGCGAGGGTAGTTGCTCCGGCTCCGCCGTGCACACCCAGCAGCCAGACCAGCGGCGCGCGGCCGACGCCCGGCACCGGACGGTCCCAGACCGGCGCGCGACGGGACTCGGGCGGCGCGACGACGCCCGCGGGCTGTGGATCGAGTTTCCGGCGAAGTTTCATGGCGGCGGTCATGATGCCACCCCCGCCAACAGCACCCCGTACGCGCGGCGGGTCTCGGCGGCCAGCGCGCTGTGCCGGACGAGTTCGCCGCGCGCCAGATGCGGATCGTAGGGAATCTCCCTGATGTCGCGGACCCAGCCGCCCAGGTGTTCACGCAAATGGTCGGCAACCCGCGAATCGGCGCCCGGCTGCTGGTGCGAGACGACGATGGTGGTGTCGCCGACGATGCCCGTGCCCTGGCCCTCGGCAGAGTCGCCGAACTGATCGTCGAGCCATTCCAGGGTGACGCGCAGCCGGTTCGCGGCATCCGGGCGCGCCGGAATGGCAAGCACCAGAGCGACATCCGCGTCGTCGAGCAGCGGACGCAGCTGGCGTCCAGCGATCGGGCTTCCGCCGTCGTAGACCGCGGTGAACCCCGCGTCCTCCACCGCGCGCGCGACCGTCAGGTACGTGGCGCGGCGGCGCAACGGGGCGGCGTCGCGCCAGAGCAGGCCGATGCCGGAGGTGGCGCGGGACAGGCACTCCTTCAGCGGGGCCGGTTCGTCGTCGCCGCGCCCGTACAGCCACGACTGCAGACTGATCGGGTGCAGGTGCTCGTCGGCGCCGCGCAGCGCGAGATCGCTGCCCGCAGCGGTGGCGTCCACCGCGACCGTAGGCGTTCCGCCCGAACCCAATTCGCCCGCGATACCCAGTGCGGTCGTGGTGGTTCCCGCGCCACCGCACCCGCCGACCACCAGAATCGGCCGCTGCGTCGGGCCGGTCTCCTGCTCGCCGTCACCCCGCTTGCCGCGCCGTAACCGCACCACCGGAGCCTTCGAACGCGCTTGACGACCCGGCGGAGGGCCCTCCTCGGGCGCCTCGTCGAGCCAGCGGCTCCAGTCCTCTCCCATCGTTCTCAGCTCTCCTTCATCCGGCCGCGATACCCGAGATCAGGGTGCGGCCGCCGATCACCGCGGTGGTGACCGTCTGCTTGTTGTACGTGGCGGGCGCTCCGCCCGGCCGATACTCGGTGACCTCCACCGAATACATGTCGGCCCCCACCGTCGCGATGCGCACGCAGTGCGTGGTGCCTTCCGGGACCGTGTCGATTCCACGCTGAATCGTCGGGGCGGCCGGAACCGCCGCGTCCGGCGCGACGAATGCCCGTGCCCGCTCGCCGGACCGCTCCACGTAGTAGGCGTACTGGAAGGCCAGCACGACGTCCTGGCCGCTGTGCGTGCCGCCGGCCTCCGCGCTGCGGATCAGCCGTTCGGCGCGCTCGGTCGGGCAGCCCGAGGTGATGCCCGCCTGCGCGCTGCCCGCGGTGAATTGCATCGGCGGGGTGGTCGGCGCGACGGCGGCGCGGTTGGCGGAAGACCGCAAAAGGTACAGCGCGCCCACCGCGACGAAGGCCAGCAACAGGACCGCAACGATCAGCACCACGATGACGCGACCGCGGCGCGAGGCCGGGTGGTCGCGCAGCGCGCGCGGGTGCGGGCGGACGGGTGGCGCGGGCTCGTCGTCGTAGTCGTCGTCTTCCGGCCACGGGAAGCGGACCAGATCGCCGTCGCGCGGTGCGTAGTCGTCGTCGGGGCCCGGCGCGTGGACGGCGACCCAATCGGACCAGCCGCCGGTGAATTCCGCGCGCCGCGAGGCCAGATCCGCCGGAACCTCGTTCCGCGCGCGCGCCTCCTCGGGATCCTCTTCCTCGCGGATATAGTGCGGATACCGGGCCGGTCCGTCGTCCTCCACCGGATCGAGACTCGCGTCGTCCTGCTGCGCCGAAGCGGGCGCACCGTTGTCGGGTTCGAGCGCGTCGTACCAGCGGGACAGATCTTTGTACGACTTCAACATTCCCCCATTCCCGCAGAGCCAGGCACGTGGTATCGCATCGTCGGACCTCTCGGCGATCAGTTCGTGGAGAACGGGTAGGCGTTGTTGGCGGTGCCGGGTCGCTCGGTGGGCGGAATCGAGGTCGCGCCGCCGGATGAGGCGCCATCGGCTCCTGTCCCGAACGGAAATTGTCCCGTACCGGACGAATTCGGCGTAGTCGACGCGCCGGTACTTTCGCCGAAGAATCCGGCGGGCGGCTTGGCCGCGCCACCCTGCGGCTCGGCGCCCGCGCCGAAGCGATCGGCCAGGTCACGGGCCAGTGCGGCGAACCAGTCGGCCACGAAGCGGGTGGGCGCGTCGCCGTTGGCGGCCACCGCCGCGGTGCTGTACGCGCCGTGCCGTTGCACGGTGTCCCAATACCGCACCCAGGTCGTGAGGTTCAGCAGTTCGCTGTTGTCGGTGATGTTCTGCACCACCGCGTCGAACGCCTGGGTGACCAGCCGGGACACCGTCGTCGGCGGGATCAGTTGGGGAATGGCGCCGATCAACTTGGTGCCGAGCAGCAGCAGACCGGCCGCCGGATTGGACAGCCCCGCGGTGGCCAGCTGCGAGATGGCCGCCGGGCTGATCACCGCCTTGACGACGGTGGCGACCGCGTTGAGCCCGATCATGCCGACCTTCAGCAGGGCGCGCAGCGCGCCGTTCAGATCCAGCTGGGCGCGCGGGTCGGAGGCGTCGGCGATGCGCTGCGAGATCGACTTCTGCGGGGAGAGCGACAGATTCGCGAGCGAGGTGCCCTGCACGTCCTCGTTCACGACCTTGGTCGCGGTCTTGATCGAGGTGAACGCGAGCGCCTGCGCGATGGAGACCAGCGAGGCGATCGGGTCGCCGCCGCTCAGCTTGGCCTGGCCCGCCACCGAGGCCACGGCCTTCAGGATCGGCGCGCCCTGCGGCGCGTCACAGGCGAGATCGCCTGCCGCGCAAAAACTCGCCACACGACCGGTGAGGGCCGCGAAATCGGCCGCCTGATCCCGTTCCGGACCGATGCCGCCGCCGTGCGCCGGCGTCTGCGGCAGCGCGGCGATGGTCGCGATCTGGGCGCCCGTGGTGCCGGGCGCGGGATCCGGCGTCTGCTTGCCCGGCGAGCCGGGGAACAGCGGCGCGCCCGGATTGCGGGTCGGGTCGGCGAACAGCGCGACGGCCGCGACCCGATCGGCGGGCACCACGCCGCGGCCCTGCCCGACCTCCTGGGCGAAAACCGAGGCGACGTGCGCGCCCTGGGAGTAGCCGACGATGGCCAGGCGCGTGTCGGCGCACCGCTGGGCGACCTGGGCGGCCATGTCCCGCAGCCGCGTCAACCCGCCTTGCACGGACTCCACGTACGGGGCCGCGCCGCCGTTGACGAAGCCGCCGAAGCCGGATTCGTATGGCACGTAGGCGCGATCGACCAGGCCGGGCCGAGCGGCCTTGGCCAGCAACGGCATGAAGACCGTGGAGAGCATGCCGGTGTCGGTGGTCGGCGCGGCGTCCGGGGAGGACTCCCCCGTGCCTTGAACGCCCAAGGCGTACAACGCCGGACAGTCATCGATCGCCAGATCGGTCGAGGGGGCGGGGGATTTCGGCGGATCGGCGAGCGCGGGGCTCGCCGTCGCGGCGGCGACGGCAACGGTGGTCGCGACCACCAACCCCGAGAGTCTTGCCGTGTAATCAGTCATAGCGATCCGCAATCAATCCCGTGTTGCCGCAGCTACCCTCAACGCCATGAAACGCAATAGACCGTAACAGATTCCGGCTATTACTGCCGCAACAGAGAAAACTTTTCGCGAAACGCCGAAGCATAACGCACACTGACCGGCGCGGCGAGCAGATCGGCCCGGCAAGTTTCCGAGAGTCCGCGCGAGACCGCCACCGAGGAGCGATAATTGGGCTTACGCTCGCCAGCAACCCCCATTGACGGCTCAGCAAATATTTCAGGTCTGCCAGCAAATCTACCTAGCCACAAGGGTTTCCGGACGCCCCGGATCGCTCAGGCGCGCCAGCTCGGCGAGGACGCGGCAGCTCGCGCCCCGTGAGGCGCACGCGGGATCGCCGCGCGGTCCGGTGACGGGGACGTAGCGGCGTCGCACCCTGACGCACCCCACGGGATCGCCGCGCGGTCCAGCGACGAGGATGCGGCGTCCTCACGCCCCTCACGCCCCTGAGGCGCCCACGGGACCGCGCGGCCCGGCGACGAGCATGTGGCGGCCTCACGCCCCTGAGGCGCCCACGGGATGGCCGCGCGGCCCGGCGACGAGCATGTGGCGGCCTGGCGACCCTGACGCGCGCGGAATCGTCGCGGTCGGCGAATGGGCGTTGGCTCAGGCGGCCGAGGTCACGCGGTAGACGTCGTAGACGCCCTCCACGTTGCGCACCACGTTCAGCAAGTGGCCCAAGTGCTTCGGATCGCCCATCTCGAAGGTGAACTTGCTGATCGCCACCCGGTCGCCGTGTGTGGCCACCGAGGCGGACAGGATGTTGACCTTCTCGTCGGCGAGCACTTTGGTGACGTCCGACAGCAGCCGGGTGCGGTCCAGCGCCTCGATCTGGATGGCCACCAGGAAGACCGACGAGGGCGAGGGCGCCCACTCGACGTCGATGATCCGCTCGGCCTGCTCGCGCAGCGAACCGGCGTTGGTGCAGTCGGTCCGGTGCACGCTCACCGCGCCGCCGCGGGTCACGAAGCCCATGATCTCGTCGCCCGGCACCGGGGTGCAGCACTTGGCCAGCTTGGCCACGGTGCCCGGCGCGCCGGGGATCAGCACGCCCGCGTCGCCGGTGACGCGTTGACGGCTCGGCGTGGTGGACGGCGTCGAGCGCTCGGCGAGCTCGTTCTCCACGTCGCCGATGCCGCCGAGCTGGGCCATGAGCCGCTGCACCACGTGGTGCGCGGAGACCTGGTGCTCGCCGACCGCGGTGTAGAGGGTGGAGATGTCGGTGTAGTGCAACTCGTGCGCGACCGCGGTCATCGCGTCGACGCTCATCAGCCGCTGCAGCGGCAGTCCGACGCGGCGGACCTCCTTGGAGATCTGCTCCTTGCCGCTCTCCAGCGCCTCCTCGCGGCGTTCCTTGGCGAACCACTGCCGGATCTTGGCCTTGGCGCGCGGCGAGACCACGAAGTTCTGCCAGTCCCTGCTGGGTCCGGCGTTCTGCGCCTTGGAGGTGAAAACCTCGACCACTTCGCCGTTTTCGAGCTGACGTTCCAGCGCGACGAGACGTCCGTTGACGCGCGCGCCGATGCAGCGGTGGCCGACTTCGGTGTGCACCGCGTAGGCGAAGTCGACCGGAGTCGACTTCTGCGGCAACGTGATCACGTCGCCCTTCGGGGTGAACACGAAGATCTCGGGCGACTTCAGGTCGAAGCGCAGCGACTCCAGGAACTCCGCCGGGTCGGCGGCCTCGCGCTGCCAGTCGAGCAGCTGGCGCATCCAGGCCATGTCGTCGACTTCGGCGGCGTCACCGGAGTGCTTGCCTCGGGTCTCCTTGTAGCGCCAGTGCGCGGCGATGCCGAATTCCGCTGTGCGGTGCATGTCCTGGGTGCGGATCTGCACCTCCAGCGGCTTGCCGTCCGGGCCGACCACGGTGGTGTGCAGCGACTGGTAGACGCCGTAGCGCGGCTGGGCGATGTAGTCCTTGAACCGGCCCGCCATCGGCTGCCACAGCGAGTGCACCACGCCGACCGCGGCGTAGCAGTCGCGGACCTCGTCGCACAGGATGCGGATGCCGACCAGGTCGTGGATGTCGTCGAAGTCCTTACCCTTGACGATCATCTTCTGGTAGATCGACCAGTAGTGCTTGGGCCTGCCCTCGACGATCGCGTTGATGCGCGAGGCGGCCAGCGTGTTGACGATCTCCGCGCGCACCTTCGCCAGGTAGGTGTCGCGCGAGGGCGCGCGGTCGGCGACGAGGCGCACGATCTCGTCGTACTTCTTGGGGTGCAGGATCGCGAACGCGAGGTCCTCCAGCTCCCACTTCACGGTCGCCATGCCGAGGCGGTGGGCCAGCGGCGCGATGACCTCGAGCGTCTCCTTGGCCTTCTTCGCCTGCTTCTCCGGCGGCAGGAAGCGCATGGTGCGCATGTTGTGCAGGCGGTCGGCCACCTTGATCACCAGCACGCGCGGGTCACGCGCCATGGCGATGATCATCTTGCGGATCGTCTCGGCCTCGGCGGCCGCGCCGAGATTGACCTTGTCCAGTTTGGTGACGCCGTCCACCAGGTGCGCGACCTCGGCGCCGAAGTCGGCGGTCAGCTGCTCGAGCGAGTAGCCGGTGTCCTCCACGGTGTCGTGCAGCAGGGCCGCGACCAGCGTGGTGGTGTCCATGCCGAGCTCGGCGAGGATGTTGGCGACGGCGAGCGGGTGGGTGATGTACGGATCGCCCGACTTGCGGAACTGGTGCGCGTGGCGTTCGTCGGCGACGTCGAAGGCCCGCTGCAACAGAGTCAGGTTCGCCTTCGGGTACAGCTCGCGGTGCACCGTGGCGAGCGGCTCGAGCACCGGCTTGACGGCGGCGATACCGCGCTGGCCGGTCATCCGGCGGGCCAGCCGCGCACGCACTCGCCGTGAGGCGGAGGTGGGGACGGCGGCCGCGCTCGGCTGGCGCTGGGGCGGTTCGGCCGGACGCTGCGTCGTTCCGGACGGTCGCTGGGCCCGATCGGGCTGCCGCTGGGGCACATCGTTGGGCGTCGGCCGGGCGGGCTGCGGAGGCGCGGAGGCGGCCGCCGCACCGTTCGACTGCGGGGCAGATGCCGCCGATTGCTCGACATTCGCCTCGCCCAGATGCTGAGTCATGCCACCACCTCTCCACGCCGCGGTCGGACCACCCTATCCGACCGCTGCAACCGCCCAGACCACAACTTTAGTCCCCGGCCAGGCCCACCGTCGGATCCGCAGCTGCCGGGACGGAAGCCTGTCCGGTTTCCGGCCCCCCGACCGGACTTCTCGAGGCGATGCCGGGAGCCCGGCGGAGGATTCGTCCGAACCGAAATCCTCCGAGGCAGAACGGATTTGCCACCGTCACGCGGGCGCGGAGCGGACCGGCCCCAATCTTCGGGGCGCGAAGCGGACCGCACCCACCAGCGCGAAGCTGGACCGCCCCAATCATCGGGGGCGCGAAGCGGACCGCCCCCACCGAGCGCGAAGCGGACCGCACCCCCCACCGAGGCACGAAGCGAACCGCCCCCTTCACCCGGGGCGCGAAGCGGACCGCACCCTTCACCCGGGGCGCGAAGCGAACCGCCCAATTATCGGGACGCGGAACGGACCGCACCCCTCACCGGGGCGCGAAGCGGACCGCACCCTTCACCCGGGGCGCGAAGCGAACCGCCCAATTATCGGGACGCGAAGCGGACCGCACCCCTCACCGGGGCGCGAAGCGGACCGCCCTCTTCACCGGGGCGCGAAGCGAACCGCACCCTTCACCGGGGCGCGAAGCGGACCGCCCTCACCGGGGCGCGAAGCGGACCGCACCCACTCGCGGGCGTCGGCGGGACGGGCGAGCATGGAACCGCCGTCCAGGCCGCGCGGGACGGGGACATCGAGCAGATCGAGGGCGGTGGGGGTGATGTCGACGAGGGCGTAGTGCGCGTCGGTCACGCCGGGGGCGAAGCCGGGTCCGCGTGCGATGACGAAGGTGGCGGTCTCGTCGCGCGTCTGTCCGCCGTGGCCGCCCCTCGGGAGGTGGCCGTGGTCGGTGGTGACCAGCACGGTCCAGCGCTCGTCGTGGCGCGCGTCCACGGCCGCGACGATCCGACCGACCTCGCGGTCCACCCGGGTGGTCGCGTCCAGGTAGGCCTTGGACGCCGCGCCGTGCCGGTGACCGGCGAAGTCGACCTGGTCGAGGTGGACGAAAAGGAAGTCGGGGGCGTCGCCGGTGAGCGCGGCTATCGCCGCGTCGGCGGTGGCGGCGTCGGTCTTCGCCTCGTCCGGGTCGTCCGGCACCGGCGCGGTGACGTGGATCCGGCTCGCGTGCGGCGCTCCGCTGCCCGCGATGGTCGCGATCTTCGACCACGTCGCGACGGCGGCCGTGCGGCGTCCCGCGCGCTCCAGCAGGGTGAACACCGTCGGGTACCGGGCGAAGGGGACGGCGTCGAAGTCGTTGTGGGTGACGCCGTGTTTGCGGTCCCATACGCCGGTGAGGGCGGTCGCCCAGGACGGGCCGGACAGGCTGATGTGCGGCACGAGCGAGATTTGGGAGAGGGTGCCAGCGGCGACCAGCCCCAGCAGGTTCGGCGCGCGGGCCTCGCGGATCTTGGCGTACATCGCGCCGTCGAGTCCGATGACGAGAACTCTGGTGCGACCGGGGGCGGCGGTGGCGATGACCGCGCCAGGGACCAGGGCGGCCGCCATGACGGCCGTGGCCCGCAACAGCGACCGTCTTCGCATACCGTGACGATGACGGCCCGAGCCCTGCTCCCACCAGCCCTTCCCGGGTCTGTTCATCGAGCTTTCATCGACCGACTCGGTGCCGGTCGCCTCCCTGAACTCCGGCCGAACGCCACACGACCGTCGGGTCCCGACCACGCTGATCGCTCGCTCCCGGCCGCTGGGACTACGCCGGCGCCGCGATCCGCCTGTTCGGCGTCGCCGTGCTCACGGCCCCGCCGCTGGATCCCTCCGGGCTGTTGCTCAGGCAGCCTCGAAGTGCGCCGAAAGTCGTAGGCAGAGTTGATCGAGACCGGCATCGTCCAGGATCGGGGCGCCCGCCCACTCGTCCACGCCGAACCAGGGAATCTCGTCCGGCGTCCCTGTCGGTCTGGCGAAGACGTGCTGGTGGAAATGCGCCCAGGTACGGCCGGTGATCGCGGAGAAGACGTGCTCCGGCGCCAGCTCGCGACGCAGCGCCCGCGCGGCGCGGGCCACCGCCCAGCCGACGGCCCTGCTCTCGTCGTCGCTCAGGTCGGCGACGCCCGCGGTGTGGTGTCGAGTCTCCACGAACAGGTAACCGGGCAAGCGGCCCTTGCTCAGCGGTCGGTGGGTGACCACGACCAACTCGTCGGCGAAGAGGACCGGCCCGACCAGCGGCCCTTCGCCCCGGTGTTTCGCGCGCAGATGCCGCACGGAGTCCCCACCTCGCTACCGTACGGCAGACAACCCTGTGGGGCGCAAGGTTATTCGGCCGTGGCGGGTTCGTCCGAGGTGAAGGCCCAGACGGCGGCGGGGCGACCGGTGGGTTTGGTGCGGCGGCGTTCGGTGGTGCGTTCGAGGCCGGGGAGGGCGGCCAGGGTGCGGTTGAGGTTGGCCGGGTCGGGGCGCAAGCCGAGCAGCGAGGTGCTGAGTTCGACGGCTCTGGTGGCGGGGAATTCGGCGCCGAGGATCGCGCGGGTGAACACGGTGTCTTTCCAGAGCAGCCGGGCCAGCACGGCGCGGGAGTCCTCGACGATGCGGTTGTGGTCGAACGCCAGGGTCGGCGTCGCGTCGAAGGAGACCCACTGGGCCGGGCCTTGGTGCGGGGCGACCACCGCCCACATGGCGATGGACAGGGTCGGGCCGCGCGGATCGCGGTGCGGTTCGTCGAAGGTGACGAGCTGGCCGACCGCGCCGATCGCGGCCTCGGGGACGCCGAGTTTGGTGTGCACCGCGCGGCGCGCGGCCGCGACGAGGCGCTCACCGCGGCCGAGCAGCACGCCGGGCAGCGCGAGTTCGCCGGTGAACGGTTCGTGGCCGCGCGGCGCGATTCCGATCGTGACCCCGGCGTCCTCGGGCCAGAACCGGAGCGTCACCACGTCGACCGACACAACGGATTGCTCCACGCCGAACCATCCTGCCCTCCTCCGGCCGCCCCGCGCGCGCCCGGCCCGGCCGCGCCGTTCAGGCGGCAACCTCCGTCCGCCACCCGGTGCGGTCGGCCCGGGTCGGACCGTCCGCGCTCAGCACGACTGGCGCGCCGAGCGTCCGCTCGAACCAGGACAGCCGATCCTCGGGCAGCTCGGTGAGTATCGGCTCGGCGGTGGCGAGCAGCTCGGTGAGCCGCCGCTGGTGTTCGAGGTCGCGCCACGGACCGAGCGGCAGCTCCAGCACGGTTCCCGCGCCGGTTCGGTAACCCGTTGCGGCCCAGCGGGTTTCCACGGCGTCCAGGTGGTTGACCACGAGCCCGTCGACGCCGCCGCACGCCGCGACGGCGTAGCGCAGCAGCACCGCGTCGACATGACCGAGCCGGAACGCGCCCTGGTACTCGCCGAATCCGTTGTGCGGCTCGGGAATCGCGAGCCGCGGGTCCTCCGTCGGCAGGGGGCCCGCGCCGTGCCTGGTCTGGTAGGTGCGCGTGACGCCGACCGTACACCCCGAATGGCCGATGGCCGCGAGCATGGCACGCGCGTTGCGCGGCTCGACCGTGGACCAGGTGGTGTGCGGGTGCAGTCCGCGCCACTCGTCGAGCAGCACACCCTGCGCACCCTCGAAGACGAGGCGGCCGCGCCGGGCCACGCCCGCCAGGTACCGCCCGTCCACAATCCGCACCGTGGCCGCGAATTCTCGGTACATGTCAACGAGGTCGTCGATCGGCTCGTAGCGGTGCGCGCTTCCCGCGATCAACGGACTGTAGTGCGCGGCCAACGCGCGCAGTTTGCCGCGCAATACCGCGGGGTTCCGGCAGTCGGCGACCGTCGGCGCGTCGTGTTCGAGTGCGTACCAGGCGGTTTCACCGACTCCCCGGCCGCAGGACCCGTGCCGCGCCGCGCCGCGGGCGTCCTCGCGCGCACGGTTGGCGGCGATGTGGATCGGCGTGGTCAGGAGCGCGCGCCCGTCGATGCGCAACAGCGCCAACGGATCCCGGACGCCCAGCGCCTCCAGCCGCCGCGCCTCCCCCGCCAGCGCGATCGGTTCGACGAGCATGTGTTCGGAGAGCAGGGTCGGCACGCCGGAGAAGGTGCCGGACCCGAACTGCGCGAACGTGTGGTGCCGCCCATCGGCGATCACATTGTGCGCGGCCTGCGCGCCGCCGTTGAAGCGCACGACGGCGGACACGTCCAGGCCCGCCTCCTGCGAGCACAGCCAGTCCACCGTCGCCCCCTTCCCCGCGTCACCGAAGCCGAGGTCTACGACGATCAGATGCGATCCGATCATGCTGTCCCGCTTTCCCTTTCACGAACGCAAGCGCGCCGCACCGACCCCGCGACGGTGCGGCGCCGCCCGCTCAGCGCGACCCGCCGGGTAGCGCCCGCATGGCCGGACGCGGCTGTGCACCGAGCGCCTTGCCGACCGAATCCACCTCCGCCGCCGACCCGACGTCGCGCAGATCCGCCAGACCCGTGTCGACATCGACCCGTCCCTCCGCCAGCCCGATGGTGAGCGCGATGAGTTCGCACACCGCGGCCGGATCGTCGAGCTTCAGGAAGTTCTGGCCGAGCAGCCCGCGCCAGTGCTCCGCGATCTCGGGGTCGTCGTAGTAGCTGGACTGATTCGGCAGGATGTAGTGCACGTGCCACTTCTCGGCCAGCTCGCGGTAGATCGAGTCGACCGCGATATCGCTGCGCACGTGATCACCGATCACGGCCCGGATGTGCCGCGAGGCCAGCCTCGGCTTGTTCAGCTCGTCGCCGATGAGGAACAAGTACCCGCGCTTGCGCCGCTTCTCCCACGCGTCGGTGACGACGTGGGTGGCCATGAAATAGGCCGCCAGCTCGTAGCTTTCGGACTTCTGCCCGCCACCGCCACCCTCGAGCAGGATGTTGCGCAGCTGCTCGTCCATCCGGTTGTCGGATTCGAACTGACCGATCTGCAGCGGCGCCCGGTCGGTGTCGGCGTCGCCGACCGCGCCGAACAAAATCTGCGGATCGTCGGCGTACTTCTTGCGCTGGAGCAGTCCGTGCAGCTTGCCGAGTTTGTCCTGCATGATGATCGGCACCTGCCCCATCGAACCGGTCACGTCGAACAACACCGCGATCGGCAGCGAGTTCCCGTGTTCGGCGGAGTCCCGGCATTCGCGCGCGTCGACCCCGAGCGGGTCGAGAGACGGATGCGCCCGCCAGCTCGCGTACGGCTGCGACCGCATCTCGGCGGTGTAGCCGAAGTCGTCGATCCCCCGGCTGGCGCGGTAGGTCTTGGCCGCCCGGTAAGCGGTGTCGTCCCAGTGTCCGTATCCCATGTCGCCGCTCCTCTCGTGTCCGTAGTTTTAGTGTAATTGACTAAAACTCGATCGGTCAAGGGAGCTGGCCGAACGGACGCCCATCCGGTTGTTAATACCCAAGGCACGCACCGCGATTCAGGCTTAGGCGGCACGTCGCCTATTGCATGCCATAGCGACGCTGGCCGTTCACCCTCCGGATGGACGATCGCGGAACGGGAAATTCGGACTCGCCGGACGCGCGGTGCGGAGCTCCCCGGAAGTGCGGTCTGAATCAGGGGCAAGCCGCCGAGGCCGGTGCTCGCTAGGCGGTGCGCGTCATGGGGGGAGCCGACAGGGTCGTCGGCTGCCAGGCTGCGGCGCAGGGCAAGTGTGCCGCAACGCATTTCAGGGAGTGGAGCACCGATGGGGAGACGAGAGAAGCCGATCGATATCCGGTCGGGCCCGATTGCCGCGTTCGCGGGCGATCTGCGCAAGTTGCGGGCCACGGCGGGCAATCCGTCCTACCGGCAGCTGGCCAGCGTAGCCCTCTACTCCCCTTCCGTCCTGTCGGACGCCGCGGGCGGCCACCGGCTGCCGACGCTGCCGGTGGCGCTGGCTTTCGTCCGCGCCTGCGGCGGCGACCCCGGGGAGTGGGAGCGCCGCTGGCGCGAGGCGCGCGGAGACGGCGCGCCCACCGAGCCGCTGCCGATCGTGGTGGACGAGACGGCCGACGCGGGACCGCCGCGCCCGGTCCAGCTGCCCATCGGACCGGACGATTTCGTCGGCCGGGTCGCCGAATTCGACGGCACGCGCGCGGCGACGGCGGGCATCGCCGACTCGCGGGTCCCGGTGGTGGTGCGCGGCCCGGTCGGCGTCGGCAAGACCGCGTTCGCGCTGCGGTTCGCGCACCGGCTCGCCGAACAGTTCCCCGACGGGCAGCTGTTCGCCGACATGGCCGCCATCCGCGGCGACGACGGCGCGCCGCTGGAAGTGATGGCCGGTTTCCTGCGCGCGCTGGGCGTACCGCCCGATCAGGTACCCGCCGACGACATGCACCGGATCGGGCTCTACCGCTCGATGCTCGCCGAGCGCCGAGTCATCGTGCTGCTCGACAATGTCCGCGACGAACCGCAGGTGCGCCCGCTGCTGGCGCGCTCGCTCAACAGCCAGATCGTGGTGACCAGCCGCTCGCGGCTGCTCGGCCTGGACGGGGTGCGCCGCGTCACCCTCGGCCCGCTCCCCCGCGCCGAGGCGGTCGACCTGCTGCGGCTGCTCATCGGCGGCGACCGAGTCGGGGCCGAACCGGCCGCGGCGAGCAGCATCGCTCAGTTCTGCGGACACCTGCCCCTGGCCCTCACCATCGCGGGTCGCAAGATCGCCGCGCAGCCGGGGCGGCGCCTGTCGGAGATCGCCGCGCGCCTCGCCGAGGGGGTGAACGTGTCGAACTGGCTGCGGATCGGCGATGTGAGCCTGGCCGACGCGGTGCTGCCCGCCTACCTGTCGCGTCCGCCGTTGGCCAAGCACGTGCTGCACATGCTGGCGGGCGGGGCCGACGAGGTGACGCCCGCGACGCTGGCGCGCACCCTGCACATCTCGATCGAATCGGCCGAGTACGCGATGGACAGTCTCATCGACGGCGGTCTGCTGCACCGGGTCTCGGAGCCCGAGCGCTATGTGATGTCGCCGTTGATCGGACAGGTCGTCGCACAGGAGGCGGACCGGTTCGCGCTGCGCCGCGGCGCCGACGACCTGGACACCGACCCACTACGCGCGGCCATCGGTTTCGACAGCGGTTTCGGGCGCTGAGCCGAACATGTTGTCCGGCTTTGACGTTCGATTGTCCGCGGTGGTCCCCGACAGCGCCGATACGGCCGGTTCCGGGGTTAGGTTCGTCGAGTTCGACCAGATCAGGACAACGACTCAGGAGGAGCCGACGTGGCGGACGAGATCCAGGAGAGCCGGGCCAACGCGTTTCGAAACCTGCACGCGGAGGGCACATTCGTGCTGCCCAACGCATGGGACCCGATCAGCGCCGCGGTGATCGCGCAGGCAGGCGCCCAGGTGATCGCCACCACCAGCGCGGCCGTGGCCTGGGCGCTCGGCCGTACCGACGGTCAGCGGATGACGCGCGAGGAGGCCGTCGCCCAGGTAGCGCGGATCGTCGCGGCCGTCGACGTGCCGGTCACCGCCGACGTGGAGGGCGGTTACGGTCCCGCGCCGGCGGACGTCGCGGCCACCGTCACCGCCGTCGTCGGCGTCGGCGCGGTCGGCGTCAACGTGGAGGACTCCACCGCGCCGGGCGGGCCGCTGTTCGACCGCGCGGCGCAGGGCGACCGGTTGCGCGCCGCACGCGCGGCGGCCACCGAGGCGGGCCTGCCCGAACTGGTGATCAACGCGCGCACCGACGTCTACCTGTTCGGAATCGGCGCGCCCGAGGAACGCTTCGACGAGGTGCTGGCCAGGGCGGTGGACTACGCCGAGGCGGGCGCGGACAGCCTCTTCGTCCCCGGCCTGCTCGACCTGGCGACGCTCACCGATCTGGCGGGCAAGTCGCCGATTCCGCTGAACGTGATGACCGGGCCGGGCGCGCCGAGCGTGCCGGAACTGGCCGCCGCGGGCGTGCGCCGAATCAGCCTCGGACCGGCGCTGGCCCAAGCCGCCTACGCACGGGCCGCTGCCGCCGCCCGCGAACTCCTCGACACCGGCACCTGCTCCGAACTCGCGGACGCGCTGGACTTCGGCGCGGTCGAAGCGCTGCTGCGCTGAACTGTCGAAGCGCCGTCCGGGACGTCGAAGCGTAGCCACGCCGAGACATCCCAGCGCTGCCGCGCCAAGCCTCCCGAACGCCGACCACATCCCGATCCCGGCGATCAAGGACTCACCATGAACGCAATCAGAACCGATTCTCGCACCGGCGTTTTCGCCGCGCTGCGCCAGACCCCGCGCCCGGTCGTCTACCTGCTCGTCGGCGTGCTGGTGAACCAGCTCGGCGCCTTCGTGCAGACCTTCCTGGTGCTCTACCTGACACATCGCGACTTCAGCATCGGCCAGGCCGGTCTCGCGCTCACCGCCTACAGCGCGGGCGCGGTGTTCGGGACCATGCTCGGCGGCGAGCTGACCCACCGGCTCGGCCCGCGCTCGACCATCATCGCCGCGATGACCGGATCTTCGGTCCTGCTCGCGTTCATCCCGCTGCTGGCGACGCCGGGCATGTTCGCGGTGTTGCTCGCGGCGGTGGGCGCGGCGGGCCTGGTCACCCAGTCCTACCGGCCCGCCGCAGCGCTGATGCTCGGCGACTTGATGCCGGAAGAGCATCGGGTGATGGGTTTTTCGATGATGCGCATCGCCCTGAACGCGGGCGCGGCGCTGGCGCCGCTGATCGCCGCGGCGGTGATCCTGATCGACTGGAACCTGCTGCTGTGGCTGGACGCCGCGTCCGCCTTCACCTACGCGGTGCTGGCGCTGCTGCTCCTGCCCAAGGTGACGGCGGTGCAGGACGCGCCGGAACCGGCGGCCGAGCGGCGCACGGGCTACGGCGTGATCCTGCGCGACCGGCGCTACCAGCTGTTCCTGGCTTCGGTGCTGATCGGCTCGATCATCTACGTGCAGTACACCGTCGCGCTGCCGCTGAACATCACCGCCGACGGTCATTCCACGGGCCTGTACAGCGCGGTGCTCGTCACGGCGTCGGTGGTGCTGATCCTGTGCGAGCTGAAGATCACCTCCTACGTCGAGCATCTGCGGGCGCCGCTGGTCGGCGCGGTGGGCACCGCGATCATGGGGCTCGGCGTCGCCGGATACTCCTTCGCCGAGCACGGCGCCGCGCCGATCCTGCTGGCCACCGTGGTGTTCGTTTTGGGCGTGATGATCAACGGCCCCACCATGTTCGCCTACCCGTCGACCTTCCCTTCGGCGGTGAAGGCGCGCTACATCGGCACCCACCAGGCCACCTTCGGCCTCGGCATGGCGCTGGGCCCCACGCTGGGCGTGCTGGCCTGGGATGGCCTGGGTTCCGGGATCTGGCCGCTGTGCGGCGTGCTGGGGCTCGTCGCGGCCTGGTGCGCCTACGCCGGGATGCGGGAGGACAAGGCGGATACGAGCGAGTCCGAGGTGAGCGAAAAGCCCGACGTGCCAACGGACATGGAGGTATCCGACGAAGCCGACACCGACGCGGCGACGGGCACCGCGGTGTCCACCGTCAAATCCGGCACCGGAGCGTGAACGCCGCACACCGGCGCCACGAGGCGCGTTTCGCGGAGGCATCCGCCGATCGAGTACACGATCGGCGGATGTTTCGCGTTCACCGCGAGTTCCCCGCGACCGCACGGTTCTCGCGTCACCGCGCCGACGCGCCGTCGCTCGATTGGCCTCTTACCCGCAGATCGCACGACATCCCCTGCCGAACAGGCACTTTCGTACGAGATGAAGGCACCCATGAACCTGACATCCCATCTTCCCGCCGGCCGCGCCGCGTACGTCGAAGACAGGCTGCGCAGCAATCTCATCGCGTGGCTGACCACGGTCCGCCCGGACGGCAGGCCGGACAGCGTGCCGGTGTGGTTCCTGCTGCGCGAGGACGAAACGGTCCTCGTCTACAGCCAACCCGGCAAGCAGAAGTTGCGCAATGTGGCGGCCAACCCGCACGTGAGCCTCGGCCTCGACGTCACCGACATCGGCCGCGACATCGTCCGCCTGGAAGGCACCGCCGAACTCGCCCCCGACCAGCCGCCCGCGGACCGGGAGCCGCGATACGCGGCGAAGTACGCCGAACGCATCGGCGCGATGTTCGGCACACCGGCGGAGTTCGCCACGATGTTCTCCGCGGCCATGGTCATCACGCCGACCCGCCTGCACAGCAGCGGGTCGGTGACAGCGCTGGACTAGCCACCCTCCGGCACAAACGAAAAGGCGGTGGCGTTCGAAACGCCACCGCCTTCGTCGTTTCCGCTCAGTCCACCCGCACCGCGAACAGATCCAGTTGCAGCAGCTGCGAGACGGCGACGTCCCTGGTCCGGTTCGACCAGCCGGACTGAACCTTCTGGAACCACAGTGGGATCGCGGGCATGTCCTGGAGGATCTGCCGCTCGGCCCGCTGGTACAGCACCCAGCCCTCGCGTTCGGCGGGTGCGGCGTCCGCGCCGGCGAGCAGGGCGTCGACCGCCGGGCTGGAGTAGCCGGTGCCGTTCACCGCGGCGCCGGTGCGGAAGATGGGGTTGAGAAAGTTCTCGATGGACGGGTAGTCGGCGACCCAGCCGGAGCGGAAGATCGTCGACATGCGACGGTCGTTGATCAGCGTCCGGAATTCGCCGAATGTCGGCACGGGCGCGTACCGGCATTCGCGACCGAGTGCCCTGCTGATCGTCGTGCAGGCCGCGTCCATCCACACCTGGTTGGCCGAGTCGTCGTTGGAGGTCAGTTCGATCGGCCCTTGAAAGCCGGTCGATTCGAACAACTCGCGCGCCCGTTCGGGGCGGTACTCGCACAGTTCCCCGCACTGTCCGGCTACGTACCCCGGCACCGTGGACGGCACCAGTCCGTCGGCCAGGAGCTTGTCGCCGTCGAAAACGGTGTCCACCACGAATTTCCGGTCGATCGCCATCGAAATGGCCTGCCGCAAGCGCGGGTCCGCGTACCTGGGATCGTAGAGCGGGAAGGACACGGACTGCACGCCGAGGTAGCTGTGCGACAGGTTCCGCCCGGACAACTCGGACTTGTACCGGCCGCCCGCCAGCGCGTCGGCGGGGACGAAGTCGAGATAGTCCAGCTCGTTCGCCAAGACGTCGGCGTAAGCGTCCTCGAGCGCCTTGTAGAACCGGAACTCCACGCCCTCGATGTGCGGCTTGCGCGTGCCGCCGTAGGCCTCGTACCGGTGCACGACGATGTTCTCGCCCGGGGTGTGCGAGACGAAACGGAAGGGGCCGTTGCCGACCGGTTCGGCCTCGAACCCGGCTCGGTCGGCGAAGAAGCTGCTCGGCAGCGGGAAGAACGCCGCGTAGCCGAGCTGGGTCGGGAACGCCGAGAACGGGGCGGAGAGGGTGACCTCGAACCGGCGATCGTAGAGGATCCGCAGACCCGAGAGCCGGGTCGCCGAACCATCTCGCAGCGCCTCGTAACCCTGGATGTGCGACAGGTACGTGGCGCCCTGTAGTTCGTTCGGACCGAAGGCGGTGTAGTTCCAGGCGTCCACGAAACTCTGTGCGGTGACCGGTGTTCCGTCGTGGAAGGTCCAGCCCGGGGCGAGGGTGACGGTGTAGACGCGCGAATCGGCGGTGACGATGGATTCGGCCACCGCGTTGCGGGGCTCGGCGGTGGCGGTGTCGTATTCGACGAGCCCGGTGAACAGCGCGTTCACGATCTTGACGCTGTCGCGTTCGGTGGCGTCGCCCGGGATCAGCGGGTTCTCCGGCTCGGTCCCGTTGTAGCTCAGAATGTCTCGATCCGAAGAGTTCGCGGTGGGATCGCCGCCGCAGGCGACGGTGAGCAACGCGGCGGACGCGACGGCGGTGATCCCCGCGGCGACGCGCAGCGCTAGTGATCTGGTCGAGGTGCTCATCTGGCCAGCTCAGCAGAGCGCGAAATTGATCGGCAGTGCTGTGCCGCAGAAACCTTCAATCGACTGTCAGGCGCGACAGACCGGCCGAACGGCCCCGCTGTCGACAGGTTGTCGTGCGGATCGGCGCGCGGGTTTCGGTCAACTCACGCAGCGCATTCACTGGATCGGAGCAACTGATACCCATCGAGACTCAGGTGGAAATGTGAGCGATCACGAAGTCGACGTCCTGGCCATCGGCGCCGGACCCGCCAACCTCGCGCTGGCTGTCGCGCTCGAGGAATCCGACGCGCCGCGGCTGGCCCAGCGGACCATGCTGCTCGAACAGCACCCCGACGTGAAATGGCAGCGCAACCTGTTGCTCCCGTGGGCGCGCAGCCAGGTGTCGTTCCTCAAAGACCTGGTGACCCTGCGCAATCCGCGCAGCCGGTTCTCCTTCTTGAACTTCCTGTACGAGCGCAGGCGCCTGGACGAGTTCGTCAACCTGTCCACGTTCAACCCCTACCGCTGGGAGCTGTCGGAATACCAGCAGTGGGTCGCGCATTCGCTGGAGCATGTCGCAGTGCGCTACGACGCCCGCGTCACCGCGATCGCGCCGCGGCGCACCAGCGACGGCAGGCTCGTCGGCTGGACCGTCACCCTCGCCGACGGCCACACCGTCGACTGCCGGGACCTGGTCATCGGCACCGGCCGCGACGCGCACATCCCCGAGGTCTTCCGAAACCTGCCCGGGGACCGGGTGATTCACAGCACCCAGTACTGCACCCGGGTCGCGCAGCTGCCGACCGACCGGCCGATCCGCCCGGTCGTGATCGGCGGCGCCCAGAGCGCCGCGGAGATGTTCATGGCGCTGCACACCGATCTGCCGCAGAGCGCGCCGACCATCGTCATGCGGTCCATCGGCCTGCAGAACTACCAGACGAGCAAGTTCGTCAACGAGCTGTTCTTCCCGTCCTTCGTCGACGAGTTCTACCACTCCGAGGCCGACGTGCGCGGCCGCATCCTCGACGAGGTGCACCTGACCAACTACGCGGGCCTGGCCCCGCCCTTCCTCGACGAGCTCTACGCCATGCTCTACCAGCAGCGCATGCTCGGCCAGGAGCGCTCGACGGTCCGCTCGATGACCGAGGTGGCCGGCGCCAGGATGGACGGCGACGACGTCGTGCTCGAGCTGCGCGACCGCAAGAACGGCAAGGTCGAGCCGCTGCGCTGCGACGTGGTGCTGCTCGGCACCGGGTACGAGCAGACGATGCCCACGCTGGTTCGTGGTCTCGCGGACGAACTCGGGCTGGCCGAGGTCTCGGTGAGCCGCCGCTACCGCCTCGACCTCGGCGAATCAGCTTGGGGCGCGGTGTATCTGCAGGGCGTCAACGAACAGACGCACGGCATCTCCGACACCCTGATCAGCGTGCTCGCGCACCGCTCGCAGGACATCGTCGACGACATCCTCGACCGCCGCCACGTCACCGCGGGCGCCTTCCCGGAAAGCCGCACGGCATGATCGAGATCCGCAGCCTGAACCGGGACGGCCTGACCGAGGCCTACGGCGTCGCCTCCGAGCGGCTGCTGCCCTGGCCCGCGCTCAACGCGCCCT
The DNA here is from genome assembly GCF_059570515.1 of Nocardia sp. CNS-044. NCBI lineage: Bacteria > Bacillati > Actinomycetota > Actinomycetes > Mycobacteriales > Nocardiaceae > Nocardia > Nocardia sp. CNS-044. Next base: position 498,964 of record NZ_JCANSX010000009.1, read on the forward strand.
TCGAGGGCGCGTGGTGCGTGCTGCGTCCCGGCGATGTCTCCACCGCGCACGCCCACCACGAGTACGAACTGTTCATCGCGATGACCGGTCGCGCCGTCCTCGAAGTGGACGGCGAGCGGCGCGAATTCGTGGCGGGCGACCTCGCCCACCTGATTCCCGGCACCACCCATCACGTGCGCAACGTCGGCGACGCCGATTTCGAGTGGTACGCGATCTGGTGGGACACCGACATGTCGGCCGAATTCGTGCGCAGGCATACGACGGAGCCATCACGCGAGTCGAGCAACCTCGTGCCGCAAGAAGATCCGGTGACATCGTGAACGGCCCCACCGTCGTCATCTCCCCGGCGCCGACCGCCAACGGCGACCTGCACCTCGGCCATATCGCGGGTCCCTTCCTCGCCGCCGACGTCTACACCCGCTACGCCCGAGCGACGGGCGGGCAGGTGCTGTTCGGCACCGGCGTGCAGGACACCTCCACCTATGTCACCACCACCGCGCACCGCCTCGGCCTCGAGCCGCAGGCGCTGGTCGAGCGCTCGGCCAAGGAGGTCGAGGCGACGCTGGCGGCGCTCGGCATCGCCGTCGACGCCTTCACCGGATGGGAGCGGCGCTTCACCTCCTATGTCGCCAGGGTCGTCACCGAGCTGCGTGCCAAAGGCGCGCTGCGGCTGCGGCCGATGCCGTTCCCGTACGCGCCGAGCACCGGCGAATACCTCGTGGATGGGCACGTCGCGGGCGGCTGCCCGGTCTGCCTCGCCGACAGCTGCGCCGGATTGTGCGAGAACTGCGGGCACGCGGTGACCGCGGGCGAACTGCTGGATCCGCGCTCGACGCGAAACCCACAGGAGCGGTTGGAGATCCGCGAGGTCGAGGTGCTCGTCCTCCCCTTGGAGGACTACCGCGAGCGGCTGCGCGCCCACTTCGCCGAGTGCGCGGGGCTGCTGCGCCCGCACGCGGCGCAGGTGGTCGCCGAGCTGCTGGACCGTCCGCTGCCGGACTTCCCGGTGACCTACCCGATCTCCTGGGGCATCCCGGCGCCGGAGCTGCCCGGGCAGGTGGTCAATCCGAACGCCGAGCCGGTCGCCTGGACGATGTACTGCTCGATGCTCGCGGCCGAGAACCGCGGCATGGAGCCGAACTCGGAGGACGCGCTGTGGCGTCCCGAGGCCGCGGCGCAGGTCGTGTACTTCCTCGGCATCGACAACATCCATCCGTTCGGGATCTCGGGGCTGGCGATGCTGCTCGCCCTCGGCGACTACGCGCTGCCGAAACTGTTCCTCACCAACGAGTTCTACGAGCTGCGCCACGAGAAGTTCTCCACCAGCCGCGGACACCTGGTGTGGGGCCGCGACCTGGCGGCGCGGGCGCCGCGCGACCTGATCCGCTTCCACCTCGCCTGCAACAGCCCGGAATTCCAGCGCACCAGCTTCAGCCACGACGAACTGGTCGCGCTGAGCAAGACCCGGCTGGTGGAGCCGTGGAATCGGGTGGCCGCCAAAGCCGACGACTGGGTGTGGCGCGGTGCGCTGCCGATCTCGGATCGGGGCAGGTCCGATGCGCTGCGCATGGTCGAGCGGTTCGAGATCGCCTACGAGCTGCCCGGCTTCAGCCTGCACCGGATCGCCGAGACGCTGACCCAGCAGCTGGCCCGGCTGGACCGCGTGCCGGTCGCCGACGGCGGGGACTTCTGCCATCAAGTGGACGTGCTGGTGCGCTGTGCCGCGCCGTTGCTCCTCGATCTGGCCGAGGCGGCGCTGGCGGGTTCGGACATGCTGCCGGGAACCGGTTTGCGAGAAGTGGCGCGGCGCACCGTGATCGAACCAGTCCGGCTACCCCGACTGCACCCGGTGCGGGGCTGACATGACCGACGTCGTCATCGCGGGCGCCGGTGTCACCGGCCTGATCGCGGCCGTGCGCTGCGCGCGGGCCGGGCACCGGGTCACGGTGGTGGATCGGGGCCCGATCCCGAACCCGGCGTCGAGCTCGTTCGATCATCACCGTGCGGTGCGGGCGCTGAGCCCTGGCGACCCGGGCGCGACCGCGGCCGCCGCGGAACTGCACCGGCGCTGGCTGCGGCTGCAAGCACTGCTCGGTGGCCCCTTCTACCGGCGTATCGGAGTGGTCACCGGCTGGTCCGCCGCGTCGATCGACTTCGCCGTGGCAGAGGCTCGCCGCAGCGGGTTGCCGGTGCGCGTCGTCGAGCCGAAGTCGTTGCCCCACATCGTGTTTCCTTCGGGTCACTACGGACTACTGGAGGCCGACGCTGGCGTGCTGCTCGCCGAACGGGTGCTGCACGCCGCCGCGCGCTGGTTGCGCGCGCAGCCCGCGGTCACGCTGCTGCCCTGGCGGCAGGTGGTCGAGGTGGACACCGACGCCGCCAGGCTCCGGTTGCGCGACGGCGCGCGACTCAGCGGTGATCTTGTACTGCTGGCGACCGGGGCGTGGACGGGCGAACTCGTCGACGTGCCGACCGTGCTGCACCGGCAGACCACCGTCTACCTGCGCCCGCCCGCCGATCTGGCCGCGTGGTGGGAGCAGGCGCCCAGCGCCGGGCGAATCGGCGCGGACGGCACCGGCTGGCTCATGCCGCCGGGGGCGGGCACCCTGCTCAAGCTCAGCTCCACCCGGCTCTGCCGCACCGTGGACGACGTCGGCACGGACGCCGAAAGTCTGTATGCGGCAAGCGACTACGTGGAGCACGTGCTCCCCGACGCGCACCGGTACCGCATCGCCGCGGTCAAACAGTGCCACTACACCGTCGACGCCGCGACCGGCGGCGCCACACTCGCCCGGCCGGGACCCGCGGTCTTGGCCCGCGCCGCCACCGGCGGCGACGGGTTCCGCACCGCACCGCTGGTCGCCGACCACCTCGTCGAACTCGCGGCCGCCCGACCGGCCGCCTGATGCGGAAGGAACCATCATGACCCCCACCAACGACGTGCTGCTGGTGATCGGCAGTGGACTGCGCCTGTACCGGGAATACCTGGTGCGCTCGGTCGCGGCGCGGGCGCGCTCCCGCGGCCTGGATCTGGTGCTGCTCAACAACATCGAACCCACATGGCAGCACGCCTATTTCGACGAGATCGTGGTCGCCAACGTCTTCGACCACGCCCTGCTGGCCGCCGAGGCGCGCGCGGTGGCCGCCCGCAGGCGGGTGGTCGGCGTGCTGTGCTGGGACGAGCCGCTGGTCCAGCCCGCCGCCGACCTGGCCGACGAGTTCGGCGTGCCCGGCCTGACCGCCACCGGCGTGCGCGGCTGCCGCGACAAGAACCGGACCCGCGCGGTGCTCACCAACGCCGGGCTGGTGCAACCTCGTTTCGAGCTCACCGGCACGCTCGAGCAGGCGCGGGCGGCAGCCGACCGCATCGGCTACCCGGTGGTGGTGAAGCCGCAGGCGCTCGGCGCGAGCATGGGCGTGGTGCTGGCCGCCGACCGCACCGAACTCGACGCCGCCTTCGCCACCGCCACCGGCGCGAGCGCCATCGGCGACGAACCGTTCCGCGGCACCGCCATCGTCGAGGAGTTCGCGGTCGGCCCGGAGATCAGCGTCGACGCCGCGGTCTACAAGGGCGAGTACTTGCCGATGTTTCTGGCGCGCAAGCGAACCGGGTTGGAGCCCTACTTCGAGGAGCTGGGTCATCTGGTCGACGCGGCCGACCCGCTGCTGGACGACGAGGCACTGATCGGCACGCTCGCCGCCGCGCACCGCGAACTCGGGGTGGAGAACGGCATCACGCACACAGAGGTGCGGCTGACCGCGCGTGGGCCGCTGATCATCGAGGTCAACGGCCGCCTCGGTGGCGATCTGATCCCGTTCCTGGGCAAGATCGCCACCGGTATCGACCCCGGCGAGGTGCTCGTCGACGTCGCCACCGGGCACCGCCCCTCGACCAGTCCCACCCGCAAGGCCGCTGCGGGCATCCGCTTCGGCTACCCCGAACACGACACGCTCGTGCGCTCGGTGACGGTGCCCGAGCACGCCCCCGGTCTGGTCACCGCCGCCGCGATGGTGGAGCCCGGCGCGGAGCTGCGGCTGCCGCCCGGCGGCTACATCGCCCGCCACTCGTTCGTCGTGTGCGAAGCCGCCGACGCGCCGCGCTGCGCCGAATTGCTCAAGGCGGCAAGTGCTTCGGTAGAGCTGGTCGGCGATCCGCTGGAGCCGCTCGCGCCCGGCGCCGCGTTCACCCTGCCCGCCGGACTCCTGGACGCCGACAAATGATCAACTACGACGGCCGCCGGTTCCGCAACCCGGACAGCGACGACGGGGTCGTCGCGCGCTACTTCCAGCGCGGCGATCTGGTGTGGGCGTCCTTCGCGGGCGGCAAGGTGCGCCGCGGAGCGCTCAATGGTCTGTGCGACGCCGACGGGGTGCTGCACCTGGCCTACACCATGGTGCTGCACGGCGGCGACATCGTCTCGGGCTTCACCCGTTCGGAACCGGAGCCCTCCGACGGCGGACCGCTGCGGCTGCGCGAAGAGTGGGAACGCTACGGGCCCAACGCAAGCAGCGGGATCTCCTTTCTGGAGGAGATCCGATGAACCGGCTGCTGCGCCGGTTCGGCGTGCGATCGTGGGACGGGTCCGCCGGAGTCGACTCGGGTCGGGTAGCGACATTGTCCGGCAACGAGACCGACGCGAGCCCGGCATCGACCGGGCGAGCCCCGTCCGGCGCGGCAGAACCAAGGGAGTTCGACCTGGGTGGGCGAGTCGCCAGGCCCGGCAGCGCAATCGACCGCGCTTGGGCTCCGGCCATGCCGGTGTCGACATGCCACGATGCGCAGCGCCGGACGAATCCGGCTCAGCCCGAGGATCTCCACGGTGTCGGCCCGCGGCAGGTGTCATTGCCCGGCACCGGAGCCGACCGGCGGTGGGCGGCGATCGGGCGCGGTACGCCCGACCTCTCATCCGCCGCCGGGTACGGCCACGCGACTTCAGCCGAGGTCGGCCGATGATCGCGAGCCTGGACCGCCTCGACGCCGGGACGGTGCGCTACCCCGGCGACGACGGCTTCGAAGCGGTCAGCGTCCCGTTCAACAAGCGCTACGCCGACATTCGGCCGAGCGCGGTGCTGTCGGTCCGCGACGCCACCGATGTCGCGCGCGCCATCCGCTGGGCGCGCGAGGAAGACGTGCCGCTGGTGGCGCGCGGCGGCGGGCACAGCTACGCGGGCCATTCCGTCGGCACCGGGCTGGTGCTCGACCTGCGCGGCCTCGGCGCGGTGCGGGTCGATCCGGCGAGCGGTCTGATCACCGTGGGCGGCGGCGCGACCAACGGCGCGGTGTACGCCGCGCTGCAAGAGCACGATCTCGCGGTGCCGCTGGGCAATTCGAATCAAGTCGGTATCGGCGGCTTGGTGCTCGGTGGTGGCGTGGCCGCGGTGTCACGCGCGTTCGGGCTCACCGCGGACGCGTTGGTGGCGACCGAGATCGTGCTCGCCGACGGCAGCACGCTGCGCTGCGACGCCCGCGAGAACGCGGACCTGTTCTGGGCCTGTCGCGGTGGCGGCGGCGGAAACCTCGGGGTGAACACGTCGTTCACGTTCCAGGCCCGCGACACCGTGCCCAGCTCGACCTGCCTGCTGCTGTGGGAGTGGCGCGACGCCCGGCGGGTGCTCGCGGTCATGCAGGAGATCATGGCCGCCGCACCCGACGAGTTCGCGGCGCGCATCGGCGCGAGCCGCGCGGGCGACGATCCCGGCGTCGTGTCGGTGATCGGCCAGCACCTCGGTCCCGCAACGGAATTGCTGGAGCTGCTCGCCCCCGCGCTCGCGACCGCGACACCGCGCCGGGTCGACATCGCCGACCGAGACTACTGGCAGGCCAAGGACTTCCTGCACCACGAGACGTCCGGCGACCCGTTCGCGGTGCGCACCCGGTGCACGCCGAAACCGTTGACCGAGGCCGGGATCGACGTCGTCGTCGATGCCATCGATCGCTGGCCGGGCAGCGCCAACCCCGACGGCGCGGGCGTCGCGCTGTTCACCTGGGGCGGCGCGATCAACCGAATCCCCGTCGGCGACACCGCTTTCCCGCACCGCGACACCCTGTTCCTCGTCTCCATGGACACCTCGTGGAGCACGACCGACCCGGCGCGCACGGTGTGGTGCAACCTCGAATGGCTCGACGGCCTCTACGCGGAGCTGGGCGGATACGCCACCGACGCCGCCTACGTCAATTTCACCGACCCCGCCCTCACCGACCTGTCCGCCTACTACGGACCCAACCACGCCCGCCTGGCCCGGGTGAAGCACCGGTACGACCCGGACGGCTTCTTCCGCTTCCCCCAGGCGATCACCGCACTCAGCAAGGAGACCCAGGCATGACCCTCGTCGACGAACCACCCACCACATCGCTCGGCGCGGGCGCCGAGATCCTGGCCCGCGCCCAGGCGCTGGCGCCCCGGTTGCGCGAACGCGCCGAGGAGATCGAGGCCGCGCGCCGCCTGCCCGCCGACATCGTCGAGCTGCTGCGCGACGCGGGGGTCTTCCGCATGGCGTTCGCCCGCGACTGGGGCGGGCCCGAACTCACCTCGATCGAGCAGACCGAGGTGGTCGAGGCGCTCGCCTACGGTGACGCCTCGGTCGGCTGGTGCGCCATGATCGGCTCCGACACCGGCCTCTACGCCAGGTTCCTCGACGAGCCGGTCGCCAAGGAGATGTTCCCGAGCCTGGATATGGTGACCGCGGGCCTGCTGTTCCCGACCGGCCGCGCCGAGCGCGTCCCCGGCGGGTTCCGGCTCAGCGGACGCTGGCAGTTCGGCAGCGGCATCACGCACGCCGACTGGGTGGTGTCCGGCGCGTTCGTCGTGCGCGACGGCGAACCCGAGCGCGACGCGTCGGGCGCACCGGATTCGCGGCTGTTCATGGTGCCGCGCGCGCAGGTGGAGGTCGTCGACACCTGGCACACCACGGGCCTCGCGGGCAGCGGCAGCTGCGACTACCGCATCGCCGAGGTGTTCGTGCCCGCCGAGCACACGCTCGAATTCGCTTCCGTGCGCCACGGTTTCGGCCCGCTCGGCCAGCCCGAGGTGCACATGCGCAACATGCCCGCCGTACCGTTGGGCGTGGCGCGGGCCGCGTTGGACTACGCGCGCGCCGAATCGGCCGCCAAGTCCGACGACTACCGCGTCCAGGTGACCATCGCCGAATGCGAGGCCGAACTGCACGCCGCACGCTCCGGCGTCTACGCGGCGCTGCGCCGCCAGTGGGAGATCCTCGCGGCGGGCGGCACGCTCGACGAACTCACCCCGACCGAACGCACCGCGCTGCCTCTCTCGCGCCTGCACGCGTTCCGCACCGCCCGCACCATCGTCGGCCGCCTCTACGACCTGCGTCAGACGGCGGCCATCTACCGACCGTCCCCGCTGGACCGCTGGCTGCGCGACACCAACACCATGTGCCAGCACATCGTCGCCCAGGACCGCATCCTCCAGTCCGCGGGCGCGTACCTGATGGGCGGCACGCCCTCGTTCAAGCTCTGCCTCGGTGTGGTGAGCTGAACGCCAACGAAATTCGGAAGAGAAATGGCGGGGCCCGGAGCCGCCATTTCTCTCCGGCGAAACCATTTCTCGCGCCGGTAGACGAATGGTGGGAGGCGAGTCAATCCGAGGGGCGGCGGACCAGGATCTCGAGGCGGACGAAGGTCTGGTCGTAGGTGCCGTCCGGGCGGAGCAGTTCGTCGGTGGCGGCGACGAGCTCGTCGACCAGGCGGTGCGCGTCGGCGGCGTCGGCCTGCCGGGTGAGGGATATCGACGCGGTCGTGCGCAACATGTCGGCGAGCTGGGCTCGGGTGAACGGGCGTAGCTGGGCGACCGTGCGGACGCCGTCGGCCGGGATGTCGAATCCGGTGGTCCGCAGCATGTCGAACACGGTCCCGGCGTCCGGAAATGGCCTGGGCGGTCGCAGTCCGTTGGCGACCGCGATGCGCTCGAGCAGCGCCATCAGGCCCGACATATTCCCCGCGCCGCCGGATTCCGAGTGGAACCAGCCGCCCGGTCGCAGCGTCCGATACACCGCGCCGAAGACCGCGGGATAGTCCGCGACCGCGAGCCAGTGCAGCATGGACCGGCTCACCACCAGATCCGCGACGCCCGGCTCGAGCTGCCGATCGAACTCGGTGGCGGCGGCACGCACGAACTCCAGGTTCGGCGCCGAATACCGGTCCGCGGCCGCGAGCATGGACGGATCCTCGTCCACTCCGATCACCCGCCCACGCGGCACCGACTCCGCCAGCACGGCGGTGAACTCCCCGCTACCGCATCCGAGATCGACAACGGTGTCCTCCGGCTCGGGCCGAATCCGCGTGAGAAACCACTCGTCCACCGCGCGGTGATGCGCGGAAGTCTCCGCGTACTCCACACCGAGCCACCGCGCCCGCCGCTCGCCCACCATTCCCCGATCCTACGACCGGCGGATCGGAGCCGGGCTCCGATGAAGCGCTCGTCACCACTACTGTTCACGGCGCTCGCTATCGGCCGCCGCCCGGCTGAGACACCTCGTCTTGCCGTACGGCGCAAAGGCGCGCATGTCAGGCCGTCGGCTCCTCTTCCGGCACGTCTTCCTCCACGACCCTCTCGGCGTCGACCAGCCCGTCCCCGGTGAGTTCGAGCCGCCGGGTGACCCCGATGTCGTCGAGGAAGCGCGGGTCGTGGCTGACCACGATCAGCGCGCCCTCGAATCCGGCCAGCGCCTGGGTGAGGTGGTGCAGGCTGGGCAGGTCGAGGTTGTTGGTCGGCTCGTCGAGCAGCAGCAGTTTCGGCGCGGGTTCGGCGAGCAGCAGCATGGCGAGGGCGGCGCGCAGCCGCTCGCCTCCCGACAGCGCGCCCGCGGTGACGTCGGCGTCGCCGCCGCGAAACAGGAAGCGCGCCAAGTGGGACCGGACTTGCAGCGGCGTCGCGTGCGGCGCGGCGGCGGACACGTTCTCGAACACCGAACGACTCCCGTCGAACACGTCCAGCCGCTGCGGCAGCATCCGCCACGGCACCTTCGGCGGCGCTTCCGCGATCCGGCGCAGCAGCGTCGACTTGCCGATGCCGTTGCGTCCGGTCAGCGCGATCCGCTCCGGTCCCGACACTCGCAGCGTGACCGTCGGCCCGCAGGCCAGCGTCACCTCGTCCAGCGCGAGCACCTCCTGCCCCGGGTAGAGCCGGGTGCCGGGCAGATCTATGCGAATCTCCTTGTCGTCGCGGACGAGTTCCTCCGCCTGCTGGAGCTGTTCTTTGGCCGTGTCGAGCCGCTCGATGTGGGTGTTGCGCAGCTTGCCCGCCGACACCTGCGCCGCCCGTTTGCGTGCCCCGGCGAGGATCTTCGGCATGTTGTCGGCCTGTTTCTTGGCGTAGCGCTGTCTGCGGTCGAGCTTGACGCGCGTCTCGGCCAGTTCCTGCGCCTGCCTGCGCACATCGTTGCGCGCCTCGCGCACCGCGGACCGCGCCGCCTGCTGTTCGGCCTCGACGATGCGCTCGTAGTCGCCGTAGTTGCCGCCGAACAGCCGCAGCTCGCCGGCCCGCAGCTCCGCGATGGCGTCCATCCGCTCGAGCAGTTCGCGATCGTGGCTGACCGTGAGCACCGTGCCGGAGAACTGCCCGATCACCTCGTAGAGGCGTTCGCGCGCAACGTGATCCAGGTTGTTGGTCGGCTCGTCCAGCAGCAATACATCGGGCTCGGCGAGCAGCTCGGCCACCAGACCGAGCAGCACCGTCTCACCGCCGGAGAGGGTGTCGAGCCTGCGGTCGAGTCCCTCGGCCGAATCCGCGACGTAGTGCAGCCCGAGCCTGCCGAGCAATGCGACGGCGCGCTCCTCGACATCCCACGCGGCGCCGACGGTCTCGAAATCGCGCTCGTCGCCCGCACCGGATTCGATGCGGTGCAGCGCTTTTCGCACCGCATCGATGCCGAGCACCGCGTCGACCCGCTGACCGTCGGCCAGCCCGAGATCCTGGCGCAGGTAGCCGAGATGTCCCGACACCGTGACCGACCCCCGCGCGGGTGTCAGCTCACCGGCGATCAGGCGCAGCAACGTGGATTTCCCGGCGCCGTTGACGCCGACGAGGCCGATGTGTCCGGCCGGGAACACCGCGCCGAGGCTTTCGAACACCGGAGTGCCGTCCGGCCAGGAAAAGGTGAGATCGGAAAGAGACAGAAAGGTCATGCGGAACCCCTGAGGTTGCGACGGAAACGCGGCGCGCAAGATGCGGGCCGCCCGAAGGCGCTACCTCGAGAAGATCAACACATGCTCCGATCGCCGGGGACAAGACTGGTCCAGGTTAGCCATACAGCCGGTGATCGCGCCAGTGCAATTTCGCTCACAATGCCGCGATACCGGTTCCTCTCTGGCGCGAATCATTCTGCGGCCGCGATGAAATCGCCCACCAGCATCGTCCCCGGCCCCCGCCGCGCGCCGGGCCCCGGCTCCCACCGCACCGTCTCCGCGGTGAGCGGTTCCCCGCATTTCTCGCACACCACAACACCCGAAGTGTGCCGCCCGCACGGGCGGTGGACCGAGACCACCGGCGGCCCCTCGTGCCCCGCGCTCCACTTGTCTCCCCAGGCGATCAGCGTCGCCAGCACCGGGTACAGCTCGCGCCCCTTGGCGGTGAGCAGATACTCCCGCCGCACCGGATTCGTCTGGTAGACCCGCGATTCGACGATGCCGTGCGCCCGCAGCGTGTCCAGCCGGGCGGCGAGCACGTTCGAGGCGATGCCGAGATCGCGCCGGATGTCCTCGAAGCGGGTCATCCCGACGAACAGGTCACGCAAGATCAGCGGCGTCCACCGCTCCCCCACCGCGTCCAGCGTGCGGGCGATCGAGCAGACGATCTCGGAAAGGTCAGCCTTGGCCACCGCCCCATCCTAGTCCGTTGCAAAAAACAAGCGACTCGGTTACGTTCACACCCATCGACCAACGGAAGGGTGCGACGACATGTCGGATGTGGTGGACCAGTTCTGCGCGGCGACCGAGACCGCCGATATCGATGCTTTGATGGACACCCTCGCCCCGGACGCCGAACTGCGTTCGCCGATCTCGGGCACCCTCGTCTTCCGCGGTCACGAGGACCTGCGCATCCTGCTCACAGTCGTCTACCGCGGCGTCTCCGGCCTGCGCTGGACCGCGCGGATCGGCGACGGTCCGCGCCGGGTGCTGCTCGCCGAGGCGAAGGTCGGCCCGTTCCGGATGACCGAGGCGATGGTCCTCGACTTGGCCGAGGACGGGCGCATCCGCAGACTCGACCCGCACCTGCGCCCCTGGCTCGCGATCAGTTTCCTCGCCGCCAAGCTCGGCCCCGGCCTGCTGCGCTACCCGGCGGTGATGCGGCGGGCACGAAGCGCCGAAGCACCCGCCGCCGCCTGATACCTAAGGGTTCGCCTGAAGCGGACGATCGGTCGGCAGATTGATGTAGCTCGGCTTGTCCGGATCGATGGCCAAGAGCTGCGGTTTGAGTTCGGTGTTGTTGAGCATCGGCCGGAACGGTAGCCCCTTGGGCGGGTTGCCCGCGAAGACGTCGACCCGCAGCCGATGTCCGGGCTTCAGCACCGCCTGGGTGGGGATGACGGCGATGTCGAGCGCGATCGGCTCGCCCGGCGTGACCGGCAGCATGCTGTCCAGGGTGATCGGGTTGTGCGGCGCGGAGTAGTCGCCGGAGGGCGACCGCTCGCTCTTCGCCTCGTCGACGGCGCGCATCGAGGTGGTCAGCTGGCCGGTGGTCAGGACCAGTGAGGTGCCGTCGGGCGCCACATCGTTGACGGTGACGTTCCAGTAGCCGTCGATGGCGTCGTGCACGGTGTTGAGGTGCACGTTGATCGGCCCGGAGATCACCGTCGGCTCGGTGACCGGCGGGCTGGTGAAGGTGAGCGCGTTGCGTTCGGCGATGCGGGAGTCCTTGGCGCACATGTCCAGGACCGCGCTGAGGCCCGCCGATCCCTGGGCGGTGTCGCGCGAGCAGATCATGGTGAGGCCCGGCGCGATGGTGAGCGTTTCCGCGTCGGCGGGGCGAGTGTGGATCAGCGAGCCGTCGTACTGCACGTGCTCGGCGGTGCCGCTCGGCGCCGCGGACAGGTAGACGCGGCGGTGCACGACGCCGGGCCGCGGAAAGCGTTCCAAGGTGACCCAGCTGCCGCCCTGCTCCCAGACCACGATCGGGCCGAAGCCGTCGATGCCGTTGTCGATGCCCTTGAGCCACCGGTCGAACCACGCGCGCTGCAGCACGTCCAGCCGGGGCGGCGCGCCGGGCACACCGGTTCCCGCGCCAGGATTGGCGTGGTAGGTGTCGCCGACGACGAGTTTCTTCTGGTTGTCGGGCAGCGGCATGGCGTTGTACAGCTTGGTCGCGCTGTTGGCGAAGATGTCGTGCCAGCCGCCGTAGACGAAGGCGGGGACGTTCACTCGCTCCGGATGCCCGAGAATGCCCTGCCGGAACGGACTGTCGGCATCGAGCGCGGCCGCCAGCGCGGGCGGCACATCGTCGAGCGACGGCGTCGTCAGCGCCTGGGCGAGCAGGTCGAAGTTGGTGTTCGGGTCCGACACTCGCTCGCGGAACCACACCCAGTCGAAATTGCCGTTGAGCATCGAGGCCACGTCGGGGATCAGCTTGAGCTGGTTGACGTTGCTGAGCCACATCGGAAGGAACATGGTGCCGATGCCGCCGCCGGGCGCGACCACGTCGCGCATCAGATCGCTGCCCGGTTCCACGGGGAAGATCGCCTTCAGCGGCGCGGGGGCGTCCTCGGCGGCGCGCAGCTGGTTGATCCCGGCATACGAACCGCCGCTCATCGCGATGTCGCCGTTCGACCAGGGCTGACCGGCGGCCCATTGGATGACCTCGCGGGTGTCGAGTTGTTCACGGGCGCCGAGGGTGTCCCAGCTGCCCTGCGAGTATCCGGTGCCGCGGACGTCGACCACGACCAGGTTGTAGCCGCTGCGGATCAGTTTGCGATCGATGCCGAGGACGGTCTGCACCGTGCCGCCGTCCAGCGCGTGCAGCAGATCCTCGAAACCGCTGATGGGCGTCCCCGAGAAGTTCTGCCGTCCCACGAAATCCATCGTGAGCTGCTGCAACCCCGGCACCGCCAACGCCGAATCGATGAGATTCGTCATCAGCTTGGTGTACGGCGTGAGGTTCACGATCGTCGGCAGCGGCCGCGACTCCGGCGCGCCGCCGGTCTGGGAGGGCCGGTACACATTGGCCTTGAGGACGACGCCGTCGCTCATCTCGATGGGAACGTCCCACTGGATGTCCACATCCGAGTACGGCTGCGGGCCGTCGTGCAGTTCGGTCCACCGGTCGGCGAGAGCCGCCAGATCCGGCTGTTCCGACGCCGGATGATAGGCCCCGATCGCGACCACCGCCAGCACGACAGCGAACGCCCCGACCACCGACCTGATCATCGAGCCCGACAGCCCCCTCGGCTGCAATGTCCTGGCCACCCCTGCCCTTTCCATCGTCACCGGTCACATGAGACAGACTGGGACGATAGCAATCGGCTACCGGGGAATCGGGGACCTTCGGGCCGGTCGGCACGTCGAAACATGCCGCGTCAACGGTCCGGGGCGACCGCCTCGGGGGTCAGACCCGGACGATGGAGGTCAGCGGGTAGTCGCCTTGGCGGCTGCGGCCCTCCAGGAAGCTCAGCTCCAGCACGACCGCCGCCGAGACGATCTCGGCGCCTGCCGCCTGGAACAGTTCCGCGGCCGCGGCCAGCGTGCCGCCGGTGGCGAGCACGTCGTCGAGCAACAGCACCCGGCGGCCCGCCAGGTCGACGCCGTCACCGGGGATCTCCAGGGCGGCGGTGCCGTACTCGAGGCTGTATTCGCGCGTCAGCACGGGCGGCGGCAGCTTGCCCGCCTTGCGGACGGCGAGGACGCCCGTGCCGAGGGTGGCGGCGACGCCCGCGCCGAGCAGGAAGCCGCGGGCGTCCACGCCGGCGACCAGGTCCGCGTCCGGCGCGCAAGCGGCGAGGCAGTCGATGACCGCGCGGAAGCCCTCGGGATCGGCGAACACGGGAGTGAGATCGGCGAAGCGAACGCCGGGCGTCGGGAAATCGTCGCGCCAGCGGGTCAGGCGTTCGACCAGCTCGGCCGCCTTGGCGGTCCGCTCGGCGACAATCTCGTCGGACTCGACCGCCGCGTGCTTACTCATCGACACCTCTCCATGATCACTCACCCACCAACACCTGTCACCGCCGCAACACCCAGCGGTCCATGTTCCAGCCGGTGCCACCCGAAGTGGGACCGGCCACACCGTTGCGCAGACCGTCGCCGAAAGCGATCGTGCGCGGAGTGGCGAACAGGGGAATGCTCGGCATCTCCGACCACAACAGGTTCTCGGCCTCGGTCAGCAGACCCAGCTGCGCGGCCGAGTTGTCGTCGGCCACAAGCTGATCGGTGATCGCATCGTAGCGGCCATTCCCGAATCGTCCGAAATTGAGTCCGTTGCCGGTGCGCAACGCGCTGGTCGCCGCCACTCCGGTCAGCGAACCGGCCGGGCCGGGCGCGCCCGCGGTGCTCGCCAGCACGGCGTCGACGCGCCCCTCGGCGAGCTGGCCGGGGCGGAAGTCGGGCGCGCCCGCGTCCACCACGCCGATACCCGCGGGTTTGCACGCCTCGGCGATCATCTGCACCGTCTTGGCGCGGCGCTCGTCGGGGGCCAGATAACCGATGCGGATCGTCGGGTTGGCCGCCCGTGCCGAGGCGAGCGTGGCGGTGGCCGCCTGGACGTCGGTGCCGCGGTACCGCTCGGCGGCGCCGGTAGTCGCCGGGTAGAACAGCGAATCCTGCTGCGTAGTACGGGAATTCAGCGGGCCCGCGCCGAGTCCGGTGGTCGGCACGTCGGCGGCCTTGCCCAGCGTGTCGAACAGGGCCTGGCGCGGCACGCAGAACGCGAAAGCGCGGCGCGCCGCCACCGATCCGAACACGCCGTCGGTGGCCAGCACCAGCTGTTCGGCGCCGCGTCCCGGCACGGTCTTCGCCGAGAAGCCGCCCAGGTCGAGGTCTTTCACCGAGTTCGCGCCCACGTCGACCACGCTCACGGCGTTGTCGGAGACCTTGGTCTTCAGGTCGGCGGTCTTGTCGAACACCACGATGCGCCCGGTCTCGGCCTTGTTGCCCCACCACCGTTCGTTGGCGATCAGCACCAAGCCGTCCTTCGCGCTGAAGGATTCGATCCGGTACGGACCCGAGGACGGGAACCGCGACAGGTCGAGCTTCTCCGCGCCGATCGTCCAGCCGGTGTTCCAGAAGTCGGCCAGCCGCTGCACCGCGCCGAGATCGCCGGACTGCACGGCCGACACCACATTCGGCACGTTGGCCACCCGCGCGGCGATGTGCGCGGGCATCACCTCGCCCGCGGTGAAAAGGTCTCGCCACGGGCCGAACCGCCGGTCCGGACGGAACACCACGGTGGCGTCCTTGGACCCGGGCTGACACTCGACCCGTTCGATGTCCGCGTAGCCCGCGGTGTCGGCGGCGTCGAAGAGCGAGCCGCCGTCGGGCTTGGTGAAGCGCCCGCTGTGCGCGGCCCAGGTCAGCACCAGATCGTCGCAGGAGGTCGGCACACCGTCGGAGTACACGCCGTCGGGGTTGAGCCGGTACTGGATGGTCTGGGACTCGCCGGGCACCTCCTTGGCGGTGCCGACATCGGTGTCGGCGACCTGCTGCCCGTCGGGGCCGGTGTAGAAGAACCCGGTGAGCACGCGCTGGAACACCGCCGCCGAGCCGCTGCTCGCGCCGAGCGTGCTGCCGCCGTTGTAGCTGGCGATCACGGCGTCGACGGCATAGCCGATGGAGGGCACCTGGTTCTGGCCGGAGCACCCGGCCGCCATTCCGGCGGCCATGGCGCCCGCGGCGACCACTCCGATCAGACGCACCGCAACGCTGCGTGGCTGTCGCATCGAACGAAACCCCCTACCGTTGGTTTGGTCAGTGCCTCTTCTTCTGCTGTCGCTTCCCGGAGGGCCGGGCGCCCGGACGCGGTGACTGGCTGTTCTCCCGGTACCGCCGGGACGGGGCGTCGGGCAGACCGCGACCGGTCGCGGCCACCACGCGCTGTTCGGCGGCCGCGCCCGCCCGCGCGGCGGCGATGCTGGAACGCTTGCTCTGCACCTTCTTGGTGTGCGCTGCCACCGGACCCCAGCGCTCCTTGATCGAGACCAGCAGCGGGGTGGCGAAGAAGATCGACGAGTAGGTGCCGACCAGCAGACCGACCAGCTGCACGAGCGCGAGGTCCTTGAGGGTGCCGACGCCGAGCATCCACACCGCGATCACCATCAGGCCGACGATGGGCAGGATGCCGATGAGCGCGGTGTTGATCGAACGCATCAGCGTCTGGTTCACGGCCAGGTTGGCCTGCTCGCCATAGGTTCGGCGGCTCAGGTGCAGGATGCCCCTGGTGTTCTCCTCGACCTTGTCGAACACGACGACCGAGTCGTAGAGCGAGAAGCCGAGGATCGTCAGGATGCCGATCACCGTCGCGGGGGTGACCTCGAAGCCGACCAGCGAGTACACACCCGCGGTGACCACGACGTCGAAGACCAGCGCGGCCAGCGCGGCGATCGCCATGTCGCGCTCGAAGCGGACGGCGATGTAGATCGAGACGATCACCAGGAACACCGCGAGCGCCCGCAGCGCCTTCTCGGTGATCTGGCTGCCCCACGTCTCGCTGACATCCGAGGTGCTGATCGCGGCCCGGCTCGGGTTGCCGTTCTTGTCGAGGGGCTTGAACTCCTCGAACAGCGCGCCGTTGAGCTTGTCGACCTGCTGCACGTCGAGCGCCTCGGAGCGGATCAGCATCGTCGCGGTCGATCCGGTGCCGACGGTCTGCACGGAGACCGGGTCGGTGCCGATCGCCTCGTGATACACGGTCTCCACCTGGGAGGTGGTGGCGTCGCCCGCGGGGAACTGAATGCGGGAGCCGCCCTCGAAGTCGATGCCGAAGTTGAACCCGCGGAACAGGATGCTGCCCAACGAGATCAGCATGATCACGGCCGTGATCGCGTACCACATGCGCCTGCGGCCGATGACGTCGATCGCGCCGGTTCCGGTGTAGAGCCGGTTGAAGAAGCTGTGCTCGGACGCGCGCTGCCCGTAGGCGTAGTCGTCGAAGGGCCGTTCGGCGTCCTTGCGCAGCGAGGGGCTGGTCTGGCTGTTGGTCATCGCGTCCTCACGCCTTCTGCGACAGCGGCTTCTGCGGCACGGCGCTCCCGCGCGACCTCTTGGATCGCGCCGAGGCCGTTGATCGACGGTTTCGACCAGAACGCACTCCGCGAGGCCAGCAGCACCAGCGGCGCGGTGACCAGGAACACGACCACCACGTCGAGGATGGTGGTGAGGCCGAGGGTGAACGCGAAGCCCTTGACCTGTCCGGCCGCGAGCCAGTAGAGCACCGCGGCGGCGAGGAAGCTCACCGCGTTACCGGACAGGATGGTGCGGCGGGCCCGTTGCCAGCCGCGCGGCACCGCCGAACGGAAGCTGCGGCCCTCGCGCATCTCGTCCTTGATGCGTTCGAAGAAGACCACGAACGAGTCCGCGGTCATACCGATACCGATGATCAGACCCGCGATGCCCGCCAAGTCGAGCGTGAAGCCGATCCAGCGGCCGAGCAGCACCATGATGCCGTACACGGCCAGGCCGGAGGCGATCAGCGACAGGCCCGTCAGGAAGCCGAGCATGCGGTAGTAGACGAGGCAGTACAGCAGCACGATGGCCAGACCGATCGCGCCCGCGATGAGACCGGCGCGCAGCGACGAGAGACCGAGCGTCGCCGAGACGGTCTCGGCCTCGGAGGTCTGGAACGACAGCGGCAGCGAACCGTACTTCAGCGTGTTCGCCAGCTCCTTGGAGCTGCTGGCGGTGAACGAGCCCGAGATCTGGGTGGTGCCGCCGAGCTGCGGGCCCGCCTGGACCTGCGGCGCGCTGACCACCTTGGAGTCGAGGGTGAACGCGACGCGCTTGTAGAGGTACTCGCCGGTCAGGTCGGCCCAGGCATCGCTACCGGTCGACTTGAACTCCAGGTCGACCACCCAGCGCGACTGCTGCTGGTCGAGGTTGGCGACCGCGTTCTTGATCTCCTGGCCGTCGATGCGGCTCTTGTCCAGCAGGAAGACCTCGGTGCCGTCCTGCGAGCAGGTGACCAGCGGCAGGTTCGGGTCGTCGTTGCCCGCGAGCGGATCCGCCTTGGCGCAGTCCAGCGCGGCCATCGCGGCCTGCTGGGTAGCCGGGTCGGTGCTCTGCCTGGTCGCCTTGGCCGCCGCGATCTCGCGCTGCGCCTCTTCCTGCGGGGTCAGCGTCGGGTCGGCGGGCTCGGTGGGCGCCTGCGCCGGGAAGACGCGCTGCTGCGGCGCGGGCACTTCTTCGGCGGGCGGCTCCTGGGCGGGCGGCTCCGGCGCGGGCGCCTCGGGGGCGGGCGCCTCCGTCGGGACCTGCTCTCCGGCGGGCGGCACCGGCAGCTGAGCGGGCGGCGTCTGCGGCAGCGTCGCGCCCTTCGGCACGGCCTGCAGCACCGGGCGGATGTAGAGCTTGGCGGTGGTGGCGAGCGCGCGGGCCTGCTGGCCGTCGTCGCCGGGCACCGTGATCACGATGTTGTCGCCCTCGATGGCCACCTCGGAGCCGGAGACGCCGAGACCGTTGACGCGGTTCTCGATGATCTCCTGCGCCTTCTGCAGGCTGTCCTGGCTCGGCTTGCTGCCGTCCGGGGTGCGGGCGGTCAGCGTGACCCGGGTGCCGCCCTGCAGATCGATGCCGAGCTTGGGTGTCGGGGACTTGTCACCGGTGAAGAACACCAACGCATAGATCACGGCCAGTAGCGCGGCGTAGACACCGAGCAACCGGAGCGGATGCGCCGATCCCTGGGAAGGTGGCACAGTTCGTATCTCCTAGGCGGGAAGTCGAGGGTGGATCAGGCGCGCACACGCGTGCGCCGCCGAACGCTACAGCGTCCGGCGCGCGGTCGTGGCGCAGCCGACGTCAGTCCTTGGTCAGCCGGGTCTCGGTCTGCTCCGGCGTTTCCTCGGCGGTGGCCGTGGTCTCGTCGGTACCGGACTCGTCGGCGGTCGCCTCGTCGACGGTGCGGACCTCACGGATCGCCTGGCGCAACCAAGTGGTCACGACGTCCTCGGCGATCTCCAGGTCGACCGTGTCGTCGTCGAGGTCGACAACGGTGCCCCACAGACCCGACGTAGTAGTCACCGCGTCGCCGATCTTCAGGCTTTCCTGCATGGCCGCTACCGACTCGGCCTCCCGCTTCTGGCGGCGGATACCGAGGAACATCGGCACGAGCAGGGCTACCAGTAGCAGCGGAAACAGTAGTTCCATCGTCGAAGTCAGTCCCTGTCTTGTGGGTGGGATGGACAAGTACCACCACAGTCTGCCAGCTGTTGTCGGCACTGCCACACCCGCACACCCTTGACGTGCGCCACTCGTGTCGTCTCGAGCGGCGCGCGGCACGGCCACGGGCGTCCCCCGGCGCGAACGCCACGGCGTGTCGACCATCCGTTCCGGGCACAGCAAAGCCCCGCGACCAGGGGTTTCCCGGTCGCGGGGCGAACGCGAAGATCAGGCCGCCACCCCGTAGACGTAGTCGTCGAGCGGGAAGCTCACCGCTTTGCGGTGTGTGCTGACCGTGCTGTTCGGGCGCAGCAGCGCCGCCTCGCCGTGCTGGTTGAAGTAGTAGCTGCGCGCGCTCGCGCAGTCGCCGCCGTAGAAGACCGAGGCGCCGAGCTTGTCGGTGACGGTGTCCAGGAAGCGGGCGTTGGCCGCCTCGGTCACCTCGAAGGTGGTCTCGCCGCGCCGGAACAGCTCGCCGAAGAGCCTGCCCATGTGCTTCATCTGCGCCTCGATGGTGGTGAAGTAGGACAGACCGCTGTAGGAGTACGGGCTGTTGAGGCTCAGGAAGTTCGGGAACTTCGGCACCGTGATGCCCTCGTAGGCCTGGAAACGGTTGTCCCGCCAGAACTTTCCGAGGTTCACCCCGTCCCGGCCGATGATCTCAACGGCCGGGAAGTTCACGTCCCACAGGTTGAAGCCGGTGGCCAGGATCAGCGTGTCGATCTCGGTCTTGTGCCCGTCGGCGGTGACGATGCCGTCGGCCTCCACGTGGTCGATCGAGTTCGTCTCCAGCCGCACGTGCGGCGCGTTGAAGGTCTTGAAGTAGTGGTTGGAGAAGGTGGGGCGCTTGCAGCCGAAGTCGTAGTGCGGGGTGAGCTGCTGCCGGGTGCGCTTGTCGCGAACCTGCGCGCGCAGATGCGCCTTGGCCAGCAGGCCCGCGCCCTTGTTCATCGCTTTGGCCTGCTTGAAGTGCAGCACGCCGACCACCATCAGCGCCTCCAGCAGGGAGGTGTTGACCATGCGCGCCGCCTTCTGGGTGGCGGGCACCTTGGCGAACAGCTTCTGCACCGACGGCGGGATCGGCGCGTCGACCTTGGGCACCACCCAGATCGGGGTGCGCTGGAAGACGGTCAGCGCCGCGGCCTTCTCGGCCACCTCGGGCACCAGCTGGACGGCGGTGGCGCCGGTGCCGATGATCGCGGCGCGGCGGCCGGTCAGATCGAAATCGTCTTCCCACGCGGTGGTGTGGATGATCTTGCCCGCGAACGACTCGATGCCGGGGAACGGCGGCGTGTAGGGCTGCGAGAGGAATCCGGTGGCGGTGAGCAGGTAACGGCCCGTGACGGTTTCACCGCCCGCGATCGAGACCACCCACTGCTGGTTCTCCTCGTCCCAGCGGGCGCCGTCCACCACGGTGCCGAAGCGCATCCTGCGCCGCAGGCCGTACTTGTCGGCGACGTGCTCGGCGTACTTCTTGAGCTCCTTGCCCGGCGCGAACAGCCGCGACCAGTAGGGGTTGGGCTCGAACGAATAGGAGTAGGTCACCGAGGCGATGTCGACCGCGAGGCCCGGGTAGTGGTTGACGTGCCAGGTGCCGCCGAGATCGTTCTCGCGCTCCAGGATCACGTAATTGCTCAATCCGAGCCGGTCGAGCTCGATGCCCGCGCCCATGCCACCGAAACCCGCACCAACCACGACCGCGTCGTACTGAGGCGCCACGTCGAACCTCCAAAGCTGTGAACCAGTTGTCACGGAATGACACATCATTCCGTTTGTGACGACTGTATCATCGTCAGGGTGACGAAGCCATCCACCCGAGCGACCCGGTCGGCGGCCGGAAGTGCGCTCCAGCGACGCAAGGCCGAATTGCGGCAGGAGATCATCGATACGGCGTTCGTCTGCTTCGCCGAGAAGGGCTATCACGCCACCGGCATCGCCGACATCGCCAACCAGCTCGGCATCGGTCACGGCACCTTCTACCGGTACTTCGCCAACAAGCGCGACATCATCGATCACGTCATCGACGACCTGTCGGCGCGCATCATCGACGCGCTCGGCACCCAGAACGCCCCGGACGCGGCGGGCTCACTGGACGAGTACCGCGCCCAGCTGGAGCGCATCGGCACGGCGCTGTCACACATCCTCATCGAGGAGCGACGCATCCCGCAGCTGCTGCTGTTCCACGCCACCGGCATCGACGACGAACTCACCGCCCGGCTCTACGGCCTGCTGGACACGGCCGACGCGCTCACCGCGGGCTACCTGGAGCACGGCGTCGACATGGGTTACCTGCGTGCCGATCTGGACACCGCCAACACCGCGCGCGCGGTGACGGGCATGCTGCTCGCCGCCGTCATCCACGGCATGCGCGACCCGGACGAGGCCGCGACCCAGGGGCTGAACCAGGCGATCCGCCGCCTGCTCATCGACGGCGTGCGGAAGGACTGACGACCCGCCGTGCGAGTCGCCCCCGGCGACTACAGTGTGGGTGCACAAGCCGGCACTGGTTCGCATGGGGGCGTTCGTGTTTGCAAGAGACGTGTTCGCGCGAGACCGCGCGGTCCGAAATACCGGCATTCGACCGGAACCGAGCGGCGACCCTGACACAATGTCGCGGATGATGACCCCCGAGGACGTGAGCCGCATCCATTTCGACATGCCGACATTCGGCCATCGCGGCTATCACGCCGAGGAGGTCGACGCCTTCCTCGAACTGGTCGCCGCCACCCTCGACGGTCACGGCGCACTCACCGCCGACGACATCCGCCACGTCGCCTTCGACGCGCCCCGCTTCGGCGCCCGCGGCTATCAGGCCGATCAGGTCGACGAGTTCCTTGATCGGGTGCGCGCCGAACTCGAACACCGCCAGAACGGCACGCGTCCGCTGCCCGCGGGCGGCAACGGGCCCGGCCCCGCGCCCCTGCTCACTCCCGACGACGTGCACCGGATGCGGTTCACCCAGTCCTCCGTCGGCCGCCGCGGCTACCACGAGGAGGAGGTGGACGCCTTCCTCGACCTGGTGGCCGCCAGCCTCGCGCACGGCGGGCCCGGCAGTCTCACGGTCGCCGACGTGCGCGCGGTCCGCTTCACCGAGGCGCGCCTGGGCACCCGCGGATACCAGCGCGACGAGGTCGACGCCTTCCTGGATCTGGTGGTCACCGCGCTCGAGCACGCGCACCACTGAGGCTGGTCCGACGCCGAATCAGCCCTGGATGCTGTGCAATTCGGCCTCGCGAAGGTCGTCCGGGAAGACGAAGCGGCGCAGCGCCCAGAACCGGAACGCCATGGCCAGCAGCACGCCGAGGATCTGACCGGTGACGAAGTTGGCCACCGCCTGGGTCACCGGTCCGACGTGCGGCACCCGCAGGTCGAGCACGTACAGCGAGATCGCCTGCGGGATCATCGTGACGCCGATGCCGAGCGCGCTCACCGCGAAGAACAGCGCGGCCTCGTGGTGGCGCTGACGGCCGCCCCTGGTGCGGAAGGACCACTCCCGGTTCAGGATGTAGGACGCGATGGTGGCGATCAGCACGCCGAGCAGGCGGGCGGTCAGCGGCTTGTCGCCGAGCACCGTCAGCTTGGTGGCGTACACGACGCCGGTGTCGATGAACCACGTGATCGCGCCGACCGTGGCGAATTTGAGCAGTTCGCGGTGCTCGATCGCCTTGCTGCGATACGGCTCGGGGATGCGGTCGAGCACGGAATGGACCACCGTCATGTCCCGACTCTATCGGCGCTCGCTGAAGCGCGCCGCTCGCGCGGAGCCCGGCATCACTGGAGCAGGGGCATTTACGTGCCGCACGCGAAAGACCGGTCAGTCGAACAGGTCCAGCGTGGGATGCGGTTCGCGGCCGCGCACCTCGATCGAGCCGAACACCAGGTCGGGCGGCGGCACCAAGCCGAGATGCTCCCAGGCCGCGGCCGTCGCGACGCGACCGCGCGGCGTCCGCGCCACCATCCCGGCGCGCACCAGGAACGGCTCGCAGACCTCCTCGACCGTGGCCGCCTCCTCCCCCACCGCGACGGCGAGGGTCGAGACGCCCACCGGTCCGCCGTTGAAGCTGCGGACCAGAGCGCCGAGGACGGCGCGGTCCAGCCGGTCCAGGCCGAGGGAGTCGACGTCGTAGACCTCGAGCGCGGCCTTGGCGATGGGACGGGTGATCAGGCCGTCCGCGCGAACCTCGGCGTAGTCGCGGACCCGGCGCAGCAGCCGGTTCGCGATCCGCGGCGTCCCGCGGGAGCGGCCCGCGATCTCCGCCGCCGCGTCGGTCTCGATGCCTACGCCGAGGATGTGCGCCGAGCGCAGCAGGATGCGCAGCAGTTCGTCGGGTTCGTAGAAATCCATGTGGCCGGTGAAGCCGAAGCGGTCGCGCAGCGGGCCGGTCAGCGCGCCGGACCTGGTGGTGGCCCCGACGAGCGTGAAGGGGGCGATGTCGAGCGGGATCGAGGTCGCGCCGGGCCCCTTGCCGACCACCACGTCGACGCGGAAGTCCTCCATGGCCAGATAGAGCATTTCCTCGGCGGGGCGGGCGATGCGGTGGATCTCATCGATGAACAGCACGTCGCCCTCGACCAGATTGCTCAGCATGGCGGCCAGGTCACCGGCCCGCTCCAGCGCCGGGCCGGAGGTGATGCGCAGCGCGGTGCCGAGTTCGGCGGCGATGATCATCGCCATGCTGGTCTTGCCGAGTCCGGGCGGGCCCGAGAGCAGGACATGGTCGGGAGTGCCGCCGCGCTGTTTGGCGCCGCGCAGCACCAGGGCGAGCTGTTCGCGGACCCGGGGCTGGCCGATGAAATCGTCGAGCGACTTCGGGCGCAGGCTCGCCTCGATCTCCCCGTCGGACTTCGAATAGCTCGCGCTGACCGGGGATTCGGCCGCGTCGGTTTCGTCGTACTCCATCACGGCCTATCGGTTCTTGCCGAGCAGCGAGAGCGCGGCGCGCAGCGCGGTCGAGGTGTCGGCGGCGGGCTGGTCGGCCAGCACGGTGTCCACCGCCTGCTCGGCTTGCTTGGCGGGGAAGCCGAGTCCGGTCAGCGCCTCCACGACCTGTTCGCGGACCGGGGTGAGCACCGGCGCGGGAGCACTGCCGGGCGGGCCCGCCTGCACCGGAACGAGATTCACCTTGTCACGCAGTTCCACCACCATGCGCTCGGCGCCGCGCTTGCCGATGCCGGGCACCCTGGTCAGCGCCGCGACATTGCTCTCGGCCAGCGCCTTGCGCAGCGCCTCCGGCTCGAGCACCGCGAGCACCGCCATGGCCAGGCGTGGGCCGACGCCGGAGACCGTCTGCAGCAGACCGAACAGGTCGCGCGCCTCGGTGTCGGCGAAGCCGTACAGCGTCATCGAGTCCTCGCGCACGATCATCGCCGTGTAGAGGCGGGTTTCCTCGCCGCGCGTCAGGGCGGCCAGTGTCGAGGGGGTCGCGTTGAGCCGGTAGCCGACGCCCGACGCCTCGACCACCGCGTGGTCGAGCGCGATCTCCAGCACCTCGCCGCGTACCGACGCGATCACCCGCGCACCGCCTTCCGTTGTTCCGCCAGTCGTTCGGTGTAGCGCCGCCGCGCCTCGGCCGCCTTGGCCTCGGCCGCGGCCATCCGCTCCAGCAGCGGCGCCCGCCAACAATGACAGATCGCCAGGGCCAGCGCATCCGCCGCGTCCGCCGGTTTGGGCGCGACTTGGAGGCCGAGGATGCGGGTGACCATCGCGGTCACCTGCGCCTTGTCCGCCGTGCCGTTGCCGGTGACCGCGGCCTTCACCTCGCTCGGCGTGTGAAAGGCCACCGGAATCCCGCGCCGCGCCGCGGCCAGCGCGATGACGCCGCCCGCCTGCGCGGTGCCCATCGCGGTGCGCACATTGTGCTGGGCGAACACTCGCTCGATCGCGACCGCTTCCGGCCGGTGGGTGTCCATCCAGTGTTCGGCGGCGTCGGCGACGCGCATGAGCCGCTGCGCCAGTTCCATGTCCGCGGGTGTGCGCACCACATCGACATCGAGCGCGGCGACCTTGCGACCGAGCCCACCCTCCACGATGCTGAGGCCGCACCGGGTGAGCCCGGGGTCGACGCCCATCACCCGCACGAATTCCCCTCTCGCAGACACGAACAACTGTTCGAGAGTCTAACGGAGCGCTGCGGTCCGGGTCACCAGCGACACGGTCGGGACCCCGTGGACGACGCCGCCGGACGCGGAGGCGAAGCGCTTTATGCGTGTTCGGCGAAGGCGGCGTAGGCGCGTTCGTCGAAGAGCACGAAGCGCACGGTCCGCACCGCGGTGTCGGCGGCGCGGACGGTCTCGACCGCGATGCGCGCGCCGTCCTCGATCGGCCAGCCGTAGATGCCCGTGGAGATGGCGGGGAAGGCGACGGTCTGCGCGCCGAGTTCGTCGGCGACCCGGAGGGATTCGCGATAGCAGGAGGCCAGCAGCGCGGAACGGTCCTCGGTGGCCGACCAGACCGGGCCGACCGTGTGCACCACCCAGCGCGCGGGCAGCCTGCCCGCCGTGGTGGCCACCGCCTGACCGGTGGACAGACCCTTGCCGTAGTGGGAAGCGCGTAGGTCACGACACTCGGACAGGATCTCGGGACCGCCTTTGCGGTGGATGGCGCCGTCGACTCCCCCGCCGCCGAGCAACGAGGAGTTGGCGGCGTTCACCACCGCGTCGACCGCCTGCTCGGTGATGTCGCCGCGCACGAACTCGATACGGACCATGCCGGGAATTCTTCCTCGCCCGACGGTCCGGCGAAAATACCGAGGTAGCGGCGGCGCCGGAACTACCATCGGACGATGAGCAACGGTGCGAAAGCCATCCTCGAAGGCGGGCCGGCGGACTTGCCGGAGCGGATCGTTCCCATCACTCCGCCGGGGATCGAGCTGAAAATCCCCTTCAAGGGCGGCTACGAACACTTCAAGGTCACCCAGCGCCAGGCCGACACCGAGTCGGGTCGCCTGACCGTCTACGAGTGGTGTGACCGCACGAAGATCGCCGAATAGCCCGAGGGCGATCCCGCGTGGGCTCGTCCGACGCGTCCCATGGACAAACGCGTAACCAAGTGGTTACGCTTTTCGCGTGGACGAGGTGGCCGCGGCGATCGCCGACCCGGTGCGCAGGGAAATCCTGGAGATGCTGCACAACGGCAGGCTGACCGCGGGCGAGATCGCCGAGCGGTTCGAGATCAGCAGGCCCGCGGTGAGCAGGCACCTGCGGGTGCTGCGCGAGAGCAGGCTGGTGCGGGACGAACCGATCGGCCGACAGCGCTTCTACGCGCTGAACGCCGAACCGCTCGCGGAACTGGCCGGTTGGCTCGCGCGGTTCGAGCGGCCCGCGGGCTGGGCACAGCGCCTCGACGCACTGGAAACCGAGATCTACCGCACCCGCCGGGAGCGCAGGCAGCCTCCCGAGAATCGCACGACGAGGGAGAACACGGCATGACCAAGCAACCCACCGGACGCCTGCTGCCCGCCGCGCAAGGGCGCTATCTCGTCCTGACCAGGACCTATCGCGCCCCCATCGCGGATGTGTGGGCGAGCCTCACCGAATCGGACCGCACCGCGCGCTGGTTCGGCCCGTGGAAGGGCGAGGCGGGACCGGGCCGCACCGTGCAGGTGCAGATGGTCCACGAAGACGAGCAGCCGTGGATGGAGATGACCATCGACGCCTGCGAACCGCCGCACCGGCTGGCTGTCTCCGCGATCGACGAGTACGGATCCTGGATTCTCGACGTGCGGCTGACCGAGACCGACGGCGTCACCGAACTGCGCTTCACCCACCACCTGCGCACCGACGACGAGATCGCGCAGGCCCCGCAGGTCGGGCCGGGCTGGGAGTACTACCTGGACCTGTTCGGCACCGCGCGGGACGGCGCCGAACCGCCGAACTTCGACGACTACTACCCGCCGATGGCCGACTACTACCGCGAGCAGCTCGGCGCCTGACCCGGAAACGACAGCGAGCCCCGGATCGGTCCGGGGCTCGCCGCGGGACAGCTCAGTCTTCCAGCTGCGCGAGGACCTCGTCGGAGAGGTCCACGTTGGTGTAGACGTTCTGCACGTCGTCGCTGTCCTCGAGCGCGTCGACCAGCTTGAACACCTTGCGCGCGCCCTCGGCGTCGACCGCGACCGAGACCGACGGCTGGAAGCCGGATTCGGCGGAGTCGTAGTCGATTCCGGCCGCCTGCAGCGCCTTGCGCACGTCGATCAGATCGCTCGGGTCGCTGATGATCTCGAAGGACTCGCCGAGGTCGTTGACCTCCTCGGCCCCCGCGTCCAGCACGGCCATCAGCACGTCGTCCTCGGACAGCCCGTTCTTCTCCAGGGTGACCATGCCCTTGCGATGGAACAGGTAGGCCACCGAGCCCGGGTCGGCCATGTTGCCGCCGTTGCGGGTCATCGCGACGCGCACCTCGCCCGCGGCGCGGTTGCGGTTGTCGGTGAGGCACTCGATGAGCACCGCGACGCCGTTGGGGCCGTAGCCCTCGTACATGATGGTCTGCCAGTCGGCGCCGCCCGCCTCTTCACCGCCGCCGCGCTTGCGGGCGCGCTCGATGTTGTCGTTGGGGACCGACGACTTCTTGGCCTTCTGGATGGCGTCGTACAGCGTCGGGTTGCCATCCGGATCACCGCCACCCGTGCGGGCCGCCACCTCGATGTTCTTGATCAGCTTCGCGAAGAGCTTGCCCCGCTTGGCGTCGATCGCGGCCTTCTTGTGCTTGGTGGTGGCCCATTTGGAGTGGCCGCTCATTCCCTACTTCCTTCAGGTCGGTTGCACTGGGAGTGACCGCCGGGGACGGCGGCGCCCCGGGGAGGGATCGAGCCGCGTGCCAACCGAACGGACAACTCCTCCAGCCTAATGGACGCCGCCGAGACGGCATCCTCCCCAGCCCCTCAGAGCGAGACCACGTAGGCCTCCGGGAAGAAGGCGCCCTTGATGTACTTCGGCGACGCGTACGCGAAGCCCTTGTCGCCCCACGCGGTGCCCCAGCTGTTGCGGACGACGAAGTGCCCGCTCGGCAGGTAGCCCACGATGGCGACGGCGTGCCCGCCGCGTTCGGTGCCCGCCGCGAAATCCTCCAGGAAACCCCCGTTGGCGGTGGCGTTGTCCCAGGTGTCGTCCACCATGAACCCCGCGAGGATCGGGCGGCCGTCGGCCAGCACGGTCTTCCACTGGTTGAGGTTCTTGCCGACGTTGAAGTACGAGGCGATGCGCAAGGTGGCCGCGTGCGCCCAGAAGGTGTTCTCCTGGCCGCGGTACATCTTGGTCTGGATGTGGAACGGCAGCAACGATTCCTCGACGACGCCGTACTTCTTGCAGACCTCGACGGCCGACTTCAGCTCGGTGCCCGCGCCCTCGATGAAGGTCTCCGGCCGCTGGAAGAACGCGTCGGTCTCCTTGGAGGCCATCCACACGAACCGCGGCGAGACGCGGCGGTCGCTGTTCAGCTTGCTGGCGGTCACCAGGTGGTAGCGCATCAGTCCGTCGCCGGTCGCCCAGCCGACGCAGGACCCGGTGTCCTCCTGGTCGCCGATGGTCCACCAGTCGCGGCGCAGGTCCACCGAGGTGGGCAGTGCGGTGACGGCGCCGAGCGCGCCGACGGACAGCGCGTCGGTGAACGTCCAATCCCGCGCGGTGTCGCGGGAGGGGACGAGATTGCAGATCCGTGCCTCGGCGGGCACCGGTTCTTCCTTGTTCGCACGGGGTGCGGAGATGACATCGGTCATGTTCGTGCTCGTTCGTCCGGTGGTGTCGCCACCACGCCCGGGTCCGTCGGGATCGCCCGGATGGCAGCGATGATGCACCGCCCGGCGCCGCGTGGCGCGAGTAGCCGATTACCCGTTTCACCAGCGGGTTCGGCGTGAACTACGCAGCGCGGACCAGATCGACGAACATGCGGTGCACCCGCAGGTCGCCCGTCACTTCGGGGTGGAAGGAGGTGGCGAGCACCTTGCCCTGGCGCACCGCGACGATGCGGCCCGCGAACGGACCGGAGGGCACCGTGGCGAGCACCTCGACGTCCTCGCCCGCCCGCTCGACCCACGGCGCGCGGATGAAGACCGCGCGCACGGGACCATCGGCCAGACCGGCGAAATCCAGATCGGTCTCGAAGGAGTCGACCTGGCGTCCGAAGGCGTTGCGGCGCACCGTCATATCGATGCCCGACAGATGCTTGGCGTCCGGCCGGGTGTCGAGCACCTCGGAGGCCAGCAGGATCATGCCCGCGCAGGAACCGAAGGCGGGCATGCCGTCGCGCAGCCGCGCGCGCAGCGGTTCGAGCAGTTCGAACGCTTCCAGCAGCTTGCTGATCGCGGTCGACTCGCCACCGGGCAGCACCAGCCCGTCCACGGCGGCCAGCTCCGACGCGCGCCGCACCAGAATCGGCTCCGCGCCGCACTGTTCCAGCGCCGCGACGTGTTCGCGCACATCACCCTGCAAAGCGAGAACACCGATGGTGGGCCGGGACGGCGTCTGCCGCGCCTCGGTGGCGGGTGCGGCGACCGATGATGCGTTCACCCCGCCGAGCTTATTAGTCCCGCCGCTGTGGGCCCGCTCACGGTTGCCGTCAAGGTTGCGTCAACAGCGGGGCCGGATGGCGGGAGCCGACGCCACACTCGCAAAGGTGACTGCTGTAGTGCCGCGCCCCGCCGCAACGCCAGGCGGAGAACCGACTGTCCTTCCCCGCCGCGGATTGACGGTGCCGACCGGATTGGCCGGCCTTTCCCTCGACGCCATGGCGTCGGTGTCCTACGGTCCGGAGGCGATCGTTCTGGTACTGGCCGCAGCGGGCGCGGCCGGGCTCGGCGCGACGCTGCCGGTGACGTTGGCGATCGTCGCCCTGCTCGCCGTGCTGATCGCGTCCTACCGCCAGGTGATCGCGGCCTTCCCCGACGGCGGCGGCGCCTACGCGGTGGCCAAGCGGCACCTCGGCCACCGCACCAGCCTGGTCGCGGCCGCCTCGCTGATCGTGGACTACGTGCTCAACGTCGCGGTCTCGATCGCCGCCGGCGTCGCCGCGCTGACCTCGGCGTTCCCCGCGCTGTACGGGTACAGGGTGTGGCTGTGCCTCGCCGTGCTCGCGGGCATCACTGCGCTGAACCTGCGCGGCATCACCGAGAGCGCCCGCGCGTTCATGCTGCCCACCGTCGTGTTCGTCGGCGGCATCGGAGCGGTGATCCTCGGCGGGCTGCTGCGCGGTGAACCAGCCTCGGTGGTCACCGGCGACCCGGCGGTCACCGATATGCACACCCTCGGAATCCTGTTGCTGCTCAAGGCGTTCTCCAGCGGGTGCGCGGCGCTGACCGGCGTCGAGGCGATCGCGAACGCGGTGCCCAGTTTCGCCGAGCCGCGGGTGCGGCGGGCGCAGCGGGCGGAGGTCGCGCTCGGCGTACTGCTCGGCACGATGCTGATCGGCCTCGCGGTGTTGATCGAGAAGTTCTCGCTGCGCCCCGTCGAGGGCGTCACGGTGCTCTCCCAGCTCACCGAGGCCGCGCTCGGTCACGGATTCGCTTACTACGTGGTGCAATTCGCGACGGTGGTGTTGCTCGCACTGGCCGCGAACACCTCCTACGGCGGGCTTCCGACGCTGACCAGGATCCTTGCCGACGACAACTGTCTGCCGCACCGGTTCGCCGTCAGTTCGCCGCGCCAGGTCTACCGGTACGGCGTGCTGACGCTCGGCGTCAGCGCGGGCGCGCTGCTGATCGGTGCGGGCGGCGCGATGAACGCCCTTGTCCCGCTGTTCGCCATCGGCGTGTTCGTCGGATTCACCATCGCCCAGGCAGGGATGGTCCGGCACTGGTGGCTGAACAGGGGCGCGGGATGGCGAGTGCGGATCGCGCTCAACGGATTCGGCGCGCTGCTCACCACCGCGGCCGCGCTGATCACCACCGCCATGAAGTTCACCGAGGGCGCGTGGCTGATCGTGCTGGTGCTGCCCGCGCTGGTGTTCGCCATGCAGCGGGTCCGCGCGGCCTACCACCGGATCGGCGATCGTCGTGCCGCGGGCGCGATCCCGGCCCAGCCGCAGGCGACCGGCACCGCGATCGTGGTGCCCGTCTCGGAGGTGTCCGAGCTGAGCAGGGAGGCGCTCTCGGCCGCGATGTCCCTCGGCTCCGACGTCGTCGCGGTGCACGTCTGCCTGCCGGGTGAATCGACGCGAGCGTTCACCAAGGCCTGGGAGGCGTGGCACCCGGAGGTCCGCCTGGTACTGCTGGAAGACAGCGACGCCACCGTCGGCGGGCCGGTCGCCCGCTATCTGCGGGAGAACTTCGCGGGACGGCGCAAGGTCGTGGTCGTCGCCGAGGTGGACCCGCCCGGCGGCTGGGATCGGGTGCTGCCGAGCCATCGCAGCGACGAACTCGAGCGCGAGCTGCGCCGGATGCCCGACACCGTGGTCTGCCACCTGCGCGTCCAGGTGGTGTGAGCCCCGCTATCCCCGGAGGGTGCGGATCAGTCCCTCCTGCACGACCGCCGCGACCAGCTTGCCCTCGCGGTTGAAGATCTTGCCGCCGGTCAGCGCACGGCCGAAACCGGCCGACGGCGAGGACTGGTCGTAGAGCAGCCAGTCGTCGGCGCGGAACGGGCGAAGGAACCACATGGCGTGGTCCAGCGACGCGTCCTGGGTCCGCTCGTCGGGGTGGGTGACCTTCGAGGAGCCGAGCAGCGTCATATCGCTCATGTAGGCCAGCGTGCACACGTGGAACAGCGGGTCGTCGGGCAGCGGGTGCCGGTAGCGGAACCACACCTGCTGCTGGGAGACCACGCCGTCGCGGCGCGACACCGACTCCTGCGGCACGGTGCGGATGTCCCAGTGCTCCCATTCGCGCATCGCCCACAGCCGTTCCGGGCTCATCGAGGTCTGGGCGTCCGGCAGGTTCTCCGGCGCCGCCACCTCGAGCATCTCGTCCTGATGCTCCGGGCCCTCGTCGCCGACGTGGAACGAAGCCGACATGGTGAAGATCGCCGCGCCGTCCTGCACGCCGGTGACCCGGCGGGTGCAGAAGGAGCGGCCGTCGCGGATCCGCTCCACCAGGTACACGGTCGGTTCCTGTGGATTGCCGGGCCGCAGGAAGTATCCGTGCAGCGAATGCACCTGGAAACGTGGCTCCACCGTACGCACCGCCGACACCAGGGCCTGCCCGGCGACCTGGCCGCCGAAGGTGCGGGGGAGCTGGGTCTTCGTGGACGCGCCACGGAAGATGTCCCGCTCCAGGCGTTCGATCTCCAATGCCTCTTCGATTGTCGCCATGCGCTGAGGTTAACCAACGGCGTCCGATTCGCCCCGTTCGGCATCCGGTCGAGGAGCTCGACCGGATGCCAGAGAGTTGCTGAATGTCGCGCTCGTCACAAGCGGGGGCAGCGGAATTCGCGGCGGCTCGGCCTGCCGCACGGGTCTCGCCGGGGCGCAGGGAGATACCGGCGGGGGTGTCTGCTGTGATGGAGCGGTGCCGCAGTTCGTGCCGATCACCCAGGACGGCCTCGCCGATCTGCTCGTCGATCGGCTCCGCGCGCTGCCGGGCCGCCGCGTGATCGCCATCGACGCGTCCGATGCCGCACAGCCCGTCGCGTTCGCCGAGCGCGCCGCCGAAAGACTGCGCGGGACAGGACGTTCCGCCGAAGTGGTCGCCCTGCACGACTACATCCGACCCGCCTCGCTGCGCATGGAATTCGGTCGTGAGGACGAATTCTCCTATCGCACGGCGTGGTTCGACTACGACGCGGTCCGCCGCGAGGTGGTCGACGCGCTGCGCGAGCACGGCCGCTGGCTGCCCGCGCTGTGGGACGAGGCCGCCGACCGCTCGGCCCGCGCGGCCGTCCGCGCCGCGCCCGCCGACCTGGTGCTCTTCCTAGCGGGTCCCATGCTGCTCGGCCGCGACCTGGTCTTCGATCTGACGGTGCGCCTCGACCTCAGCGAAGCGGCGCTGCGACGCCGCACACCGCGGGACGAGCACTGGACCATCCCCGCGCTGCTGCGCTACGACCGCGAGAATCCCGAGGTACCAACGTTTTCGGTGCGCTGGGACCATCCCGACCGCCCCGCGCTGAGCCGCACCTGAACCCTGCGCGCGTCCCCATATCCGTTGCACCGCATGTCGAATCAGCTGGGCGCATCCGCCGGAGAACGAACACCCGGCCGCTATGCGCGACCGGGTGTGGTTGGCGGACTGGCCTTTCGGCTGTGTTCGACGAGTGGCACACACAGCGGTAGCGGAGCTTCCGCCACCCCCGACTTTGTGTGCCACTCGCCCGCCGAGGCGTGTGCGGCACGATCCGCGCTCCGGCGGATCAGCGCTGTCAGGCGCAGGCGGCCGACTGCTGGCCGAGGTTGGTCAGCATCCCGCAAGCCCACGCCTTCTGGACCTTCCAAGTGCCGTCCTCGGCGACGAACGGCACGTCCGCGATGTTCTCCTGGTTGTTCAGCACGATCTTGGCCTTGGCGTTGATGGTGTCGCCGAAGGCGGTCACCTCGGTGACCACGACGCTCGCTCCGGTCTGCTGGTAGGCCTGTGCCAACCGGCCGGGCAGCTCGGGATCGGCCTCGGCGCCCTGGATCATCTCCAGCTTCTCCTGGTTCGGCACCGCCGGGTCGAGCGCGCGCTGTAGCTGCGCGTTCAACTGCTCCACCGTCGGCACCGGCGGCACGTTCGCGGCGGTGGCCTTGGCGCTGGTGGTGGTGCGGGTCGGCGTGGTCTCGCTCTTGTCGTCGCCGCCGCACGCCGTCAAGCCCAGCGCGGCCGCGACGGCCAAGCCCGCGATCGCGATTCTTCCGGTGTTGCGAAGCTTCAACTCTTGGTCCTTTGCGTTCGACTCGGTCGGCATCACCGGCGACCCGTAACTGTTCGCCGTGCCCCGAAACCTACTCAGCGGCTCTGTGGGAACTCTGAGATCGCCGTGTGGCGGTTCGAAGAGTCGAGTCGCGAACGCGAAACGCCCGCTCCCTGGCTTGCGGCCAGGGAACGGGCGTCACGAAAAACCAAGCGTCGCTGGCTCACCAGCCGCGTTCGGCGAGCCGGTGCGGCTGGGCGATCTCCTCGACGTTGATGCCGACCATGGCCTCACCGAGGCCGCGGGAGACCTTCGCCAGCACGTCCGGGTCGTCGTAGAAGGTGGTGGCCTTGACGATGGCGGCGGCGCGCTGCGCCGGGTTGCCGGACTTGAAGATGCCCGAGCCGACGAACACGCCCTCGGCGCCGAGCTGCATCATCATCGCGGCGTCGGCCGGGGTGGCGATGCCACCGGCGGTGAACAGCACGACCGGCAGCTTGCCGGTCTCGGCGACCTCGCGGACCAGCTCGTACGGCGCCTGCAACTCCTTGGCCGCGACGTAGAGCTCGTCGGCGGGCAGCGCGGCGAGCTTGCAGATCTCCTGGCGGATCTGACGCATGTGGGTGGTCGCGTTGGACACGTCGCCGGTGCCCGCCTCGCCCTTCGAGCGGATCATGGCCGCGCCCTCGGTGATGCGGCGCAGCGCCTCGCCCAGGTTGGTGGCGCCACAGACGAAGGGAACGGTGAAGTTCCACTTGTCGATGTGGTTGGTGTAGTCGGCCGGGGTGAGCACCTCGGACTCGTCGATGTAGTCGACGCCGAGGCTCTGCAGGATCTGCGCCTCCACGAAGTGGCCGATGCGGGCCTTCGCCATGACCGGGATGGAGACGGCGCCGATGATGCCCTCGATCATGTCCGGGTCGCTCATCCGGGACACGCCGCCCTGGGCGCGGATGTCGGCGGGCACGCGCTCGAGCGCCATGACCGCGACCGCGCCGGCGTCCTCGGCGATCTTGGCCTGCTCGGGGGTGACGACGTCCATGATCACCCCGCCCTTGAGCATCTCGGCCATGCCGCGCTTGACGCGGGCGGTGCCGACGGTGTTGGTGGTCTCGGGCGTGGTCACGGCAAACTCCTGGGTCATGTGCGCCTATCAGGTCGCGCGGAACGAAACGACCTAATTCTAGGCGTGCCGAGAAAGCCACTTGATAGCCAGTTGAGGGCCACTGGACTGGTAGCGAGGTCGGCCCGGGGCCAGCTCCGCGCGCCGTGACCCGCGCCACCCCCGGCCGAATCGACTTCCGGCTATCGGCGAACCCCGCGCAATCGAGCCCGGGCGGAATCCGCCGGACCGACCCGGCTCAGATCGGATTCACGACCAGTAGCTGCGCCCAGTATTCGGCGGCCGCCGGGCCCACGATCGGCAACAGGAAATCGAACAGCAAGTACGACATGGACTACCTACCTCCAACACCAGACAAGGACCGCCCCGCATCATCGAGGAGCACCGAATCCTGATACCCGCCGGGACGCGATCCAGTCACGAAGCTATCACGATCGTGAACCAGATCACAGCGCGCACGGCGGCGCTCAGCGGATGGAGCGGACCTCGGGGTCGTCGGAGCCCGCGGCGATCTCGGCGGCCTCGGGAAGCAGTTCGTCCAGGTGATAGGGGTAGACCGTCTCGCCGGAGCGGTCCAGGGTCGCGATGTCGGCGGGCGTACACCACTGGTGCCCCGTGATGGATCGGCGCTCGATCACCGTCAGGTTGCCCGGTTCGGGCGTGAAGGCGCGCACCCGCAGCACGAAGAACAGCTCCTCGGCGCGGATCAGCTGCCCGTCGAACGGGAACACCGCGACGCGCCGCCAGATCGGGCCGCGCAGACTCTCGGGATCGGCGCGATGCCCGGTCTCCTCCCACAGCTCGCGCACGGCGGCCGCGCGCAGCGACTCCCCCGGCTCCACACCGCCGCCGATCGTGAACCAGAACGAGACCGCCGGGGTCTTCGGGTCGTTGCCGCGCATCAACAGCACCCGGTCCTGTTCGTCGAGCAGGACGACGCGCGCCGAGGTGCGGATCGTGTCCACCGCGAGACCGGTCGAGGCCGCGGGCGTGGCGCGCTCGGTGATCTCGAAATAGGTGGGCAGCGGCGCGGTGCCGCCCAGGTGCAGCAGGCGGACCGGACGCCGGGTGCGCAGCGCGAGCGTGTCGCGGACCGCGTCGTTGTGGAAGCGCCGGGCGATCAGCACCCTGGCCTCGGCGTCGGCGAGTTCGGCGACCAGCTGCGGGCGCAGCTGGGCGATGTCGACGGCCGAGAGCGCCGAGGAGAGCTGGTTCTCCACCGTCTCGCGTTCCGCGCGTCCGGCGCGTTCGGCCCGATCGGCCAGGGTGGACAGACGTTTGGCCTGATCGGCTGAAGCAGGGTCGGAGACCGGACCCGCGATCGCCATCGCCACCGCCCGCGCCACCACCGCCCGCCTGGCCAGCGCCGAATCCAGCGCCTGCCACGACTGGTCGGAACGCACGTGCAGCCGGTCCAGCCGATTCGCCGTGGAGTAGGCCCACAGACCGATCGCGACGACGACCGCAGCGATCAGCGCGAGAACGAGAACCGTTGTGGCCGAGAAGGTGATCATCCGGCGGCCCGCACCCGGGTGTCGCCGATGGTGACGGTCTCGTAGACCCGCAGGATCTGCTCGGCGACCACCGGCCAGTCGTATTCGCCGACCACCTGATTGGCGGTGTGCACCAGCGATTCCCTGCGCACCTCGTCGGTCAGCACGGTGTCCAGCGCGGCCGCGAGCCGCGCCGAATCCCCGACCGGGACGAGCATGCCCGCGGTGCCGTCGCGCAGCACCCTGCGGAACGCGTCGAGCTCGCTGGCCACCACCGCGGTGCCCGCGGCCATGGCCTCGATCAGGATGATGCCGAAGCTCTCACCGCCGAGGTTGGGCGCCACGTAGACATCGGCGCTGCGCATGGCCGAGGCCTTGTCCTCGTCGGAGACCTGGCCGAGGAAGCGCAGGTGCCCGGCGTTCGGCCCGGCCTCGCGCCGCAGCCGCTCCTCGTCGCCGCGACCGACGATCAGGATCTCCACGTCGGGGTGGCGGCGCACCAGCTCCGGCAGCGCGCCGAGCAGCACCTCCATGCCCTTGCGCGGTTCGTCGTAGCGTCCGAGGAACAGCACCGTGCCGCCCGCGCGCGGATAGCCCGGCAGCATCGGAGCGCGCGCGAAGGCGGCCACGTCGACGCCGTTGGGGATCTCCACCGCGTCCGAACCGAGCGCCTCCACCTGCCAGCGTCTGGCCAGCTCCGAGACGGCGATCCGGCCGCTGATCTTCTCGTGGTAAGGCCGGAGCACGCCCTGAAAAGTGCTGAGCACCAAGGACTTCGTGGTCGATGTGTGGAACGTCGCGACGATCGGGCCCTCGGCGATCTTGAGCGCGAGCATGGACAAGCTCGGCGCGTTGGGCTCGTGGATGTGCAACACGTCGAAATCGTTGCCGTCGATCCAGCGGCGGATCCTGGTGTAGGCCATGGGGCCGAACGAGAGCCGGGCCACCGAGCCGTTGTAGGGAATCGCCACCGCGCGTCCGGCGGAGACCACGAACTCCGGCAGTGGGGTGCTCTCCGAGGCGGGCGCGAGCACGCTCACCCGGTGCCCGCGTTCGATGAGCACCCGCGCGAGTTCCACCACGTGCGCCTGCACACCGCCGGGGACGTCGAACGAATAGGGGCAGACCATGCCGATCTTCACGGCGCCTCGTCTCCTCCACCCTGCGCTTTTCCACCCTGCGCGGCGAGTCCGCCCTGCGCGGCGGCGATCCTGGCCCGGCGTTCCTCGGACAGGTCGCTCTCCCACAGCGGTTGCAGCATGTGCCAGTCGGCGGGGTGCGCGGCGATATTGGCGGCGAAACGGTCGGCCAGCAGCTGCGTCGCCGCCTGGACGCCACCCGAGACATCCAGCCGCTCTTCGCATTTCAGGCCCCAGGCCTCCTCGCCGTCGGCATCGACGGTGAACCAGGCGTGCACCGGTATGAGCGCGGCGCCGGTCTCGATGGCCAGCTTGGCCGCGCCCGCGGGCATCCAGGTGCGCTCACCGAAGAAGGTGACCGGCACCCCGCGGCCGGTGAGATCGCGCTCACCCATCAGGCAGACGATCTTGTTCTCCCGCAGGCGCTCGGCCAGCACGGCGAACGGCGGCTGCTCGCCCCCCGTCAGCGGGAACACCTCGAAACCGAGGCTCACCCGGTAGGCGACGAAGCGCTCGAACAGCGACTCCGGCTTCAGGCGCTCGGCGATCGTGGTGAGACCGCCGTAGTTCTGGACGCACCACACCCCGGCCATGTCCCAGTTCCCCGAGTGCGGCAACACCAAGAGCGCGCCGCGCCCCTCGGCCAGCGCCGCGTCCAAGTGCTGCAGTCCGCCCACGGGCAGCCGCGACGACTTGCCCAGGGCCGCGTGGTCCATCGTCGGCAGCCGGAACGCCTCGCGCCAGTACCGCGCGTAGGAGCGCATGCTCGCGCGGATCAGATCGTCGGGCACCTGCTCGGGCGGCACCCCGAGCACGCGGGCGAGATTGCGCCGCAACTGGATCGGCCCACCGTTGCGCGCCGCCCGCTCCCCGCCCCAGTCGAACACCCGCCGGGCCGCGCCTTCCGGAAGCGCCCGGACCAGTCGCCAACCCGCCGCGTAACCGACGTCGCTCAATCGTTCCCCGATACTCACCGTTCCCCCGATTCCACAGCACCGACGCTACGACCGAAAACCCGGATAGGTGCGCGGAGTCTCGGTGCGCTCACCGCGCCTCCTGCGGCGCGGCGGGCGGGATGACCTCGCGCGCCCCGGGCGAATTGCGCACCGCGAGCACGCGCTGGAACACCGTCACGATGCTGAGCACCGCGAGGATCCACATGGCCACGTGCACCGCCCAGGTCAGCCACTCGATGCCCCAGTGGCCGCCGAGACCGGTGAATCCGGCGCCGACGAGCACGATGATCAGCCGGTCCGGGCGCTCGATGATGCCGCCGTCGGCGGACAGGCCGCTCGCCTCGGCGCGCGCCTTGGCGTAGGAGATCACCTGCGAGGTCACCAGCACCACCAGCGTGGCGAAGAACAGCCACTTGTTGTGCTCGTGGTACACCGCCCACCAGGCCAGACCGCCGAAGATCGCGCCGTCGGCGACCCGGTCGCAGGTGGCGTCCAGCACCGCACCGTATTTCGTGCCGCCACCGCGCGCCCGCGCCATGGCGCCGTCGAGCATGTCGAACATGACGAACAACCAGATCACCATGGTGCCCCAGAACAGGTGACCGGTCGGGAAGAGCGTGACCGCGGCCGCGATCGAGGCCGTGGTGCCGATCAGGGTGACGGCATCCGGGGTCAGGCCGGTGCGCACCAGCGCCTTGCCCAGCGGAGCGGTGGCCTTGGCGAACGTCTCGCGGCCGAAGAAACTCAGCACCGGCTACACCCGCGCCCGGTCGATTCGGACGGACGACGCACAGCGGCGGTTGCTCACTCCGTTTCCTTCCACGCGGCGGCGAGCAGGGCTCTGGTCTCGCGCAGCAATTGCGGCATCACCTTGACGCCGCCGACCACGGTGATGAAGTTCGCGTCGCCGCCCCAGCGCGGCACGATGTGCTGGTGCAGGTGGTCGGCCAGCGAGCCGCCCGCGACCCCGCCGAGGTTGAGCCCGACGTTGAAGCCGTGCGGGCGCGAGACGCTCTTCATCACCCGGATGGCCCGCTGCGTGAACGCCATCAGCTCGGCGCTCTCGGCGTCGGTGAGGTCCTCCAGGTTGGCCACCCTGCGGTAGGGCACCACCATCATGTGCCCGGGGTTGTACGGGTACAGGTTGAGCACCGCGTACACCAGCTCACCGCGGGCGATGATCAGGCCGTCCTCGTCGGACATCTTGGGGATGTCGGTGAACGGGTGCCCGGTGGCGTCCTTCGGGCGGGATCCCGCGGCCTCGGTGATGTAGGACATCCGGTACGGCGTCCAGATGCGTTGCAGCCGATCGGGATCGCCGGCGCCGATGTCCACGATGTTCCCCTGCTCCGTGTCGTCCAGGTCGGCGAGCCCGTCCGCGGTCATGCCTCACCCGCCGCGACGATCTCGAACCCCTCGGCGGTCGGCGAGGCGTTCTCGCGCCGCGTGATCCACGCGACGATGGTGGCCACCGCGTCGGCGACCGGCACCCCGTTGACCTGGGTGCCGTCCCGGAAGCGGAAGCTCACCGCGCCGGCGTTCACGTCGCGCTCACCGGCGAGCAGCATGAACGGCACCTTCTGCGCGGTGTTGTTGAAGATCTTCTTCTGCATCCGGTCGTCGCTGCGGTCCACCTGGGCGCGAATGCCCTCGTCGTGCAGCAGCTCGATCACCCGATCCAGGTGCGGCGCAAAGGCTTCCGCGACCGGGATGCCGACCACCTGCACCGGCGAGAGCCAGGCGGGGAAGGCGCCCGCGTAGTGCTCGGTGAGCACGCCGAAGAAGCGCTCGATGGAGCCGAACAGCGCGCGGTGGATCATCACCGGCCGCTGCTTGGTGCCGTCGGAGGCGGTGTATTCCAGGTCGAAGCGCTCGGGCAGGTTGAAGTCGAGCTGAATGGTCGACATCTGCCAGGTGCGGCCCAGCGCGTCCTTGGCCTGCACCGAGATCTTCGGACCGTAGAACGCGGCCCCGCCCGGATCGGGCACCAGCTCCAGACCGGAGGCCGAGGCGACCTTGGACAGGGTCTCGGTGGCCTCCTCCCAGATCTCGTCGGAGCCGACGAACTTCTCCGGGTCCTTGGTGGACAGCTCCAGGTAGAAGTCGTCCAGGCCGTAGTCCTTCAGCAGATCCAGCACGAAGCGCAGCGTGTCGGTCAGCTCCCCGTGCATCTGCTCTTTGGTGCAGTAGATGTGCGCGTCGTCCTGGGTCATGCCGCGCACCCGGGTCAGGCCGTGCACCACGCCGGACTTCTCGTAGCGGTAGACCGAGCCGAACTCGAACAGCCGCAGCGGCAGTTCCCGATACGACCGGCCGCGGGCGCGGAAGATCAGGTTGTGCATCGGGCAGTTCATCGGCTTGACGAAGTAGTCCTGGCCCGGCTTGCGAACGGTGCCGTCCTCGTTGAGCTCCGCGTCCAGATGCATGGCCGGGAACATGCCTTCCCGGTACCAGTCCAGGTGGCCGGAGACCTCGAACAGGTGCCCCTTGGTGATGTGCGGGGTGTTCACGAACTCGTAGCCCGCGGCGACGTGGCGGCGGCGCGAGTACTCCTCGAGCTCCTTGCGGATGATGCCGCCCTTGGGGTGGAACACCGGAAGACCGGAGCCGAGCTCGTCGGGGAAGCTGAACAGGTCCAGTTCCAGGCCGAGCTTGCGGTGGTCGCGGCGCTCGGCCTCGGCGAGCAGGTGCAGGTGCTCGTCCATGGCCTCCTGGGATTCCCAGGCGGTGCCGTAGATGCGCTGCAGGTCCTCGCGGTTCTGGTCGCCGCGCCAGTAGGCGGCCGAGCTGCGGGTCAGCTTGAAGGCCGGGATGAACTTGGTGGTCGGGATGTGCGGGCCGCGGCACAGGTCGCCCCAGACCTTCTCGCCGGTGCGCGGGTCCAGGTTGTCGTAGATGGTCAGCTCTTTGCCGCCGACCTCCATGACCTCCGGGTCGTCGATGCCGGACTTGTCGCTGATCAGCTCGAGCTTGAACGGCTCCTCGGCGAGCTCGACGCGGGCCTCGTCGATCTCCACGACGCGACGCGAGAAACGCTGGGCGCCTTTGACGATCTTCTTCATCCGGGATTCCAGCTTGGCCAGATCCTCGGGGGTGAAGGGCCGGTCGACGCGGAAGTCGTAGTAGAAGCCGTCCTTGATGGGCGGGCCGATGCCCAGCTTCGCCTCGGGGAACTCCTGCTGCACGGCCTGCGCGAGCACGTGCGCGGCCGAATGCCGGATCACGCTGCGCCCGTCCTCGGTGTTGGCGCCGACCGCCTCCACCTCGACGTCGGTGTCCGGGGTCCAGGACAGGTCCTTGAGCGCGCCCTCGGCGTCGCGTACCACGACGATGGTGTCGGGTCCCTTGGTCGGCAGACCCGCCTCGCGCACCGCGGCGCCCGCCGTAGTCCCGGCCGGCACCCGGACGAGGGTGGCTGGGCTGATCGGGGCTGAGGTCGTCACGGCGGCGCTCTCCTTGGCGTTCTCGTGGGCGGGCCTGTTCCCGCGCGTCGGCGCCGGGCGGCAATCGCCCGGCGCGACCAATGCTAGCTGTCCCGCCGTCCCTCGATTCGCGCCGGTCGCGAGCGCCTCGAGCGTGGCGTCACGAGCCGAGTGCCACGTCCCCGGCCGGGTTCTCGGCCTATCCGGCGCGGGGTCGGTGTGCGCGCGAAACCCGCTGTCACGGCGGGCTAGCTGGTTGTCGGCGTGTCGGCACCCATCTTGCAGGACATCCGGCCGGGCGCAACTCGAATACCGCCGCCGCGAGGCGGTCGGATCAGGACCCCGCGGCGAGCTTCGCCAGCAGCGCCTCGCGGTCGGCGGCGGGGCGTTTGGGGCAGCTCGTGCACATCTCGCAGCCCGGGATCTCGAAGACGAGGCAACAGGAGATCCGCCGGACGAAGGTGCGGCCGCCGATCTCCACGAAACGCGGCACCGGCAGCTTCCCACCCACCTGGGCGGCGAGTTCGGCTCCCGCCGCGCCGTCGCCCGCGTCGAGGGCGCGGTTGCCCATCGCGTCGGCGGCGATCGCCCACAGCGCGGGCACACCCGCGCCGGAGACGGCCGCGACGGCCGGGATCACCACGGCGAGGGTCTCCCGCAGCAC
This sequence comes from Nocardia sp. CNS-044, assembly GCF_059570515.1. Taxonomy (NCBI): domain Bacteria; kingdom Bacillati; phylum Actinomycetota; class Actinomycetes; order Mycobacteriales; family Nocardiaceae; genus Nocardia; species Nocardia sp. CNS-044. Next base: position 541,827 of record NZ_JCANSX010000009.1, read on the forward strand.
GGCCGCGGACCGCGCCGCGTCGGGAGCATCGCAAGCCGCGATGCGGACGCGTTCGACACCACCGTCGGGCCGGATCTCGCAGTCGATGCGGTCCAGCGCCGGTTCGGGCGGCAGCTTGCCGGTCGCCGCCGCGCGCGCCAACGGCTCCACGAGCGCGGAGGCGACCATGCACCACCACAGCGTGCCCGCGATGCGAACCGAGGAGGTGCCCCAGGACCGGCCCATCTCGGTGATCCGTGCCGTCAGCCACTCCGGTGACGTGAGCGTCGCGCCGGGGACCGTGCTCACCACTTCAGGGGACTGCGCAACCATTCCGCTTCGACTCCGATCCAGCCGCCGACCAACTCGTACGTACCGAGCACCCAGAGCGTCCCGACCACCAGCAACACGGTCGCCAGCGCCGCGGTCGCCCGCATGGCCAAGCCCCGCGCGGAGTACCAGGCCATGCCCTGCCGGTACTTGTCTCGCAGCCAGGTCAGTGCCCGGCGCGCCCAGGCGAATTCGGTCGCGAGAATGCCGAGTCCGGCGAACACGATCGCCCAGCCGGGACCGGGATAAGGAATCGCCAGGATGCCGAGGGTCAGCACCAGGACGCCGATCACCGCGACGCCGATCCGGTAGGCGAGGTTCAGCGTAGGGCGGGTGGCCACGCCGGTACGAAAGGCGCGCCACCCGGTCGGCTCGTCGGTCGGTCTCTGGTCCAGATCGGCACTCACATCAATCAGCGTACGAGAAAGCGAGCGGCGGGAATCGCCCTCCGATGCTGGCAAACGCAGAGAAAACCCGCGGGAGCCGCGAGGGCGCCCGCGGGTCGTCCCCGCTTGTCGATCAGACCAGCTCGGGCACGGGACGCTCGTCCACGTCATCGATGTGGGCGAGACCGTCGATCGTCACCTCGACGACCCGCGCGTTACCGATGTCGAAGAACAGGCCCGACACCCGCACGCCCCGCTCGATCACGGCTCGGCGCACCGCCGGGTGGCGGTGCAGCGTCTCCAGCTGCAGCGCGACGTTCACCATGCTCAGCTGGTCCACCTCGCCGTAACCCGCGGCGCGCGCCGCCTCGGCGACCGGGTGGCCCGCGCGGAACTGCTCCAGGCTCGGGTGCGCGTGCGCCAGCCACGGCCCGATGCCGGGACCGACGTCGGCGCCCGAGTACAGCGCCTTCATGGCGCCGCAGGACGAGTGACCGCAGACGACCACCGAACGCACGTTCAGCTCCTCGAGCGCGAAGACCAGCGCCGCCTCCACCGAGGCGTCACCCGTCTCCGGCACCAGGTTGCCGACGTTGCGGACGGTGAACAGGTCGCCGGGCCCGCTGTTGGTGATGACGTTGGGCACGATGCGCGAGTCGGAGCAGGCCAGGAAGAACGAGTGCGGGTCCTGCCGGTCGGCCAGGCCGTCCAGGTGCGGGCGCACCACGTGGGCGTGGCTGCGGTGGAAGGCGGCGACGCCCGCGGCCAGCGGGTTGGGGTGCTTGTCCTCGCTGCGCCACGGCCCGAGGATCTCGTCCCACACCGCGCGGCCGAAACCGCGTGCGGGCGGCCCGGTCAGCGCGTCGGCCATCCGCGCCGAGCCGATCTCCACGAACTCGACGCTGCCGCCGCCGTGTTCCTGCTGGCGCACCCACTCCTCGATGGCCTCGAAGGCGGCGTGGTCCAGGAAGTCGACGGTCATCTCGACCGTCACGTCGGCGCCCGCGGGCACCTTCGCCAGCTCGGCCGAGAGCTTGGGCAGCGCGAGGAAGGTGCAGGAACCGTCGATGCTGACCAGCCAGCGCTGCGACTGCGGGATCTGCTCGGCGGTGATCGCCACCCGAACCACGCGCCACAGCAGCAGGCCGAAGGCCAGCAAGAGGCCGATCAGCACGCCCTCGAGCAGGTTCAGGAAGACCACGCCGAGGATCGTCGCCGCGTAGACGAGCAGATCGCCGGTGCGGCGGGCCAGCTTGATGTGCGCCAGCTTGACCAGCTGGATGCCGATCACGATCAGCAGACCGGCCAGCGCGGCCTTCGGGATCTGCTGCACGACAGCGGTCAGCGCCACCGAGAACAGCAGGACCCAGACGCCGTGCATGATCGCCGAGGCGCGGCTGCGCGCGCCCGCCTGGACGTTGGTGGCGCTGCGCACGATCACGCCGGTGACCGGCAGGCCACCGAGCATGCCGGACAGGACGTTGGCCGAACCCTGGCCGATGAGCTCCCGGTCGAAGTTGGTGCGGCGACCGTTGTGCATCTTGTCGACCGCGACGGCCGAGAGCAGGCTCTCCACGCTGGCGATCAGCGCGATGGTGAGCACCATGAGCGCGACCGCGGACCAGCCGCCGTCCGGGATCTGCGGCAGGCCGATGGCGTCGAACAGCGAGCCGTCGAGCACGATGCGCTCGACCTCGGTCGGCAGCACCATCGACAGCACCGTGCCGATGAACACCGCGACCAGCGGGCCGGGCACGACCCGGATCTTCTCCGGCGCGTACTTCCAGCCGAGCATCACCGCGATCACCACGGCGCCGACCAGCGCGTCACCGCCGTGCAGCGACATCAGCTGGCCGGGTAGTTCGGTGATGTTGTTCCAGGCCGAGCTGTGCGACGACCCGCCGAGCAGCACGTGCACCTGCTGCAGCGCGATGGTCACACCGATGCCGGCGAGCATCGCGTGCACCACGACCGGCGCGACGGCCAGCGCGGCTCGCGCGATTCGGCTGAGCCCGAAGATGATTTGCAGGATGCCCGCGGCCACCACGATGAAGCCGGTGACCTTCCAGCCGAACTTGTCGATGGATTCCGCGACGACGACGGTCAGGCCCGCGGCCGGACCGCTCACCTGCAGAACCGAGCCGCCGAGGGCGCCCGCGACGATGCCGCCGACCACGGCGGCGATGAGGCCGGCGAGGACGGGCGCGCCGGAGGCCAAGGCGATGCCGAGCGAAAGCGGCAGCGCGACCAGAAAGACCACGATCGAGGCGGGCAGATCGTGGCGCAAGACGGATGTCAGACGATCGGACAGATTGCCCGGGCCTTTGCCCGGCACAGGTGGGGACAGCGGTGGAGCCAGATCGCTCTCGACAGCCATGACTTCTCCTTCGCCGACTCGACGCCGCGGCGTCGAGGTCGGTTGACGATCAACATGTCCAGCAGGGCAATAGACCGCGAACCGGCATCTCGCGGTGAAGCAGTTCTCGACACGGCACTGGGCCGAGATGTAAACCCGTTCAAGGGTATTGGTAAAGACTTAGCAAAGCCTGAGAACTGCGGTAGAAGTGGCGCTTCCCATATGATGTTTTCGATGTGAAATCGTTCACATCGCCGTCGAAATACGCCGTCCGGCAACCCCTTCCGTTCGCGACCGTGACCCGCCGCCGCGGGATCGGACGGGCTCGGCCGTGACATCGCGGTCCGCATCGTCGAATTCCGCGATCCCGTCCACCCGAACCTCGATGACCCGCGCGGTCGCGATGTCGAAGAACAAGCCCGAGACCGCCACCCCGCGTTCCTCGATCCCTTGGCGCACGGCGGGATAGGCGTACAGCGTCTCCAGCTGCACCGCCACGTTGACCATGCCCAGCTGGTCCACCGCACCGAACCCGGCGCGCGCGGCGGCCTCGGCGACCGGATGCCCGAGCCGGAACCGCTCCAGCGCGGGCCTGGCGTGAGCCAGCCAGTCCCCCAACCCCGGACCGGCCTGCACCTCTCGATGCAGCGCCTCCATCGCGCCGCATCCGGAGTGCCCGCACACCACCACCGCGCGCACGTCCAGCTGTTCCAGCGCGTAGACCAGCGCGGCCTCGACCGAGACGTCGCTGCCGCCGACCGGCACCAGGTTGCCGACGTTGCGAACGGTGAACAGGTCGCCGGGGCCGCTGTTGGTGATGACGTTGGGCACGATCCTGGCGTCCGCGCAGGTCAGGAAGAACGAGTCCGCGTCGTGGTGGTGGCGAAGACCGTCCAGGTGCGGGCGCATGAGGTGCGCGTGCCCGCGGTGGTAGGCGGCGATGCCCGCGGCGATCCGGTCCACCCGGTTGCCGGTGCGCCGCCACGGCCCGATCACCTCGTCGAGCACCTTGCGGGAATGTCCACGCTCGGGCGGGCCGTGCACGACGGCCGCCATGCGCGCGGCGCCGATCTCGGCGAAATCGACTGCGGCGCTGGCGTCTTCGCGCTGGCGCGCCCAGTCGGTGATCAGCTCGTAGGAGGCGTGGTCGAGGAAGTCGACCGTCATCTCCACCGTCACCGGGACGCCGGGCGGCACCTTGGCCAGCTCCGCGGTGAGCTTGGGCAGCGCGAGGAAGGTGCAGGTGCCGTCGATGGTCACCACCCAGCGCCGCGCGCCCGCCACCGGCTCGGCCAGGATCGTCACCCGGACCACCCGCCACAGCAGCAGCGCCACCGACAGGGCGAGCCCGATCGCCATGCCCTGCAACAGATTCAGGAAGACAACACCGAACACGGTCGCCAGGTAGACCGCCAGGTCGCCGTTGCGCCTGGCGAGCCGAATGTGGGCCAGCTTGATCAGTTGCACGCCGATCAGGATGAGCAGCCCGGCCAGCGCGGCCTTCGGTATCTGCTGGACCAGACCGGCCAGCGCTACGGCGAAGACCAGCACCCAAAGGCCGTGCAGGACGGTGGCGGCCCTGGTCTGCGCGCCCGCGTTGGCATTGGTGATGCTGCGCACGATCACCCCCGCGACGGGCAGTCCGCCGAGCATGCCGGAGGTCATGTTCGCCGCGCCTTGGCCGATCAGTTCGCGATCGAGGTTGGTTCGATGGCCGGGGCGCGCCTTGTCCACGGCCACCGCCGAAAGCAGCGTCTCGACGCTGGCGATGAGCGCGATGGTGATCATCGCGACGCCCACGGCGAACCAGCCGCCCGCGGGGACAGCGGGCAGTCCGATGGCGTCGAACAAGGAGGCGCTCAACACGATTCGATCCACGTCACCCGGAAGACACAGCGACAACAGCGTCGCCGCCAGGACCGCCACCAAAGGACCCGGCACCGCGCGCAACGTGCGCGGCAGGAAGCGCCAAGCGATCAGGATCGCGATGGCCACCAATCCGACGCAGAAGTTCCCGTGGTGCACCGAGACGAGTTGGTGCGGCAGCTGGACCAGGCTTTGGAACGGTGAACTCAGCGACGCGCCGCCCAGCAGCACGTGCACCTGTTGCAGCGCGATGATCACGCCGATGCCCGCCAGCATCCCGTGCACCACCACCGGCGCGATGGCCAGCGCGCCCCGAGCGATTCGACTGAGCCCGAACAGGATCTGCAACACACCGGCCCCGACGGTAATGAAACAGGTTGCCGCCCAGCCGAAATGGTGCACGCTCTCGGCCACCACCACGGTCAGGCTCGCCGTCGGCCCGCTGACCTGGACAGCAGAACCCCCGAGCAGCCCGGCCACCACGCCGCCGACGACCGCGGCGATCAGACCCGCCGCGACGGGCGCGCCGGAGGCGACCGCGATGCCTAGCGAAAGAGGAAGTGCGACAAGGAAAACCACGACGGAGGCCGGGACATCGTGATGCAGGATCCGAACGAGCTGCGACGTCCGTGGTGCGGGATCGGTGTCGGTCGACATAGTTCTCCTTCGCCGTCTCGGCGGCAGCCGATCCGGTTCATCGGGGCAACATGCACTGGCATCGAAAGCGAGCGGCGGGCGAAGCTTGGTGGAGCCGTGGAGCGAGCGGGTCGAGCGGCACTTCGGTGAAGCGGCGACCTCGTGGCGCACAGGTCACCCTGATAGTAAAGACTTCGCAAAGCGCATGGAAAGTTATATGGTGCCGACGGGGACAACTGCTATCAAAATGTGATGCAAGTCACATTTTGACCCAGGCGCGACCGCCTCGCCGACGGCGTCTGCACCGCGGAGCGACGCTAGTTGGCGGACAGTTTGGCGGGCATGGAGCGGTAGCTGTTGAGGTTCACCAGGCCACGCGGGATCGGCGGGCCGTCCAGACGCAGATCCGGGTACCGCTCGAAGAGGGCTCGGAGCCCGATGGCGCCTTCCAATCGGGCGAGGTGGGCGCCCAGGCAGCTGTGCAACCCGCTGCTGAACGAGAGATGTTCCGTGGCGTTGGCTCTGGTCACGTCGAATCGTTCGGGATCGGGGAAGACGCCGGGGTCCTTGTTCGCGCCCTGCAGCAACAGCAGGATCAGCGAACCGGATTCGACGTGCTGATCGGCGATGTCGACGTCGCAACTCGCGATGCGGCCCGTGATCCGGATGGGACCGTCGTAGCGCAGGATCTCCTCGACCGCGCCCGGCCACAGCTCCGGCTGCGCCATCAGCATTTCCAGCTGGTCCGGATGGCGTCTCAGCAGGGCGATTCCGTTGCCGAGCATGTTCACCGTCGTCAAGAATCCGGCGTCGAGCAGCAGGGCCGCGTTGGCTATCTGCTCGCGACGGGTGAGCTCACCACCCGTTACCAGCAGGCTGAGCACATCGTCGCCCGGTTCGGCGGCGAGCCCGGTGATGTGTTGGTCGAAATACCGCTGCCCCTCGGCCAAGTCCTCGATGGCGCGGCGGAAAGTTGCCCAGGTCAGACCCCGGTCGAGCAGCGGCGCACCGGTGTCTCCCCACCTCAGCAGGGTCGAATGCATGTCGGCGGGCAACCCGAGAATCTCGGCGATGATCGCGATGGGCAACCGCTCGGAGAAATCGGAGATCAGATCCGGTCGCGGCGTCGATTCCAGGCGTTCGAGCAGGTCATCGGTCACTTCTACGACCCGCTCCCGAAGTTTGGCTATCGCCTTCGGAGCGAATGCCTGCCCGACAAGGCGTCGGTACTTGGTGTGGTCCGGCGGATCGGTCACCAGCATCGAGGGCGGTTCCGCGAGGTTGGGAAGCCCCAGGTCCGTCTTGGTCAGCACCCATCGCATCGGCTCCGGCAGGGCTCGATTGCTGGGCGTGACCGTGCCGAAGCGACGGTCCCGCAGGATGAGCCGGCACAGTTCGTGGTCCGCGGTCACGCGCACCTGCCGCGATATCGTGGGCATCCGGCCCTGCTGCCGGACCGCCTCCACCGAGCGCGGCGCGCCGCGCACGCGATCCGGGCCGACCACGATCTGCGCGAGGGGATCGCCACGACGTGCCGCCACCAAGAGGTAGGTCCGTGCCAAGCGATGGAGGACCAGCCACCGTATCCACGCGCGCGCCAACATTTGCCACCTCCCACGCCGGATCTTCCCATCGTAGAACGCCACCACCCCCGGCTGGCTAATACTTGGCTAGCATCGTCATGTACCGGCTCGCCCGCGCGTAACCGAGTTTCCCAACACACACCACGAGGTATGGGGATGTGATGGAGCGACCTTCAGATCCCGTGAGGGCCACACTGGACCGGCGCGGTTTCGTCAAGGGCGTCGGCCTGGCCGCCGCGATGCTGGGACTCGCGGGGGGAAGCACGCTCGCGCCGGGCACTTCTCCGGCGTGGGCCGATGACTACCGCCTGAGCCCGAACGCGTTGCTGTACCGCGCACTGGTGCCGGAGATCTTCGCGCCGCTGCCGGACCCGCCGGACCATGTGCCCGCGATCGTCGTCGGATCGGGATTCGGGGCGTCCATCGCCGCACTGCGCCTGGCACAGTCCGGGACCGAGGTCGCGGTGCTGGAGCGCGGGTCGCGCTGGCCGAATGATCTGTGGCGCAACATCTTCGCCATAGACACGATTCCGGATGGCCGTGGCTTCTGGCATCGCACCACGTTCACCGGCGTGACCAGGGCCACCATGTCGTTCGATTTCTTCGGCGGGGTCCTCGACGTTTCCAGCTACCCGGGCATGGATGTGTGGCGCGGCGCGTGCGTCGGCGGCGGCTCGGTGGTGTTCACCGGGGTGATGCTCGAGCCCGAGCAGCGGTTCTTCGACCATGTGTTCGGCGGCGTGGTCGACTACCGCGAGATGCACGACATCTACTACCCCCGAGTCCGAGATACGTTGCGGCCCAGCCCGATACCGGACGACCTCTATCACTCCATCGCGTTCGCGCACTCGCGGGCCTGGGACGGCCAGGTCCGCGCGGCCGGCTACACGCCGCAGCGCATCGACGGCATGTGGAATTGGCACATCATCCGCGACGAGCTGGCCGGACGATCGCAGCCGTCGGCGACGGTCGGCTGTTCCAACCTCGGCAATTCCAACGGCGCGAAGTTCGATCTGAACCAGAACTACCTGCGATATGCCGAGGGCACCGGCCGCGCCCGGATCTACCCGGGCCATCGCGTGGACGCTATCGCCAAGGAACCCGGAGCGTCGGGTCGCTATACCGTTGCCCTGACCAAACTCGCGCCTACCGGCGAGGTGCTCCGAACCCGAACACTGACCTGCGACCGGCTGTTCCTCGGCGCGGGCTCCATCGGCACCTCCGAGCTGCTGGTGCGCGCGCGAGACACCGGCGCGCTGCCGAACCTGAACGAACACATCGGCGAAGGCTGGGGCAGCAACGGTGATGTCGGCTTGGCGCGACCGCTCAGCTCGCTCGACCTGGGCACGCAGGGCGCACCGTCCGCGAGCCGGATTCTGGACGAGGCGGGAGCGCCCGTCTCGCTGGAGAACTGGTTCATCCCCGGCGTGACGCCTTTCGATATCACCACTCTCGCATCGCTGGGCATCGTGCTCGACGACACCCGCGGCCGGTTCGTCTACAACCCGGCCGATGGACGGGTGAACCTGCAGTGGCCGGACAACGGCGCGGCCGGCTACCTCGCGCGGGCGCTGGAAGTCAACGACAAGGTGACGTGTCCCTGCCCGCCCATCGCCCTCCGGGTCGTGGGCGGGGACGCCTCGTTCACCTCACATCCGTTGGGCGGCGCTGTGATCGGACGCGCGACAGACAGGTACGGCCGGGTGCGCGGTTATCGAGGCTTGTACGTGATGGACGGGGCGGCTGTGCCCGGCAGCACCGGAACAGTGAACCCCGCGTTGACGATCAGTGCGCTGGCCGAGCGCAATATCGAAGAGATCATCAGCTCTGGGGAGTAGATTCCCCGAACCCATTGTCGCCGAATACGGACAAACAAGACGCAAGATCGTGCGACGGCGCAGCGGACCTGCACTTATTACGTGTCCACATATCGCCAAGGGCATCGGAGTTTTCAATCCCGCTTTCGAAAATTCGCGCATCGAGATGGCGAATAATTCATAAGTCGAGCGGATCACAATACTGACCCATGCGCTTCCAAGATCGCCGCGGAGAAGCAGCGGAGCGCCGTCCAACACTTTCGCGAGTATTCACCTTATGAGGCGATGCGGAGAGCGAGCCTCCGGGGGTATACGCATACCAATCAGTCGGCTTATACTGGGCGCGGTCGGGTCTGGAGGCAAGTGATGACCGTTCCGCGACCGCAGTCCCCGCTCGACCAGGGGCCGGGCGGGGACGCCGAGCCCGACGTGTCGGTCACTCAGCCGGTGCCGCTGTCCGCTGGACAGCGGGGGCTGTGGCTGGCGCAGAAATTGAGCCCGGATGTGCCGATATGTGAGGCACAGTATCTCGAGTTCCATGGGGATCTGGATCTCGACTTACTTCGCAAGGTTTCGATTCGAGCGGGCCACGAATTCCAATCCGGATATATGCGACTGGTCGAGATCGACGGTGAGCCGCATCAGTTGTTCGACCCGTCGCTGGATTCGACGGGGCCGCTCATCGATATGCGTGGCGAACCGGACCCCATGGCGGCTGCCTTGCAGTGGATGCGCCGGGAGTACACCTCGCCTTTCGATATGATGCGAGACCGGTTGCTGACGTGGGTGATGGTGCAGGTCGGGGATCGGCATTTCCTGTGGTACCTCAAGGGTCACCACGTCGCAGGGGACGGCTACGCCGCGATGACGGTGATGAACCGGGTCGCGGCGCTGTACACAGCGGCGGTGGAGGGCCGGACAGCGGAGCCGAACCAAGCGGCGGACCTGCGCACCCTCTACGAGGCCGATCGCAGTTACCGGGAGTCCAAGCGATTCGCCAGCGACCAAGCGTATTGGCTCGACCGACTCGCCGGCGTCGAGGAGGAGTCCAGCCTGGCCGCCGGATACGCGCCCGCCCGCGCGGACAGTGTCGTGGCGAAGGCCGAGCTGCCCGCCGAGACGGTGGGGCGGATCGATCGTTCCGCGCAGGCGTTGGACGCGACCCCCGCCGCGGTGGTGATCGCCGCGTTCGGAAGTTATCTGGCCCGGATGACCGGCCGGGACGAGGTCATGGTCAATATTCCCGTGTCGGGTCGCACCACCGCGGTGCTGCGGCGGTCCGCTGGAGTCTTCGTCAACGTTGTGCCGCTTCCGATCGCGCTCGGTACGGGCGACACGATCGCGACGCTGGTGCGGCGCGTGCAGTCCGACCTGATCGGAGCGTTGCGGCACCAGCGGTGCGGCCTCACCGACATTCGCGCCGCCGCGGGACACAACGGACAGCGGCGTTTCGCCGGCCCGGTGGTGAATGTCATGTTCTTCCACCAGGAACTCCGGCTCGGGTCGATGTCCGCGGAATTCCACATCCTCAGCTCCGGGCCGGTCGAGGATTTGCTGGTCGACCTCTACCAGGCAGGCGACCCGCCACAGACGATCCTGCACTTCATGGCCAATCCGAACCTCTACACCGGCCCCGAACTGTCGGCGCACTACACCAGATTCGTCCAGTTCCTCGACGCGTTCGCCGCCGCCGCACCGGACACCGATCTCGGCCAGGTCCACCCCGACAGCGCCCGGCACGGCGCCGGAATACGCCGCCGCCGCGAGAACCTGGCGTTCTGGCGAGCCACGCTCGCGGACCTTCCCGAGGAGCTGTATCTCCCGGTGGACAGGTTGCCCGCGGCGAGGTCGGATCGGCGTGCCACCCTCGGCTACTCGATGGGCGCCGAGTTGGTTCTGTCCTTGGAAAGGTTTGCACGGCAACGTGGTTCGCCACTGCCCATGGTGATTCACAGCGCGTTGGCTGTCCTGCTCGCCCGGTTGAGCGGTTCGACCGATATTTCGATCGGCACGCCAGTCGCCGTCCGCCTCGCGGCCGAGCTCGACGACGAGGCCGATATGTTCGTCAACACCCTGGCGTTGCGGACCGAGGTCGATCTCGACGAGTCGTTCACCGACCTGCTCGGCCGGATCGGGCAGGTCGACCTCGATGCCTTCGGGCACGCCGATGTTCCGTTCGAGCAACTGGTCGATCAACTCGCTCCGCGACGGTCGCAGGCTCGCCACCCGCTGTGTCAGGTGATGCTGGCTTTCCAGAATTCGGAGCGGGCGGAACTGGAGGTGCCCGGTCTGGATGTGTCGGTGGTCGATATGCCCGACGAGGCATCTCGTTTCGACCTACGGGTCGTGCTGTCGGACGATCACGACAGTGGCGGCATTGCGGTAGCGCTCACCTATGCCACCGATTTGTTCGATGCCGCGACGATCGAGTCGTTCGCGCACCGGTGGATCCAGATACTCGAGTCGGTGGCCGCCGATCCCACCGCCGCGGTGGGGGGCATCGAGGTGCTCGAGCCTGCCGAGCGAGCCGACCTACTGTCCCGCTCTGGTGCGCCCGCGGTGGCGCCCACTACTTTGGCCGACTTGGCGACCGCAGCGGTCGCACGGGATCCCGACGCCACGGCGATCGTTTTCGAGGGGCGGCAGCTGAGCTACCGAGAACTCGACGAGCGTTCGAATCGGTTGGCCCGTTTACTGATTCAGCGCGGCGTCGGCCCGGAGGATATCGTCGCGATCGGCATGCCGCGCTCCGCGGATTCCGTACTCGCGGTATGGGCGGTCGCCAAGTCGGGTGCCGCGTTTCTACCGATCGAACCGACCTATCCCCGCGAACGCATCACCCACATGGTGACCGATTCCCACGCGGCGATCGGTCTCACGGTCACCTCGGCGCGAACGCGATTGCCCGACGACATCGACTGGTTGACACCGGAGGACCTCGACGACGTCGAGGACCGCCCCGTCACCGACGGTGACCGGGTACGCCCGCTGCGTGTCGATGACCTCGCCTATGTCATCTACACCTCCGGATCGACCGGACTGCCCAAGGGTGTCGCGGTCACCCACCGCGGATTCGCCAACTGCGCCACCGAGCACCGGCACGCCATGGGAATCGAACTTGGTTCTCGTATCGTGCATTCGGCTTCGCCGAGCTTCGACGTATCGGTACTGGAATTGCTGTTGGCGTTGTGCGCGGGTGCGACCATGGTCATCGCCCCCAGCGACGTCTACGGCGGCGACGAACTCGCCGAACTGCTCGACCGCGAGCGTGTCAGTCATATGCTGATCACGCCTTCGGCGTTGTCCACCATCGACCACACTCGTTGGCCGCTAACGTATTTGCGATACCTGCTGGTCGGCGGCGAGGGCTACGGCACCGAGTTGGTCGAGCGCTGGAGCGACGGCGACCGGAGCGTATTCAACGAGTACGGGCCTACCGAAGCCACCATCGCCGCGACGTTGACTCCCCCGTTGACGGCCGGTGAGTTGGTGACGATCGGTGGCCCGATTCGCGGTGTCTCGGAATGGGTTCTGGATCAGCGGCTGCAACCGGTGCCGGTTGGTGTCGCGGGTGAGTTGTACGTCGCGGGTGCTCTGCTGGCCCGCGGATACCATCGCCGGGCAGCTTTGACGGCCGAGCGTTTCGTAGCGTGCCCCTGGAGGCCCGGCGAGCGGATGTATCGCACGGGGGACGTGGTCCGGTGGACCGCCGATGGAGCGATCCAGCATCTCGGCCGATCCGATTTCCAGGTGAAGATTCGTGGCCGTCGTATCGAACTCGGCGAGATCGATGCGACGCTCGCCGCTCACGAGAGCGTCGGTTTCGCCGTGACGATCGGCCACCGCAACGATGCCGGGACCGAGTCGTTGGCTTCGTATGTCGTTGCCGCGACTGGTTATTCGATCGATACCACGATCCTGACCGAGTACCTGGCCGACCGGTTGCCGTCCTATATGGTCCCGTCCGCGATCATGGTGCTGGAGCGTATCCCTTTGACGTCGGTGGGCAAGCTGGATCGCAAGGCGCTGCCCGATCCGGTATTCACCGAATACAAAGCCTTCCGCGCACCGCGGACACCCCTCGAACGCACGATCGCCGGATCGTTCGCCGAGGTATTGCGAATCGATGCCGTCGGCCTCGACGACTCGTTCTTCGCCCTCGGCGGGGACAGCGTGGTCGCGACCAGGGTCGCCGCGCGGCTGGGGGCCGCGCTGGACACCGAGATTCCGGTGCGGCTGTTGTTCGAGGCGCCCACGGTAGCGGCGCTGGCTGCCCGCGTAGAGCAGCATTCCGGCGCCGGTCGGCAACGCCCACCGCTGATCGCCGGGCCGCGCCCGGACCTCGTGCCCTTGGCGCCTGCCCAGCAACGGATGTGGTTCTTCAACCAGTACGACACCGGCTCGGGGGCGTACAACGTGCCGATCGCCATCCGGTTGCGTGGCGAGTTGAATGTCGAGGCACTGCGATCGGCCATGGTCGACGTGCTGCGCAGGCACGAGTCCTTACGGACGCGGTATCCGGACCACGACGGAATGCTGATCCAGCTCATCGAACCCGCCGACGAGATAAACCCCGAGCTGGCCCTGGTATCGGTTCCGGCGAGCCGAGTGGACACGGCGGTAGCCGAATTCGTCACCGCAGGCTTCGATGTGAGCGCCCGGGCGCCGGTCCGTGCCCGATTGTTCCGCGCTGCCGACAGCGAGGAGCCCGAATACGTGCTGGCCGTCGTCGTGCACCACATCGCCGCGGACGGTTTCTCCATGGCGCCGCTGGCCCGCGACGTGACGACCGCGTACACCACCCGAACCCGCGGCGAAGTCCCTTCGTGGACACCGCTGCCCGTCCAGTACGCGGATTACGCACTGTGGCAACGAGCTACTCTCGGCTCGCCCGACGATCCGGAATCGCTGAGCGCCCAGCAGATCCGGTACTGGACCGAAACCCTGGACGGAGTCACCGAAGAACTTCGTCTGCCGACCGACAGGCCGAGGCCGGTGGTGGCGTCCAATCGAGGCGCCACCATCGACTACACCCTGGACGCCGAGTTGGTGCGGGCATTGGAAAGACTGGCGCGGCACCATAGTTCGTCATTGTTCATGGTGATCCACGGCGCGCTGGCGGTCCTGCTCGCCCGGTTGAGCGGCACCACCGATATTCCGATCGGGACACCGATCGCCGGGCGCGGCGCGGCCGAACTCGACGACGTGATCGGCATGTTCGTCAACACCCTGGTCTTGCGGATCCGGATCGATCCCGACGAGTCGTTCACCGATCTGCTCGATCGAGTCAGGCAGATCGATCTGGATGCCTTCGGACACGCCGACGTGCCGTTCGAGCAACTGGTCGATCAACTCGCTCCCCAACGATCCCAGTCCCGGCACCCCCTGTTCCAGGTGATGCTGGCATTCCAGAATCTGGAACAGGTGAAGCTCGAACTGCCCGGTCTCGATGTATCGGTGGTCGACCTTCCCAACGAAGTGTCTCGTTTCGACCTGCAGGTCGTCCTGTCGGACACCCACAACGGTGGCGAGATGGCGGTAGCGGTCACCTATGCCACGGAACTGTTCGACACCGCGACGATCGACTCCCTCGTACACCGGTGGATCCGGATACTCGAGTCGGTGGCCACCGATCCCACGGTCCCGGTCGGGATGATCGAGGTGCTCGAGGCCGCCGAACGTGCCGACCTGGTGTCGCGCTCCGGCGGGCCCGCGGCGGCGCCCGCCACACTGCCCGACCTGTTGACCGCGGCGGCCGCACGAGATCCCCATGCCGCGGCGATCGTTTTCGAGGGGCGGCAGCTGAGCTATCGGGAGGTGGACGAGCATTCGAATCGGTTGGCCCGGATATTGATTCAGCGCGGTGTCGGTCCGGAGGATATCGTCGCGATCGGCATGCCGCGCTCCGCGGATTCCGTACTCGCGGTGTGGGCGGTCGCCAAAACCGGCGCCGCTTTTCTGCCGATCGACCCGACCAATCCCATCGAACGCATCACCCACATCGTGGCCGATTCCAAGGCGGCGATCGGTCTGACCGTGCCGTCAGCGCGAAGCCGATTACCCGACGCCATCGACTGGTTGACACCGGAGGACCTCCCCGAGACCGAGAACCGCCCCGTCACCGATAGCGACCGGGTACGCCCGCTGCGTGTCGACCACGTCGCCTACGTCCTCTACACCTCTGGATCGACCGGACTGCCCAAAGGCGTCGCGGTCACCCACCGCGGACTCCGCAACTGCGCCACCGTGCACCGGCATGGCATGAGAATCGGATCGGGTTCTCGCGTTCTGCATCTGGCTTCGCCGAGCTTCGATGTGTCGGTACTGGAATTACTGGACGCGGTGTACTGGGTCGCGACCATGGTCATCGCGCCCAGCGATGTCTACGGCGGCGACGAACTCGGCGAATTGCTCGACCGGGAGCACGTCAGCCATCTCCTGATCACGCCCTCGGCATTGTCCACCATCGACCACAATCGTTGGCCGCTACCGGATTTGCGAAATCTCTTGGTCGGCGGCGAGGACTGCGGCGCCGAGTTGGTCGCGCGCTGGAGCGACGACCACCGGAACATGGTCAACGAATATGGGCCCACCGAGACCACGATCGCCGCGACGCTGGCCTCCCCACTGACGGCAGACGAACCGGTCACCATCGGTAAGCCGATCCGTGGTGCCTCCGTATGGGTGCTCGATCAACGACTACAACCCGTAACAGTCGGCGTGACAGGCGAATTGTATGTCGCGGGCACCTTGCTGGCCCGCGGATACCACCGCCGGGCGGGTCTGACCGCCGCGCGTTTCGTAGCATGCCCGTGGGCGCCCGGGGAACGCATGTACCGCACCGGAGACTTGGTCCGATGGACGGCCGACGGAGCGCTCCAACATCTCGGCCGGTCGGACTTCCAGGTCAAGATTCGGGGTCTGCGCATCGAGCTCGGGGAGATCGATGCGTCGCTCACCGCCCATGAGACCGTCGATTTCGCCGCCACGATCGGTCACCGCGGCGAGTCCGGGTCCCAGTCGCTGGTTTCGTATGTCTTCGCCGCGCCGGGTAAGTCGATAGATACCACGATCCTGACCGAGTACCTCACGGGCCGGTTGCCGTCCTATATGGTCCCGTCCACGATCATGGTGCTGGATCGGATCCCCTTGACCGCGGCGGGCAAGCTGGATCGCAACGCACTCCCCGATCCGGTATTCGTCGGCGACAAGGCGTTCCGAGCACCCGAGACACCGCTCGAACGCACGATCGCCGAATCGTTCGCCGGTGTCCTGGGTATCGACACGGTCGGCCTCGACGATTCGTTCTTCGCCCTCGGCGGCGACAGCATCAGGTCGATCCAGCTGGTCACTCGGGCCGGGGCGGCGGGGGTGGTGTTCTCCGCGCGCGACGTGTTCGAGCGCAAAACCGTTGCTGGGCTGGCCCAGATCGCCGTCCTCGACAGCACCGCGGCGTCCGCCCTTCCGAAGGAACTGCCCGGCGGGGGTGTCGGGCCGATACCGCTGACGCCGAACATGCGACGGCTGATCGAAGGCGCGGAGCCGGGGTTCGACCGCTTCTC
Source organism: Nocardia sp. CNS-044 (assembly GCF_059570515.1). Classification (NCBI taxonomy): domain Bacteria; kingdom Bacillati; phylum Actinomycetota; class Actinomycetes; order Mycobacteriales; family Nocardiaceae; genus Nocardia; species Nocardia sp. CNS-044. Next base: position 558,342 of record NZ_JCANSX010000009.1, read on the forward strand.
GCAGGCGATGATGCTGGCTCCGCCCGCGGGGATCGACCAGCGGAAGCTGGCGGCCACGGTGCAGGCGGTACTCGATCGGCACGACATGCTGCGCGCGCGGCTGCGCTCCGGCGCCGAGGGGAGTTGGGCGTGGGAGGTGCTGCCGGTCGGGAAGATTCGGGCCGACGACGTCGTCCGGCGGGTGGCGATGGCGGGGCAGCCGGGAAGCGACGAGTTCCGTGCGTCGGTGGCGGCGGAATCGGCGGCCGCCGCGGATCGGCTCGATCCGGGCGCCGGGATCGTGATGCAGGTGGTCTGGTTCGATTCGGGCGACGCGGCGGAGTCGAGCAGAGTGCTTGTGCTGGTGCATCGTTCGGCGATCGACAGTGCGTCCTGGCGGGTGCTGGTGGCCGATTTGGCGGTCGCGTGGGCGCGGATCGAGTCCGGCGAGCCACCCGATCCGGCCCCGGTAGGGACATCGATGCGCAGGTGGGCGCACGGGCTGGTCGAGGCAGCCCAACGCCCGGAGCGGACCGCCGAGCTCGACTTGTGGCAGGCGATGGCCGCCCGGGACGATCCGGTGATCGGATCCCGGCCTCTCGACCCCGAGATCGATGTGGCTGCCACGATCCGCACGGTCGAGGTCGTCGTGTCCCCCGAGGTGACCGAAGCGCTGTCGACCGACGTCCCAGCGGCATTCCACGGCAGTGTGGGCGACGGGCTGCTGGCCGCGCTGGCGGTAGCGGTGACGAAGTGGCGGCGCCAGCGTGCGACGGAACTCGCGGAGGTGGTGATCGATCTCGAAGGGCACGGCCGTGCGGAGGACGCCGTCCCGGGCTCGGATCTGACTCGGACGGTCGGCTGGTTCGCCACGAGTTTTCCGATGCGCCTGGACCTTTCGACCATCGATCTCGAGGACGCGTGCGCCGGTGGCCCGGCTATGGGGGCAGCGGTCAAGTCCGTCAAGGAACAGCTGCGCGCCGTTCCGGACCACGGAATCGGCTACGGCTTGTTGCGATATCTCAACGAGGACACCGGACCGATTCTCGCAACCCGGCCGACGCCGCAGATCGCGTTCGACTACACCGCCACGGATCTTCCCGAAGAAATACTTTCGGCCGGATGGATGCCGGTGGATGATCCCGCCGCTGCCGGTGCGCGGAATCCGGATATGCCGGTGTCGGCAGTGCTCGACATCAAGGCCTGCACCGACGACGAGGCGGGCCGTCCGCGGTTGCGGGCGATCTGGTCGTATCCCGCCGGGGTGCTCACCGCCGACGAGGTACGCGAGGTGGCGGAGTCGTGGCGCCGAGTCTTGACCGCGTTGGCGAGACATGTCCAGCACGCCGGGTCCGGCGGACGGACGCCGTCGGACCTAACTCTGGTCCGGCTCGGGCAGTCCGAAATCGAGCGACTCGAAGACAGCTATCCGGCGTTGAGCGACGTCTGGCCGTTGACTCCGTTGCAGGAGGGGTTGCTGTTCCATGCGCTGGTGTCCGAGGAGTCCATGGACGCCTACTTGGTGCAGTTGGTCCTCGAGCTGCGTGGGCGGGTCGACCCGGAGCGGCTGCGCCGAGCCGCGCAGGTGCTGCTCGACCGGCATGCGAATTTGCGCACCGCGTTCGTCACCGACACCGCCGCCGGACCGGTGCAGGTGGTCAACGAAAACGTCGAGGTCCCCTGGTCGGAGCTCGACCTGTCCGGGCTCGCGGACGGTGCCCGCGACCGCGAGTGGGATCGGCTGATGGCCGCGGACCGGGCGGCCCGGTTCGACCCGGCTCGTGCCCCACTGCTGCGCTGGATGCTGGTCACCACGGGGCCCGAGCACTACCGGCTGGTGCTGACCAACCATCACCTGCTGCTCGACGGCTGGTCGACGCCGCTGCTTCTGAAGGAGTTGCTGATCCTCTACGCCACCGACGGCGACGCCGCGATCCTGCCTCGCCTCCGTCCCTACCGGGACTTCTTGGCGGAGATCGGCGGGCGGGACCCGACCGCTTCGCTCGACGCCTGGGCTCGCGCGTTCGACGGCGCCGACGGGCCGACCCTGGTGGCTCCGGCCGATCCCGGCCGCCCGTACACCGAATCGCGTGAGGTGGTCGGCGAACTGACCGAGGAACAGACCGCGTCGCTGACCGGCCTGGCGCGCGCTCGTGGCGTCACCCTCAACACCGTGATCCAGACGGCATGGGCGATCGTGTTGGGCGCGTTCACGTCCCGGGACGACGTGACGTTCGGCGCCACGGTGTCCGGACGGCCCCCGCGGATCGCGGGCATCGAGTCGATGATCGGACTGTTCATCAACACACTGCCGGTGCGCGTCCGCCTCGATCCCGCCGAGAGCTTGGGCCAGCTGCTCGACCGAATCCAGGCGGAGCAGGCCGGACTGCTCGATCACCACTACGTGGGTCTGACCGACATCGAGCGGGTGGCCGGGCCCGCGGCGGTCTTCGACACGATCACGGTGTTCGAGTCCTTCCCGATCGATCGCGGCGGGCTGACCGCGGACACCGATATCGCCGGCATGCGGCTGATCGACGTGACCAGCGTCAACGCCGCGCACTATCCGCTGGGAGTGGTCGCGCGGGTCGACACCCGACTGCACGTCGAGATCAACTACCTGCCCGAACTCTTCGACCGGGACACTATGGACGCGACCCTGCGGAGGTTCCTGCGCGTCATCGGCGCCGTCGCCGCCGACCCGGATCTGCCGCTGGCGCGGCTGGACCTGCTCTCCCCGGCCGAACACCGGGAGTTGACGCCGGTTTCGGGCGATCCAGCGGTGCGGGAGCGGGTGCTGCCGGAGTTGCTGGCGGCGGCGGTGCAGCGGGATCCGGGGGCGGTCGCGGTGGTGTGCGGGGATCGGTGGTGGACGTACGGCGAGCTGGACGCGGAGTCGAATCGGTTGGCCCGCTTGTTGATCGGCCGGGGTGTCGGGCCGGAGGCGAGTGTCGCGGTCGGATTGCCGCGGTCGGTCGATTCGGTACTGGCGGTATGGGCGGTGGCTAAGTCGGGGGCAGCGTTCGTGCCGGTGGATCCGCAGTACCCGGCGAGCCGGATCGAGCACATGCTCACCGATTCCGGTGTGGCGGTGGGGATCACACGGCCGGAGTGGCGGGATCGGCTGCCCGGGACTGTTCCGTGGTTGATCCTCGGCGAGGTCGAAACGGAGGCTGCAGGGTGGTCGTCGGCGCCGGTGACCGATGCGGAGCGAACATCGGCGGTGCGGGTCGACAACGCGGCGTACGTGATCTACACGTCCGGCTCGACAGGTGTGCCGAAGGGTGTGGTGGTGTCGCATCGAGGGTTGGCGAACCTGGTGGCCGAGGAATGTTCGCGGTTCGGCACCGGGCCGAGCGCGCGGGTGCTGGCTTTCGCGTCTCCGAGTTTCGACGCGGCGGTCCTGGAACACCTGTTGGCGTTCGCGGCGGGCGGTCGGCTGGTGATCGCGCCCCCGACCGTCTACGGCGGAGACGAGCTGGCGCGGATCCTGTCGCGCACGAAGGTGACCCATGTCGCGCTGACGCCCGCGGCTTTGGGGACGGTCGATCCCGCCGGGCTCGACGACCTCGGCACCATCGTGACCGGTGGCGAAGCGCCCACACCGACACTGGTGTCGCGGTGGGCGCCGGGCCGGAGATTCTTCAACACCTACGGCCCGGCCGAGGCCACGATCCTGACCGATGCCGGTGCGCCGATAGTGGCAGGTGAGGCGGTGACGATCGGTGGACCGATCCGCGGGGTCGGCCAGGTCGTGCTCGACGCGTGGTTGCGGCCGGTGGCGATCGGGGTCGTCGGCGAGTTGTATCTGGCGGGCCCCGGCCTGGCCCGCGGCTACCGCAACGGGACGGGTCTGACGGCATCGCGGTTCGTCGCCGATCCGTTCGAGGGCCCGGGACAACGCATGTATCGGACCGGCGACCTGGTGCGGTGGGTGCGACTACCTGACCGGAGTCTGGCGCTCGAATATGTGGGCCGGTCGGATTTCCAGGTCAAGATTCGTGGTTTCCGCGTCGAGCTCGGCGAGGTCGAATCGGCTCTGGTCGCCTGCCCGGGTGTGGCCCGAGCAGCGGCGACTGTGCACCGGGACCCCGCCACCGGCGACCGGTTGATCGGGTACGTCGAGCCCGAGCACCGCGCGGACCTCGACGCGGCCGCGGTCCGCGCGTTCGCCGCGGAGCGGTTGGCCTCGCACATGGTGCCCGCGACCGTGATGGTGCTCGACGCGCTCCCGGTGACGGCGAACGGCAAGATCGACCGCGCCGCTCTGCCCGAGCCGGACTTCACCGCGGGCCGAGCCGAATTCCGGGCACCGGCCACCGACGTGGAGACGACGCTGGCGCGACTGTTCGCCGAGGTACTGGGTATCGACACGGTCGGTGCCGACGATTCGTTCTTCGCCCTCGGCGGCGACAGCATCATGTCGATCCAGCTGGTGACGCGAGCGAGGGCTGCGGGTGTGGTGTTCTCCGCGCGCGAGGTGTTCGAGCGCAAGACGGTCGCCGGACTGGCCGAGATCGCCGTTCTCGACGACAGCGCCGCGGCCACCTCCCTTCCGGCGGAACTGCCCGGCGGGGGCGTGGGACCGGTACCGCTGACGCCGATCATGCATTGGATGATCGAGCGCGGCGGCTTCGATCGCTTCTGCCAGTGGGTGATGCTCACCCTGCCGACCGGCATCGATGCCACCGGAATCGGCGCCACCGTCCAGGCGGTGATCGATCACCACGACATGCTGCGCGCTCGGCTACAGCCGGAACCCGCGCACCCGTCGGGGTGGACGCTACGGGTGCAGCCGACCGCGATGCCCGCCGCCGGGCTGATCCGGCGGGTGCCGGTGGATGTGGCGCCGGACAGCAGCGCCTTCGCGGCGCTCGCCGACGCCGAGGCGAACGCGGCGGCCGAACGCCTCGACCCCGCGGCCGGAGTCGTGCTGCAGCTGGTCTGGTTCGACTGGGCCGGACAACAGGGACGGCTGCTCGTCGTCGCGCACCACTTGGTGATCGACGGCGTGTCGTGGCGGATCCTCGTCCCCGATCTCGCCGTGGCGTGGGCCCAGCTGAGTGCCGGACAGCGGCCGCGGCTCGCGCCCGTCGGCACTTCGGTGCGGCGCTGGGCGCATGCGCTGAACACCGCCGCCGGAAGCCTCGACGAACTCGACTGGTGGCAGTCCACGCTCGCCGCCGACGATCCGCCGATCGGTGCCCGCCCGATCGACCCGTCCGTGGACGTGCAAGCCACCGCCGCCACCGTCGAGGTGGCGCTTCCCACCGCGGTGACCCGCGCCGTACTCACCACCCTGCCCAGGGCGTTCCACGGCAACGTGGACGACGCCCTCGTCGCCGGGCTCGCGCTGGCGCTGACCCGATGGCGGCGCCGCCGCGGCGATACCGTCGCCGAGACGCTGCTCACCCTCGAAAGCCACGGCCGCCACGACACGGTGCTCCCCGGCGCCGACCTCACCCGCACCATCGGATGGTTCACCACCACCTACCCGGTCCGGCTCGACGTGTCCGGTATCGACATCGACGACGCCTTCGCCGCCGGGGATGCCGCCGCGGCGGTCGTCAAGTCGGTCAAGGAACAACTCCGGCGGGTCCCCGACCACGGGATCGGCTACGGGCTGCTGCGTTATCTCAACGCCGATACCGCCCCCGTCCTGCGTGAATTGCCCACTCCCCAGGTGAGTTTCAACTACCTCGGCCGACTCGACACCACTCCCCCGACGTTGCGCGACATCGGGTGGATGCCCGCAGGCGACGGTGGCAGCGTCCAGAACCCCGATGCCCCCGTCGCTGCCCTGCTCGGCATCAACGCGGTCACCATCGATACCTCGGACGGGCCCACCCTTACCGCCGCCTGGGAGTATCCGACCGGCGTGCTCACCTCCATTGAGGTCACCGACCTCGCGGAACTGTGGCGCGACGCGGTGACCGCTCTGGCCGCGCACGCGTCCCGCCCCGACGCGGGCGGGCTCACCCCTTCCGACGTCGGCCTCGTCGACCTCGACCAAGGCGCGATCGACCGGCTCGCGGCCGGACGTTCGACACTGGACGACATCTGGCCGCTCACGCCGCTGCAAAAAGGGTTGCTGTTCCACGCCCAACTCGCCGACGGCACCCTCGACGCCTACATAGTGCAACTCGGTCTGGAACTCGGCGGGCGCGTCGACGCCGACCGGCTGCGCCGCGCCGCGCAGGCTCTCCTCGGACGTCACCCGAACCTGCGGACCGCGTTCGTGCGCGATGGCGCCCGCGAAGCGGTCCAGCTGGTGCACCAGCACGTCGACGTGCCGTTCACCGAGATCGACCTGGCCGGGCGCGACGACACGGAAGCCGCACTCGAAGAGTTCATGGACGCCGACCGCCGCGCGTGCTTCGACGTGACCACCGCGCCGCTGCTGCGACTCACCCTGATCAGCACCGCGCCCCGGCGGTATCGACTGCTGCTCAGCATGCACCACATCCTGATAGACGGCTGGTCCACGCCACTGCTCATCCGAGAACTGCTGACCCTCTACGCCGCCGACAGCGACCCCACGGTGTTGCCCCCGGTGCGCCCCTACCGCGACTACCTACGGTGGCTGAACGCCCAGGACCGTGACGCCGCGGAAGCCGCGTGGGCGCGGGCATTCGAGGGCATCGCCGAGCCGACCCTGCTGGCGCCCGCGGATCGCGGCCGCCGACCCACCATCGCCGCGCGCGAAGTCCAGGTGCGACTGAGCCAGCAGCGCACCGCGGCCCTTGTCGCGGTGGCCCATCGACAAGAGGCCACCCTCAACACCCTCGTCGAAGCCGCCTGGGCGATCGTGCTCGCCACCTCGACCGCCCGCGAGGACGTGGTCTTCGGCACCACCGTCTCCGGGCGCCCGCCGCAGATCCCCGGCATCGAATCGATGATCGGGTTGTTCGTCAACACCGTGCCCGTCCGGATCCGGCTCGATCACGACGAAACGCTGGCCGAGCTACTGCGGCGAATCCAAGCCGAACAGGCCGCGCTGCTCGACCATCACCACCTCGGGCTCGCCGAGATCCAGCGCGTGGCCGGTCCCGGCGCGATGTTCGACACCGTGACCGTCCTCGAGTCCTATCCGGTCGACCGGGCCGGTCTGTCCGAAGACACCGACATCGCGGGGATGCACGTTCTCGACGTCGACGGACGCGACGCCGCGCACTATCCGCTCGGCCTGGTCGTCCATCAGGACACCCGAGTGCACCTCACCTTCAAATACCTGCCGGAACTGTTCACCCGACACCAGATCGACGCCATCGCCGACCGAATGCTGCGCGTGCTCGACACCCTCGCCGAACACATCGACCTCCCGCTGACCCAGCTGCAGTTGCTGTCGCCGGAGGAACGAGCCACCTTGGTCCCCGTTCGCGGTCGCCCCGGTCTGCCGCTGTCGATCTTGCCGCAGGTGTTGACGGCCGCGATGACGCCGGACACGGAAGCGGTGGTCTGCGACGGCTCGAGGCTGTCCTACCGCGAACTCGACGAGATTTCGAACCGGTGGGCGCGGGTATTGATCGAGGCGGGAACAGGACCGGAATCGATGGTGGCCATAGCGTTACCGCGCTCCGTCGACGCCGTGATCGCCGTGTGGGCGGTCGCCAAAGCCGGTGGCGCGTTCGTCCCCATCGATCCCGCCCATCCCCGGGACCGGATCACCGGCATGCTCACCGATTCCGGTGCCGCAGTAGGGCTGACACTCGGGATCCACCGAGACCAGCTGCCGGACACCACCGATTGGCTCGCCCTCGACGACCCATCCTTCGCGGCGACGACAGCGTCGGCGTCCCCCGCCGCGATCACCGACCGCGACCGCACGACCACGCTACGGCCACACCACCCGGCCTATCTGATGTTCACCTCGGGCTCCACCGGGATTCCCAAAGGCGTCGTGGTCACCCACAGCGGAATCGCGGACCTGGCCGCCGAAACACGGGAACGGTTCGGCCTCACCCCGGCCTCTCGGGTGCTGGGCGCCGCCGCCCTGACCTTCGACGTCTCGGTCCTCGAATGGCTCAGCGCCGCGGCCGCGGGCGCCACACTGGTCCTCGCACCCGCACCGGTGGTCGCGGGCGCAGACCTGGCACAGGTGATCAAGACCGAACGCGTCACCCATGCCGCCTTCACTCCGACAGTGCTCGCCTCGCTGCCCCCCGACGAACTCGACACCCTCGGCACCCTGATCCTCGGCGGCGAGACATGCCCACCGGACCTGGCAGCGCAGTGGATTCCGGGCCGGACGGTGATCAGCTCCTACGGTGCTACCGAAACCACCATCATGAGCTGCGCCGACGCTCCCGCGACCACCAACGCTCCGATGACGATCGGCGGCCCGACCCGCGGATTCACCGCCGTCGTACTCGACCGCAGACTGCGACCCGTCCCACCCGGAGTCGTCGGCGAACTGTACGTGTCCGGACCGGGCCTCGCCCGCGGCTACCACAGGCAACCCGTAACCACAGCAGCCCGATTCGTCCCCGACCCGTACGGGCCGCCCGGGACACGGATGTACCGCACCGGCGACCTTGTGACCTGGACCGCCGACCGAACCCTGCGATACAAGGGCCGCAGCGACCTGCAACTCAAGATCCACGGCCACCGCATCGAACGCGGCGACATCGAAGCCGCGCTACGCGGCCACCCCGACATCACCCACGCCGCCGTCACCGTCCACAGCCGATCCAACGGCTCCGGCCAACTCACCGGCTACGTCGTCCCCGCCCCGCACACCACGCCCGACACCCTCGCGCTGACCACCTATCTCGCGACCCGGCTACCCACCCACATGATCCCCACCGCGATCCTCACCCTCGACCGGATCCCCCTCACCTCCACCGGCAAACTCGACTACAAAGCCCTACCCGCACCCGACCGGCGGCATTCCCGATTCCGGCCGCCGTCCACCCCACTCGAGACCACCGTCTGCGACGCCTTCGCCCGGACTCTCGACATCGAACGCGTCGGCGTCGACGACGGCTTCTTCGCCCTCGGCGGCAATTCGCTGGCCGCCACCCAGCTGGTTGCGCGGCTGGCGGAATCGACCGGCGCCGACGTGCCGATTCAATGGGTCTTCACCGACCCGACACCGCAATTGCTGGCTCGCCGCATCGATGCCCGCCTGCGCGGCCTCGAGGAACAGGATTCCGGCGACGCACTGTCGGTGCTGCTCCCGCTGCGTGCTGCGGGAACCGGCCCACCACTGTTCTGCGTCCACCCCGCCATCGGATTGGCTTGGGGCTTCAGCGGACTCGTGCAGCACGTCGACCCCGACCGTCCCGTGTACGGACTGCAATCCCCGACGCTGACCGATCCCACCGCGCGGTTCGACACACTCGACCACCTCGCCGCCCGCTACGTACGGGAGATGCGGTCCGTCCAGCCGCACGGCCCTTACCACTTGCTCGGCTATTCGCTCGGCGGCACCATCGCCCACGCGATCGCCGTCCAACTCCGCCGAGACGGTGAACAGGTGGCGACCCTGGCCATGATGGACACCCGAGTCGTCACCGACCGCATCGTCGGCACTCTGGCCCCCACCACCGCGGACTTGCTGACCGAGTTCGGCGGCCTCGCCGCTTTCGAGCTTCCCGCCGACCTCACCTTCGAGGTCGCGGCCGAGTTGCTGCACCGGCAGGGCGGACTCTTCACCGCCCTGACCGCCGAGCATCTCGTGACTCTGCACCGCGACTACACCCGGCTCGTCGACCTCACCCGAAACCACCGGCCTGCATCCTTCGCCGGTGACCTGATCTACTTCAGCTCCACTCCGGACCACACGGACAACGGCCCCTCTCCGGCTCACGCATGGAACAAACACATCACCGGCCGCATCACCGAACACCGCATTCCCGCCCGGCACGAACGGATGACCGACCCGGACGCACTCCGCGCGATCGGGCTTGCCCTCACCGAGCACTTCCACGAGCTACACATCGATCGAGTTCGTGGCTGAGGGGTGATCGTCAGCAAGACACGCTGGAGCTGAGGACTGTCGCGGGCGCCCTCGGTACGAAGCCGCGCCTGCATAGCTACGCTCGCTCAATTGCGGTGACGGGGCGATGTCGGCTCCGAGTCGAGCCCAGGATGGATGCGAATTGATCGCACCTATATCGCTCACAGGCTGCGCTATTCTCTCGAAATAGCGCTGACCTGCGGCTTCTGAGTGGTCCCAGCTGGGATCGAACCAGCGACCTTCCGCGTGTGAGGCGGACGCTCTCCCGCTGAGCTATGAGACCGAACTCTCCGTTCGGGCGGCGACTGGAGTGGCCCTCCGAACGAGATGGAACATTAGCACGCTCTACCGGTCAGCCACCAAATCGCCACTTGGACAGCACCGATTCGTCGTGTTGCGGGTGAATGGTCGTGTTGCGTGTGAGCCACGGCGCGGCCCCGCACCGAACCCCGGTCTTCACCCCCGCGCGACCGACCGAACGAGATGCCGCGCTCGCGGGTCGAGGGCGACTCCTCGGCCCACACACCTCCCCAGTCCCCCACACCCCACCGGCCGCATCGGCCACATTCGCAACTTCGCCGTTTCCGGCCGTTCTACCAGCGGATTTGTACCTTTCGCCGGGCGTCGGCTAATGTTCTGTCTCGCACCGAGGAGGCCGGAACGAAAGCCCCCGAGATGCAAATGCGGATGTAGCGCAGCTGGTAGCGCATCACCTTGCCAAGGTGAGGGTCGCGGGTTCGAATCCCGTCATCCGCTCGAGAGGTAGGGCCAGGCAGTGTAAACAGCCTTCCCCCTTTGCGCGGTGGAGTGGCCGAGTGGTGAGGCAACGGCCTGCAAAGCCGTGCACACGGGTTCGATTCCCGTCTCCACCTCGCGCGATTAGCTCAGCGGGAGAGCGCTTCCCTGACACGGAAGAGGTCACTGGTTCAATCCCAGTATCGCGCACCACCGTCTCACAGATCGGACCCGGTTTCGACCGGGTCCGATTTTGTTTCTGCCCCCTGCGGCGCTCCCTCGACGCGCCGGGTGGTCGGCGCCCAGCCGGGCCGCACAGACGAACCGGGGCTCGCAGCTGCACTGCACGGCTAGGATTCCGCGGGGTGGATACTGTGTTCGAATCCGCGCCCTACCCGACTCGTTGCGGCCAATGCGGATCCCCCGCCGAGGTAACGGTCATCGAAACTCTCGTAGGAAACGACCACGGGTGGGACATGGTGACAGATTGCTCGATGTGTGAAAACGTCTGGCACGAATGCGGTTACGAGCCTCCGCTGCCCGAAAGTGTTCGCGATGCCCTCCTGGCCGCGAATGGTCCGACCACCCTCACGGTCGAGGCAGGCAGCACATCCACGGCGGCAGTCATGAAAGCCCTTCGCGCCGCACGGCCGCTATCTCTGTCGGAGGCGCGATCGCTGGCCGACACAGCCTTCGAGACCGGGCTGGAGGGGACCCTCGTCGAAATGCAGGTGGTAGCGCGGCTACTTCGCAGGGCGGGGGCGAGCGTGAGCGTTCAGAGGCTCAGCGGCGACAGGTGATTCGCGAGTGACGCGGCCCCGCTCGTTCGAGTTCGGCCGCCGCTGGATCTACGACGAGCACGACGTCGACGCCTGGATCCTCGAAAGGGAGCTCGCCAGCACGTATGGACTTCGTCCACTCGAAACTGTTGCCGCCGTGCCTACTTCAGTCGTCGTAGTCGGACGGCCAGAAGATCATTGCGACGACGACGGCCAGCAGTAGCGCGATCACAAACACAAGACCGGCTTACGCCGCGCTCACCTACGCACCCCGCCGAGCGCGGGCCAGCGGACGAACGACTCTCGCGGCGCGGCGCATTCGACGTCCGCAACCGACATCAACCGATCCAGCGTCAGGACGTCGACGTGCGCCGAGGAGGGCAACAGGACGACGCCGGCCCCCGAAAATTCCACCTGTTCGACCAAACTGAGCGCGGAAGCAGGGGCAGCCCACCGCAGTGGATAACCCAATCGTCGCGCTAACCGGCGCACCTGCGCGCGATCCCATTCCGGTGTCGGCGAACACGGGTCTGTCCATCCGAGCGCGTCCACTCCCTGCCCTTCGTCCCCTGTCGTAGTTGGCAAGCTCCCGCCGCCGAGGACCAGCGGCGACCAGGCGGCGGGGCTGAAATCGACGCTATGTGTGGACGGTTGGCACTCCTATGGTTTCGCCGTCCACATGCGTCTACAGCCCCGTTACGCTGGAATGGTGGAAACCGGGGCGCTCCTGCGCGCCGCCCGCGAGGCGGCGGGCATTTCCCTGCGCGGTATGGCGGAACGGACCTTCTACAGCACGGCGTACCTGTCGCTGATCGAGACAGGACAACGCCCGGTGCCCGCCGGGGTGACTGCCGCCTACGAGAGGGTGCTGGGGACGACGGACCTCGGCCGTCCTACTGCCGCAACGAGATCGGCCGCGAGCGTGGACGCCAGCGCCTTGGCCGAGGTCGCCATGATGCTCTCGTCTACCCGGCGGATCGAGGACGCGGCCGGTGCGTTGGCGGTGCTTCCGGCCGTGCGCGGCATGTCCGCCATGGCCGAGCAGTTCGCCCGTGAGGCGCGGACGGCGCGAACAGAGGCGGTAGCGCTCGCCTCCGAGATCACACAGTATCGCGGTTGGCTCGAACACGCGGTAGGGGCGGACACCGCTGCGCGACGAAGCCTTTCCACGGCAGTGGAGTTGGCCGCCGAGTCCCGCGACCTGGACCGACTTGTCCATAGCCTCGGCTTCGCCGGATACGTGGCTTGGAGCGCGACAGGCGACTACGGCGAAGTGATCGCCCTCTCGGACGCCGCGCCGGCCGTCCGTGGCGCGCATCCCGTCCTGATCGCCTACGCATGGATGCGGCGGGCCGAGCTGCTGGCAGCGCACGGAGAGACACAGGAGGCCCAGCACGCGCTGGCCGACGCGGACTCGGCGACCGAAGCAGCGCACGGCCTCGAACCCCCGGAAGCGATGTACTGGTGGACGCCCGGATTCGGCGCGGTACAACGCGGTGGCGTTCTGTCCTTGCTAGGGGACACGGCCCGTGCGATCGAGGAAGCCACGAACGGCCTGATGGAGATGCCTGTCGAGCACCGCCGGACCGAATGGTTGGCATCCGCCCTCCGCCGCGTCGACCCGGACATGAGCGCGGTCAGCGGGTAGGCGCGGTGGCCGCGCGAGTGCACACCCAACACACGCATGGCTATGCCAGAGCTTTCGGTGTAGCCCGGACTTGCTCGAACCCCTTATTTGCGCTGTTAGAGTGCAAGTTCGAGGTGATCGGAGTTGTTCGGATTCCCCAACTGGAGTGCGATACCAGAACTGACGCGCGGGAGAAGTCATTGGTTCAATCCCCCGTATCGCGCACCACCGTCTCACAGATCAGGCCCCCTTTCGCGGGGCCTATCTTGTCTCAGGAACTGTTCATGAACTGATGCAAGTGGAGCGAACCGAGCGGCCTGCCCTTGCTCAGTTCGAGCCGGGTTCTAGCGCCTCATCTCTTGCCCGACCCTCCCTCGCCGTTCGCCGTCGGCGCCGACCGATGTCGACACGGTCCTGCCCGCCGGGGTCGAACTTCTCAAGCAGGGGCGGCTCCGAATCCATCTCGATGAGGAACTGTTTCACCACCTTTCCCCAGCGGTCGTACGCACCCTGACGGGTCATGTCGCACGCGGCTCCTATCTGCTGCCATGTCGCACCGGCTGCCCGAGCGGTACCAACGGCACGCAGCGGGTCTACCTTCGCCTGATGCCGAATACGGAGCTTGGTCAACTCCCAAAGAAGTCGAGGCTGACCATCAAGTAGCTCCGGACCAACCGGTGGTGGCCGCCCTTCACGCAGCGCCGCTCGGTTAAGTAGTTCCGTAGCAAGCTCATCGCACCACTGCCGAATAGACGCAGTCAATTCGCCCACGGCCCACACGAGATCCGACGGTCCAGGCTCCGGGGTGTCGCCGCACCCTTCACCCGCGTCCATGCCATCCATGATGTCAAGAAAACCAGTACAGAAACTGGATGTCAAGAAAATCAGTACATCGAGAAGCTTGCTGGAAGTGGCCATAACTACCAAATCTCGCAAAAATTAGTGACCGCAGTCACAATGCAAAAGTGGAGTTGCTCACACACACTTGCGGAACGAAACAGCTGGCAACAGTACTGCAAACCGCGATATCGCCCGGACCAGCAGCTATGCGCAAAGACAGGCGTCCAGTCGAATATTCGGACTCAACACAGCTCGGATCCGCTCGTTTTCGAGTCATCATCGTGTCGACCTTGGGGGCTACAGTCGATCCAGCATCGCGGCGGCCCGACGAGATCACGTACTCATATGAGTCGTGCTCCGCCCTCTGATCCAGAGCGGAGCACGAACCTCTACGGTCGACTCGGTGCCATGGGACACGACATTTGAATAGGAACCGCCATGGCGACGATAGCCCCGGACATCCACTCAATCAATCGAGCGGATCAGAACATGACCATCTTCACTCTCGACCAGGATCAGCTGCTCAAGCCCGGAATGGCGAGCGCGGAGGCATCGACCACCCCGCCGGTCGACCTTCAAGCCCGTCCGATCGACAACTCCACGAGCTTCACCCTGGTCTTGGTCATGGTGCTCGTGGTCGCAGCGTTCGTCGGTACCATACGCGCCTTCATCGAGCACTCCGACGGGCAAAGCGCCCGCAGGGCGTTCGTTCTGGGGGCTGGTTGGGCCGGGTACACGGCCTTGGGTGGCTTCGCGCTCATCACCCTGCTCGCACTCGCACCGGCATAACCTGCGACGGGCAGTAGAACAGCTTAGCGCTCGGCGAAACTTCGTCAATGCCAGGCTGTTTTCGCTTTCCGGGCGCAACTTCCTCCGCCTTCTTCGCACGTTCCGGCTGACGATTCGCTTCGCTCCGCCGCCTCGAGTTCGTAAAGGGTGTGAGCGACCTTGCCTGCGACACGGAGGTTGTGAAACTTCTGCCATCGACGGAGTCGAACGCACGGCCGCGTCGGCGAGCGCATCCGTAGCCTGACCGTTCGTGATGGACGGCTCTCGCTCCCGTTCGAGAATCGAAAGAAAGCCCCTGTCGCAAAAGTTCGTCAACGATGACGCTTGGGGATATCCGGTTGATCGGTCGAGAAGTCACGCCAAGGACAGCATTGCCAGTTCCCCCAGCGGAACAACGTCGCGACCGAAGCGTGCGAGTTCGAGAAGCGTTGATCCGAGCGCGAACTTGTTGGAGATCATCCGGGTTAGCGGCCGTACGCCGGAAGTACGTGTCCTCGAACCCGAGGACTACGAAGACGCGTTGCACGAGAAGCTGCTCGAGGAAGCAGCCGAATTGCGCGCTGCCGACGCCGACGACCGACTGGGCAAAGCCGCGGACGTGCGCGAGGTCCTCCTCACACTCGCGACGCTGAACGGGTTCACGCTGGAAGACATCGTTCGCGCCGCGAAAGCGAAGTCGGCGGAACGCGGTGTTTCGAGGGTCGGCTGTGGCTGGACGGCAGCTGATCCTGATGCCGAGCGTGGCATGGATTGTCGGACAGGGCCGTTAGGCTGCGGGTTGTGGCTGGTGAATTGGGGTTTGGCGGCGAGGGGGACGGGGGGTTGTTCGTGGACGACATTCGGGGGGAGGTGTCGTTCGGGCTCGAAGAGGTGAACGAGGGGGGGGCGGGGATGGTGGGGGTGTTCGCGGAGCGGCGGAAGCGGGATGCGGAGATTCTGGGGTATCGGCTGGGGATCGGTGGGGAGGGGCCGGAGACGTTGGCGCGGATCGGGGCGCGGTTCGATTTGGCGCGGGATCGGGTGCGGCAGTTGCACACTCGGGCGGTCGGGCAGATGTTGCGGGAGGCGGCGCTGAGCCGGGGGCAGGCGGAGGTGTTCGCCCAGCGGTATCCGGTGGACGGGCGGGATTCGGCGCTGGTGCGGGCGCTGCTGGTGGAGACGTACGCGACCGACACGGATCTGGCGGCCAACGAGTTGTCGTATCTGAAGCTGCGGCTCGCGGGGCACGCTCCGGAGGACGCGAAGCGGATCGCGGGCTACGTCATGCAGCGGATCATGGCGTGGCAGAAGAAGACGAATCGGCAGCTGGCGAAATTGCGCGACGCCGAACCCGCGGCCGCCACGGAGGTCGGTGAGTGGTCGGCGCGAATCGAGTGGCCTTCGCGCGCGCCCGCCGCACTGCCGACGAGTTCCGCGCGGACGGTCGACGGTGACGACGACGGTCGCGGACGGTTCTACCTGGACAAGGTGGGCCGCGACGTCGGCTTCGACTCCGCGCTTCAGGCCAGGCTGTTGCGCACGCTCAACGCGGCGGACCTGGTCGAGACGTTCCAGGAACATCCGGTGGCGGTGCCGTACGACATCGACGGTTCGGAACGTATTTACTACCCGAGCGTCGGCGCACGTCTCACCGACGGACGGGTGGTGCTGATCGACGTGCAGCCGCTCGGCCACGTCGCCTTCCACGTCAACCGCGTCAAGTCCGCGGCCGCCCGAGCCCGCGCGCACGCCGAAGGGTGGGGGTGGTTCGTCTGGACGGGCAGCCGCCTCGGCCTACCGGAGCTGGCCCGCCTCGAGGTGGAAGCCAGTCACGAGAAGGAACTCACCGAACTCGTCGAACGCGGCCCGGTGCCGTGGCAAGAAATACGGCGGCTGCACCACGAGACCGGCTTCGAACTCCTCGACTTCGCCGCGCTGGTGCTGCGCAACGAATGGCGTTGGGACCGCGGCCCCTTCCGCCTGACCAGCGCCTGATCCGCTACTCCCAGCCCCGTATAGCAATCGAAACTCAGCGCACCACCATCGCCGCCGCGAGGAACGTCACGATCAGCAGCATCGCGCAGTAGGTGATCAGTTGCCAGTGGCTGACGGTTTGCTGAAGGCCGGCGATGGTGGTGCGCAGGCTGTTGTCCACGCGGTGGTGGTCGGCGAGCTTGCGGTTCACCTCGGCCAGGGCGTCGGCCTGCTCCTGGGCGTCGTGTTCGGCGCGCTCCAGGCGGGCGGTCAGCTTCATGACCTGTTTCTGCTTGTCTCTGACCGATTTCCGGGAGAGGGCGAGCGCGGTGCGCTGGTTCATCAGCTCCTGCCGCTGCCGGGCGATCACCGCGGCCTGTGTTCTCGTGTGATGCTCCCAGTCGGTCACGGTGGCCCATCCTCCCGTCATCTCGTCGCGAAAACCCCAAACGATCTCACCCGACACCCAGCCGCGCAAGAACTCGCGCAGTTCGAACGGCGCCCGCTTGGGCATCGCGACCGCGCTGTGCTCGGCGTCGAGCATGCCCATGTCGGCGAGGTAATCGCAGGCGGGCGGGGCGAAGTCGGCGATGCCGAGCGCGGGCAGGTGAGCGACCCAGTACCCGGGCTGGCACAGCCACAGCACGCCGTCGCAACCCGCCTCGCGCAACCGGGCCGTGTGCTCCAGGGCGAGGGTCCGGTCCAGCGGCCCGCCACGCACCTCGATGGCGTAGGTCCGCTCGCCGATCCGCCACAGGATGTCGACGCGGATGCCGCCGATGCGCCGATCCACGTCGGCCTCGTCGGCGCCGAACGCGACCAGCCTGCCGCACAACCAATACTTGAGTCGCTGGAGATCCCATTGGGCGTGAGCGCATCCGGGACACCGGCAGCTGTACCGGGACCGATCACTCACCGCGGTACGGATCTCGTCCGGCACATCGGCGATGCCCAATTCGGCGAGCACCGCCCGACGCCCGCAAGCCTGCTCCACGCGCTGCGTCGTTCTCACGCGATCACTCCCCTGCCCAACACCGCACGGTCTCGCGACCTACTCCATAGATCAAGAGTGCGCCTATCTTTCTCCGCTCGCCAGCCCCCTTTACCCCGCGCTCGGGTGCGCCGCGTCCGCCGCGACGCCGCTCACCAGGCGTTGTGCGCTGCGTCACAAGGGATTTCGCAGCGACATGCGCGAGAAACACCACAGAAAGTTTGGTCGATTGATACTTGCCGCCAATTCGGTGACGCGGCCGGGCGCGCCGGATCGCCCGCCCGCTGCCGCGACCGCGACGGCCGGTGCTCGCCCCGCACCCCCGAGGGGCTGCGGATAGAATCGCCGGGCCACGCACGCAGTTCGGGCATCGACGGGGAAGAAGGTACGCATGGAGCACGGCCAGCAGGGCGCCGAGTCGGTCGGCGCGGTCTTGTCGGGCATCGCGGAGCTCCTGCGCGAGGTGAGCGACAAGCTCGACAGCGTCGCCGCCCGGGTGGGCGACGACAACGGCGTCGAGGCGCGCCTGAAGAAGTTGGAGGCCTGGGCCTTCCGCACCGAACAGAGTGTTTCGTCGCTGGAAGCCCGGTTCGACGACGTGGCATCCGGCGCTGCCGTCGAACGCACCGCACCGCGCGCGCGTGCCGAGCACCGCGCGCCCACGGCGCGAACCGACGCAACGCGGCCCGAGACGCTACGGCCCGATACTCCTCGCCTCGAGGCCACGCGCTCCGAGACGCTGCGCCCCGAAACCACACGCCCCGAAACGCTGCGCCC
>NZ_JCANSX010000009.1:576842-693841 GCF_059570515.1 Nocardia sp. CNS-044
TGCGCCCCGAAACCACACGCCCCGAAACGCTGCGCCCCGAAACCACACGCCCCGAAACGCTGCGCCCCGAAACCACACGCCCCGAAACGCTGCGCTCCGAAACCCCACGCTCCGAGGCGCTGCGCCCTGAAACCACGCGCTCCGAACCGCTGCGCTCCGAAACCACCCGCACGGAAACACCGCGTCTCGACACGCCACGCGCCGAACGCCTACGCCCCTCCGCGCCACCCCGCCAGGAGCCCGCACCCGAAGCGCCGCGCACCGACAGCTTGGAAGCGGCCGCAGTCGCGGCGCGGGTCGAGCAGCAGCCCGCCGCGTCGAATGGGTTACCGCGCAGAGAGTCTGTCTCCGTCCCGCCCGCGCTGCACGATTGGGTCGAACCGAACGTCTCGCGAGGCGCGCCCTACGACGCCGCGCCCGAACCGATCTCGAACGCGCACGCGGAGCCCGCGGAGATCGCGCCGCGGCCGGAAGCACCGCAGGAACGCCTGGACTACGGCAGCGTCGGCACGCCCGGCGTCGACTCCGCACCGCGGCTGAACGGCCGACTGGAGGCGCCCACGCTGACCAGCCGTCCCGAGACGAACCTGACCGCACCGCGCGCCGACCGCGAGGAACCGGCCGCCGCGCCCACCCAGCACCGCTCGGCCATCGAGGACAACTCGCACGTCGACAAGTTGCAGGCCATGCTCGACGAACTCAAGCGCAACCCGTCGGGCCCCTTCGGCAGACCGCTCAGCACACCCCCTGGCGATCTGCCCTCCCAGTAGTCACCCGCTGGCGCTCGGCACGAGCAACCCGCGAATCGATTCCCGCAACCACCGATGCCCGCTGTCGGCGGTGTTGCGCGGGTGCCACGCCATGCCGATCGTCACCTCGGGCAGCGGCAGCGGAATGTCGAAGGGGCGCAATCCCATGGCCCGCAGCGCGGCGGCGGCCAGCCGGGCTGGCGCCGGGCAGACGAATTCGCCGGAGCGCACCGCGAGCAGCGCGGTGCTGAGATCGGGGACGATCGCGACCACCCGGCGCGTTCGTCCGTGCAGCGCGAGGCGGTCGTCGATCGGGCCGCGGGCGCGACCCTGTCGTGAGATAGCGAGGTGGGCCGCTGCGGCGTAGGCGGCCACGGTGACCCGCTCGGTGATCAGCGGATGGTCGGGCGCGGCGACGCCGACGAGACGATCTCCCAGCACCCGCTGCACGGTGATCTCCGGATCGCTGCGTTCCAGGACGCCGACCGCGATGTCGGCGCGGCCGTCTCGCAGCGCCGACGACCCCTCGGTGCCGTCGGGCAGAAAATGCACGGTGACGCCGGGCGCCCGTTGCCGCACGGCGGCGAGCAGTGGGGCGGCGAGGTGGGCGCGGACGACGTCGTCGGCCTGCACGGTGAACCCGCGCCGCAGCCCGGCGGGGTCGGCCTCCGCGCGGGTGTCGAGCAGCGCGCGTCCGCGCTCGACCAACGCGGCGACCTCGTACCGCAATTCGAGGGCTCGCGGCGTCGGCACCAGGTTCCGCCCGGAGCGGACGAGCAACGGATCGTCCAGCACGCGGCGCAGCCGCGCGAGCGTCCGGCTCATGGCGGGGGTCGAGGTGCCCAGGCGTTCGGCGGCTTTGGTGACGCTGTTCGTGTCGAGCAGCGCATCCAGCGCAACCAGCAGATTCAGGTCGAGGGCGTCCACTCGCGGATTATCACAGACACAATTCGGACGCGAGCGCGTTGCGCCGAGGACAATCCGCGAGCACCGCGGCTCAGGCCTGTGATGGGTGCGGGTCGCGCCGCGGCTCCGGGTAGAACTCGGTCGGAGCCGGGGCCGTCTCGGTGGGTGCCGGGCCGGGCGGCGTCGGCGCCGCCGGAGTCTTCCCGCGCTCCGAGAGCCCGCGGTATGCGGCGGGTTTCACGGGCCGGAACCACTGGGCGAGCCGGGCGCTCAGCGGGAGCCGGAACTTCAGGTCGGCCAGCATCTCATCGATGTTGTGCAGGGCGAACGGAGTGATCGTGGTGCCGTGCGCGTGATGGCCGCCGGTGCCCGCCGCCATCCACCCCAGGCGGGCGTCGATCTGTTCGCCCATCTCCTCCTGCGACGGCAGCGTGAGACGGCCGCGCAGCAACGCGGCGATCCAGTGCGCGCCGACCTCGGCGCTGAGCGTGCCGAGCAGCGAGGAGTTGTAACCGGCGAAGGTCAGGTTCGGTACCTCGGTCGGCAGAATGTGCCGGTAGAGGCGGAAATTGCCGTCGTCGTCGGTGAGCCTGCGCTGAATGTACGGGGTCAGGAACGGCACCCGCTGCTGGAAGCCGGTGGCGCACACGACGATGTCGGCGGGAAGCACCTGCCCGTCGGACAGCCACGCGGCACAACCGGCGGGCGTGCCGGACAGCTCGGTCACGCTGGTGTCGCGCAGCACGGTGATCCGGCCGTCGCGGACCTGCTCGAAGAATCCCTCGGTGGCGATGCTGGCGGTGCTCTGCGCGATCTCCTCGAACCGGCCCTCGGGCACCAGGTCGAGCTCGCGCAGGCCGAGCTTCTTGGTGGCGAGTTCCTGGATGACGTCGAAATCGGTGTCGCGGAAGCTGTGTCCTGCGCCGTGCAGGAAACGTTCGAAGCCGCGCGGGCTGTGATAGCGGAAGTGCGCCTCGCCGAGCCGGGTGAGGAACAGCCGCTCGAAGTCCAGGCCGGTGCTGAGCTTGCGCGGCATCTTCCACAGCAAACGCCGAGCGACCACCGTGGTCTCGGCCGCGACGTGGCTGACCGCCTCGGCGATATCGCAGGCGGACTGACCGTATCCGACCACCACCACCGACTTCCCACGCGCCTGCTCGACGTCGAGGAATTCCGAGGAGTGATAGAGCTGCCCGCCGCGGGCGAGGAACGCCTCCGCGCCGCGGTAGTCGGGCATCGCGGCTTCGCTGAACACGCCGTTGGCGACGACGAGGTGATCGCACGAGGTGCGGTGCACACCCGTCTCGTCACGGATCTCCAGCAGCCAGCCGCTGTCCACCGGGTCGGCGGCCACCACCTCGGTGCCGAGGCGAAGGTTCTCGCGCAGCCCGAAGTGCTGCACGTATCCCTCCAGGTAGGCCTGCATTTGGGCGCCGTCGGGCACGCGCGGGTAGTCCTCGGGCATGGCGTAGTCCGAGAAACGGTAGGTGTGCTTGCTGTTCAGCGTGCGCAGCCCGGGATAACGCCGGGTCGCGCTCCACACACCACCGACATCGGGCGCCCGTTCGAATACCTCGACCGGAAAACCCGCTCGGTTCAACACCTTCGCGCAGGCTAGGCCTGCGATGCCCGCACCTACGACCGCGATGCGGTTACCGCTCGTCATGGCCACCGAGATTACCCGCCCGCGGCGCGGCGCAAAGCTGGCGGGCGCAGATTCCCCGGATCCAGGCGTACCTCCCCCTCCGCTCCGGCCGTGCGCGGGCTGACGACGGACTCCGTCCGGCGGCGTCGTCTACTGCGGTGTGACCACGATTCTGGCCTTGCCGCGCGGCACGGTGGTGATGTTCCGCACCCGTCCGCGCTCGGGGTGCGAGTCGGCCGGTGCCAGCGTGTGCCTGGTGAGGACCTCGCGCAAGACCGCCGTCCTGTCCATCAGCGCGAAGCCCGCGCCGATGCACCGGTGCGCGCCGCCGCCGAACGGCAGCCACGTGTTCGGCTCGCCCTCGCCGTCCAGAACCGGGCCGGGCGGAAGGCGGAACCCTCGTCGGCGCCGCTGTGCACCACCGCGGGCCTGTGGATGCTTCGCCGAATCGCCCGGCGACATTCAGCGCAGCGCGGGCGACTTGGTCGTCTCCACCGGCAGATCCAGCACACCGCGGAACAGGACGCTCTCCCGCCACAGGATGTCGTCGGCGTCCACCGCGAGCCGCATATCCGGATAGCGCTCCAGCAGCCGCGAGATGGCGATCCGCGCCTCCAGCCTGGCCAGGCCCGCGCCGAGGCAGAAGTGGATGCCGTGCCCGAAGGCGAGGTGGCCGTTGGCGTTTCGCTCGGCGTCGAACGTATCCGGCGCCTCGAAGTGCTTCTCGTCGTGGTTGGCCGAACCCAGCGCGACCAAGACGAGTTCCCCGGCCGGGACCTCGGTCTCGCCGATGACGGTCGGCACCGTCGTGTAGCGCAGCGTCGCCATGTTCACCGGGCCCTCGAAGCGCAGCATCTCCTCGATCAGCGCGGGCACCCGCTCCGGATCCTCGTGCAGGGCCGCGTATTTCGCCGGATCGGCGAGCAGGGTGAGCATGGTGTTGCCGATCAGGTTGACCGTCGTCTCGTGGCCGGCGATGAGGATGAGGAAGGCCATCGAGATGATCTCGTCGTCGGTGAGCTTGTCGTCGGCTTCGCTGGCGCTCAGCAGATCGGAAAGCAGGTCCGCGCCCAGGCCCTCGGCGCGGCGGCGCGCGAGCAGCTCCTCGAAATACGCCACGATCGCGTCGGTGGCCACGCGCATCCGCGCCGGGTCGGACAGGGTGATGTCGGAGACCACCGCCGACCACTCCTTGAACTGCTCGCGATCGGCGGCGGGCACGCCGAGCATCTCGCAGATCACGGTGATGGGCAGCGGAAAGGCGAACTCGGCCATCAGATCCACCGGACCCTCGGCCCCGGCGAGGCGGTCGAGCAGTTCGTCGGTGATGGCGGTGACGCGCGGGGTGAGCGCCTCGATGCGGGCGGGGGCGAACGCGGGGGTGACCAGTTTGCGCAACCGGGCGTGGTGCGGCGGATCGGTGTTGAGCAAGTGGTAGCTGAGCCGGGCGTTGACGGCGCCGACGCCGCTCTCACCCGCGCCCTCCCTGCGGGCTTCCGCGCCGGTGTCGGTGTGCGGGTCCTTGCGGATCGTCGGATTGCGCAGCGCCTCGCGCGCCGCGTCGTAGTCGACGATCAGCCAAGCGCGCACACCGGTGCGCAGCTGGATCTGATGCACCGGGCCCTGCGCCCGGAGCTCCTCGTAGAAGGCATACGGTGTACGAAAGAATTCCGGTGGCAGCTGTCTCATGATCGAATGGCCTTCCCCAGTCGCGAGTTGTGTTGCGCCCCTTCGATAGTGGCACGGGTCACGGGGATCGGCCAGTATCGGCCGCGTCACCCGAGCAGTCGCGTCGATGCGGAGCTCGGACGGCCTGTTCGGCTCGACACATCACGCGCGACCCCGGGCGCTGAGGCGGCGGCCGCGTCGATGGCCGCCCCTCGGATGGATGCCTGCCTTCGCGGGATTCGTCCGTCGTCGTCCCCCGGTACGGCCGCGAAAGAGCCGATCGGCCTGCGCCGCCGATCCGGTGCGGCGATGATGACCACTATGGGCACGAAACTGCAGGGTAGCGCGGCTATGCAGCCCGAGCGGACGACCCGGGCGCCGCGATGAACGGCGAGGCGCCGATCGCGAGGGTGGACAGAATCATCGAGGAGGCCCACCGCGTCTACTTCGGTAACCGTGCCGTCACCGATCGCCTCGAGGCGGGTGCGCGACGACTGCGTGAACCGCTGCGAATCGCCTTGGCCGGAGCGCTGAAAGCCGGAAAGTCGACGCTGCTCAACGCACTTGTCGGCCAAGACATCGCCCCCACCGACGCGACCGAATGTACGCGCGTCGTGACCTGGTACCGGCACGGCCCGACGCCGGCGGTCACTGCACGGCTCAGCGGCGGGCGGTCGGAGAACGTGCCGATACACCGGGCGGAAGGTGGTCTGACGTTCGACCTCGGCGGGCTCACGGCGGCGCAGGTGGATCGAATCGACGTCGACTGGCCGGTGCGCCGCCTCGAGCGCACGACGATCATCGACACGCCAGGGACCGAATCCCTCTCGACGGACGTATCCGTGCGCACGCTGCGGTTACTGGCTCCCGACGACGGCTCCGCCGGAGTCGACGCGGTGGTCTATCTGTTCCGCTCCCTCGATGATTCCGACCTCGCACTGATTCATCGAATCGGCGAGCATGTCGGCGGCAGCGCCGGTCCGCTCGGAATCATCGGTGTCGTCTCGCGGGCGGACGAACTCGGTGCGGGCCGCCCGGAGGCGATGCAGTCCGCCCGCGCGGCAGCCAAAGATTTCACTCGCGAGTTGGAGAGGACGGGCCTCTGCCAGGCTGCGGTCCCGGTCGCGGGTTTGCTCGCGTTCACCGCGAAGACCCTTCGACAGGCCGAGTTCGCAGCTCTGCGCCGGCTTGCCGAGGTCGCTCCGGCGGACATGGAATCGGCCATGCTCTCGACGGATCGGTTCCAGCGAGCCGGCGGTCTGCCGGTCGATTCCGTGACGCGACAGCACCTCGTCAGACGTCTGGGGCTGTTCGGCATTCGCATGACGCTGACTCGATTGCGGGCCGGTACCAGCGATTCGTCGACCCTGGTCGACGAACTGATCGCCCGCAGTGGCATCGGCGAACTCGAGCGCGTGATCGATACTCAGTTCGGCCAGCGTGCCGACGAATTGAAGGCACATACCGCCCTGCTGATGCTGAAGCAGATACTCGACGCCAACCCGGCCGCGCAGGCGACACCGCTCGGCCGGGAAGTCGCACAGCTGCTCGCCAACGTGCACGGCTTTCATGAACTCCGTCTGCTCAGTCGACTCCGTTCGACCGAGACGGCGCTGTCCGAGGAGGAACTCGCCGACCTGCAACGCGTGATCGGCGGCCAGGGAACCGGACCCGCCGAACGCTTGGGAATCGAACCCTTCGCGGTCGCGGGTGTCGGCCAAGACGTCGCACTGGCGGAAATCAGACGATGGCGATCCCGTGGCGAACATCCGCTCGCGGATCAGTTCACGGCCAACGCTTGTATGGTGGCGGCACGCAGCGCCGAAGGCGTCCTCAGCGAGCTGCGTCGGCGTTGAGCGCTCGCCTGGTCGAGGAACCAGCGGCGAGGCCTATTCGCTGGCAGCGGCGGGACGATCAACCTGGATTCGCACCACTCCCGCCGGTACCCGTGCCCGTGCCGTTCGTCCCGCCCGCAGCGGTGCCAGTCGGAGCGGGCCCCGTACTCGGGCCAGTGCCGCCCGCGCCCGTGCCACTCGTCTCCCCCGTACCGGTACCGGTCGAGCCGGTGCCGTTCGACCCGCCGGTATCGGAGCCGCCGGTAGGAGCCGGGCCCGTACCACCGGCGCCCGTACCCGTCTCGCCCGTACCGGTACCGGTCGAACCAGTGCCGCTCGTCCCACCGGTACCTGCACCGCCACCGGCCGGAGCCTGACCCGCACCGCTTCCAGTCGAGCCGGTATCGCTCGTTCCACCCGAGCCAGAGCCGGTTGAACCGGCGCCGTTCGACCCGCCGGTACCTGGACCGCCACCGGCGGGAACCCTGCCCGTGCCCGAACCATTCGTCCCAGCTGTACCGGTACCAGCGCCAGTCGTCCCACCGGTATCCGAACCGCCGCCGACCGGAGCCCGGCCGGTGCCCGGTCCATTCGTCCCGGCTGTGCCGGTACCGGTCGAACCAGAGCCGTTCGTCCCGCCGGTATCCGGACCGCCAGCTGGAGATCGACCCGTGCCCGCACCATTCGTCCCAGCTGTGCCGGCCGAACCGGTGCCATTCGTCCCACCGGTACTCGGACCGCCACCGGGCGCGGACTGACCCGCATCAGAGCCCTTGCCGCTATCGCTCGACCCACCGGTGCCCGCGGGACCGGTTCCTATGCCGGTGCCGTCCGGTCGTTCTGCGATCGGCCCGGCCGGCGGAATCAGCACCTGCTCGTTCACCGTGGGCTTCGGCCCGGTTGCCGACCCGCCGATCGCGACGCCTCCGACAATCGCCGCGGCGAGAGCGGCAACCGCCGCCGCGGCAAGAATTGCCCACTTACGACGACCGCCCGCCGCCGCACTGTGGTCCGCCGCCACCGAGTCCGGGGGTGCGATGACCAACGGCGGCTTGCTCGCGACCATGCCCGCGGAAGGATCCGGCTCGAATTCTCGCCTCGGAGTATGGGGTTTCGCTTCCGGAGTGGATGGCACCGGCACCGATGCGATGGCATTCACCGAGGAACGGGCCAGCAGAGCAGCGCCCATCGCCGAGGTGAGGAGAGATTCGGGCTCCCCCATCACCGGCACGTGGAACTCCGCGGACAGCAACTCGGCCACGAGCGGGGTTGCCGCGGCACCACCGGCCAGCACGACCGCTCGCACCTCACGAGCGTCGATGTCATTGGCGCGCAGAGCCTCTCCGACAAGTCCGAGGGAGCCGGCGACCGGCTCTCTGATCAATTCCTCCAGCTCTGGGCGGACGAGTCGCACATCTTGGCGCACGCGTCCCAGTTCCACCTCGACCACCGCCGCCGTTTCGGCGGAGAGCGTTTCCTTGGCTTGCCGACAGCGCGCACGCAATGCGCGCAACGGCGTCAGCAAAGCGGGATCCGCGAGATCCACGTCGGTGAGTTCTCCGTCCAGAACCCGAAGAACATGCCGCACGATGGCGTCATCGATGTGCGCACCGCCGAAATCCACGGTCCGGATGGTCCCGCCGATCTGCTCGGTACCGCGGGCGAGCGACACGCTGAGGCCGTTGCCGCCGAGGTCGTACACGACCACAATGCCGTCGCTGGGGAGCCCGCGGGTCGACTCGACCTGAGCGAGGATCGATGCGACTTCGGGCACGAGTGCCACGCGGGTCATGTCCAGCCGGTCGAGCGCCTCGCGCAGCGCCTGCACTTCGTGCGTCTTCCAGTGGCTGGGATAGGTCGCCGCGATCGCTGGGGTCCCGGCGAACGCACCGGCCGAATACCGCGTCAGATACCGAACAGCGGCGGCGACGAGAACTTCCGGCCGATGGGGGGACCCGTCGGCGGCGATGAGATCGATCGGATCACCGATCCGGTCGACGAACCCGTTGACGGCGAGTCCATGGCCCACCGGACCTACGCCGTCGGCGAGCGGTGCGAGGGTCGGCGCCATGTCGTGCGACATGAGCAAAGTCGCCGCATGCCGGGTCGTTGCTGGACGCGAGGCGGCGCGCACGGAAGCCGCCGGCCGCACCGATCCCGCTTCGGCGGCGGTAGCGAAACAGGCGGTGCCGATCTTGACGCCAAGGCTTCCCGACATGTGTTCCTCTCGATGATTGGTCGCGTTCACCTGCGCATATGACTTTCGCTTCCGCATTCATCGACGGCCAGACGCACAAGGTGCCGAATCAGCCCACACGCGGTGTGAGATGGATTCACCCAAGGTGTGCTGGCACCTGGCCGCCGCGATCGGCAATTCGCGATCGCGGAGCAGGCAATCGGGTGATCCCTTCGCGGATTTTGGTCAGCACTGCCAATTTCTTCTCGATCTCGGCCGCACGCTTTTCCCGCTCGGCGAACTCCATGCCGACCGCCTCTTGCGCCGCCTTCATCGAACTCTGCAGCGACGCCAAGGCCTGATCGGCGGATTCCTTGAAATGATCGCGTAGCTCCCGCTGCACATTCCGGAGCCGATCCCGGGAGAGCTTGTGCACCTGGAAGGACACGTCATCGATGTACTTGCGCAATGTGGCCTGCGCTTCGCCGCGGCGGCGCGCGATCCGGCTCGCACGGTCCTGCTGATATGCCTTCACACCGAGCACGACACCGGCCCCGATCGTGATCGGATTCATCATCGCCGCGCCGATCATCGTGGCGCCCATGCCGATCATCATCGCGCCGCTGTAGCCGCCGCGAACCGCGGTCAAGCCCTTGTCCGCCAGCGAAGCCTTGGTATCGCTCAGCTCGCCGATCCGCAGACCGGAGTCGACGAGATCGCCCGCGCAGACGGCATCGAGGGCCGGGAAATCGGTGCGGACGCCGTCCACGCCGAACGATGCCGCCACCCGCTCGGCCAGTACCTGAGCAGACTGGAACGCCCAGACGAAATTGTCGCTGACCGCGACGCTCACCTGCTCCTGCACCCAACCGGTCAGCAGCGGCCACTTCTTGTCCGGATCACCGTCCGCGAGCTCGGACTCGATGTGCTTGTTGATGATCCGCAGCCGTTCCCGCAGATCGTGGTCGATCTCGGAATTGAGGTCTGCGACACCGTCGTTCAGTACTTGCTGCCACGACTTCGCCGCCTTGACCTGCTCGTCCGACCTCTCCTTCCGAGCCTTCAACTCGTCGGCGACGCACCGGCGGAACTCCGGATCGCGCAGCGACTTCATCTCCGCCTCGAACGGAACGGCCAGGTGGTGCGCGACGGACTCGAGATCCCGCGCCGTGCGGACGCGCCGCTTGGTTTCCACGTCGACGAGGACCTCGGTGCGCAGGAACCGAAGCAGTTCGGGACAGCCGGATTCGGCGTTCAGCTCCTTGTCACGGAGGCGCATCGCATGGCCGCGCAGTGCCGCCGAGACCGGGATGATTCGGCAGCTCACCCCACCGCCGGCGAGGTGGCGCCGGTTCGCGTCCGCGATCCGACGCCACTCGGGGTAGAGGTCGACCTTGGTCGCCGCGATGACCGCCGTGGGGCACAGGCCGAGCACCTGCCGCACGAACCGGAATTCGGGTGCGGTGAACTCCTGGCTGGCATCGCTGACGATGACGACCGCGTCGGCCAGCGCCACCTCGTTCAATACTTGTGCGACATGCCGCTGGCCGGGGCCGCCGACACCGGGGGTGTCGACGATAGCCAGACCGCCTGCCAGCATCGCGGAATCGACGCCGACCTCCGTGTGCAGGACCCGCCACCCTCGCGCTCGCGGAGAGGTCGCCAGATCGGTCTGTAGTTCACCCGGCGGCAACGGAACTGCGGCGGAAGTCGCGCCGCCGGGCTTCTCGACGACCAAGCGCGCGGCTGGTTCGTCCCTGTGCCGGACCACCGTGACCACCGAGGTGGCTCGACGGTCACCGGCCACGCAAACCTGTTTGCCGAGCAGGGCATTGATCAGTTGACTCTTGCCCTGCTGACGCAACCCGACGAAGGCGACCCGCACGGAAGCGTCGGCGGACCGGCGCCGCACGGCGTCGAGCGTGCCGAGCAGGTCTGCCCGATCGGCCGACCGCGCGAGCCGAGCCAGCTGCTCGATCAGAGCCGGGACGGCCGCGACCGCATCGCGGCCGTCCCGCTGCTGTACTGACATACCGGTGTCCTCCCGATCTGCGCGCCGGATCGCACCACCCGCCGGTGCTCGCTGGGCCATCAATCCCAGAAGCTGAGGGCGTCGCCGATATCACTGGCGACGGATCCGATGGCGTCGCCGGCATCGCTGACCGCATCACCGACGTCGTCGACCGCCTCTTCGGCCCACTCGGCCGCGTCGGTGGCCGCGCCATCGACCCAGTCGGCCGCGTCGGTGGCAGCGCCTTCGGCCCAGTCGACGGCGTCGGAACCCGCGTGGTAGACGTCCTCGAGTCCGCCGTCGTCGATGAAGTTGTAGGCGGACAGGCCCCAACCGACCGGAGACGCGCTTGCCACGGCACTGGTGATGCCATTGAGGTCACCCATGGTCTCGACGACGTCGTAGATCGCCTGACCGGCTCCGTCACCGAGGACTTCGTCTGCGGTGTCCAACGCGCCGCCGATGTTGTCGTTCAACATGTCGTAGCCGAGCGAGGACTCCTGCGCGGCTTCGATGACCCCGCCGTTCGGGTCGAGGAGATCCTCCGGTCCGAACGTCTGCTCCAGGTTGTCGATGATCTCGGTGCCGTACTGCTCGGCGTTCTGGGCGTAATCCAGGTACTCGCCACCCGGGATCTCGTCCACCGGCAGCTGATCCAACGGAAGCTCGTCCAACGGCAGCTGATCCAACGGAAGCTCGTCCAACGGCAACTGGTCCAACGGCAGCCCGTCCAACGGCAACTGGTCCAACGGAAGCTCATCCAACGGAAGCTCATCCAACGGCAGCTCATCCAACGGCAACTCGTCCAACGGAAGCCCGTCCAACGGCAGCTCATCCAACGGAAGCCCGTCCAACGGCAACTCCTCCAACGGAAGCCCGTCCAACGGCAACTCGTCCAACGGCAACTGGTCGGGAACCGGAATGTCGTTCAGCCACGGCATATCTCCCAGATCGGGTGCGCCGCCGAGCCCGGTCGGGATGTCCCCCAGGCCGGGCACCTGGCCCAGCTGCGTCATCACATCCTGCAGATTCGTCATCATGTCCCCGAGGCCGGGCACCTCGCCCAGCTGCGTCATCACATCCTGCAGATTCGTCATGACGTCACCGAGGCCGGGAATCTGGGTCGGGTCGATACCCAGATCCCCGAGATCGTGCTCGCCGGGAAGCACCGAGCTCAGCGGGTCGACGACCTCCTCGGGAAGCACCGAGCCGAGCGATCCGGCGAGATCCTCCGCAGCATCGGCACCGAGAACGTCCACCACGCCCTCCGGCGCATCCCCATGCTCGAGATCAGGGACATCGACGACGCCTGTCCCGGGGTCGCCGATGTCCTCGGCCACCGGGCTGGAGGGCGATCCGCCGAGCCCGGGGATGTCGTTCAACTGTGTGAGGACGTCCTGGAGGCTGGCGTGAGCGTTCTCGAAACCGGGGGCCGACCCCAGCTGGGTCACGACGTCCTGAATACTCGTCATGACGTCACCGAGGCCTGGGGCCGCACTCGGGTCGATCACGGAAGCCTCGTCGAGCGGATCCGAATCGACGCTTCCGCCGTTCTCGATGTCGCTGATGTCGACATAGAACGGGCCGTTCGGAAGATTGCTGACATCGACGGGCTCCGAGACGAGAGTTTCTTCGACGCCAGAAGCGGATTCACTCGTATCCATGCCATCGGAATTGGAATCTGTGCCGTCCTCGGGGCTCTCGTAGTCCTCGGTCTGCGGCTCCCATCTGTTTCCGTCGGGATACTGCGCCTGATATTCGTAATCCTCGATATGCGGATCCGGCGCAGCGCCGAAGTCTTCTCCCATTCCCGACGGCTCCGCGGCAGGCGCGTCCTCGGTCCAGTCGGGCTCGTAGATGGCGTGCTCGACGACCGGCTCCGTCTCCGCCACCAATGGCGTTTCCGCGACAATCGGCTCCTCGACCGACACGCTCGCGGTCGT
This sequence comes from Nocardia sp. CNS-044, assembly GCF_059570515.1. Taxonomy (NCBI): domain Bacteria; kingdom Bacillati; phylum Actinomycetota; class Actinomycetes; order Mycobacteriales; family Nocardiaceae; genus Nocardia; species Nocardia sp. CNS-044. Next base: position 589,776 of record NZ_JCANSX010000009.1, read on the forward strand.
CTCGACCGGCGCTTCCTCGGCGACATAGGCACTTTCCGCCGTGGTAGCCGCAGCGGTGTATTCGGCTCCGCCGGAGGCGTTTTCCGTATCGACCGGAGTTTCTGCCGCGACTTCTGTCGCCGTGCCATATGTGTAGTCGTCTGCCATTCGATCTCCATGGATTTCGGTAGTGGAAACAGTGCTGAGCCGATCCGCGCCCGGATTTCGGACGCCAGAAGTTTGCTCGCGATCCATGGTGTGAACTTCGGCAGGCGGAAAACAGGCACCCGAGGGGGAAGAAACCACCACCCTTGGTTCGGCAAAGGTGGTGGTGTGCCGAAACTACCCCGCTAACCGATTCGGTCGCCGATCCGGACGACGGCGAACGATTCGGCGGGGTGGCGGCGCAACATTCTGCCGAACGCGCGCGCGGAGGCGGGCCACGGATTGGTCACCCGGCCGGCGCCGTGCTTGTACCAGCTCTGCTCCATCGCGGGCCAGACGGTATCGGCCATGGCCTTGGCCAACCAGAGCTGGTGGCCGCGCGCCGCCTCGGCGGTCACCTCGATCGCGGCGGCGCCGAGTTCGGCACGCCAACGCAGACAGCGCACGATGAAGTCGACCTGGCACTCCTTCATCGTGGGGTTGCTCCCCGCCGGATTGAACGTGTTCGGTCCGGCGATGAGGAAGGCGTTGGGATAACCCGGTACCGCCACACCGAGGAACGCGGACGCGCCGGTCGCCCACTGTTCGTGCAGCACCGCGCCGTCGCGGCCACGGATCGCGATCGGGACGAGGAACTCCGAGGCGCGAAAACCCGTCGCGTAGATCAAGACGTCGCAACGGCGCAGCGCTCCGTCGACAGTCTCGACGCCGTCGGCGGTCACCCGCTCGATCGCCTCGGTGACCAACTGCACGGTAGGGCAGTTGAGCAGCGTGTAGAACCGGCTGTCGAAGACGATGCGCTTGCCGCCGATGGGATAGCGGGGCGTGAGCTTGGCGCGCAGCGCGGGATCGAGTACCTGCCTGCGCAGGTGCCTGCGCGCCGCCCATTCCACCGGCCGAGCCGACCAGCCGCGCCGCATGACCGGAGCGAGCACGCGGTCGGCGCCGTGATAGAGCATCCGGCGGTAGAGCTGGTGCGCGCCGGGAACCCGCAGTGCCGCACGGGAAACCGGGCCGAACTCCGGCCGCGGTTTCGGCAGCACCCAGTGCGGTGTCCGCTGGAAGACGAACACCCGGCGCGCCGTCGACGCGAGATCCGGCAGCATCTGGGCGGCCGAGGAACCGGTGCCGATCACCGCCACGGTCCGGTCGCGCAAGTCCACACCGTGATCCCATTCGGCCGAGTGGAACGCGGGCCCGGCGAACTCCGCGCCGCCGGGCAGGTCCGGGATGTTCGGGCGGTGCAGCTGGCCGACCGCGAAGACGACCACTTCGGCCACCGAGCGGTGACCGCACGCGGTGCCGAGTCGCCAGGATCCGGTGTCGTCGAGGTAGGTCGCCTCGGTGATGGCGACACCGAGCCGGAGATGCCGTGCCAAGTCGTGTTCGTCGGCCACTCTACGCAGATACGCCAGGATCTCCGGCTGACCGGGATAACGCACGCGCCGGTCGCGGTAGGGCGCGCACGACAGGGAGTACAGGTGCGAGGGCACATCGCACGAGCAGCCCGGATAGGTGTTCTCGCGCCACACGCCGCCGACCTCGTGCCCCTTGTCGAAGATCAGGAAGTCCTCGATTCCGGCGCGCTTCAGCGCGACTCCCATCGCGATGCCGCCGAATCCGGCTCCGATCACCGCGACCGCGCAGTCCAGCATTCCGCTCAATCCTCCTCACTGTCGGATAGACCCATAGACAACATCTAGCTACCTTGAATCTTCGTCTCGCGAGTGACGAAGGATTGCCGCGAATCCCGCTCGGCCTCACAGTAGGTCACGAAAAGGACTCAGGACACGGGCTGGAACGAACTACCGCGGCAGGATCTCCGAAGATCGGAGAGCACACATAGAGCTAATATTTGTCCGAAGGCCGAATGGATCGTCGTGCGCCGTTCCCCGCGGAACGTGCTCTACTGGACGCATGAGCAACATCCCAGTCACCGTCGACCGGGCCGGATTGTGGGACGCCGAAGCCCTCAGTGACGTTGCGGCCACGACCTTTCCGCTGGCCTGCCCGCCCGACGCGACCGCCGACGACATCGAGATCTACCTGACCGAGGTGCTGTCCGGCGAACGATTCGGCGAATACCTGACCGATCCCGCGCGTACGGTGCTGAAGGCGGTGGCGGGTGGGGAGATCGTCGGCTACGCGATGCTGCACGCGGGCGAGCCCGCGGACCCCGAGGTGGCGCGGGCCGTCGACCTGCGGCCGGTGATCGAGATCAGCAAGATGTACGTCCTGCCCGGTCACCACGGCACGGGGGTGTCGACGGCGCTCATGCGCGCCGCACTGGAGCGGGCCCGCGAGGAGGGCTACGCGGGCGTGTGGCTCGGCGTCAACCAGGAGAACCCTCGCGCCCAGCGCTTCTACGCCAAGCACGGTTTCCAGACGGTCGGCACCAAGACCTTCCCCGTCGGCAACCAGCTCCACCACGACTACGTGATGCGCTTGGTCTTCTGACGGCGACGAAACTCAGCGCACGAAATCGACCAGGGCGTCCTTGAAGCCGGGATTCATCACAGCAAGCATGTGATCGCCGGGAACGACAACGCAGCGACCGTCCGGCAACGCCGCGGCGAGGCGCTCGGGTTCGGCGGCCAAAGGATCCTCGGCGCCCGCGAGAACCAGCGCGGGAACGGTGATGTCGTCGAGCCTTCCGACCGGACGGTCGTCGAGACCGGTGACCACGGCGCGGATGGCGTCCCGATCGGCGCGGACCGCGTCGGCGAGGACGCGGAACTGGTGGGCCGCCCGTGGCGCGCCCGCGCCGTCGCCGTTCATCGCCAGTCGAATCTCCTCGGGTTCCACCACCCGCCGGTCGACACCGCCGCAGTCGAGCACGCCCGAACCGATCCCGCCCACAGCTAGTTTCGCGACCCGCTCGTCGGACGCGGCGACCATCAGCGAGATCACTCCGCCCATCGAATAGCCCACCTGCGCGACGTCCGCCAGGTCGAGCTCGTCGTAGAGCGCGCGCACGTCCCGCGCCATCGCCGACCACGAGTACCGCGCCGCGTCGTGCGGCTTCTCCGAGCGCCCGTGCCCGCGCGCGTCCAGCGAGACGACCCGGTGTCCAGCGGCTTGCAGCGCGGCCACCACGCCCATGCTCATCCAGTTGGCGTTGGTATCGGCGACAAATCCGTGCTGCAGCACCACCGTGCGACCTTCGCCGTCCCACACGCGGTAGTTCAGCTCCAGCCCGTCCCAGGTCTCGAACTTCGACATGTTCGGATCGTAGGCAGCGCCCGGCCGATGGTTGACAAGTTCTGTGTGTTCAGCCTTTACTGAACACATCGGTTATCGCCGAACAATTACCGAAGGAGCACCATGTCCGTCGCGATCCTGGCCGAAGGCCTCACCAAGCGCTACGGCAAGCACGTCGCACTCACCAACCTGGACCTGGAGGTCGCCCAGGGCGAGGTCTTCGGCTTCCTCGGACCCAACGGCGCGGGCAAGTCCACCACCATCCGGATCCTGCTCGACCTGATCCGCCCGACCGCGGGCCGCGTCGAGGTGCTCGGCATGGATCCCCGCGTCGGCGGCGCCGAACTGCGCGCGCACATCGGCTACCTGCCCGGCGAGCTGGAGATCGAGGGCCGCAACACCGCGAGCGAGCTCCTCGGTTTCCTCGCCGACCAGCGCGGCACCGTGGAACCCGGCCGCATCGCCGAGTTGGCCGACCTGCTCGACCTCGACCTGTCCAGGAAGGTCGGCGCGATGTCCAAGGGCAACAAGCAGAAGGTCGGCATCATCGCGGCGTTCATGCACCGCCCCCAGCTGCTGATCCTGGACGAACCCACCTCCGGCCTGGATCCACTTCTGCAGCAACGCTTTCTGACCCTGGTCAGCGAGGCCAAGGCGAACGGTCAGACGGTCTTCATGTCCTCGCACATCCTCAGCGAGGTGCAGCAGACCGCCGACCGCGCCGTGATCATGCGGGCTGGCAGGCTGCTCGGCACCGAGAACGTCGAGGATCTGCGCCGCCGCTCCCCGCGCTCGGTGCAACTGGTCTTCGACGAGGACGTGTTCGCCGACGATTTCGCGAATCTGCCCGGTATCCGCGATCTCTCGGTGGCCGACCGGACGGTGCGCTGCACCACCGAGGGCGAGGTCGACGAGTTGTTCAAGACGGCGGCCAAATACCGAATGGTCAGCGTGCTCTCCACCGAACCGGACCTGGAGCAGATCTTCTTCAGCCTCTACGGCCGCTGAACCCACCGACGAAAAATCTCACGCACAGGAGAACTCGAACATGACACGCTCGGTCTTCACCCAGACGCTGAAGGAACAGCGGCGCGGCCTGATCGGCTGGTCGATCGGCCTGTCCATCGTCCCGATGATGTATCTGCCGTCCTACCAGTCGCTCCGGGACCAGGGCACGCTCGATATCGGGCAGAACGCGATGTACGACGCCATGGGTCTCAGCGATTTCGCCAGCGCCACCGGCTATCTCAACTCCACGGTGTTCTCGCTCATGGGTCTGCTGCTCATGCTGATCTTCACGGTCACCTTCGCCACCCGGTCGGTGACGCAGGAGGAGAACGGCATGCTCGATCTGCTGCTCGCCCAGCCGATCGGCCGGAAAAGCCTGCTGGCGCAACGGTTCGCGGCGCTCACGGCGCAGACCGCGGTGGTCGCCACGGTGCTGACGCTGAGCGTCCTCGCGGGCGCGAACAGCGGTGGCTTGGACATCGCCACCGGGCACATCGTGGCCGCGAGCGCGGGGCTCGGCCTGCTGAGCCTGCTGATCGGGGCCATCACCCTGCTGCTCGGCGCGGCGACCGGAAAGCGCCCTCTGACAATGGGTTTCGCGGCGCTCGTGACGGTCGCGGGCTATCTGGCGAACAACCTCGGCGGGATGTTCGACGGGGGTGAGTGGCTGCGCCGGCTCTCACCGTTCTACTACGCCAACGGTGACTCGCCGCTGGTCAACGGCGCCAACCCCGTCCACCTGGCGGTGCTCGTCGCGCTGGCTGCGGTGGCCGTCGCGGTCGCGCTGGCCGCGTTCGAGCGCCGCGACCTCGCGGTGTGACCGCGGCGCACGGGGCGGGCCGACACGGCCTGCCCCGTTTTCCCGTTTCTCCGGAACGAAAGGGATACTCGACCGATGACCAGCACCGAACACGACCGACCCGCGCCAACGCCCGAACAGTTGGCGTTCGTCGAGGATTTCGCGCTCGTGCTCGAACGCATGGGTCTGGTCCGGATGACCGGTCGCGCGGCGGGCTGGCTGCTGGTGTGCGATCCGCCCGAGCAGACCTTCGCCCAGATCGCCGACGCGCTACAGGCGTCCAAAGGCTCGATCTCCAACTCGCTCAAGCAGTTGACCACCATGCGCTGGGTCGACAAGAGCTCCAAACCCGGGGACCGCAAGGACTACTACTCCATCCGGCCCGGCATCATGCCGGAGCTGATCCGTTCGCAGGCCGGCCAGTACACCGACCTGACCGCGATGACCGCGCGCGGACTCGCGCTGTTCGAGGACCCGCAGAGCGAACAGGCCGCGCGCGTCCTCGACATTCACGAGTTCTTCGTCTGGCTGAGCAAGGAGATGCCCGCCCTGGTCGACCGGTGGTACGCCGAGCACCGGTCCTGAACCGAACGCTCAGGCCAGCATTTTGGCCCGCAGCGCCGCGATGTCGGCGTCGGTGAGGCCGAGACCGTCGCGCGCGTACGCGTCGAAGCCGCCGTAGGACTGGTTCACCTGATCGAAAGCGGCGTCCAGCCACTCGGATCGCACGCCGTTGAGCGGATCGTTCGGCCCCGCGTCGCGGTACTGGTTGGACAACAGGTAGTCCTCGGTGGCGGTGGCGCGATCGACGCCGAGCAGCGTCAGCAGCACCGCCGTGGCCCAGCCGGTGCGGTCCTTGCCCGCGGTGCAGTGGTAGAGCACGGCGCCGTCGCCGGTCTCGATGACGTCGCGCAGCACCGACGCGAAGGCCGCGTTGGCGCCCGGTGCGGTGACGAAGGCGCGGTACAGGTCGCCGCCGCCGGTGAGCGCGGTGACCAGAACCTGCGGCGGCGCCTGGCCGATGACATCGTTCCAGCGCTCGCCGGACCCCGCCGGGACGCGGTCGGGCGCGATCGCCCGCTCGTGGCCGGTGCGCAGATCCGCGACGACGCGAACTCGGCGCTCACCGAGCGCGGCCATATCGGCGGGCGTCGCGTTGTTGAGCTGCCCGGTGCGATAGACCAGACCGGTGCGCACGAGGCGGCCGTCGACGGTGCGGTAACCGCCCACGTCCCTGGCGTTCTGGACACCTTGCAGGCCGAGCGAACGGTCCACCACGGTGTCCGCGGCGACCACCGGGTCGGCCACGGCGACACCGGCCACCGGGCCGAACGCGATGGCAAGACCGGTCGCGGCGGCGAGCCAGACGCGCAGTGCGCGAACCGAAGTCACGTCGACGGGTTCCCTTCCTCGCGCCCGCCGAGTCGGCGGGCAGTTCGTACGGGCCGCTCAGGCCGCGGCGGCCTCGAAACGGGACAGCGCCAGCAGACGCGAGATGGCGCGCAGGTACTTCTTGCGGTACCCGCCGTCCAGCATCTCCTGGGAGAAGATCTCGTCCAGTTTCGCGCCCGAGATGGTGACGGGGACGCTGGCGTCGTACAGGCGGTCGGCGAGCACCACGATGCGCAGCGCGACGGCCTGGTCGGTCACGGGGTGTACCCCGGAGATGAACACCGCCGAGAGCCCGGAGATCAGCGCGCCGTACTTGGACGGGTGCAGCGTGCTCAGGTGCTTCAGCAGGGCGTCGAAGTCGTCGAGCGTAGAACCCGGTGTGGCCGAGGCGCGTTCGGCGAGCACGTCGGGCGAGGTCGGCTCCGGCGCGGGCGGCAGGTCGCGGTGCCGGTAGTCCGGTCCGTCGACTCGCACGGCCTCGAAGATCGCGCCCAGCTTCTTGATCTCGCGCATGAAATCCTGCGCGGCGAAACGTCCTTCGCCCAGTTGGCCGGGCAGGGTGTTGGAGGTGGCGGCGATGGACACGCCGCGGGCGGACAGCTCGGTCAGCAGGCGCGACACGAGCATGGTGTCGCCCGGATCGTCGAGCTCGAATTCGTCGATGCACAGGACGCTGTTGGCCGCGAGCCGCTCGACGGCGTTGTTGAAGCCGAGCGCGCCGACGAGGTTGGTCAGCTCGCCGAACGTGCCGAACGATTTCGGCGCGGGCGCGCTGTGGAAGATCGAGGCGAGCAGGTGCGTCTTGCCGACGCCGAAGCCGCCGTCGAGGTACAGGCCCGCGCCGCTGACCTGCTTCTTCTTGCCGAACAGGCTCTTCTTGCCCGCGGTCTTGTGGATCTTGGCCACCTGCCCGGCGAAGTCCTCGGCCTTGCGCACGGCGGCGGCTTGGCTGGGCTCCTTGGGGTCCGGGATGTAGGAGGCGAAACTGACCTCGTCGAACATGGGCGGAGGCACCATTTGGGCGACGAGCTGGTCCGCCGGAACCTCCGGATGGCGATCGACAAGGCGTTCTTGCATGGACGAAGCCTAAAGACGTGGTGTGATCTGACTTCATGCAGCGTATCCACAATGCGATCCAGCTCACAGAGCTGAGCCGCGAAGACCTCGCCATGCTCTACGCCTATCCCTTCGACCTCCAGGCCCCCTGGGTCCGCGCGAATTTCGTCGCCAGCATCGACGGCGCCGCGACCAGCGAGGACGCGACCGCGGGACTCGGCACCCCGGCCGACAAGACGGTGTTCATGCTCCTCCGCGAACTCGCCGACGTGGTCGTGGTCGGTGCGGGAACGGTCCGCGCGGAGAACTACGGCGGCGCGCGCACCAGCGCGACCCGCCGCAGGGAGCTCTACGACCGCGGGCTCGGCGGACATCCGGACGGCGCGCCGCCGCCGATCGCGGTGGTCACCGCCAGCGCCGCCCTGGAACCGGGCTGCCGCCTGTTCACCGACACCGCGGTGCCGCCGCTGATCATCACCACCAGCATCGCGCCCGCCGACCGCAAGCTCGCGCTCGCCGAAGCAGGCGGCGTGGTGATCGAGGCGGGCGGCGTCGCGGTGACCCCGAAGGGTCTGCTCGCGGCGCTCGCCGAGCGCGGGCTCACCCGGGTGCTGTGCGAGGGCGGGCCGCACCTGTTCGGCGAACTGCTGGAAGCGGACGCGATCGACGAGCTGTGCCTGACCACCGCGCCGGTGCTGGTCGGCGGCACCGCTCGGCGAATCTCGCTGTCCGCGCACGAGTTCCGGATGCCGATGGAGCGCAGGCACATCGTGCTCGACACCGACGGCACGATGCTGACCCGATGGGCCCGTCGGTGAAACACGCGTCCGAACCTGGCAGGCTGTAGCGCATGCGCTGGACTCGAGCCGCCGTGCTGGCCTCGGCACTGTCGATGATGATCGCCGGATGCGGCGCGGGCCCGTCCGATCGTCCCGTCGTCGCCGTCGAGCATCCGGCCGTCGGCGGCGGAGAGACCTCGGCGTCGACCCCGCCCCCGCCGCCCAACGCCGAGGTGCCCAAGACCGACCTGAGCTGGCGCGAGTGCACCGCGCCGACCCTCGATCTGCTCGGCCTCGGCCCCGCGCCCGCCGGTCTGGTGCTGGACTGCGCGGAGTACTCCACGCCGATCGATGCCGCGGGCAGCGTGCTCGGCAGCTTCCGCACCGGCGCGATGCGGGCCCGGCTCCCCCAGACCCCGACCGACGTCGCACCGCTGGTCCTGACCTCGGGCACGGACCGCTCGTCCACCGCGACGCTCGCCGGTCTCGCTGTCGGTCCGGCGAGCGCAGTGCTCAGCGCGCGCCCGATCGTCGCGGTGGACCGGCGCGGCCTCGGCACCTCCCAGCCGATCGACTGCCTGCCACCCGACATCCGGCGCGGCCTCGCCGACAACGCCCAGTTCGGACCCGACGCGGCCGATCCGGTGCAGGCGGTGGCCGGGCTGAGCCGGGAGGCCACCATCTCCTGCCGCGATTTCCTGCAGCCCTACGAAGGCACCTTCGACGCGCCGCACGCGGCCGACGACATCGAACAGCTGCGCAGGCAGTGGCAGGTCGAGCACATCGACCTGCTCGGCACCGGCAACGGCGCGCGCGTCGCGCTCAGCTACGCGCGCAAGTTCGGCGATCACCTGGCCCGTTTGGCGCTCGACTCCCCCGAGGCCGTCGGCGCCGACGCTGTCACCGCCGAGGAGCAGCGCCTGCAAGGCGCGGAAGCGGCGCTCACCGCGTTCGCCCAGCGCTGCACCGGGCTGGGCTGCTCGCTCGGGCCCGACCCGCGCGCGGCGATCACCGACCTGGTCCGCAGGGCGGGCGAGGGCGGTCTCGGCGACATCTCCGCCAACGCGCTGCTCACCGCGATCAGCGGCTTCCTCGGATCGCCGCGCGCCGATCAGTCCAACCGGATCACCGAACTGGCCGACGCGCTCTCGGCGGCCGGGCGTGGCGACCGGGCCGCGCTCGGCAACCTGGTGCTGCGCGAATCGGCGGCAACCGCGAGCGACGGCCAGTTCGTCAACCGCTGCACCGACATTCAGCAACCGCCGACCCCCAGCAAGGCGTCCGAGCTGACGGCCGCGTGGGGTCAGAAGTATCCGGTGTTCGGCCGGAGCGCGGCGATCGCGCTGATGGCCTGCTCGGCGTGGCCGGTCGCGGGCGCGCCGCCGCTGCCGGAGAAATTCACCCTTCCGGTGCTGGTGTTCGGCGGCATCGCCGACCCGGTGGTGGGCAACGGCGGTCAGGCCTCGGTGACGGGCGCGCTTGGCGCCGCGGGCGCGCGGCACGCGTCGACGACCTGGCAGGGCTGGGGGCACCCGGTGTTCACCCACTCGGGCTGCGCGCAGCGAATGCTGCTGGACTACCTGAAGGAGGCGCGACTGCCGCAGGACGGCAGCGCCTGTCCGGCCTGAACGCCCCGGTCATAGCCTGATTGCATGGCGTGTCTCGCCGCGCCGAGACATATCCCGGCAACCTGAGCGCCGCCCATCCGGTGTACCGTGCCCCAGTGTTACTTCGACAGCTCGAGCCTCGCACCGCTCGCACCACCGCCGAGGTGATCAAGTTCGCACTCTGGCCTCTCGCGGTCATGACGGTGCTGAATAGGGTATTCATCAAGGCTGTCAACGGGTTCATCACCGACGACTACAAGCCGGTCTACAACGCCTCGCTGGCCTTCCTCAACGGTCGCCCGGTCTACACCGCCAACTTCGACACGGTGGACCCGCACTACCTGTATCCGCCGGGCGGCACGCTGCTCATCGCGCCCCTCGCGCTGATCGATCCCGAGAAATCGCGCTGGTGCTTCATCCTGCTGAACGCCGCCGCCATTCTGCTCGCCTGGTATCTGCTGCTGCGACTGTTCAAGTACACGCTGAAGTCGGTGGCCGCGCCCGCGCTGCTGCTGGCCATGTTCATGTCCGAGACGGTCATCAATACGCTGGTCTTCACCAATGTGAACGGCTGCATCCTGCTGGCCGAGCTGCTCTTCCTGCACCTGTTGCTGGCTCGGCGCGATTTGTGGGCGGGCGCGATACTCGGATTGAGCATCACCGTGAAACCCGTGTTGGCGCCGCTGGTCTTGATCCCGGCGGCACGCGGACAGTGGAAGGTCTTCATCACCGCCATCGGCGTGCCCGTCGCACTCACCGCGATCGCCTGGCCGCTGCTGAAGGACCCCGAGCAGTTCTTCACCAGGACCCTCCCCTACCTCATGGAGACCAGGGACTACTTCAACAGCGCGATCGCGGGCAACGCCGCCTACTACGGCCTGCCGGACGCGCTGGCCTGGGGCATCCGCCTCACGATGGCCGGACTGGTGGCGATCTCGCTGTGGATTCTGTACCGCTGGTACCGCGACGACGAGCTGTTCTTCGTAACCACGTCTTCGGGTGTGCTGCTCACCGCCATGTTCCTGCTGCCCGGTCTCGGCCAGATGTACTACTCGATGATGCTGTTCCCGTTCCTGATGTCGGTGGTGCTGCGCAACTCGGTGCTGCGCAACTGGCCCGCCTGGCTGGCGATCTTCGGGTTCATGTCCTACGACAAGTGGCTGTCGGACCGCTGGCAGAGTTTCGGACGCAACCTCGAGTACCTGCGCATCACGTTCGGCTGGAGCCTGCTGCTCATCGTGGTGTTCTGCGTGCTCGGCGATCGCTATCTGGCCGCCCGCCGGGAAGGCCGTCTGCCGTTCGGCATCGATCCGGTGTGGATGCGGACCGCGCCCGACAGTCGTGACGGCGCCGAGGCGGACGTGGCGTCCGACGACGCGGGCGACTCCGTCGCGGCGCCCGCCGACCGGACGCAGGCCCAGGCTTCGTCCAGCTCACCCAACGGATCGGAGCCTGCCGAGGAGAAACGTATTAGCGTGGAGCAATGAGTTCCGACGCCGAAACGTCCCTGCCCGCGCCACGGCTCCAGCTGACGCCGCAGCAGTGGCGCGCCAAGCTGGACCCCGAGGAGTACGCGGTGCTACGCGAGGCCGCGACCGAACGTCCGTTCACCGGTGAGTACACCGACACCAAGACCGAGGGCGTATACAGCTGTCGCGCCTGCGACGCCGAATTGTTCCGCAGCACCGAGAAATTCGAGTCGCACTGCGGATGGCCGTCGTTCTTCGATCCGGCGAAATCCGACGCGGTGATCCTGCGTTCGGACAATTCGCTGGGCATGCACCGGGTCGAAGTGCTGTGCGCGAACTGCCACAGCCACCTCGGCCACGTGTTCGAGGGCGAAGGCTATCCGACGCCCACCGACCAGCGCTATTGCATCAACTCCATCGCTCTGCGGCTGCACCCCTCGGACAGCGCAGCCGGGTAGCCGACCGAACGCTCAGCGCAGAATACGGGTTCGCCGACGCGCCGTGCATGCCCCGAAATCTCGGGGCACGCACTGCGGCGTCTGTCAGGGCAGCGCCGCGATGAGCTTGTCGACCTCCACGCGCGGGCCGGTGAAGAACGGCACCTCTTCGCGGACGTGCAGGCGCGCCTCGGTGGCCCGCAGATCGCGCATGAGATCCACGATCCGATGCAGTTCCGGCGCCTCGAAGGCGAGGATCCACTCGTAGTCGCCGAGCGCGAACGAACTCACGGTGTTGGCGCGCACGTCCGGGTAGCCGCGGGCGGCCTTGCCGTGGTCGGCCAGCATCTTGCGACGCTCCTCGTCGGGCAGCAGGTACCACTCGTAGGAGCGCACGAACGGGTACACGCAGATGTAGTTGCCCGGGTCCTCACCGGCCAGGAACGCCGGGATGTGGCTCTTGTTGAACTCGGCGGGGCGGTGCAGCGCCACATTGCTCCACACCGGGTCGCTGGCCCGGCCGAGCTCGGTGGTCCTGCGGAAGTCCGCGTAGGCCGACTGCAGGTCCTCCACCCGCTCGGCGTGCGTCCAGATCATGAAGTCGGCGTCGGCACGCATGCCCGCCACGTCGTAGATGCCGCGCACCACCACGTCGCGCTCGGCGAGCCCGTCGAAGAACGCGCGCGCCTCCTTGACGGCTGCCTCGCGATCCTCGCCAAGCACGCCCGGCTGCACCTGGAACACCGAGAACATCAGGTAGCGAATGGTGGAGTTGAGAGCTTGATAGTCGAGTCGCGCCATGGTTCCTATCGTGCCACTGCGGCCACCGCACCCCGGTGCTCGGGGCGGGCCTGTCGGTGCAGCGCATCGGGGTGCCCGCGCGGCAGAGCGGAATCCCGGAACGATTCCGCCGTCGGTGCCCGGGTTGGACCCCGCAGTTTCGCGATTGCGCACGACATCGGGACGACGCGCCACCGTCGGTGACGCAGCGCTCGGCGGGCCGAGTCGCGCCGTCGGGTGGCGCAGCACCGAACGGGAGTCGGATCGGTGTCGGCCCGTCGGCGCCGTCGCGGCGAGGGAAATGATCAGGCGAGCGATTCGGCGATGCGGCGTGCGGCGTTCTCACCGGAGGCGACGCAGGCTGGGACGCCGACTCCGTGCAGGTAGGCCCCCGCCAGTGCGAGGCCGTCGAGATCGGCTGTGGTGGACTCGATTTCGGCGATGCGGTCGACGTGGCCGACGGCGTACTGGGCCAGACCGCCGGGCCAGCGTTGCACGATCGCTTCCTCCGGATCGATCACGGCCCCGGTGACGGTAGCGAGGTCTTCGGTGGCGGCGGCGATCAGGTCGGCGTCCGACCAGGACAGCGGTGCGTCGTCGCCGAACTTGCCGAAGGAGGCGCGCACCAGCGCGGTCTTGCGCTCGGCCAGGTGCGGCCACTTGCGGCTGGACAGCGTGAAGGCCTTGGCGCGCAGGGGTTCTCCGGTCGCCACCAGAATGCCGGAGTTGTCGGGCAGCGCGGTGTCCCTCGGCAGCGACAGCGCGACGACGACCGAGGACGACAGCTCGATCCCGGCGGCCGCGTCCGCCGCCCCCGGCGCGACGTAGCGCAGCAGCTTGGCGGTGACCGGCGCCGGGGTGGCGAGCACCACGGCGTCCACGCGACCGAGCGGATCGAGTACCCAGCCGCCGGTGGCGCGGGCGAGGCGGGTGGCCGGTGTCGCGGTGACGAACCGGGCGGCCGCGGCCTCCGCCAGCGCGTCCAGCAGCACCCGATACCCGTCGCGGATGCCGCCGAACACCGGCTCGTTCGACGGTGGGGGCAGCGCGGCGGCCACCGCGTGGGTCAGGCTCGGCGCGCCCGCGTCCAGCGCGGCGGCCAGGCCGGGCAGGGCGGCGCGGACACCGATGGAGCGGGAGCTGCCCGCGTACACCCCGCCGAGCAGCGGGTCGACGCTGCGCTCGGCGACCTGCTTGCCGAACCGGTCGGCGACCAGGCTGTACACGTCCAGGTCGGCGTCCGGGTACCAGGTCAGTGCGCGCTCGGGTTCGGCGGCGACCCGCGCCAGCGTGTCGGCGTCGACCAGGCCGCGCAGGGACTCGGCGTCGGAAGGAATGCCCATGAGGGTGCGCGGCGGCAGCGGGTGCGCCGTACCACCGGCCCAGACCAGGGGACGCCGCCCGGCGGGTGTCACCAGCTGGTCGGTCAACCCGAGTTCGCCGAGCAACGCGGGTACTTCCGGCCTGCGTCCGACGAACGCCTCCGCCCCCAGATCCAGTGGCTCCCCGCCCATTTCACCGGTGTGCAGGATGCCGCCGAGTCGTTCTGCGCGATCCAGCACCACGATGTCGGCGTCCGCGCCGAGCCGCGTGCGCAGCCGGTACGCCGCAACGAGACCACTGATCCCACCGCCGACAATCGCGATCCTCATGTCTGCGACGGTATCCCGTTCGCCGATCTTTTCCGCCGCCGCCCCGCTGTCCGATTCGTCACTCCCGGCCCGACCACAGCCCAGCGCAAGCGGTCCGACGCCCCGCGCGCACGAACGCCGCTGCACCCGCACGGCCGCTCGGCGCCGCGCCAACAGACCCGCTCGCCGCCGTGACCTCGGCGCGACGGCGCGACCGAAGCGGCGGTTCTAGAGCTCGTGGACGAGCTCGACCAGGGCGGTGAGGACGCCGGGGTCGGTATCCGGCAGGACGCCGTGCCCGAGGTTGAAGATGTGGCCCGTCGCGCCCATCGTGATCGCCTGATCGGCCTCGCGGGCGATGCGCCTGGCCTCGGCTTCGACGGCCTCGGGCCCGGCGAAGAGGATGGCCGGATCCAGGTTGCCCTGCAAGGCTTTTCCGGCGCCGACGCGGCGGACCGCCTCGGTCAGCGGGACCCGCCAGTCGACGCCGACCACGTCAGCGCCCGCCTCGCCCATCGCGCCCAGCAGCTCGCCGGTACCGACGCCGAAGTGGATGCGCGGCACGCCCGCGTCGGCGATCTCGGCGAACACCCGCTCGGAGTGCGGCAGCACGAAGGTCCGGTAGTCCGCCAGCGAGAGCGCGCCCGCCCAGGAGTCGAACAGCTGCACCGCGTCCACGCCCGCGGCCAGCTGCGCCTGCAGGAAGACGATGGTGATGTCGGTGAGCGCGCCGAGCAGTTCGTGCCAGGTCTTGGGGTCGGCGTGCATCATCGCCTTGGTGCGCTCGTGGTGCTTGCTCGGCCCGCCTTCGACGAGGTACGAGGCCAGGGTGAACGGCGCGCCCGCGAAACCGATCAGCGGGGTCTGGCCCAGCGCGTCGGTGAGCAGGCGCACGCCCTCGGTGACCGCGTGCACCTCCTCGGGCCGCAGCCGGGGCAGCGCGCGCACGTCGTCGTGGGTGCGCACCGGCGATGCGACGACGGGGCCGACGCCGGGCACGATGTCGAGGTCGATGCCGGCCGCCTTGAGCGGAACGACGATGTCGGAGAACAAGATCGCCGCGTCGACGCCGTGCCTGCGGATCGGCTGCATGGTGATCTCGCACACCAGCTCCGGGTCGAAGCAGGACTCCAACATGCCGATGCCCGCGCGCAGTTCGCGGTACTCGGGCAGCGATCGTCCGGCCTGGCGCATGAACCACACCGGGCGCCGACTCGGGGTGGCGCCGGTGGCGGCGGCCAGGAACGGGGCGTCGGTCAACCGGCGGCGAGTGTAGGTGCTCATCACCGCTATCGTATGCGCGCCCGGCGGGCGGCCACGGACCGGCCGAACCGGGCCGTGACGGGGCGTCAGCGGCGCGCCTCCGCCCGCGCCGGGGGCACAAGGTCTACCGTCGCTTTTGTGACACCGCTCGACTTCCGCGACGGCGCCGCACCGACCGAAGGCCCCCAAGGCGAACCTGCTCCATTTCGCGCCGCGGTCGAGGCGATGGGCACCGCAACCGTGCATCCTCGGATCGAGCTCGCGCCCATCCGGCCGCCGCAACGCCTCGCGCCGTTCTCCTACGCCATCGGCGCCGAAGTCAAACATCCCGAGACCCCCGTGGTTCCGGTCGATTCCGAGGGTGACGCGTTCGGCAGGCTGATCCTGTTGCACGACCCGGACGGTGACGACGCCTGGCACGGGGTGTTCCGTCTGGTGGCCTACATCCAGGCCGATATCGACGCCGCGCTGGCCACCGACCCGCTGCTGCCCGAGGTGGCCTGGAGCTGGCTGGTCGACGCGCTCGAGTCGCGTTCCGAGCCGTTCACCGCGCTCGGCGGCACCGTCACCTCGACGAGTTCGGTGCGCTACGGCGACATCGCGGGCCCGCCGCGCGCCCACCAACTGGAGCTGCGCGCCTCGTGGACCGCGCTGACCACAGAGATGCGTCCGCACGTCGAAGCGTTCTGCGAAGTGCTCGCCTATTCGGCGGGTCTACCGCCCGCGGGGATCACCCATCTGCGCCCGCAGTCGTATACCAGCAACGACCACAACTGACCACAACGTAAAGTTCAGGTCTATGCCGGTAGGAGACCAGCCCGAAGACGGGCGCGCGGGAGACAGCACAGCGGAACCTCTGCTCGCCCCCGTCGATGGAGTGCCGCCGGTCCTTGCCACCGCGGACGAGGTCGCCGCGGCGGCCGCGAAGCTTGCGACGGGCACCGGTCCGCTCGCGGTCGACGCCGAACGCGCCTCGGGCTTCCGCTACTCCGCGCGCGCCTACCTGATCCAGCTGCGCCGCGCGGGCGCGGGCACCTTCCTGATCGACCCGATCCCGGTGACGGACGCGCTCACACCGCTGGCCGAGGCGATCAACGACCTGGAGTGGGTGCTGCACTCGGCCGATCAGGATCTGCCGGGGCTCGCGGAACTGGGGCTGCGCCCCGCGCGACTGTTCGACACCGAGCTCGGCGGCAGGCTGGCCGGATACGAGCGGGTCGGATTGGCCGCGATGGTCGAGAAGCTGCTGGGACGGGCGCTGCGCAAGGGCCACGGCGCCGCCGACTGGTCGACCCGCCCGCTGCCCGCCGAATGGCTCAACTACGCCGCGCTGGACGTGGAACTGCTGCTGGAGCTGCGCGCCAAGGTCGCCGCCGACCTGGAGGTGCAGGGCAAGACCGATTGGGCGGCACAGGAATTCGAGCACATCCGCACCACCGAACCGCCCGCGCCGAAGGCCGACCGTTGGCGGCGCACCTCCGGCATCCACACCCTGCGCCGCGCGCGTCAGCTCGCGGTCGTGCGCGAGCTGTGGACGACGCGGGACGCGCTGGCCCGCGCCCGTGACGTCGCGCCCGCCCGTATCCTGCCGGACTCTGCCATCGTCTCCGCCGCGACCGGCGACCCGCGTACCATCGCCCAGCTGCGCGCCCTCCCGGTATTCGGCGGCCCGCGCCAGCGCCGGTATTCGCGGGAATGGCTCGGCGCCATCGATCGCGCCCGCGGACTGCCGGACAGCGAGCTGCCCCCGCTGACCCAGCCGTTCGACGGTCCGCCCCCGCCGAACCGCTGGGAGCGCCGCGACCCGATCGCCGCGGCCCGCCTGGCCCGCGCCCGCGCCGCGATGGGCGAGCTCTCGCTCGAGCACGCCATCCCGGTCGAGAACCTGCTCTCCCCCGACCTGGTCCGCAGACTGTGCTGGGACGGACTGCCGGAATACGATCGCGGCGACACCGCCGAACTCGCGGCCGCGGTCGACGGTTTCCTCAAGTCCGGCGGGGCCCGTCCTTGGCAACGTGAACTCGCCGTCCCCCGTCTCACCACCGCTCTGGCGCCGACACCCGCCTGACGGCGCGTGGTCGCGGCCCACCCCGGCAGCGCGAGCCGATCGCCCTCGGCTCACCACCGCACACCAGCCACCACGCCCGCCTGACCGCGCGTGGTCGCGGCCCACCCTGACAGCGCGAGCCGATCGCCCTCGGCTCACCACCGCACACCAGCCACCACGCCCATCTGACCCTGCGTGATCACGGCCCATCCTGACAGCGCGCCACCGCCGCTCTGGCTCACCGTCGCACTCATACCTGCGGCTGCCCGACCTCGCGGGGTCGAACGTCCCACTCGACGGCCTTCTGCCTCGGTAGCGTCGAACTCGCCCTCCCCCGGCTCACCGTCTTGCTCACGCCTGCCGCAATGACGTCGCGGCCGACGGGCCGCGGACTGTCCCACGCTCCCGCGATGATCAGGATCCGAAAGCGACGCCCTCTCGGGCGGCGAGGGCGGCCGAGCGAGGATTTCGGGCCGACAACACAGCGCGCCCCGCGCTCGGGATCCGAGGCGGGGCGCGCGAGATCGCGGGATCAGCTGGCGTCGAGCCAGCCGGTGATGCGCCGGGCGATGTCGATCGGGGTCAGGCCGAGTTCCTCGTGGACCTGGTTGCGCGAGGCGTGGTCCAGGAACTGCTGCGGGACGCCGAGGTCGCGAGTGGGGACGTCCAGACCGGAGGAGCGCAGGCGGGCCGAGACGGTGGAGCCGATGCCGCCGTGCAGGCCGCCGTCCTCGAGGGTGACCACCAGGCGGTAGTTCTCCGCGAGCTTCACCACGGTGTCGGAGACCGGCAGCACCCAGCGCGGATCGATCACGGTGACCGAGACACCCTCCGGCGCAAGCAGATCCGCGACCCGCAGCGCCGTCTCGGCGAACGAGCCGACCGCGACGACCAGCACGTCGCCGCGCTGCGCCTGCGCCGAGCCGCCCTCGGCGTCCGGCAGCCGCAGCACGTCCACGCCGTCGAGACGTTCGACCGCCGGGATGTCCTCGGTCACACTGCCCTTCGGGAAGCGCAGCGCGGTGGGCCCGTCGTCGACGGCCAGCGCCTCGCCCAGTTCCTCGCGGAGGGTGGCGGCGTCGCGCGGGGCGGCGACGCGGATGCCGGGGATGATGCCGAGCACCGACAGGTCCCACATGCCGTTGTGGCTGGCGCCGTCGGAACCGGTGATACCCGCGCGGTCCAGCACCACGGTGACGGGCTGCTTCAGCAGCGCCACGTCCATCAGCAGCTGATCGAAGGCCCGGTTGAGGAAGGTCGAGTAGATCGCGACCACGGGGTGCAGACCGCCGAGCGCGAGACCGGCCGCCGACGCCATGGCGTGCTGTTCGGCGATGCCGACGTCGAACATGCGGTCCGGGAACCGCTCGCCGAACGCGGCCAGACCGGTCGGGCCGGGCATCGCGGCGGTGATGGCGACGATGTCGTCGCGCTGTTCGGCGTGCGCGATCAGTTCCTCGGAGAAGACCGAGGTCCAGCCGACCGCCTTCGGACCGCCGACCGGACGACCGGTCAGCGGGTCGATGGGGTCGCAGGCGTGCATCTGGTCGGCGACGTGATTCTCGGCGGGCGCGTAGCCGCGCCCCTTCTGGGTGACCGCGTGCACCACCACCGGACCGCCGAAGTCCTTGGCGCGGCGCAGCGCCGCCTCCATGGCGGCGACGTCGTGGCCGTCCACCGGGCCGACGTACTTGAGCCCGAGATCGCTGAACAGCTCCTGCGGGCTCACCGCGTCCTTGATGCCCGCCTTCACCGCGTGCACCATCGAATAGGCCGATTCGCCCACCCGCGGAATGCTCTTGAGAATCCGCTTGCCCGCGTCCAGGGCCACCTCGTAGGCGGGCTGGGTGCGCAGCGCGGTGAGCCGCTCGGCGAGGCCGCCGATGGTCGGGGCGTACGAGCGGCCGTTGTCGTTGACGACGATCACCACCGAGCGGTCCGGCGCGGCGGCGATGTTGTTCAGCGCCTCCCAGCACATACCGCCGGTGAGCGCGCCGTCGCCGACGATCGCGACGACGTGCCTGCCCTGTCCGGTGAGCTGGAACGCCTTGGCCAGACCGTCGGCGTAGGACAGCGCCGCGGAGGCGTGCGAGGACTCCACCCAGTCGTGCGCGCTCTCCGCGCGGCTCGGGTAGCCCGACAGCCCGCCCTGCTTGCGCAGACCGTCGAACTGGTCCTTGCGGCCGGTGAGGATCTTGTGCACGTAGGCCTGGTGGCCGGTGTCGAAGATCAACGGGTCGGCGGGCGAATCGAAGACTCGATGCAGCGCGATGGTCAGTTCCACCACGCCGAGGTTCGGTCCCAGGTGACCGCCGGTGGCGGCGACCTTCTGCACCAGGAACTCGCGGATCTCCTCCGCCAGCTCCTTCAGCTCGGCCACGTTCAGCCGGCGCAAGTCTTCGGGCGTGTCGACCCGGGAAAGCACTCCCACCTGAACTCGCTCCCTCCGGATAGCGCTTCTGATCCGATCAGTCTACGGAGCGGTGACAGTGCCACTTTCCGACAACTGCCTGTCACCAGCCGACTTCGTCGCGACATGTGAGACTGGACACGCGCGAGCCGGACGAAACCGTCCGGCCGTGCGCTCTACGGTACCTGTCGCCCGCGCGGGGCCGGACGGAGTAGGCCCAAAGTTCGCGCACACCCGCGGCGAACGGCCATACAGTGGTCGGGTGGCCGAGCCCGAGCGAGTGGTTCCGCGAACGACCGATTCCGGTGTGGTGGCACGCATCGTCGCCGACGTGTACGCCGAGTGCCTGGCCGACCGGTCCGGCGAGCCGGCCGACTACATTCCCGAACTCGCGGCGGTGCAAGCGGATTCGTTCGGCCTGTGCGTGGCCACCGCCGACGGACGGGTGTACGGCGCCGGTGACGTGCACGTCCCCTTCACGATCCAGTCGATCTCCAAGCCGTTCAGCTACGCGCTGGCGCTCGCCGATCGCGGGCCCGCCGCGGTGGCCGAGCGAATCGACGTGGAGCCCTCCGGCGAAGCGTTCAACGAGATCAGCCTGGACCCGGTGACCGCGCGTCCGCGCAATCCGATGATCAACGCGGGCGCCATCACCGCTTCCGCACTGATCGACGGTCGCGACGCCGCCGAGAGGTTCGAGCGGGTGCGCCGCTGCTACTCCCGTTTCGCCGGGCGCGAGCTGCGCGTGAACGAGGCCGTCTACGCCTCCGAGGCACGCACCGGTTACCGCAACCGCGCCATCGGCTACCTGCTGCGCTCCTTCGGCGTCATCGACTCCGATCCGGACGAGGCGGTGGACCGCTACTTTCGGCAGTGCTCGATCGACGTCACTTGCCACGATCTCGCCGTGATGGCCGCGACACTGGCCAACAACGGCGTCAATCCGCTCACCAGGGAGCGGGCGCTGTCGAGCACGCTGACCGAACAGGTGCTGAGCGTGATGACGACCTGCGGCATGTACGACGCGGCGGGCGAGTGGGTGAGCACCGTCGGCATGCCCGCCAAGAGCGGGGTCGGCGGTGGCATCCTGGCGGTGCTGCCCGGGCAGATCGGGATCGCCGTCTACTCCCCGCGCCTGGACCGGCACGGCAACAGCGTGCGCGGTGTCGCGGCCTGCCGGGAACTGTCGCGACGGCTGGAACTGCACTTCCTGCACGTCACCCGGTCGGCGCGCACGACGATCCGCGCCGACTACACGGTGGTGGAGGTGCCCTCCCGGATGCGGCGCAGCACCGAGGAGATCGCGGTGCTCGACGAGCACGGACACCGAGCCAGGGTCTACGAACTGCACGGCGATCTGCTGTTCGCGGGGGCCGAGGGCGCGGTGCGCGCGATCGAGAAGCGGGCCGAAGACCTGGACGCGCTGGTGATCGACCTGCGCCGGGTGGGTGAGGTCAGCGTGATCGCGGTGACCATGCTCGACGAGCTGCGACGCGAACTCGCCGCGACCGGGTGCCTGGTCGCGCTGGTGGACCCGGACGCCAAGCTGGGGCGTCTGGTGTCGAGCCTGGACCCCGCCGACCCGCGCGGCCGGGTCTTCATCGACCGCGACACCGCCACGGAGTGGTGCGAGGACATCGTGCTCGCCCGCCACCGTCCCGCCGACGAACCGGCGTGCACGTCGATCACGGTCGAGGAGCATCCCGCGCTCGCGGCGCTCGACCGCGAGGCGCGGGCGCGGCTGGCGGAGGATTTCGAGATGCGCACCGTCGCGCGTGGCGAGGTGATCGCCCACCGCGGCAGCAGCCGTTCCGGGCTGTATCTGATCTTGGAGGGCCGGGTCCGGCTCAGCTTCGAAGGCGCAGACGGACGCGCCCACCGGCTGGTCACCCTCTCGGCGGGGATGTCGTTCGGGGAGATCCCGATGCTGGTCGGCACGCCGTTCGTGAACGAGGCGCGGGCCGAGACAGCCGTCCGCGTCGCGGTGCTGAGCCCCGCCCGCTTCGACATGCTCGCCGAACGCGCGCCGGAGCTGAAGCTGGCGCTGCTGGAACGGCTGGCGGCGGGCGCGTACGCCCAGATGGACGCCGCCGTGCGGGCGATCGCGGTACGCGGCGGGGACTATTGAGCCGATTCATCCGTTGAGCCAGCGACGAGGACCGATACCGCCGAGCGAGGAGCGCAGCGACGTGAGTAAGAAGAAGTCCGACACCGGCACGGTCACCACCTTCGGGCAGGGCAGCGTGCGCGCGACCCCGGATCTGATGCGCGTCACCATTTCCCTCGAGACGAGGGCGAGCAAGGTCGCGCTGGCCTACGGGCAGGCGGGCGAGCGGGTCGCGGCGGTCAGCGCGGCGCTGCGCGCAAACGGCGTCGCCGACTCCGACATCGCCACGAGTGGGCTGTCGGTGCGCACCGAGACGGTGTGGACCGAGGGGCAGGGCAACCGCATCACGGGTTATCTCGCGACCGCCGACCTGACGGTGGCGCTGCGCGACATCGACGCCGAAGCGGGGGCCGAGACCGGGCCCGCGACGATCATCGCCGACGCGGTGGAGGCGGGCGGCGACGACGTCCGGCTCGGCGGGCTCACCCTCACCTTCGCCGATCAGGCGGGTTTGCTCGCGCGGGCCCGCGACGCGGCGTGGGACAACGCGCTGGCCAAGGCCGAACAGTACGCCGCGCGGGCGGGCCGGGCGCTGGGCTCGGTGCTGGAGATCACCGAGAACGCCGCGTCCGCACCGCCTTTCGCGCCGCGGATGCGCGCCATGTCGGCGCCGGTGGGTGAGGTCGCGTTCGCCGCGGCGGTGCCGGTCGAGCTCGGCGAATCGGAGGTGTCGGCGAGCGTGCGCGCCACCTGGGAATTGGACTGAGGGAGCCGCGGATTCGCCGCGATCGGCGCGCGGGCGACCCTATAGTGAAGGCGCGCGGCGGACCGGGCGCCGCGGGTCAGGAGCCGCCATGTCCTTCGTGCTCGTCGACCGGCCGCGGCCGCATATCGCGCTGGTGACGCTGAACCGGCCGGACCGGATGAACGCCATGGCCTTCGATGTGATGATCCCGCTGCGCGAGGCGCTCGAGCAGGTGAGCGCCGACAACGACGTCCGCGTGGTGGTGCTGACCGGTGCAGGACAAGGCTTCTGTTCGGGCGCCGACCTCCAAGGCGCCGGGCGGGTGCCGAACACGGCGGGGCTCACTCCCACTACGGTCGCGCGTCGCTCGATGGACCTGCTCAACGACGTGATGATCACGCTGCGCCGGATGCACCAGCCGGTGATCGCCGCGGTCAACGGCGCGGCCATCGGCGGCGGGTTCTGCCTCGCGGTCGGCGCCGACATCCGCGTCGCCGGCGAGGACGCGTATTTCCGCGCCGCGGGCATCAACAACGGCCTCACCTCGACCGAGCTCGGCATGAGCTTCCTGCTGCCGCGCGCCATCGGCTCCGCGCGCGCCTTCGAGATCATGCTCTCCGGACGCGACGTCGACGCCGTCGAGGCCGAGCGGATCGGTCTGGTCTCGCGGACCGTGCCCACCGCGAAACTCCTCGACACCTGCTACGACCTCGCCGAACGCATCATCGGCTTCAGCCGGGTCGGCACCGAGCTCACCAAGCGGATGCTGTGGAGCGGACTGGAGGCGAGCAGCTTCGAGTCACATATGCAGCAGGAGGGCCTCGCCCAGCTCTACGTCCGCCTCACCACCGACAACTTCGACGAGGCCATCCGCGCCCGCCGCGACCGCCGTCCACCCCATTACGAACACTGACCGGACGGAGCTCTGGCTCGGCCATGTCCGCCGCGACCCGAGGGAACGAATCCGGTGTTCAGTCCGCCAGGAACTCGAGCCGATTGCCGACGCCGTCCTCGGTGAAGAAGCGGCGGCGCCCCGGGATTTCGGCGGGATCGGCCCAGCGCACCGGATGACCCGCGCTCGCGACCGCCTCGGCCGTCGCGTCGATGTCGACGACGAATGCGGGATGTGCCTTGGCGGCCGGGCGGAAGTCGGCCTCTACGCCCACGTGCAGCTCGCCGTCGGGTCCACCGTGGCCGGGCACCCGGAACCAGCAGCCGCCGCGCGCCGCCAGCAGCGGCGGTTTCGGCAGCTCTGGCCAGCCGAGCACATCGGTGTAGAACGCGCGCTGCGCGTCCTCGGATCCCGGCGGACAGCTCACCTGCACGTGATGGATCACGACGCCCTCCCGAAGGTCGACCAGTCCCCCACTGGCGCAGGGACTCCCGGCGCCGACTCTACGCCGACCCGCGGTCGTCCGGATCCCGCCGCTACTGCACCCTGGCCGGTCAGCGCTCCAGCAGCGCAAGGCATTCCACGTGGTGGGTCGCGGGGAAGGCGTCGAAGGCGCGCAGGTCGACGAGGCGGTAGCCGTGCGATCGATAGAGGCCCAGGTCGCGGGCGAACGCGGCCGGGTCGCAGCCGACGTGGACGATGCGGGCGGGAGCGGCCGTGGCCACCGCCGCGACCACCTCCTTGCCCGCACCCGCGCGCGGCGGATCCAGTACCACGGCCCGTGGCGCGGCGCCGCCCACATGCTCGGTCAGCCAGCGTTCGACACGTTCCGCGCGCAGATCCACCCAGGGCAGGTCGTGCAATGCGGCCTGTCCGTCGGCCACGGCGGAACGCGCCGACTCCACCGCGAGCACCGAGCCCCGCGCGCCTACTCGATCCGCCAGGCGCGCCGCGAAAACCCCTGCACCGCTGTACAAATCCCAGGCCAGGTCACCGTGGTAGAGACCCGACCAGTCCGCTACCACGTCCGAATAACATTGCGCCGCAAGGCGATGCGCCTGCCAGAACCCGGTCGCCGCGATCTCCCAGCGCCGGCCGGCGACGTACTCCACGGCCCGCCCGGTGCCGTCGACCACCCATTCGTCGCGGGCGGCGTGCGTCGCGGCGCGGCGCGCCACCGCCTCGCGGCGCGCCTCCTCCGGATCCTCGACCCGCTCCTCCGCTCGGCCCGAGGGTCCCGCGGCACCGCGCGGCCGCTCCGAGCCCTGGTTCCCGCCGCGCCGCCCCCGCGGTCCGCCACCGTGCCGCCGCCCCCGCCGGGCGGTCACTTGCTCGGCGGGCGGCAGTTCCACCAGGTGCCGCACACCGTCCCCGTCCACCGCGACGACCAGATCCGCGCCCGGCGTCCAGATCCGGTCGGCGATGCCGTTCATCGCACCCGAAACCGGTTGCGGGCAGCGCAGATCCGCGATCACCTCGGTGCTGCGATAGCGGTGCACACCGGCCCGCCCCTCGGCGTCGACCGGCAGCCGGATCCTGGTACGCCAGCCGCCGCTCGCGTCGTCCGGATAACCGGCGATCGGTTCGACGACGATCTCGCGCTCGATCCCCGCGAGCCTGCGCAACTGCTCGGCGACCACCATCGCCTTCAGCTCCCGCTGCGCGGCGGGCGTCGCGTGCGAGAAATCGCAGCAGCCCGCGCCGCCCGGCCCCGACACCGGGCAGGTCGGCGGCACTCGGTCCGGCGAAGGCTCCAGAACCTGCACGGCGTCGGCACGGCAGAACGAACCGCCGCGGTCCTCGGTGACCGTGGCGCGCACCAGCTCACCGGGCAGCCCGTGCCGCACGAACACGACCCGGCCCTCGTGCCTGCCGACGCAGAACCCGCCGTGTCCGGGCGGGCCCAGCCGCAGGTCGAAGGTCCTGCCGAACCAGTCGGTCATCGGACGGACCCGCTCGGGCAGGGCTGCGGCGCGTTCATACCCGATCCTCGTAGCCGCGCCGTACCGCGCCCGGCGCGTTGATCTCGCCCGCCTGTCCGGCCCGCGTCGTCGACGAGCTCAGCTGCCACGGCACCGAGGTCACCATGACACCGGGCTCGAAGAGCAGCCTGCCCTTGAGCCGCAGCGCGCTCTGGTTGTGCAGCACCTGCTCCCACCAGTGGCCGACGACGTACTCGGGAATGAACACCGTCACCACGTCGCGCGGAGCGTCACGGCGCACCCGCTTGACGTAGTCCAGCACCGGCTTGGTGATCTCGCGGTAGGGCGATTCGATCACCTTGAGCGGCACGGTGATATCGCTCTTCTCCCATTCCCGCACCAGCGCCCTGGTGTCGGCCTCGTCGACGTTCACCGTGATCGCCTCGAGCGTGTCGGGGCGGGTGGCGCGCGCGTAGGCCAGCGCGCGCCGTGTCGGCAGGTGCAGCCTGGAGACCAGCACGATCGAATGCGAACGGCTCGGCAGCACGCCGTCCCACTCGTGCTCGTCGAGTTCCCTGGCGACCGAGTCGTAGTGGCGGCGGATGCTCTTCATCACCACGAAGATGGAGACCATGGTCAGGATCGCGATCCAGGCGCCCGCGAAGAACTTGGTGATGAGCACGATGATCAGCACCGCGCCGGTGGCGCTGAGGCCGACCGCGTTGATCACCCGGGAACGCTGCATCCTGGCCCGCTGCGCCGGATCGGTCTCGGTGCGCAGCAGCCTCGTCCAGTGCCGCAGCATGCCGGTCTGGCTGAGCACGAACGAGACGAACACGCCGACGATGTAGAGCTGGATGAGCTTGGTGACCTCGGCCCCGAAGACGACGACGAACGCGATCGCCGCGCCGGACAGGAACAGGATGCCGTTGCTGAAGGCCAGCCGGTCACCGCGGGTGTGCAGCTGGCGCGGCAGGTAGCGGTCCTGCGCCAGAATCGAACCGAGTACCGGGAAGCCGTTGAAGGCCGTGTTGGCGGCCAGCACCAGGATCAGCGCGGTGACGATGGTGATGAAGAAGAACCCGATCGGGAAGCCTTGGAACACCGTGTCGGCGATCTGGGCGATCAGCGTCTTCTGGTGGTAGTCGTCGGGCGCGCCGATCAGGTTGTGGGTGTCGTGGGCGTACACGATGCCGATCTTCTGCGCCAGGATGATGATGCCCATCAGCAGCGTGATCGCGATGCTGCCCAGCAGCAGCAGCGTGGTCGCGGCATTGCGCGACTTGGGCTTGCGGAAGGCGGGCACGCCGTTGCTGATCGCCTCGACACCGGTCAGCGCGGCACAGCCGGAGGAGAAGGCGCGCGCGAGCAGGAAGGCGAAGGCCACGCCGTAGAGGTGCTCGTCCTCGGCGGCGAGGCCGAATCCGGACGACTCGGCCCGCAGTTCCTCCCCGAGCACCACGGTGCGGAACAGGCCCCAGCCGAGCATGACGAACATGCCGAAGATGAACGCGTAGGTCGGGATCGCGAACGCGGTGCCCGATTCCCGGACGCCGCGCAGGTTCATCGCGGTCAGCAGCGCGATGGCCACCACCGCGAACAGCACCTTGTGGGTGGCCACGAAGGGAATGGCCGAGCCGATGTTGGAGGCGGCCGAGGAGATCGACACCGCGACGGTGAGCACGTAGTCCACCAGCAGGGCGCTGCCGACCGTGAGTCCCGCAGTGGGGCCGAGGTTGGTGGTCGCGACCTCGTAGTCGCCGCCGCCGGACGGGTAGGCGTGCACGTTCTGGCGGTAGCTGGCCACCACCACGGCCATCACGAACGCGACGGCGAGACCTACCCAGGGCGTGTAGACGTAGGCCGAGATACCGGCCGCCGACAGCACGAGAAAGATCTCCTCCGGCGCGTACGCGACCGACGACATGGCGTCGGAGGCGAACACCGGAAGCGCGATTCGCTTGGGCAGCAGTGTGTGCCCCAGCGAATCGCTACGAAAGGGCCTGCCCAGCAGCATCCGCTTGGCTGCCGTCGTCAACTTGGACACTGAAGCGAGCATAGATCCCCTGGCCCTCGATCGCCCGCGGGGTATCGATGCGCGTCTGCGCAGGCCCGCGGGTCACAAAGAGGTTTGCCCGCCCCCCGAAGGGGGAAAGTGGGCCATGGACACACAGGGCGGGTACGGTTCTGCGGACAGGTGAGTAGACCGAACGCCAGGTCCAGGAGCGAGGTTGCACGGTGTACGTAGTGATCATGGGATGCGGTCGCGTCGGCTCGTCGCTGGCCCGCGCCCTGGTCCGGGTTGGCCACGAGGTCACCGTGATCGACCGGGATCCGAGCGCGTTCCTGCGGCTGGGTGACGATTTCCCCGGCGAGCGCCTGGTCGGCGTCGGCTTCGACCGAGATGTGCTGACCCGCGCCGGAATCGAGCGGGCCGAGGCGTTCGCCGCGGTCTCCTCCGGCGACAACTCCAACATCATCTCCGCAAGGGTGGCCCGCGAGACCTTCGGCGTCGAGCGCGTGGTCGCCCGGATCTACGACGCCAAGCGCGCCGCGGTGTACGAGCGGCTCGGCATCCCGACCATCGCCACGGTGCCGTGGACCACCGACCGTTTCCTGCGCACCCTCGTCGGCGATTCCAGCACGACGACCTGGCGCGATCCCACCGGAACGGTCGCGGTGACCCAGCTGACGCTGCACGAGGACTGGTACGGGCGGACGGTGCGCGATCTGGAGCGCGCGATCTCCGTCCGGGTGGCGTTCATCATCCGGTTCGGCCAAGGCCTGTTGCCCGACAGCAAGACCATCGTCCAGGCCGACGACATCGTCTACGTGGCCGCGAACTCGGGCAGCGTCGGCGAGGTCGTCGCGCTGGCCGTCAAGCCCCCCGCTAGCGAGGACTGATCATGAAGGTGGCCATCGCCGGGGCAGGCGCCGTCGGCCGATCGATTGCCCGCGAACTGCTACGCAGCGGACACACGGTGATGCTGATCGAGCGTCAGCTCGACCACATCGACGCGGAAGCCATTCCGGACGCCGTCTGGGTGCACGCCGACGCGTGCGAACTCGCGCTGCTGGAGGAAGCCGGGCTGGAGACCTACGAGGTGGTCATCGCGGCCACCGGCGACGACAAGGCGAACCTGGTGCACAGCCTGCTCGCCAAGACCGAGTTCGGCGTGCGCCGCGTGGTCGCCAGGGTCAACGACCCGCGCAACGAATGGCTCTTCGACGAGTCGTGGGGCGTCGACGTGGCGGTCTCCACGCCGCGCCTGCTCGCCTCGCTGGTCGAGGAGGCGGTCTCGGTGGGCGACCTGGTCCGCCTGATGACGCTGCGCCAAGGGCAGGCGAACCTGGTGGAGATCACCCTGCCCGCCGACACCGCGCTGGCGGGCAAGCCCGTCCGCACCCTGACCCTGCCCCGCGACGCCGCGCTGGTGACGATCCTGCGCGGCGGCCGGGTGATCGTCCCGCAGGCCGACGATCCCTTCGAGGGCGAGGACGAGCTGCTGTTCGTGACCTCGGTGGAAGCCGAGGAAGATCTGCGGGTGGCGCTGGCCGACCACGGCATCAAGCCATAACACCCCGATACGGTTTGCTGCCGCGGTTCGGGCTCAGGCCACCGGCTGCAGCTGCGCCCGCAGCTTGCTGAGGGCGCGGTGCTGCATCACCCGGACGACGCCGGGGCTGGTGCCGATGGCCTCCGCGGTCTGCGCGGCCGACCAGCCGAGCACGATCCGCATCACCAGCACCTCGCGGTGCGCGGGAGCCAGTATCTTCATCAATTCCCTGGTGGCCGAGCGGCGTTCGAGCGCGAGCGCCCATTCTTCCGGCCCCGCGGCCGCCGACGGGGAGTCGGGGACGTCCG
Source organism: Nocardia sp. CNS-044 (assembly GCF_059570515.1). Classification (NCBI taxonomy): domain Bacteria; kingdom Bacillati; phylum Actinomycetota; class Actinomycetes; order Mycobacteriales; family Nocardiaceae; genus Nocardia; species Nocardia sp. CNS-044. Next base: position 619,330 of record NZ_JCANSX010000009.1, read on the forward strand.
CGACGGGATAGGTCGGGTGCATCTGCGAGCGCCGGAACGCGTCGGCGATCTTGTTGGCCGCGATGCCGTAGACGAAGGCCAGGAAGGACTTGCCCTGATCCCGGTAGCGCGGGATGGCGTTGACGGTGGCCAGCAGGATCTCCTGCACCACGTCGTCGGCGGTGACGTGCAGGTGGGCGGTGTTGCCGAGACGGGCGCCGGTGTAGCGGCGGACCAGCGGGTGCACTACCCGCACGATCTCCGACACCGCGTGCTTGTCGCCCGCGGCGGCGGGGCCGATCAGCTTGTCCAATTCGGCCGCCACCCGGCGGCTCTCCGACAGCGCGGGGCTGGGGTGGGCGTGGGTCTTGGTGGTCGAAACCTTGTGCTCGGTAGCCAATGTCCGAGTCCTTTCTAGCCGATCGTTGCGTTTCTCGTGTTGCAAACGATCGTCCGATGAACTCGGCGCACCAACCAGGTACCCCAGGGTGGAGAGTGCCCCACCTCGGCGGTGGGGCGGACCCCACCCCTGTTCCGTATCAGGCGGTTTCGGCCTTGGCACGCGGCAGATGACCCGCCCGGCGCACGGCCCAGATTGTGACCGCGAAGGCGACGGCGGTCAGCGGCCAGCCCATGGCGATGCGGGCGACGGCGAGCCAACCGGTGCGGTCGGTGTCGTAGAGCTCGGACTGGACCAGATACCTGGCGGCGAAGACCACGACGAAGGTGGCGGTCGCCAGGTCGTAGAGGCGCAGCGCCCTGCGGTCGGCGCGCCAGCCGGAGCCGTGGCCGTTCAGCACGCCCCAGATCACGCCGACCAGCGGCCGGCGCACCAGGATCGAGGCGAGGAACACGCCCGCGTAGATCAGGCTGGTGTAGATGCCGAACAGGAAGAAACCCTTGGCCTCGCCGACCCGGTAGGCGATCAGCGCGCAGACGCCGACGCCGAGGAAGCCGGAAATGGCGGGTTGCACCGGATCGCGTCGCACCAGCCGCCACACGAGCACGGCGGTCGCGACGCCCAGCGCCGCCCAGATCGCGGCGGTGAGCCCGGCGAGGGTGTTCACCGGGACGAAGACGAGCACTGGCAACGTCGAGTAGATCAGGCCGCTGAATCCGCCCAACTGCTCGAGCAGCGTCTGTTGGGCGGCTTCCTCACGCACGGCCTCTTCGGCCGAGGCGGGACGGTCGTCCGTACGCCTGCGAGCCGCGGCGTCGATCGGTCGCTCGATATCGGTCGGCGTGCCTAGATCGGCGCCGTGGTCGTTGCTCGATGGCATACGTGTCAGCTGTTCCCGCGCAATTCGTAGTAGGGGTTGAAGATCACCTTACGGCCGTCGCGGTCACCGACCCGGCCGCGGACCAGAATTCGCCGCCCCGGTTCGATGCCGGGGATGCGCCGGCGGCCGATCCACACGAGTGTGATGGCGTCGGTGCCGTCGAAGAATTCTGCCTGAACACTGGCGCCCACCGACTTGGGGCAGGCCTCCACACTTCGTAGACGACCGAGCATCGTCGCTTCGTCACCGCGACGACACTCCGACGCCCGACACGCGCCCGACGCCTCTGCGGTCTCGGCCAGCTCCTCGGCATCGAGTCTGTCGATGTCCTCGGTAAGCCTGCGGCCCAGACGTCGAAAATACCCTGAGGCTGCGGATGGCATTACACGCTCTCCTGCTGCACAGATGGCGCGGGTCTCACGCCATCGTGGTTGTTCGGTGACGACCGGCTGTTGGCCGTACACCCGCCACTGTAGATGCCTACGGTCACCCCCGCTACGCTCGACCCGGTGTTCGACTCCACACATGTCACGACGGCCACACGACCTGCGGTTCCGCTTGTCGTCGCGCTGCCGGGCACCGGCTCCGACGCCGATTTCGCCCGGCGCGCCTTCGGCCCGGCGAGCGTCGCCCGCGGGTTCGAATCGATTGCCGTGGAGCCGGATCCGCGGGCGGTCGTGGCCAGCTGCCACGCCGCGCTGGACGCCGCCGCCGCGCGGGGCCCGGTACTGGCCGCGGGCATCTCGCTCGGCGCGGCGATCGCGCTGGAATGGGCGGGCGCGCACCCGGAATCCGTCGCGGGCGTCGTCGCCGCGCTGCCCGCATGGACGGGCTCGGACACCGCCCGTTGCCCTGCCGCGCTCAGCGCCGCCGTGACCGCCGAGCAACTGCGCGCCGACGGCTTGGAGACGGTCATCGCCCGGATGCGCGCGAGCAGCCCGCGCTGGCTGGCCGACGCCTTGACCCAGTCCTGGCGTTCCCAGTGGCCGCACTTGCCGCAAGCCCTCGAGGAAGCCGCCGACTACAAGTGGCCGAGCACCGACCGCCTCGCCACGCTGGACGTGCCGGTCGCGGTCGTCACCGCGACCGACGACCCGGTCCACCCGCTCGCCGTAGCCGAGGAGTGGGCCGATCTCATCCCCGGCGCCCGGCTGTTCCGCACCACGCTGGACGAATTGGGCGCCGACCCGGCGATCCTGGGCCGCCTCGGATTCACGGCATTCGACTGACGGGCCGGCCTTCCGCTGACGGGCCGGTCTTCCGCTGACGGGCCGGTCTTCCGCACCGCGGCCCGTGGGCGAACTCCTCGCCGAGACCGGACGGGCCACGCCGTTGCGGCAGGAGACCGTCCACCCGCCTCGCAGTGCGGACAACCTCCGCGAGGCGGGTGCGAAGCGATCAGTTCAGGCCGAGCTGCTGCATCGCGGAGCCGTCGGCGCCGCGGCGCGGCTGGGGCGGCAGCGTCTGCGGCTGGGCGGGCACCGGGTTCTGGGCCGCGGCGGCCTGGGCGGCCAGCTGCTGCTGTTGCGCCTCGATCTGCGCGTGGTGCGCGGCGGCCAGCTGCTCGGCGAGCTGCTGCGGCAGGACGACCGGCAGCGGATCGCGCACCGGCAGCGGATCGGTGCCGCGCCGGATGACCGTCTCGCTGAGGATCGCCCGCGCCGCGGACACCAGCGGCGTGCCGTCGTTCACCGCGCCCGAGGGGCCCGCCGCGACCAGGCGCACCATCCAGCGGTAGCCGTCCACGCCGATGAAGCGCAGGTCGGCGCCCTCCGTGATGGCCAGGACTTCCCGTCCCCACGGACCGGTCTCCACCGCGACCCGCGCGCCGTCCTTGCGCAGCGAGTCGGCGAGGTCGGCCGCCACCGCCCGCCACTGGCCCGGCGATTTGGGCGCGGCATAGGCGGCGACGGTGATGCGGCCGTGCTCGGTGGCCAGGTGCACCGCCTGCGGAGTGCCGTCCGGGGTCATCTCGACCTGTAGCTGGCCGCCCGGCGGCACCGGAAGGATGACCGAACCCAGGTCGAGGCGCTGATCGACGACTCCTTCGAGCAGCTCGGCCACTTCGTCGTAGTCGTAGGGGCCGGTCCGCTCGCCCTCCGGGCGTTCCGCGAAACCGGCGCTGTCCTCGGCGAATTCGTCGTAGGACAGCTCGTCGTACTCGGCGTCGTAGTCCACGTCGTCGTACTCGGCGCCGTATTCGTCGTACTGGTCCTCGAACCGGTCCGACCGCTTCTTTCTCTTTCCGAACATCGTCGCCTCACGCCTCCCGGCCGGTCACCCGGCTCACCCCGTCGGTCTCCGCGCCCAAGCTGGCGTGACCGCCGCTGGACCCGTAGCCGCCCGCACCCCGCGTCGTGTCGTCGAGCTGATCGACCTCGACGAAGTCCACCAGCTCGACCCGCTGCACGAGCAGCTGCGCGATCCGGTCGCCACGGCGCAACTCGATGCGCGTGCGCGGATCGTGATTGATCAGACACACTTTGATCTCACCCCGGTAGCCCGCGTCCACGGTCCCCGGCGTGTTCACCACCGACAGCCCGGTCTTGGCGGCGAGCCCGGACCGAGGATGGATCAGCCCGACCGTGCCGACCGGCAGCGCCACGGCGACGCCGGTGCCGACGAGCACCCGCTCCCCCGGCTCCAGGATGACGTCCTCGGTGGTGCACAAGTCCACGCCGGCGTCGCCCGCATGGGCGCGCGTCGGCACGGGAATGCCCGGATCCAGCCGCAGCAGGGGTATCGGTGAAAGTGCGCTCACGTTGGTCGAGCCTACGCGTACCTCGGCGTTCGCCTGGCGGGACGGTGGCCTACTGTTGAGTCGTGTCGGACAGGCCCAACCCTTCGGTGACGGACAACGAGAAACAGGCCCGCCGGCCATACGTCGAGCGGCTCTGGGTACCGCTGTGGTGGTGGCCGGTCGGGTTCGGCATCGCCGGGTTGCTCGCCGCCGAAATCCACATGGGCGCACCGGGAATCCGGGCCTGGCTGCCCTATGTTCTGCTGTTCCCGGTCGCGGCCTGGGTGCTGGTGTGGTTGAGCCGCCACAAGCTGGCGGTGAACGCCGACGCCTCGGGCACACCGGAATTGCGCGTCGACCGCGCGCACCTACCGGTGAATTTCGTGTCTCGCGCGGCGGTGGTCGCCCCCTCCGCGAAGAGCGCGGCCCTCGGCCGCCAGCTCGATCCCGCCGCGTATGTGCAACATCGTCCCTGGATCGGTCCGATGGTGTTGTTGGTCCTCGACGACCCCGATGATCCGACGCCGTACTGGTTGATCAGTACGCGCCGACCAGAGAAGGTCCTTGCCGCGCTCGGGCTGCCGAGCGCGGGCTGACAGTTACCTTCGGCCGAACCCGCGGTCCGGCCGGATTCCGCGTCCCGCGAACTATCAGGCGGCGCAATCCATGCAGATCATCTGGCCGCCTGCCTCGCTGGCCAGCCTGCTGCGGTGGTGAACAAGGAAGCAGCTGGAACAGGTGAACTCGTCGGCCTGCTTCGGAATCACCCGAACCGAGAGCACTTCCTCGGACAGATCCGCGCCGGGAAGCTCGAACGACTCCGCGGTATCGGATTCGTCGATATCCACGACGGCGGACTGCGCCTCGTTGCGACGAGCCTTCAGCTCCTCCAGCGAATCTTCCGACACATCGTCGGATTCGGTGCGCCGCGGTGCGTCATAGTCGGTTGCCATGTCGTCTTCCCCTCGTCCTTACTCCGTATATCCCGGACCGGCTGCCGCCACTCCGATTCCTCGCCGGAATCGAGCGCCCGCACCGCCCCGCCGGTGGTGCACATCACACGTGCACCGGTCACCTATCAGGGGGGATCACTAGGATCCATACCCGGTAGCGCTCGGTAAACGCAGGACATGCCCTACTTGTTCCCGCGACCGACCCACCGTTTTCGCCGCTGGTGATTCGATCTGGGCCGCCAGACAATAGCGGACCGCGCGACAAAAGTCGCAATCAAAACACAGCCGAGTCGAAACTGTCGGGGAATCGACACCAACGCTGGAACTCGCCGAGACCTTCCGCACCGGCTTCGCGACATTTTCGTAGAGTGTGGCTCGTGGTTTCACTGATCACCGAAGGCAGCGCTTCGGATTCACAGGGACGACCCTACGCTCGGCGCCGCCCCCAACCCTGGCTCATCATGCTCGGCGTCATGGCGCTGATCTGCGCGATCGTGTGGATCAAGGCGCTGACGACGCAGGACACCGACACCACCGCGATGGCCTGCAACTCGCCGAGTCCCGCCAGCGATCCGGGCGCGGCCCCGGCGCCCAAGCTGGGTCAGCGGGTCGGCGCGTCGCGGCTGGAGGATGTGGAACCCGCACCGCTCGCGGCGAGCAAGGTGCGCGTGCTGAACGCGAACAACCAGCGTGGCCAGGCCGCGCACGTCGCGGCGCAGCTCGGTGATCTCGGCTTCGCGAGCGCACCCGGCACGCAGTACGGCAACGATTCGATATACGTCAACGGCGACCTGGAATGCACCGGGCAGATCCGCTTCGGCGTGAACGGCAGGCCCGCCGCGGCGTCGGTGCAACTCGTCGCGCCGTGCGCCGAGCTGATCGAGGATCAGCGTGAGGACGACAGCGTGGACCTGGTGCTCGGTTCGCTGTTCCGGGATCTGCGGCCGAGCAACGACGCCGAGGAGGTGCTGCGTTCGCTGAAGAACCCGGCGCCAGGCGCCAGCACGGCGATCGACTCCGAACTGCTCGACGCCGCACGCTCCGCGCACTGCTGACGCCGCGCTAGCCGCGCATTTCCGACCCGGCGCCGAGCCGACACTCCCGGCGCCGCGATCCCGGATCACCGATCCGGGATCGGCTCCGTCGCGCCCACTTCGGCGAGCAGTTCGCCGAGTTCCCGTGCGATGCCCGGCGCCGCGGCGACGACGAGATCGCCCGCCGCGCCGGACGCGGTCGCGGGCGGAAGCGTCAGACGCGCGCCCGCTTCCGCGGCGATCAGCGCGCCCGCGCCCCAGTCCCAGGCGTGCAGCCCGTGCTCGTAGTACGCGTCGACGCGCCCGGCGGCCACGTTGCACAGGTCGAGCGAGGCCGCGCCGAAGCGGCGGATGTCGCGGATCCTCGGCAGTACCCGCCCGACCATTTCGGCCTGCCGCGCGCGCCGGTGCGCGCCGTAGGCGAAACCGGTGGCCACCAACGACATCGAGAGATCCTCGACCGGGTTGCACCGCAACTGTTCGACCGTGCCGTCGGCGGCCGTCGCCGTGGCTCCCAAGCCGAGCCCGGCGCTGTAGGTCACCGCCCGCGCGACGTCCACCACCGCGCCCGCGACGGACCTTCCGTGGCGCATCGCCGCCACCGAGACCGCGTAGCCGGGGACGCCGTAGAGGAAGTTGACGGTCCCGTCGATCGGGTCGACGACCCAGTGCACCGCGTCGTCGTCGACGGTCATGCTGCCGCCGCCTTCCTCGCCCACGATCGGGTCGCCCGGCCGCCGCTCGGCGAGCAGCGCGCGGATCAGTTCCTCGCTCTCGGTGTCCACCACGGTCACCGGATCGGTCGCGTGGCCCTTGGCCCGCACGGCGCCGTCGGTCACGGCTCCGGCCGGGCCGAACACCTCGGGGCGGCGGGCGCGGACATGGGCCGCGGCTCGTTCGGCGAGCTCGACCGCCACGCGGCGGAGTTCGGACGCGGTCCCCCCGGTCTCGGCGGCGGACTCTTCGGCTACTCGGGTACTGGATTCCGGCACGCCGTCCATCGCATCACAGATGCTTCCACGTGCGCAGCCTCGATCGCGCATTACTCTTGTCGTGCACGACACAGCGCCGTCGTCGGGCACCCCACCGCACCCGCCCGCAGGCGGCCGCGTGGACCCGGTGCGGCGGGCGCTGTGATCACAACCGGCCAGCTAAGGGAACGAGGGGTTAGCCATGTCCGCTCGGGGGCACGCATTCGGTATCGATATCGGCGGCAGCGGCGTCAAGGGCGCCGCGGTGGACCTGGCCACCGGCGAGCTGTTGCACGAGCGGATCAAGATCGCGACCCCGCATCCGTCGACACCGCACGCCGTCGCCGACGCGGTGGCCAAGCTGGTCGCCGAGGCCGACTGGCCCGGCCCGGTGGGCATCACGCTGCCCTCCGTCGTCCTGGAAGGCGTGGCGCGCACCGCCGCCAACATCGACAAGACCTGGATCGGCACCGACACGCGCACCCTGTTCTCGGCGGCCCTCGGCGGTAGATCGGTCACGGTGCTCAACGACGCGGACGCGGCCGGGCTCGCGGAGGACCGCTACGGCGCGGCAAGGGATTTCGACGGGCTGGTGCTGCTGCTGACCTTCGGCACCGGCATCGGGTCGGCGCTGCTCTACAACGGCACGCTGGTGCCCAACACCGAACTCGGCCACCTCGAGGTCGGCGGCATGGAGACCGAGCACCGCGCCGCGGCCTCGATCAAGGATCGCGAGGGTCTCAGCTACGAGCAGTGGGCCGCGGAGGTCAGCACCGTACTGATCGGTCTGGAGAACCTCTTCTGGCCGAAGGTGATCGTCGCGGGCGGGGGCATCAGCCGCGATTCGGACCAGTGGATTCCTTTGCTGACCAATCGGACTCCGGTGGTTCCCGCCCGGCTGCGCAACACCGCGGGTATCGTCGGCGCCGCCATGGCGATCGCCTCGGGCGTAGTCCCGTGACCTGCTCGGCGGCGCGCGGGCGACGGGTCGGCGACGACGCGGAACACGCTCGAGGCGGGCGTGCGACAACTGGCATCGTGCCGTGAGTACCCTGGTTGGATCGTTACAATGGAACATGCCCGGCGGTGAGCCGGAGAAACCCGACCGGCCCTCCGCCGGTGAAACCCGACAGACCGCTCCGCCGGAACACCACTCTGGCGTGACGCCGCACGAGACCGTCACGAAAGGGCGTACGTGGTAGCCACGACCCGTCAGACCGCCGAATCGGCCGACGCCGACTCCACAGATGTAACCGCAGCACGGCCGGTCCGCAAGGCTGCCGCCAAGAAGGCACCGGCCAAGAAGGCCGCTGCCAAGAAGGCGCCCGCGAAGAAGGCCGCCGCGAAGAAGGCGCCCGCGAAGAAGGCCGCCACCAAGAAGGCGGGCCCCGACGGCGAGCCCGGCGCCGAAGAGGCGTTGGAGGACGAGGCTCTCGATCTCGAGGATCTGGACGATCTGGAGGTCGACGAAGGCGATCTCGCCGAAGACGCGGACTTGGCGGACGACACGGCCGAGGACGTCGCCGAGGACGAGGAAGCCGAGGGCGCCGAGGAGCCGTCGGAGAAGGACAAGGCCTCCGGCGATTTCGTCTGGGACGAGGAGGAGTCCGAGGCGCTGCGGCAGGCCCGCAAGGACGCCGAACTCACCGCCTCCGCCGACTCGGTGCGCGCCTACCTCAAGCAGATCGGCAAGGTCGCGCTGCTCAACGCCGAGGAGGAGGTCGAGCTCGCCAAGCGGATCGAGGCCGGCCTCTACGCGGCGGAGAAGGTGCGCGAGTTCGCCGAGGCGGGCGAGAAGCTGCCCGTCGCGATGCGCCGCGATTTCAACTGGATCGTGCGCGACGGCAACCGGGCCAAGAATCATCTGCTCGAGGCCAACCTGCGACTCGTCGTGTCGCTGGCCAAGCGCTACACCGGCCGCGGCATGGCGTTCCTGGACCTGATCCAGGAGGGCAACCTCGGTCTGATCCGCGCGGTGGAGAAGTTCGACTACACCAAGGGCTACAAGTTCTCCACGTACGCCACCTGGTGGATCCGGCAGGCCATCACCCGCGCCATGGCCGACCAGGCCCGCACCATCCGCATCCCGGTGCACATGGTGGAGGTCATCAACAAGCTCGGCCGCATCCAGCGCGAGCTGCTCCAGGACCTGGGCCGCGAGCCCACCCCGGAGGAGCTGGCCAAGGAAATGGACATCACGCCGGAGAAGGTCCTCGAGATCCAGCAGTACGCGCGCGAGCCGATCTCGCTGGACCAGACCATCGGCGACGAGGGCGACAGCCAGCTCGGCGACTTCATCGAGGACTCCGAAGCCGTGGTCGCGGTCGACGCGGTGAGCTTCACCTTGCTGCAGGACCAGCTGCAGTCGGTGCTGGAGACGCTGTCCGAGCGCGAGGCGGGCGTGGTCCGGCTGCGCTTCGGCCTCACCGACGGCCAGCCGCGCACCCTCGACGAGATCGGCCAGGTGTACGGCGTCACGCGTGAGCGCATCCGCCAGATCGAGTCCAAGACCATGAGCAAGCTGCGCCACCCCAGCCGCTCCCAGGTGCTGCGCGACTACCTGGACTGATACGCACGGACCTACGGGCCCGCATTCCTTGTGCCACTTGCCATTTCGGCGGCGTGGCGGGGATGCGGGCCCGTTGTCGTTCGCCGTGGGGTATTGCGCTGTCCCATACCACTTTCCAGATGGAACAAAACTGAAAAGTGATTCAAAACACTTCGGGGAACTCGGTTTTGCGCGGTCCGCTGCCGTACTGTCTGACGCACACGTTTTCAATCGCCGGGCGGTCTCGGCCCGGCCATGGGGTTCATGTGCTCGACATTCACCACTTCACGTACGGGTCGTTGACACCGCTGCTGGCCTACATCATGTCCTTCACCGGATCGCTGCTCGGATTGCAGTGCGCCGCGCGGGCCAGGGCTGGTCGAGGTAGGGCCGGTTGGCTGGTGCTCGCCGCGTTCGCGATCGGCGGAACCGGCATCTGGGTCATGCATTTCATTGCGATGCTCGGCTTTTCGATCGCCGGAGCGGAGATCCGCTACGACGTCCCGCTCACCCTGCTCAGTGCGGCGACCGCGATCGTGGTGGTCGGCATCGGGCTGTTCGTGGTGGTCACCCCGCAGCCGACGCTGGTCGCCCTGCTCGCGGGCGGCGCCGTCATGGGTCTCGGCGTGGCGGCCATGCACTACATCGGCATGTTCGCGATGAAGTCCAACGCGACCATCGGCTACAAGCTTCCGATGGTGGCGCTCTCGGTGGCCATCGCGGTGGTCGCGGCGACGGTGGCGCTGTGGTTCACGTTGCGGGTCAACGGTTTTCTCGCCACCACCGGCGCGGCGGGGATCATGGGCCTTGCCGTGTGCGGCATGCACTACACGGGCATGGCGTCGATGCACGCGCACGCGCACGGCTCGGGCCATGGCGGGCCGGTCGCTGGGACGGGAGCGATGCAGTTGCTCGCGCCGCTGATCGTCGGCATCAGCATCGTGACCATGCTGCTGCTGATCGCCGTCAGCCTCACCGCGATCGAGCGCGATATCGAGCTGCCGCCGCTGCGCGCGGCCACCGTCCGTCCCGCCGCCGAGGACCTCGCCCCGCTGCCCAAGCCCCGCGTGCCCCCCGCGCGTTCCGCCGCCGACTATCTCGCACCGCCGCCACCACCTCGCCCCGCCGCGGTGCACGTCACCCCGGAGCATCTCGCGGCGCTGTCCCCGTCCACCGCGCGACCGACCGCCGAAGATCTCGTGCCCTCGCTCCCACCGCACGTGGCTCCCGTGCACCAAGCCGCCGAGCACCCCGCGCCCGATCTCGAGCCCGGTCCGCAGTCGGCCGCGATCTCCGCCGCGCCGGTCACGGGGACACCGTATTGGCCGACGACGCACGACGTTCCGCGTCGGAGGTAGCGCGCGAATCGCCATTCGGAGTCGCCCCGCGTCGAACGGGAACGTGCCGCGACGCAGGACCACGAACCCTGACTCCGCTCCGGCCGTGCGCTGGACTTCCGTCCCCCTCAGGAGGTGACCGCGGGACCCGGCTCGGGTTTCACGAAGGCCACCAGTGGCTCCACCACTCGTGCCGCGATGGGGCCGAACACCGCCATCAGCAGTACGTAGGCCGAGGCGAGCGCGGCCAGTTCGCCGGCGACCGCGCCGCCGGTCACCGCCAAACCCGCGATGACGATCGAGAACTCGCCATGCGCCACCAACGCGGCGCCCGCCCTGGCCCGGCCCATCCGCCGAATGCCCTGCCGCTGGGCGGCCCACCAGCCGGTCGCGACCTTGGTCACCGTGGTCACCACGGCGAGCAGCACCGCCCAGCCGAGTACCGGCGGGATCGCGCGCGGGTCGGTACTCAGCCCGAAGGCGACGAAGAAGATGGCCGCGAACAGATCCCGCAGCGGCTCCAGCAGTTTCGCGGCCTGGTGCGCGGTCGACCCGGAGATCGCGATGCCGAGCAGGAACGCCCCGACCACCGCCGAGACGTTCAGCGCCGAGGCGGCTCCGGCCACCAGCAGCGCCGCTCCGAGCAATTTGAGCAGGAACACCTCGTTGTCCGAGCTGTCCACGATGGCCGAGACGTAGCGGCCGTAGCGCAGCGCCACCACCAGCACGATGGTGATCGTCGCGAGTGCGATGCCGAGCCCCCGCAGTCCGCTGATGAAGCTGAGGCCGGCCAGCAGGGTGGTGAGGATCGGCAGGTAGACCGCCATGGCCAAGTCCTCGAACACCAGAATCGAGAGCACGACCGGGGTTTCCCGATTACCGAGCCGACCGAGATCGTTGAGCACCTTGGCGACGATGCCCGAGGACGAGATGTAGGTGATCCCGCCCATGGTGAGCGCGCCGACGAGGCCCCAGCCGAGCAGCAGCGCCACCACCACGCCAGGAATCGAGTTGACGACGATGTCGACCACGCCCGCGGGCCACGACCGTCGCAGACCGGTCACCAACTCGGCGGCGGTGTATTCCAGTCCGAGCAGCAGAAGCAGCAGCACCACGCCGATCTCGCCCGCGACATGACCGAACTCGTCGGCCTCGGCGAGATCGATGAACCCGCCCGACCCGAACGCCAATCCGCCGAGCAGATAGAGCGGGATCGGCGACATGCCGACCCGTCCCGCCACCCGGCCCAGCATGCCGAGAGCGAAAAACACCGCTCCGAGCTCGAGCAGGGCGAGCGCGGTCGTGTTCACGGGTCAACCGTGCGAGAGGATCTTCGCGGCGGCGTCCAGGCCGTCGGGAGTACCGACGACCACGAGCAGATCGTCTGCGGCGAAGGTGAAATCGGGTCCGGGCGACGGGTGCAGCTGACCCGCCCGCATCACCGCGACGATCGAGACCTTGGTGCGGGTGCGCATCGCCGTCTCGCCGAGCGTGCGGCCCTCGTACGGCGATTCCTCGGCGATCGGCAGCTGCCGGGTGGTGATACCGGGCAGGTCGCGGTGGTCCTCGCGGAGCTTGGCCACCAGTTGCGGTGCGCCGAGCAGATTGGCGAGCACGGCCGCCTCGTCGCTCGTCAGCGGCACCTGCGCGGCGCAGGCGTCGGGGTCGTCGAGCTTGGAGACGATCAGATCGATGCTTCCGTCCCGATGGTCGACCACGCCGATCCGGCGGCCCGACCGGGCCTCGAAGTCCTTGCGTACCCCGATGCCGGGTAGTGCGGTGACGTCGACGTTCACTCGTTCAGCGTAGCCCCAGCCGAACGAAATCGGCCTGAAGCCCCGCGCAGGTTCGGGCGCAGACCACGGAAACTCGATCAGCGCGTCACCGGCGAGCAACGCTATGGGCGAGTCTCGTGCCCGCCAGGGTGCGCCATGTCGGCCGTCGGATCGTTCGCGCGTCATCACTTCGGCGGACCCGCACCCCTCGACGGGTGTGCTGTGATGGGTCGGTGAAGCAGTGGCGCGCGTTGTCGGCGACCGCGCAGGACGCGTTGGTCGCGCTCTTCGCGTTCACCTTCGGCGCGTTCCTGTATCTGTCCGGGTTCTATCCGACGACCCAGGCGAGCCTCGCCTCGTCCCTGGGCACCCGGTTCGGTGTGCTCGCGCTGCTGTGCGCCGCGACGCTGCTGCGGCGGCGCGCGCCGCTGGTGGCGCTGGCGGCGGGCGCGGTGCCGGTCGGCATCGATCTGGCGCTCGGCCCGACGGTGCCGGTGTGGATCGTCTACTCGGATCTGATCTACGCGGCCGTCCTCTACGGCACGCGCGCCGTCTCGCGCTGGGTGACGATCGGCTGCGTCGGGCTGACGACGGTGATCACGATCGGGGTCTTCGTCGGCACCGCTGACTGGCGGGCGCTGGTGCTCTCGGTCGCCGCGGCGGCCGCGTTCGTCGGCACGCCGATCTGGTGGGCGCTGTCGGTGCGCACGCACAAGGAGATCGCCGAAGCCGAACGCGCGCGGGGGCAGGCGATGGCCTTGGTGGCCGAGCTGGATCGGCGCGCCGCCATCGCCGACGAGCGCAAGACGATGGCGCGCGATCTGCACGACGTCATCGCGGGGCACCTCTCGGCCATCGCGCTCCAGTCCGAGGCGGCGCTCGGCGTGCTGACCCGCGAGAACTCCGACACCGCGATGGCCGGGATCCTCGGCTCGATCCGGGCCAACAGCGTCAACGCGCTCCAGGAGATGCGGACCATGATCGGTCTGCTGCGCCGCGACGACGGGAGCGAGGACGAGCCCGCCGCGCCGCGCACCCTGGCCCAGTTGCCGATCCTGGTGGACGCCGCCCGGTCGGCGGGAACGACGGTGCGCGTTGCCGATTCGCTCGACGGGGCCGTGCTGCCCAGCGCGGTGGACCAGGCCGCCTACCGAATCGTCCAGGAGGCCTTGACGAACGCGATGAAGCACGCACCCGGCCGACCGGTCGACATCGCTGTCCGCGCCGATCCGTCGACACTCGACGTGTCGGTGCGCAATCCGGCGCCGGCGAACTCGGCCGAATCCCCGAATTCCGAAGGGGCGCACCGCGGCCTGGTGAACATGCGCGAGCGGGCCGCCGCGCTGGGCGGCAGCTTCGCCGCAGGACCGGAAGCCGGAGGATGGTCGGTGCGCGCCAGACTGCCGCTCGGCATGCCGCAGCCGCGCGTCGGCGAGGCGGAGGCATGAGCGAACCGTCTGGCAGCCGAACAGCGGAGGTGGCATGACGATTCGCGTGCTGATCGCCGACGACCACGGCGCGATCCGCGCGGGGTTGCGGATGATCCTGGACAGCGCCGAGGGCGTCGAGGTGATCGGCGAGGCCGCCGACGGCGACATCGCGGTGGCGCAGGCCAAGGCGTTGCGTCCCGACGTGGTGCTGATGGACGTGCGGATGCCCGGCGTGGACGGCATCACCGCCACCGAGCGCATCACCGCCGACGCGCTGGCGCGGGTGCTCATCCTCACCACATTCGACTTGGACGAGTACGTCTTTCGCGCCTTGCGGGCCGGCGCGTCGGGGTTCGTGCTGAAATCCACGTCGGGACAAGCACTCCTCGACGCGGTGCGCGCGGTCGCCGTGGGCGACGGCGTGCTGGCGCCGGAGGTCACCCGGGCGGTGATCGCCGCGTTCGCGTCCTCCGGCGCCGACGCCGCACCCGCCGCACCGGACGGGCTCGCCGATCTCACCGAACGCGAACGCGAGGTGCTGGACTGCCTCGGCGAGGGCTTGTCCAACGCGCAGATCGCGGCGCGGCTGTTCATCGGGGAGACCACGGTGAAGACGCACGTCTCGCGGGTGCTCACGAAACTCGGTGTGCGGTCCCGTGTTCAGGCGGCCATCCTGGCGCGGCAGGCGCGCGAGCGCTGAGCGGCGGCGCTCACTCCGCCAGCGGCGCGAAAGTTCCATCCGGGCAGGGCAGATACTCGTCCACGGATGTGACGGTGCTCACAGGAAGCGGACCGTACAGGTGCGGGAAGAGCATCGACGCCGGATCCGTCGGCACGCCCAGCTCCCATTTCACCGGATCCACGAGCAGTTTCGCGTCGATGCGCAAGAGCACCAGGTCACGTCGTCCCACGTACAGGCGGTTGGCGGGCAGGTGCACCCGCCGCGGCGTGGACAGGTGAACGAATCCGACCTCGGCCAACGAGGGCGGCCGGTGCGCACCGGTTTGCCGTGCGTTGCGCCACTCGTGCAAAGTACAAAGGTGAACCAGCGTGTGAGTGTCGTACGTCACGGGTAATCTCCCAACAGACCAACTGGATAGACGTGTTCGTGGGTGATCGAGTGCGGTTCGATCCCTGAGCTGGAGTGTTCGCCATCAGCGAAATCCCAGGTCGTGTTAGAGAAAACACACAGAATCACTTGCGGGAACAATGCCCCCGTCCCGAACGTCTGACAGAGTAGTCATACCACTGCTGGGAAGTAGCGGTAGCGAGCTCGTGGTGAGTGACCACGGGCCCCACACCAGGTGAACGGACTGTAGTGCCGGGAGCCAGGACGGAGGAGTCATGCCAGGAACCCTGACAAGCACCCCACTGACCGCGGTCGATCGTTGCGACCGTTGCGGGGCGGCTGCCCGAGTGCGTGCCGTTCTGCCCGCAGGTGGAGAGTTGCTCTTCTGCCAGCATCACGCGAACGAACACATGGATCGGCTGCGTGAGCTCGAGGCCGTGATCGACACGGAGTCGGCTCCCGCCCTCTGACCGGAATTCGCGTCCCGACACAACAGCATCGAACAACAGAACACAGCTTTCCCCGCAGCGGGCGACGAAACGTCGCCCGCTGCGGGCATGTTCGGACTTCACTGTGGTTGAGGTCACAGCGGCGTACTTCCGCCTTCGCTCCGGCCACGCGCGAGATATCGGCGGACCGTGTCCGACTGTGCGCCAGGTCACATCATTCGAGTTCGGCGAGGATCCCATCCAGCAACCGGGCCAGCCCGAACTCGAACGCGCCATCCGGATCCGCGGGCGCCTGATACCGCTCCCCCACCGCCGCGCCGACCCGTCCGGCGAGCGGGAACTCGCCGAGCGGCATGACCCGCGCCAGCTCGGGCCCGTACCGCTCCCACCACTGCGCGTCGGTCAGCTCCGCCGCGCCGCGGGCCGCCGCCACCGCCATCCGCGCGTTCCCGGTCGCGAACTCGGTCAGCACCGCGATGGCCCGATCCATCGCGAGATCGGTGAGCCCGATTCCCTCGATGGCCGCCAGCTGACGCTCGTAGCGCCGCATCCGCCCCGGCCCGAGCACCGCCCGCCAAGGCGACACCTCCAGCAGCCACGGGTGCGCCAGCACCTCGGCGCGGACCTGTCGCGCGATCGCGGCCATCCGCTCGCGCACCGGCAGCGCCGCGGGGATGGGCACGTCCTCCGCGGCGACGGCGTCGACCATCAGCACGGTCAGCGCCTCCTTGCTCGGCACGTAGGTGTACAGGCTCATCGGCCGCAGTCCCAGCTCCGCCGCGACCGCGCGAATCGACACCTTCTCGTACCCCTCGCGGTCGGCCAGTGCCACGGCCGCCGCGACCACGGCGTCGACGCTCACCGTCTGCTTCGGACCGCGCCCGCCCGTGCGCGGCGGCATCGATTGCCGCCACAGCAGATGCAGCAGTTGCCTGGCCTGATCGTCGTCGCTCTGCTCGGGCAAGGGACTCCTCGGAACAAACCCGGTACGGTGTACGTTGTCACCATACTCCGTACGCCATACGAGGATCTAGGGGTTCGCTCTGCCCAGCACACAGGCCACCTACCTGCCCGACCGTCACCTCTTCGCACTATGGACATGGACCGGTCGTGGCGCCGGACGCGCGCCCGCCGAACTCGGTGATCGAGAGACCCTCGAGCTGGCGCTGCCGATCGGGCCGCGCGGGGCCATCGAGATCGCCGAGGTCGACTGCGCGCTGATCTCGCCCGCCGAGCTCGCGGCGCTGGATCTGGGCAACGGATCGCCCGGCGAGGACGGTCAGTCGAATCGGGCGCACTCGACCGACTCGACCCCGACGGCGGCCGCCGACCACTTGGCGACACCGCGGCTGCCCGACGCGGGTTCCGCACTACGGGTATGGCAGACAATCCTGCGCGAAGGCGAGCCCGTCGGCGCACTGCCCACCGCCGCGCACGCCGTACCGGACGCCGCGGGCACCGCGATCGTGTCCGCCGACCGCGCCCTGCGCACCCTGCTCGGCACCGAGGCGGTGGCCGCCGAGCTGGCGACGGCTCTGCACGCTGACCTGCGCCCCTACCAGGCACGCGGGGTCGGCTGGCTGACCGAGACCATCGCGGCGTACGGCGGCGCGGTGCTCGCCGACGAGATGGGCCTCGGAAAAACGGTGCAGGCCATCGGTTTTCTGCTCGGACGCGCCACGGCGGGCGCTCAGCTCGTGGTCTGCCCCACGTCGCTGGTCGGCAACTGGGCGCACGAGATCACCCGTTTCGCACCGGAACTGCGCCCGGTCACCTGGCGCGGCGGCGAACTCGCGGTAGCCGCGGGCGACATCGTGGTGGTCGGCTACCCGACGCTGCGGCTGCACGGCCACCTCCTCGCCGGACAAGACTGGGCGACAGCGGTGTTCGACGAGGCGCAAGCGTTGAAGAACCCGCGCACGCAGCTCGCCAAGGCCGCCAGGGACGTCACCAGCCCCGCCAAAGTCGCGCTGACCGGCACGCCGGTGGAGAACCACCTCGAGGAGCTGTGGGCGTTGCTGCACTTGGTCGCGCCGCGCCTGTTCGCCCATCGCGGCCAGTTCCGCCGCCGTTTCGTCCGGCCGATCCAGGAGGGTTCGGCCGCGGCCGCCGCCCGCCTTCGCGACACCATCGAACCGGTCGTGCTGGCGCGCAAGAAGTTCCAGGTCGCCGCCGCGCTGCCCGCGAAGATCCACACCGATCTGCTCTGCGACCTGACCGCCGAACAGGAGAAGCTCTACGACCAGCTACTGGAGCGGGCCATCGACGACGGCTTCGGTTCCGGCGCGCAACGCCAGAGCCGGGTGCTGGCCGCGCTCACCGCGCTCAAGCAGGTGTGCAACCACCCGGGCCTGATCACCGGCGATCTCGCCGAGCTGCCCGGCCGTTCGGGCAAGCTCGACCTGTGCACCGACATCGTCGCCACCAACCTCGAAACCGATTCGCCGACCCTGATTTTCACCCAGTACCGGCAGACCGGTGAGTTGCTGGTCCGGCACCTCGCCGAGCAGTTCGGCGTCACCGCGCCGTTCTTCCACGGCGGACTGAACCAGGCCCAGCGCGCGGCGATCGTGCGCGACTTCCAGTCCGCGGACGGACCGCCCGTGCTCGTACTGAGCCTGCGGGCGGCAGGCACCGGCCTCACCCTGACCCGCGCCGCCGACGTGGTGCACTTCGACCGCTGGTGGAATCCCGCCGTGGAAGCGCAGGCCTCGGACCGTGCGCACCGGATCGGTCAGACCCGCACGGTCACCATCACCACCCTCACCTCCGGCACCACCGTCGAGGAGCACATCGCGGGCATGCACGATCGTAAGTCCGCGCTGACCGACCTGTCGGACTCCGCGGGCATCGCCGCGCTGGCCCGCCTCGACGACGACCAGCTCGTCGAGATCCTGCGCCGGAAGCGAGAGAACTGATGGCGGACAACGAATTCGGCTACACGGCATGGGGCATGGACTGGGTGCGGCTCGCCGAGCCGCTGCGCCAGACCCGGCCCGATTCGCTGCTGCCCCGCGCCCGCAGCATCGCCCGCAACCACGGCGTCCAGACCACCGTCGAAGGCCGCGTCGTGCGCGCGCACATCCACCGCGGCGGGCAGGCGTCGGTGACACACCTGGAGGTCGCGCCGCTGTCCCGGCAGGCGGTGGCCGCGATCGCCGAGGTGATCCCGGACCCGACGGTGCTGACCGACGAGACGCACCGCGCGCTCGCCGCGGCAGAGGTGCGGCCCGCCCCGGTGCTCGCCGCCGTCGACTGCTCGTGCTCGGCGCGCACGGAACGCTGCGTCCACGTGCTGGCGACGCTCTACGACATGGCGCGGCGGATCGACGAGAACCCGCGGCTCGCCCTGGAGATCCAGGGGTATTTCGAAGCGGCGCACAGCGATTCGGAGATCGTCGTCGAACAGCCGCGCTGGACGCCGATCAACACCCTGGACCCCGATCGCTTCTTCGAACCGGCCTGAGCCCGGCCGTCAGACCGCGGGCCGGCGGACCCTCGGCGTCTCACCGGGCCGGTATTTCACCGGGTTAGCGTCAGGCGTTGGTGCCGCTGTCCACGGTGAGGATCGCGCCGGTGATGCTGCGGGCGGCCGGGCCCGCCAGGAACGCCACAGTGGCGGCGACATCGTCGGCGGTGCCGAAGCGCCCGAGCGCGGTGAGGCCGACCTGGGTCGCGGCGTGTGCGCCGTCGGCCGGATTCATGTCGGTGTCGGTCGAGCCGGGCTGCACCAGATTCACCGTGATCGACCGCGGGCCGAGTTCGCGCGCCAGTGCCTTGGTGAATCCGTTGAGCGCCGACTTGCTCAGGTTGTAGAGCGCGAGACCACCGAACGGGGCGTGCTCGGTGAGATTGGTGCCGATGCCGATGATCCGACCGCCCTCGCTCATGTGCGCGACCGCCGCTTGAGCGCCGACGAACGCGGCGCGGGCGTGCACGTGCAGCGCCCGGTCGATCTCCTCGACGGTGAACTCCTCGAACGGCTTGCTCGGGAAGATGCCCGCGTTGTTCACCAGGATGTCGAGCCCACCCAGTTCGGCGGCGGCGCGGTGCACCGAGTACGCCACCTCGCCCGCGTCGGCGCTGTCGGCGCGCAGCGCGATCGCGCGCCTGCCAAGCGCTTCGATCTCGGCGACAACGGTTTTCGCGGCGGTCTCGGCGCTCCGGTAGGTCAGCGCGACGTCCGCGCCCGCGACGGCCAGCTGCCGGGCGATGGCCGCCCCGATCCCCCTGCTGCCGCCGGTCACCAGTGCCACCTTGCCGGTCAGGTCGGACATCAGTACTCCCTCAATTTTTGTGTCGATCAGTACATAAATAGCTAAGCCCACGGCGACCGGCCCGTCAAGGGGTATATTTAACGATCGACACAGAAAGGAGCAGCCGTGGCCGAACGAGGTCGTCCCCGCGCCTTCGACCGCTCGGTCGCGCTGCGCCGGGCCATGGAGGTGTTCTGGGAGCACGGCTACGAGGGCGCGTCGATGAGCGACCTCACCGCCGCGATGGGCATCAACTCGCCCAGCCTCTACGCCGCGTTCGGTGGCAAAGAGGCGCTCTTTCGCGAGGCCATCGAGCTCTACGGCCGCACCGACGGCGGCTACACCGAGCGCGCACTGCGCGAAGAGCCCACCGCACGGGCAGCCATCGAGGCCATGCTGCGCGACAACGCCGCCGCCTACACCGTCGAGGACAAGCCACACGGCTGCATGGTGGTGCTCGCGGGCGCTACGTACACGACCCGCAATACCGGGGTGCGCGATTTCCTCGTCGAAAAGCGCAGGGAGACCACTGATCACATCCACGCGCGCCTGTGGCGCGGGGTCACCGAGGGCGATCTGCCCGCGCAGACCGACACGGCGTCGCTGGCGGCCTTCTACACGACAGTGCTCTACGGGCTGTCCATCCAGGCCCGCGACGGCGCGGCGCTGGAGGACCTCACCCGATCCATCGACTGTGCGATGGCGGCGTGGCCCGCGAGTTCTCCCTGAGCGCTGACCTCCGCCGACGCGACCACTTGGCACGCGACTTCGGCCAGCGCGCGACTCGGCCGTCCCGCGACGCGGGGCAGCACGCGGCCGGATACCCGCGCTATCGACGACGCAGCGCGGCGATCCGCTCGTGCAGCTGGTCGGCCGTGGCCAGCGCGGTCGGCGGACCGCCGCACTCGCGCCGCAGCTCGCCGTGGATCACCCCGTGCGGCTTGCCGGTGCGGTGATGGTGCATGGCCACCAGACTGTTGAGTTCCTTGCGCAGTTCCCCGAGCCGGTCCGCGGTGGCGACCCGCTCGGCGGCGGTCGCGACCTGCGGCGCGGGTTCCACGATCTTCGGCTCACCACGGTCGGCCAGCTGACGCGCTTGGCGCTCGCGCAGCAGCGCGCGCATCTGATCGGCGTCGAGCAGACCGGGAATGCCCAGGTAGTCGGCCTCCTCGTCGCTGCCCGCGAAGGTGGCGGTGCCGAACGAGGAGCCGTCGTAGATCACCTGGTCGAGTTCGGCGTCCGCGGCGAGCGCCACGAACTTCTTCTCTTCCTCGCCCGGCTCGTCCTTCTGCTTGGCCGCGTCGGTCAACAGCTCGTCGTCGAGGCCGTTCTTCTCCCGGTGCGGCTTGCCGATGACGTGGTCGCGCTGCAATTCCAGCTGCGCGGCCAGATCCAGCAGCACGGGCACCGAGGGCAGGAACACGCTCGCCGTCTCGCCGGGGCGGCGCGCGCGCACGAATCGGCCGATGGCCTGGGCGAAGTAAAGCGGCGTCGAGGCGCTGGTCGCGTAGACGCCGACGGACAGGCGCGGCACGTCGACGCCCTCGGACACCATGCGCACCGCGACCATCCACGGCTGGGTGTTGTTGCTGAACTCGGCGATCCGGTTCGAAGACGCGGGATCGTCGGAGAGCACCAGCGCCGGCCGCTCGCCGGAAATGTGTTCGAGCAGTTCGGCGTAGTCGCGGGCCCGGTCCTGGTCGGTGGCGATCACCAGGCCGCCCGCGTCGGGCATGCCCGAGGCGCGCTTCTGGCGCAGCCGGATGTCGGCGGCGCGCAGCACCGCGGAGATCCAGTCGCCCGCCGGGTCCAGCGCGGTCCGCCAGGCCCGCGCGGTCTGTTCGGCGTTGAGCGGCTCACCGAGGCGGGCGGAGTGCTCCTCGCCCGCGCTGTCGCGCCAGTGCGCGTCGCCGGAGTAGGCCAGGAAGACCACCGGCCGGACGACGCCGTCGGCCAGCGCCTCGGCGTAGCCGTAGGTGTGGTCCGCGCGCGACTTGGGGAAGCCGGATTCGTCGGGCTCGTAGACGACGAACGGGATCTGGCTGTCGTCGGAGCGGAACGGTGTACCGGTCAGCGCCAGCCTGCGGGTCGCGTCGCCGAACGCCTCCGCGGTCGCGTCACCCCAGGTCTTGGCGTCGCCCGCGTGGTGGATCTCGTCGAGGATCACCAGCGTCCTGCGGTTCTCGGTCCGCACCCGGTGCCGGGACGGATGCGAAGCGACCTGCGCGTAGGTGACGACCACGCCGTGGTAGTCGCCGGAGGTGCCGCCGGTGGCGTTGGAGAAACGAGAATCCAGCTGGATGCCGCTGCGCGCGGCCGAGGCCGCCCACTGGTGCTTGAGGTGTTCGGTCGGCGCGACCACCGTGATCTGGTCCACCGTCCGATCGGCGAGCAGCTCGGCCGCCACCCGCAGCGCGAAGGTCGTCTTACCCGCGCCCGGCGTCGCCACGGCGAGGAAGTCGCGCGGCTTCGTGGCCAGGTATTTCGTGAGCGCGCGCCGCTGCCACGCGCGTAGCGAACCGCCCCCGGCTGCCGACTTTCCCGAATCGCCCGGCGTCGCTCCATCTCCCGCCGCAGCGCCATCCGACCCAGTCACGCAGAAGACAGTAGCGGCCGGGGACGGCGTGTCGCCAAACCGACGCGGCGGTCGCGATCCGCGTCACACATTCCCTCCGCGCCGCCCCGTGTTCACCTGTTGCCCGCCGACACGATGCGGGGACGAGCCGGTGCGCGAGCGTCCGGTGCGCGATGCTGTAGGCACCATGAACGAAGCCAGTCCCCTACCCGCGCACGGGCCCGAGCCGATCCACAGCGGCGGCGCGGGCACGCCGCCGCGGGGTCCGGACGTCGTCGTCCGGCGGGTCCGGCATGCCGGACGGCAGGCTCGCAGGCTGGTGGTCCGGGTCTCGGGGAAAGCGTGGGACGATTCGATCTTCGCCAAGTCCGCGTCCGCCGCGTTCTGGCAGACCCTGTCGTTGGCCCCGCTGCTGCTCGGGGTGCTCGGCAGCCTCGGTTACGTCGGCGGCTGGTTCGGGCCCGACACCGTCGAGATCGTGGAATCCAAGATCATCACGTTCAGCCGGGAGCTGTTCAGCGAGGCCGTCGTCACCGACCTGATCGAACCGACCGTCGGCGACGTGCTCGGCCGCGGGCGCGGTGCGGTGGTGTCGTTCGGCTTCGTGCTCTCGCTGTGGGCCGGATCCTCGGCGATGGCGACCTTCGTCGACGCGATCGTGGAGGCGCACGACCAGCAGGACGCGCGGCATCCGGTGTGGCAGCGCATCTTCGCGCTGCTGCTCTACGTGCTGTTCCTGGTGGCGGCGGTGTTCATTCTGCCGCTCGTCGCGCTCGGTCCCAGCCTGATCGGCCGGGTGCTGCCGGACGGGTGGCGGGAGCCAGGCTTACGGCTGATCGACAGCTTCTACTACCCCGGCGTCGGCCTGTTGCTCATCGTCGGCCTGACCACGCTCTACAAGCTGGCGCTGCACCGCACGCTGCCCTGGCATCGGCTGTTCGGCGGGGCGCTCGTCGCGGGCGTGTTCTTCATGGCGGCCAGCGAGGGACTGCGCCGGTACCTGTCCTGGATCACCGCGACCGGCGTGAGTTACGGCGCGCTGGCGACGCCGATCGCGTTCCTGCTCTTCACGTTCTTCCTGGGCTTCGCGGTGATTCTCGGCGCCGAGTTCAACGCCGCGGTCCAGGAGTTCTGGCCCGCTCGCGCCACCCGCATCGAGCAGATGCGGGAATGGATCTCCAACCAGGTGCGCGGCGAGACGTCGGACGAGGAGACCGACGCCGACGCGCCGGATCGCGCGGACTCGGCACGCGCGATCACCCCGCTGCGTAGCTCGGGGTAACCGCGCGGCCGAAGGTCGCGGGACTCAGTCGCCCTTGCGCAGGCTCTCGTAGACCTTCTTGCACTCCGGGCAGACCGGCGAGCCGGGCTTCGGCGAGCGGGTCACCGGGAACACCTCGCCGCACAGGGCGACGACCACGGTGCCCATGACGGCGCTCTCGGCGATCTTGTCCTTCTTCACGTAGTGGAAGAACTTCGGGATGTCGTCGCCCGTCGTCTCGTCGGTGGTCGTATCCGGGCGAACCAGGGTGTCGGTACTCACGGATTCCATGATGCCGTATGACGGTCCCGCGGGTCGCCTGCGCCCGAAGCCGGTGGCGAATCGACCTGGTGTGTGCGCCGGGAACACGGGAGTGGAAGACTCGGGGTATGCAGCAGAACGGCGACTCCTCCGACGCCGACGACATCGGCCGCGGTGTTCGCCCGGACGTCTCATCCACACCTTCCCCGTCGCGCGGGTACTTCCCCGGAAACGACGACAAGCACCCGGTGCTCATCACCGAGGCCGCCCCTTCGCTCGAGGATCAGCACCGCGCGCGGGTGCGCAGGTACACGATCCTGATGGCGTTCCGCATTCCCGCGCTGGTGCTGGCCGCGGTCGCCTACAGCGCGTGGGGCAGCGCCCTGCTCTCGCTGCTGATCATCGGCGCGTCGATCCCGCTGCCGTGGATCGCGGTGCTCATCGCCAACGACCGCCCGCCGCGGCGCAAGGACGAACCCAGCCGGTGGGACCGCCCCCACAAGGCCATCGAATCCCGTCCGCACAACGCCATCGACGGGTGAGTTCGCTCATGCGCCGACCCGCCTGCGGATGACGATCGACATCGACGCCGCGAGTCCGCACAGCGCGCCAGCCACGTACCAGGCCGTGTCGTAGCTGCCCTGCACGTCGCGAATCACGCCCGCGCCGGTGGCCGCGATCGCCGAGCCGATCTGGTGCGAGGCGAAAACCCAGCCGAAGGCCACCGGCCCGTCCTCGCCGAACAGCTCGCGGCACAGCGCGACCGTCGGCGGGACGGTCGCGATCCAGTCCAGTCCGTAGAAGATCACGAAGACCCACATGCTCGGCTCGGTGTGCGGCGCGAACAGCGAGGGCAGGATCAGCAGCGAGAGCCCGCGCAGGCTGTAGTAGGCCAGGAGCAGATAGCGCGGGTCGACCCGGTCGGTGAGCCACCCCGAGGCGATGGTGCCCGCGACGTCGAACACGCCGACCAGCGCGAGCAGTCCGGCCGCGGTGGTCGGCGGCATCCCGTGGTCGTGCGCCGCGCTGACGAAATGGGTGCCGACCAGACCGTTGGTCGAGGCGCCGCACACCGCGAAACCGCCCGCCAGCAACCAGAATCCGCGCGTCCGCGCGATCCGCGCGAGCACGGTGAGCGCCCGCGTCGCGCCGCCTCGCGCGGTGGTGCGCGTCCCCGCCGCCGAGCCCGGTTCCGCGCCGTACGCGGAAACGCCCACGTCGCTGGGGAAGTCGCGGATGAACAGCAGGACCAGCGGCACCACCGCCAGCGCCGCCCCCGCCACCACCAGCGCGGGCAGCCGCCACCCGTGCTCGTGCGCCAGCGCCGAGACCAACGGGAGGAAGACCAGCTGCCCGGTCGCGCCCGCGGCCGTCAGGATGCCGGTGACCAGGCCGCGGTGGCGCACGAACCAGCGCCCGGTGATCGTCGCCACGAACGGCATCGACATCGAGCCGACACCGACGCCGACCAGTAGTCCCCAGGTCGCGACGAGTTGCCAGGCCTGGGTCATGAAGACGGTCAGTCCGCTGCCCGCCGCGACGAGCACCAGCGCGGAGGCCACCACCCTGCGGATGCCCAACTTGTCCATCAGCGCGGCGGCGAACGGCGAGATGAGGCCGTACAGCAGCAGATTCAGCGACACCGCGAGCCCGATGGTCCCGTGCGACCACCCGAATTCCGCGTGCAGCGGGTCCATCAGCACGCTCGGCACGGAACGGAACGCGGCCGCGCCGAGCAGCGCGACGAAGCCGACCCCGGCCACGATCCAGGCGGGATGCAGCCGTCGCGCCACCGGGTCGAACGGTTCGCCGGGCTGGGCTGGCGAGGTGCGCAGTTCGGTCACCGGCCGAGCTTGCCGGAAAACCGCGCACCGAACGAGTGGCACGAATGCCATAGAACACCGAGATTCGGCCAAACCGGTTCGACAGTCTCCCGGCCGCCCCCTACTGTGTCCCCGGGGCACGGCGGCCGTGTGGCCTGCGCCGCACTCGTCACTTGTCGTGTCCCGCAACACCTTGCTCGGCGCACTCGCCGGGCCACCACGTCTGCGGTCGCGGGTACCTCCCGCACGGCACAGGAGAGAACATGATTCGCTGGGTCTGGGCGTTCATCGACCGTCCCGCACAACGTTTCGACGCCTGCGCGACCTTCTGGTCGACCATCACCGGCACCCAACTCTCCCCGCGCCGCGGCGACGACAACCAATTCCTCACGCTGCTGCCGGATCCCGCGCTGTTCGCCGCGGCCGGGGTCAAGATGCAGTCGGTGAACGGCCTCGGCGGCGTGCACTTCGACTTCGACGTCGACCACATCCCCGCCGCCGTACGCACCGCGCTGGACCTGAACGCCGAATTGGTCGCCAATCACCCCGACTACGCGGTGCTTCGCTCGCCATCCGGGCAGATCTTCTGCTTCACGCCGAGCGGACGCGCCAAGGGCCGCCCCGCGCCCGCCTTCCGCGCGCCCGACGGCACGCTGAGCCGCCTCGACCAGGTCTGCCTGGACATCGGCGCGGCCGATCACGACGTAGAGACGCGCTTCTGGGCCGACCTCACCGGATGGAAGCACACGCCTGGCCGACTCGACGAGTTCTCCCGGCTGCGCCCGGTGGAGCCGATGCCGGTCCAGTTTCTGTTGCAGCGCCTCGGCGAGAACCGGCCGACCAGCGCCCACATCGACCTGTCCTCGTCCGATATCGAGGCCACCGCGGCGTGGCACGAGTCGCTCGGCGCGACCGTGGTGCAGCGCTACGAGCACTGGATCGTGATGACCGATCCGGGCGACGCCGTGTACTGCGTCACCGGACGCGACCCGAACGGGGCGTGAGCCGCGACCCCGGTGGCAACGGGCTACGGATGCTCACGGGTAGCGGTGGCAGAGTACGTGTGTGCCTACGAACCAGACGACCACCGGATCCCTGCTCACCGCCTTGTGCCCGGAGCTGCGGACCGCGCTGACCCGCGTCGGCTACGACGCCGACACCCTCGTGTCGGCGCTGGGGCCGGACACGCACGCGGCGCTGGGTCGGTCCGAGCCGGTGCCGGTGCGGCGGGCCGCGCGGGCGGCGGGTGAACTCGGCACGCTGATCCGGCTGTTGCTGCTCGGCGACGCCCTGCCCGAGCGCGAGGTGGCGGCCGCGCTGGCGCCGGTGGACATCGACCGGGCCGTCGCGGCCGGTCTGCTGGAGCGCGACGGCGACGAGGTCCGCGCGGCACTGGACCTGCGCCCGCTCGACGCCGGCGAGGGCAACCGCTGGATCCTGTCCGATCTGGACGACTCGATGCGCAGGCGCACCCTCACCGAGAATCACGTGCTCGGCGTCGGCCACGCCTCGCTGTCGCTGCTGCGTGCCACGCCGACCCGGCCCGTCGGATCGGTTCTCGATCTCGGCACCGGCTGCGGCGTGCAGGCGGTGCACGCCGCCTCCTACGCGCGCACCGTCACCGCGACCGACGTGAACCCGCGCGCGCTGTGGCTGGCCGAGGCGACGGCCGCCCTCAACGGCCTCGACATCGAACTGCTGGAGGGTTCCTGGTTCGAGCCGGTGGCCGGGCGACGGTTCGATCAGGTGGTGGCGAACCCGCCGTTCGTCGTCGGCCCCGCGCGCATCGAGCACACATACCGCGATTCGGGCCTGGCCTTGGACGGCGCCAGCCAACTGGTCGTCTCGCGCGCGCCCGATCTGCTCGCGCCGGGCGGCACCGCGGCCATGCTGGCGGCCTGGGTGCACGTGGACGGCGAGGACTGGCGCCAGCGCGTCTCCTCCTGGCTGCCCGCCGACGGCGTCGACGCCTGGGTGGTGCAGCGCGATGTCGCCGATCCGGCGCTGTACGTCGGCACCTGGCTGCGTGACGCGGGCCTCGATCCGCGCGATCCGGCGGCGCAAGCCCGCGCCGAGCAGTGGCTGGACGCGTTCGCCGCGGCCGACGTCGAGGGCATCGGCTTCGGCTTCGTCTACCTTCGCGCCATCGACGGGCCCACCGAGTTGCTCGCCGAGGACCTCGCGCACGGCTTCGACGACCCGCTCGGCGCCGAAGCGAGCGCGTATTTCGAGCGGTCGGCCTGGCTGCGCGCCGTGGCGAGTGACGAAAACCACGCCTGGACCGCGCGTTTCGCGGTCGAGCCCACGACGGCGCTGGAACGGGTGTCGCTGCCCGGCCCCGACGGCTGGGCCGAGCGCGTCGCGCGGCTGCACCGCGGCGACGGTCCGCGCTGGCAGCACGAGGTGGATGAGACGACGATCGCGCTGGTCGCGGGAATGCGGCCGGACGGACTTCCGTTGTACGAGCTGGTCGAACTGCTGGCGCTCGCCCACGGAGCCGACGAGGTGACGCCGGAGTTCGCGGCCGACGCGCTGACTGTCGTCGCCGGATTGGTCCGGCACGGGCTCATCGCTCCCGTGTAAGCACGGGGCAACCGGGTATGCGTCGGCGGAGGCATCGGACAGGGAGTCGTTCCCGCCCGCGGGGGTTCTCAGGAACTTCTCAGACGTAAGTGACCGAAACCGCAGTTCAGATGCGGTTTATCGGCGCGGGAGCGGGGAACTTTCTCTCTGTCGGGTCCGTTGATCGGAGTGAGACACCACCGACAGGAGGCAAGTCATGACCAGCCCCGCCACCACTCGAGTGCGCACCAGCGAATCGGACCTCGACGCCCAGAGCCCTGCCGCCGACTTGGTACGTGTGTACCTGAACGGAATCGGCCGCACCGCGCTGCTCTCGGCCGCAGACGAGGTCGAGCTGGCCAAGCGCATCGAGGCGGGCCTCTACGCCCAGCATCTGCTGGAAACGGGCAAGCGGCTTTCCGCCAGCCGGAAGAAGGATCTCGCCATCATCGTGCGCGACGGCCAAGCCGCACGGGCGCACCTGCTCGAAGCCAACCTTCGCCTCGTGGTCTCGCTCGCCAAGCGCTACACCGGCCGCGGCATGCCGCTGCTGGACCTCATCCAAGAGGGCAATCTGGGCCTGATCCGGGCGATGGAGAAGTTCGACTACGCCAAGGGATTCAAGTTCTCCACCTACGCGACGTGGTGGATCCGCCAGGCCATCACTCGCGGCATGGCCGATCAGAGCCGCACCATCCGGCTGCCCGTCCACCTCGTCGAGCAGGTGAACAAGCTGGCCAGGATCAAGCGTGAACTGCACCAGCAGCTCGGCCGCGAAGCCACCGACGAAGAGCTGGCCAACGAGTCGGGCATCCCGGTCGACAAGATCTCCGATCTGCTCGATCACAGCCGCGACCCGGTGAGCCTGGACATGCCGGTCGGCAACGACGAAGAGGCGCCGCTCGGCGATTTCATCGAGGACTCCGAGGCCACCTCGGCCGAGTCCGCGGTGATCGCGGGCCTGCTGCACCACGACGTGCGCAGCGTTCTCGCGACCTTGGACGAGCGCGAACAGCAGGTCATCCGCCTGCGCTTCGGCTTGGACGACGGCCAGCCGCGCACCCTCGACCAGATCGGCAAGCTCTTCGGACTGTCCCGCGAGCGGGTGCGTCAGATCGAGCGTGAGGTCATGGCGAAGCTGCGCAAAGGCGAGCGGGCCGACCGGCTGCGGGCCTACGCCAGCTGACCCATCGACGCCGGGTGTTTTCCGAGGCGCCCGGTCTCCGACTTGGTGGCCTAGCGGTCACCGCACAGACGCCGACCGGTGCCCGCGCGACCCGTCCCCTCCGGGTTCCGCGCGAACCGGTCGGCGAACTCGTTGTCAGGCCGGATCGACGGCGACGTCGTAGTTGACCGTGTCGTCTTCGACCGAGGTCACCGTGACGGTGAGACCGAGCGTTTCGCCGCCCGCGGTCAAGGTGCAGCGCATGGTGGTGCCGACCTTGCCCTCCAGGTCATCGGGGCAGTCGATGCTGTCGGGTTTCTTCCCGACCTCCTCGGTCAAGGTCTGCTGAACCGACTTCTCCAGCTCGCTTTCCTTCACCTGGGGCGTGGAGGAACCGACCTCCACCGAACATCCCGCTGCCAGGAACGCAAGGGCGAAAAGCCCGGCGAGTGCAGTGGTTTTCATGTCGACACCTCTCTGGTCGAATCTCTCGGATCTTCACCAGATCGGGTGCCGCCCGAGCGGCGTTAACGCCGCTCGACAGCAGTACCTCATGCCAGCCGCCGCGGGCCGACGTCGAACCGGCTCGGCTCGGGACCGACTCGGCCACGCGCGTAAAGGATTTCCGCCGAGGTCGGCGAGGCGAGCACGGGATCGAAGGACAGCTCGCGCATTTCGGGGAGGTCGTCGAACAGCGCCGAAATGCGTTGGGCCAGTTCGGCGAGCGCGGCCTTGTCCACGCGCGGGCTCGCCGGCGTGCCGGAGAGCAGCGGGGCCGCGCGCGGAGCGTCGATCAGCGCCGCCGCCTCGTCGCGGGTCAGCGGGAGCGCGCGATAGGCGCGGTCGCCGAGCATTTCGATGATCGTGCCGGACAGGCCGAACTCGATCACCGACCCGAAGGACGGGTCGTCCTGCACGCGCAGGATGCAGCCGACGCCCTTGGTCGCCATCTTCTGGATGTGCAGCACCGGATCGCCGCAGATCTCCACCAGGTCGGTGTAGGCCTGACGCACCGCCTCCGGCCGCCACAGGTCGAGCCGCACACCGATCAAATCGGGCCTGCGCCGCCACATCTCGCCGGTGGCCTTCGCCGCCACCGGATAGCCCAGCTCCTCGGCCGCGGCCACCGCCTCCTCGGCGTCGCGCACCTCACGGAACTCGACGACCTGGATGCCGTAGCAGGTGAGCAGTTCGGCGGCCTCCAGATCGGTCAGCCAGCGACCGCCGGAATCGCCCATCCACTTCGCCACCAGTCCCCTGGCTCGCTCGGTATCGATGCCGTCCGGGCGCACCACCACCGACACGGGTTTGTCCCGCCACTCCGCGTAGCGGCGGACGCGGGCCAGCGCCCGCGCCGCCCGTTCGGGATCCGGATACGACGGAATCGATCCGTGCACCGCCATCCCGCCCTGACCGCGCACCGCGAGCAGATTCGGAATGCCCTGCTCGGCGATGAACGTGGTGAGAATCGGTTTGTCCGCCTCCGGCACCGCGGCCGCGGCGGCCCGGATGGCGTCGGCGAACCCTGCCATCGGCAGCGGTACCGGCGGCGCGAAAACCACGATGACGGAATCGGTCTCGTCGGACCGCAGGGCGGCGACGACCGCGTCGAGGTACGCGCCCGGCGTCGCCTGCGGCCCCAGATTCACCGGTTCGGCCGCGTCGAGGCCTTCACCGCGGGCCGCGTCGACGGCCAGCCAGCTCAGCGCGGTGCTGTTGCTGATCACCGCGAGGCGCGACCCACGGGGCAGCGGTTGATAGCCGAGCAGCGCGGCGCAGTCGAACAACTCCGAGATCGAGTCCACCTGCACGATGCCCGCCTGTGCGAACAGGTCACGCACGATCGAGCGATCCATATCGCGCGGGGGCTGGCTGTGCCCGGCCTGTCGCCCACTGCTCACCGCGACGATCGGCTTGGTGCGCGCCACCCGTCGCGCGATCCGGGAGAACTTGCGCGGGTTACCGAAGCTCTCCAGGTACAGCAGGATCACATCGGTGTCGGGCGCGGTGTCCCAGTACTGGAGCAGGTCGTTGCCGGACACGTCGGCGCGGTTGCCCGCCGAGACGAACGTCGACAAACCCAGGTTCCGCGCGGCCGCCTCGCCGAGGATGGCCGCGCCCAACGGCCCGGACTGGCAGAAGAAACCGATTCGCCCGCGCGCGGGCAGCACCGGCGCCAGCGTCGCGTTCAGCGACACCGCCGGATCGGTGTTGGCGATGCCCAACGCGCTCGGACCGACCACCCGCATACCGTGCACCCGGGCGGCCGCGACCAGGTCGCGCTCGGCGGCGAGCCCCTCCGGGCCGGTCTCGCCGAACCCGGCCGTCAAGACCACCAAACCCTTGACGCCCTTGGCCATACAGTCGTCGAGAACCGAGTCGATCGCGGCGGCGGGCACCGCGACCACCGCCAAGTCCACCTCGTCGGGAATCTCGCGCACGGTGGCGTAGGCGCGCACGCCGCGCACGAACTTCCTGGTGGGATTGACCGGATACACCGGCCCCTGGAACACGCCCGACAGCAGGTTGGCCAGCACCACGCCGCCGACCCGGCCCGCGGCGGGCGTGGCGCCGATCACCGCGACCGAACCCGGCGCGAGCAGATTCCCGACGCTGCGCGCCTCCGAGGCGCGTTCCCGCGAATCCCGCACCGACACCAGCGCTTCGGTGGGGTCGATGGCGAACTCCAGGTGCAGGACCGAACCGTCCCTGCTGCGCTCGACCTGATACCCGGCCTCGCGGAAGACGGTGACCATCACGGTGTTCTCGGCGAGCACCTCCGCGACGAAGGTCTCGATCTTGTTCTCCGCCGCGGCGCCCGCCAGGTGCTCGAGCAGGATGGAGCCGAGTCCGCGGCCCTGGTGCCCGTCGGCCACCACGAAGGCGACCTCGGCGGCGCGAGGACCGGTGCGGTCCAGCAGTTCGTAGCGGCCCACCGCGATGATCTGCTCGCCGAGTTCGACCACCAGACCGACCCGGTCGTGATAGTCGAGATGGGTCGTCCGGTACAGATCCTTCGGCGAGATGCGTGGATAGGGACCGAAATACCGCAGGTACCTGGTGCGCTCGGAGAGCGCGGCGTGGAACTCCTGCAACCGGTCGCCGTCCTCGGGAGTGACCGGACGCAGCCGCACCACCCCGCCGTCGGAAGCGAGCACGTCGGCGAACCAATGCTGCGGCGGCGGGGGCGGCGTCGCCGGTGTGGACGGAGAGTCCGGGACGGGAATCTGCTCAGTCACGGGGGTCCTCCGGATCCAAGCCGAGCAACCCGAAGCATGCTCGGCGCGTGGCCAATACGGCCGTGTCGACGGCCCGCTGCGCACGATCGGCGCGCGCGTCCCCAGTCTCCCCCGTTCCCCCCGGCCCGTCCCACCGACGGAATGTGATGTCGCCCCCTTCGCCCATGGTGCGCGGCGGCTCGGTGTTCGGCGCCATCGTGCGCACCAGATCGGTCCAGTCCTGCGGCACCGGCGTTTCCGGCGCGATGTCCCGGTCGAGAGCGGTGGCCAACAGGTGCGTCCAGGCTCGCGGGACCACCCGGACCAAACCGTAACCACCGCCGCCGACGGCGAGCCAGCGTCCCTCGGCGTACTGATCGGCGAGATCGCGCATGGCGCGGAACGCCGCGCGCTGTCCGTCCACCGTGAGCTCCAGATCGGCGAGCGGATCCTCGCGGTGGGTGTCCACACCGCACTGGCTCACCACGATCTGCGGGCGGAACGCGGCGACCGCACCGGGCACCACCGCGTGAAAACCGCGCAGCCACTGGGCATCCCGGGTTCCGGGCAACATCGGCAGGTTGATCGCGGTGCCTTCGGCCGCGCCCGTGCCGATCTCCTCGGCCCAGCCGGTGTTGGGCCACAGCGTCGCCGGGTGCTGATGGATGGAGACGGTGAGCACCCTCGGGTCCGCGTAGAACGCGCGCTGCACGCCGTCGCCGTGGTGCACGTCGACGTCGAGATAGGCGATGCGGTCGAAACCGTGGTCGAGCAGCCAGGAGATCGCCACGGCCGCATCGTTGTAGACGCAGAAGCCCGAGGCGGACGAGGGCATCGCGTGATGCATGCCACCGCCGATGCTGACGGCTCGCCGGGTCCGGCCCTCGGCGATCTCGCGCGCCGCGGCCAGCGTGCCGCCGACGATGATCGAGGCCGCCTGGTGCATGCGCGGGAACACCGGGTTGTCCGGCGATCCCAGACCGTAGGGCGGGGCGAGCGGCTCCCCCGCGGGCGCCACCGCGTGCTCGACCGCCTCGATGTAGTCCGCGGTGTGCACGCGCAACAGTTCGTCGCGGCCCGCGGGCTCCGGCTTCAACGGCTCGACACCGTCGAGCAATCCCAGACTTTCGGCCAGCGCCATGGTGAACTTCAGTCGCGCCGGTTTCATGGGGTGCTCCGGTGTCCAGCTGTAGTCGAGGAAGCGTTCGCTCCACACGACGGTGCCCGAACTCCGGTGCGCCCCTGGTTCGCGGGACGACGCCGAGGGTGCAGTGGCCATGCTCGCAACGGTACGCGGGAAGCTACCAGCCCCGTCGGGCGTTTGTATGCAGTAGAAATGACGCAAGTGCGAACACGGCGACAGGCCGTGCGCCGACACGGTTCCGGCGGTGGGACGCGAACCGACATGGCACACGGTGCTGTCGCCGTGCGTGGGTAGAATTCGTGCCGACGAAGGGGTAACAGGTGAAGGATCTGGTCGACACCACGGAGATGTACCTCCGTACCATCTACGACCTCGAGGAGGAGGGCGTGGTGCCCCTGCGCGCGCGGATCGCCGAGCGCCTCGAGCAGAGCGGCCCGACCGTGAGCCAGACGGTCGCGCGCATGGAGCGCGACGGGCTGCTGCTGGTCGCGGGCGATCGCCATCTCGAGCTCACCGAGAAGGGCCGCAGCATGGCCGTCGCGGTGATGCGCAAGCACCGGCTCGCCGAACGTCTCCTGGTCGACATCATCGGCCTGGACTGGCAGAACGTGCACGCCGAGGCGTGCCGCTGGGAGCACGTGATGAGCGAGGACGTCGAGCGGCGCCTGGTCGAGGTGCTCAACCACCCCACCACCTCGCCGTACGGCAACCCGATTCCCGGCCTCGACGAGCTGGGCATCACCGCGCCGGTCACGGTCGAGGAGACCCTGGTCCGGCTCTCGGATCTGCCGCACGGCCAGCTGCACGCCGTCGTGGTGCGCCGCCTGGCCGAGCACATCCAGACCGACCCCGAGGTCATCGGCCAGCTGCGCGAGGCCGGTGTGGTACCCGACGCGCGAGTGACCGTCGAGACCAAGCCCGGTTCCGTGGTCATCAGCGTGCCCGGCCACGACAGCGGCTTCGAGCTGTCGGACGAAATGGCCCACGCCGTCCAGGTGAAGCTGGTCTGATCCGTGAAACTTCTGGTCACGGGTGGCGCGGGCTACGTCGGGGGCGTTTGCGCGCAGGTGCTGCTGGAGGACGGCCACGAGGTGGTCGTCGTCGACGATCTGTCCACCGGTAACGCCGACGGCGTCCCGTCCGGTGCGCGGTTCGTCGAGGGCGATGTCGCCGAGGCCGCGCCCGCGCTGCTGCGCGGCGAAACCTTCGACGGCGTCCTGCATTTCGCGGCGCAGTCGCTGGTCGGGGAATCGGTGCAGCAGCCGGAGAAGTACTGGCAAGGCAACGTCGTGAAGACGCTGGAGCTGCTCGAGGCCATGCGGCTGACGGGCACGCCGCGCCTGGTGTTCTCTTCGACCGCCGCGGTGTACGGCGAACCCGAGCAGGTACCGATCACCGAGGACGCGCCGACCCGGCCGACCAACCCCTATGGCGCGTCGAAGCTCGCCATCGATCACGCGATCACCTCCTACTCGATCGCGCACGGCTTGGCCGCGACCAGCCTGCGGTACTTCAACGTCGCGGGCGCCTACGGCGGGCTCGGCGAGAACCGCGTGGTCGAAACGCATCTCATTCCGCTCGTGCTGCAGGTCGCGCTCGGGCACCGCAAGGCGATCTCCGTCTTCGGCACCGACTGGCCGACTCCCGACGGCACCGCGGTGCGCGATTACATCCACATCCGTGATCTCGCCGAGGCCCACCTGCTGGCCCTGCGCTCGGCCGAGGCAGGCGCGCACCGTGTCTACAACCTCGGTAGCGGCGCGGGTTTCTCGGTGCGCGAGGTGATTTCGGCGTGCGAGCGCGTCACGGGCCTGCCCATCGCCGCGCAGGACGCGCCGCGCCGTCCCGGCGACCCCGCCACACTGATCGCCTCCAGCGAACGGGCGATCGGCGAACTCGGTTGGCGGCCCGAGCACAACGATCTCGACGAGATCGTGGCCGACGCCTGGGAGTTCCTGCGCTCGCTGGGTGAACGCGCGCACAGCGCGAAGTAGCCACTCGGCGTATCGAAGACGCCGCGGCAAGGCATCGGCGCGCCTCATCGAGACACAGGCGCGCCGCCTCATCGGACAACAGGTCCGAGGTCGACGCCCAGCCAAGCCGCGGCGTCACGGCCGCTGCTGGCGAGCCTGCGCAACTGTTCGGGGCGCATGCCCGCGCGCAGCGAGGTTTCCAGCAGGATCGCCATCGCGTTGCCCGAATCGGCCGCCAACGCCGCCTCGAGGGCGATGCCCGCGAACGGTCCGTCGCCACGGAAATAGGCGCTGTAGCCGAGCAGAGCCGCGATCTCGGCGCGGTCCCGCCCGGGCGGCAGACCGCGGACGAGGGTCAGCCACAGCCGTTCCGCGGCCGCCGCGTGATCGGAGGCGGCCAGCGCGAACATCGCGTCGCGCACCACCCGATCACGCAGCGCGGCAACGACTTCCGCGATCTCCGGCGCGGCGAGCACGGCGCCGGATTCGATATTGGCCACCTGCCACAGCACGTGTTCCAAAGCACGCCTGCGATAGCCGGTGACGTCGTCGTGCCGCACCGCCCTGGCGAACCGGTCTCTGGCCGCCGCGACGGCGCTGTCCAGTTGGACGCCGACCTCCGCGCACAGCGCCGAGTCCGCGGCCACCCGCTCGGTGAGTTCCGAGCGGGAGCTCAGGATCGGCCGTCCGTCCAGCACGTGCGCCAGCGCCACCGTGGACGCGCTCGGGTCGGGTACCGTGCCGCGGTCGGACCTGCCCCGCAGACTCCACCACGGTCGCCCCTCCTCGATCGCCGTCACCGCCCACGCGCCGCCGACCCGGATGCCGTCGGCGCCGAGCCGACCGGCCAGCGCGGCGATCAACGCCCCCGGCGGCGAACCACGCCGCCCGCGCCCCGCCTTCCCGAGCGGTCCGCCGAGCCGGTCGTCGACGACCACCGCGAGCGTCTCCGTCGCCCGCTCGGCGGCGCAGATCTGCCCGATGAGGTCCGCGAACGACCCGACGAGACCGCGGCGCGCGCCGACCGGCTCGAGATCGAATCGCAGCACCGCCGCGATTCCGTGACTCGCGCCCGGTTCCGCGGGCCCGAGCACCGCGACGACCAGCGAGCGATGCGGGTAGAACCCCACCATGGCGGGCAGCGCGGCGATGAGTTCTCCGGGATCGTCCACCCGGAGTGGTCGCGCCGAATACCCGGCGCGGTACAGCGGTGACGGCTGCGCGAACACCGCGCTCGGCCCCGAGTCGTCGTCGTTCCCCGTCCGGCGGATTCGCGAACCGGCGGCGGATGGCCGTAGACACAATCGCTGGTGCGGCGGCCGCCAGTGCACCCGCCCCGGCGGAAGCTCGGAACGCATCGGGTCGCCCGGGTAGCGGCCGGGCGGATCGACGGATTCGCTGCCCTCGCCGCCGCGCCGGGCGCCCGCGCCGAGTGGCGGATTCGCTGAAGTCGTCATGTCGCCATAGTGCGCATCGCCCCTCCGTCCGCCGATCGCCCGACCTGCGCGAACAGCTCCCCTGTGGACAACCCGCAGCCTGTGTACGAAGCACCGCGACAGCCCCACCCGGTGGCACTGATTGTCGGACCGGGCGAGTACACGGCCCCGTTCGACCGGGCCGCCTACGCCTCGCGCACCTTCCGCACCGCCGTCGTGAACAACTCGTCCAGCGCCGCGGTGTCCGGCGGCGCGTCGCTGAATGTCATGTAGGTCACCGCGATTCGCACATCGCCCACCTGCCCGACCAGCGTCCGCATGGTCTGCGTCAGGCCGGGCCCCCCGACGTCGGGGGCGACGGTGCGGCGCAGCGCCAGCGTGTCGTCGGCGTCGAGGGGCGGCGGCGGATCCAGCTCGGTCGACACTGTTGTGGTCGCCCCGGCCCTGGCCACCCGCATCTCGCCGCAGCGAAGCACCTGTTCGCGCAGCGTAGACAGCGGCTGTCTGGTCCGGGTGAGCTCGACGGTGAGCGTGGCGCGCGACGTCTCGTCGCTGCCGACCGCGATGGCGGTGTGGTCGGGGCCGAACTGCTGTTCGTCGGGGGCGCAGCCCTCCGGCCGCACGGTCGCGCCGCGGATCACGCCGTTCAGGTCTCCCGCCGCCTGGGCCGCCGCCTCCGGGGGTAGCACCACCGCGGGATAGCGCGCCGGGAACTGCGCGGGCTCGGGCAGTAGCGTGCTCAGTCCGGCGGCGATATGCCGCACGGTCGATGGCCGCGCCGCGACGGGCTGCCCGGTCACGGTGGATCCGCACCCGGTGAGCAGCAGCGCGCACACGGCCGCCGCGCAGGCGCCGAGCGCGCGCGTGCGTCCCGTCGAATCCGGCACAGTCACACCGCCCACTGTGCCAAAAGCGGGTTCGGCGCTTCCCGCGCCACGCCGACCCGCACACACGACCTGCGCGCACCCGACCCGATTTCGCCGTAACCGGTGTCACCCGTCGCGACGAGGGAATACAGGTATCTACCCGGTGGGGAATGCCGGGCGTTCGGGCGCTGTTGGCTCGTTCTATGGGTCGGTGTCCGCACCGTGCGCGGTGCGCGACATCGCCATGGGGGACAATGGACATGGGTTCCCCGCGGTGCTGCCCTCGATCGGCCGCCGCGGTGGACCGCGCAGGAAGGAGTGACGCGATGGACTACGAGTCGCGAATGTACGAGCTGGAGTTCCCCGCTCCGCAGTTGTCGTCCGCCGACGGCGCGGGTCCGGTCCTCGTGCACGGGCTGGAAGGCTTTACCGACGCCGGGCACGCCGTCCGCCTGGCCACGACGCACCTGCGCGAAAGCCTGGAAAGCGAACTGGTCGCCTCGTTCGACGTCGACGAACTGCTGGATTACCGCTCCCGCCGTCCGCTGATGACGTTCAAAACCGATCATTTCGCCGATTACGCCGAACCCGAGCTGAACCTGTGGGCGCTGCGCGACACCGCGGGCACCCCGTTCCTGCTGCTCTCCGGTCTGGAGCCGGATCTGCGGTGGGAGAAGTTCACCACCGCGGTACGGCTGCTCGCCGAACAGCTCGGCGTGCGCCGCAGCATCGGCCTGAGCGCGATTCCGATGGCGATTCCGCACACCCGCCCGCTGGGTGTCACCGCGCATTCCTCGGATCGCGACCTGATCTCCGATCACCAGCGCTGGCCGGGAGAGTTGCAGGTACCGGGTAGCGCGTCGTCGCTGCTGGAGTTCCGGATGGCCCAGCACGGGCACGAGTCCGTCGGCTTCTCGGTGCACGTGCCGCACTATCTCGCCCAGACCGCCTACCCGGAGGCCGCCCAGACGCTGCTGGAGAACGTCGCCGAGAACGCGGGCCTGGAGCTGCCGCTCGCCGCGCTGGGCGAGGCCGCGGCGCGCGTCCGTGAGCAGGTCAACGAGCACATCTCGGGCAACTCCGAGGTCGAGACGGTGGTGCACGCGCTGGAGCGCCAGTACGACAGCTTCGTCACCTCCCAGGAGCGCCAGTCCAGCCTGCTGGCCGGTGACGGCGAGCTGCCCAGCGGTGACGAACTGGGCGCCGAGTTCGAGCGTTTCCTCGCCGAGCAGGGCGGCTACGACGGCGACAACACCTAGACGCCTGCGCCGCGGCGCGCCGATCGCGGTGACGGCCGCGGCGAGGCCTGCCCTAAGCTGGTCGGAGTGGATCTGACCGAACTGCTCGACATTCCAGGAACCGACGCCGACGCGCTCTACGAGTCGTTCGGCATGTGGGCCGCCGAGCAGGGCACGCCGCTGTATCCCGCGCAGGACGAGGCGCTGCTGGAGCTGGCGTCCGGATCGCACGTCATCCTGGCCACGCCCACCGGTTCCGGCAAGTCGCTGGTGGCGGTCGGCGCGCATCTGTTCGCACTGACCCGCGGGCAGCGCACCTACTACACCGCCCCGATCAAAGCCCTGGTCAGCGAAAAGTTCTTCGCGCTGTGCGAGGTGTTCGGCGCCGACAAGGTGGGCATGGTCACCGGCGACGCGTCGGTGAACGCCGACGCGCCGATCATCTGCGCCACCGCCGAGATCCTGGCCAATCTCGCGCTGCGCGAGGGCGCGGACGCCGAGGTCGGCCAGGTGGTCATGGACGAGTTCCACTTCTACGCCGACCCGGACCGCGGCTGGGCCTGGCAGGTGCCGCTGCTCGAGCTGCCGCGCGCGCAGTTCCTGCTGATGTCGGCGACCCTGGGCGAGGTCGACTTCTTCGCCCGCGACCTGGAGCGCCGCACCGGTCGCGGCACCGCGATCGTCGCGGGCACCGAACGCCCGGTGCCGCTGAGCTTTTCGTATGTGCGGACGCCCATCACCGAGACCTTGGAGGAGCTGGTCACCACCCACCAGGCGCCGGTCTACGTGGTGCACTTCACCCAGGCCGCGGCGCTGGAGCGAGCGCAGGCGCTGACCAGCGTGAACTTCGCCACCCGCGCGGAGAAGGACGCCATCGCCGCGGCGATCGGCGACTTCCGCTTCGCCGCGGGCTTCGGCAAGACCCTGTCGCGGTTGATCCGGCACGGCATCGGCGTGCACCACGCGGGCATGCTGCCGAAATACCGTCGGCTGGTGGAGCGGCTGGCCCAGGACGGTCTGCTGAAGGTGGTGTGTGGCACCGACACGCTCGGCGTCGGCATCAACGTCCCGATCCGCACCGTGCTGCTGACCGGACTGACCAAGTTCGACGGCGTGCGCACCCGCAGGCTCAAGGCCCGTGAGTTCCATCAGATCGCGGGACGGGCCGGACGCGCCGGCTTCGACACCATGGGCACCGTGGTGGTGCAGGCGCCCGAGCACGAAGTGGAGAACGCCAGGCTGCTCGCCAAGGCGGGCGACGATCCCAAGAAGCAGCGCAAGGTGCAGCGCCGCAAGCCGCCGGAGGGTTTCGTCTCCTGGAGCGAGGAGACCTTCGACCGCTTGGTGGCGGCCCAGCCGGAGCCGATGGTGTCGCGGTTCAACGTCACCAACGCGATGCTGCTCAACGTGATCGCCCGCCCGGGCAACTGTTTTCATGCCATGCGCCATCTGCTCGAGGACAACCACGAGCCGCGCCCCGCGCAACGCAGGCACATCCTGCGCGCGATCCGCCTTTATCGCGCGCTGCGCGACGCCGGGGTGGTGCAGCAGCTGCCCGAACCCGACGCCACCGGCCGCTACGCCCGCCTCACCGTCGACCTGCAACGCGATTTCGCCCTCGACCAGCCGCTCTCGCCCTTCGCGCTGGCCGCGCTCGACCTGCTGGACCGCGACTCCCCCGGCTACACCCTCGACGTGGTCTCGCTCATCGAGTCGACCCTGGAAGACCCCCGCCAGCTGCTGATGGCCCAGCAGCACAAGGCACGCGGCGAGGCCGTCGCCGAGATGAAGGCCGACGGCAT
This sequence comes from Nocardia sp. CNS-044, assembly GCF_059570515.1. Taxonomy (NCBI): domain Bacteria; kingdom Bacillati; phylum Actinomycetota; class Actinomycetes; order Mycobacteriales; family Nocardiaceae; genus Nocardia; species Nocardia sp. CNS-044. The sequence continues at coordinate 660,475 of NZ_JCANSX010000009.1, forward strand.
CGAGTACGACGAGCGCATGGAGCTGCTCGAGGAAGTCACCTGGCCCAAGCCGCTGGCCGAGTTGATCGAGCCCGCCTACGAGACCTACCGCGCGGGACATCCGTGGGTCTCGGAGTTCGCGCCCTCCCCCAAGTCGGTGGTGCGCGACATGATCGAGCGCTCGATGACCTTCGCCGAACTCATCTCGCACTACGAGCTGGCCCGCTCGGAAGGCGTGGTGCTGCGCTACCTGGCCGACGCCTACCGCGCGCTGCGCCGCACCGTGCCCGACGCGGCGCGCACCGAGGATTTCGAGGACCTCACCGAGTGGCTGGGCGAGCTTGTCCGGCAAGTGGATTCGAGCCTGCTCGACGAATGGGAGCAGCTGACCAGCCCCGGTGCGGAAACCGACGCCGAGCAACTGGCCTTCGGCGCGGAGACCATCCGCCCCATCTCCGCCAACGAGCGCGCCTTCCGCGTGATGGTGCGCAACGCCATGTTCCGCCGCGTCGAGCTGGCCGCGTTGCGGCGCTGGGACGATCTGGCCGAGCTCGGCACCGGCCCGGACTGGGCGGACGAGCTGGCCCCCTACTTCGAGGAGTACGAGCGCATCGGCACCGGCCCCGACGCGCGCGGTCCCCAGCTGTTCCAGATCGAGCAGCGACCCGGCTTCTGGCATGTGCGGCAAGTTCTCGACGACCCCGCGGGCGACCACGGCTGGTCGATCGAGGCGGTGGTCGATCTCGCCGCGTCCGACGCCGCGGGCGAGGTGGTGTTCGACGAGGTCACGGTGTCCGAAGGGTAGGCGGGCAGCCCCTGCTCGAATACGGGTTTCGACGGATTCGTATCTGGGTAGGGGCCGCTGATACTCTCTCCGCTGCTGCCCACGCGAAAGATCAACTATGCCCGAATCTCCGTACCTTGTCATCCACTCCGAGCGAGTTCGCGAAAATTTCCGCGCGCTCGATGCCGCCGTCACCGTCCACGGGGACGACAAGGCACGCATTCGCTTCGCGGTGAAGGCGAGCCCGGTGCCGGAGTTGATCACTCTGCTCGATGCCGAGGGCGCGGAATTCGACGTGGCGAGCATCGGCGAGATCGAGCTGTGCCTGGACCTCGGGGTGGCGCCGGACAAACTCTGCTACGGCAACCCGATCAAGAAGGCCGCCGACATCGCCCGCGCCTACGCCAAGGGCGTGCGCCGCTACGCCTTCGACACCGAGGACGATCTGCTGCGCATCGTGGAGCACGCACCGGGTTCGGAAGTCGAATGCCGCTTCCTCGCCGCCACTCCCGCCTCGCAGACGCCGTTCGGCACCAAGTTCGGCTGCTCGCCCGCCGAGGCGCTGCGCCTGCTGGTGCGCGCCCGCGATCTGGGGCTGGTCGTGGCCGGACCCTACTTCCACGTCGGCTCCCAGCAGCTGGATCCCGCGGCATGGCGGATCGGCATCCAGCAGGCCGGTGAGATCGCGGAAGCGTTGGCCGCCAAAGACATTCACATCACCTCGGTGAACATCGGCGGTGGGCTGCCGATCTCCTACGCCGAGGCCGCCCCCGCGCTCGGCGAGATCGCCGCGGTCGTGAACGCCGCCGCCGCCGAATTCCTGCCCGAAACCGCCGGACTGGTCGTCGAACCCGGTCGCGCGCTGGTCGGCAACGCGGGCACCATTCACGCCGAGGTCGTCGGCGTCCGTATCGCGCCGGACGGACGGCGCTGGGTGTATCTCGACATCGGCCGCTACAACGGAATGGCCGAGACCGAGAACGAGTACATCGCCTACCGGTTCGTCACCGAACGCGACGGAGACCCCGTCGACGAGGCGGTGGTCGCCGGTCCGACCTGCGACGGCGACGATGTACTGTATCAACGCACACGGGTCCTTCTGCCGACCACGTTGCGAGCCGGTGATCGCATCACGATCCTCGACACCGGCGCCTATACCGCGAGCTATTCGTCGGTGTCCTTCAATGGTTTTCCGCCCTTGACCGTTCATGTCTCGGGCGCTGAGCGAGAGTGAGTTTGCCTATGACGGCGGAATTCACCGGCTGGCATGTGCTGGCCGAGTTCGGTGGTGTCGACGCAGATCTCTGCGACGATCTCGAACGACTCGAATCGGCGTTGCGTGAGTCTCTGATCGCGGCGGGCGTCACCATCTGCGATGTCGTTCACAAGAAGTTCGATCCGCAGGGGGTGACCGTCCTCGCGCTGTTGTCGGAGTCCCACGCCTCGATTCACACTTATCCGGAGTCCGGCGACATCTTCGTCGACGTCTTCACCTGCGGCAGCATCGGCGCGGGCGCGACGAAGGCCGTCGAGATGTTGCGGGACAAGCTGTCTCCCAAAGACGTTCGCATGAAGGTCATCCAGCGGGGGCACGGCGCGCAGAAGATCGAGGAGCCGGTGGGCGCGGGCCTGACCCGGATCTGGGATCTGCACGATGTGATCATCGACACCAATACCCCGTTCCAGCACATGGTCATCGCGCGCACCGAACAGGGCATCAGCCTGTTCTCCGACGACGACCGCCAGTCCACCGAGTTCTCCCAGCTGACCTACCACGAGGCGATGATGGTGCCCGCCTTCGTGCTGGCCGAGAAGCTGGACAGCGTGCTGATCATCGGCTCCGGCGAGGGCGTCGCGAGCCAGATGTCGGTGGCCGCGGGCGCGACCCTGGTCGACCACGTCGACATCGACCAGCTCGAGGTCGAGCTGTGCGCCGAACACCTGCCCTACGGCTACACGACCGAGGAGCTCGCCGCGGCGGTCGCGGGCGAGGGCCCGATCAAGGTGCACTACGCCGACGGCTGGGACTTCCTGGCCAACGCGCAGCAGGCGGGCACCCGCTACGACGTCATCGTGATCGATCTGCCCGACGAGCGGGTCGAGGACGCGCAGCACAACCGGCTCTACGAGTCGGAGTTCCTGTCCCGATGTCGAGCCCTGCTCGCGCCGAGCGGCGTGCTCAGCGCGCAGGCGGGTTGCGCGACGATGTGGCGCAACGAGACCCTGAAGCGGTCCTGGCAGCGTTTCCACGAGCAGTTCGGCACGGTCGTGCACTACGGCAGCGACGAGCACGAGTGGTCGTTCCTGTTCGGTCTCGTCGACGCGATCGAGGACCCGGTGCCCGGCATGGTCGACCGCCTGGCCACCTTGCCCTACCGCGCGGAGACCATCGACGGTCGCGCGCTGGTGCGCGGCGCCATCGAACCGCACGCGCTGCGCGCGGCCGAATAGGTCCCCACCGACGAACGCCGAATCGCATCGGCGCCAAGGAGTTTCGACATCCTCGGCGCCGGTGCGATTCGTCTTTTCCGGCGCCCCGCGGCGAGCCGAGGCCTGACCGGCGCGGTTCATGCGCGCCCGCGCCGATCGCCCCAGCGCCCCGCGCCGGTCGACCCAGCAGCCGCGCGAATCGACCCAGCGCCCGCACGAATCGACCCAGCGCCCGCACGAATCGACCCAGCGCCCGCACCGATCGACCCAACGGCCGCGCGAATCAACTCAGCGACCGCGCTGGTCGGCCTAGCGCCCGCTCACGTGGCGACGGGCGCCGGTTCGCCGGAACGCTCCGGCTCGCCGCCCGGCTCCTTCCCCGGCGTCTCCGGCTTGGGCTGTTCGCCGTCCGGGCCGAAGACCAGACCGGCCTTCCACGCGCTGCGTTCGAAGATCCGCTGCACCGGCGTCGCCATGAACGTGGTGATGATCGTCATCAGCGCCAGGATCGTGTACAGCTCACCGGTGATGAGCCCGGCCCCGAGACCGATGTTCAACAGGATCAGCTCCATCAGGCCGCGGGCGTTGGCCAGCGCGCCCATCGACGCGGCCTCCCGCTTGCTCATGCCCTGCCAGCGCGCCGCGAGTCCGACGGCGCCGAACTTGCCGACGAACGAGACGATCAGCACGATCGCCGTCACCAGCAGGACCTCCGGTTCGAAGATCAGGCTGAGTTCGGTGTTCAGGCCGGAGTAGATGAAGAACGCGGGCAGCAGCAAGTAGGCCACCAGCGGCTCGAAGCGCGCACGGATGGTGTCGAGCAGTTGGCCGCGCGGCATCACCGCGCCCGCGACGAACGCGCCGAACACCGAGTAGATCCCGCACCAGTCGGTGAACCAGCTGGCGAGCAGCACCACCAGCAGCACAACGGACAACTGTGCGATGGGCAATCCGCCCGCGCGCTCGGTGTCGCCGCGCTTGGGCTGCCAGGTCTCGAGCCTGGCCAGCCAGCGCCGCGCGACGAACATCATGAACAGCAGGTAGGCCAGTCCGCCGCCGACAGCGAGGAACGCGCCGTTCATACTGTCCTTGGTGGTGGCGACCACGGTGGCCAGCAGGATCCAGGCGCACGCGTCGTCCACCGCGGCGCACGCCAGCGACATGGTGCCGAGCCGTGTGTTCAGCAGCCCGGAGTCGTAGATGATCCAGGCCAGCATCGGGAACGCCGTGATGGCGACGGCCGCGGCCACGAAAAGCCCGCCCTGCCACTGCTCCACCTTGTCGGTGAAATATCCACCGCTGCCGACCATCCACCAGCCGAGCGCGCCGCCGAGCACCAGCGGCACGGCCACGCCCGCGGTCGAGGTCGCGCCCGCCTTGCGCAGGTGCGAGGACAGGATGTCCACCTTGAACGATGCGCCGACCAGGAACATGTACAGCACCAGACCGAGCTGGCCCACGACGTAGATCGCGGTCAGGTTCGGGTGCGTGATGCTCGCGCCTCCCACCGCGAGCGTGGTCGGGAACAGCCATTCCTGGGCTTCGGGCCAGATGAGGCCCAGAATCGAAGGCCCCAAAACGAATCCGGCGACCATGATGGCCACGACCTGTACCTGACCCAACCGGCGGAACACCGGCCAGAGCAGGCGATAGGTCACCAGGATGACGGCGACCTGTAAGAAGAAATGAGTGGTGATTTCCAAAAGCGATGGCATCGCAGCTCCCCTCCGTCGAGCTGGATCGTGCACTGACACTGTGAGATCGCGGGCACTCTCCGTAACGCAACGCCGTGCCGAATACGGTACCCGAATCCCTTGCCGTGCGACCGCTTTCCCGCCGCGCCGCCCTGCGGCGAACCACCCGGAAACGCCGACACCCGGCGGCGCGAGGCCGGAACCGCGTTCCGGGCCGATCGCGTCCGCCGGGCGTCCCGCTCAGGAATTGCGCGCGCGCCAATCCGCCACGTTCATCCCGCCGACACCCCAATCGGTCAGCGGCACTTCGTCGATCACCACGAACGTGCTCGCCGGATCCTTGCCGAGCACCTCCCGAAGCAGGTCGGTGACGCCCTTGATGAGCTGGGTCTTCTGCTCGGCGGTCACGCCTTCGTCGGTGACCTTGATGTTGACGTACGGCATTACGCTGCCCTCCCGGAAATGAACCCGCCGTCGACGGGGAATATATGGCCTGTGGTGAATTCCGCGTCCGCCAGATAGAGGACGGCTGCGGTGGTCTCGGCGACCTCGCCGATACGGTTGAGCAAAGCCAAACGGCCCGAGGCTTTTTCGTCGCCGTCACCGAAGAGCGGGGTGCGGACGATGCCCGGCGCGACCAGGTTGACCCGGATGCCGTCGACCGCGAGTTCGGCCGCGAGGCTGGTGGTGAGCGCGTGTACGCCACCCTTGCTGACCAGCGCGGCGGAGGCGGGCAGCCCGGCGAGCGCGTGGTTGATCAGGACGGTGCCGATGTTCACGATGCTGCCGCCGCCACCCTGCTCGCGCAGCCTGCGCACCACCGCCTGGGTGGTGAAGTAGGTGCCCTTGAGGTTGCCGTTCAGGTAGCTGTCCAGTTCCGCCTCGGTGACGTCGACGAACGGCTTGGCTCCGAAGATGCCCGCGTTGTTCACCAGCACGTCCACCCGGCCGAACCGCTCGACCGCGGTCCGCACGAGCGCGGAACCCGTTGCGGCCGAGCCGATGTCGCCGATCACCTCGGCCACCCGTTCGGGCGCGCCCAGCTCGGCGGCGACCGCGGCGAGCTTGTCCGGGTCGCGCCCGTTGATCACCACGTTGTCGCCGCGGGCCACCAGCGCCCGTGCGACATCGCGACCGATCCCGCTGGAGGATCCGGTCACGATGACCGTTTTGGCTGTCATGTTGATTCCCTTCTCATATGATACGACCGGTCGTATTGGAATAGACAAAGTAGTCAGCTGCCCTGCTGGGCAAGCGAATTCAGGGGCGGAAGTAGTCGTCCAGGAGACGCCGCAGGCACTTGTGCAGCGGTTCCAGCGAGCGGTCGATCTTCATCCGGATCACCGCCCCCTCCCAGGACTCGATGAGCAGGTCGGCGAGTTCCTCGGCCGGGATGTCGCCGCGCACCAGATCGCGCTCCTGCGCCTCGAGCAACGCCTTGGCGACGCCGTCGCGCCAGCCGCGGAACGCACCGGACAGCGACTCGCGCAGCGTCTCGCTGCCCTCCAGCTCGCCGCCCAGGTTGGCGATCAAACACCCACCGGTGAAATCGGTTTCGACGAACTCGTCCATCTGCTTGGCGAAGAATGTCCGCAACCCGGTCACCGGATCGGGGGCGGGCCCGAGCGCCTCGGCGAGGTTTCGCTGGATGCAGCGGGAGTGGTAGTCGATGACCGCCTGCCCGAAGCTCTCCTTGCTGTCGAAGTAGTTGTAGAACGAGCCTTTCGGCACGCCGACCGCGTCGAGCACCTGCTTGATGCCGGTGCCGTGGTAGCCGTTCGCCAGAAAACCGGCGGCGCCCTCCTCCACCAGGAGCTGGCGGGTGTCGTCACTGCGTCGCGGTCGTGCCATGCGAAGAAATATACGACCGGTCGTCTAGGAATTGCAATCGGTGGGTTCGATAGTCCGGCGCCAGCCCGCGCACCGGGTGGCGAATACGGTCAGATGTTCGGCGGCGAATTCCTCGGCGCGCCAGTCGTGCGGGGTGACATCGGCGGTCCACACGTAGGTCCACACCACGCCTGGTGCAGAGCGCGCGGTTCCCGCGAGATCGGGATTCTCCGGCCGACGCCCCCAGCGCGCGCCAGGATCGTCGCCGAAATCCACCGGGCGCAAGTCGTATTCGTCGTCCTCGAAGGCATCCAGCACCGCCCACTCCCCCGCGCTCAAACCCGAGAGCACGACGCCACGCACCGTCGCTCGCACCGAGGAGACCAGCCCTGGATACACCCGGCCGGGCAGCGCGGCCGCCCGCCATCCGGTCAGTTCGACGGGCGCTAGATCGGGGCAGCGTCCGAGCAACGGGAGCAGCACCTCGGGGAATTGCAGGGTGCCGTAGACGAAGAGCGCATGCTCGGTTGTGGACACCCGCGCGAGGCGTCCACCGGGGCGGTTGCCGATCACCTCCACACCTCACTCCTCTCCGGCGTTGTCACCACTGTGCCCGATTCGAGTTTGCCCCATTCGACGCCGCGCCTGATCCCCACCGCCACCGACCGTTCCACCAGGCGAACCGGAACGGCGTCAATCCCGCCCCGCCAGCCGGGCGAACGCGTCGGGGTCGTGGGACGAGAACACGGCGATCTCCGCACCGTGCGCCCGATTGAGTTCGAGGAGACGTTCGCGGTTCTGCCGGAAGTCGTTCGAGCCGAGCGAACGCAACTCCATCAACTGCCAGATCAGCGGGGTTCGCGGGCGCACCGGGTCGATCTCGCTGCCGACGTAGAAGGCGTCGCCCGCGTGCAGCAGCCAGCCGTCGCCGGTGTCGACCGCCACGCCCACGTGTCCCTCGGTGTGGCCGTACAGCGGGACGACGAGAATCTCCGCGGGCAGGCCGGGCAGGTCGCGGACCGCGCGGAAACCGAACCAGTCCGCGCCGCCGTCGATCTCGTTGGTCAGCCACTTCGGCCGGTGCGCCCACTGCGCCGGTTGGTAGCGCAGCCGGTCGAACAACCCCTTCGACGAATTCGCCGCGCGCAGTTCCGGGCCGTGCACGTGCACGGTCGCGTCCGGGAAATCGACCAACCCTCCCGCGTGGTCCAGATCCAGATGGGTGAGCACGATGTCGCGGACGTCGGCCGGGTCGTAGCCGAGCGCTTGGATCTGCCGAATCGCCGTCTCCCGTTCGAGCAGCTTGGCGCCCAGCGAGAATCGCGCTGGCCCCATCATCCGTCCCGGATCTCGCACGCACTCCAGGCCGTAGCCGGTATCGACCAGGACGAGCCCGGTATCGGTCTCGATCAACAGGCAGTGGTCGACCATGCCCAACGTCATCGACCCGCAGTTCAGGTGGTGAATCCGCACCAGCCGAGCGTCCCAGCCGCCGAACCCGCGGTCAATGCCACGAAGAGCTCGTTACGGGGGACCGCTCGATGCCTCACATCGGCCGATGCGCGCGGATGATGGCGGCGAGGTATTCGTAGTCGTCGCTGCGGGCGCTCGAGGCGCGGAACGCGAGACCGATGGTGCGGCCGGGCGCCGGATCGGCGAAGCGCGCGGTCTCCAGTGTGCCCCTGGCGGTTTCGGCGGGCACGGCCATTTCCGGGATCAACGTGACGCCGAGGCCGCCCGCGACGCATTGGACGACGGTGGCGAGCGAGGCGGCGCGGGTGTCGCCGACCGCGCCGGGGTGGACGTCGACCGAACGGCACAGGTCGAGCGTCTGGTCGCGCAGACAGTGCCCCTCGTCGAGCAGCAGCAGCGGCAGCGTGCCGAGCACCGCGGGCGCGATGTCCTTGCGCCCGGCCAGCGCGTGGCCGCGCGGGGTCACCAGCACGAATTCCTCGGTGTAGAGCGGAATCTCCACCAACCCCGGGTTCTCGGTGGGCAGTGCGAGCAGCGCGACGTCGAGCACGCCGGTGCGCAATCCCTCCAGCAGACGCGCGGTCTGGTCCTCGACGACCTGCGGCACCAGCGCGGGCAGTCGCTTGCGCAGCTCGGGCAGCAGAGCGGGCAGCACGTAGGGCGCCACCGTCGGAATGATCCCCATCCGCAGCGTGCCGCCGAGCCCGTCGCCGGTGGCCGAGGCGACGAAGCGGTCGGCGGCCTCCAGCGTCGCCATCGCCTGTGGCAGCAACCGCATTCCGGCCGCGGTGACGAGGACGCGGCGCGTGCTGCGCTCGATCAGCTGGAGTCCCAGTCCGTTTTCGAGCGCGGCCAATGCTTGCGATAACGTGGGCTGGCTCACACTGAGCCGGGCGGCCGCGGTGCCGAAATGCCGGTATTCCGCGATCGCCACGAACGCACGCAGCTGCGAAAGTGTCGGCTGATAAGTCTGATCAGTCACGCCTATCAGTGTAGTGCGACTGATCACCTTTACCTTTCACTGCCCTTTGTGCAAGATCACAGAGAACTTCGCACGCCCAAAACCCCACGAAGGACGAGGAGACAAAGCATGGCCCTGCTGACCATCGGCGACCAGTTCCCGGCATACAACCTCACCGCGGTCATCGGCGGTGATCTGTCGAAGGTCGACGCTCAGCAGCCTGACGACTACTTCACCCAGGTCACCAGCGACGATCACGCGGGCAAGTGGCGGATCGTCTTCTTCTGGCCGAAGGACTTCACCTTCGTCTGCCCGACCGAGATCGCCGCGTTCGGCAAGCTGAACGAGGAGTTCGCCGACCGCGACGCGCAGGTGCTCGGCGCCTCGGTGGACAACGAGTTCGTCCACTTCCAGTGGCGCGCGCAGCACGAGGACCTGAAGACCCTGCCGTTCCCGATCCTGTCGGACCTGAAGCGCGAGCTGGCCACCGCCACCGGCGTGCTCAACGCCGACGGTGTCGCCGACCGCGCGACCTTCATCGTCGACCCGAACAACGAGATCCAGTTCGTCTCGGTCACCGCCGGTTCCGTGGGCCGCAACGTCGACGAGGTGCTGCGCGTGCTCGACGCCCTGCAGTCCGACGAGCTGTGCGCCTGCAACTGGAAGAAGGGCGACCCGACCATCAACGCCGGTGAGCTCCTCGCCGCCAGCGTCTGATCCGGAACACCCACTCCCCGAACAGATCCCGCTCCCCGCTCCGGCGGGGAGCGTCTTCGAGAACATCCCCGCGCTCGCCGGGCCTGACACACACAGAGGAAACGTCGAATGAGCATTGAGAACCTGAAGAACTCCCTTCCCGAGTACGCCAAGGACCTCAAGCTCAACTTGTCATCGATCGCGCGCACCACCGTGCTGAACGAACAGCAGCTGTGGGGCACCCTGCTCGCGTCGGCGGCCGCGACCCGGTCGGCGACCACGCTGCGTGAGATCGCCGAGGAAGCCGCCGACATCCTGTCGGCGGAGGCGTACAACGCCGCGCTAGGCGCCGCCTCGATCATGGGCATGAACAACGTGTTCTACCGGGGCAAGGCGTTCCTCGGCGGCCGCTACGACGACCTGCGGGCCGGTCTGCGCATGCAGATCATCGGCACTCCCGGCGTCGACAAGGCCGATTTCGAGCTGTGGTCCTTCGCCGTCTCCTCGATCAACGGCTGCGCCCACTGCCTGGAGGCGCACGAGCACACCCTGCGCGAGGCCGGTGTCTCCCGCGAGGTGATCTTCGAGTCGCTGCGCGCCGCCGCCATCGTGGCCGGTGTCGGCCAGGCCGTGCAGTCCACCGAGACGCTCGCCGCCGCGTCAGTCTGACGCCGCGACGACCCGGTAGCCCCGTCTTTTCTCGGACGGGGCTTCCGGCATTTTCCACCTAGACCGGCCTCGCGGGGAGTGATCGGCGCCACGTTTGCTCTGCGGTAGCCGATGGTACGAGCCGGTAGGCTCGCGTGCATGGGCACACAGGATGAACCGGAAGCCATGGGCACGCGGGTCGAGGTGGTGCGCGTATTCACGGATGCGACCGGACGCCTCGGCAATCCACTGGGCATCGCCCGTGCGAAGGACGTCGGCGAGACCGATCCGCAGGCTCTCGCGGCGCGGGCGGGCTACAGCGAGACGGTCGTCGTCGAGGACCCGGTCGCCGAGATCGCCCGCATGCGGATCTACACCCCGGCCGTCGAACTCCCGTTCGCCGGACATCCGTCGGTCGGCACCGCGTGGTGGCTCGCCGAACAGGGCATCCCTGTGCGAGTGCTCGACATGCCTGCCGGACCGGTGCCCGTCGAGGTGGCCGACGGCCTGACCTGGATCAAGGCGCGCGGCGAGTGGGCGCCGGACTTCACCTTCCATCAGCTCGACAGCCTCGATGAGCTGGCCGCGGCGCGGCCCGAGGAGTACCCCGGTGGACCGCACTACCTGTGGTGCTGGACCGAGGAGCACCGTGCCACGCTGCGTTCGCGAATGTTCGCTCCCACCATGGGCATCGAAGAGGACGAGGCCACCGGCGCGGCAGCGGTCGCGCTCACCGCTCGGCTGCGCCGCAGCCTGATCATCACGCAGGGCCAGGGCTCGCAGTTGTTCACCGAGTGGGACTCCGACGGCTGGGTGCGTCTCGGCGGTCGCGTCGTCGCCGAAACCGTCGTAGAAATCTGATTCCCGGTCTCATCCGAGCGCCGCGGCGACGAGCATGTACGCCATACCGAGATCCATCACCACGTGCGGCACGACGGCCGCCGACCGGATCGCGCCGACCGAGTGCGCGATCCGGTGCCATCCGCCGCCGCGCAGGAACAGCACCGCGAGCGCGTCGGCGAGGAAAAGCGCGGCGAGCGCAGAGGCCGCGACGGGCGGCGGTCCCGCATGGCCGGCGGCCGAATGCCCGGACATCGCGTAGAGCATGGCCGCGGCGGCGAACGCGTGATACCCGATCGCGAAGATCTGTCCCGCCGAGGCGTTCTCGCGCGTCGCGCGCCATTCCACGATCCGGCCGACGAGCAGCGCGCCGAACGCGACCGTCATGGCGATCAGCACGCCACGCACGGCGTGCGGGCTGGCTCCGGTCGGGAAGAGCAGCATCGCCAGCATGATCAGGCACATGACCAGATGGGCGGCATCCGACTCTTGGTGTGCGGCCTGCGGGTGAGATGAGATGCGCTGGGAAGCAACCCGGTTCGAACCCGCGGGCGATTCGAGGATTCTCGCACCACCTATCCCCTGATCGACCGAGCCCGCGTTCCCGCGAACGGGTCCCGCCAACCGCAACGTCACGATCGCGGACGCCACCAGGAACGCCGCCACCACCGACCACCGCAACGCGGCGTATTCCTGCACGAACTCGGCCACACCCCACCACCTTTCGCCGCGGCGATCGTGAGACAGCCCTTCCATGCTCGCATTCCGGACGGGGTTAGGGTGCCCTTTCTCGCTACTCCGAGCGTGAGCTACCGACGCCGTCCTCGGACACCCCGGCTCACCGCATCCGGAAGACCGGACCATTCGGCCGAAACGGCAGCGACGCGCCCGCGGGCACGAGGTAGGCGTGCTCACGGCGCACCCGCAGCACATCGCAGGCGCCGTCGGTGATGATCAGAATCGGTCCGTCGGCGGGAAAGTCGTCGGCGCGTTCGAGCAGCCGAACTCCGGGCTGCAAGACCGTGCCGCCGCGGCCGCGCACGCGCACGCCGCGCGCGATCTCCTCGACCGGCAGGTATCCGGCGTCGTAGGCCGCGGCGTCGCAGTACACCACCCTGGCGCGCGGCACGTCTCTGGCCAGCGCGTAGGAAGCGATGGCGCCCAGACCTTTTCCGAGCAGCGCCGCGTCCATCGAGCCCGAGGTGTCGAGGACGACGCCGAAGGTCGGCAGCCGCGCGCTCTCCTCCGGCCGCACCCAGGCGGGGCGGGGGATGTCGGGCGTCGACGCCTGCCTGCGGGAGGCGCGGGCATAGCTGCGGCGCTTGTCGACCGAGGGGACGTGCTCGTCGAACCAGTGCGCCAGCTGCGCGTCCCACGGCAGCGGCGGCTGGTCCATGGCGCGGATCGCCTCTTCCAGCGCGGCGGGGAGGTAACCGCGCCCACTGTTGAGGTGATAGGCCAGGCCGGTGGTCAGCGCGTTGCGGTAGTAGTCGTCCAGGTCGACGTAGCGTCCCGCGCCGCCGGAGTGCGGCAGCGGTTCGCCGAGCACGTCGCCGCGGCCGCGCCCGCGCAACGTGGCGAGCTTGCGCAATCGCCGCAGATCCGTCGCGATGCGGTCGTACACCTCTTCCGCCGAGCAGCCTTTCAGCGCGGGGTCGTAGAGCAGGCCCTCGGGCATGACCCCGACTCCCAGCTCCACCAGCCAGCCGTTCACCACGTAGTCGCACGCGATGTTGAACAGGTACGGGTCGCGCCAGGCGGTGCGTTCGCCGTGTCGCAGTGCGGCGTGCAGCATTTCGTGCGCGAGCACGAAGCGCCACTCCTCCTGGGTCAGCCCGGCCAGCGGGTTGACGTAGATCTCCGCCACCTCCGCGTTGACCGCCGCGATGGCGATATCCCAGCCGCGCGCCAGATCGGCGTCGGCGACGAGCGTCATCCCAGCCGCCAGCGCGCCGAGCAGCGGGTACGAGGAGACGAACCAGCTGAGCGCCGCGTCCCAGGCCTGCTGCGGCCGACGCCCGTCCGGTGTCGAATCGCCGCCCGCGACGGTCAACGCGTCGCGGGCGGCGGCGGCGATGCCCGCGGCGAAGCGCGCGGGGTCGTCGGCGCGCTCGGCCGCGGCGGCGCCGCTGATCAGGAAGTCCGGCGGGTCGTCGCGCCGGTACTCGACGGGGACGGCGGTGCCGCGCCAGCGCGCCGCGGTGGCGTGCTCGTCGGAAATGCTCGGCGTGGCGGGAAGTTCGGTCGGCCGACGCCCGATCTTCATCGTGGTCAGATACTGGTCGACGACCGCGCAGCAGGCGGCACGATAGGCTGGGTGCGGTTCGGCCGCGTCGCTGGACCAGCTTTTCGCCAGATGGCTGTCGGTGACGATATTCGCGGGATCCACGCCGCGCGGATCCATGTGCCCGAATCCGGCGTGCAGCAGACAGTGCGCGAAAACCCAGGCCCACTCGGCGGATTCGGCGCGGCGCTTCGGGTGGTAGCCGATGCCCCCGCCTGCTATGCGCGCCCACACCTCCGGCGAAGTCTGGCGCGGGTCGAGCTCGTAGAGCCGACCCGGCAGATATCGGAAGGCGCGGTGCGCCATGACCATGCCCCAGCCGTCCAGCACGGCCTCGCGCCAGGGGTCGACAGTCGCGCGGCGCTTCCCGCGCGCGGCGCCCACGACTATCGCCGCGCGGCCAGGCGCGGCAGGTCGCGGGTCACCTCGACCAGGAACCAGGAGGGCAGTACCGGCAGACCGTCGGCGTCCGAGGCGATCACCAACTGCGCGCATTCGACCGAGATCTCCGCCAGCTCGACGAGCATCGTCTTGGCCCGCAACACGAATCGGTGCGTCGCGGCGGAGACGTGCTTGCGGGAGCCGGGCAGGTCCTTGATCAACCGCGCGCGGAAGGTCTCGGACAGGAAGTGCAGCAGATCGCGGTCGCCGGGATCGCGCGGCCAGTCGGCCTCGCCCTCGAGCACGGCGTCCAGATCGTACGCGTGCCGGATGGTCCTGACGAAGGCGCGGAACCCCGAGGCGTGCGCGGGGGTCAGCGTGCCCGCCGCGAGCACCTCGAGCAACGTGTCGTCGAGATCGTCGCCGCAGGAGTGCAGCGCGTCGGAAAGCATGTGCCAGCCGCGCGGGGTGGAGAAGGGCGCCTCGGTCTTCGGCGCCGCCGACCACAGGTGATCGGGGCGCTGGGTCACGTAGCGCACCACCCACGGGTGAATGTCGTTGTGCGCGGCCCACTTCAGCCAGTCGTCCACGTCGGCCCGCAGGTGCAGGTGCACCATGCGGTTGACCAGCGCCGAGGCCATCGGACGGGCCAGCGCGTTGTCGGTGGCGCGGTTGCCCGCGCCGATCACCACCGAACCGGCGGGCAGCTCGTAGCCGCCGATGCGGCGGTCCAGGATCAGCGAGTAGAACGACTTCTGCACCTCGGGCGCCGCCGCGTTCAGTTCGTCGAGGAACAGGCAGTACGGCGTCGGCCGGGCGATGAGCTCGGGCGGCGCGAAGCGGCTGCGGTCGCCGACGATCTGCGGCACCCCGATCAGGTCCTCCGGCGCGAGCTGGGTGCCGAGCAGCGTGACGCACTCCAGCCCGAGCGATTCGGCGAACGAGCGCACCAGCGAGCTCTTGCCGATACCCGGTGCGCCCCAGAGAAACACCGGCCGCACCAAGGCGACATGCAGCAGCAACTCCGGCAGCTGGTCCGGAGTCACCGTGACCGTCGCCTCCATAACTTTCCTCCCCCGTCGAGAATTACGAGGGTCGAAGGTACGCGCGCCGACGCCGGCTCGGCCACCGGTTTTTCGCGTCAGATCGGGCGGCCGTGCCGTTCGGCGGCCGCGCGGGCGAACCGGCCAGGGGAGACGCCGCGCCACTGTTTGAACGCGTTGGAGAAGCTCGGCGCGCCCGAGTACCCCATGCGGTAGGCGACGTCCTCGACGGTCAGGCCGGTGGCGAGCAGTTCCTCGGCCAGGTTGCCATAGGTCTCGCTGCACAGCCTGCGATACGACGTGCCCTCGTCCGCTAGGCGGCGGCGCATGGTGCGCAGACTCATGTGCAACGCGGCCGCCACGTCCTCCTGCGAGACGCGCCCGCCCAGCCGGTGCAGCAGGACCTCCCGTACCGATCCGGCGATGCCCTTGGCAAGCCCCCGCCGCCGCAGCAGGTCCGCGCACTGCTCCTCGAACAGCGCCGCGGTGAGCGGGCTGGCTTGCGGCAGTGGGTCGTCGAAGCCCGCGGTGTCGAAGACGACCAGGTGCGGGCCGACGCCATCGGTTGCCGTGAGGCTGTACTGGTCCAGGATCGGTTGCAGCCGGGGACGCAGTCCCCAGGCGACCTGGCCGCCCAGAATCGGCGCTGGCGCGTGGTACACCGCCGTCCAGTTCGTCAGCAGCACAGCGACGTCCCGCTCCAGCAGGAAGCCGCGCAGTCGCGACGGCACGGCGCGGTCGTCGGCGTAGAGCAGCAGCGTGTCGTCCTGGTAGACGTGCCGGGTGCGGGCGAAAGTCGTGGTCATCCGGATGTAGCGCATCAGCAGGTCCACCGCCGAGCGCGCCGTCGGACTGCTGAGCAGCGCCAGCCCGAGCGCGCCGTAAGTCGTGACGTGCGTGCGCATTCCGGCTTCCAGGCCGAGGCCGGGTCGGTCGTCGAACCGGGTGACGATATTGCCGATGAGAGCCAGCTCCTGCGCGGCGGTGACTTCCATGCCCGGCGTCGTGAGCTGCGCGGGCTCGATCCCGGTGTCGCGCAAGCATTCCGCGAGCGGCAGACCGTGGTCGCGCGCCACTTCGACCAGCACAGCCGACAAGGTCACCGAGCGCCGCCACTCCCACGAGGACACCGCTTCATCGTCGTCCGGCATGGCCGGATTCCGCATGGTTTTGGCCGGACATCGCAAGGACAGCCGGACGTCCTGTCCGTCCGGACGGTGGGCGCGGCGAACACCTCACGGTCGGGCGGCACAACTGGCCGATATCCGAAATGTCCTGACCCGACATCGCATGGCATCGACACCGCGCCGCGCCCTACCGTCGAGGCCCGAGGCGAAAGCGGGCGAAATCACATGTCGAAGAAGACACTTGTGGGCAAACGGGTAGCGATCACCGGAGGCGCGCACGGCGTCGGCCGCGAGATCGCGCTGGCCTTTCTCGCGGCCGGCGCGGACGTGGCGCTCGGGGACTGCGACACGGGACGGGCCCGCGCGGTGGCCGAGCAGTTCGCGCGAATGCACGGCGGCACCGCCGTGGGCCTCGCGCTGGACACCGCCGACAGTGCGCGGTTCGCCGAGTTCCTCGCCCGCGCCGAACGCAAACTCGGCGGGCTGGACGTGGTGGTGAACGCCGCCGACACCGCGCCGAGCGGATCGTTCCTGAGCGAGTCCGAGATCGAATCGGATCACCAGATCGACGTCAACCTGCGCGCGGTGATCAACGGATCCCGTTTGGCCGGAAGACGTTTCGTGGAGCAGGGACACGGCCACATCGTCAACATCGGCTCGGCGGTCGGCGTCACCGCGGCACTCGGCGCGGCCGTCTACAGCGCGACCAAACACGCCGTCGTCGGCCTCGGCACCGCGCTGCACCGCGGCCTCGCCGAACAAGGCGTGCTGGTCAGCACCATCGCCCCCGGCTATGCCCCGGCCCCCGAACTGGTCGCCGACGCCATCGTCGACTGCGTCGAACACCGCAGAAGCGGACTCGTCGTGGTCCCACCCGACGGCTGGCTCCGCACCGCACTCCCCGACCGCGCCCGCCTCCGCCACACCATGCGCCGCCTGTTCGGCATGGACTGACCCATTCCCGTGTCCCAGCCGGACTCGTTCTAACCCATCTCCCGCAGGACGCGTTTGAGGACTTTGCCGGTGGGGTTTCTCGGGAGTTGGTCGACGAAGAGGACGTCGCGGGGGACCTTGAAGCGGGCCAAGTGGGTTTTGACGTGGTCGCGCACCTCGTCTTCGGTGAGGGTGTGGCCGGGGCGGACGACGATGACCGCGCGCAGGCGCTGGCCGTGTCGGTCGTCCTCGACGCCGAAAGCGCTCACTTCCTCGACCGCGGGGTGGGCGGCGAGCAGTTCCTCGACTTCGCCGGGGAAGACGTTCTCGCCGCCGGAGACGATCATGTCGTCGTCCCTGCCGTCGATGAAAAGCCGTCCCGCGCTGTCGAAATGGCCGACGTCGCCGGTGGACATCAGGGAGCCGATGCGGTCTTTGTCTCCCCCGCCGGTGTAACCCTCGAACTGGTAGTTGTTGCCGACGAAGATGCGTCCGGTGCGGCCTTGCGGCAGCTCGGCGTCGTTCTCGTCGAAGATCTTGACGGTGGTGCTGGGCACCGGGGTGCCGACGCAGCCGGGCTCGACCGCCAGGTCGGCGGGCGTGGCGATGGTCGCGTACGCCACCTCGGTAGAGCCGTAGACGTTGTAGACCACGGGACCGAACGCCTCGGTGACCCGCACACACAGCTCGGCGCCCAACTGCGAGCCCGCGACGAAGACGATCCGCAGCCGCGAGAAGTCGAGTCCCGCACGGGCTTCCGCCCCGAGATCGACCAGCCTCTGCAGCATCACGGGCACGGTGATCAACGCGGTGGCGCGATTGCGGTGCAGGCTGTCGAGTACCGCCTGCGGATCGAAGCGCCGCCGGATCACCAAAGTCGAGCCGAAACCGACGGCCATGATGGCGTGCGCGAAGCCGAGGGTGTGGAACAGCGGCGCCGGGCATTCGGTGATCTCTCGGGCGCGGAACGGCACCCGGCCGAGGATGGCGCCCAGCGGCGCCAGCGAGGTCGGCTCCCGGCGCGGCGCCCCTTTGGGGGTTCCGGTGGTGCCGCTGGTCAGCAGGATGATCCGGGCGGCGGTGCTCGGTCGGCGCGGTGGTTTTCTGGAGCCGCCCGCGATCAGGTTCTCCAGCGTGTCGACCGCGGGCGCGTCGGTCCAGGCGCGGTAGCGGCCGCGCGGTGTGCGCAGATCGCCCAGGATGCCCGCGTATTCGTCGTCGTAGACCAGCAGATCGGCGCCTTCGCGCGCCAGGACCTCGCGCAGCTGCGGCCCGGCGAAATCGGTGTTCAGCAGGATGATCTTGGCGCCGCACTTGGCCGCGGCGAACACCGCGTAGTGGAAGCCGCGGTGGTTGCGCGCGAGCACGGCCACGCCTTCGCCGTCGCGTAGACCGCGCGCCCGCCAGGCGTTGGCCAGCGCGGTGGTGCGTTCGTCGAGCTCGCGAAAGCTCACCGTGCCCAGTTCATCGATGATCGCGGCCCGGTGCCGGTAGCGCAGTGCGGCCACCGTCACCAGTCCCCCGAGCATCCCCGACCGCAGCACCGCGAAACCGATGCGCGCCAGCCGATCCGGCCGTTGCGGGGTGGCCAGGCCCGCGCGCACCGCGAGGCTCGCGTAGTAGGTCTCGTCGGCGACGCGGCGGGCCGCGCCGACCACGACGGAGCCGACGCTGTTGACACGGTTCATGGATCCACCTGAGCTGAAGCGCGCGGAACGAGGACGAGTGTCCTCACAGTAAGGTGTCTCACACAGTTCCGTCGAGGGTTCGCTTCGCGACCATAATGGTCGGTATGTCGAGCCACGCCGAGGAACAGCGCACCGCCGCGCGCATCGCCGTCGACGACCTCACCGGCTCCGACATCATCGCCCTGCTAGCCACCCACTTGGCCGAGATGCGAGCCAACTCCCCCGACGACAGCATGCACGCGCTCGACCTGTCCGAGCTGCGCCATCCCGACATCACCTTCTGGAGCGTGCGCGAGGAGGCGGAACTCCTGGGCTGTGGAGCGCTGAAACAGCTCGACGCGACCCACGGTGAGATCAAGTCCATGCGCACCTCGGCCGAGCACACCGGTCGCGGCGTCGCCGCCACCCTGCTCGCGCACATCGTCGACGAGGCACGCGCCCGCGGCTACCGCCGACTCAGCCTGGAGACCGGCGCGGCACCGTATTATCTTCCCGCCCAACGCCTCTACGCGCGCCACGGTTTCGAGATCGGTCCGCCCTTCGCCGACTACACCGAAGATCCGCACAGCGTGTTCATGACGCTGGCACTGTGAGCCGGGGGATCAGCCCAGCGCCCGGGTGAACGCGGCGGTCAGCTCGTCGACCTGAGCGTCGGTCGTCACGAACGGCGGCGAGACCTGCATCGCCCCCTGTCCCGCAGCACGACTCGAAACACCCTGGGCGCGTAGCTCTTTGACGAACGCGGGCGCTTCGGCCGGATCCGCCAGCTGCACCGCCGCCACCGCACCGAGCCCGCTGCGCACCTCCGCCACCCGCGGATGCGCGGCCAACGGCGCGAGCTTCTCGTGCAAGGTCCGTTCCAGCCGGGCCGCCTCGGCGAGCAGGTTCTCGCGTTCGATGATGTCGAGGTTGACCAGCGCCGCGACCGCCGCGGCGGCGTGCCCGCCGTAGGTGTACCCGTGCCGCCACCACACGCCGCCGCCGAAGAACGGCTCGGCCGGTTCCGGCGCGACGAACACCGCGCCCATCGGCAGATAGCCGCTGGTGAGCCCCTTGGCGGTGGTCATGATGTCGGGCCGCAGGTCGAAGCGGCTCGAGGCGAACCAGCTTCCGCCGATGCGCCCGAATCCGGTGACGACCTCGTCGGCGACGAACAGGATCTCGTAGTCGTCGCAGATGCGCCGCACCTCGTTCAGGTACCCCTCCGGCGGCAGATACACCCCGCCCGCGCCGATGATCGGCTCGCAGAAGAAGGCGGCGATGTGTTCGGCGCCCACCTCCTCGATCAGCGCGAGCAGCGCCTTGGCGTCGTCCCACGCGACGGTGCGCGCGTCGGGCATGAGCTCGCCGTATCCCTCGCGGTTGAGCGGCAGTCCCGCCAACGCCGTTCCGGCGACGTGCATTCCGTGATACGCGCGCTCCCTGCCGACCACGATCGTCTTCTCCGGCCTGCCCACCTGGTGCCAGTAGCGCCTGGCCAGTTTGGCGGCGGTGTCGATCGCGTCCGATCCGCCCGAGGTGAAGAAGATCTTGCTGCCCGGCACCGGCGCGATCGCCGCGAGCCGCTCGGCGAGTTCCCGGGTGGGCGCTTCGGCGATGTCGCCGAAATTCGAGTAGTGCGCGATCTCGCGCAGCTGGGCGGCGACCGCGTCGGCGATCTCGCCGCGGCCGTGCCCGATGTTGGCGAACCACAGTCCGGCGGTGGCGTCGAGATATCGAGCGCCCGACTGGTCGTAGACGTAGGCGCCCTCGCCGCGCGCGATCACGAACGCGCCGTCCCGTTCGACGGCGCCCATATCGGCGAATCCATGCCACAACGCGCTCATGCCTTCGCCTCGCTGGCGCTCGGCTGCGGCATGCGCGAGGCGCGCTGGGACATGATTCGCTCACTTCGTTCGCTCATGCCTTCGCCTCGCTGGCGCTCGGCTGCGGCACGCGCGAGGCGCGCTGGCACATGATTCGCTCACTTCGTTCGCTCATGCCTTCGCCTCGCTGACGCTCGACTCCGGCACGCGCGAGGCGCGCTGGCACACGATTCGCTCATTACGTTCGCTCATGTCACCACCCTTACCTCAGCGAAGCCGAGATCGGACCGACCGCGACGCGGCTCACCCGCACCACGCCACCGCGACCGCCGCCACCGGAGCCCAGCCGCCGGGGCCGGGCCGACGCCATCGCTCGGCGCGCCCACCTGGTGCGGCCACCACACCGAGTACACCGAAGGCAACACCGCGTCCGCGCACCGCCGACGCCGCGTCCGAGCCCGCGTCCATGGGCCGATCCTCGCATACCTCGGCACGCGCGACCCGCCGATTCGGCACCCTCGGCACACGTTCGGCTATCGGTGTGGGCGCCCGCGGCAGCCCGGCAGCGGCGGGCGGTGAGGCCCGGCCCGGTAGGCTGGACGACGCAATGACCAGGACAGCTGATACCGGAACCCGCGAGCTCCGCACCCGCCTGGCGAATCTCTCCCTCCGCGACGAGTACCGGCTGCGACGTCGGCTGGACCGGGCGCGCGGCACGGACCTCGAGGAGATCGCCGCCGACATCACCGCCGCCGAGCTGCGCGTCGAAGCGCGCCGAGCCGCGGTGCCGCGGATCCGCTACCCCGAGCAGCTGCCCGTCACCGCCCGTCGCGCCGACATCGCCGAGGCGATCGCCGCCAACCAGGTGGTGATCGTCGCGGGCGAGACCGGCTCCGGCAAGACGACGCAGATCCCGAAGATCTGCCTGGAGCTGGGACGCGGCATCCGCGGCGCGATCGGGCACACCCAGCCGCGCAGGCTGGCCGCGCGCACCGTGGCCGAACGCATCGCCGAGGAGCTGGACACCGAGCTGGGCGACGTCATCGGCTACACGGTGCGGTTCACCGATCAGGCCTCCGAGCGCACCCTGGTCAAGCTGATGACCGACGGCATCCTGCTCGCCGAGATCCAGCGCGACCGCTTGCTGCGCCGCTACGACACGATCATCATCGACGAGGCGCACGAGCGCAGCCTCAACATCGATTTCCTGCTCGGCTACCTGAAGCAGTTGCTGCCGCGCCGCCCCGACCTGAAGGTGATCATCACCTCGGCGACCATCGATCCGGAGCTGTTCGCCAAGCATTTCGCCGACGAGAAGGGCACGCCCGCACCGATTGTCGAGGTGTCGGGCCGCTCCTACCCCGTCGAGCTCCGGTACCGGCCGCTGAGCCTCGAACTACCCTCCGCCGACGAGGACGACGAGGACACCCGCGTGGTGGACCGCGACCCCGTCGACGCGATCGGCGACGCGGTGCGCGAGCTGTTCGCCGAGGGCGACGGCGACGTGCTGGTCTTCCTCTCCGGCGAACGCGAGATCCGCGACACCGCCGACGCGCTGCGCGACCTGAAGCTGCCGCGCACCGAGATCCTTCCGCTGTACGCGCGGCTGTCCACCGCCGAGCAGCACCGCGTCTTCGCGCCGCACACCGGCCGTCGCGTGGTGCTGGCCACCAACGTCGCGGAGACCTCGCTGACCGTGCCCGGCATCCGCTATGTGATCGACCCCGGCACCGCGCGTATTTCCCGCTATTCGATGCGCACCAAGGTGCAGCGGCTGCCGATCGAACCGGTCTCGCAGGCCTCGGCGCGGCAGCGGTCCGGGCGCTGCGGCCGCGTCGCGGACGGCATCGCCATCCGGCTGTACTCCGAGGACGATTTCGAATCCCGGCCCGCGTTCACCGAACCGGAGATTTTGCGCACCAACCTGGCCGCCGTCATCCTCCAGATGACCGCGCTCGGGCTCGGCGACATCGAGAACTTCCCGTTCGTGGAGGCGCCGGACAAACGCGCGATCCGCGACGGCATCGCGCTGCTGGAGGAACTGGGCGCGCTGGCCCGCGGCGCGGCGGGCCCGGATGCCGCGTTGGCGCTGACCCCCGTCGGTCGCGAGATGGCGCAGCTGCCGGTCGATCCGCGCATGGCGCGGATGCTGGTGCAGGCCAACGGCAACGGCTGCCTGGCCGAGGTGCTGATCATCGTCGCGGCGCTGTCGATCCAGGACGTCCGCGAGCGGCCCGCCGAGTTCCAGCAGGCCGCCGACACCAAGCACGCGCGTTTCGTCGTCGAGGGCTCCGACTTCCTCGCCTACCTGCGGCTCTGGGACTACCTCACCGAGCAGCGAAAATCGCTGTCGTCCAATCAGTTCCGGCGGATGTGCCGGGAGGAGTTCCTGCACTACCTGCGGATCAGGGAGTGGCAGGACCTACACGGGCAGCTACGCACGATCACCAAGGGGCTGGGCTGGTCGGCCGACGGCCGCGGCTCTCGATCCGCCCGCGCGACAACGGAATCCGCCGATCACGGTGACGACGCCGCCGCATCGAACCGGCCCGGCAGGCGGCGCGGCGGCCGAGGGACGGTCAAGGCAGCGGACGTTCCGGTTGTCGCAGCCGAGAACGACGGCCTCCCTTGGGATTCCACCGCGATCCATCAATCGCTGCTGGCGGGCATGCTCTCGCACATCGGCGTGCGCGAGGCGGAGAGCCGGGAATTCCTCGGCGCGCGGGGCGCCAAGTTCATGATCTTCCCCGGCTCGTCGCTGGCGAAGAAGCCGCCGCGCTGGGTGATGGCCGCCGAGCTCGTCGAGACGTCGCGGCTGTTCGGCCGCATGGCGGCCAGGGTGGAACCCGAGTGGGCCGAGCGGCTGGCGGGCGATCTGGTCAAGCGCACCTACTCCGAGCCGCACTGGTCGTCCAAGCGCGGTTCCGCGCGGGCCTACGAGCGGGTCACGCTGTACGGGGTGCCGCTGGTGACGAGCCGACCGGTGGACTACGGCCGCATCGACCCCGAGGTGTCCCGCGAGCTGTTCCTGCGGCACGCGCTGGTGCAGGGCGAGTGGCAGACCAAACACGAGTTCTTCCACCGCAATCGGGAGCTGCTGGACGACGTGGCCGACCTCGAGCACCGGGCCCGCCGCCGCGACATCCTGGTCGACGACGAGGTGCTGTTCGGGTTCTACGACCAGCGCGTCCCCGCCGACGTCGTCTCCGCGCGGCATTTCGACAGCTGGTGGCGGACCGCGAAGCGGGAAGACCCGGCGCTGCTGGACTTCTCGAAGTCGACGGTGGTCAACGAGAACGCGGCGGCGCTGGATCCGACGGACTTCCCGGACGCGTGGCGCCAGGGCGAGCTGAGCTTTCCGCTGACCTACCAGTTCGAGCCGGGCCAGGAGGACGACGGTGTCACCGTGCGCATCCCGGTCGAGCAGTTGGCGCACGTGCGCGCCGTCGGCTTCGACTGGCTGGTGCCTGGCATGCGCGAGGAACTGGCCGCGGCGCTGATCAAGACGCTGCCGAAGTCGTTGCGGCGCAGCGTGGTACCCGCGCCGGACTTCGCCGCCGCCGCACTCGCCGCGCTCACCCCGCGCGCCGAACCGCTGCGCACCGGTCTGGCCAGGGAGCTGTCCCGGCTCGGCTCGGTGACGATCACGCCGAACGACCTCGATCCCGCCGCGCTGCCCGACCACCTGCGCATGACCTTCGCCGCGGTCGACACCCGCGGCGGGGTGCTGGCCAAGGGCAAGAGCCTGGCCGCGCTGAAGACGCGACTCGCCGAACAGGTCTCGGCCTCCGTGGCGCGTGCGACCGCGGGCGCCGAGCGCGCCGCGGCCACCGTGTGGACCTCGGAGTCCCTCGGCACCGTCGAGCCGACGGTGCGGCGGAAGGTCGCCGGGCAGACCGTAACCGGATACCCGGCACTGGTGCCCGAAGGCGAGGGCGTGGCGGTGCGAGTCCTCAGCTCGCCCGCCGAACAGGCCACCGCGATGCGGGCCGGCACCCGCGCCCTGGTCCTGCACGCGATACCGACCTCGGTGCGCACCGTCACCGCCGGACTCTCGCCCACGGATCGTCTTGCGCTGAGCCAGAATCCGTACGGCTCGCTGGAGGCGCTCGTCGAGGACTGCCGCGCGGCGGCCGCCGACGAACTGATCGCGGGCGCGGGCGGCCCGGTGCGCAGCCCGGACCGATTCGAGGCCCTCGTCGGCGCGATCCGCCCCAAGCTCGCGACCGAGGTGGCCCGCATCGTCCGCGCGGTGGTGCCGGTGCTGGCCGAGGCGCACGGGGTGACCTCGGCGCTGGGTGGCGTCGCCGAGCGCGACATAGCCGACGACGTCCGCCACCAGCTCGACGATCTGGTCTTCCCCGGCTTCGTCTCCGAATGGGGCAGCGCGCGCCTGCGGGACCTACCCCGCTACCTGCGCGCCGCGCTGGTGCGGTTGGAATCGCTGCCCGGTTCCGCCGTGCGCGACCGGCAGGGCATGGCCGAGATCGACCGTGTCCTCGCCGCGTACGACCGCTTGGTCGCCGCACTGCCCGACGGACGCAAGCAGGCGCCCGATGTCACCGAGATCTGGTGGATGATCGAGGAATTCCGGGTCAGCCTGTTCGCCCAGAAGCTCGGCACGCCGTATCCGGTGTCGGCGAAGAGGATCGAGAAGGCGATCGCGGCGATCCGCCGTTAGCCGGACCCGCGCGGACGATTGCCGGACCAAGCGACCGCGAGCCCGCCGGATTGCGTTCCGGCGGGCTCGGAGTCGGAGCGGATCAGTCTGCGGCGACGCCCGCCGCGGCGCGCGCCTCGCGCATCTCCCGTATCTCGCGTTCGAAGTCCTCGGCGGAGGTGAAGGACCGGTAGACCGAGGCGAAGCGTAGATAGGCGACCTCGTCGAGATCGCGCAGCGGGCCGAGGATCGCGAGACCGACCTCGTGGCTGGGCACCTCGGGCGAACCGGTCGCGCGTACGGCGTCCTCGACCTGCTGGGCCAGCAGGTTCAGTGCGTCGTCGTCGACCTCGCGGCCTTGGCAGGCGCGCCGCACGCCACGGATGACCTTCTCCCGGCTGAACGGTTCGGTGACGCCGCTGCGCTTGACCACGGACAGGATGGCGGTCTCGACCGTGGTGAAACGCCGCCCACAGTTCGGGCAGGAACGTCGACGGCGGATGGCCGCGCCTTCCTCGGCCTCGCGCGAGTCGACCACCCGCGAGTCAGGGTGTCGGCAGTACGGGCAATGCATCCGAGAGATCCTTCGTCGATGTACCCGGCACAAGGTATACCCCGGTTGACACGCGGTATACCTCCATAGCTCTTCGAGAATACCCGGGTCGTTACCGGGAGTTCCGTCCGGCGGGCCGCATCACTCGACTAGTTGCCACCGGGCGGTCAGATCGGCGAGCAGTTCGGGCAGACGCGGCACGAGCCGCCCGCGGGCGAGTTTGTGCCAGAACGACTCGCCGAGCACGGTCGCGGCGAGCACGGCGTCGGACTCCATGTCGATGTGGCGCGGCACCAGGTCGCCCATGATGTAGGTCCAGCGGTCCTCCCGGTCGGCCCAGTTGAAGGCTGGCAGCGCGGTGCGCAGCGCCATCGACCGGCCGCCGAGATCGGCGCGCACGGTGGCCGGTGCGAAGACCCCGGGCGCCCGCACGCCGGGCACCGCGGGTTTGCCCGCGATCGTGCTGACGTAGGTGAGCACGCGACCGATGCCGTCACGGCCCGCGGAGGTGACGTCCCACTGGTCGGCGATGACACGGTTCTGTTCCCGGTCGGTCATGCGAATCAGCGCGTCGATGTAGCCGTCGCGGGTGCCCATCGTGATCGAGTGCCAGGCGGCGCGGATGTCCGCGTCGATGATCCCGGCGGCGAACATCTCGTCGATCCCCGGCATGCCGAGCGCGACGAAGGCTTCGTGCATCGGAACCAGGTCGGTGAAGATGTGCTTCTGCATGATCATCAGCCGGGTCTGGTACCACGCGACGTCCTCGGCGGACAGCCGCGCGCCTTCGGTGGCGAGCAGCCGGATGTCGGCGGGCAGTTCGCCGACCAGTTCCTCGGGGGTCCCGCGCAGCAGATCGGCGACCGCGTTGCCGAGTTGATGAATGCCGGGCACATCGAGGACGATGCCGACATCGCTCATGTCGAAGAAACCGGAAGCGAACGAGCCACCCGCGATCCCGGCGAGACCCGCCCAGTAGAACTCCGGGTGCGACGTGGTCAGCCGCAGGTAGTTGACATACACCTGATTGAACATGCGCTCGTTGGCCCGCACACCCCGGCTGGGATCCCACCCGGCCAGATCGATAGCGGCGTTGCCGGTCGCCACCACGAGCCAGTACTGATGCAGCAGTGTCGCATAGCGTTCCGGCGCGATGCCGTCGGCGCGCGCCTGGTCCAGCGCCGCGCGCAACGTCGGTTCGTCCAGCGGCAGTGCGGGATTCAGTCCGCCGCCGTACTCACCGTCGCCGTTGACCGACGGAAGATCCAGATAGCCGTGGTAGGCAGTGTTCGCGTGGGCGGCGGGAATCGCGCCGAATCCCAACAGAAGACAGAAGAACAGCCCGGCGAAAGCCCGAAGCGCCCGGCCCGCGGTGTGTCGCTGCGTCATTGCAAGTGGTCCCGAAATCGTTCGAGGCAGGTGTTGCCTGGGTCACGTTTTCAGCACAGTAGCAACGCGTTCTAGTTCTGGATCGAGATTTTCGGCCACGCCCTTGGCCGACTCCCTGGATGTCCCATACGCCGCAAGGGAAATGGATTCGGAGCCCATCCCCCGCCGGACGATCCCGACGGCACCGTCGGCGCCGACGCGACACCGGCGACCGCCCGTGCGCGACGAACTCGATGGCAGCGGATTCGCCGAATCAGCGCGTGAAGTTGCCGTAGTGCGACTGCTGTCCGATTTCCGCGGGAATCGAAGGCGACGGCGCGGGTTCTTCGAAAGTGCCCGCTCGCCAATGGGCCAACGCGAGGAAAGCCACGACTACCAGCGCGCTGAGCAGGGCCGCGACGGCGAGCACCGCGAATCCGAGTTGCGCCTGCTCGACACTCGGCGCCGGATGCGCGCCGCGAGGCCGCCGGGCCGCGAGCGTGCGCACGGAACCACGCCGATACAGTTCCACAGCCCCGCCCGGCCTGCTCGCGCGCGGGCGGCGATCCGCCACCGCGCGACCCGGCCCGTCCAGCGCGCGCAGTCCGCCGCGGCGCGCGCGCCGCACCCGCGGCACGGAGTCGAAGCCCAGGTCATCGATCGGACCCTCGGAGGCCGGAGCGGATTCGGTGGCGCGGATTTCGCGGATCGCTGTGTTCATCGGACAAACCTCCGTGTGGATACAGGCGGGATGGCTCGAAGGGAGTCGCTTTCGATCACATGTTCGAAGAACTGATGTTCGATTTCTACCACGCGGCGGCGCCGAAGTCAGCACGAAACGCCCGACATGCGTCGAACAGATGTTTGAAACCTGGGCGTGACCGGACTAAATTCGAAAAGCGACATCAACGACAGGAAGGGCGGTTGCGGTGAGCCACACAGACGACACGGGCGACGAGAGCGGAGTCGGCGGCGACCCGTCGCCGACCGGGGCAGATCTCACCGTGCGTCAGCGCAAGGTGCTGGAGGTCATCCGGACCTCGGTGAGCGAGCGCGGCTACCCGCCGAGCATCCGCGAGATCGGCGACGCGGTCGGACTGACCTCCACCTCGTCGGTCGCCCACCAACTTCGGGCCCTGGAACGTAAGGGCTATTTACGCCGCGACCCCAACCGCCCCCGCGCGGTCGACGTCCGCGGACTCGACGAGGCGGTGCGCGCGGTGACCAGCCTGCCCGGCGCCGCGATCGAGGACGCCGAGGCCGCCGCGATCGATCCGAGCCGTCCGACTCCGACCTTCGTCCCGGTGCTGGGCCGGATCGCCGCCGGTGGGCCGATTCTCGCCGAGCAGGCCGTGGAGGACGTGTTCCCGCTGCCGCGCGAATTGGTCGGCGACGGTTCGCTGTTCCTGCTGAAGGTCGTCGGCCAGTCGATGGTCGACGCCGCCATCTGCGACGGCGACTGGGTGGTCGTTCGCCAGCAGAACGTCGCCGACAACGGCGACATCGTGGCCGCGATGATCGAGGGCGAGGCCACGGTGAAGACCTTCAAGCGCAGCGGCAAGGACGTCTGGCTGATGCCGCACAACCCGCTGTTCGAGCCGATCCCGGGTAACGACGCCCGCATCCTCGGCAAGGTCGTGACGGTCATCCGCAAGATCTAGGTCAGGGTCGAACGGAATGTCTGCCGCGGGAACGGAATTCCTGCGGCGGGCATCCGTTCCAGCGCCGGAAGGCGCGGATGAACGAGGCCGATTCGGCGTAGCCGAGTCTGCTGGCGACCTGTTCGGTGGTCAGACGCGTGTGGCCGAGCAACTGTTCGGACCGCGCCCGGCGCACCTCGTCCACCAGCGCGCGAAACGACGTCCCCTCCGCGTTGAGCCGCCGGGAGAGCGTGCGGCAACTGAGGAACAGCGCCGCCGCGACCTGCGGCAGGTCCGGGATGGCGGCCGGGTCCCGGACCAGCTCGTCGCGCACCGCGCCCGCGACGTCCGCGCGAATCCTCTTGCCCGGCAGTCGATCACGGTGTCCGACGGACACGCTTCCCGATAGTTCCGAGCCGGACATCTCCGCGAACCCCCATCGACCTTGCCTAACGCACCCGCGCGGTTCCGCGAAAACTACCAATTCCCGGTCACTTCGGCGGCGGAATGAGCGAATTCCCTTCTGGGAGAACGTCTATCCCCCGCAACGCGCCGCTGCGGGCGCCGCGCGGCAGCGGTGGCCTCCTCGACAGGCCGAGGCGACCTCGGACAGCCCCGTCGGACGGCGGTTCGTCACCAGACCGCGCATGGCCCGAGCGAATGCGGAGGTACGCAAGACGCGCATGACCGGAGCGAATGCGGAGTACGCCTAATCCCCTCCGAGCGCCTGGGTCCGGGCACTGAACGAACGACCGAGTTCGGCCACCTCGGCGTCGACCTCGGGCAGCCAGTCCGGGGTGGTCTTGCCGCTCGAGCGCTCGACGAGCCGCATCTGCAGCAGCGGCCGCAGCCAGCGCAGCAGGCCGACCCACACGGGAACGTTGATCCGCCTGGCGCGCCGCGCGATACCCCGCTCGAACCTGGCGCCGCACTCCCGCACCGAGGTCGTCTTGCGGATCGGGCTCGGCAGCGCGGCGAGCCCGCGCGCGACCGCGGGCAGATCGGCGAAGCTCTCCCGCACGAGCGGGGTATCGATCCACGACATGTGCGCGGACCCGACATCGACGCCGAGGTGGGCGACCTCGAGCCGCAACGCGTTCGCGAAGTGCTCGACCCCGGCCTTGGCGGCGTCGTAGGGCGCCATCCCCGGCATCGCGAGATAGGCCGCGAGGGAGGACACGATCAGCACGTATCCACGCCGCTCGACGACCGATGGCAAGGCGGCCCGGACGGTGTGGAAGCAACCGACGAGGTTGACCTCGATCACCCGCCGGAAAGCGGCGGGATCCACGGCAAGAACCGATCCGTAGCTGGCGATGCCCGCGTTTGCCATCACGATGTCGATGCCGCCGAACCGCTCGATTCCCCGCGCGACCGCGGCCTCCATCGCGGCGAAGTCGCGCACGTCGGCGGAGACCGCCACGACACGCTCCTCGCCACCCAGTTCCGCCGCGAGTTCCCGCAGCGGGGGCGGATCGACGTCGACGAGTATCAGGTGCGCGCCGCGCGCGTGCAGCCGCCGGGCGACTTCCGCACCGATGCCGCGGGCGCCGCCGGTGATGAGTACGACCTTGCCGGTGAAGGCGGTCATGGCTCTAAAGCCTAAACCCCTCGGGCGCGCTTCGGAACGCGTTCAGGCAGCGGTGCGCACGTGCGCGATCGCGGGCGGGATGTCGCGCAAGACCGGCAGTCGCTCGAACAGCGGCAGCGTGGCGGGCAGCGGTCCGTGCGACGGGCTGTAAGACGAGACCGTCACCTCGGTGACCTTCGGACTCCACGAGCGCACCAGGTCCGCGATGTCGCTGCGCCGGACGCCCCACGGCATCGGCGGCGCCTCGTAGTGGGGGGTCTTGTGGAAGCCGCGCACCGTCTTGTGGGAGAACCAGGGCGGGATGGTGTCGAACATCAACTCCACGCCAGGGAACCGGTCCAGGATCGCGGAGCACAGCTGTCGCACCTGCTCCGGCTCGAAGTACATGAAAAGCCCTTGCGCCGTGACGAATACGCCGCGCGACGAGTCCACCTGATCCAGCCAGGCGGTGTCCAGCGCGCTCACGGGCAGATGCCTGCACCGCTCGCTCGGCGGCAGGAATCGTTCGCGCACCGCGATCGCGTCCGGCACGTCCACGCACAGCCACCGCACCTGCCCGTCGTCGCAGCGCTGGAATTCGGTCTCGAGTCCGGCCGCGAGTTCCACCACCGTGCCGCCGGGATGCGCCGCGAGCCAGGGCCGCAGCACCGCGTCGAACTTCTTCGACCGCACCGCGTGCGTGCCGTCCGGCTTGCCGAAGGTCCGCTCGTAGTCGAAGGCGATCGCGTCGTAGATCCGCTCGCAGTCGGGGTCGCGCAGGATCGCGTCGGGCCGTTTGGACTCGCTGGCCCGGTTGTGCAGGGTCCAGAGCATGGTCAGCGGGATCCCGTCGAGTTCGACATCGGCGCCCATGGGTTCGTCCTCCCACTCGGTCGGTCGGAGTCACCCGCGCACCCCGGCCGCATTAGTGAAATCGATGTTCAACAACAACTAAGGACAACCTAATTCAGCGCAGCCGTCGCCGCAACGACTTCCGACTACGAGGTCATTTCACGTCGACCGCCAGCGAGCGCCCCGCCAAGCCGCGGGGGCGTACGGCAAGCCGCTGTGCCACAGCGCGGAGCGCGCTCGCGGCCGTGGAGTTGGGCTCCGCGACAACGATCGGTGCACCCAGATCCCCCGCCGCGCCCACGTCGGGATGGAACGGGATCCGCCCCAGCAGCGGACACGCGGAGCCGAGCAGGGCGGTCAACCGATCGCTGACCGCGCGGCCACCGCCCGCACCGAACAGTGCCTGACGACCACCCGCGGGATCGTCGTACCAGGACATGTTCTCCACGACACCGACCACCCGCTGCCCCGTCTCCGCCGCGACGGCGCCCGCCCGCGCGGCGATGCCCGCCGCCGTCGGCTGCGGCGTAGTGACGATCAACAGTTCGGCATCGGGCAGCAGTTGCGCCAGCGAGATCGCGATGTCACCGGTGCCGGGCGGCAGGTCGACGAGCAGCACGTCCAGATCGCCCCAGAACACCTGCGCGAGGAACTGCCGCAGCGCGCGGTGCAGCATCGGTCCACGCCACACCACCGGCTTGTCGGCATCGAGGAACATGCCGATCGAGATGACCCGGACGCCGCGGCCCGTCGGCGGCATGATCATCCGATCGACCTGAGTCGGTACGCCCGTGACGCCGAGCATCCCGGGAATCGAATGGCCGTGGATGTCGGCGTCCAGCACACCGACCGCGAGCCCGCGCGCGGCCATGGCTGCGGCGAGATTGACCGTGACCGTGGACTTTCCCACGCCACCCTTGCCGGAGGCCACGCAGTAGACGCGGGTCCGGGAGTGGGGCTGGGCGAACGGAACGACATCGTCCTGTGCGTCGCCGCGCAACTGGGAGCGCAGCACGGCCCGCTGCTCGTCGGACATCACGCCGAACTCGACGCTCACCTCCGTGACGCCAGGAACGTCGAGCACGGCCGCTCGGACGTCGCGGTCGATCGTGGTCCGCATCGGGCAGGCGGCCACGGTGAGCAGCACCCGGACGGCGATCCGGTTGCCTGCACGCACGTCGATGGCGTCGATCATGTTCAATTCGGTGATGGGACGGTGGATCTCGGGATCCTGGACCAGCGCCAGCGCCTGCTCGATTCGTTCCTTCGATACCAACGGCTCGGTCATCACGGTTGCCTTTCAGTTCGGGGTCGGGGCATGCGTCAGCCGAGACTCGCGCGGAGCATGTCCTCGCGCTCCACCACCTTGACGCGCTCGCGGCCCTCGGGCTCGCCGAGCGCGCGCTCGTGCGCGTCGAGGCGGTACCAGCCCGCCCAGGTGGTGAACGGGATGCCCTTGCCCTCGAGGAACTCGGTCACGGCCTGCGGGTCCGGGTTCTCGGCCGGGGCGAAGCCGGGGGCGTCGTCGAGCAGGCAGGCGATGGTCTCGTTGGCGTCGCCCTTGGTGTGGCCGATCAGACCGACCGGGCCGCGCTTGATCCAGCCGGTCACGTAGGTGGCGGGCATGTAGCGCGCCGGGCCATCGGCGTTCTCGTCGGCGATGACGCGACCCGCCTCGTTGGGCACGGTGCCCGCCTGGTCGTCGAACGGCAGCTGGTTGATGTTCTGCGACAGGTAACCGACGGCGCGGTAGATCGCCTGCACGTCCCAGTCCTTGAACACCCCGGTGCCCTTGACGTTGCCGGTGCCGTCGAGCTGGGTGCGCTCGGTGCGCAGACCGACGACCTTGCCGTTCTCGTCGCCGAGCACCTCGGCCGGGGACTCGAAGAAGTGCAGGAACAACTTGTGCGGGCGGTTGCCCTGGTCGCGGATGGCCCACTGCTCGAGGGTGTTGGCGACCATGTCGACCTGCTTGGAGTGCCGCCGCGCGGCCTCCGAACCCTCGTCGTAGTCGATGTCCTCCGGATCGACGATGACCTCGATGGTCGGCGAATGATCCAGCTCGCGCAGCTCCAGCGGGGTGAACTTCGCCTGCGCCGGACCGCGACGCCCGAACACGTGCACCTCG
>NZ_JCANSX010000010.1:0-520975 GCF_059570515.1 Nocardia sp. CNS-044
AGCCTCGATCCACCGACGGGCTTGCGCCCGTCGGTGTTGTTTGAATGAGAAAGTGCCCTTCGAGCTGGGATGATTGCTGTTGTCTAGGCAACAATCGTGCAGTTCAGAAGGGCACTTCGAGTGCAAGTTTCTCATAGGTTCGCCGCGGAGTCTGCGGTGTTCGACGATGACAATCTCGTGGCGTTGGCCGGGCTGGTGCCGGTGATGCGGCTGGCGGAGCGAACCGGGCTGGTAGAGGCGCTGGCGGAGAACGTGATGATCACCGCACCGCGGATCGAGTCCGGGTCGGCGAATCCGGCGCCGAAGCTGGCCACGCTGATCGCGGGGATGTGTTCTGGGGCGGACAGCATCGACGATGTCGGCGTGCTGCGCAGCGGCGGCATGGCCACTGTGTTCGATCGGGTGTATGCGCCGTCGACGATCGGAACTTTGTTGCGGGAGTTCACCTTCGGGCACGCTCGCCAGCTCGAGGCGGTGCTGCGAACGCATCTGGCCCGGTTGTGTGATCGGGTGGAGTTGCTGCCGGGTGCCGGGGTGCGGGCATTCGTCGATATCGACTCGCTGCTGCGCCCGGTGTACGGGTATGCCAAGCAGGGTGCCTCCTACGGTCACACCAAGATCGCAGGCAAACGCATTCTCCGGAAAGGACTTTCGCCGCTGGCTACCACGATCAGTACCGATCTCGCGGCGCCGGTGATCGCCGGGATGCGGTTACGTGCCGGAAGAACCGGCTCGGGCAAGGGCGCCGGCCGGATGGTCGCCCAGGCCGTCGCCACCGCGCGGGCGGCCGGAGTCACCGGCGAGATCCTGGTCCGTGGCGATTCGGCCTACGGCACCCGCGCGGTGGTCGGTGCGTGCCGACGCGCCGGTGTTCGGTTCTCGCTGGTACTCACGAAGAACCGTGCCGTGCAGCGAGCGATCGCGGCGATCGGCGAGGATGCGTGGACTCCGGTGAAATATCCGGGCGCGGTCCGCGATCCCGACACCGGGGAGTGGATCTCCGACGCCGAGGTCGCCGAAATCGGTTATACCGCTTTCGCTTCCAAACCCGACGCGGTCACCGCCCGGCTGATCGTGCGCCGCGTCCGCGACGCCGCCCGCCAGGACGAACTGTTCCCGGTCTGGCGATATCACCCGTTCTTCACCGACTCCGCCGAACCCACCGTCGACGCCGATATCACCCACCGCCGCCACGCCGTCATCGAGACCGTGTTCGCGGATTTGATCGACGGCCCGCTCGCTCACATGCCGTCGGGTCGTTTCGGCGCGAATTCCGCCTGGGTGTTGTGCGCGGCGATCGCACACAATCTGCTGCGCGCCGCCGGCACGCTCGCCGACCCGAGTCTGGGCAGAGCCCGCGGCACCACGCTGCGACGCAAGATCATCGCCGTTCCCGCTCGTTTCGCTCGCCCGCAGCGAAAACCTGTGCTGCACCTACCCACTCACTGGCCCTGGGTCGCTGCCTGGCAGCAGTTGTGGCACGCCACCACCACTACACTCTCGACCTGCTGATCGCACGCAAGCCATCCCTACAACCAGGAAAAACAGTGGAAAAGCTGGGCAGACCAGCGGCTACCTCACGCCCGAGACCCGATGGTCCGCGCGCCGCGGGCGCGCGGACCATCCCCGAGACCCGTCGGTGGATCGAGGCTTAGTCAGCTATTACCGCGAAACGTGGGGCCTTGCGCGGCTTTGCTACGGAAAGTCAGGGTGGTCGGGTCGTCGGGTGGTCGGGGCCGAGGATCCTCTCGGCATCGTGGTAGTTCGGCTCTAATAGTGCGACTGCCTCCGCCACCCGGCCCGCAGTCCAGTAGAGACCTGCAAGATTGTTTCGGAAGACCAAGATCTCAGGATGCCGCTCTACCCCGCGATGACCGACGTCGACGTCGATGACGTCGCCGCTGCGGTCCGTAAGATCGCCTCCGCCTACCAACGCTGAAAGGACAACAGCCCCATGGCGAAAAAGGAAGGCACACAGATCATCCTGGTCAACCCGCACGGCCAGGTACTGCTGTATCTGCGCGACGACAAGCCAGAGATCCTCTACCCGAACATGTGGAGCCTGCTCGGTGGGATGCTCGAGCCCGGTGAGACCCCGCTCGAGTGCATCGTTCGTGAGATCGCTGAAGAGCTGATCGATAACGCCAATGAGATCGGCTTCCAGCTCGACCCGGCCAAGGTGACGCACCTGTGCACACGGGACCTCGACTTCGGCATCGAGCACACCTTCACCGCCGCCGTCGACTTCGATATCGCGGACGTGACCCTCACAGAGGGCCAGGCGTTGCGGTGGTTCTCCCGCAAGGATGCTGAGACGACCCCGCTGGCCTACGGCGACAATGCAATTCTCGGAACCTACTTCGGCTCCTTGACGTCCGCCCGATAGCCCGGTCAGTCGAATCCGGTCGCCAGTAGGATCCGGATTTCGGCCTATGAACGGCTACGCGGCTTGCTCGGTGTAGGGTCTCAAATTTCGTGGCATCTGCCAGTTGGTTGACCTGGTTGTTTCTGGTTTGTCTCACGCACTGGCCAGCGGTTCCTGTCTCAGTTCGATGGCATTTCCTCACTTCGATCCGGGTTGTTTGTCCGGGACGGAACAACCCGGATCGACTGTCGATGGATAGCGTCAGCCGTTTCGCTGTGGTGAAAGTGGGCTTCGACCGGGTTCGTGGTGCAGGATCGAGATGGACCGACAGTTCCTCGGCAACCTCGACAACATCATCGCATCTCTCGGAAATGACGAGGACACAGAGGAATCCGCGAAGGAATGCCGCTATCGCCGCCACACAGCATCGGCGCCGACTCACCCGCGCGAAAGCGATCCAAGTCCTCAAACCCTCCATGCCGACGGCACCACGGTGTCCGAAACCGTCGCCAAAACCGCTGGGTCTTGAGGTTCTGGCTCTACGTCAGCCGCGCCACCTGTCCGGACCGGCGCCGTCGCTGTCCAGTTCGGGCATCAGGTTGTCGACCCAGGCGATCTAGGCCGCGATGGTTGGGCCGGTGAGCAGGCGGGCTGTATTTCCCGCGACGCCTCCATCCCTGGCTGCACCGGGGGGTGGCCGGTGTGCAGCACTGGGCGGATGCGTTGCCGGTTCTGCCCCCTTCATCAGGGGTGGGAACGCCTGGCCGAAGTCCAGCCCGGCAACGCACCCGCTACCCACTCGCGGAAGACGACACCCGCATCCACTCACGCGGGACTACCTGGATTCAGCATCACGTACTGCCCTGAGCAGCACATGACAGCCCGACTATGCCGCTCCGGACGCCGACGGAATCGATCGATATGGCTGTGAGCCGACCCCGGACCGGCGTGAGTGACCGGCGCTCAGAGGCGTTCGTGCACGGTGAGCAGCAGGTGGTCGAACCGGGTGCGGGTGCTCACCGAACTGCCGCCGAAATCGCGCAGCGCGCTGACCAGTTTCTCGCCGAGAGTGCGGAGCTTGGTGTTGGTCTCCTGGCAACGCCAAGCCAGCACGTTGAACGCCTGCTCGGCGCTGATCCCGTAGATCAGCATCAGGGCGCCTTGCCTGCTCGATCACCGCTCGGGCTTCAACCAGTTCGGGCAGCGCCTCGTCCAGGACGGCTTGGCGGGTCTGGCCGACGCTGTCGGTGACGTCGATGTAGAAGCCCGCGGTCCCTACCAGCGCGCCGGTGTGATCGCGCAGCTGGTCGCCGACCACCAGCACGTGGTGCTCGACCCCGGCGGTGTCGATGATCCGGTGGCGGCTGCAGAATGGCTGACCGGTCCGCACCACCGCGACGAGGGTGTCGGCGACTTCGGCGCGGTCGTCGGGGTGCTTGTGCGCCAACAGCAGTTCGGTGGTCGGGACGACGGTGCCTGGTGCGTAGCCGTGCAGGGCGGCGACCTCGTCGGACCATTCCCAGCGCTGATCGGCGAACCAGAACCGGAAACTCCCCGCCCGAGGCGGCGAGGTGGGGTCGGTGCCGACGATGGTCAGGCCCGTTGTTTCTGTCACCGCTCGAGTATCGTCGCCGCGGACCGCGCACCACGAGGGTCAGAACGGCTGCTGCCCGCCGCCAACGCGGCCACCGCACCCGAGCCCGTCGAAACCGCCAGGCCGATCGGCTTGGGCGAGGCGGGCAAGGCGTTCATGTACGAGCCAGAACACCATGACGCTGGTGAGGAAGCACAGTGCGGTAGCGGTGGTATCGAGACGGTGCCATTCGGCGAATCCGTAGCAGCTGCGGTGGGTGTGGTTGCCAGGCTGAGCACTGCGCCGATGAACGGGCTGGGGTTTGGGGTCTGAGTTGGTTACAGCGGATGGGCGCGGTTGCCCAAGCCGTAGGGGCGTGCGCCGATCGAGGGCACCAGCACAAGCATCGCTGCGCACATTGCTGCGCCAGATCCCAAAGCTGCGGAGAGCGAGCCGGTCAAGACTGCTACGCCGCAGGCAGAGCCACTGCGATGATCCCGCTCAACCCAGCGGTTCCGCGCTCGATGCGGACGATCTGGGCAGGTCGTTCGTTCATCGGAGTCATATCGTCGTCTTACCCAGCCTTGGCTGTGATCGAAACGGGACTTCGCGAGAATGAACGATCACGCGCGAGGACGCGTGTCGACCCACCGGCGCGCACCTCAGCTGTTGTCGCCGTCGCGGGCCGCGCGGTGGCGGCGGGCGGCGCGGCGATCGGGGTCGAGACGTTCGCGCATCCGGTCGTCGGCACCGGGGCCGGCGAGGAATGCGAAGTTGACGGTGGACAGCGGACGACCGCTGTCCCGGTCGACGAGGCCGGGGACGATCTCCTCACCGGTGTCACGATCGACCAGGACCACACTCGGCTCGGCGGTGTCGGCGTGTTTTCGGCCCCACTCGTACAGGGCCACCACCACCGGGAAGAGGTCTCGGCCCTTCCCGGTCACGATGTACTCATAGCGCGGCGGCGCGTCGTTGTATCGCCTGCGTTCGAGCAGACCGGCCTCCACCAGGGTGTTCAATCGCCTGGTCAGCATGTTCGGGGCGATGCCGAGGTTGTGTCCGAACTCGTCGAACCTGCTGAATCCGTCCAACGCGTCTCGCATGATCAGCAGTGTCCACCAGTCGCCGACATGCTCGAGCGCGCCCGCTATCGGACATCCCATGGTCTGGAAACTCGTTCGTCGCATCCGTCGATCCTTCCACGGACCCTATAGTAACTTGCATGATGATAGTTACTGCTTTAGCGTGGGCTCCGCGGTCATCCACGACCGCCAACGATCCGACACTCACCTGCGGGTGAACTATCGAAAGGACGTGCGGTGAGCTTCTCCACCGATGCACGGTCCACCACTTTGGTCATCGGAGCGGGCGGCCGCCATGGCGGCACCGGTTCCCATGTCGCGCAGCGCCTTCGCGAGCAGAACCGAACCGTGCGCGTACTGGTTCGCACCGACGACGAACGCGCACACCGTCTGCGTGAGCTCGGGGCGCAGATCGCGGTGGGCGATCTGTTGGATCGTCGGACACTCGACACCGCAGTCGAGGGCGTGGACACGGTGTATTTCACCTACCCCATCGCACCTGGCGTCGTGCAAGCCGCGACGAATCTGGCCTCGGCGATGCGTGCCGCCGCGTCCGCGCCGCGATTGGTGGTGATGTCGATGGCGGCCACGGCCGCCGACAGTCCCAGCGGACTGGGCCGCGCGCATTGGGCCGCCGAAGAGGTGTTCTCATGGGCCGGACTCGAACCGACCACCCTGCGAATCGCCGCGCTGTTCTACGAGAACATCGCGCTCCTGCACGCCGAATCCATCCGCCGCACCAGAGCCTTCGCCAACAGCTTCGGCGAAGCCGCCATACCGTGGATCAGCGGCCATGATGCCGCCGACCTCGCCGTCGCCGCCCTCACCGACCCGAACCGATACCCTGCCGGCTCCACCTTCTACCCGCCGGGCGCCGCCGTGCACACCCACGCCGATATCGCCGCGCTCATCGGCGCCGAAACCGGAAATCCTGTCAGCTACCACCACATTCCGGCGGCGCAGTGGCAGAGCGAACTCGACGACATCGCACGGAAGGATGCTTTCGCGACGATCAATCCCGCTATGGCCCAGCACATCTCCGCCCTGGGTGCGAAGTTCTCACAAATGCCGATCACACCCCCGCTCGACACCACCGCACTCGCCGAGGCGATCGGCCACCCACCCCAGACCTTCGCCGAATTCATCCACGCCCATCG
Source organism: Nocardia sp. CNS-044 (assembly GCF_059570515.1). Classification (NCBI taxonomy): domain Bacteria; kingdom Bacillati; phylum Actinomycetota; class Actinomycetes; order Mycobacteriales; family Nocardiaceae; genus Nocardia; species Nocardia sp. CNS-044. Next base: position 6,181 of record NZ_JCANSX010000010.1, read on the forward strand.
CGACCGCTTCATCCAACCACCGACCGCCTGAACACCGAAATGGCACTGCGAGTGAGCATCTCGGGCTACGAACGACTCCCGTCGCCCCGGCCGGAACTGTGCTCGCACGCCCGACCAGAACCCAGAGGAGCCCGGCGAATAGGGCTCACCTCGGCCTTGCACCTCCTCGATCGCTGCCATCTGCTGCTGTTGTTGTGCGCAGCGACGAAGGCCTCGCCAGGGCGCGTATACGAGCCGTGCCGCCAGGCTCGCCTCATCGACACCCGACTACCGTCCGGCGAACTCGGCTACGACCGGAGCGAACCTATCGGCGAAGTCCGGCGCCGAAGACGAAATAGGAGAAGCCCTCTCCTCGCGTCGCCGCTGGATTTCCTCGGCGGCGGCCACCGGATCATCCGGAAGTACGGTCACTGCGTCGGCCGCGCGAAGCGCAGCGGGGGCGGTGTCGGAGCCAGGGTCTGTCCAGCCAACGGTGCAACTCGGTTTGATTGGGTTACTCACCACCATCTCCGGCCCACAAACCGAGGATGTCGCGGGTGCCATCGACGGTGACCGCCAGCGCGACATAGATGGGCCGGTTGGCGACCTTGCCGTCGCGGATCTTCACATGGATCGCATCCAGGAAGATCACCGGATCCACGCTGTCGAGAGGCCGGTTCTGCCACTCGCTTATGCCATCCACCACCTTGTCGGTGATCACCGAGATCGTCTGCTTGGACACCTCGGCGCCATAAACCTCACGCAGGTGCGCGGAAATCTCCCCATGGGTGAGCCCCTTGGCCGACAGCGACAACACCATGTTCTCCACACCGTTGAGCCGGCGCTGGCGTTTGCGCACGATCTGCGGCTCGAAGCTGGCGTCCCGATCGCGAGGGACGTCGATCTCGACCGGCCCGACGTCTGTGACCACCGTCTTCGACCGATTTTCGTTGCGAGAATTGCCTGTCCCACGACCGGCCGGGTCGCCGTGGTCATAGCCGAGATGGTCGGTGATCTCACCATCGAGAGCGGTTTCGACGACCATCTTGGTCAACTGCTGCAACAGCCCACCCTCACCGGTCAGCTGCAAGCCGTTGCTGCGGGCCTGGGCCACCAGCTGCCGCGCAGTTCGTAGCCGCAGGCGGTGGCGAGCGAGTGAATCATCGTCTCGTCGACGCGCGGGTCGGCCCCTCCCAATCGGCTCGGCCGGTGAACGGGGTCGGGTCGCCTGCGGCGAGTGCACGCAATCGGATCATCATCGGCGCCCAGCCCTCATCCCAGAACCGAATACGCGTCACGGGGCGACCAGTGTGCGACAAGAACAATTGCTCGCTGGCGTCGCGATCGAGGCCGAGCAGAGCCACCGTTTCGAGGGGAACGAACGTCGTGCGTATGCCGCGGGCCGATTTCGGATCTCCGAGCTTGAGCCGTCCGTTCGCCCACTTCCACGCCTTCGTGACACTGACCGCGCCAGGGTGCCGGTTGATGTCGCCAACCGTGAGCGCGCCTTGCTCGCCGGGCCTGCACATCGACATCACGCCGAACTCCCACCAGGCGCGCCAGAACGGCGCGAGCAGAGCGTCGACCAACTCGAACTCATCCTCGCTCAGGTGGTCGACCTCGCGCGCAATACGCTTCGGCAGCTTGGATTCCGCGCACGGATTCGGGATCAGCGGAGTTGGCCGATGACGGGCCGCTGCGCCCATCGCCGAGCACAGCAGGCCGTGTTTGTTGGCGATCGTCTTGGGTGCATTGCCAAGCTCGTTTGCGAGCCACTCCACCCACGCCACATCCATGTCCGGCGTGAGCGCGACGACCGGAAGGTGTTCGCCGTTGAAGAACGGAGTTATGTCGTGGTCGATCATGCGCAGATACTTGCGCTTGGTCTCCTCCTCGACGCTCTCGCCGAGTAGTTGCACGTGCCGTCGCAGCCACGGTGTCAGCATGACGGCCTCAGCGACCGCACCGAGCTGCGCGGCGAGCACGCGCTCAGCCTCGACAGGGCCGACGCGGTCGAGCAGCTTGGCCCAGCGGATCGCGGCGGCGTGGTCTGTGAATGTCTGCGAGGTCGCCGTTTCCTCTTCGCCGGGGCGTGTGATGCGGTAGCGCACTTGACTTACCGTGCTGCCGTCCTTGCGAACGCGGATGCGAGGGGTCGTCTTGCGGGGTCGTGCCACCGGGGCGTGGTCCTTCGACTCGGGCCGAATCCCCTCAGATTCCCGTTTGTGGACCGCAATGTGGACGCAGAAGGGGCGCAATCTCGCGACTACGCCCCTGAACTGCTGTTTATCTGTGTCCGGAGGGGGACTTGAACCCCCACGCCCGATAAAGGGCACTAGCACCTCAAGCTAGCGCGTCTGCCATTCCGCCACCCGGACCGGTGGTGCTCAGCAAGGTTATCGGATGTGGCGGCTGGGGCCAAATCGCGGTACGAGTCGCTGGTCACCGGGGTGGTCCGGGGGTGGATGGGAGGCGGGTCAGCGCAGCTCTTCGAAGGTGCGCTCGAAGGCGAGGGCGCCGTGGCCGTCGGCGACCTGGCGGTCGATGAGGGACTTGATCGGGCCGATCACATCGAGCGCAACGCCGGCGTCGCGGCTGGCGCGCACGATGGCGTCCATCGCGGCCTTGTGGAAGTTCAGGTGCTGGACGTCGGTGGTGTAGTCGCCGCCGTCGATGATCCGGCCGTACTCCGGGATGAGCTGGGCCATCGCCGTCACCCACGCGGTCGCGCGTTCGGCGAACGCGCTTGCCGAGGCCCCGGTGGAGCGCACCAGCGCCGCGCCGTGGAGGAACCCGGCGAACATCGCGTACATGTTCGAGAGCAGGGCGAAGTCCCAGGTCGCGGCGAGGCCTGCGTCTTCGCCGAAATAGTCTGCGGCGGCGGCGGATTCGAGCGTCTCGCGGTTGTCGTCGAAGACCTTGCGCGACCCGCTGTACAGGATGGACGCGCCGGGCTGCCCGATCATCGGCGGCACCGCCATGATGCCGCCGTCGAGGTAGTCGATGCCGTGCTGTTCGGCCCATCGGCCGAGTTCGCGGGCTTCCTCGGGCGCGGTGCTGGTCAGGTTGATCACCTGCTTGCCAGACAGTCGGTCGGCGACCGGGTCGAGCGCGGCGTGCACCGAGGCGTGGTCGAGCAGCACGACCACGATCACCTCGCCCGCGCGCACTGCCTCGTCCACGGTGGCGACGCCGACCGCTCCGGCCGCGACCAGGTCGGCGTCCTTGCCAGGGGTCCGGTTCCAGACGGTGGTGGGTCGTCCAATCTTCAGGAAGGCCGCCGCGAGGGCCTGGCCCATCGCGCCGAGTCCGAGGACCGTCACCGGGTTCTGCTGGTTCTCCGCCATCGCGGGTCAACTCCTTGGGTGGGAAACGTTGTGGTCAGCGCGCTGGAATCAACAGTGCGCGAGGGACGTTGGGTCGACAAGTACCTACTATTCGGTCGGGTACTTACCAACATGTGTGTGAGCAGCTAGCGAGGTGCGGCAGTGGGCGCGAAGAGATCAGGACCATATTTCTGCGGCATCGACGCGGCCATGGACGTGATCGGCGGCAAGTGGAAGGCGCTGATTCTCTGGGAGCTCGAGGAGAACGGGGTGCGCCGTTTCGGCGAACTGCGCCGCGGCCTGCCCGGCGTCTCCGAGAAGATGCTCATCCAGCAGCTGCGCGAACTAGAGGAGGACGGCATCGTCACCCGCGAGGTCTTCCCGGAGATCCCGCCGCGCGTGGAGTACGAGCTCACCGAACTGGGTTCGGCTCTCAATCGCGCCCTCGAACCGCTCGGCGCGTGGGGCCGTGACCGCATCGACCGCATCGGTGCCGGCCGGGTGCATGTCCCCGCCTGACCTGGCGATTTGGTGAACCCCCCGACCACCCGTTTATGATCATGATCCGCTGGCGACGCCAAGTCGCCAGGGACACAACAGAAGACACCGGTCCGGGTGGCGGAATGGCAGACGCGCTAGCTTGAGGTGCTAGTGCCCTTTATCGGGCGTGGGGGTTCAAGTCCCCCTTCGGACACTCGATGCACGGTTTCGCGGCAGATGTGCCACGAAACCGTGTTTTGGTTTGCGCGGCGACGTGCCACACCTCCAAAGAGTGTCCGTTCGAGCTCTCGCGTTCCCGGCTGTCGGCTCGGTATGGCAACAGTCCGCTGGCGCATCTCCGCGAAACGCCGACGGCCGACTTTGGACCAGGCGAACAGATCGCCGGAGCCAGCCTGCGCGGATGGCGAATCGATCACCGGCATCGTGCTCGCTGCCGCGCCCGGCCGCGGGCAAGCCGCATCCATGTCAACCCGAATTGGCATGACGTGTATCACATGCAGCTGGCAAACCTGCTGGGTGTGCGGCGGCGCAGCGCCGCACCTGCGGTTTTCTAGGGCGACTTCCGCATTTCCTCTATGCACAGTTAACCGACTGTGCGTAAACTGTGACCAAGCTGATATCAAAGAGGCGGCCGGGAAGGTTCGGCAGCCGCGCAGACGCTAGGTCTCCACGACCGCACGCCCCGCAGCTGCCATGAGGTCGGCGAGCAGAAGTCCGCAATCGACTCACTCGCGATCCCAGTCCTCCCCTCTCGTCTTCATAGTGAAGATCGACCCCCCGCGACACCGCGGCGGGCAGAGCGATAACGAGACGGTCCCCACGATTGCGTGGCGTGCCGAACAGTCGAGCGTTTCCACAACTTCAGAACTGCTGCATCGGCGAGCCTCAGCGGCTCATGGTTCTCGGGTCCGCGCTACCCGACCACGTTGCCGGAACCCGTTCCCCTGTTTCCGAGAATCCGATTCACAAGATCACTACCACACGCGAAGGAGCTGCAATGCCCGATACGATCGAAGACGCACTACATCAGGATTTCAAGCGCTGGAGCGAGCTGGTCGACCGCGCCGCACACGCGGACAACGAAGTCGAAAGGGAGAAGCCCGCTTTGGCCGCGGCAGAGCTGGAATCGAAGTGGACCCGCACCGCCACCGAAGTCTGGCGAACCCTGCACGACCAATGGTGCGAAAGCATCGACCAGACGCCGGCAAGGGTGAAGTCCGAATACGCTCTGCTTTGAGCCATGCGACTTCTACACCGGTTGCGGGCTGAGCGTCGCTGAGCGCGACGACGTGCTCGCCTCCGACGTGGAGAACGCGGCGCAGCGTCTTCGATGAGCGGTCACTGGCCGGTCGGCGCGTTGGGTGTCGAAACGGGACCACCCAGGGCCTGAGCTTTCAGCTGTTCGAACTCCGCGTCGGTGATGACACCGGAGTCGCGGAGGGCCTTGGCGTCGGCGATGCTCTCGGCGGGAGACTTGCCCGCGACTTGCCGGATGTACTGATCGGTGGCCTGCTTCGCCTCGGCCTGCGCCTGTTGGGCGCGCAGGGCCATGCCCCGCCCGCGCACGATCAGGTACACGAACGCCGTCAGGTACGGCAGCACCACCAGCGCGATCACCCACAGGGCCTTGGCGATGCCGGAGACGGTGTGGTCGCGGAACAGATCGATGAGAATCTGGAACAGCACGATCAGGTACGCCACGAAGGCGAACACGAGGATCGTGTACCACACGTAATCCCAGAACGAATCCATGCTGTGAACCTCCTCGGATGGATATTTTCCGCGTCGTTGCCAGCCGTGGATCCCGGCCGCGGAGTAACCGGACTGCCGGTCGGCCTTTCGATCGAAAACAAACTCTTGTCTTCTTTGTGGTTCGTCCACGCTTCGGCGACAGCGCAAAGGTGTGGTTCGAAAATAGGCGCACGACGATGTCGGCGCCAGGCTTCGGCGAAATTGCCGAGCAAATGGTATGGATGATCGTGACTGCTAAAATCGCCGTGTGAACACCGTCAAGAGGCGGTCTGATCGGCCGTTGTGCGGACCACTTCTTCGCAACTCTCCATCGGAGAGCGGTCTGCTTGTTCCCGCCAACACCGCTGGAGACGGAGGCGGATATGACCACAGGTGACGGGGACTGGTCCAAGCCCGAGGCGATGGCCATCCCGAAGGAAGGCTATTTCGCGCTCGAGCAGGGGCGGTACGGGCCGGTATTTCCCCGCACACCGGCCAATTACGGCTTCTCGATCATCGCGAAGGTCAAACCCGGTCGTGAGGCGGCGATCCGGGAGTACGGCAAGCAGATCGAGGCCGCGGTCGCGGAAGATCCCACCGTTCTGGCGCCGCTGCGGCTGCACTACTTGCGGTGGGTGCTGTTCGACCTCGGCGACGGCTTGTGTTTCCAGTACCAGGGGATCTTCGACACCGACTTCGACAAGTACGTCGAGGACGCCATCGCCCTGTTCTTGTCGACGGGTATCACGACCGTGTTCGTGAACCTCGAAGGGTTCCCGGAGGACTGGAGGACCAATACCGAAGCGGTCGTGAAATTCTTCCGTGAGCATCAATTCCCGAGCTTCCTGGAGTACGGCGAGTACCCGTATGTGACGGCGGACGAGATCAAGAAGGCACTGCGCGTCAAGGCGGCGTTCTCCGGCATGCTCGACCAGATGCAGTAGAACCACGAGGTTCGTTGATGCTCGAACTCGACGATATCCAGCACCTTGTGCTCACCCGGGTGCCCGCGCTGGCCGGACGCTACGAGTTCCTGTCGTTCGCCAGTGGCGACGGTGGACGGGCGTGGCTGTCGGGCATGGTCGACCAGGTGGCCTCGGCGGCCGACGTACAGCGCTCCGTGCACACCGATCGTCGCTGGGTGACACTCGCGTTCACCTGGACCGGGCTGCGCGCGCTCGGCGTGCCTGAGCAATCGCTGGCGACGTTTCCCGAGGAGTTCCGGCAGGGCATGGCAGCGCGGGCGAGCATGCTCGGTGACACCGGACTCGCGCACCCCGACCACTGGGTCGGCGGGTTGGCGGATGACGATCTGCACGCCATCGCGATCCTCTTCGCCGGTGACGACGCCGAGCGCGCACGCTGGGTTGATGCGCACGATCGACTGGTCGCCGACCGCGCCGGAGTGACGGTGCTGTCGTCGCTGGACGTCGGGGCGGTCCCGCCGTTGGATTACGCGCACGACCATTTCGGCTACCGCGACCGGTTGTCGCAGCCGGTGATCGAGGGCTCCGGCGAACAGCCGACGCCGGGCACGGGCGCCCCGATCAAAGCAGGGGAATTCATCCTGGGATATCCCGACGAGGACGGTCCCCCGGTGGAACTGCCACAACCGGAGGTGTTGTCGCGCAACGGCACCTACCTGGCCTACCGGCGCCTGGAGGAACACGTCGGGCGATTCCGCGACTTCCTCGCCGAGCACGCCGACTCCCCCGAGGAACAAGAATTGCTGGCCGCGAAACTGATGGGCCGCTGGCGTAGCGGCGCCCCCTTGGTGCTCGCCCCCGAGCAGGACGATCCCGAACTCGGGGCCGATATGCAGCGCAACAACGACTTCGGCTACAAACACATGGACCCCTATGGCTATGCCGCGCCACTGGGTTCGCACATCCGCAGGCTGAATCCCCGCGACACCGCGGTGAACATGCAACGTCGGCGCCTGATCCGCCGCGGCGCCACCTACGGACCACACCTTGCCGAAAACGTTCCCGACGACGGCGCCGAGCGCGGAATCGCGGCCTTCGTGCTGTGCGCGAGCCTGGTGCGCCAATTCGAGTTCGCCCAGAACGTGTGGGTCAACGACAAGACGTTCCACGAGCTCGGCAACGAGCGCGATCCGATCATCGGCAATCAAGACGGCACCCTGGAATACAAGATCCCCAAACGCCCGATTCGCCGAACCATCAAGGGATTACCGGCATTCACAACTCTCAGGGGTGGCGCGTATTTCTTCATGCCCGGTCTTCGCGGCCTGCGTTACCTCTGCACCCGAGCCGACAGCGAGGTAGCACCATGACCGCGGCGCGCACGTACAACCAATCCCAGCTGCCACGCCCCTACACGCCCGGCGGACGCCGATTGAGCATCTACTGGACCTGGAGCTACCCGTGGGAAGCCCAGCGCGACCCCGCCGCGCTGGACAACCGTTTCTCCACCATGACCGAAGTGCGCCAGGCGACTTGGCCTGCCTACGAGACACCCGAGTACGACGCCGCCCACTTCCTGCAAGGCATCGCGGGAACGTTGGAGCTGTTCCACCGCTCCACGCTCCGTTTTCAGGAGGTCGCCGAAGAAGCCACCGGCCATCCCGTCGCGGTCTTCCAGCGCATTGATCAAGCCGGGTTCGAACTACCCATCGATGAACGCGTCCTCGCCGACACGGACACCCTCATGGTCTTCGGCCTCGACCACGTCCTGGGTCAGGCGGCGGCCAAGCCCGAGGAGATCGCGGCGATCCAGGAGTGGTTGCGACGCGAAGGCACCTGCCTGCTCCTCGCGCCGCACCACGACGTCGGCTGCACCGACGACCTCCGGCAACGCCAAGTCGAATACGAACACCACGGCGACCCGCTGGTGCCACGCCAACAACGGTTCAGCGCCTACACCCGCTCGCTCATGGAAGCCCTCGACGTTCCGGTGCGCAACATGTACGGACTTCGCCCCGCCGTCGTCGAAGACACGAAATCCATTGCGCCACTTGTCACTTTCCGTGACCGCGACGCCTTGCACCTGCTCGACGACGTCACCACTTTCAACTTCCACCCCCACCTCCCGCACTACCACCTCACCGAGCCCGCGAGCGAGTCCGTGCGACTGCTCGCGCGCCAACCCATCGACCTCGACCGACCGCACCCCTTCACCGCCGAAGGCAACACCGAGTTCAACACCCTGATCTGGTTGCCGCCCACCGACCACCGCGCCGGTGACATCGTCATGATCGACTCCACCAACTTCACCACCTTGTTCGGCGGAACCGAAAGCCTCACGAACCTCTGGCGCAACCTCGCACTCATGAAGTGATGCCGCATCGAAAACGGCCGTCGCGCACACCGAACCCCCGGAATCACTACCTGATCGCGACGACCAACGCGTCGTTGATGGACCGCCACGCCACACCTGCCTCCAGGAACCCGGCCTCCTTCAATCGCGCGCAGTGCCACGCGATCGGATGTTCGTCTCCCCCGCTGTGCTGATCGAAGATCGCGCGGCTACCCGCGTATTCCTCGGCCAGAGCCGGATCGCGTCCTACCTGGGCCCACCACTGCTCGAAGTCGAGTGCGCCGGTGATGCGGGCGCGTTCCTGATGGGACTTCTGGATGGTTTCGTCGAGCGCGTTGAGCAGTGGAGTATCGGGGTCGGGCATGTGATCGGCATTGAGGAAGACTCCGCCCGGTCGAACCAATTTCGCGAGGTCGGTGTACAAGCGGGTCAGCGGATCGGTTTTCATCCAATGCAAGGACGTCGCGGTGAGCACAGCATCGAACGACTCGTCCGGCAGGGAATCGATCCAACCGGGTTCGGCCACGTCGGCCGTCACGAAGGTGATCCGTGAATCCCTGTCGAACGATCCCCGGGCTATCGCGAGCATCGTCGGATCAATGTCGACGGCGACGGATCTCGCTTCCGGGAATCGCGCGAACAACCGTCGGCTGATGCTGCCGGGTCCGCAGGCGAGGTCCAGCACTCGCGGAGTCGGCCCCGTCGCGGCGGCCACCACATCCAGCATCACCCGGAATCGTTCCTCGCGTTCGGGCAGATAGAACTCCTGCTGCGTATCCCAGCTTTGCTGCCACGACTCCCAGTCCACAACGCCTCCGTATCCAGAAACAACTAGAAATGGCTGCCGAACAGTGGTGCGCACGAACGCCGGATCACTACCGGCCGAATGCGGGAGAGAATTGATTCTCGGCTGCAAACGTTACACAAATCCACCGCCGTGAAGTGATGACAACACACCGGGGGTGCTGTTGAGTCGAGATATGCGGTCGACGAGGTTGTTCGGCAAGCTGGCGAAGGATCTCGCCGCGCGGATGGAATCGGCCAGCGGCTGGCCTCGCACCCTCCGGCGAATCGTCGACGGGTTCGTCGAGATCGAGATAGTCGACCGATCGATGACCCTCGCGGCCCAAATCTTCACTTCGGTATTGCCCGTGCTGATCGCCGGGTCTTTCCTGCCCTACTGGGATCTGGCGGGTCGGGCGATCAACGACCAGCTCGGCTTCGACACGGAGATTCTCGTGTCCGGTGTGGGCACCTTCACGGTCACCGATCCCACCTTCGCGGCGTTCGGTGTCGTCGGATTGCTGATGGTCCTCATCAGCGGCACCTCGTTCGCCAAAGCGCTGGCGCGAATCTACGCGAAGATCTGGAACGTGCCGTCGATCCGGGTGCGCAACGCGTGGCGATGGCTCGTCGTCCTTCTCCTCGTTGCCTTCTCGGCCGTGCTCCTCGGCGCGATCAGGGAACTGACCGGGCTGCGCTACGTCGGTGTGCCGCTCGCCATCGCGGGTGAGCTGGCGGTCTGGATGCTCGTCTGGACTATCAGCCCATACCTGCTCACGATGGGAAAGCTGTCCGGCCGTGTCTTGTGGATGACCGGGGCGCTCACAGCGTCCGGCCTGACGGTCGTCCGAGCCGCGGGAAGGCTCGTGCTGCCGAGGATCACCGATACCGCGTACACGAGGTTCGGACTGCTCGGGCCGGTGTTCACGTCGATCAGCTGGCTGTTCGTGCTGTCGGCGGTGGTGGTCGGCGCCGCGACGATCACCAAGGCGCTCGCCCTCGACGAGTCCCCGCTCGGTCGGTATCTTCGCGGACCGGCCACCGGCGATCGGCAGGAGCCGCAGCCGACCGACTCGCCCGCCATCCGGCGAGTCCCGGCCATCACGGAGGACGAGCCGCGCGGGTCAGGTGTCGGCTCGCTCCGTGGCCTCGGCATGCCGCCGGGCGGCAGCGGGACGGATCAGCAGTTCCAGCGCGAGCAACGCCAGCAGCGCGCCGAGGACGATCCACACGACCACGAGCCCGGTGGGATAGCGCCAGAACACCAGCACGAGGGCAGCGATGCCGATGACCGTCCAGCGTAGCGCCGGGCGAACTCGAAAAGCCCACCGCTCCACCGCATTCGGCGGCCGCGATCGCCGCACCGCGTCCATGCCGCGCCCGAACCGACGGCGCATCGCCGTGGCCGAGGCGGAATCTCCGGTGAGGTAGGCGCCGAGCGCGATCGCCAGGCCGAGCACGGCGACTCCGCGCAGCGCGGTCCGCAGCGGCACGAGCACGGTGTCGATGATCGCGGTGGCCGCGTCCGGTGACAGCACGTCGGCGGGCATGTCCTCCAGATACAGTGCGCGGGCGACGATCAGCGCGATCGCGAGGACCAGCATGCCCGCCGCCAGCGCGAGCCCGACGAAGACCAAGGCGCGTCTGCGGCCGCCCGCGGGCGCCGCGGCGATCGCGGCCACGGCGATCGCGATCGTCACCCACGGCAGTACCGCCGAAGCCTTGTCGAGATTGTCGACCGCGCGCTGTGCCCGGACCAGCTCCGGGGATCGGAACAACACGAGCTGTTTGTCGACCGCGGGGATTTTCTCGGCGAACGTGAAGCCGCGATCGAGCAGCCGTGCCTTCACGTTCTCGATCACCGTCCCCAGCGAAATACTCACCGTGCCGTTCTCGTCGACGGTCACCGACTCGGGGCCGGCGACATGACCGGTCGCCACCGCCACCAGCTTGGTGTGAGCCGCGCGGTTGGCTTGTATCCACAGATCCTCGAACTCGTCGCTGCGCACGTATGACAGCACCGTCTCGTGGACGAAGTCGCGTGTCTGCTGGGCGATCACCGGCGCGAGCCCTTCGACCGCGCGGTCGACGCGCGGCCGGTTCTCGACCGCCGGAACGGCCTCGGTCAGGGCGGCCAGCGCGTCCGCGGTCATGCCTTCGATGTCGACGCGGACGAAGATCTCGTCGGTGATGGTGTTCGCGACTTCGTTCCGCAGGGCTGGGTCGGAGGCCAAGGGCGCCATCGTGGTCACATACCGGTCCGTGTCGAGGATCTGGCTCCGTACGTACCGGGCCAGCACAGTCGTGATCGCCAGCATGGCGACCAGCACCACCAAGACGGCTACGGCGGTCCACCGCCACGCGTGCCGCCGCGGCCGTGCGCCGCCGCGATCCTCCGCTCGCAACGCGGCCACCTCCGCGCGAAGCCGGTCGAGTTCGGCGCGTTCCTCGGTGCTCAGCCGTTCGTCGGGCGCGTCCCCCGGCACGTTGGCATTCATCGATATTCCAACTCCTGGAACGGACTCGGGGCAAACACGGCAGCGTCGTGGTCGGCAACCGCCATAATTCTCTGAAGGACTTGTCTACAGAAGACCTTTTCTGTTTCACCCATGTGGAAATGGGGAAGCGCCCTGCACGGTCCGGTTTGCGGCTGCGGTGCAGTGACCCGGGCTGATCAGCGGCGTACGCTATGCCTGAGAGTAGCACCGCGCACGGTGCGTTCGAGAACGATCTTCACCCCGCACAACCAGCCGAAACCGCTGCCACATCGAGAGCGATATGTAAGCGAGCCAAGCTGATACGGCTCTTTCTCATGATGGAAAGAGGGTTGCCGTGACCGAAACCGATATCGACGCGTTAGGCCCGGTCGATTATCTCGTGATCGAATTTCCCGCCGATCGACCTCCGGACGGTTCGGCGCTTCCCCTGCTGCGCGACCTCGTCGAGCGCGGCATCATTCGAGTGCTGGATCTGGCGTTCGTCCGAAAGGATGCCGACGGTTCCCTCGCCGGAATCGACATCACCGACGTGGGCCTCGAAGGGGACCTGGACATCACCCTGTTCGCCGAGGCGGGATCAGGCCTCCTGGACGAGGCCGACCGCAGCGAAGCAGCCGGGGTGCTCCAGCCGGGATGCTCGGCGGCGATCTTGGTCTACGAGAACAGGTGGGCAGCGCCCTTCGCGTCCGCACTGCGCCGCAAGGGCGCCCAGCTCGTCGCTTCCGGGCGGATTCCGGTGCAAAGCCTGCTGTCGTCGCTCGAACTGCTCGAGACGGAAAGTCGATAGGGAGGGTGTCATGCCAGGATTGCTTCGCGGCGTAGCCCGCACCGCAGTAATCTCCGGAACCGCGACCGCCGTATCGAACCGGGTCTCCCGGCGCCAGGGCGAGCGGTGGGCGGCGCAGGAGCAGGCGCAGCCCGACCCCTATGACCGATACGCGCCACCGCCCACACCGCCACCGAGCGGCGGCACCGACATGGACCGAATCACGGCGCTGAAAGAACTCGCCCAACTCAAAGCGCAAGGGGTGCTCACCGAAGCGGAGTTCGAAGCGGAGAAGGCGCGAATCCTCAGTGGGTGAGCAGGATCTTGACGATCACGACGGTCGCGGCGACCACCGTCAGCAAGACCGCGGCCAGCACGGATGCCCGAGTCGGGCGCTCGCCTTTGAGCCGACCGACGACGAACACGATGCCGCCGATGCGGACCAGCACAGCGAGTTCCGCGGCGACTTGGGCGGTTCTCGGCTCGACCCATCCGATCCAGCCAATCGCCAGAACGACGCACGGCAGTACCGCCGAACTGAGAATCGGGACGGAGTTGCGCAATTCGCGCAGTGTCTCGACTCGCGTCGATGGACTTCGATGACGCACGCTGTGTCCGACCGCTTCGGCGAAGACGTGCGCGACGAACGTGGACAACGCCGTCCCGAGGACCACAAGGATTCCGACGTACTTCTCGCCCGTGGTTACCGGAACCAGCGCTGCAAGAACCAGGACATTGCCGTAGATGTAGGCGCTGATGCGGCTCGCCGCGTTGTCGCGATCCAGCGGCCTGGTGCGCGAGAACAGCGGGCCGTGCAGCAGCGCGTGCGAGCTCGATGACACATCGTTGTCAGACCGCATCGGACGCTCCGGCGGGATGCGCCACGTCGTCTCGCGGCAGCGCTGTGGCGGCGAGGAGGCCGGCTATGGCGATGATCGCGAGTGTGGTCATCGCCGCGGCGTAGGCGTGACTCGACAGACCCGCGACCAGGATGGTGCCCGCGATGGCGGTGCCGAGCGAGGAACCGAGATTCGAGACGCAACGCGACAAACCTGATATCTCGCCCTGCTGGTCTTCACCGAAGCTGGACTGGACGATATCGACCGACGGCGTCAACATCACGCCGAGTCCCAGCCCGATCAGCAGCAGCCCAGGCGACAACGCCCAGGGGGTTTCGAAGCGGCCCGCCAGCGCGAGCAATGCGCTGATACCGACGATGGTCACCAGAAATCCCGCGACAATCAGGGTGCGTTGCGAACGTCTGCGCGCCAACCGTGCCGCGCCGAGCGACGTCACCAGCAGCCCGACCGTGGCCGCGGTGAAGATCACGCCGGTCTGAATGGCGTTGTAACCGCGAACGACTTGCAGGTACGCGGCGACCACGAACGAGGTTCCCATCAGCACCAGCCACTGGATGTTCTGCGTGACGAGACCGAGGTTGGACGTGCGGTTGCGGAACAGGCTTGTCGATATCAACGGCACGCGGCCCGCCTTCTCCTTCGCGCGGATCGAGAGGAAGAACGACACCAGCACCACCACGCCCGCCGCGATCAGCACGAGCATGAGCCGGATGTCGTTGTCGGCGGCAAGGATTCCCATGACCAGCAGCACCAGTCCGACCGCCGACAGCACGGCGCCCAGGATGTCGAATGGCACGGTCGGGTCCGGGCGCACCGGATCTTCGATGCGGCGGCCGAGCAGCACGATCGCCGCGACCACCAGCGCTTGGAACGCGAACGCCGCGCGCCAGCCGATCCCCGAGGTGATGAGTCCGCCGAGGAGCGGTCCCGCCGCGGCGCCGATCCCGCCCAGTGCCATGATCGCGCCGAAAGCCCTTGCCCTGGAGGTGGCTTCGGTGAAGAACAGCGTGGTCAGGATGTAGACGGGCGGGATCAGCATCGCGGTGCCGATGCCTTCCAAAATGGAATTGCCGAGAACCAGCACGCCGAGCCCCGGTGCGAGCGCGCTCAGCACCGCGCCGACGCCGTAGATGACCAGACCCGCCATGAAACAGCGTTTGCGGCCGTACCGGTCGGTGATCTTCCCGCCCGGAATCATCAGGGCGGCCATCACCAACAGGAAGATCGTGATGACGGTCTGCACACCCTGCACCGTGGTGTTCAGATCGGCGCTGATGTCGTTGATCATCACGTTCATGTTGGAACCGGCGAAACTGCAGATGAACTGCGCCAGTGCCAGCGGAACCAGCACCCCGCGGGGTGGGGCGAGCGCACCGGTATCGGCCATCGGCTACTCACCTATTCGGTCGTCGCCGATCCGGCTTCGGCGCGGTCGAGTTGTTCGTCGAGGGCCATGGCGGCGGCGACGAGGGCGAGATGGGTGAAGGCCTGGGGGAAGTTGCCGAGCTGCTCGCCGGAGGGGCCGATCTCCTCGGCGAAGAGCCCGACGTGGTTGGCGTAGGTGAGCATCTTGTCGAACGCGTAGCGGGCCTGGGTCAACCGGCCCGAGCGTGCGAGCGCCTCGACATACAGGAAGCTGCACAGGTTGAAGGTGCCCTCGACGCCGCGCAAGCCATCCGGAGACGCCTCCGGGTCGTAGCGATAGACCAAGCTGTCGCTGACCAGTTCGCCGTCCATGGCGTCGAGAGTGCTCAGCCATGCCGGATCCAGCGGCGACAGGAAGCCCATCCGCGGCATCAGCAGCAGCGACGCGTCGAGCACGTCCGTGGCGTAGTGCTGCACGAACGCCTGCCGTTTCGAGCTCCAGCCCCGATCGACGATCTGGGCGAAGACCGCATCCCGCGCCCGCGTCCAGCTCGCCACATCCGCGGGCCGGGAGTAGTCGGTGGCCAACCGGATGCCTCGATCGAACGCGACCCAGGTCATCAGCCGGCTGTAAGTGAATTCCTGTTGGCCGCCGCGGGTTTCCCAGATGCCCTCGTCGGACCGGTCCCAGTGCTCGGTCAGCCAGTCGAGGAGATTCGCGAACACCCGCCATCCCCAGATGCCGCCGATGTCCGAGGACTGAGCCATGGCGTCGGCGGCCTCGCCGTAGATGTCGAGCTGAATCTGATCGGCCGCCGCGTTGCCGACCCGCACCGGCGCGGATCCGCGGTAGCCCTCCAAGTGGTCGAGTACCTCTTCCTCCAGGCGCGGGTCGCCATCGATCCGGTACATGATCTGCAGCGGTTCACCAGAGGCGGTGTCGCCGGCCTCGAGACGGTCGCGCAGCCAGCGCCGGAAGGCGTAGGCCTCTTCGGTGAATCCCAGATCGATCAGGGCCCGCACCGACAGTGAGGCGTCCCGGACCCAGGTGTATCGGTAGTCCCAGTTGCGTTCGCCGCCGACCTGTTCCGGTAAGCCCATGGTGGCCGCGGCGATCGGCGCGCCGGTCGGCAGGTAGGTGAGCAGCTTCAAAGTGATCGCCGAGCGGTTGACCATGTCCCGCCACCGGCCCCGATACGTGGACGAACGCAGCCAGGACTGCCAGAAACGGCGACACCGCTCGAGGTCGGCGATGGTGTCGTCGCGCTCCGGTGCGGCGGGGGCGGGCCCCTCGCTCGCCATGCTCGTCAAGACCACCACCGCGGTCTCGCCCTGCGAGAGCGTGAACCGTGCCGTGACGTCGCCGTCTTCGGCGTGGAGCGTCACCGGATCGCTCGCTTGTAAATGCAGGTCCGTATCCGGCCCGTGGAAGACGGCCGTTCGTTCGCCGCGCTGTTCCAGTGTGTGCTCGGCCCTCCCGTAGTCGAACCGGGGCCGACAGGTCAGTGTGAACGTCAGGGTTCCGCGCACCACGCGGACCACTCGCACCAGCCGGTGTCGGTCGGTGGGCACGGGCTCCCGGATCGGTTCCATGAAATCGCCGACCTCGCCCACGCCGTCCGGCGCCATGAACCGGGTGACGAGAATGGCGGTGTCCGGCAGATACAACTGGCGAACCGCGGCGTCCTCGGTGGTGGATTCCACGGCCAGCCGGCAGAATCCGCCGCGCTCGCTGTCCAGCAGCGAAGCGAAAACGCTCGGCGAATCGAACCTGGGCGTGCACCACCAATCGATGGTCCCCGCCGAGGACACCAGGGCCGCGGTCTGCAGATCGCCGATGATGCCGTGCTCGGCAATCGCTGGATAGGCATTCACAAGCGCTCCTTCGGTAAGGGTGAATTGGACGTGGCACAGTTCGCGGGCTGCCCGCCCGAACGTCGCACACCACCCGTTCGGAAGCGCTCCCCTTCAGTGTGCGCCCGCACCAGACCGAACGGGGAAGGTGCGCGGAAATCGGACCGACACCGTACGGTGGAATTGCTGATGATATTGTGGTCTGGATCACACACAATGGCGTGTGTGATCCCATTTTCGATGGGCCTATTACCGCATCGACCGATCGGATGTCCGAGGAAACTCGAGCCCTAGTCGCCGAAATTCACAAGGAGCCGCCTGGCCAAGCGAGTCGTCCTCCACAGACGCGGAAGGCGCAGGATTCGCGGGCTGCTTGCCAGCTCGAATTCGTATGCGTTTCCGCGCTTCTGGGGAAGCGTTCGGGATATTCGAAAAACCGTCCCGCTCATACTCTTCGCACACCACCTGGATCGCCGTACGCGGCGCCGTCCGGCGGGAGATCCGAGGAAACCCGGATCGCTCGACCGGAACCAGTCGAGGCACCCCTACCGCTCCGGCGGGCACGGGGAGCCGAGTGAATCGCGAATCCACGAACCAGCGGAGGTGTGAACCATGACCAGGCCAACCGAAACCAACGACTATCCCGTCGGCCAGGCCGTCGCGGCCGGGACGTCGATCGGCGCGGCATTCCTGCTGATGATCACCGGCATCGTGTCGATCCTGCAGGGAATCTCCGCGATCGCCAAAGACGAGATCTACGTGGCCGGGCCCGAGTACATCTATCAGTTCAACACGACCGGCTGGGGCTGGGTGCATCTGATCCTCGGCATCCTCTTGGTGCTCGCCTCGCTCGGATTGATGGCGGGCGCGGGCTGGGCCAGGGTGGTCGCGGTGATCCTCGCGGGCTTGTCCCTCCTCGGAAACTTCCTGTGGCTCCCCTACTACCCGTGGTGGTCGGTACTGGTGATCGCACTCGACGTCGTGGTGATCTGGGCCGTGACGACCTGGCAGCCGAATCGCGTCTGATTCGGCCGGATTCACGCCGCCGCACCCGAGCGCACGGGGTGGCGGCGGCGCTTCTCGTCCGGTCTTCGGAGCCGCTGCGATGGCCAGGTTCGGTCGAGCAGACTGAAGGGATGACGCGCCCCGAGCTGAATGCCCGACCGCAGTGGCGACGGACCGGGAACGCGAAGTTCCCCGTTGCCGCGGTCGTGGACGGCTCGTGGTGGGTCCTGCGGCTCAACGGGTTTCCCGATCACCCGCTCTGGACGCTCTTCGTCGACGGCACGCGGCGTTTTGACGTCGACGACGCGCCATCGGCATGGCGACCACGCCTTGGCGAGTCCACTCCCCTGCTGGACTCTGTGACAGCCGAGAAGGTCGTGGCGCCGATCCGGCGCTTCGTCGCATACGGCAGCGAAGTCGGCGATCCGTGCGACAACCCGTTCTGTTGCGGTTGACGCGACTCTGCACGGCGTGCGGCGAATCCTGCCACGACTCAGCGGGCCCGGAATCGAATCCCACACCGGAAGGTCCCAAACCTCTCGGTAACCATGTTACTCTACCGCCCGTTGCGCTGTGACGGGTGTCATGCATCCGGCGCCGTGCGACACAGGACACTCCGGCGACGGCGTCGGGGGGTGAACTTCACGGAGAGTTTTCGATGCAGCGAGTGCACGGAAGGCGGTCGCTATCGCGGTCCGCCAGGATGGCGGCGGCGGTGGCCGTTGCCTGCGCGACGGCGGTGGCGGGGGTCGGGGTGGACGTCACGGAAGCGGCGGCCGACGAGGTCAGCGCCTTCTACACACCACCGGCGCAGATCCCGGCGGAACCGGGCTCGATCATCAAGACCCAGCCGATGCCGCTGTTCGCGACCGTGCCGACCCTCGAGGGATGGCCGGGCCAGGCGCAGCACGTCATGTACACCACGCGGTTCCAGGACGGGTCGCCGGTCGCGGTGACCGGAACGTTCATCGACGCCACCGGCCCGTGGCAGGGTCCAGGACCGCGCCCGACGGTGGTCATCGGTCCGGGCACCTCGGGCCAAGCCGACCGGTGCGCGATGTCGGTGGCGTTCTCGACCGGAATGGCGCTGTTCACCGATCCCTCGCCGGGACTGTCGGCGAATCAGGAACTCCCGTCGTCGGCGGTGTGGAGCTCGCTGGGCGCCCGGGTCTTGGTGACCGACTACATCGGCCTCGGCACGCCCGGTATTCATACCTTCGCCAATCGCATCGAGGGCGCGCACGCCCTGCTCGACGGCGCCCGGGCGGCCAACCATCTGGCGGGTGTCGGACCGGAAACCCCCGTCGTGTTCTGGGGTTACTCGCAGGGTGGCGGCGCGGCGGCCGCGGCGGCGGAGATGCAGCCGAGCTACGCGCCGGAACTGAACGTCAAGGGGACATGGGCCGGCGGTCCCGTCGCGGATCTGGCGAAGATTCTCGAGCGCATCGACGGCGCGCTGATCGGCGGCGCCATCGGCTTCGCCATCAACGGCATGCTCGCCCGCTACCCCGACCTGCACACGGCGGTCGACCGGGTGACCAGCCCCGCCGGCCGCGCCATGCTGGACACGCTCAGCACCTCGTGCATCGGCGACGTCATCACCCATCACCCGTTCCTGCGGACCAACTCGATGACGATCGACGGCCGATCGCTCACCGAACACCTGCACGCGATCCCGGAAGCGGCTCCCGCCCTGAGCGAGTTGCGCGTCGGCACCATGAAGCCCGCCACGCCGGTCCTGATCACCAGCGGCCTCAACGACGACACCGTCCCCTACAACCAGGCCCGCCAACTCGCCGAGGACTGGTGCGCCAAGGGCGCCACCGTCACCTTCCGCACCAACGACCTGCCGCCGATCTTCCCCGGCGCCACGATCCCCAATCACTTCGGACCGGAACTCATCGACGGCTTCGGCCCCGACAACGCGATCACCTACCTCCTCGATCGCCTCGCCGACAAGCCCGTGTCCGGCTGCACCATCGACTGAATCTCCCCGGCGCCCAGGGATATCGGTGTCCCTGGGCGTGGCACGACGATCCCGACGAAGGTCCTGTGATGACTGCTATCTCGCGCCGGTCGATGTTGACCGGCGCCGCTGCGGCGGGCGCCGTACTGTTCGGTGTCCGCTCGATCGGTGCGCCCGCTCCGGTCGCCGCGCGGGTCAACTCCGTCCCGCTGACCTACGAAGAGCATCGCGTCGTGGTGGTCGGCTCCGGCTTCGGCGGCGGAGTCAGCGCGCTGCGCTTGGCGGAAGCGGGCGTGCCGGTGACGGTGCTCGAGCGCGGATTGCGCTGGCCCACCGGCCCGAACGCCGAGACGTTCCCGCGCGCTTCCGCCCCGGACAAGCGGTTGCTGTGGTGCCGGTCGAGCCCGAACCTCTTCGGTGCGCCATTGCTGTTCGAGCCCTACACCGGCCTGGTCGAGGCGGTGCCGGGGGTGAACATGACGGCGCTGTGCGCGGCGGGGGTCGGGGGCGGGTCGCTGGTCTACCAGGGCATGTCGCTGCAACCCGCGGAAGCGGTGTTCGACACGCATTTTCCGCAGGAGCTGGACTGGGCGACCATGAACCGGGTGCACTACCCGCGGGTGGCGAGGATGCTCGGCCTGGCCGAAGCGCCCGACGAGTTGATCGCGACCGAGAACTATCGGGCAGCGCGCGTCTTCGCCGATCGGGTGCGCCGGGCGGGGATGCCGCTGGCGAAGATCCCGATGCCGATCGATTGGGATTTCGCGCTCGCCGAGCTGCGCGGGGAGATGAAGGCGTCCTACACCAACGGCGACGGCGCCATGGGCGTGAACAACGGCGGAAAGCACTCCGTCGACGTCACCTACATCGCCGCCGCCGAAGCCACCGGATTGGTGCGGGTCGAAACGCTGCACGAGGTCACCGATGTCGAGCGCGCACCAGACGGTCGTTGGACGGTGCACGTGCAGCGCTTGGACACCAGCGGCGCGGTGGTCGAGAACAAGATCCTCATCACGCGCGCGTTGATCATGGCCGCCGGCAGTCTCAACACCACGCGATTGCTGGTCCGCGCCGGCGCGAAGGGTCTGATCCCCGATCTGCCGGACGGACTCGGTCAGGGCTGGGGCACCAACGCCGACCGCATCTACGTCTGGACCGATCCCTCCGCGGAATTCGGTGCGCCGCAAGGCGGTCCGGTGATCTACGGCAGCAAGAACTGGACGGATCCGCGGGCCGCCTACACCGTGATCCAGGCGTCCATCCCGCCGCTCTCGCTCGATCCCGCCAGCACGATGCTGGTCGGCTACGGCGTCAGCGACGGACGCGGCGCGTTCACCTACGACGCCGCCCGCGACGACGCGATCCTGCACTGGCCGGAGCACGGCGACCGCGGCATCCAGGACAGCCACATCGGTCCCGCCGTGCACGAGATCGCCGGGCCCGACGGCATGCTGCTCGACACCAACGCGCTGTTCCCCTCGACCTGGCACCCGCTCGGCGGTGCGAGCATGGGCGCGGTCTGCGATCTGGACGGCCGGGTGCACGACCAGCCGGGACTCTACGTCCTCGACGGTGCGCTGATGCCGGGCAACACCGCGGCCTGCAATCCCTCGATGACCATCGCCGCGGTCGCCGAAAGGGCGCTGGACAATCTCGTCGCACACGACGTGGGAACGCGCATCTGATCGTCTTCGCCGAGCCGCCCTTCGCGGCGGCTCGGCGGTGCGGCGCCCGCGGTCATCCGACGACTGGATTACGGTTGGCGGGTGGCAAGGACTGGTGAGACCGAGACGGCAACCAAGATCATCGACACCGTGCTCTCGCTGCTCGACTCCGACGGTTACGACGCGGTTCAACTGCGCGCTGTCGCGAAGCAGGCGCACGTCTCGCTGGCCACGGTCTACAAGCTGTATCCGACACGGGACGAGCTGATCCTCGCCGCGGTCGAACAGTGGATGGCCACCAACATCTACACCGAACTGGCGCCGCCGCAGGAGAACGAGTCGCTGGCCGACGGTCTGCTGCGGTTGGTCCGGTACGTGTTCGAGCCGTGGGAACGCAACCCTCGGATGCTGACGGCCTATTACCGCGCGCGGTCCGGCCCCGGCGGTCAGCGGCTGGACACCCAAGGCTTCGACGCCGTCCTGCCCGCCGCGACCGTTCTCTTCACCGGGATCGACGCCGACTACATCGCGGACGTGGGGCTGGTCCTGAGCAACATGGTCTACGCCCTCGTCGGTCGCTTCGCCAACGAGGATCTGGCGATCACCGAGATTTTGCCTGCGCTCGAACGAACCGTCCACCGGCTCACCGGAAACAACGAACCCCTTGCGGCGGCCGCTGGAACGCCCGCTTCCGACTCGCCACCCTTCACCTGGAGCCCCGCGATCGTTTCGCCGTACTCCCCCGGTCCGGACGGCGCCGACCAACCGTCGTAGCAGTTCGACGCGTCCAGCGCGAATGGCTTTGCGGGTGCGGTATTTCCGGCGCGGCGCAGGAACGTGTTCTAGTGTGGGGCGACGCCCGCCGTATCGGAGCTTCGGAGGCACCCATGCTGTCATTGCAGGAGATTTCGGACCGGCTCGAGATCGAGGACCTGATGGTCCGGTACTCGCACGCCGTCGACACGCGGCAGTGGGACCTGCTCGACGAGATCTTCACCGCCGACGCCCACATCGATTACACGGCCATGGGCGGGCCCGCGGGCGATCTGGTTTCCACCAAGCAGTTCCTCGCCGCCGTCATGCCGAACTTCCCCGCCTTCCAGCACCTGGTGAGCAACTCCTCCATCACGGTGAACGGCGACACCGCGACGGCACGCACCATGTGCCACAACCCGATGCTCGTCGCGGGCGAGGACGGCGCGCAGAGTCTCATGCTGTGCGGGCTCTGGTACCTCGACACCTTCGCCCGCGTCGACGGAAGCTGGCGCATCCGGCAGCGCGTCGAGGAGAAGAGCTACATGTTCCTCGCGCAACAGGTGAGCGGCACGTGACCTCATCCACTCGCGGCGCGTATTCGGGCGACCATGTCGTCGAGCCGACGCTGATGTGAGCCCGGCCAGTAGACGCGGCCGCAGTCCGCGCACTGGCGGAAGGTGTCGTAGTAGCGGCGGGTGAGTGGTTCGAGCCGGTCGATGACGTCCCTCTTGGCGACGTCGGCGAGGAGGCCGCCGCAGCGCAGGCAGCGACTGAACGGCGCGAGCCGATCGGTCAGATCCAGTCGGCGGATCAGCTCGACGATCTGCTCGAACGGACGATCCGCGTGCACGAAGACGCCGTGGGTGACGGCGCGCCGCGCCAGCAGTCCGCGGTCGCGGGTGAGCAGGATGCGATGTTCGGCGGCCGCGATCTCGGCGAGGGCGGCGTCGTCGGCGTCCCATTCACAGCGGGCGTCGAGTCCCATCAAGCGCATGAGCCGCGCCAGCCCGCCGAGGTTGACGTCGACGACGAAGCGCGGATCGCGTAGCGGGCGGGCGCGCACCCGGGTCAGCGGCCCGACGTCCAGCGTCTCGAACATCGGGTACACCGCGAGCCGATCGCCGGGGCGCGGGTGGTGGCCGAAGTCGACGGAAACGCCGTTCACCAGCATCAGATCGATCTCGGTGTGCGGAACGCCCGCGGCTTCCACGATGTCCTTCACGGTCTGGTGCGGACGCATCGGGCGCCGCTGCGCCGTGTACCGGAGGTCCGGGTGCAGGAAGTCGTTCAGCTCGGCGTAGACGCGCAGTTCGACACCGGCGGTCATACGACCATTGTCGTCCCCGGACCGGCGCTCGGTGATCGACAATGGTGGTATGCCGACGGTGCTGCTCGGCGGCGATGTCATGCTGGGCCGCGGGGTGGATCAGATCCTGCCGCATCCCGGCGACCCGCTGCTGCGCGAACGGTATGTGCGCGACGCGCGGATGTATGTCGAGCTGGCCGAGGAGGCGAACGGCGTCTTCGACCTTCCGGTGGATTTCCGGCGGCCATGGGGCGACGCGCTGCCACTGCTCGCGCAAGCCGACGCCCGACTGATCAACCTCGAGACCGCCATCACCGCCGACGGAACGTTCGCACCCGCCAAGGGCATCCACTATCGGATGCGGCCGGACAACATTCCCGTGTTGACCGCCATCGCGCCGGTCGTCTGCGCCCTGGCCAACAATCATGTGCTCGATTTCGGTGCGCACGGGCTGACCGACACCCTCGACACCCTCGATGCCGCGGGCATCGACCACGCCGGCGCGGGATCGGATCTCGACGGCGCCCGCGCCCCGGCGACCGCGGAGCTCGGCGACGGCAGCCGGGCGGTGATCGTCTCGGTCGCCGCGGGTTCGAGCGGGGTTCCGGAATACTGGGCGGCGCGTCATGATCGGCTCGGCCTGTGGCGGATCGGTGAGACGCCGAGCGCCACCGCCGCCGACGCGGTGGCCGCCGTGGTACTGGCCGCCACCGGCGATCAGGACGTCGCGATCGTCTCGATCCACTGGGGACCCAACTGGGGCTACCGTGTGACGCCGAGCGAACAACGCTTCGCGCACCGGCTGATCGACGCGGGAGTCGATGTGGTGCACGGACATTCGGCGCACCATCCGCGGCCCATCGAGTTCTACCGCGGCAAACCGATTCTGTACGGGTGCGGCGATGTCGTCGACGACTACGAAGGCATCCACGGTCACGAGAGCTATCGCACCGACCTGCGCCTGCTGTTTCTCGTCGATCTGGATTCCGGAGCGGTGCGGCTGCGCATGATTCCGCTGCGGATGCGGCGCATGCGCCTGGAAACGGCCGAACCCGACGAGGCACGGTGGCTGTGCGAGACCATCCGGGAGATCAGCCGCGGGTTCGATACGCGCGTCGACGCGCGGCCCGACGACCTGCCGCTGGTGTATCGCAAGAACTGACGAATACCCTTCGGCGACAACGACTATCGACCGGGAATGCCGAGTTCGTTCAGCTCCCGCTGGAGCCGGTCGAGGGCTTCGCGCATGGCGTCGATCTGCGCGTTGAGCTCGGCGAGCCGCGCTTGATCCACCGGTGGCGGGGCCTGTGCCTGCGGCGGTGGCGCCGGGAGCGGCTGCTGCCCCGGTGGCGGCGGCGCCGCGGGACCACCGCCGGGTGCGGTGGCGAGCCGACCCGTTTCCGGACCGAAGACTTGGACGAGCGCCTCGGCGATGGTCGGGGCGTAACCGACGAGGACGCCGCCGGTGCCTGGCTCCCGATAGCTGACGAGCACCCGCGCAAGCTGCGGGAACGTCGATCCGTTGGGCGCGTTGGATATTCGCTCGGTGAACAGCGGTTCGACATAGAGCACACCGCCGTCGGCGATCGGCAGGGTCAGCAGGTTGCCGTACTGGATCCGGTTCGAGCGCTCCAGCAGCGTCCGCTCGGAGGCGACCCTGGTGTCGGAGATCATCGAGTTCTGGATCTGCTGCGGACCCTGGGTGAGGGTGTCGGTGGGCAGTTGCAGGACGGTGATCTTGCCGTAGTTCTCCGGATCGGAGTCCGCGGAGACATAGGCGGAGAGGAATTCCCTGTTGAATCCGACCATCGCGGTGGCGAGCCGGAACGTCGGCTCGGCGCTGCCCGGGTCGCCGACGAGGACGTAGAACGGGGGTTGGTGCGGGTTGGTCTCGACGGTGGGATCGCTGGGCACCGACCAGAAAGCATTGGTGGTGAAGAACTCTCGCGGCTCGTCCACGTGATACTTGGCCAGCATCTCGCGTTGGATCTTGAACTGGTCCTCTGGGTAGCGGAAGTGCGCCCGCAACTCGTCGGTGATCGACTCCTCGGGTTCGACCGTGCCGGGGAAGACCTTCATCCACGCGGCGAGCACCGGGTCGTCCTGGTCGACCTGATACAGGGTGACGGTGCCGTCGTAGGCGTCGACGGTGGCCTTGATCGAGTTCCGCAGGTAGGAGATGTCGTGCGATCGCCCACCGGTCTCGCCGGGCGGCTCGAGCATGTCGAGTGAGGTGTGCTTGGCGTAGGGGTAGCCGTCGATGGTGGTGTAGGCGTCGACGATCCAGACGATTCGCCCGTTCACGACCGCGGGATATGGGTTGTGGTCGGTCGTCAACCAGGGCGCGACGAGTTCGACGCGATGGCGCGGGTCCCGGTTGAAGATGATCTTGGAATCATCGCCGATCGCCTTGGAGAAGATGATGTTTCGTTCGGTGTAGAAGACGGTGAAGGCCATCCGGTTGAACCAGTTACCGATCGGCACGCCGCCGGAGCCGGTGTAGGTGTATTTCGTCGCGTCGGTGTCGTATTCGCGGGGTTCGGCGCCACCGCCGACGATGGCGTAGTCCGGGTCCGACTCGGCGATCACTTCGCCGAAGTAGATGCGCGGCTGATCGACCGGAATCACCTGCTGCCCGGAGGATTGGGAGGCGATGTCGCTCACCGTGTAGATCGGGTATCCGCTATTGCTGCTCGCGGCGTCGCCCGCGGCCTCGCGCACCGCGGCGTTGACGCGATTGGCGGGCGCGGCGACGAATCCGTTTCCGTGCGTGTAGACGGTGTGCCGGTTGACCCAGTGCCGCTGGTTGCCGCTCAGCGCGTTCGGCGTCAGCTCGCGGGCGGCCACCACGTAATCGCGCAGTTCCCCGTCGATGCGGTAGCGATCGAGGTCGAGATGCGCGGGGAAGCTGTAAAAGTTTTTCAGCTGTTGCTGCTGGGTGAAGGTTCGCGAGAGGACATTCGGATCCAGCAGGCGCGCGTTGGCGATCGTGGTCACGTCCGCGGGCACCTCCGGCGGCGGTTTGGTGCCGATTCCCGGGTAGTCACGGTATTCGACGTGGTCGCCGCCGATCGCGTACGCCTGCCGGGTGGCCGTGATGTTGCGTTCGATGTAGACGCGCTCCATATCGGCGGCGTTCGGGCGGACCGAGAGCTGCTCGACCAACAGCGGCCAGACCGCGCCGACCAGAATCGATGACAACAGCAGCAGCGCGGCGGCCATCGCCGGGATGCGCAGGTCCCGGACCACGACGGCGGCGAAGACCGCCACCGCGCAGATGACCGCGATCGCGAAGAGGATCAGCCGGGCGGGAAGCACCGCGTTGATGTCGGTGTAGCCGGGACCGGCGAAGGTGGGCTCCTTGCTCCGGGTGGACAGCAGCGAGTAGCGGTCGAGCCAGTAGGCGGCCGCCTTGAGGGTGATGAATGTGCCTGCCAGCACCGCGAGTTGGACGCGAGCCGCGTGGCTCAACCCGCTCGCCTTCCCGGAAAGGAGTAGGCCGCCGAACAGGTAGTGCGCTGCCAGGCAGGCCAGGAACGCGAGGACCGTCGCGACGAACAGCCAGTTGACCAGCAGCCGGTAGAACGGCAGATCGAAGACGTAGAAGCCGACGTCGTGGCCGAACTCGGGATCCGAGAGCCCGAAGGACCCGCCGTGGATGAACAGCTGAACCGTCACCCAGCCCGACTGTCCGATCAGACCGCACAGCAGGCCCAGCGCGGCGGCGATGCCGAGGCCGAACAGCCGCGGCCGTCGCAGCACGGCGGTGCGATAGGGACGCAGGACGTCCTCGTCCCCCGTGTCGGGCAGCACGAGCGGACGAGATCGGTACGCCAGCCACATCGCCCCGAACAACGCGCCGCCGATCAGCAGCGCGACGAGGACGAACAGCGCGAGCCGGGTGAGCAGCACGGTGAGCCAGACGCCGCGAAAACCGACCTCCCCGAACCACATCCAGCTGACGTACGCGCCGACCAAGCGCGGAACGACGATCAAGGCGGCCAGCAACAGCACGGCCGTGATCACCAGCACCCGAGTGCTGTGCGGCAACCGCCGCGGGCCGAGACCGTCGCGTGCGCTCATCACCCACTCTCCCGTGGTCGCGCAGGCCGAGAGCAGGCACGGCCGACGCTAGACCGTCTGGTCCGATTCTACCGGGGCCGCTGCCCGAATTAGCTCGAGCTCGAGGCATAGCCTCAGGTCAGCGCGGTAACCTACCCACATGGACGTGGACTCGTCTACGGTCGGGGTCGAGGAGGAATTCCTCCTCGCCGATCCGCGCACGGGTGCTCCTACCGCCAAGAACGACGCGGTCGCCCGGACCGCCGAGGATCTCGGTCTCGACCTGCAGTTGGAGCTGACGCGCTGCCAGATCGAGACCAACACCGGCGTTCACACCCGCACCGGCGACCTCGCCCAGCAGCTGCGCGATCTGCGCCGCGGCGTCGCCTCCTGCGCCGAGATGAACGACGCCCGCCTGCTCGCCGTGGCGATCCCGCCGACGGTCCCGCTCCACTACCCCGTCACCGATACTCCGCGCTATCGCCGCATCGCCGACGGTTTCGGAATGCTCGCCCACGAGCAGGGTCTGTGCGGCTGCCATGTCCACGTGGCCGTACCCGATCGCGAGACCGCCGTGCAGGTGAGCAACTACCTGCGGCCGTGGCTTCCGCTGTTTCTCGCGCTGACCGCCAATTCCGCGATCTACCGCGGCGTGGAGACCGGGTACAAGAGCTGGCGCAACATCCTGTGGCGCCGCTGGCCGAGCGCGGGACCGCCGCCGTACTTCCATTGCGCCGACGACTACGACGATCTGGTCGCGATGATGCTGTCCAGCGGCATCATGCTCGACGAGAAGATGGTCTATTGGGACGTGCGCCGGTCGATCACCTATCCGACCGTCGAGATCCGGGTCAGCGATGTGCCCGCGACGGTGGCCGAGACCACGCTGCTCGCCACGCTGGTGCGCGCGACGGTGATCATGGCGCGTCAGTCGCTGGACGAGGGCAGGACGGCCCCTGCCGTCGCCGCGGAGATGCTGCGCGCGGCCTATTGGAAAGCGGCGCGAAGCGGCATCGACGGCGACGCGGTCGCGCCGATGGACGGGCGCGTGCTGCCCGCCCGCGAGCTGCTCGGCGAACTGGTGGAACACGTCGAGCCCGCCCTGAAGGAACTCGGTGATCGCGAGTTCGTCGCCGACACCATCGCCGCGGTGCTCGAGCGCGGCAACGGCGCGACGCGTCAGCTGCGCGCCTTCCGCGCGGGCGGTGACGTCGCCGACGTGGTCGCCGAACTGGCCGCCGCCACCCTGGAGGGCTGCGCGTTGCCCGAGGAGCCGCTCGGTTTCGGTGAGGCGGGCGCGGGTAGCCCGCACAGGTAGCTGATCGTCGGCGGAAGGAGCCGGTGATGGGTGCCGGAAAAGCCAAGGGCGCCGAGGAATTCGTCCCCGCGGGCGCGGACCTGGAAACGCTGCGTGCGGCCTCGTGCGGTTGCCACGGCTGCGAGCTGTACCACGACGCGACGCAGACCGTGTTCGGCGAAGGACCTGCGAACGCGTCCGTCTTCGTGGTCGGCGAACAGCCCGGCGACCGCGAGGACATCGAGGGACACCCCTTCGTCGGTCCCGCGGGCCGGTTGCTGGACAAAGCGCTCGAGGAAGTCGGCATCGACCGCGACACCGTCTACGTGACGAACGCGGTCAAACACTTCAAGTTCGAGGAACGCGGCAAGCGCCGGATCCACAAGACGCCGGGACGCACGGAGGTGGTCGCCTGCACGCCGTGGCTGACCGCCGAACTGGACGCGATACACCCGGAACTCGTGGTGTGTCTCGGCGCGGTCGCCGCCAAGGCGATGCTCGGCCCCTCGTTCAAGGTGAGCGAGGAGCGCGGCAACGTGGTGTTCTCCGACGACTACCGGGTCGTCGCGACGGTGCACCCGTCTGCGGTGCTGCGCGCACCCGATCGCGACACGGCCTACAAGGGATTCGTCGCGGATCTACGCGCGGTGCGCGCCGCGATGGACGCGGGCTGAGCGCGGGCCGTCTCCGGCCCGCGCCGCGCCCCGCCGAGTGCCTCAGATGTGGTCGACGAGAGCCCGGTGACCTGCCTGGTGTGCGCAGTGCGCGCAGCAGTAGATCTGCTCGCCCGCCTGCACGCCGTGACCGAGAATCCGGCACGAGCAGTGCTCGCAGATCGGCGCCAGCGCGCTGACCGCGCATTCGAAGCTGTCGAATGTCGCCGACGAGCCGTTTCGGGTGACCGTGAACGTCTTCTCGTAGTCGTTGCCGCAGGTATCGCATACCGGCATCGAACTCGCCTCCTTGGTGTCGTGGTTCCGGCGTGATCTGCTGGCGCGGTACCCGAGGTTGCCACGGCGAAACCGCCGAACCTGGTAGGAAGAGGTGGTGAGCCCAGACGATTCCGATGCGGACAAAGTGATCGAACTGGCGGGCAAGGTCTTCGACCTGGCGCGTCACGGCGACGCCGACGCGCTGGCCGCTTACGTCGACGCCGGAGTACCCGCGGACCTCACCAACGACAACGGCGACACCCTCGTCATGCTCGCCGCCTACCACGGCCACCGCGACGCGGTCGCGATGCTTCTGGTGCGCGGCGCCGACCCCAACCGGGCCAACGACAAGGGCCAGACGCCGCTGGCGGGCGCGGTGTTCAAGGGCGAGGACGAGATCGTCCGCCTACTGGTCGCGGCGGGCGCCGACCCGGACGCGGGCACCCCGTCGGCCCGCGACGCGGCCACCATGTTCGGCAAGACGGAGCTGCTCGACGCGCTGAACTGAGCCGGGCGGAATTTCCGCGGCCGACCCCAGGTTGGCCGTGAGGCAACCGCGACCGGACAGGACCGAGATGAGCGATTTCAACGCACAGGTGATCGAGGAATTCCGCGCCAACGGCGGCCGCGTCGGCGGCATGTTCGAGGGTAGGACCAACATGGTTTTGATCACCACCACCGGGGCCAAGAGCGGACGGCAGGTCACCAACCCGCTGGTCTACCTGCCCGACGGTGACCGCATGGTGCTCGTCGCGTCCAACGGCGGCGCCGACCGGCATCCCGCCTGGTATCACAATCTGCGCGCGAAACCCGAGCTCACCGTCGAGGTCGGCACCGAGAAGTTCCATGCCGCGGCGGAATTCGTGACCGGCGCGGAACGCGACGAACTCTATGACCGGATGGTCGAGCTGATGCCCGCCTTCGGCGACTACCGCGCAAAGACCACCCGCGTGATCCCGGTGGTCGCGGTCCAGCGCGGCGACGGCTGACTCAGCCGCGCCGCCGTACCTCGGTCACCGCCTTACGCGCCGCGACCAGCACCGGGTCCCACACCGGCGAGAACGGTGGCGCGTAGCCGAGATCCAGGGCGGTCATCTGCTCGACCGTCATCCGGGCGGTGAGCGCGACCGCGGCGATGTCGACCCGCTTGCCCGCGCCCTCACGGCCCACGATCTGCGTACCGAGCAGCCGCCCGGTGCGCCGTTCGGCCAGTATCTTCACGGTCATGGGCGCGGGTTCGGGGTAATAGCCCGCGCGGCTGGTGGATTCGATCGTGACGGTCACGTACTGCAAGCCCGCCGCGTGCGCGTCCTTCTCGCGCAGACCGGTCCTGGCCAC
This sequence comes from Nocardia sp. CNS-044, assembly GCF_059570515.1. NCBI lineage: Bacteria > Bacillati > Actinomycetota > Actinomycetes > Mycobacteriales > Nocardiaceae > Nocardia > Nocardia sp. CNS-044. The sequence continues at coordinate 37,449 of NZ_JCANSX010000010.1, forward strand.
CTCGAGATCGCAGACCTTGCTCACGGCGGTGCCGACCACGCCGGGGAAGGTCGCGTAACCCCCGCCGATGTTCGCGCCGATGATCTGGCCGTGCTTGTTGGCGTGGGTGCCCAGCGCGATGTGCCGCAGACGGCCGGAGACCAGGTCGAGCACCTCCACGCAGTCGCCGCCCGCCCAGATGTTCTCGTGGCCGTGCACCCGCATGGACAGGTCGGTCAGCAGGCCGCCGTACTCGCCGAGCGGCAGACCCGCGGCGCGAGCCAGCGCGGTTTCGGGGCGCACGCCGATGCCGAGCACCACCACGTCGGCCGGATATTCGCCGTCGGCGGTGGCGACGGCGCGGACGCGGCCGCTGTCGTCGGTGCGGATCTCGGTGACCTCTGCGGCGCTGACGATCTCGATTCCCAAGCCGCACATGGCCGTTCGGACCAGCGCGCCCATATCCGGATCGAGCGTCGACATCGGCTCGGCGCCGCGGTCGAGGACCGTCACCCGGTAGCCGCGATTGATCAGCGCCTCGGCCATCTCCACGCCGATGTAGCCCGCCCCGACGACGACGGCCCGTTTGCCCTCCGTCGCGACGAGGGTGTCGATCAGCGCCTGCCCGTCGTCGAGAGTCTGCACGCCGTGCACGCCCGCGGCGTCGATGCCGGGCAGTGCGGGCCGGATCGGGCGCGCGCCGGTGGCGATCACCAGTTGGTCGTAGCCGGTCCACGATTCGGCGCCGGAGCCCAGGTCGCGGCTGCGCACGCGCTGTCCCGCCACATCGATCTCGAGCACCTCGGTGTGTAGCCGCAGATCGATGTCGCGGGCGCGGTGTTCCTCGGCGGTGCGCGCGATCAGCGAGTCGCGTTCGGCGACCAATCCGCCCACCCAGTACGGGATCCCGCACGCGGAATAGGAGGTGAAGCCGCCGCGCTCGAAGACGACGATCTCCAGCTCCGCAGGACCGGCCATGCGGCGGGCCTGTGAGGCCGCCGACATGCCCGTCGCGTCGGCGCCGATGACAACGAGACGTTCGGTCATGACGCTCACGCTACGTGGCGGACCGTCGCGGGCGCGCGTGGTGTCGGCGCGCTTGCGGGTCGGATTCGGGTGCGATAAGTTGCCCGTCGCTGGGGGCGGGTTCGTCCGCGCGAGGCCGCCGCCGGGGGCGTCGCGGGTCGTTTGGATTCGCCCGGACGAAACAGGGGTGGTGACGATGGGTGGCGTACGAGAACTACTCGCGGGGGTGGGAATTCCGCTGCTGGTGTTCGCGGCGGTGGCGTTCGTGCTGGCCGCGAGCTGGCGACTGGCGAATCCGCGGACCGCGGGCGCCGATCCGGCCGGGCGCTGGGACCGCAAACTCACCGACCTCGGTTTGATACTCGCGGCGGTCGGCGTCGTAGCCTCCGTCGCCGGGTTGGTTCCGGTGCGCTCCCCCGGCGGCGGCGAACCGAGCGGTTCCTGCTCGGCCGGTGCGGCGACGCTCGGCCGGGAGCACCGGTCGACGGATGCGTGCGCACGCGCCGAGGGCGGCGACCGGGGCCGCTGAACGTTCGCCCCGGAAGGCGATCGTGCCCCGCACCGCGCGCGCCCTCGTCGAGCGGCACGATCGAGAGTCGGCGGGACGGGCGAGGGGCGCGATAGCACACCGAACCGGTGACTGCCGCCCCGGGTTGACCGTTCGGCCGGTGATCCACCCGGCTTTACTTCACACTGAGCTTCTGGCAAACGCTGTATGAGGGCAGCGTTTTCACTTCGGGAGCGATCATGACCGAAACACCGTCCGAGGACGAACGCAGGCTCGCCGAACTCGGTTACAAACAGGATCTCGCGAGATCCTGGTCCGGATTCTCCAACTTCGCCATCAGTTTCACCATCGTCTCGATTCTCACCGGCGGATTGGCCAGTTACGGAATCGGTTTGGCGAACGGCGGCCCGATCACCATGGCGTGGGGCTGGCCGCTGGTGTCGATCATGGTGTTGTTCGTCGGTTTGGCGATGGCCGAATTGGCTTCCGCCTACCCCACTTCCGGCGGACTCTACTGGTGGGCGGCCGAATTGGGCGGCCCGGTCTGGGGGTGGTTCACCGGCTGGTTCAATCTCATCGGCCAGATCGCGGTGACCGCCGCCATCGATTACGGCGCGGCGATTTTCACCACCGTGGTGCTGAACGTGATCGGCATCGATATCGGTACGGACCGCACGGCGATCTTCCTGGTCTTCGCGGCGATCCTGGTGTTGCACGCGGTGTTGAACGCGATCGGCCCGCACCTGTCGGCGGTCATCAACAATATCTCGGCGTGGTGGCACGTCGGTGGTGTGGCGATCTTCGTCCTGGTACTCGGTTTCGGCGCGAAGAACCACCAGAGCGCCGGATTCGTGTTCACCGAGACCGTGGACAACAGCGCGGTCGGCTTCGGCGGCGTGGCGTTCAGTTTCCTGCTCGGTCTGCTGCACGCGCAGTACACGTTCACCGGCTACGACGCGTCCGCGCACATGTCGGAGGAAACCCACGACGCGGCCCGCTCGGCGGCCAAGGGCATCATCAACACGATTCTCGTCTCCGCGGTCGCGGGCTATCTGCTCATCATGGCCGTCACCTTCGCCATTCCGAATCTGGACGACGCGCTGGATCCGGAGAAGAACAGCGGCTATCCGGTGATCTACATCCTGGAGAATTCGCTCGACTCGTTCTGGTCGGGACTGCTGCTGATCATCGCGGCGGTCGCGCAGTTGTTCTGCGGATATGCCTCGGTGACCTCCGCCTCGCGGATGCTGTTCGCGTTCTCCCGTGACGGCGCGGTGCCCGGCTCGGCCTACTGGGCGAAGCTGTCGGCGAAGAAGGTGCCGGTGCACGCGGTGCTGTTCATCTCGTTCTTCGCGTTCGTGCTGCTGATTCCGTCGATGCTGGTGCCCGCCGCGAACGCGCCGACTGCCTACGCGGCGGCGACGTCGGTGGCCACGATCGGCCTCTATATCGCCTACGGCATCCCGATCCTGCTGCGGCAGCTGCACGGTTCGCGTTTCCAGACCGGCCCGTGGCAACTCGGGAAATGGTATCGGCCGATCGGGCTCGTCGCATTGGCGTGGATCGCGGTGATCAGCGTGTTGTTCATCCTGCCGACCGACGATCGCGGCTACCCGTGGAACGGCGACTTCACCTGGACCACGGTGAACTACGCGCCACTGACCTTGGTCGGGGTCGTCGGTGCGATCGCCATCTGGTGGTTCGTCTCGGCCCGGCGCTGGTTCACCGGGCCGAAGCGCACGGTCGGTGAGTCCACCGATCCGAGCGGTGACGAGGCGCCCGTGAACGCCTGAGGCGCAGCGGCGGACTTGGGGCGTCTGGTCGATTTCGACCATGAGACGCAACGGTGGCGCGGAGCAGATCCGCGCCACCGTTGCCGATCGTTAACAGTCGGATGAGCGAACTTCCCGCAGCACTTGAAAGCGTGTAAAAGTTTGTGCCTGGCGGTATTTCGGCATTCATCGGGGTGCGTACGCGGCGCGGCGCGGCTAGTTTGGTTGCGTGAGTTACGAGTACGTCGTCGTACCCGCGGGGGTCGTCGCATCGGCGGTGGAAGTGCCGTCCTATTTCCGTTCGCAGCAAGGGCAGCCCGTCGACGACGATCTACGGATCGTGGTGCTCGCCGGATTGGCGGCGTGGAACGCGGCGCTCCCGGCCTCGCGGCCGCACGCCGCCGTGCGGATCGAGGCGGCGGGCGACGCGGTGCGGGTCACGGCCGCCGACGATTTGGATCGGCGACGGACCAGGGGTTCGGCGGTGGACTACGCGGCGGGCCCGGTGCGGCAGCTGCTCGAGGATCTGATCACCGGCTTCGACTACGAGCTCTACGACGGGCAGCAGCGCACCCTCACCCCGGCCCCGGGCTTTCGCGTCGTCGACGTCGATATCGGCGGTGAGCGCAGCTACCGATCGATGACGAAAGACCAAGTGTTGAACTGGATTCCGAATCTAGCCCAGCTCGCGGCCACGCCGTTTCTCATCGTCAGCCGCCCCGACGATCGGGAGACCTTCATTCAGACCTATCGCGACGGGCCGATGGCGTACACGCTGGAAATTCACGACAGCGCGCACACCGACCATTTCTTCGCGGCGGCGTTCTCGGATCCGAGTCTCGTCGCGCGATTGATCTGGGAGTGGGCCAGCGACGACTGGTCGACTCTGGACCGGGTGGAATGGATTCGGGAGGGGAAATAGGCCGGAATCAGGAGTGGCCGGGGAGCACGCAGGCGGTGTCCAGGCCGAGCACGTGATTCAGCCGCCCGAACGCGAGCCAGGAACCGATGCTCATGCTGAGCTCGACGATCTCGGTCTGGCTGTAGTGCGCCTTCATCCGCGCCCAGAATTCCTCGTCCAGGTTGTGGTGATCGGTGGCGTAGCGTTCGGCGTATTCGGCTGCGAGCCTGGTGCGTTCGTCGAAGGCGTCGGTGGTGCGCCACGCGGTCACCGCGTCGGCGAATTCCTCCTCGACCTTCACACCGTCACGCTCGGTGCGCCAATCCAGACAGAACACGCAGCCGTTGATCTGGGCGATGCGCAGCCGGGCCGCCTCGAACTCGCGCAGGCCGAGCGTGCTGTGTTCGTACACCGCGAGCGAGAAGCCGGACGCGGCGATCCCGATGCCGGGGACCATCTCGCCCCACACGTAACCGATGGGATCCTTGCCCTGGGGAACGTCGACGATCATGGATTCTTCCTTCCGAGTTTGCCGACCGCTGGGCGCAGCGGGACGTCGAGTGCGTCGTAGAGTCCGGGCTCGGCGGCCACCAGCCAGTCGATCGCGCCGACCAATCTGCCCACCGCCGTGGCGTTGCCGCCCGCGGAACGATTACCGCCCTCGTCGGTGGCCTCGACCGTCACCTCGATGCGCGGGCGGCCCTCGATGATCACCCGGTGCGCGCCGTCGCCGTCGGGCGGCGTCGGCCAGTCGGGCGCGCACGAGGCGTGGATGCGGGTGACGTGCTCGATGACGATGCGCGGTTCCCCGCCCACGATGCCCTGCACCTCGAAACGCACCGCGCCCTGGGTGCCTTCGGCGAACTCGCCCATCTTCGCCGTCCGCACGGTGGTCTCCAGCGCGCGCCGGTCCAGGGTCTCGCGGATCTCGTCGAGTTCCACGCCGAGCGCGCGGGCCATCAGCCGAATCTGCCCGCCCCACACCATGGTCGGCACCGTCGGCGCGAGCATCGGCGGTTGGTAGTCCATCGGCTGGCCCATGCCCACCAGGTAGCGCACCGAGTCGGGCTGGTCGTAGGTGGTGTAGTCGAAGATCTCCTGGCAGCGCACCACGTCCACGGTGCTCGCCAGCCCGCTGATCAGCACCGGCAGCACATCGTTGCCCCAGCCGGGATCGACGCCGGAGACGAACAGCGAACCGCCGCCTTCGGCGATGGCGGCAAGGACCGGCTCGCGCAATTCCGTTGGGGCGCTGCGCGGGTCGTAGAGCGCGTAGAGCGCCGGGGTGACCACGACCGCGCCCGCCCGGATCGCGCGAACGATGTCGGCGAGGGCGTCGCCGGGCCGGATGTCGCCGGAGGCGGCATAGACGACAGCGCGCGGGCGAGCGGCGAGGATCGCGTCGATGTCGTCGGTGGCCGCGATGCCCAGTTCGCGGTCGAGTTCGGCGAGCGCGCCCGCGTCGCGCCCGACCTTGGCGGGATCGTGGACTAGCACGCCGGTGAGACCGAGGGCCGGATGGGCATCGACGGCACGGATGGCGGCACGGCCGACATTGCCGGTGCCCCAGACGATCGTGGAGATCATCGCGTGAGCGTAGCAAGCGCTTGGTTTGGTGTCCGGGGGTTGACGAGATCGCGCTCACTTCAGTGGGCGGGATCTGTTCTCGTGGGGTAACGTAAGCGTCAGTCAGCGCCCCCATGAGTGCGCATTCGCCATTCGGCATCTTCGAATCAGAAGAGAATTAACTGTAACCAGAGGTTACATGTAACTATGAGTTACGCATATCTTGGGTCAGTTCGGCGGTGCTTTCCGTGCCCGAAATCGCTTCCGGACCGGGGAAAGAACTCATCTTCGTAACAGTCCTGCGCGGAAGGCCTGATCGGCCCCGGATTGGTCCGCCGAGGGCCGTCGCGACTAGTACGGTATAGCCCGCCGCGAGGCGCAGAAGTAGGACGAGCATCCGGCGGAAAGGCGGGACGCCAGCATATGAACGAGCCGTATTCGCAGTGGCATCCCCAGAATTCGGCCCCCGACCTCCCCCTCGCCGCGCTCTACAAGTCCGCCGAGCCGATCCGCTGGAACGGCAGCATGGTCTACCCGATGTACACCGAGCAGTTCGGGCGCACCACCACCCTGCTCAGCATGACGCTGCTGTCCGCCGCGCCGCCCGCTGGACTGCGCGGGCACGGAATCGGTCTCTCGGTGGTCGGTGGTTACATCGACCTCGAAGGGCGCCAGCTCGCCGGCCTCGACGTGTGGAGTGACGCGCTCGCCCGCGGCACCACCGTCACCCTCACGCCGACCGGCCCCGACGCGCTGTTCACCCTCACGCCGGTCTGGGTCGACCAGTCCGGCGTGCAGCGCTCGTGGATGGGCAATTACGGCATCCTCATCGAGGACACGCCGGACGGCCGGATCGCGCTGTGGTGCAGCGTCGGCGAGGGTCCGCCGAACTTCGCCAACCTGGTCGTCGGCCTCGGCACCGCGGCCGCTCCCGTCATCGCTACCCCGAAAGAACCTGTGGCAGAAACGATTACGAACACCGAAATGCCGAACGCCGGGACGCCGGGCTCGCTGCCGTACCCCAACGGCACGCCGGCCGGATACGCCGCGACGTCGTCTCCCTCCACCACCGCCCCGAGGAGCGCCACAAGCGCGGCGGCGCAAGCGTATTCGCCGTCGGCCACGTCCGCCGAACAGACTCGTGCGGCCGAATCCGTCGCCCCCGCGGTCGGCGACCCTGGAGAGCCCCGTCCGGTCGAACGCGGATCCGACACCGGGTATCGCGGCGCGCTCTACGATCTCGGCGTCGCCATGTTCGGCCGCGGCGAGGAAGAGCAGGCGTGCGGACTGTGGGCGCAGGCGGCCGCGGCCGGGCACCCCGGCGCCGGATACGACCTCGGCGTCGTGCTGTTCCGGCGGGGTGATCTCGCCGGCGCCGAGGGCTGGTGGCGCCGGGCCGCCGAACTGCGCGACCTACGCGCGATGGCCGGGCTCGCCGAGCTGCTCGACCGGCGCGGTGACCACGCGGAAGCCCGGGTGTGGCGCGCCCGCGCCGCCGACGAGCGGGCCGCCGAAGCAGGCCAGCCCGTCGGCCCCTACTGAGCCGCGCCGAGTTCCTCCCGCACCCGCATCAGCGCGAAACCGAGCAGGTTCGCGCCGAGCCAGCGCGTCGGTTCCGTGAGGTCCGGGTGATCGGCGGCCAACCCGATCCCCCACACCCGGTCCACCGGACTGGCCTCGACCAGCACCCGTTCGCCGGTGCCGAGCAGGAATCGGCGCAGCTCGTCGTGGGTGCCGAACTTCGCCAGGTTGCCCATGACGACGATCTCGAAACGCTCGGCGTCCCAGAGCTTCCCGTCGAAGTCGCGGACCTGGCGGCCGAGGTCCTTGGCTTGTTTCGGGTGCTCGACGGTGAGCACTTTCGCCGCGGTCTCGGTGTCGCCGAACAGCAGCGCCTTGCGCCACATCATGTAGTGCTCGGCCGTCGCGAACGTCGTGCCGTCCACGTCGAACGGTGCGGGCCACCACTGGCTGAAGCAGCCCTTGCCGACACTGCCGTCGGCCTGTGGACGATGGCCCCAGAACGGCAGGTACTTCACGGCGCCACCCGCCGCGGTGAACTGGATCAGATCGTCGACCGAACGCATGGCGCGAGTCTGCCCGACTCGGCGCGGTGCACGCCTTCGATTTATCGCAGCCGAGCCGCGAAAAGAAGTGGCATCGGGTTCGGGTGGGTCGGTAGGTTGGCGGCCATGGGAGGTCCAGGCATCAACGGAGCGTGCGCGGTCGGCGCGTACTTCATCCGGCTGCGCGCGGAGGCTCGGGCCTAGCCAGCGCACCGCACCGCTCCAGCATCACTTCGATCCGGCTTCTTCGACGCCGAGCTGATCCAGCAGCTCTTTCGAGCTGAGCACGCGACGCCCGACGACCGCGTCCGCGGTCCGTCGACTGTGCCCTGGCATGGGTCCGGGCGAATCACCTTTTCCTGATTCGGCCACTCCGTTCGGAGGACACCCATGTCCCGCAATCGTTTCCTGCCGCGCTCCCGCGACGCGCGCGGCCATTCCGGCGTCAGCCCGCGCAAGCGGCTGAGCCAGAACTTCCTCGCCGACGCGGGCACCGCGCGGCTGGTGGTGCACGCGTCGGGAATCGGCGCCGAGGATCTCGTGCTCGAGATCGGACCCGGCGCGGGCATGCTGACGCGTCAGCTGGCCGCCACGGCCGGTCGCGTGCTGGCCTACGAGATCGACCCGCGCTACGCGACACTGCTGCGCAAGCGCTACGCGGGCGACCCGACGGTCCGCTGCTTCCAGGCCGACTTCCGGTCGGTGACCACGCCGCGCCAGCCGTTCGCGGTCGTCGCCAACATCCCGTACGCCAGCACCACCGACATCGTCCGGTGGTGCCTCGCCGCGCGGCACCTGACCTCGGCGACCCTGCTGACCCAACTGGAGTTCGCGCGCAAACACTCCGGCGACTACGGCCGCTGGAGCAAGCTGGCCGTGACGCACTGGCCGATCACCGAGTTCACGATGGGTCCGCGCGTCGACCGCACCCGCTTCCGGCCCGTCCCGCGGGTCGACTCGGCGGTGCTGCACCTGCGCAACCGGTCGCGGCCACTGCTCGCGAAGGATGCCTTGCCCGGCTACCGGCGACTGGTGGAACTGGGCTTCTCCGGCGTCGGCGGGTCGCTGGCGGCGTCCTTGACGACGGAGTTTCCAGCTCGCCGGGTGCGTGCGGCGTGCCGAAGCGCGGATGTGCCCGCCGGCGAAGTGGTGGCGACGGTGGACCCGAACCGCTGGATCGCGCTCTACAAGTCGCTGTCCTAGTCGATCTCGTTCCAGAATGCACTGATCAGCGCCCCGCCCCGGCGTTAGTATGCGCACATGGCGCACCCCGCTACACCGGTACCCGGGGCGACGGTCGCAACGGGCTCGTCGCCCGCCGCGGCCGGGCGCGGTACCGGTGTAGCGGAGGTGGTCGCGCGGTTCGAGGAGGCGTGGCGGGACGCGCCGGCCCCGCCGGACCTGCCCGCCTTCCTGCCCGACTCCCCCGCCATCCGCCGGGTGTCGTTGATCGAGCTGATCAAGGTCGATCTCGTGAACCGGTGGTCGCGCAACACCGCGCCCAAGCGCCTCGCCGAATACGTCGAGGAGCTGCCGGAGCTGAGTACCTGGCCGTTGCCGCCGGATCTCATCTACGAGGAATTCCACGTGCGCAGGCAGGCCGGCACCTCGGTGCAGGTCGGCGAGTACACCGCCGCGTATCCCGCGCAGGCCCAAGAGCTTTCGGAGATGCTGGCCACCGACGACTACCACAGCACCATGCTGACGGCGGCCACCGAACCGGTCCGCCTCGACGACGTCGACGTCGGCCAGCGCATCGACGACTTCGACCTGATGACCAGCCTCGGCCGCGGCGCCTTCGCCAAGGTGTTCCTGGCCAGGCAGCGGTCCATGCAGCGGTTGGTCGCGCTGAAGATCTCGCGCGACAAGGGCGCCGAGCCGCAGACGCTGGCCCAGCTCGACCACGAGTACATCGTGCGGGTCTTCGATCAGCGGGTGCTGCCGTCCCGTCACCTGCGCCTGCTGTACATGCAGTACGTGCCGGGCGGCACGCTGTTCTCGGTGCTGGAGCGGGTGCGCGCGACGCCGCCCGGCGAGCGCCGCGGTGCGCTGCTGCTCGAGGTCGTCGACGCGGTGCTGGCGAGCAAGGGCGAGATCACGCCGGTCGAGTCGTCGGTGCGCGCCGAGCTGGCCGGCCTGTCATGGCCGGAGACCATCGCCTGGCTCGGCCGTCGGCTGGCCGAAGCGCTCGACTACGCGGGCCGCCGCGGTGTGCTGCATCGCGACATCAAACCCGCCAACGTCCTGTTGACCGCGGAGGGCATCCCGAAGCTCGCCGACTTCAACATCAGCTTCAGCGGCAACGTGTCCGGCGCGAGTCCGGTGGCCTATTTCGGCGGTTCGCTGGCGTACATGTCACCGGAGCAGCTGGCGGCGGTGCATCCCGACAAGCCGGGCACGGCCGCCGATCTCGACACCCGCAGCGATCTCTACTCGCTCGCCGTGGTGCTGTGGGAGCTGCTGACCGGAGGCAAACCGTTCCACGACGACGCGGTGACCGGCGGTGACCGAACCACCTTGGACGGCATGCTGGATCGCCGCGCGGCGGGCACGGACGCGCTGCCCTACGAGGACCTGCCGCCGGATTGCCCGGCCGCGCTGCGCCGCGCGCTGGTGCGCGCCCTCGAACCCGATCCCGACCGGCGCTGGGCGTCCGGCGCGGAGATGGCCCAGCAACTCGACGTCTGCCTGGACGCCCGCGCCCGCGACCTGGTCGATCCGCCCCCTGGCAGCTGGCGGACGCGCGTCTGGCAGCTGATGATTCCGGTCATGGCAGGCGCCATCGGCGTGCCGAACTGGTTCGCCATCTGGTACAGCTACCAGCACAACCGGACGCTGATCATCGACAAACTGGACGATCAAGCCCAGGAACAATTCCGCCAGATCGCGCTGAACGCCTACGGCCTCTGCTTCCTGATCGGCTTCATCGTCACCAATGTGCTCATCGCCGATCTGTTGCCGATCGCCTTCGGCTTGCAGAGGGGACGCGAGTACGACGCGGCCCGGCTCGCCAAAGCGCGTTCGGACACCCTGCGACTCGCCCAGCGCAACGTGCTGACCTGCTTCGCGCTGTGGGCGTTGTCCGGCATCGTCGTGCCGGTGACGGTGCAGGCCTCGGGCAACCAGCTCACGTCGGAGGCGTACCTGCACTTCTTCGTCACCCAGATCGTGTGCGGAGCCATCGCGATGGCCTACCCGTACTTCCTGGTCAGCTTCTACGCGGTGCGCAGCCTGTATCCGAGATTCCTGCCGCATGGCGGCCTCGGCCCGGCGGACGCGATCCAGCTCGAGCAACTGGACGAGCGCAGCACCTACTTCCTCGCCATCGCCGCCGCGGTGCCGCTGCTCGGCGTCGCGGGCGCGACCTTCATTCCGGCCGAGGACATTCCGGCCGTCATCGTGGCGCTGCGGGTGCTGTGCGTGGGCAGTGCCGCCGCCTTCGTCGGCGTGTACTGGCTGTTCCGCATGCTGGAGAAGGACCTGGCCGCGCTGGAGCGCATCGTCGCGCGGTGATCAGCCGGGCCGGACGAGCGCGCGCTTGAGGATCTTGCCCGTCGCGTTGCGCGGCAACGCCTCGAGGAACGTCACGTCGCGCGGCACCGAGAAGCGGCTGAGCCGGTGCCGGATGTAGTCGCGCACCATCTCCCGATCCATCCGGGCGCCATCCCGGGTCACCACGAACGCCGCGAGCCGCTGCCCGAATTCGCGGTCGGGCACGCCGACCACGGCTACCTCGCTGACCTGCGGCAGCCGCAACAGCGCCTCCTCGACCGGGCGCGGGAAGACGTTCTCGCCGCCGGAGATGATCATCTCGTCGTCGCGTCCGGCGACGAACACCAGGCCGTCGGCGTCGACGTAGCCGAGATCGCCGGTGTCGAGCATGCCGCCCGCTTCGGTGGGCGGCGCGGCATCGGTGTAGCCGTCGAAGAGCATGTGGTTGTTGACGAAGATGCGGCCGGTCACCCCGCGCGGCACCGGACGCAGGTCGGCGTCGAGCACCGCGACTTTCGTGCCGAGCGGCGGGCGGCCCGCGGTGGTCGGCGCGGCGCGCAGGTCGGCGGGGTCGGCGATGGTCGCCCAGGACACCTCGGTGGAGCCGTAAATGTTGTAGAGGACGTCGCCGAAGGCGTCCATGAACCGCAGCACCGCCGAACCGTCCAGCGGCGCGCCGCAGCTGGCGACGATCCGCAGGCTGGAGGTGTCGTAGCGGGCCCGCACGTGCGCGGGCAGATCCAGGATCCGGTTCACCATCACCGGCACCACGACCATCGCGCTGACGCGGTACCGCTCGATCAGGCGCAGGCATTCCTCGGCGTCGAAACGCTCGGTGAGCAGCACGCTCGCCCGGATCGGCGTGCTGATCTGCAAAGCGGCCAGACCCCAGGTGTGAAACAGCGGCGCGGGCAGGAGCATCGTCTCGTCCATCCGGAACGGGATGCGCGAGAGCAGGGCTGCGACGGTGCCGAAACCTTTGGGCTGCGGGCGTCGTGCGCTCTTGGGCGTACCGCTGGTGCCGGAGGTCAACACGATCAGGCGGCCGGGTTGGGCCGGTCTGGTGAAGGGCGGGGTGTCCCAGGCGACCAGATCGTCGACCGTCGCGGGACCGCCCTGGTACGGGTCGGAGGTGGAGTAGCGCGGCAGCTCCGGCGACACCGAGCGCAGCAGCGGATCGAACTCGTCGTCGCGGAATACCGCGGCGAGATCGTGCTTCTCGATCACGTCGCGGATCTGGCGCGCGGAAAGCCCGGTGTTCAGCAGCAACGCGTCGACGCCGACCTTGCCCGCGGCGACCATGCACTCCACCATCGCGGCGCTGTTGCGCGAGAGCACCCCGATCGCGCTGCCCTCCCCCATGCCGAGCGCGACCAGCGCACCGGCCAGTCGATGCGTGCGGCCGTGCACCTCGGCGAAGCTGTAGGTCGTTCGGGCGTCGATGAGCGCGGGCCGCTGCGGGGTGTAGGCCGCGGCGGCCGCGTAGCCGCCCGCGAGGGTGAAGCCCCATTTGGCAAGTCCGCCCAGCTGTTTCAGCCCGCGGTCGGGACGATAACTGCGCACCACGCCGGTGCTGACCAGCTGCCGAGCGACGCCGATCTGCAAGCGTGCCAATGAATCCTCGCCATTGACCAGCACCGAGGTCGGCGCACCGCGCACCGCGTCGGCGATCCGGTCCAATCCCGCACTGGTCCAGGCGATCACCGCCGATTTGTCGAACGCGGCGATGCTCGGATGCACCCGCCCCAGCCCGACGTAGGTCACGGTGACCCGGGTGCGTTCTTCGTTGCCGCGCAAGCGAACCGAGGCGAATCCGCCCGCGCCCGGACATTGGAATTCGAGAATTTCGCGCTCCCGCGCGACAACCAGATGAATGGGCGGTACGGTGATCTCGGTATCGGGCCCACCGGCGCGAACTATCAGAATGGTTTGCGTTTCTGATGTTTCGGCGCGCTCACAGGATCCGACCCCCTGAAACATTCGCGCGTAGGTCTGCGGTTCGGTGAGCAGATCCCACACCGCCGTGCGGTCGACTGCGTACTCGGCATCTACGGTGATGACATCGGTAACCAACTGTGTGCATTTCTCTCCGGCCCACCCGTGTGCGCGGGTCGGCGTGGTCACGTATTTGTACCGACAGGTAACAGTTAGGTCAAGGCCCGGCGGAATCCGCCGGACGCGCCGGTGACTTTTCGGTCAAACGTCCAATTATGGGAATCCGTCCCGCATTCCGTGCGGACCTGCACAATGTGATCGAGAAAAGCCTTCGCGGCCCGCCACGGTCGCGGAGGCCGCACGACGGGAGAACGATGACCGCCAGAGCCCACCTGGAGCGCGAATTGGGCGGACCGTTCGCCGCCCTCGATCTGCTGACCGAGCAGGAGATCGACGAACTCGCCGAAATGGTCGACGCCGCACTGCGTACCGAGACCGCTACCCTCGCCGACTCCGTGGACGCGGTGGTCGGCGCGCTGCCGTGGCCGCTGCGCACGGCGGCGAAGAAGATCATGTTCGGAAACCGGCTCGGCTGATGACCGACCTGGTCACCAGGGCACAGCTCGTCCTGCTCGCCCGCACGCTGCACGTCCCCGCCGAACGCCTCGCGCACCTCGAGAAGCTGGGTGCCGCACGGCTGCACGAATTGCAACAGCGCATCGCACGCCGGATCTTCGACGAGCACACGGCCACCTTCCGGCGCGTCGGCATGCTGGTTCCAGTTGTCCCGCTGAGCATTTCGCTGCCGCTGGTCCAGCGCATGGTGCCGCCGACGATGGCGGGCCGCGCCGCGGGCGCGGTCGGCGTCGAGCATCCGAGGAAGGCCGCCGAGGCGCTCGGCATGCTGGAGGTCTCCTACGCCGCGGACTGCGCGCCGTATCTGGATCCGCGCACGGTCGGCGAGCTGGCCGACGTCGCACCGCCGGGGCCGGTCGTCACGATCACCAACGAGCTGCTGCGCCGGGGCGACTACGTCACCGCGGGTCCGTTCCTCGCCTACGCCACACCCGCGCTCATCCGCGCCGTCGAGGCGGGCGTGCACGACGACGAAGGCATGATCCTCTCGGCCGCCTACGCGTATTCGAGCGCGAGCATCAGCGCCGTCATCCGGGAGATGCTGCACGGTTCCGCGCAACGGATCCCGCGCCTGGCCGCCACCCTCCTGTCCGGTTCCGCGGAGCTGCGGCTGACCGCGCTGTCGGTCTTCGCGCGCTGCGACGAGGACGTGATCGCCGCGCTGGGCGGCATTCTCATCGATGTCGGCACCGTCGAGCAGAACGGCGACCTCGTCCGTGTCGCGGCCGAGGCGGGCGCGATCCGCGAATTGCTGACGCTCGTCGGGCATCTCGGCCCTTCGGCGCTCGACACGCTGGCCGCCAATCCGGTGACCGCCGACCACGCCGTCATGTCGGCGCTGGTGGCAGCGGTCGCCGAACAGCCGGAGCCCGCGACGCTGCGCGGTCTGGTGAATCTGCTGGAACGCGCCGACGCCGAGACGACGCGTCGGTGGGGCAGGCTGCTGTTCGAGTCGGCCGACGCGGTGCTCGTCCAGTTGCCCGTGCTCGTCACCGAGGCCAGACTATGGCCCGCGCTGCTGCGGATACTGGCCGAGATCGACGGTGAAACCCAGACCCGCCTCGGCGAGGCATGGGCGAAACTGCCCGCGGCGGACCGCGAGACGCTCGAACGGCGAGTCCACGAACTACGCCTGGACACCCGCCTGGCGACGCTCACCGTCACGATGAACATCTACGGCTGACGTGTCTCCTTCGCGAACGGGTCCCGTGGTAATCCGAAGACCAGCGGATATGACTGTCGGATCTCATGCCGAGGCAAGTCGCCGGGCGATCGCGGCGGCGATCGGAAGCCCGGCCTGCTGCTCGTAATACGAGAACGCAGGGCTGGGATTGGCCTCGAAGCACACGGCTTCCCCTTCCGGGGTGATACGAAGATCGATTCCGGCGAGCTCCAGCCCCAAGGTTCGGGATAAACGAACACAGCGTCCAGCCAGTTCGTCATCGATCGAATACGCGTCGACCACCGCGAGCGGTGCCCCACTTGCGGACCCGTATCGATAGTCGGTGGCCCAGCTCGTTACCCGCGCGGCGAAAGCGTCGTCGCCGACGGTGTGGACGCGGACATCTACGCCGTCCACGTAGGACTGGAACTGGACCGGACACCCTCGGATTCGGTCGAGACGACCGATGTCCAGGTCGGTGAGCAGCTTGACCACAGAACGAACACCGCTCATCGACTTGTAGACGATCCGGCCGTGGCGCGCCCGAAATTCGAGGACCTCGGCGGGATCGCTCGTGATCAGTGTCTCCGGGACGTTGAATCCTGCTGCCGAGATGAGTTGCAGCTGATACGGCTTGGACGCATTGCTGGTCTGGGCCGATGCTCGGTTCACCACCAGCGCGGGGGTCATCTCGAGCCAGGTCATCAGCTGGTCGTGCAGGGTTCGGCAGTGCATGCGACCTGGCGAGTCGACCGGCTCCGACGCGATCTCAGGAAGGAGTCGATCGTCCATCGTGCGGACGTAAACGCTGCGGATCGACTCCAGTTCGGCCCGCCCCGAGCAGTCCTCGATCGTGCCACCCACGCGCCCGTCCGCGACCTCCAATCGCAGGGTGGTGACGAGAGCCTGTCGCTGATCGAACCAGCGAAACGGGGTTCGCATACGCGCCAACTCGGCGGCTACCAGAGCCATCGGCGGCTCCGAACGGATCCCGCACAACAGGACGGTCATCGGCTCAGGACCTTCGACAAGGCATCGATCGCCCGGTCACCGGCCACGCGTAGATCGGCCATCGGCATTATCCCCGTGAAGACCGGCGACGTATCAGGTGACCGATCGAGTCCAATGTGGAGCAACGACACTTCGGCGAGATCGGCCAAGCGGCGGCAGGCCGAGCGAACGTCCTCCGAGAGCGGCGGATCCGAGAGGACGATGTCCCCGATCACGAGCGCCCAAGACGTCCATTCGTTGTCGGCAGGACATGATTTCGGCATAGTGTCATGCCAGCGCCATGGACGGTGGGGCAAGCCGGCCCGCGTGGCCAGCAGATACCATTCTGCGGGCGAACGCCACCGCCCTGCCAGAACATAGGGATGCGGCAGCTCGACCACGTGCGCTCCCGTCCGACACATCGAGTGCAACGCACTGCACAGCAGGGCGCGGAACTCCTGCTCGGTGTATTCCACATCCTCCTGCTCGATCCTGGCGAGGTAGGACGACGGAATCTGCACGAGGCGATTGAGGACCCAACCGACATCCTCTTGATATATCCGCCGTCCATCGGCGAGCACCACGTCGAAACGTGCGCCCGCTGGTCCGACAGTGTGACGCCAGCGCGATCCCGAGCAGAGCGCTTCGGTGGTGACGACTTGCGTGGCAGCTCCGCGCCTGCGCAGCTGCTGATCCACCCATCCGGCAACGGGATCGCCGGGCTCGCACAGGATGAGCCCGAAACGCCGCGCCGCCGCGTGCCCGATCACTCGCGTGGCGGTTCGTTTTGCAGGGCACCGCGACTCGAATCGGGCCGTTGCTCACGCTCGATGAAGTGCGCAATGCGGGCCACCGTGTCCTCGAGCCGGTCCAGACGTTGCCCGATATCGACCAGATCCCCGGACTGCGTCCTGGCATCCGGCATCGGATTCCCGAGTGCGGGGTTGCTGACTTCCACCTCGAGCTTCTCCAGCTTGATCTCCTTGAAGACCTCCTTGATCTCGATCTTCTCGAGCTTGATCTCTTTGAACTCCTTGATCTCCTTCAACTCCTTGACGATCGTCTTGGACGGCAGGAGCGGGGTGAGAGTCTCGGTGATCCGTCGGCGGCACACGGCGCAGAAGGGCCGCGGGGAACACCTGTCCACGGTCCGCATGCGGCAGTCGAATTGCGGGCGGAAGACGCCACAGTGATAGTAGTTCGCGCCCTCGTACGCACCCACCGTGTCCGGCGCGCGCGGATTGGACTGCGGATCGCATATCGAGCAGTCTGTGTTGGACGTCGTCGGCATCGGGGTGCCGGCAAGCACGAGGTCTCGCCATTTGATCGTCGCGCGGTTGCTGTCGATGGTGACGTTCGGAAAGTCCGGCTCCACCGTGGGATGGCGGTCGCGGCCCACATCTCGCCCGCATTCCAGGTAGTACTCGTACTCGTCGGCGAGACCGAAAGCCGTGTGCCCCATTTCGTGGAGTCCGATCTCGGCTGCTCCAGCAGCCATGGAAAAGACTGCCACGGCGCCCCCGGATCCGCCGTAAACCTTGGAGTTGACGAGGACCATGATCATGTTCCAGGCGGGCACATCGGCCCCGACCGTACTCATCACGGTGGCGGTGTCGACGACCAAGAGCCGTCGGGCACCGCTGTTGCAGAAACTGGCGTCGAAGTACGTGGCCGCGACGGAGCCTGTTCCGCAGCACGCAGTGGGATCGTCCGCGCCACTGTCTGTGGACGCCACGTCCAGGCGATAGACGTTCAGGGCCGCTTGCAGCCTGTCGAAGGGGGCGGTGCCGAGGAGCGTGGCGACAAAGCTCTGCGCATCCGTCGCGAATTTCTCGATCTCGGCGGCCCGGTAACCCTCGGCAACGAGAACCAACGTCCAGCGATCGCTGTCGGGCCCGTGATCGAGGATCTTGGTAGCACCCAGGACGCTGCCGTCACCGATTCCCATGGGCACGGCCTCGCTTTCGGCGCAGTGGGAAGTGCGCAAGCGGTTCAGCGGGCCCCCACTCCTCTCGGGATCGAGGGGACTGCTCACCAGTACCAGGCTGTCCGCCGCTGGTAGATCCGGGATGAGGATCGCGAACACGCCGTGCGGCCGGTCCACCTTGTGGCGCTGCGCACCCGTGTCGGGTTCGTGCGCCTCCGCGTCGAACCGGATGGGGTTACTCGCGACGCGCCGGTAGATGACTTTGCCCTTCGCGTCTCGCACCTCGAACCAGAAGCCGCTGCGGCCCTCGTAGCCCTTCAGCGCATCGCTCGGCGGCACCGCCATCTCCACCTCTTGCCGGTCGCTGACCGCGACTCTCCGGCCGTCGTACTTCATGAGGAGACGCAGCGCACGGTTCGGCTGCGGCTGTTGCTCGCTTCTGACACTCACCGACCGTCCTGGCATTTTCGAATTGTCCGACCGAGGAGTGCCGCCGGGCGTGAGTACTGCACTACTCGTATTGCGAGCACGCAGAACTTCCCGCGTGGGGACGGCATTGTCGCCGTGCCCCTTGACTCGCGACGATCGATCAGGCGAGCTCATCGGTACCGGGGAAGCAGCCGGAGAGTGGGCGCATACCCCACGACCGAAACACCGCGCCGTGCGCATCCCGTGAGGGACGCGCACGGCGCGGTATCGGAATCGCGCACTTCGTTGTGCGAAATCCCGCCGCGGCGCCGACCCGACATCTCACACCGCGGCGCTGGAGCACCGGCTACACGGGGGTGAAATCCCGGCTGCCGATGTAGGTGGGTCGCCGTCCCGGCGCGGCGAACGGCTCCTCCAAAACGTTCTCCACGCTGTTGAACACCAGGAAGATGTTCGAGCGCGGGAAGGGAGTGATGTTGTTGGACGAGCCGTGCATGATGTTCGAGTCGAACAGCAGTGCCGACCCCGCCCGACCGGTGAACTGCACGATGCCGTGCTTGCTCGCGAGCGTCGCGATGTCATCGGTGGTCGGCACACCGATCTCCTGCTCCTGCAACGACTCCCGGTAGTGCTCGGCGGGCGTGCTGCCCTGGCACGGGACGAAGGTGCGGTGCGAGCCGGGCATCACCATCAGGCTCCCGTTGACCGGGTGGTTGTCGGTCAACGCGATCGACAGGCTCACCGCGCGCGGGCTCGGCATGCCGTCCTCGGCGTGCCAGGTCTCGAAATCCGAGTGCCAGTAGAACCCCGTTCCGCGAAAGCCGGGCATGTAGTTGATCCGGGTCTGATGCAGATAAACATCCGATCCGAGCACCTGCCTGGCCAGCCCGGCCACCCGCGATTCGCGCACCAACTCGGCGACCGCGTCGCTGAGCTTGTGCACCTCGAAGATGGACCGGACGCGGCGTGACGCCTTCTCCACGATGAACCGGTCGTCGTCGGTCAACGCCGGATCGGCGGCGAGCCTGCCGATCTCGGCGCCGAACAGGGCCACCTCGTCGGCACTGAGCAGGTCCTCGACGACCGCGAATCCGTCGCGATCGAAGGTGGCCAGCTCCTCGGACTCGATCGTCCCCCACACCGTGGGGTCGGGTCGCTCGATGTGCCGTGGGCGCGCACCGGTTCGGGTGGGGTACCGATCGATGCGCTCGACCTCGTCGCGCTCGATGGTCTGTGGCAACACTTCTCGCCGCTCCTTTCAGCCGATCGGCGCCGCGACCAGCGGGTAGACGCCGTTGCTGTCGTGAACCTCCTGCCCGGTGACCGGCGGGTTGAACACGCACATCATCCGCATGGTGCTGCGCACCTCGAGACGGTGGCGTTCGTTGCCGTCGAGCAGGTACATGGATCCGGGGCCGAGCTCGTAGGTGACGTCGTTGTCCAGGTCCGTGAGCGTGCCCTCGCCCTCGATCAACCACACCGCCTCCACGTGGTGGCGGTAGTGGAACTCGTGCACGGTCCCGGCCTCGATGGTGGTCTCGTGGAAGGAGAAACCGACGCCGTCGCCGCCGAGCACGATCCGCTTGCTGCGCCAGCCCTTGCCCGCGACGTCGCGTTCGGTGCCGGTGATCTCCGCGGTGCTGCGCACGATCACTGGAACTCACCGCCCTCGGCCGGGCCGCGGTGGTGCAGGCGGCCCCAGCCGGTGCACACCGTGTCGATGGCGCCGGTGAGCAGCTGCAAGCCGTGGTCGAGCTCCTCGTCGCTGATCGTCAACGGCGGCAACAGCTTCACCACCTCGTCGGTGGAGCCGGAGGTCTCCACCAGCAGACCGCGCTCGAAGGCCACCTGGCAGACCTTGCCCGCCTGCGACGGGTCGTCGAAGGCGATGCCGTGCACCAGGCCGCGGCCGCGGGTGGACAGGCCGGGGAAGTGCGCGGCCGCCGCGCCGAGCGCCGTCGCGATGCGCTCGCCCTTGGCGTAGGTGGCGCGCTCGAGCGTGTCGTCGGACCAGTAGTGCTGCAGCGCGGTCTGCGCGGTGACGAAGGCGGGGTTGTTGCCGCGGAAGGTGCCGTTGTGCTCGCCGGGCGCCCACTGGTCCAGTTCGGACTTGAAAAGCACCAGGGCCATGGGCAATCCGTAGCCGCCGATGGACTTCGACAGGGTCACGATGTCGGGGGTGATGCCCGCGACCTCGAAGGAGAAGAACGGGCCGGTGCGGCCGCAGCCCATCTGCACGTCGTCGACGATCAGCAGGATCTCGCGCTCCTCGCACAGCTTGGCCAAGTGCCGAAGCCATTCGGCACGAGCGACATTCACGCCGCCCTCACCCTGCACCGTCTCCACGATGACCGCGGCGGGACGGTCGAAGCCCGAGGAGGTGTCGTCGAGCACCCGCTCCATCCACTGGAAGTCGGCGGTGGTGTTGTCGAAGTAGCCGTCGTAGGGCATGTGCGCCGCGTGCACCAGCGGCACGCCCGCGCCGGCGCGCTTGGCGGCGTTGCCGGTCACCGACAGCGCGCCGAGGGTCATGCCGTGGAAGGCGTTGGTGAAGCTGAGGATGGTCTCGCGGCCGGTCACCTTGCGGGCCAGCTTGAGCGCGGCCTCGACGGCGTTGGCGCCGGTCGGTCCGGGGAACTGGACCTTGTAGTCCAGGTCGCGCGGCGCGAAGACGGTATCGCGCAAGGTCTCCAGCAGCTTGCGCTTGGCCGCGGTGGACATGTCCAGGCCGTGCGTGATGCCGTCACTGGCGATGTAGTCCAGCAGCGGCTGCTTGAGGATCGGGTTGTTGTGGCCGTAGTTCAGCGCGCCAGCGCCCGCGAAGAAGTCGAGGTAGTCCTTGCCCTCCTCGTCGCGCAGCCAGGCGCCCTTCGCGGTGGTGAACACGGTGGGCCAGGCACGGCAGTAGCCGCGCACATTCGACTCGAGCGACTCGAAGACGGTGGTTTCGGCGGTGATCATCGAAGCTCCTTCTCAGGCTTTCGCTGCGCGGTCGGCGCGATGCGGTAGAGGTCTTCTGCGGCGTGGTTGTCGGGGAAGACGCCAGGATCGAACAAGGGGCGCTTGGTCATTCGCGCGCCGCGACGGCGGGCCACCGCCGCGAACATCGCGATCGAGGCCGGATTGTCCGGCGAGACGGTGGTTTCCAGCGCCGTGACCCCGTGCGGGGCGACGGTGTCGAGCAGGTGCTCGATCAGCGCGGAGCCGGTGCCCCGGCCGCGCTCGCTGTGCGAAACCGCCACCTGCCAGACGAATACGGTGTCCGGAGCCTGCGGCCGCAGGTAGGCGATGACGAAGCCGACGACCCTGCCGTCCACCTCGGCGACCACCGTCGTGCCGGGGAAGTCCCGACACCACAGCAGGTACGCGTAGCTCGAGTTGGTGTCGAGCACGTGCGAATCCTTCGCGATCCGCCAGATCTGGGCGGCGTCGCCCAGCTGTGGCGCACGAAGGAGTGGAACACCGATGCGGTCGGATCTGTGCCACGCCGACGCGGCGCGATCGATCGTTTCCGTGGACAAGGTTGGCAGTGACATACAACTCCCAGGTCGGGTCTGCAGTACTTATCCAGGCTTACGAACCAACTTTGAGCTGAAGTGGTCGATCTCTTTGCGGTTGTATTACGAACAGATCACGAGGCAAAACATAATGTGATCAACGTTGCACGTCGAGGCGATATCCGAGCCCGCGCACAGTGACCACGACGCACGGATCCGATGGATCGCGCTCGATCTTCGTTCGCAACCGCCGCATATGGACGTCTACAATGCGCTCGTCGCCGAAAAACCCATCGTCCCAAACTCGTTCGAGCAACAGGGCGCGGCTGAGCACGCGCCCCGGCGATTCGGCGAGTTCGCAGAGGAGTCGAAACTCGGTGATTGTCAGGCGTATTTCCTCGGCGCCGCGGCGTACCGCGCCGCCGTCTTTGTCGAGGACGAGCGGCGCGCCCGGATACGCGTCCAGCACCATTTCTCGCGGCGCTTCGCGCTCGGCGGCCAATCGCGCTCTGCGACGTAGTGCGCGCATGCGCGCGGAGATTTCCTTGATTTCGAATGGCTTGGTGACGAAATCGTCGGCGCCTGCCTCGAGCGCGGCCACGACGTCGTGCGTGTCGTCGCGCGAGCTGATCACGATGATCGGGACGTCGTGGTCGCGGCGGATCTCGCGGATGCAGTCGAAGCCGTCCATGTCGCCGAGCATCAGTTCGACGATCATCACATCGGGGGCGCCGTTGCTGCGCAGACGCGACAGCGCGTCCTCGGCCTCGTTCGCCTCGGCGACGTCGTAGCCTTCGTCCTCCATGGCCATCCGCAGCGCGCCGCGGATCTGGTCGTCGTCGTCGACGATCATCAGGTTCGCGCTCAAGACCCTCATCCCTTGCAGACAGGCGGAAGCGCGGCGTGATGCGGAAATCGCATGCCCAGACGACGCGACAGTCCGCTTCGAGCAGCTTGCCGACCACACGAATACCCGTACCGACCGCTCGGTAAACATCGGGTGGCTGGCGGGTGCCGCTCCGTTCGGGTACCCACCCTTACCCGCGCGCGCATCAATGGCAAATCGGCAGTGATCCTCGCCACGTCGTCTCGGCGGCGCGAACCGGCCGAACAGCGCCGTCGGAACCGCTTCCGCGCTGTTTGTCCGGTGCACTGCCGGGTAGCTGACCGGTATGGGCTTATCGGTGCGCAATATCGTGTTCAACCCGCTGGTCTCCTCCGTCGCGGGCACGGCGGTCGACGTCGCGCGCTCCGGGGTGGGGCTCGCCGTCGACACCGGGATGAAAGCCGCCACCGTGCCGATCCGCGTCGCCGAGACCGGTGTGCGCGCCGCCGTCGCGGGCGCGGAGCTGATGCTCCCCGACGCCGCCGGCCACCTGCGTGACGACCTGGCCGACCTGGTCGACCCGCACACCGGACGAACCCATCGCCGGATCGCCGTGAGCGAGGATCGCGCGACCGTCGAGGTGCGCGGCCTCACCGACATGGACAACCCGGCCATCACCAAGGCGCTCGGCAAGCGACTCGACCGGCTGCGCGCGGTGCGCTGGTGGGAGGTCAACGCGGTCACCGGACGGGTGGTCGCGGCGCTGGCCAACGGCGCGGCGGATCTGCCCGCACTGCTCGCCGAGGTGGAGCGGACCGAGCGCGAGGTCAAGGTCGCGGATCGGGAGTGGAACCGTCGCGCCGAGTTCCCCTCGGATCGAGAACCGTTGCTGGTGGCGGGGATTCAGGTCGCCGGGGATCTGTGCGCGATGGCCGTGGCGACCACGAGCTGGCTGCTGCCGATCAAGCCGCCGGTGCGGGTGCTGCGCTCGATGGCCGCGTTCACCGACGCCCAGCCGCGGCTGCGGCGCGTGCTGGAAGATCGATTGGGCCGTCCGAGAACGGATCTGGTGCTGAGCACCGCGATGGCGATCGGCAACGCGATCGGCAACGCGCCTGCCGCGGGCATGGCGAACCTGGTCGTCGACACGATGCAGCGCACTATGGTGCTGACCGAGGTCGTGGCGCGACGCGCCCAGTGGCGCGACTGGGAGTGCGAACTCACCACGCACGAGGCGCTGGCCGTCGACGATCCGTTGCCCGAGCACTCCAGGCCCGCCGAACTGCCGCGCGGGCCGGTGGAACGGGTCGCCGACGAAGCCTCGGCGGGCGCGCTGCTCAGCGCGGCCGCGTTCGGCGCCTCTCGGCGCGGGGGCGCGGCGTCGGAGGCGCTCGAGCTCGGCGCGCCGAAGGCCGCCCGAGCGACGCGGGAGGCGTACGCCGCCGCCGTCTCGATGACCCTGTCGCGCGCAGGTGTGCTCACCCTGGAGCCGGTCGTATGGCGTCGGTTGGATCGCCTCACCGCGCTGGTGGTGGACGGCGAATCGTTGCTGACCTCGCGCCGCCTGGTGCTCGCGGCCGAACCCATCGACCCGCGCTGGCGGGACCCACGCAGGCGTCTGCGGCGGGACGGCGCCGCCGCGACGGACAGCTCGTCCGAGACCTCACGGGTGTCGACCAACGGGTCGCGACCGACGCACGACGAGCTCGACGAGCAAGTGAAAGCCGACGAGGAGCGCGCCGCGGCCCACGTGTGGAGCGCCGCGCAGCGCCTGCTGCGGTCCGCGGACGGCTTGGACGACGAAGCGGGGCCGAGTGGTTCGCACGGGTTGCGCTTGGTCCAGCCCAAGAGCGGAGCGCCGGATCGCGGCGTCACGGTGCGCCCGGTCTGGCGCGAACTGCGCGACGGCGGCCGCCCGGTGGGCCGGGTCCTGATCGGGCGCGAGCTGGACCGTCGCGCGCACGCCTTGCTCGGCGCCGCGCGCACCGCGGGTCTGCGGGTGACGCTGGTCGGCGGCGAGGATGTCGCGGAATTGCGTTCCCTCGCCGACGAATTCGTCTCCGCGGGGGTGTCGATGAGCAAGCTGGTGAACGGCGCGCAGCAGGACGGTCATGTCGTCGCGGTGCTGAGTCCGCGTGCGCACAAGGCGCTGGCCTGGGCCGACGTGGCGATCGGCGTGTGCGGCGGCGAGTGCGAGTCGATGCGGCCCCCGTGGAGCGCCGATCTGATGTGCCGCGATCTGAGCCAGGTCCAGCGGGTGCTGGCCGCGGTGGTCCCGGCCAGGCAGGCCAGCGAACGCGGCCGCGCGCTGGCGCTGTCGGCGTGCGCGCTCGGCGGATTGCTGCTGGCGACCGGTCCGGCGCGGCGCGGACGCAGCTCGCCGATGGTCACCGCGCATTTCGTCGGTCTGGTCAACGGCGCGTTCGCGGGTTGGCAGGCCGTGCGCGGCGAGCCGCGCGCCACTCTGGCGCCGCTGCTGCCGTGGAACGCGCTCGAACCCGACGAGGTGCTCTCCCGGCTACCGGAGCCGCAGGCGCTGGACGCGCGGGTCACCGAGGAATCGCGCACGCCCGCGCTGCTCGCGCCCTTCGCGCCGCTGATCTCGTTCGCCGGGCAGCTTCGCCGTGAGCTGGCCGACCCGCTGACGCCCATCCTCGGTGTCGGCGCCGTCGCCACCGCCATCCTCGGCTCTCCCTCCGACGCCCTGCTGCTCTCCTCGGTGCTGACCGTCAACGCGCTGGTCTCCGCGCGGCAACGCCAGAAGGCGGAGAACGCGCTGCACCAGCTGATCGCCGAAGAAGAGGTGACCGCCCGGCTGCTGGATCGCGCCGCGGTGGGCGAGGGCGGCACCGAGCCGGCCGCCGACGCCGACGAGCGGATCGTGCCCGCCCACCGGCTCGTCCTGGGTGATGTCGTCGCGCTGCGGGCGGGCGACGTGGTGCCCGCCGACGCGCGTCTGCTCTGGGTGGACGACCTGGAGATGGACGAATCCGGACTGACCGGCGAATCGGTCACCGTGGAGAAGCAGCTGGCCGCCACGCCGGGCGCCGAGCTCGGTGACCGGGCGTGCATGGTGTTCGAGGGCAGCACGGTGGTGACCGGCGAGGCCTGCGCGGTCGTTGTCGCCGTTGGCGCCGACACGCAGGCCGGGCGCGCTACCGCGGGCGCGGTGCCGCCCGAAAAGGGCGGTGTGCAAGCGCAATTGCGACGTCTGACCGAGCGCGTGCTGCCGCTGACCCTGGCGGGCGGCAGCGCGGTGACGGCGCTGGGCGGCCTGCGCGGACAACCGCTGCGCATCGCGATCGCCGACGGCGTCGGCGTGGCCGTCGCCGCAGTACCGGAAGGGCTGCCGCTGGTCGCCACCGTGGCGCAGCTCGCCGCCGCCCGCAGGCTGTCCCGGTACGGCGTGCTGGTGCGGGCCAGCCGCACCGTCGAGGCGCTCGGCCGCGTCGACACGCTGTGCTTCGACAAGACCGGAACTCTCACCGAAGGGCGATTGCGGCTGACCACCCTCGCCGACTTGGATCGGCAGTGGCCACACGACGCCGATGTCTACAACGCGCGCCGTCTACTGCGCGCCGCCGCGCGAGCCTGCCCCGACCCGGACGACGGTCCGGTGCTGCACGCCACCGATCGCGCGGTCCTCGATGCCGCCGACGTGCTCGGCGACGACGACCAGTGGGACCCGATCGAGGAGATCCCGTTCGAGTCCAACCGCGGCTACGCCGCCGCGCTCGGGCACACCACCCGCAGGCTGCGCCTCGTCGTCAAGGGCGCCCCCGAGGTGGTGCTGCCCCGGTGCGCGAAGGTGCGCACGGGCGATGAGGACAAGCAGACGCTCACCGACCACCATCGCGAGCGCGCCCAAGCGGTGGTGCGTGATCTCGCCGAACAGGGCCTGCGGGTGCTGGTGGTGGCCCGCCGCGACTTGGCCGAGAAGCCGGCGGACGTCGAGGAGGCGGTCGGCGAACTCACCCTCCTCGGCTTCCTCGGGTTGGCCGACACGCCGCGCCCGCAGACGCTTCCGCTCGTGCAGGCGTTGCGCGAGAACGGCATCGGCATCCGCATGATCACCGGCGACCATCCGGTGACCGCGGCGGCCGTCGCACGACAGCTCGGCATCGACGCGGAGTCGGTGACCACCGGCGCCGATCTGGACCGCCTCGACGACAGCGAACAGACGAAGCTGATCGAGCGGACGACGGTGTTCGCCAGGGTCGCCCCCGAGCAGAAGGTGCGCATCGTCGCCGCGCTGCGCCGCGCGGGGCATGTCGTCGGCATGACCGGCGACGGCAGCAACGACGCGGCCGCGATCCGCAGCGCCGACGTCGGAATCGGTTTGGCCGCACACGGTTCCGCCGCCGCCCGCAACGCCGCCGACTTGGTGCTCACCGAACCGGACCCGACCGCCCTGCTACACGCGCTCGTGGAGGGACGCGGCATGTGGCAGCGGATCAACGACGCCGTCGGCGTGCTGGTCGGCGGCAACGCGGGCGAGGTGGCGTTCACGTTGTACGGCACCGCCGTCAGCGGACACGCACCGCTCGGCACCCGCCAGTTCCTGCTGGTGAACATGCTCACCGACATGTTCCCCGCGCTGGCGCTCGCGCTCTCTCCCGACCGCGCCGAACAGGACGCCACCGATCCCGAAGAGCGCGCCAGGCAGTTGTCCGAAATCCCGCCCGCGCGGCTCGGACCGGAGCTTGCGCACACCATCGCGGTCCGCGGCGTCACCACCGCCGCGGGGGCGGCGACCGCGTGGACCATCGCCCGCTACACCGGGTCGCAGCGCCGGGCCGCCACCATCGGTCTGGTCGCGCTGATCGGCACCCAGCTCGGGCAGACGCTGGTCTCCGGGCACCGCAGCCCGCTGGTCTGGGTGACCACCGCGGCCAGCGGCGTGGTGCTCGGGGCCGTGGTCATGACCCCGGGTGTGTGCGGCTACTTCGGCTGCACCCCGCTGGGCCCGATCGGCTGGACCATCGCGGCGACGACCGCCGCCGCGGCCACCGCGGGCTCGGTGGTGCTCCCCCGCTTCCTGCCGGCACCGGCGGCGACGGACTGACCGCGGACGCGAGAAGATCGGCGCGGCACCGGTGCCGCGCCGATCGCTCGGTCGTTTCCGGTCAGGACTCCTCGGGGCCCCTGGTGAGCGGGGGCTGGTCCGGAGCGACGTCCGGTTCCTCGGCGTCGAGACGCTCGCCGATCGACTCGCCCGCGCGCTGCTCGGCAGGCGACCGGGCGTAGCGCTCGGCGCCGGACCACGCGTCGGGCGGGTCCATCGCCTGCTCGAGCGGGTCGGCGTCGAGTTCGTCCTCGTCGAGCTGTTCGGTGGTGGACGGAATCTGATCGGTCCACGCCGTGTCGTCCAGCGGCTCCTCGCCTATCGGTTCACTCATGCTTGGGGTTTTGCCGCTGCCGAGCCGACGAAACGGATCAGCGGTCCTCGCGGCGCGGTCGCTCCAGCCGGTTGAAATTGCTCGGCGAGCCGTCGGCCCGTTGCTCCTGGTAGAGGAAGCGCAGCCGCCGGTCGTCGAAGGTCTCGAACCACTCGTCCCAGCCGACCGGGCGCAGCACCGCCCCGCCGTAGCCGGGGAAGTCGAAGCGCAGCACGCCGAGGCGGCCGTTGTACTCGCTGCCCGGCATGGTGGCGGGACGAGCTCCGCGCTCCTCGGCCCACCGTCTGATCACGTCGTGGTTGCGCGTGATCAGGGTGCGGCCCGCTCGGTCCGGCCGCTGCGTCGGCGACGTGATCTCCTGTGCCTGCTGCAGCGACCTCGAATGCCCGGGTCCGGTGTACGGAGTCCGGGTGGCGGGTCGTCGTTGATCGTCCATGACGACTCCCTCTGCGCCCTCGTATCTCTTTGTCCGGTTGTTCCCCCTTTACCCGAACCGGATCGTCGGCAAACGAGAGTGAGGCGTACACCGCACCCGATTCGTCCCGTGCTGGGTGGGTACCCGGCTCGGTGACCGGCCCGCTCCGCCGCGCGGTTTCCGGCGCCGCGGGTCACCACCGAGGAGATGTCGCATGGACGACCACACGCCACAGCCGATGCCCGATCCCATTCCGCCGATTCCGGAGCCCGACCCGGTGCCGACGCCGCCGGAGCCGGAGCCGATCCCGAATCCGGACCCCGCGCCGCATCCGTTCCCGCCCCCGTTCCCGCCCGATCCGGGTCCGTCGCCGCTGCCGCCGGAACCAGATCCGAGCCCGGCGCATCCCTTCCCCCCGGAACCGGATCGGCCCACGCCGCCGGTGCCCGGCCCGGACCCGCGCGAACCCGGTACCCCGCCGGTGCCGGGCCCGGGTCATCCCCCGCCGGAACCGTCGCCCAGTCGTCCTACTCCGGGGCCGGATCCGGCGCCCCCACCGCCGAATCCGGTGTGAGCCGCGCGGGCGCCGCGCCAATGAATCGCAAAGCGCCGTGGGCCCGTGCCAACGAGTCGCGGACGTCGCGTCGATCAGTCGCGCAGCGCTTCCTCGCGCAGCCAGCGCAGCGTCTTGGCCAGGATCCGGGAAACGTGCATCTGGGAGACGCCGAGGACGTCGGCGATCTGCGTCTGGGTCTTGCCCTCGAAGAAGCGCATGACGAGGACCTGCCGTTCGCGGTCGGGCAGGTCGGAGATGAGCGGCTTGACCGCCATGAAGTCCTCCACCAAGTGGTAGGACGGTTCGTCTGCGCCCAGGCTTTCCAGCAGCGGAAGCGGGGCGCTGTCGATGTCGTCGCCCGCGACGGCGTCGATGGACGACGATTGGTAGGCATTGCCCGCGATCAGGGCCTGGGTGACCTCGACCAGGTCGACGTCGAGTTCGTCGGCGATCTCCCTGGCGCGCGGCATCCGGCCGAGCCGTTGCGAGAGCGCCTCCACGGTCGCGCCGATGCTGAGCTGAATCTCCTTGGTGCGCCGTGGCACCCGCACGGCCCAGGTGTTGTCGCGGAAGTGCCTGCGGACCTCGCCCATGATGGTGGGCACCGCGAACGCCAGGAACGACGAGCCACGGCTCACGTCGAACCGGTCGGCGGCCTGCACCAAGCCGAGGCGCGCGACCTGGAGCAGGTCGTCGAAGATCTCACCGCGCCCGGAGAACTTGCGGGCGATGTGCTCGGCCAGCGGCAGGCACCGCCCGATCAGTTCCTCTCGGAGGGCTGCGCGGCGCGGGTCGTCGGGGCCGAGGGCGGCGATCTTCTCGAAGAGCGGCTCGATGTTGTCGTAGCTGTCGCCCGCCGATTTCGATTCACCCGCCATCGGCGCCCCCTCGCACCCAGGTGAAGTCGACAACCGTCGGGTACCCCGACAGCGCTCCGTCGTAGGGCTCCTGCTGCGCCGCGATCGATTCGGTGAGGGTCCGCACGATGTGCCATCCGAAACCGGCCTGTTCCACTACCGATTCGGTCGTGGCCACCGAGGAGACGTGCACGAACATGCGGTTCTCGTCGTAGGTGAAAGCGCAGTCGACATTCGAGCCGGGCACCGCGTCCAAGATCAGCGCGGTGGCGACCTCGTCCAAGGCCAAGCGGATGTCGGTCACTTCATCGATGGCGAAATCCGCGATGAGGGCCACGGTTTCGGCGAGCGCGCGGAGCATCGTCAGCTGCTCGAGGCGCGCGGGCACGCGCACCCCGATGGTCGTCGTTTCCGTAGAGGACTGAGAGGTCCACTCCCCCATAACCCATCACCACCTTGTTTCGCGCGGCCGATCCGTCAGGCTACCGCGCAACAATCACCGAACACCTCGAGGTGAGGCGACCGCGGCGTCCCTCATCGTTGCGCTTACCCGTCGGACACGAACTGAAACGTCGGTTATCGCCGACGCGGGTACCCACCCTACCGCCGCACCCGTTCGTGGGCGGTCAGCAACAGGTGATCGAATTCCGTGCGCAGGCCGACGGCGACCTGCGTCGTGGCATGCATATCGGCGATCAACTGGGAGGCGAGCGAGCGCAGTTTCACGTTGGTTTCCTGGGAACGCCAGCTCAGCACTCGGAAGGCCTGTTCCGCGCTGATGCCGTACACCAGCATCAGCGCGCCCTTGGCCTGTTCGATGATCGCGCGCGCCTCGTACAACTCCGGCAGAGTGTCGTCCAGCGTCTCCTGCCGGTGCTCCTCGAGCGTGTCGGTGACATCGATGTAGTAACCCGCGGTGCCGACCACCTCGCCGGATTCGTCGGTCATCCGGTCGGCCACCACGATCATGTGGTGCACCGTGCCCTTCGTGTCGATGATCCGGTGCCTGCTGGAGAACGGCTCGCCGGTCTCGATGGAGTTCGCCAATACCGTGGCGACCTGCTCACGGTCCTCGGGATGCTTGTGCGAGAGCAACAGTTTCGTCGTGGGCCGCACCGTTCCCGGCGAGTACCCGTGCATCAACGCCACCTCGTCCGACCACTCCCACCGCTGGTCCGCGAACCAGAATCGGAAACTGCCGACACTCTGCGGCGTCCCCATACCGATCACCCGGTTCAGCGCGAACGCGTCTTCGGGCTGAACCGACCCACTCTCCGTCACACGGCAAGTATCCGTCCTCGGCGGGTGAGCGGCGAGCAGATCGATGCGGCCGAGGACTATCGGCCTCACGCGTCCAGTGCGGCGCGCATGGAGGGGTAGCGGAAGAACAACGAGCGAACGCCCGCGACGTCGAGCGCCCGTTCGATCTCGGCCCGACCGGCTACGACACGCAGGTCGACGCCCGCGCACGCGGCCCGTTGCCGGAGCGTGCCCAATGCGCTCGCGGTCCGGATGCTGAGGAATCTGGCGGCGCGTAGATCGACGACCACGGCCTGGCACCCCGCTCGCGTCGCATGTTCGACCGTTTCCCGGAATCGGTCGTGCACGAGCGCGTCGATTTCGCCCTCGACGCGGACCACGACGCACTGTCGGCGCCGGTCGACCCGCTGCGACCACATGCGGCTGTCGGGCTGCGAGTGCGCACCACCTGGACGAGCGCTCGGATCGACTCCGTCGATGCGGTGCCGGGGTAGAGCGGCGTCAACTGGCATGGCAAACCTCCCTTGGCAAAGGGATGTCCGGCTCGGTGCGATCGGCTCGGTCGACGGGCGAGCGCCGTCGATGGGAGGGGGCACGGTGGGATGACGGCCCGCTGTCGGGTACGCGGTGCGTCGAGCCGCCGCGTGCCGGGCCTGTCAGCCACCTGGCGGCACGCTCGGAGTTCGTCCCAGCGCGCCCGCCGATCGGCATCGATCGGCAGTTGCCGTCACGCTCCCGTCCGAATGATCGCGGTGGCCCGTCGTCTGGGCCGACCGCGTCGAACCGGGTTCGGCTGTAGTCTCAACCTCCCTACAGTCTGGCACGTCCGCCCGGCGGTGTCAGGGACTTGTCTCAGGCAGGCACCGCGGAGGTCGCCCGGCGCCAGATGCGGTGCCTGGCCAGCGCGTCGGCGAAGGCGTCCACGAAATCCCCAGGTAGTGAGCCGCCGCTCGACTCGGTGGTGACCACGCCCTGTTCGATGCCGAGCCCGCCATCCGGTGGCGTCTCGGGGATGATCCCGGAGATGCGCAGCACCGAGACGCCCGCGCCGAAGGCGGCGACGGCTTTCGCGTGCTTGAACGCCTCCAGCACGAAGTGCACCGCGGAACCGTTGCGCGCCAACGTCTCCGCCGCGCCGGGACCGCCGGGGACGACAACGCCGTCGTAGAGCACCGAGGCGGCGGTGGCCAGCGACCGGTCGACATCGAGCTGGTCGCCGTCGGATCCGTCGCCCCTGATTCGTCCGCCGTGCAGGCCGAGCACCTCGACGATCGCGCCGCGTTCGGTCAGCGCCGTGCGCAGCGCGCGCACCCCGGCCGCGTCGATGCCGTCGGCGGCCAGCACCGCGATCTTGCGGGTCCGGATCGTGTCCATCGCGGTGTTGGCCTGGGACAGCGCGGGCGAGACGAAGGAATCGGAGGTGTCGATGTCGGACTCCGGGGCGGAAGTGCCCAGCTTGCCCGCCACTCGCACCGCGAGGTCGGTGTCGATGCGGACCAGGTGCTCCACGACCCGCTCGCGGATCTCCGTCCGATTCACCTTGCCCAGCTCGAAGGCGAACGCGTCGACGATGTGCTCGGCCTCGGGCGGGGACATGCTGCGCCAGAACATCCTCGGCTGCCGGTAGTACTCCTTGAAGCTCTCCGCGCGCTTGCGCTGCGCTTCGCCGTCGATCCGTTGCGGATAGTGTTGGTAGGCACCGGAATCGGCCAGGAACGGGCACCCGCCGCCGATGCTGTTCTTGGTGTAGGAGGCGGGCCCGACCGGGATGGCGTGCTGGCCGTAGCCGTCCTGCTGGTGATTGCGGACCTCGGCCACCGGCCGGTTGATCGGCAGCTGGGCGAAATTGGGACCGCC
Source organism: Nocardia sp. CNS-044 (assembly GCF_059570515.1). Taxonomy (NCBI): domain Bacteria; kingdom Bacillati; phylum Actinomycetota; class Actinomycetes; order Mycobacteriales; family Nocardiaceae; genus Nocardia; species Nocardia sp. CNS-044. Next base: position 70,505 of record NZ_JCANSX010000010.1, read on the forward strand.
GAGCCGGATCAACTGGGTGTCCAGGTAGGAGAAGTTGCGCAGTTGCAGCAGCGGATCGTTGGTGAAGTCGATGCCGGGCACCAGGTTCGCGGTGTGGAAGGCGACCTGTTCGGTCTCGGCGAAGAAGTTGTTCGGGTTGCGATCGAGCACCATGCGCCCCACCGGGCGGACCGGGACCTGCTCCTCGGGAATGATCTTGGTCGCGTCGAGCAGGTCGAAATCGAAGTCGAACTCACGCTCCTCGGGCACCAGCTGAACGCCGAGCTCCCATTCGGGGTACTGGCCCCCCTCGATGCAGTCCCAGAGATCGCGGCGATTGAAATCGGGATCGCGCCCGGCGATCTGCTGGCATTCGTCCCACACCAGCGAGTGCACGCCGAGCTTCGGCTTCCAGTGGAACTTGACGAAGGTGCCCTTGCCCTGCGCGTTCACCAGCCGGAAGGTGTGCACGCCGAAGCCCTGCATCATCCGGTAGCTGCGCGGCAGTGCCCGGTCCGACATCAGCCACATGATGGCGTGCAGGGTCTCCGGTTGCAGCGACACGAAGTCCCACAGGGTGTCGTGCGCCGAGGCGGCCTGCGGAATCTCGTTGTGCGGCTCGGGTTTCACCGCGTGCACGAAGTCGGGGAACTTGATGCCGTCCTGGATGAAGAACACCGGGAAGTTGTTGCCGACCAGATCGAAATTGCCCTGGGCCGTGTAGAACTTGGTGGCGAACCCGCGCACGTCGCGGACCGTGTCGGCGGAACCGCGGGATCCGGCGACGGTGGAGAACCGGACGAAGACCGGGGTGCGCACGCTCGGGTCGGTCAGGAACGCCGCCGCCGTGACGTCGGCGAGCGCGTTGTCGTAGGGCTGGAAGTAGCCGTAGGCGCCCGCGCCGCGTGCGTGCACCACGCGCTCGGGGATGCGCTCGTGATCGAAGTGGGTGATCTTCTCCCGCGCGTGGAAGTCGTCCAACAGCGTGGGTCCGCGATCCCCCGCGGCCAGCGCGTCGTCGGTGCTCTCGACGCGCACGCCCTGCTGGGTCGTCAGATAGCCGCTCTCCCGATCGACACGGTGCGCGTCCAGCTGTCGCTGCTTGGAATCGGCACCGGATCCGCCGACGCCGTTGTCCGATCGCTCGTTCACTGGCTTCCTCCTGCCTGCCGTCAATCGCTCTCGTCCGGCCGACTGCCCGCATTCGGTGCAGGTAAACCGCGCTCATCCGGACATTTCCAGCCGAAAAGGCCGGGCCGCACCGTTTGCGCGCCACGGTGGCGGGCATATCCCGCACATATCGCCGACGACACGTCCGGCCATGGCCGCGCCGAGTATCGGCATGCGCCCGCCTTCTCGCCGGAACGGAGTAGCCGTGAAGATCGCCATGGTTTCCGAACACATCAGCCCGCTCTCGGATCCCGGCGGCGGCGCGGGCGGTCAACAGGTGCACGTCGCGGCGCTCTCCGCGGCGCTGGCCCGTCGCGGGCATCGGGTCACCGTCTACACCCGGCGTGACGACCCGCACGTCCGGACCGAGGTGGCGACCCGCGACGGCTACCGCGTCGTGCACGTCCCCGCCGGGCCGCCGCGGCCACTCGGCCGCGACCAGACACTGCCCCACCTCGGCGAATTCGGCACGTTCCTGCGCAAGCACTGGGCCATCGACACCCCCGATCTGGTGCACGCGCACTTCTGGATGTCCGCGCTGGCCGCCGAGCTGGCGGCACGGGCGCACGACATTCCGGTGGTGGTGACCTTCCACGCGCTCGGCACCGTCAAGCGCCGCCACCACGGACTGGCCGACACCAGCCCACGCTCCCGAATCCGATTCGAGCGGCTCATCGCGACCAGGGCCGCGCACGTACTGGCGACCAGCGCCGACGAGGCCGTCGAACTCGTCAGGATGGGCGTGCCGCGTTTTCGTATCTCGGTGGCGCCCTGCGGAGTCGATCTCGGGACCTTCCGCCCCGAGGGTGGCGTCGCCGACCGCAAGGCGCGCCACCGGATCTTCGCGGCGGGCCGACTGGTGCGCAGGAAGGGATTCGACCTCGCGGTGCGCGCCATGCCCGACCTGCCCGACACCGAACTGGTGATCGCGGGCGGTGCGGTCGGCGACGACGTGGACGACGACGCCGAAGCCAAGCGGTTGCGTCGCATCGCCGTGGAAAACGGTGTGCACGAACGGGTTCGGCTGCTCGGCCGGGTCTCGCACAGCGCTATGCCGCGGCTGTACCGCTCGGCCGACGTGGTGCTGTGCACGCCCTGGTACGAGCCGTTCGGCTTGGTTCCGCTGGAGGCGATGGCCTGCCGGAAGCCGGTGGTGACCACCGCGGTCGGCGGCATGCTCGACACCGTGGTGGACGGAGTCACGGGCAAATTCGTCGCACCGCCCGAGCCGGATGTCGTGGCCCGTGCGGTGCGCCCGCTGCTCGAGGACGCGACATTGCGCGAAACCTGGGGCGCGGCCGGGTATCAGCGGGCGAGCAGCCGCTATTCCTGGGATGCGGTCGCCGCCGCGACGCTGTCGGCGTATCGGCGTGCCGCGCCCGCGCGGGCCTCGGTGGTCACGGGTGCCGTTGGCTCCGGGCGCGCCATCGCCACGGCGCGATGAGCCAGGCCGCGGCGAAAAGCACCGCGGCGACGACGCCCGCGACCACGCCCGCCACGTCCCCGGCGACCACGTCTACCACCAGGACCAACGCCCCCGTCAGCGCGATAGCGAGTAAGGCGACACCCGCCATGGCGCACCGATGCGCGGCCGAGACGACGTTGCCCAGCCGATGCCTGCGGAACAGGATGCGATGCCAGGACACCGGCGCCACCAGGAACACCGTGGCGCCGAACGCCGCGCAGACGGTAACCAGATACAGCGTGCGCATCTGCTGCGACACCACCGCGAACTCGGGTTGGAAGGGCAAGAGCAGCAGCGCGCCGATGAGGAACTGCACGCCGGTCTGTACGACGCGCAGTTCTTGGATCAGGCTGGCCCAGTTGCGGTCGAGTCGTTCGAGCTCGGTTTCGTCCCGTCCCTCGTAGGCCCTTGCCGGGCGCTGCGAGGTGTCCTCATTGTCGTGCACTTGCGGTCTTCCGGCGATTCTCCTTCTCGATCGCCGAGATGAGCTCTTCTTTGGTCATCTTCCAGCGCCCGGTGATCGACAGGCGACCCGCGACATTGATCAGGTGCTTCTTCGTCGCATTGGCGTTCACGCCTTCGGCCGTCCGGCCCCGGGCGTTCGGGCCCCCGCTCTCGGCGCGCTCGTCGGAGGGTCCGCGCCGCTCTTTCGGCTCCCAATGGTCGCCGATCTTCTCGTAGCTGTGCTTCAACGCGCTGTAGCCCACACGGTAGGCGCGTTCTTCGCTGCCGTACTCCTCGAGGGCGGCGTCGTGCGCCTTCGCGAACGTTCGCTGCGCCTTGTCGTCGGACCGGCGCACGGTGCTCGGCAGCTCGGACTTCTTCGCCTCTCCACTGCGGGTTGTCTTCGGCATGTCACCGCCCCTTCCTAGTGGTCGGCCGCGGTCGTTTCCGGCCGAGGTGTACGTCATCGCATACCCGGTCAGGCCCTGATTAACCCGGAATCCGCCGGGTACCACCGCAGCATGGTCGCGACGATGGACGAACTGCTGCACGCGCTGACCCGCGCCGCCAACACGCTGCTCGACGCGGAGATCAGGTTCGCGGTGGCGGGTGGCTGCGCGGTGTACGCCCGCGGCGGTCCCGCGTCGGATCACGATGTGGATCTGTTCGTGAAACCCGCCGATACCTCGCGCGCCATCCAGGCACTCGCGCGGGCGGGTCTGCGGGTGTGCCAGCCGCCCGAGGACTGGCTGTCCAAGGTCTACGACGGCGACACCCTGATCGACGTCATCTACCGGCCCAACTGCCGCGACGTCACCGACGAGTTGCTGGACCGTGCCACGGTCATGCGCGTCGGGCCGACGGTGGCGCCGGTGATCAGCGCGACCGACCTGATGATCGACAAGCTCCTCGTCTTCGACGCGCACCGGCTGGATCTGAGCCCGCTGCTGCACATCGCGCGCGATCTGCGCGAGCAGGTGGACTGGTCCGTCGTGCGCAGTCAGACGAAGGAATCACCCTATGCCCGAGCCTTTCTCGGCCTGGTCGACGACCTCGGTATCACCGACGCGGGCCGGGCCGACCCGGGCACTCGAGACCGAGAAGAAGGCTGAGCCGATGGAAAAGCCCCAGTACCTCGTGGCCCGTCTGCGCCGCGCGCTCGCCGAGGACCCGCGCACCGCCGAACTCGGCGTGCAGGTCACCATTCGCGGTGAGGTGGTGGTGCTCGACGGCGAAGTGACGAGCGAACAGCGCAAACAGCAGATGGAAGCGGTCGTGCGCGAACAGCTGCCGGGCGTCGTCATCCACAACGACGTGCGCGTCTCGGTGCCCACCGCACCGACCGGAACCGAACACCTGTCGACGCACGAAGGGAGCTGACGCCATGCGGATCGCCGCGGTAGGCGACATACATCTGGGCGCCGAGTCCTCCGGACAGCTGCGCCCCGTGCTGCGCGAACTCCCCATGCGCGCCGACGTGCTGCTGCTCGCCGGAGACCTCACCAGGCACGGCACGCTGGACGAGGCGCGGGTGGTGGCGACGGAGTTCACCGATCTCGGCGTGCCCGTCATCGCCGTGCTCGGCAACCACGACCACCACAGCGACGCCCAAGACGACATCACCGCCCTGCTCGGCGACTACGGCATCACCGTGCTCGAGGGCAGCTCCACCACCGTCTCCGTCGACGGGCAGACGCTCGGCGTGGCGGGCACGAAGGGCTTCGGCGGCGGGTTCGCCGGTAAGTGCGCCAGCGTGTTCGGCGAGCGGGTGATGCGCGAATTCGCCTGCCACACCGTGGCATTGGCCGATTCGCTGCGCGACGCGCTGGCCGAGCTGGACACCGACGTGACCGTCGTGCTCACGCACTATTCGCCCGTCAGCGACACCCTGCACGGCGAGCCGAGGGAGATCTACCCGTTCCTCGGCTCCTATCTGCTCGGCGAGCCGATCGACGAATTCGGCGCGGATCTGGCGCTGCACGGCCACGCGCACGCGGGCACCGAGCGCGGAACGACGCCGGGCGGCATCCGGGTGCGCAATGTCGCCGAGCCGGTGATCCGGGCGGCCTACGCGATCTACGAGCTGGAACCCGCCAGGCAGCGGGTCGTCAGCGCGCCTACGTGACCGTGCGCCGCGATGAGCGGCGCACGATCGGTGGGCGGGTTGCCGCATCAGAAGTCCAGCGAGACCGCCTCCACCATGTTCCCCGCCTGCGCGTTGCCCAGGGCGGTCGCGACATCGGCTTGGGCGATGATGCCGACCAGCCGCCCGCGATCGAGCACCGGGATGCGCCGCACCTGGTGCTGGGCCATCAGCGACACCACCTTGCGCACGCCGTCGGTGACGTCCACCGTGTACGGCACACCGCCCGCCAGCTCCCCCGCCGTCACCTGCTGCGGATCCTTACGCGCCGCAACGACTTTCACCACGATGTCGCGGTCGGTGAGGATGCCGTGCAACCGGTTGTCCTCGCCGCAGATCGGTAACGCGCCGATGTCGAGTTCGGCCATCTGGTCCGCCGCCTCGGCCACGGTGTCGCCCGCGCGAATACAGTGCACGCCCGCCGTCATGATGTCGCCTGCCGTTGTCATCCCCGACCTCCCTGGTCCACGTGAGAGGCGCCACGGTATGGGCGCCTCGGTGACCGCGTACCCGGGTCGCGCTCGGGTACACGGGTTCTCGGGTATCCAGGTTTCGGGCGAACGCGCCGGGGCACACCGGGCGTATGGAAGCTCCGACGATCACTTCGAACGGGGCGGCCGGACCGCTGAACGTCCTGGTGTGGCACGCGCAGAGCCCGTGGATGACAGCTTTCGTCCAGGGCGGGCACCGCTATCTGGTGCCCTATGACGCACGCCGCGGCGAGTGGGCGCGTGGCCGGTGCGGTCGTCCCTGGCCCGCGAACGCGGTCGACATCGCACCCGCCGATCTGGTCGACACCGACATCGATCTCGTTGTCCTGCAACGCCCGAGGGAGATGGACCTCGCGCACGAATGGCTCGGTCGCGCGCCGGGCATCGACGTGCCCGCGGTCTACGTCGAACACAACACGCCACATCAGCACGCGGCGCTGACCAGGCATCCCCTGGCTGGCCGCTCGGACATCCCGCTGGTGCACGTCACCCAGTTCAACCGGCTGATGTGGGACAACGGCCGCTGCCCGAGCACGGTCATCCGCTACGGGATCCCCGATCCCGGCCAGCGGTACACCGGTGAACTGGCCAGGGCCGCGACGATCATCCACGATCCGGTGCGCCGCTGCCGCATCACCGGCACCGATCTGCTCGCGCCGCTCTCCGAAGCCGCGCCGATCGATGTCTACGGCGCGGGCACCGAACGGCTGGCTGCCGCGCTGCACCGCCCGCCCGACCGGATCACCGGCGCGGGCGATCTCGAACAGGACCGGCTGTACGAGGAGCTGGCCCGCCGCCGCGTGTTCCTGCACGTGCCGCGCTGGACCTCGCTGGGCATGTCGGTGCTGGAGGCGATGTATCTGGGCATGCCGATCGTGGCGCTCGGCACCACCGAGGTCTCCGCCTCGATCCCCGCGGAGGCCGGGGTGGTGTCGACCGAGCCGGAGATCCTGGCCGAGGCGGTCCGGCAGTTCCTGCACGAACCCCTGTTCGCCGAGCTGGCGGGCAAATCGGCAAGGCAGTGGGCGCAGGCCAATTTCGGTCTCGCCGAGTTCCTGCAGGCCTGGGACCGGCTGCTCACCGACCTCGTCGCCAGCCGCCGCTGATTGACCGGTGATTCCCCGGGTACCCGTCGAACGGCACCCGTTCGCTGGTTGCACTCGGAAGGAGACCACTATGCGTGCCGAGAACAATTTCCGAGACGACAAGAAGCCGGAAGGCGTATTTCCAGACCACCACCGCACCACCCGGACACACGCGGGCGAGGCGATCGAGGACGCGAAGAACTGGCCGGGCATGGTCCTGGTCGGCGTCGGCATCGTGCTCGTCGCGCTGACGCTCACCGCGGCGGGCTACGGCTTCGAGGGCTGGGCGATCGTCGCGGGCATCGCGGCCGGGCTGAGCATCGTCGTCGGCGCCGCGCTGGTCTTCGCCGAACACAAGCGCGTCCAGCGCAAGCACGGCGACTTCTACGACGACCGGGGGCACTGATCGTGCACCACCGATCACCGGAAGCCGACGGCCGAACTCGGCTGCCGAGCCGGAGTCTGGCCGTGCTCGCCGGGCTGGTGACCGTGGGCTCGCTCGTCGCCGGATGCGGCGGCGACGGCAACACCGACCCGGTACCCGCCACCCCCACCGAGGGCACCATCTCGCTGACCATCGCGGCGCCGACGAGCGCCGACGTGCCCGATCCCAACGCCGACGTGCCCAATCCCGACGAGGTGACGCCCGAGGCCGCCGCGCAGCTGTGCGACATGATGCGCGCCGAGGTCGGCAACTGGAGCGAACAGGGTGAGATCGTCGGCCGGGTCAGCTTCAACGGCACGGTGCACAACTGGGCGGTGCGCAACGGCGGACTCAACGACGCCGTGCTCGCGGATCAGTCGATCATCGACACCGCCACCATCCAGCAGTGCCCCGACGTGCGCCAGCAGGTGCTCGACGCGCTCAACCTCGATGACCTGGCCGCCGGCCTCGCCGGATTCTGAGCCGCCCCGACACAGGAGAGTTTCGATGAGAATGCGTAGCCTCGCCGTCGCGGCGCTGGCCTCGGCCGCGATGTTCGCGGCGGGTTGTGCGGAGGCCGAGAAGGCCGTCAACAAGGGCGGCGACACGCCGTGCAGCGAGTTCGTCGAGCAGGACGCCGACAAGAAGCGGACCACCGTCACCAAGTTCCTCGAGCAGGAGCGCAGCGGTCAGGAGGCGCCGGACGACCGCATGGTCGACGCCGCCATCGCCTCGATCGAATTGATGTGCACCGCGCAGGCCAATCCGGACACACCGATCCGGAAAGCGGACCTGACCGGCATCTTCGTTCCGAAGTAAGACAACGAAAAACGGGGTGTCCGGCTCGAGCCGGACACCCCGTTTTTTCACCGCGTGGCGCGGGTGCGGGGACTACTGCCCCTTCTGGTGAGCGCGCTGACGCTGCTCGTCGGCCGACGCCTCGGCACGCTCCTTCTCGGCTGCGGCTTCCTTCTGCGCGGCCTCGCGCTGGGATTCGGCCTTGTCCTGCTGGGCTTTGCCCTCGTCGCGCAGATCGTCGTTTCCGAAGACGCTTCCGGCGGCCTCCTTGGCCTTGCCCTTGACGCCTTCGACAGCGCCTTCGACGCCTTCCCGGGGACCACTCTTGTGCTCGGACACGATATCTACCTCCGAAATATCGGTTATCAGGTGGACAGTGGCGGTCTACCCGGCCGAGGCGGGCTCAATCAGCGGTGCGGATATTCGCCGAAGTCGATCACGCGTGGTCGCCCGTTGGAAGATCGGCCGGTCAGCGCCGGGTTTCGGGCCGGGTCGATCGGCTATGTCCCGACTATGACGTCCTTGTGGATGAACGACGCGCAAGTACCCGCCCGACTGCGGCTGACGCCCGGCTCGCGTTTCGACACCGTCGTGATCGGCGCGGGCATCACCGGGCTCGTCACCGCGCTGCTACTGGCCCAGAACGGCATCCAGGTCGCGGTGGTCGAGAGTCGGCGCGTCGGGCTCGGGACGACCGGTGGCACGACCGGAAAAGTCAGCCTGCTCCAGGGAACTCGCGCGCAGAGCATCGCCGGGCGGCACGGTGTCGGCACCCTCGCGCAGTACCTGGCGGCGAATCGGGACGGCCAGGATTGGCTGTTGCGCTTCTGCGACGAGCACGGAATCGCCTATCAGCGCGCCACGGCGGTCACCTACGCCCAGTCCGAACGCGAAAAGCGCTCGGTACAAGCGGAATTCGAGGCGACAAGGGCGGCGGGACTGCCGACCGAGCTGATCGACGACCTGGAAGCGCCCTTCCCGGCCTACGGCGGGGTCCGGTTGATCGAGCAGGCCCAGATCGACCCGATGGCCGTGCTCGCCGCACTGGCCGCCGAGGTGGAGTCGCACGCCGCCCCGATCTACGAATCGACCCTCGCGCAAGGGGTGCATCACGGCTCCGACGGTGAACTGCTCGTGCAGACCGAACACGGCGACCTGACCGCGGGCACGGTCGTGCTGGCCACCGGGACCCCGATGCTGGACCGGGGCGGGTTCTTCGCGCGGCTCACGGCACAGCGCTCGTACCTCGCGGCGTTCCGGGTACCCGGTTCGGTGCCGCACGACATGTACATCAGCGCGGGGCAGCCCATCCGCTCGCTGCGCTACCACCCCACCCCCGAGGGCGACCTGCTGTTGGTCGGCGGCAGCGGCCACGCGGTCGGGCGGACCGACGAGGCCGCCGAGCACGCCGACGAACTCCTGGACTGGACCGCCGCCTGGTTCCCCGGCGCGGAGGTGCTGCACCGCTGGTCGGCTCAGGACTACCACCCGGTCGGTGAATTGCCGTACGTCGGCTCGCTGCTGCCCGGCCAGGACGACATCCTGGTCGCCACCGGCTACGCCAAATGGGGCCTGACCAACGGCGTCGCCGCCGCGCTCGCGCTGGCAGGCAGGCTCACCGGCAAGCCGCCCGCCTGGTCCGGCACCTTCACCACCTGGCGGCCCGCCGAACTGCGTTCGCTACTGTCCGGTGCGAAAGCGAACACGGCTGTTGCCCAACAACTTTCGACGGGATGGCTGCGCATGCTCGGTGGCGGCTCGGCGAGCATGCCCGAGGAGGGCTGTGGGCGGGTCGAGCGACACGGGCTCACGCCCTCGGCGATCTGCACCGTCGACGGAGTCACCACCGAGGTATCGGCCGTCTGCCCGCACCTGTACGGCATCCTGCGGTGGAACGACGCGGAACGGTCCTGGGACTGTCCACTACACGGCTCCCGCTTCGCGCCGGACGGCGCGGTCCTGGAGGGACCGGCGACCAAGCCGCTCGCGCGGCGCGCGGTCTTGCGCAAGGACGTGTAGGTGACGGCCGGGGCCTAACGGCCCGCTCGGGATCGGTCCTGTTGCCGCGCGATCGGGCGCGCGGTGTCGAGGATGACGTCGACGGTCTCGGCGACGGTCAGCTCCGACGTGTCGAGCCATAGACCGAGGCGGGGTGTGCTGTCGCGCAGCACGGCGTCCAGGGCCGCCACGGTGAAGGTGTCGTAGGCGTTCTTGTCGCGAGCCGACTCACGGGCGGCGATCGCTTCGTGGCTGGGCACGAGCACCACCACGTAGAGCGGATCGGTGCGGATCTGGTCGATCGTGAACGGCAGGAACTCGCCCAGCACCACGTCTTGCAGGATCGCCGTGAACCCCGCCGCGGCGTACTCGTCGGCGACCGACGCGGCGAGCCGATGGCGCAGCCGCAGCTGATCGAGGGCGGCGGCAGACGGTTCCGGACCCATCTCCGCGCGGCCACCGACCACGAATCTGCGAAAGGTATCCCCGCGCACGTGCGCCGAACGGGGCAGGCGCTCGGCCAGCGCCTGGGCCACCGTCGACTTGCCCGCGGCTTGGATACCGGTGATCAGATAGACAGCGGAGGCCATCCGGCCATGATCGCAGACCTCAGGCCGGTTCCACGGTGAGGGTGATGGTGGTCCATGCCCCGACGTGGACGCGGTCGCCACTGCGCAGCGCGACCGGCTGCTCCGCCGGGATCAGGTCGTCGCTGTCGTTGAGGCTGGTGCCGTTGGTGGAGCCGAGATCGGTGACGGTGAGACCGGTCGGAGTCAGGTGCAGCAGCGCGTGCGCCCGCGAGACGCCCGCGTCGGCGGGGGCGATGCCTAGATCGATGTCGGGGTTCAGGCCCTGCGAGACGCTGCGCTTGCCGATCAGGATCTCGCTGCCGCGCAAGGCGATTCGGCGCGGCGGATAGTATCCGGGGAACTCCACGCGATCCGCGTCCGGACCTTCGCGCGCCAGCACGCGATCGTAGAAGGCGCGATCGGCGGTGACGGTGGCGATCCAGGTGACGGCCGGTGGCCGCGCGGTGGCCGAATCGGCGATCTCCGGATCGACTTCGCGCGGAACGGGTTCCGGTGTGGACGGCGCGGGCAGCGCCGAATCGTGACCGCAAGCCTCGCAGAAGCGTCCGCCGCTCGGCGCGCCACAGGCCGGGCAGCGTGGCGCGGCGACCGTCGTCGGCGACGCGCCGATCGGTGCTCCGCACACATCGCAGTAGTCGACCGCCGCCGACGGGTGTCCCTCCGGGCAGGTGACCATCAGGACTCCTTGCGTACCCGCGCCGTCTTGGTGGAGCGGGCGTCCAGTGCCATCTCGTCCTCGGCCGCGACGCGCGACCGCAGCCGCACCGTGCCGTTGCGCTCGTCCACCTCGACCACGCCGCGCAGCAGCTTCGCGGTGCTCTCGTTGCCCGACTCGGCGGCCAGCTGGACCGCGCGCCGCAGTTTGGCCGTCGCGGTCTCCACGTCGCCGTTCTTGCGGGCCGCCAGCCCCTCCTGCACCGCATCGGCCAGCTCGGCCTGACCGGTGTAATGCGCGACGCGCCTGCTGATCCGGGCCGACAATTCCGTCTCGGTGGTCCACACCGCCCGCACCAGACCCTGCCCGACGACCTCGTCGCCCGCGATCACACTGACCCGCGCCGCCAGCTTCTCCCGTCCCGGCGCGGCGGGTTCCACCCGCACTTGCACGTGGTAATCGCGCTCCTCGGCGCCCCACGCTCCGAGCGGATACTCCCCCACCTGCGCGCCCGCCTCGACGCGGCGAGCCGTCAGGTCCTCGATGGCGGGCGCGACCTGCTTGACGAAGCGCACCGTCGCACCGGCCGGAGTCCAGACCCGCAATGTCAGTTCGGGAATCGCCTTGGCCATCGAGGTGTGCGTCATCGCCGCGAAGTCCGCGGCCAAGTGCGCCGGATCGGCGACGATGTCGACGGTGCCGTGCAGCGCCGAGGCGATGGACCGCAATTCGTCCACCCGCCAATCGGTTCCGACGCCGCGGCAGTCGCAGGTGAACACGCCCGCGGACTGGGCGATCTCGGCGGCGAGGGACTCCGGCGACTCGTGTTCGTTCTTGCCGTCGGTGAGCAGGATCGCGTGCACCATGGCGCCCTCGTGTTTCTTGGCCAGTTGCCGGGCCAAGCCGAGCCAGGTACCCATGGCAGTGCCGCCGTCGGCACGCAATTTGTCGAGCTTTCGGCGCGCCGCCGCGCGCGTGGTCTCGTCCGCGGGCACCGAGGGCACGTCGGTCGGAAAGACCAGGCGGGCCATGGAGGTGCCCTGCACGATCGCGAAGCGGGTGCCGTCGGGCAGCGCGTCGAGCGCGGCCATGGCGGCGCGGCGGGCGCCTTCGAGCTTCTTGCCGTTGCCCATCGACCCCGAACTGTCGATGATCAGGATCTCCACGCGCTCCGGCGGCGGCCCGGCCGCGACGAAATCGGCGCCGGTCTCCACCGAGACCACCGCGTCGACCGTGCCCGAACCTTCCGCGAGGAACTCGTTCTGGTCGACGACCACCGAGATGCCATTGCCGGCAACAGAATTCACAGTACTTCTCCTGGCTGGTCGATCAGGGCACCCGCGCGAGCGCGACGGTGATGTTGTCGCTGCCCCCGCTGTGCAGCGCGAACTCGACGAGATCGCGGGCCGCTCGCATCGGTTCCGCGGCGGTCGCGAGTGCGGCGAGCGCGTGGGCGTCCGGCTGGTAGTTCCACAGGCCGTCGCTGCACAGCAGCAGCAGGCCGGGACCACGGGTGCGGAAGACGCGCACGCAGGTGTCCGACCACGGCCGATCCCCCGAGTCCGCGCCGAGCCAGCGCAACAGGGTGTGCGCCCTCGGGTCCTTCATGGCGGCCTGCTCGTCCATGGCGCCCGCGTCGACGAGGGCCTGGGCCCAGGAGTCGTCCACGGTGAGCCGTTGCGAGGGCGGGATGTCGGGCGCGCCGGGCGCGGGCACGAGCCAATACGCGCGGCTGTCACCGACGTTCGCCACCGTGATCTCGACCGTATCGGCGTCGTAGCCGCGCACGATGGCCGAGACGTACGTGCAGGACGGCGCGTGACTCTCGTGCACGGCGATATCGCGCACCGCCTGCGCCGCGGCGGCGAGTCCGGCCAGCGCGGCGTCGGGGGCCTCCTGGCCTTCGGCCAGCGCGGCGAGCGTGGCGTCCACACCCGACCGAGATGCGGTGCCGGAGGCGGCCTGCGGATCCTCGGAGGTGGACACGCCGTCGCACACCACGATGACGACGGTTTGCGGACCCGCCGCGTCGTCCACCACGGCGGCGGCGACCGAGTCCTCGTTCCGCGCGTGCGCGATGCCACGGTCGGTGGCCACGCACACCGCGCCCAGGTCGGCCTCGAAACGGTCACGCGGAGCGCGCAATTGGCCGCAGCCGCGGCAGTAGCCGTCCGGGTCGTACACCTGCGCGCCGCAGGCGTCGCACGGCCGCGGAGTCGCCGACTCGGACTCCGGATGCGGCAGCGCGACCCGGCGCGCGCCCAGTTCCCGCCCGCAGGCCTCGCAGTACCGATCGGCGCTCGAGACGCTCTCCCCGCAACCGGGGCAGCGCGGCGAAGCGCTCGGCGGTTCGGCGGGTTTCGCCAAGGGCATGGTCGGCACGGTGTCCGCCGGATGGGTCGGAACTGCGCTCACAGGTGGGGTCACGTAGGCACTCACGGTCGAAGTCGGCTGGTCGGGTGGGGTCGGCGCCGGGCCGGGCTCGGCGGGGTTGTCAGGCTCGGCGGGACGGGCTGTCTCGGTTGGACTGGTCGGCTCGGCGGGGTTGTCCGGCCCGGTGGTAGCGGTTGGCGCGGTGGGGCTGGTTGGCGCGGTCCGTCTGCCGGGCTCGGCGGGGGTGATCGGCTCGGTAGGTCGGTCGGGCGCGGCAGGGGTGATCGGCACGGTCGGACTGCCGGGCTCGGCAGGGGTGATCGGCTCGGTGGGTCGGTCGGACGCGGCGGGACGGTCGGGCTCGGTGGGTCCGCCCGGCTCGGTGCTCCCGTCCCGGTTCACAGCGTGGTCCTCGGACGGATGGCGTTGGCGCGGTCCACCAACTCGAAACGGGCCCACATGTCCTCGGTCTCGCGCGCCAGGTGGCGGAAGCAGCGCTCCAACCCGGTGCGCACCCCCTCCTGGTCGAATGGGACGCCGAGCAGCGGCACGTGGTTCGTCACCGCTCGGCCGCCGTCGAGCCAGGCCAGCGCGGCGTCCAGCACCCGCATCCGCACCTGTGCGCCACGGCGTTTGGAATCGAGCGCCAGCGCGTCGACCCGGCCGCCCGCGTCGCGCAGTACCGCCTCGGTCAGCTCGGCGGGCCCGCGTTCGGCGAGCAGCGCGTCCACCGCGGCGACGCGCGCGTCGGTGTACAGCGACGAGGACGGATCGACTTGGTCGAGTGCCGCGACCGCGCCGTCCCGGTCGCCCGCGCGGCGGCGCATCCGCGCCAGACCGAACACCGCGGCGGCGAAGGAGCGGTCGGTGCGCCAGACGGTGTCGTAGTAGCGCGCCGCCGCGCCGCCGTCGGCGGTGAGTTCGGCGACGGCCGCCAGCGCGAGCTTGGGCGCCGGTTCACCGGGCAGCGCCGTGTACACGGCGTCGAATTCGGCGCGGGCGGCGGCGAAATCGCGGGCGAGCAGCCTGGCCTGCCCGCGATACCAGGCCAGCCGCCAGTCACCGGGCAACCGGTCGGCGAGCTCGGTGAGCCTGCGCTCGGCCTCGGCCGGATCGCCGGTGTCGAGCGCGGCGCGCACCAGACGCAGCGGGATCTCCACCGATTCGCCGCGGCCGGTGACCACCGAACGCAGCCCGTCGGCGAACGCGCGCTCCAGTTCGCCGGGCGTCGTCCCCGCCGTCGTGGCGAGCAGCGCGGCGCCGCTGTCGCTGGGATCCACCAGCGGCACCGGCAGTCCGGCCACGACGTCTTGCGGCGCGACCGCCGCGTCGACGCCGACACCGAAGACCGCGCGCGGCGGCCCGAAATACGCCGACATGCCGGGGCGCGGTACCGCGTCGTCGGCGCTGAGCACCTCGCGCAGCACGCCGGTCAGCTGATCGGCCACCTCCTCCATCGAGGCGAATCTGGCCTCGGGATCGGCGTCCGTGGCGCGCAGCAGGAACCGGTGCAGCGAGTCGTAGCGGGTGAGCAGGGGTTCGGCGTCGGGTCCCGGCAGCGCGCCGAAATGCCCGCCCTGCTGTGGCACGTGCATGATCAGCACCGCCAGCGTGCGGCCGACGGTGTACACCTCGGTCGCGACGGTAGGTCCGGTGGCGGCGATCTCGGGCGCCTGGTACCCGATCGTGCCGTAGATGGCGCTGTCCTGATCGTCCATGGCGATCACCGCGCCGAGATCGATGAGCTTCAGTTGCTCGTCGGTCTGCATCACGTTGTCTGGCTTGAAGTCGCAGTAGGCGAGACCGAGCGAGTGCAGGTAGCCGAGTGCGGGCAGCATCTCCAGAATGTAGGCGATGGCTTGGGGCACCGGCAGGTATCCGCCGTCGGTGTCGCGCCGATCGCGCAGGATCTGCTTGAGCGAGGTGCCGCCGACGAACTCCATGACGATGTAGCCGACCGCGACGCCATCGGGTCCGGCGTGTTCGACGAAGTTGAAGATCTTGACGATGCTCGGATGCTCGACCTCGGCGAGGAACCGTTTCTCGGCGACGGCCGCCGCCATGGCGTCCAGGTCGCCGGAGTTGAGCAGACCTTTGAGCACCACCCAACGGTTGCCGACATTGCGGTCGGTGGCCAGGTAGATCCAGCCGAGCCCGCCGTGCGCGAGGCAACCGACCACCTCGTACTGGCCGCCGACCAGGTCGCCAGCGCTCAGCTTGGGCGCGAAGGAGAATCGGGCGCCGCAGTTCGGGCAGAAGCCCTCGGTGCGGCCCGGCGCACCGTCCCTACCGCGGCCGACCGGTCGTTCGCAGGCGCCGCAGAAGCGCTTCGACTCGGCGACCATCGGGTCGGCGAGAACGGCCGAGGTGGGATGAATCCGAGGCACCCGAGGCACGTCGACCATGCCCGCGCCGAGCCGTCCGCGCGCGCTGGGCTTCGACGACGTCGACCGGCCGGTCCGCACCGAGCGCGCCGATCCCCGCGTGCTGCCCGCGGACGTGCGGGCCGAGGCGGCGACGGTCTCGGTCGCCGCCGGAGCGGTGCCGCAGGTGTCGCAGTACCCGCCGGATACGGTTCCGCCGCAGCCGGGTTCGGCGCAGACCTCGGCCGTCGTGCCCGCCGAATGCCCTGATCTCGATACCGAGGCCACCGGCGCGGCACCCGCCGAACGGCCGGTCGTCGCACCGGTGGCAACCGGTGCGGTACCCATCGACGGCCCGGCCGTCGCGCCGGTCGCAGCCGGTGCGGTCCCGCACACGGTGCAATAACCGTCCTCGACCGCCCCGTCACAGCCTGGCTCGGTGCAGGTCATGATCTCCTCCCCGATTTCCGCGCGACGATCTGCTGGTAGTCGGCGACCGCGCGGGTGGCCGCCGCGAGATCGCACGGCCGGTGCGCGAGCAGGTCGCTCGCGATCCGATGGCTCGCCAGGAGCTCGTCGTCCTCGGCAAGCGCCAGCCTGGCCGCCTTTGCGCGGTACGCGGACAGTCGCCCGCGCAGCTCGGCGCGGCGGTCCAGCAAGCCCTGGGCGAGTTCGGCCGCGCCGGCGGCCGCCTGGGTCGCCGCGGCGATCCGGCGGCGCAGGTTCAGTAGCTCCGCGGCCGCGCCGGGTTCGGCATCGAGGGCGGCCAGTTCGGCGTCGAGCCCCTTCTGTTCCGCGCCGGATGACGGCAGCGGCCCGGTACGGATCTTGCGTTCGGCTTCCGCACGCGCGCGTCCGGCTCGGGCCTCGGTCTCGGCGAGCACGGTCAGCCGGTCGCGGGTCGCCGCCACGGCGGCATCCCAATTCGCGGTGATCGATGTCAGCTCGGCGAGCACGTCGGCCGCGCGGTCCAGGCGCGCGCCGATATCGGCGAGGCGGGCGTCGATCTCGGGCGGTGTCAACGCCAGCGGGTCGGTGGCCGAGCGGCGCAACAGCTCGGCGATGGCCGCGCCGATGTCCCGCAGTTCGGCCGTGACGGCGCCCGCCCGATCCAACCGATCCTGAAGGGGCGCGAGCCCGGTCAGCACCCGGTCGTTCACCGCGCCGACCTCGTCGAGGAAGGCGGCGATTCGGGGAAAGGTCGCGCGCATGCGATCCACCGTGTCGGCCAAGCCGACGAACAGCACGTGTTCGCCGGGCCCGGTGAGCGACCGCTGCGCCAACGGAATCGGGGTGCGCGAGGCCTCGTGCGGCCGCCCGTACAGCAGCCGGGTGAGTTCGGCGCGCGTCTCGGCGTCCAGCCGGGGGCGCGTGCCGCGCACCGTGCGCGCCGAGTCGAGGATGGCTTTCAGCCTGGCGAAGTCCTGCCACATCAGGTCCAGCTCGGCGTTGATCGGCGTCCACCGGCGCTCGGTGCGGCCGGTGGGCGGAAAGCGGCGCAGCAGGGTCAGTCCGGGGTGCCGGTCCAGTTCCAGCAGGGTGGCGGCGATCGCGTCGAATTCGCCGGTGCGGGCGGCCAATTCGCTGTCGATCTCGGCGAGGGTGCGTGGCTGCATGATCGCCCGGCTCACGCGGTGTACCGGGTTTCCGGCGGGCCGGGCGAAGGTCCGAGGGCGCTGAGGCGCGCGGCGTAGATGCGCTGCCAGGTGCCGTCGGCGCGCATCCGTTCGAGCACCGCGTTGACGAAGCGCACCAGATCGGGTGCGCCCTTCGCCACACCGACGGCGTAGGCGCCGCTGCCGATCGGTTCGCCGACCACCTCGAGGTTCCGGTCCTGGGCGACGAGACCGAACAGAATGGGGTCGTCGGCGCTGATCGCGTCCACGTGACCCTGTTGCAGCGCGGCCAGGCAGTCGGTCCAGTTGGCCACGCCGAACACCGTGAGTCGCTTGGGCAGCGCGAACAGCGGCCCCGACGCGGTGGTGCCCCTGGTGACGCACACCCGCTTGCCGCCGAGATCGGCCCCGGACCGGATGCCGGAGTTCTTCGGCGCCAGAATCCGCTGCGCCGCACGGTAGTACACGGCGGAGAAGTCGACGTCGCGGCGGCGCTCGCAGGTGGCCGAGAAGGTGCGCACGATCAGGTCGACCTTGTTCTCGCGCAGCGCCGAGATGCGCTCCTCGGCGGTCACCGAGCGCAGTTCGATCCGATTCGGGTCGCCGAACAGGGCCCGAGCGATCTCCCTCGCGATATCGATGTCGAAGCCCTCGATCTCGTTGGTGGTGGGATTGCGGAAACCGAACAGGTAGGTGTTCTGGTCGACGCCCACCCGGATCCGGCCGTTGGCCACGATCGCGGCCATCGGCGAGCCCGCGGGCATCGCGCCCGGCGGCGGCAGTGGGCCCGGCCGCAGGCTGGCCTCGGCATCGCACTCGTCCTCGGCCTGGCCGGGCGTGGTGATCTCGGCGAATTCGGGCGGGGCCGGATTCACCGCGGCCGCTGGCGGAGTCGCAGGCACCGAGCTGTCGGTGCTGCACGCGACCAGCGGGCCGAGCGCGGCCAGGGCGACGACCAGTGCGAAGAGCCGTCTTGTCACAGGAACTCCTTCAGCCGCGGCCACAATCCGACGACCGCGGCGCCCGCCGCGAACAGCATCAGCAGCAACACTCCGGAGGGGCTCCAGGTCAGCGCGTCACCGGCGGCGTCGACACCGCCGCGCAGGTCGCTGCGCACCCGCTGCACGTCGGCGCGCAACGATTCGTCGAGCTGGGCGAACCGGGTCGCCGAACTCTCCGGCCCGGCGCCGATGGCTTGGTCGACGGCCGCCGGATAGTCGGCCGCCTGATACGCCGCGAGCTGGCGGCGATGACCCGCGGTCCAGCCCTCGAAGCGCAGGGCCGCGGGCGAATCCGGTCCGGTGACCTCCGCGAGCCGGTCGCGCAGCGCCGCGGTGTGGCGGGTGAAGGTCTCCTCGCCCGCGGCGATGTCACCGCGGGTGATCAGCTGCAAGGTCTCCGCCGTGCGGGCCTGCTGCGCCAGAATCCTTGCCTCGGCGAGAGTTTGGAATCGCAGGGCCGCGCCGTCGTCGCCGGTCTCCAGTGCCGCTGCGGCCACCGAGGTCGCCAGCACGGTCCACAGCAGCGCGACTCCGGTCGCCGCCGCCGCGGCGACGAGTCCGGGGTTGACCCGCCGGTTGGTGCGGCGCAGCAGGACGAAAGAGCCCGCGCCGCAGGCGAACAGCACCAGCAAGAGTGTCGTGATCGTGGTGAACGGCAGCGCGCCGATCGCCCGCTGCTCCTCGTGCAGGGCCGCGAAGCGGAGGGTGCTGAGCTCCTCGGCGTTCTTCAACAGCGAATCCTGCATGACCTCGGAGGCCTCGCGCAGGTAGGCCGAACCGACCGGGAACCCTTGCCGGTTGTTCGCCCGCGCCGTCTCTACGAGACCGGTGTAGGCGGGCAATTCGGCGCTGATGGCCGCCACGATACGGCGGGTGCGCTCGTCGGAGGCGTCCGCGGTGGCTTGGGCCAGCGCGTCGGCCGCGTCGGCGAGCGCCTGCTGGTAGCGTGCGCGGACCTGCGGCGTCTCGATGCCGCCGGTCAGAAATGCCTCGGCCGCGGCGGCGTCGGCCGCCGAGAGCGAGACGTAGAGGTTCTGCGCCGCGTAGGCGAGCGGCTCGGTGCGAGCCAAGGCGGCGTCGCGGCGGTCGATCTTCCCGCTCGACTGGTTCGCGCCCGTGAAACCCGCGAGCAGGCACAACCCCACCGTCACCAGCGCGAGCGCGCCGATCAGTCCCGGTGTCGTATGCGCGAAGCGCCGCACCCACGCCGCCCCGTCGCGCGCGGTCGCCGGAAGGCGAGGTCCCACACCGTCCCCCCTTCATCTACCCGGCCGGTGTCTCCGCACGCGATAGTACGGTAGGTCGCTGCGATCCGCTCCCCCTTGCCTTTCCGGTCTCGCGACCGCGCGGCAACGGCCGCCGATCCAGCTCGTTCGCGAGTTTCAGTCGCCGCCGAGCGCGCGGAAACTCAGGTAGCTGGGACGGTCGGGGCGCAGCAGGATGCGCTGACCGGCGATCTGGCGCTGCTTCCACGGCGGAATCAGATGGCGCGGGAAACTGGTGGGGCTGACCGCGACTCGCAGCCGATGCCCGGCGCGAAGCAGCGCCTCGGTGGGGTTGATCTCGATGTCGATCTCGAAGGCCTTCCCCGGCGTCACCGGCAGCGCGGAATCGGCGGTCATGGGGTGCATGGCGAAAAGCAGTTCGCCCTCGGCGTAATAGCTGTCGGCGGCATCGATCGCGCGGAGCGTCGACAGCAGCGCGCCGCGGGTGAGCGGCGCCGACACACCGTCGGGGCGCACGTCGCACACGGTGACCGACCAGAAAGCGTCGGCCCCGTCGACCGCGGCGAGCAAGTGCAGATTCATCGGACCGGAGAGCACGGTGTCGGTCTCGAACGGCGCGCTGGTGAAGGTGATCGCGGTGGCCTCGCTGCGCCGGTCGTCGTTGCCGAAACGGTCGCCGAACAGCAGCGCGACGCCCATCGTCATGACCGCGGTATTGTTCGAGGCCGCGCTGACCCGGCCCGTCGGCACCGTCAGCGGGTACTCGGTATCCGTTGGCGCGGTCGACAATCCGCCGTCGGCGGCGGCGTGTGCCGCGGTGCCGCTCGGATCGGCGGTGAGGTAGAGCCTGCGCACACGCGTCGCCGGGTCCGGGAACTCGGCGCGGCGGATCCAGCGTCCATCGCCTTGTCTGCGCACCGTCACCGGTCCGTACCGGTCGATTCCGTTGTCGACGCCCTTGACCCAGCGGTCGAAGAACGCGCACTGGAGTTCGTCGAGCGCCTGCGGGTTGCCGGGATCGCCGAAGCCGGAGCCTGGCGTGAGGTGGTAGGAGTCGTCCACCAAGATCTGCTTGGCTCCCGGCGCGACCGGAATACGTTCGTAGATGCGGAAATTCGAGCGGTTGTAGACGTCGTGCCAGCCGCCGTGGATCCAGGTGGGGACGTCGATCTCCTCGAAGTGCGCCAGCCGCGCCGCCCACTCCGGATTGAGGTAGCCGTCGGGGTGGTCGATGCTGACGGCGATCCGGATGGCGCGGCGTACCCAATCCGAGCGCCCGGTGATCCGGTCGCGCAGGTATCGGCCGAGCAGCCCGTTGCGGACGAGACCGGGCAGCGCCGGAAGCCGCCCGGCTCCGTGCACGAACAGGATCCATGCGAGCATGCCCGGCGTGGGCACCCCGCCGGTGAGCCCGAGTTCGCGCACCGGGTTCTCTCCCGCCTCGATGGCGAATACGGCGGCGAGTCCCTCGGGGCGCAAGCCCGCGGTGACGAGCGCCGCGATCGCGCCGTAGGAAAGACCCGTCACCGCAACGCGTCCGTCGCACCAGGGCTGTTCGCGCACCCACCGGACCACCTCGAGATAGTCCTGCTGTTCCCGGTGACCGAAGAAATCCCAAGTGCCCGTAGAACTTCCGGTGCCGCGTACGTCCACCATCAGCCCCACGTACCCACGCGACACGGCGGTACGGTTGATCGCGAACGGTTCCAAGACACCCCCCGCGGGTGTGCGCAGCACGTCCCGCGCGGTCATCCTGGCGCGGTCGGACGGTGCGACGCGACCCGCCAGCGTGCGCAGCGCCCGATTCGCGCGCATGCCGTGCCGGTTGATCATCTTGTTGTAGGCGGTGAAGTTGATCAACGCCGGGAGCGGTTCGGTGGTCGGCCCGGAGCGGTCGCCTGGGCGCAGGACGTCGGCGCTCAGGACCGCGCCGTCGGACATGGGGATCGGAACCGTCACGGACGCATGCAGTTTCGGATAGCGCTCCGGTCCGATGTCGAAACGTGCGTCCGGCGGTGCGCCGGTGGCGCTCGTCAGCGGTTCGACCATGGCGATCCCCTCTCCGAGGTGGGTGTCCGGCCGCTGGCGCAGCCGGACGAAGCCCGCCGTCGACCCGCGCATGGCCGGAGCGAAGGCGGAGGTACGCCTCAGGGTGCGCGCAGCACCCCTGGCTTGTCGACGTACCGCTGCATCGCCCAGTTCAGCCCGCGCATGGCGAGGTTGTAGGCGGGCGGGAAGTAGCGCTGGGCCCAGTGTCCGATGCGAATGTCCTGCGAGGTGTAGATCAGGTACCTGTTCCGCTCGACCCCGCGCACAATGGAATTCGCGGCCTGCTCGGCGGTGACGGCGTGCCGCAGGAACAGCTTCAGCCCGCGCTGTACCGCCTCTGCCTCGCGGTCGACGCCCGCGATGTCCACGCGGTTCACCATCGGGGTCGACATCGCGCCCGGGCACACCAGGCTCACGCCGATGCCGTGCCTGCGCAGGTCGAAGCGCAGCACCTCCGAGACGCCGCGCAGCCCGAATTTGCTCGCGCTGTAGGGCGCGTGCCACGGCAGGCCGAACAGGCCCGCGGCCGAGGACACATTGACCAGGTGTCCGCCGCGTCCAGCCTCGATCATCGGCGGCAAGAACTCCTCGATGACGTGGATCGGCCCCATCAGGTCGATGTCGATGGTGCGCCGCCACTGGTCGTGGGTGAGCCGATCGACGGCTCCCCAGGTGGCGATGCCCGCCACGTTCATCACGATGTCGACGCTGCCGATCTTCTCGTGCACCTTGGCGGCCAGCGCGACGACGGCGGTGTGGTCGCTGACGTCGAGCGCTTCGGCCAGGTGCACGGTGGCGCCCGCCGCGCGCAACTCTTCGGCAGTACGCTGCAGGCCTGCCGCGTCGATGTCGGTGAGAATCAGTGACGCGCCCTTGGCCGCTACCGCGTGCGCGGTGCCGCGGCCAAGACCGCTGGCCGCCCCGGTGATCAGGCAGCTCTTACCGTCGAACTTCGTCATGGCTAGACCATAGTGTTGACGAACATCATTGTCTATAAATCGGGCGCGATCCGTCCCAGACGGAACCGACCATGCGGCTGCGCAGCCCGCCGCCACTGGGGGTCCCGGTAGCAATCGCCGAAGAAACAACGGATATGGAAACGCCGCAGCTCAGCGTCGGCGGTCGGCTCCCGGACCGAGTAGTGCGGTGAGATCGCGCATCGCCTGCGGTGATGGTTTGAAGTAGCGGCGGAGGTTCTCGGCCTTGCGATGCCGGGATTTCGCCATCAGTTCCAGCAGGCTGGCTCCTGATTCCCCCAGGTGTGTCAGGCCGGAGTGCCGGAGTTCGTGCAGATCCCAGCCGGTTCCGGGTCCGTCGATCGCAGTTGCGGTGTCGAGTAGGTCGCGGGCCTGGTCGTAGGACAGCCGCGCCAGCCCGGTGTCGGGGTACAGGTCGCGGTCGGCGAGGTACTTGCCGGGCCCGGGCCGGCGGTGGGTCACGAATACCGGCCCGCGTGTGCGGCCCTTGATCAATCGCGGGAGCAGCCGGGCGGTGCCCGCGTCCCAGTACACGATCTCGAGGACGTGTTCGTGGTGGGCGGGCCCGCGGCGGCGGGTGCGGGGTTTGGCGCCCTTGGACTTCACCGGGGCGCATCGGCCCGTCTGGTCCAGGTCCTCGATGTTGAGTTGCAGCAGTTCCTCTGCGCGAGCACATGTTTCGTAGAGCATTCGCCACAGCGTCTTTTCCCGCACGTGGATCTCGCGGCGGCCGATGAGTCGATCGATTGCGGTGCGCGAGCGCACCGGCGTCTCGGAGTCCGGCGGGGTCGACCGCGCGGCCGAAGCGGGCAGTTGCGGGGCGTCCCAGCCCTGTTCGGCGCACCAGCTCAACCATTTGCCGACCGCGGCGCGCCGGGAGTTCCAGGTGTTGACCGCAGCTTGGCCCCACAGCGATTCCAGCGCCGCGCCGATCTCGGCGTCGGTGACCGAGTCCAGGGCGCGCGAGCGGCCGATCAGCCCGTCGGGGCCGGGCCCGTCGAGGGCATCGACGGTCTTGACGATCGCGATGCCGTAGGCGCGGCGGGTGTTGGGCGATCCGATGGTGTCCAGGAACGCCTCGGCGGCAGTGCACAGGGTCCGCGCTGGCGGCGTGCGCAGCCGGGTCACCTTCGCAGCCATCGCCCCCGCCTCTCCTGGCTTGCCCCGGATAACGGGGCCGGTTCATGTTGCGCGGCAGCGTGATCGCCGCAGCACGACTCCGATGTTACCCCGGATAACAGACCATTATCCGGGGTATCACTGCTATCGTTGACCGGTCACGGCCAGACGCGTACCGCCGTTCGCCGCAGTCACCGATGCCCACGCCACCGTATGACAGAGTCGGCCAGGGTCTCTCGGGCCCGCGCAATGAGCAACGCCGTCCTGCCTACCGGTGATGGAATATCGTGCCGGTCATGACCACGGATGACTGGTTGGCCGACACCCGAACCTCTTATGACACGGTCGCGGTCAGCTATGCCGACCAAGTGCGCGGCGCCCTCGCCGGACACCAGTACCTTCGCGCGGCTCTGGCGTTGTTCGCCGACAGCGTGCGGACCGCTGGCGGCGGACCGGTCGCGGACGTCGGCTGCGGCCCCGGTGAAGTCACCGCCCACCTGCATGAGCTCGGTGTCGACGCCTTCGGTATCGACCTCTCCCCGGCGATGATCGACGTGGCCCGGCGCGACCACCCCGGCCTGCGGTTCGAGGTGGGCTCGATGACGGAACTGAACCTGCCCGTCGCTTCGGTGGCCGGCCTGCTCGCCTGGCAGTCGTTGATCCACATCCCAGACGACGAGGTGCCGACTGTATTCGGGCGCTTCCACCGAGCATTGCGTCCCGGCGGACCGTTGCAACTCCTGTTTCACGTCGGCGACGAGTCGCTGTTGAAGACGGACGGCTACGGCGGTCACCCGATGAAGGTCCATGTCCACCGCCGTCAGCCGGACCAGGTGGCGTCCTGGCTGCATGATGCCGGATTCGTGGTCGAGGCCCAGATGCTGCTCGACCCGGATGCGAAAGCTCAGCAAGCGATTCTGTTCGCACGCAGTAAGTCCTAACCGCGGGGTCCCCGACGTACACGGCCCGGCGGGAAGCGTGGACCTGGGGTACGCATGTCACCGACCAACGCGACGCCGAACCGCATCGCCCCCACTGCCGCGCCGCCCCTTCGGCGCCGCGGTCACCGGCCGACCCGACGCCCCGCCCGCGCAGTCGCCCCAGGAGCCGGCATGGAATCCCGGCGTCACCCACAGCGAGCCAGAAATACGCCCTGCACGTGTGCTGGGTGTGGTGGGTGATCAGCTGGCACACCGGAACGCCAATGGGCGGGCATCACCGCCGACAAGCTGCGGATCGGAGTCGAGGGCGCCCCTACTCCTTCGGCTACCTCGCCGGACCGCACTACCCGCGAGCCTGGGACCGCGACTGGCCCCAGGCCGGACGATCCTGCGCGGACCTGATCCCGGACATGAGGACCACCGAATGGCTCGACCGCGAGCACACGAACCGGGCCCTGGGGTAACGCCGGGACCGGTCAGAACAGGGTGTCGCGCACCCGCAGCGGCCGGTAGCCCGTCGGGTCGAGGGCGGCGAGTTCGGCGTCGATGTCGACTTCGATCGCGCCGAAGAAGTTGATGTTGGCGCTGTGCGCGGGGCTGATGTGGGCCAGGACCTCGTCGTCGATTCGCTGTCCGGCCCGGCGCATCTGCTCGACCGCGAGGCCGTAGTACTCGGTGGTCCGGGCGATCACGGCGTTGGTGGCCAGGGTCAGACACCACGCCTGCTCGGTCTGGTCGGCGAGCTGGCGGGCGCGGATCGTGCCCTCGTGGGCGTAGAGCAGGTCGCGGCGCAGCGCGTGCAGGGATTCGCCCTTGTTGAGCTGGCGGGCGATCTTGCGCCGGTAGTCCGGCTCGGCGAGGTACTTGGCGGCGTAGATCGTGCGCCGCAGCGCCCCGTACTCCTTCAGGGCCGCTGCCAGGGTGTTCTGGCGACCCGACGCCGAGAGCTTGCCGACGAGCAGGGAGGCGGTGGCGTGCCCGAACTTCAGCGAACCGGCCAACCTGAGCAGATCGTCCCAGTGCCCGGCGATCAGATCCAGGTTGGCCTTGCGGGTCATCAACGGGCCCGCGTGCGGGAACCGGGCCTCGGCGCCCGCGCGCGGACCCGGCCGGTAGAGGGTGATGCGGCCCAGGTCCCGGATCCGGGGCGAGAGCTGCATGCCGAGCAGGTCGAACAGGCCGAAGTTGACCAGGGTGACTCCGTGGGTGTCGGTGGCGTGCTCGGTGATCGGCAGATCGGTGGCGTTACCCAGGATCTCGTCGAGCACGTAGTGAGCTTCGCGGCGGGTAGCGACGATGATCTTGGTGCCGTAGGTGGCGTGGGTGTCGGTGACGTGGGTGTAGGTCGACAGGCCCTCGTTCGCGAAGTAGCGGCTCATCGGCCGCGCGGTCGTGGACTTCCCGCGTGTCGGGAAGCGCTGCCCATCGCTCGACGACAGCGTCCCGGTGCCGAACACCGGAGTCAGCGGGAGCCGCTGGTGGTAGCCGATGATCACCAGGTTGGCCGCGCGCAGGGTCTCCTCACGCACATACCATTCGTCGGTCCAGGACAGGATGTCGTAGGAGATGCCGCAGGCCTCGGCCATCCGGGTCAGACCCAGGTTGGTCGAGTGCGCCAGCAGCACCGCGAGCAGGTTGCGCTTCAGCTCGGGCGTTCGGGTCGCCTGGCCGCCGGCGTGGGTGAAGCAGTCCAGGTAGCCGGTGCGTTTGTCCAGCTCGATCAACAACGACACGATCGGCGCGAACGGCAACATCTCGGTCAGCTCCGCCTTGAGTGCGACCGCCTCGGCCGGAACGTCCTCGGCGGTCAGTGGGGAAATGACCAGCTCCCCGGACTCACCGTCCAGCCGCACCGGGCCCTCACCCTCGGCGAGCACCGCTTCGAGTTCACCGACCGCGGTGTGCAGCTCGTCGATGACGGCGGCCAGGGCGACGCCGGGGTCGGCCGGGCGCCCGACCAGACGGCAGAACTCACTGCGCTGTGGTTCCCACTGCTCGGGTGTGAGCAGGTAGGCGGCCGGGTCGGCGTAGCGGCGCGAGCCCGGCACGTACACGTCCCCGCTGCGCAGCCCGTCGCGCAGCCCGAGCAGCACGCACAGCTCCCAGTAGTGCCGGTAGGCGGTGGTGCTGCCGGACTTGCGGGCAGCGTCGAGGTAGCCGCGCCACTTCGCGGGCACGAAGCCGGTCGGGGCCTCGTCGAAGACCTTCCGGCGCCCGGTGGCGTTGAGTTCGCGCAGCATCGCCACCGCGATCAGCAGCTCGACCGCGGCGGTGCCGCCAGCGAAACCAACCGTCGACAGCACCGCGGGCGTGAACTGGCGCAGGTAGTTGTAGGAGGAGTCCAGCGCGGCCAGATGCCCGTGATCACGCGGCAACCGGGGTTTGGCCTGAGCGATCGCCGCGCGCAGGCGCTCCCACCCGATCGCATCGCCACGGATCAGCGCGCCGATCTCCTCATCGGCCACCGCCGGGTCGGTGACGATCGCCAGCAGGTCGTCGAGCAGGGCTTGGCGGTCCTCTCCGGAGCGGCCGCGTTCGGCCAGTTCCTGCTGCATCCGGCGTTCGGCGGTACCGAACTTCGCCGAGATCGCCTGATCGAACAAGGCCACGACCTCGTCGAGGACGTCGGTGCCCGACTGGGCCAGCACCGTGAGCAGGATCGGGTACCGGCGCTGCGGGTCCCGGCGTTCCAGCGCCTGCGGGGTCAACTGGCGCCCCATCGTGGCCAGGAACCGCCGCCGCTCGGTCGGGAGCACCGACATATCGAGGCGGTCCGCGCCCAGCCCGCGCAGGAACGCCAGCTTGTCGACCTCCGCGCGCACCGCGGCCGCCGACGCCTCCACCGGCCCGGTCGACAGCCACCGCAACCGCGACACCCCCAACGAGGCATCGGTGACCAGCAGCGCGTCCAGCTCGGTGCACCGGGCCGGGGTGAACTCGTGGGCCAGCCGGTCGTAGGTCTCGCGCTGGGCCTGCTCACGGGCATGAGCGATGCGTTCGACCATGCTCACCGGGCCGGGCCGGATCACCCGCGCCGAGATCAGGTACTCACATCCCAACCGGAACAGCAGAGTCGGGGAATCGTGCTCCATCGCCCGTGCGAGCAGGAACTCGTCGAGCTCCTTGAGTTCGAGCGCACCAGCCGCCCGCCAGCCCAGATACTGGGCGACCAGGCGCAGATGATCGGTGCGGGTCTGGGCGCGGCGGCCGTAGGAACGGATCTCGCTACCGTCGAGGCGCAGCTGCTCGGCCAGCCTGGCCACCGCGACCGGCGGGGCGCCCACCACGCGGTCCGGCACGAACCCCAGCCATGGCAACGTGCACAACGCGATCGCGATACCGAGCCGATCAGCCGGACCACGCCCGCGCCCCGGATCGACGAACGCCAGATCCGCCGGCGAGAGCGTGAAGAACCGGAACAGCTCTTCGCGGCCGATCTCCGGGAACTCCCGCAGACGCGCCAACTCCTCATCCGCGAACACCCGCGTCGCCACGAAACCGACCTCCCACCAACCAACCACGTTGGGAGCCAAGCCAACCAGTAACCCGCCTCCACCGCAGACCGAACCTGGCCTCACCAGCGGCCAGCTGCGGCTACGCCATATCCGTTGGTTTTTCGGCGGTTACTACCGGAACCCCCACTGCCTCGGAGCCCGTTGTAGCTCAGGGTTTTTCGTACAGCAGCAGATCGACCACCCGCAGAATCCGGTCGAGGTCGAAGCGCTCGGGTTCGGCGAGCATCTGGCGCGCGACGGTCTGCACGGCGCCTTGCACGATTTCGACGAAGACGTCCAGATCCACCTCGTCGGCGCGCTCTTCGGCAGGTCGGCTCGCCAGCCAGTCGCGCAGCAGCCGCCGCAACGGTGCGCGCAGTTCGTCGCGCGCCCGCTCGATCGGTGCGCGCAGTGCGGCGGGCACCCCGTCGATCGGGTAGTAGACCAGCCGCCAGCTGTCCGGTACGGAGCGCAGATCGCACAAGAAGCGCCTCAGGCCCGAGAACAGCGCCGCCTTGGGATCGGCGGGCGCGGCGGCACTCTCGGCGACGTGCGAGGTGGCGGCGACCATGCGCGCGGTCTCGCGCGCGATGAGATCGCGCAGCAGGTCGTCGCGGTTGGCGTAGAGGTCGTAGACCACCGGGCGGGTCACGCCGCCGCGCTCGGCCACCGCCGCGATGGTGACGTCGGCGAATCCGGACTCGGCGAGGATACGTAAGGCCGTGTCGAGCAACTGTTCTCGCCGGTCGGCGGGCTGCAGGCGCTTGGCGTACCTGCGGCGCGGCCGCGCGGCGTCGCTACCGGCCCGCGCCACCGGACGCCTCCCCGATTCCAGTCGTCGCCACCGCTCGGCGCGCGATCCAGCGCAAGGTCGAGGCGATCGCGTCGCGGCGCTGCGTTCCGCCTTCGGCCAGCAGCAAGCGCGCGGCGGTCTCGCTGGTGCTGATGGCGGTGTAGCTGACGAGTTCGGCGTCCAGTTCGCGTTCGGCCATGGCGGCGATGATCCGGATCATCGCTTCGGAGCGCTCGCGCAGCGCCATCCGGCCGCGCGCCACCCGTTCGTGCGCCGAGGGCGGCAGGGCTTGGTCGCGCATCAGCACGAAGCGCCACGTGCCAGGCGCGGCCAGCACCATGTCCAGGAACAGGTCGGCGGCCTCGACCGCGATCGCGGTGGGATCGGTCCCTGGCCGGATTTCGGGAAAGGCCGCGGCGGCCATCGTCAACGCGCGCTCTTCCTCCCGATCGAGCAGGGCGGTGAAAAGTGCGTCGCGGTCGCCGAATTCGGCGTAGAGGGCGGGCCTGGTCAAGCCGGCGGCTCGGGCGATGGCGTGCATGCTCGCCTGGGCGTAGCCCTCGCGGAGGACGAGATCGCGTGCCGCGTCTAGGATCTGGTCGCGTCGCGCTGACACCTTCGCCTCCATGGTCGTGGGTTGTTGAGCGTCAGCACTCCCCCAGCGAACTGGTCACTCGATTGAAACAGTGTACGCAGGAGATGACTCGCTGGGGCGGAGCGCGCTCGAACGTCGGGCTGCCACACCTCGGCTTGCCCTCGGAGACAACGGGATTCGTCGAATTCTACGGCGACGACGTCGGCTCGGAGGTAAATTGACGTCGTTGTATTTGCGTGTGACGTGGATTACTTCCGGCCGGTAAAAGTGCTGGCTGTCACATGCGAATGTGTCGTCGGGCTACCGGCTTCCGGTGACTGTCGGGCGACGAGCGCCGAGGCGGATCGGCGTGTGCAACGGGGGACGCAGGGAGGAATCATGAAGGAGGCGCCACCGAGCGTCGCGGACGCGGGCGCGATCCGGATCGTGCGGGAAAATGTCACCGGCACAGCGGTTTCCAGCGTGCGCACCTTCGGAAGGGCCGTCGATCTCGGCATCGAGTCGGTGCGCGGTGCGCTCTCCGATCTGATCGGCCTGCGCTTCCAGTGGCAGGAGATGCTGCGCCAAGCCTGGTATCTGGTGACCGTCACGGCACTGCCCGCCGTCCTGATGGCGGTGCCCTTCGGCGTGGTGGTGTCGGTGCAGGTCGGCAACCTGATCCACCAGCTCGGCGCCGACTCGATGATCGGCGCGGCCGGCGGGCTCGGCGTGATCCAGCAGGGCGCGCCCATCGCGACCGGCCTGCTGCTCGGCGGTGCGGGCGCCTCGGCCATCGCCGCCGATCTCGGCGCGCGGACCGTGCGCGAGGAGATAGACGCGTTGCGCACCATGGGCATCAGTCCCGTGCACCGGCTGGTGATTCCCCGGGTGGTGGCCATGCTTTTCGTCGCGCCCCTGCTCAACGTGCTCATCATCTTCGTCGGCGTGGTCTCCGGCTACGCGGTGGCGATCAGCGCGCAGAACGTCACGCCGGGCAGCTACTGGGCGACGTTCGGTTCCTTCGCGGTCGTCGCCGACGTGTGGATCTCGCTGGCCAAGGCCATGCTGTTCGGATTCCTGGTGGTGATCATCGCCTGTCAGCGCGGGCTGGAGGCCAGAGGCGGTCCGCGCGGCGTCGCCGATGGTGTCAACGCCGCCGTGGTGATCTCGGTGGCCTCGATCATCGTCGTCAACCTGGTGATCACCCAGATCGTCACGATGTTCCTCCCGCTGCGGGTGGCCTGATGACCGCGACACCGTACGCGCCAAGGGGTCTCGGCTGGGCCTATCGCGTCGTCCGCGAGCGCGGCAGGCTCCTCGCTCCGGTCGAGAACACCGGCTTCCTGCTCGGGTTCGTCTTCCAGGCGCTGTGGGCGATACCGCTGACGTTGCGCCGCTACCGCGCCCAGACGATGCGCACCATCACCGATATGACCTGGGGACGCGGGTCGGTCATCGTCGGCGGCGGCACCGTGCCGATGCTGGTGGTGCTCGGCGTCGCGATGGGCGCCGGTGTCGGCATCCAGTCCTTCGCCGCGCTGGACCTGATCGGGCTCGGACCCGTCACCGGGGTGGTGTCGGCCTTCGCCAACACCAGGGAGCTCGCACCGATCGCGGCGGCGGTCGGCTTCGCGGCGCAGGCGGGCTGCCGGATGACCGCGGAGATCGGCTCGATGCGCATCTCCGAGGAGATCGACGCCATCGAGTCCCTCGGGCTGCGCTCGGTGCCGTTCGTCGTCACCACGCGGGTCATCGCGGGCGCCGTCGCGATCGTGCCGACCTTCCTCATCGCGCTGATCCTGAGCTACCTGGCCTGCTCGGCCGTCATCGTGCTGCTGCACGGTCAGGCGGGCGGGGTCTACAACCACTACTTCTTCCAGTTCACCAGCGGCTACGATGTGCTCGCCGCGGTGATCAAGATCCTGGTGTTCGGCGTCACCGTGATCCTGATCCATTGCTACTACGGCTTTTTCGCCTCCGGCGGACCCGAGGGAGTCGGCATCGCCTCCGGTCGCGCGGTGCGTGCCAGCTTCGTCGCCATCATCGCCCTCGACATGGTGCTCACCATCGTGCTGTGGGGCGTCGACTCCGCCATCGAATTCCCGGGGTGAGCGCATGCCGAACTACGGACTGCCCGGCGTGCCGATGAACAAGCGCGGTTCCCGCGCGCTCGGCGCGGCCGCGTTGATGCTGACGGTCGTCGCGGCTCTCACCTGGCGCGCGGAGCTCGACGACCGGCCACCGGACCGCCTCCAGGTCCAGTTGCGCACCGAGCAGATCGGCGAGGGCGTCATCGAGGGCACAAGGGTGCGCTACGACGGCGTCACCGTCGGCGAGATCACCGAGATAACCGCCATCGGCGTGGGTCGCCAGCTGATCACGCTGAATCTCGACAAGACGCAGACGGCGGGCCTGACCGACGCGCTGACCGTGGACTACGCCCCCGAAAACCTGTTCGGCATCAGCGCTCTCACGCTGCGAGCGGCCGACGGCGGCGCCCCGCTCACCGAGGACGACCTGATCGATCTCGCCGGAGCGCACGCGGACAAGGTCACCGACGTGACCATGGGCAGCCTGCTGCGCGCGCTCACCGAGACCTCCACTGAGGTGCTCACCCCGCGGCTTTCGGAATTGCTCGCCACGGTCAACAGCGAGATGAGCTCGTTCGCACCGCTCTGGGAGGCGATCATCTCGCTGAGCCGCGCCGTGGCCGACACCCAGCGTTATCCGGCGCCGTACCTGATCGACCAGTACTCGGCCTTCTTCGGTGGCGTCGGCGATTTCGCCTCCGCGACCTTCCGGCTGCTGCACTCGGTCATGAACATCGAGATCTTCCTGAACGACCGCCCGCGCTACGACGCCACCATCACCATGGTCGTGGACGGTGCGCTGCCGTCGATCGGCGCGCTCGGCGACGCCGCGAACCGGCAATTGTCGCCGTACACAACCGAACTGACGCCGCTGGTCGCCGCCGAAGCCGCCACCGTGCCCGCGCCGGGTCGCTCGCGCGCCGAGCTGCCGGAACTGATCGATCGGTTGAACCGCATGTTCTCCGACACCCCTGACGGCCCCGCTTTGAACGTGGCCGTGATCCTGCGCGGGATGCCCGGGCTGGCGGTGCCGTTGCTCGGGACATCGGACTTCGCGGCGCTCGATGGTTCGGGGGGTGCGCGATGACGACCCTGCCGATCCGAGCGGTGATGTGGCGACTCGGACTGTTCGCCGTCGCGATGCTCGTGCTGCTCGTCGTCATCGTGCAGGCGATCACCCGGCCGGTGGACGGCGAGACCGGTTCCTATACCGCGGAATTCACCGATGTGAGCGGGTTGAAGACCGGCGACGACGTCCGGATGTTCGGCGTCTCGGTCGGCAAGGTCGCCGACATCGAGCGGGCGGGCACCAACGCGCGGGTGCGCTTCACGGTTCAGCGCGACCGTCCGATCTACGACTCCAGCGTCCTCGCCATCCGCTACCAGTCGCTCACCGGGCAGCGCTACGTCGATGTGCGGCAACCGGATCGGCCGGGCACGCCGCTGCCGCCCGGTGCGGCGCTCGGGGTGGCCAACACGGTGCCGTCCTTCGACATCACCCAGCTGTTCAACGGGTTGCAGCCGGTGATCGCCGAGTTCTCCCCCGGCGCGCTCAACCAGTTCACCGAGAGCGTGCTCGCGGTGATCGAGGGCAACGGCTCCGGCATCGGTCCCGCGCTGGACGCCATCGAGAAACTCAGTCGCTACACCTCCGATCGGCAGGCGGTGATCGCGACCATCGTGGCCAACCTGCACGCGATCTCCGGGCAGATCGGCGGTCGCTCACCGCATCTGGTCACCCTGATGGCAGGCATCGCCGAGGTGATCAGCGCGTTCCGGGTGAAGCTGGACGGATTGCTCGACTTCGCCGCCGCGGCCCCCTCGGCGATGGCGCCCCTGAACCGCCTGATGGAGACCCTCGGATTCACCGAACACGCGAACCCGGACCTGATGACGGACCTGCGGCTGCTGTTCCCCGACCCGGACGCCGCGCTGGACCTGCTCGGCAGGCTCCCCGGTCTGCTCCAAGCGCTGAGCAATGTACTGCCGCCCGCCCCCGGCGCGGCGGGACCGGTGTCGATGAGCTGTTCCAAAGGGTCGGTCCAACTTCCCCAGGTGCTTTCGGTGCTCGTCGCCGGGCAGAGGATCGCGATATGCAACGGATGACGCAACGTCTGCTGAATCGGCTCGCGCCGCACGGGTTTTCGCACGACCGGCACCAGGCGGCGAAGAACGCGAGGGAGTTCCGCCTCGGCGTCCTCGGCGGACTGTCCGTCGCCGCGTTGCTGCTGGCCACGGCGGTGATCTATCTGGTCCCGTTCGGCAAGGCGAGTTACACCGCCGACCTGGTGGAGGCCAACTCGGTGAAGGTCGGCGACCAGGTCCGCCTGGCAGGCATCACCGTCGGCTCGGTGACGGCGCTCGAGCTGGGCGAGACGAAAGTGCGAATGACCTTCACCGTCGACCGCGACGTGTTCCTCGGCGACACGACCAGCCTGGAGATCCGCATGCTCACCGCAGTCGGCGGCCACTACGTCGCGGTGTTCCCCTCGGGCACAGAAGCTCTCGGCTCGCGACCGATTCCACCAGATCGAGTCCGCCTCCCCTACAGCCTGGTGCGCATTCTGCAGGACGCCGCCGCGCCGGTCTCCGAGGTCGACGGCGAGACGCTGCGCCAGAATCTGGCCGCCCTCCAGCAATCCCTCGACACCAGTCCGGACGCGCTGCGTCAGATGGGCGGCGCGATGCAGTCGTTCGTCGACATCCTGCGCAGGCAGAACCACGAGGTCTCGCGCGCGCTCACGGTGATGGACGAGTACCTGCGCACCATCGACGTCAACAAATCGCTCATCGGCACGTTCGTCCGCGAGCTCGGCACACTGATGACCGTCGGCCTCGGCAAGCGCGCCGAGATCGCCTCGGCACTGACCATCGCCGCCTCGCTGCTGTCCAGGATCGCCGCCATAGAGCCGTCTTGGCGCGAGATCCTCGCGCCGCTGGCCGGGAAGCTTCGCGAGTTGCTACCCCAACTGGAACAGCTTGCCGCGCAACTGGATCTGGCCCTTCCGCAGTGGAACCAGCTGCGCGAGCGACTCGTGGCGCTGACCGCCTCCGAGGAGGGTGTCGTCATCGATCAGTCGGCGCTCACCGCGCCGGTGTGCATTCCGCTGCCCGGATGGGAGTGCTGAGCGATGAAACGCATTCTGCGTTCCCAGGGTTTCGTGACCGTGCTCGGCGCGCTGGTACTCGCGGCGGTCGCCGCAGTCGCTTACCTTGTGGTGTTCGATCCCGTGAAGAAGACGGTCGCCTACTGCGCCATGATGCCCGACGCCATCGGCCTGTACGCCGGCAATCACGTGACAGCCCTTGGCATTCCGATCGGCACTGTGAACTCGGTGCGCCCCGAGGGCACTGGTGTGCGGGTGGACTTCGAGGTGCGGGAGGATCGCGTGTTGCGCGGCGAGGTCACCGCGACCACGGTCTCCGACACACTGGTGGCCGATCGCGACCTCGCGGTCCTCGGCGAGCCGGGCGCCGCGCCGTGGGACCGGTCGACGTGCATCACCAACACCTTCACGCCGAAGAGCATCAGTCAGACGCTCCAGGGCTTCTCCCAGCTCGCCGGACAGCTGACCGGCGGCGGAAATCCGGGCGAGCAGACAAGGATTCGCGACAGCGTCGTCGCCTTCGAAGCCGCCACCTCCGGCACCGGACCGGCGCTGAACAAGCTGATCACCGATCTCGGCGACGCGCTGCGCGCGCCCGACGCGGCCATCGGACATATCGGCGGGCTGCTCGACTCCTACGGCAGGCTGATGTCGAGCATCGCGATGAACTGGGACGACATCCGGATCGTGCTGTTGCAGGCGAGCGAGGGCATCGCCTTCATCAACGAGCTCTGGGACCGGGTGGTGCAGCTCATCGACTCGCTGCTGGTCATTCTGCCGTGGCTGAACAGCATCGCCCGCGAATACGGCAGGCCGATCCTCGGGGCGCTGGACGGCGCGCTGCCCGGACTGCGGCTGCTCTCGGCGAACGTCGCGACGCTGCGGCAGCTGGTGGAGATGATTCCGCCGATCGTGCAGTTCTTCGAGGAGGTGATCGACCCGGCGACCGGCAGGCCGCAGCTGACCTACGCCGCGCCCAAGGTCGGACTGCCCCGCGAGCAGGCCCACCAGGTCTGTGCCGCGCTGAACGCGGTGCTGCCCGGCCACTGCGACGGAGCCGAAAACGGTTTGGCCGACATGAATCTCGTGTCCCTGGTGCTCGGAACGGTAGGTGCCCGATGACTACGCGATCTGTCCGGCGCGCCGCGCTCGTCCCGGTGCTGACACTAGGGCTGCTGTCGGGATGCGGATTCGATCCCGCGCAAGTGCCGGTGCCCGGCGCGACGGTGTCCGGCCCCACCTACCAGGTGCGGATCGAGCTGGCCAACGCGCTGAACCTGCCCGCCCGGGCGAAGGTCGTGGCCAACGGCGCGCAGATCGGCAGCCTGCGCGAGGTGAGCGTGGTGGATCCGACGCTCGAGCAGCCGGGCCGGGTGGAGGCCGTCGTCGAGATCGCCGAGCGGGTGCGGCTGCCGGTCGGCACCACCGTCCAGCTGCGCCAGAACACCATCCTCGGCGACATCTACATCGGACTCACCACGCCGACAAGCGATTTCGACCGCACCATCCCGCCGGGCGGAACCATCCCGCTCACGCGCACCCGGCCCGCGCTCCAGGTCGAGGATCTGCTGGCCGGCATGTCCACCTTCGTCGGCGGCGGCGCGATGCAGCAGATGCAGGACATCGTCAACCGGGTCAACGCGACCCTGCCCGACCGGCCCGCCGAGACGGCGCGGATCTTCGAGGTCATCGGTCGCGACGTGTCCGACGTGGCCGCCGACATGGCGGTGGTGGACCGGTTCCTGGACACCATCCAGCGGGATCTGGATGCCGCGCTGGACAATCCGCGTGAACTGGACGCGCTGCTCAGTGAGCGCGGGGCGGTCGAGATCCCGGCCGACGCGAAATCGCTGGTCCTCACGCTCGGCGTCGTCGGCGGGCTCGGCATCGTCGGTCACGCGATCGCCTGGCTCGGCCCGCTGCTGGAGGCGAGTGACGCGGCCGCGAAAGCCTTGGTGCCCTTGCTGTTCGCGGATCAGCCACTGGACTTGACCGCGCCGTCGAACTTGAACCGGGTCGTGTCGCTGGTTCGCGACAAGATCATTCCGTTCGTCGAGCGCGGTCCGAAACTGAACATCGGCGCAGTAGCGGTGGACGGAGCCGAGACGCCGGTCGCCACCGACGAGCAGGTGGCGCGAATCATCGCCACCCTCAGGATGATCGGAGTCGTGCGATGACCGTCGCCACCGAGCCCGACTATCCCGGCTACGTTCCGCCTGCTCCCGCGGGCAGCACGAGCGACGAGGTGCTGCGGCGGCTCGGCCCGGTCGCCTCGCTGGCCGCGATCGCGGCGATTCTGCTGATCGGCGTCGGCTACCTGAGTTTCGGCGTGGTGCGGGTCGGCTGGTTCACCGAGCACACCGAGGCCACGATGACGGTCCCGGATTCCGGCGGACTGCTGCCGCGCTCCAAGGTCCTGCTCTCCGGTGTCCAGATCGGGCAGATCACCTCGGTGACCCACACCCGCGCGGGCATCGAGGTCGACTTCCGCTACGACGCCGAATACCTTGTGCCCGCGAACAGTTCGGTGCGCATCGAAACACTCTCCGCACTCGGCGAGCCCTACCTGGAATTCCGGCCGACGGCCGCGGGTGGGCCGTATCTGCGCGACGGCGACCGGTTGGCGGCCGCCTCGGTGCAGCGTCCGGTGTCGATTCCCGAGGTCGCCCGCACCGCCACCCAGCTGCTGGAACAGGTGGATCCAGCGACGGTGGCCGCCATCATCGAGAACTTCAGCACCGGTCTCGCGGGCACCGAGGCGGTGATCCCGCAACTGTCCAGAGCCTCCGATCTGCTGGCCGCGACGCTCGTGAGCCGCACCGACCTGATCCGCGAACTGCTGATCGACATGCAGGCCCAGGCCGCCGAGATGACCTGGGCGGGTGGCGAATTGACCGCCGCCGCCAACCCGTGGGCGGACTTCGGGCCGCGGGTCAGCGAGGTGGCCGCGGCGATCGCGCGAGTCGTGCGGATCGGCGACACCCCGGGCGACTACCTCACCGACACCGAAGACGTGATCGGACTGCTTCCCTTCCTCGACGCGCTCACCCGGAAACTGGACATGCTCGGACCCGAACTGCGCGAACTGTTCCCGGTCGTCCAGCCGCTGCTCGCGCTGACCACCGGCGTGCTCGGCAAGGTCGACCTCGGCAGCCTGATCTCCCAAGCGCTGCACGCCACGACACCGGACGGCGCGCTGCGATTGCAGATCACCGTCCGGTAGGACGTGTCATGGCCGATCCGGGAATCCGGGAATTGGAAAGTATGCGCGGCAAGTGGATACGCCAGGCCCATCGGGACCGGGGTTCCGGTAGTAACCGACGAAAGACCAACGGATATGGCGTCGCCGTAGCTGATCGCTGATGAGTCCTGGTTCGGCCTGCGGTGATGGCTGGTTGCTGGTTGGCTTGGCTCCCAACACGATTGGTTGGTGTGGGAGGTCGGTTTCGTGGCGACGCGGGAATTCGCGGATGAGGAGTTGGCGCGTCTGTGGAGAACACCCTGGCCGCGGCAATGAAGGAGTACGGGGCGATGCGGCGCACGATCTACGCCGCGAAGTATCTCTCCGATCCGGACTACCGTCGTAAGATCTCCGGTCAGCTCAACAAGGGCGAATCCCTGCACGCACTGCGCCGCGACCTGCTCTATGCCCACGAGGGCATGATCCGGGCCCGCCAGCTCGCCGACCAGACCGAGCAAGCGTGGTGTTCGACCCTGGCCGCCAACGCCGTGATCGCCTGGACCAGCGAGTACTACGGGCTCGCGGTCGAACAGATGCGCCGGTCGTGGCAGCGCATCGATGACGAGGTCCTGGCCCACATCTCCCCGGCCCACAGCGCCGACATCAACTTCTTCGGCGCGATCGAGGTCGACATCGAGGGCGAACTCCGCCCAGCTCGGGCCCAGGGTAGGCGCGGTCTTGTGCGCCCGCGATGGCCAGGACTGGCACCGCGCAGTCCGCCAGGCCTTCGAGCACGCTGTCGCGTCTGACGACCGCGTCGGCGGCTTCTACCTCATCAACGTGGCGTGCACAGTGAATGTCGAGATGAAGGGCGGCAGTCTCGCAATCGAGGTCTATGACCCGAAGGCACGGCCGAATCCTGGCGGCGATGCGATACCCACTGTGAATCCTGGCAGCACCGACGTCTGTGTGCTCGCACGACATCTGACCGAACAGGTCGTGCCCAGCCTGCCCGCAACTGCGTGACTGTCAGTTACCGGCCGACCCGCGACACGTCGGCGACCATCCTGGGCGGGGGCTCGCGTAGGGCTGGGGTGTCGGCGCCTGCGCGGCAGGCTCAGGGCGGTGATTATCCGGCGGCCGCGACGATGTCGCCAGCGATTTTTTCGAGAGCTTGACACGCGTCGAGTGGTGCGGTCGGCCCGGTCGGGTTGATGTCGAGGGTGAGGACGATCAGGTGCGCGGTGATGCTGCCCGGCGCGTCGGCGGGCCGATAGACCAGTGAGGCGGTGCAGCCGACCGCTCGGGCCGGGTCAGCGGTGTGTACGGCGCGGATCTCGAGGCCGTTCAATCCTGCTCGCGGCTGGTAGCGAGAGGATTGGATGAGCTGGCCGCCGTCGAGACCACCGGCGGGCAACCGGATCTCGGCCGAAGGGGCTTGCTCGGCGTTGCGCGCGAAGCGCACTGACAGCGTGATCTCGCGCTGCTCGCCGTCGCGGTGCAGGGTGAGGCGGCACTGGTAGGCCTTGATCATCCCGGTGGATCGCACCTGCCAACCAGGGTAGGCCGCGGCGATCGGTCCCTGAGCTGGGCATGGATCCTTCTGCAGCAGGGACCGGCCGCCGCCGGTATCGCTGATCGGGTGCGGGGCAGAGTGGTGAGGTTGGGCAGGACCGCGGTCATGTACGCGCGGGTGTATGTGCAGCGTTCCGGCCATTCGACCGGGGTGTTCTTCGGCGGCGCGAGTCGGGCGATGCGCAGTCTGGCTGCGTAGCCGGTCTCGCCGTAGAGGGCGGTGAATCCGCAGGAATAGCTGCCTCCGACGTAGTCGCGGTAGACGGTCTGGCCAGCAAGTTGTTCGGCGGTGTCACGCATGCGGTCGGTGGCTGTGTAGTCGCGCGCCAGTTCGAGCTCGAAACGATAGAACGTGCCTGGCCGCTCGCGTCGGCGATGAATCTCTGACAGGCGGTCCAGCTGCCGTCTCGGTCGAGTCGCTGGAACGCACCGAGTTGCTCGCCGACCGGGCGGTCATGCAGCGCGCACGCGTCGGTCGCACGGACTTTCGCCATCGCCTCGGCGGTGCCCGGTGAGACGGCTGCGTCATCGATCGTCGCTGGATACGGCCGCGGAGTGGCTGCCGTCGAGGTGGTCGTGGCACTCGGTGAAGTTGCCACAGGTCTACCGGAGACTGCCTGGTCGCAACCCGCCAGCACGCTGCTGGTGATCAATGCTGCCAACTCGACGGCCGCTGCCCTGCGTAGCGCACCGACATGGTCAACTCCTTGCTGCGCGCTATCCGACACCGGCGACGATGTCGCCAGCGATCTGGTCGAGGGCCTGGCACGCATCGACCCGCGGTGCAGGGCCGCCCTTGCGGTTGATGTCGATCCCGATCGTGACCAAGTGCGCCGAGTTGGGAATCGAGGGGTTCGCCCGCCGATACACCAGCGAGGCACTGCACCCGATCGCCACCGCGGGATCAGCGCTGTGCACCGACCTGATCTCGACGCCGTCCAAACCTGCCCGTGCTTGGTAGCGGTCGGTCATGATGATCTGGCCGCCCTCGAGATCGCCTGCGGGCAGACGCGTCTCGCCAGCGAGGGGTACTTGTTCGGCGTTGGGCTGGAGTCTTACCTCGACTTCGATGGTGCCGTAGGCGTTGTCGCGGCGCAGGGTGAGCTCGCACGTGTAGGCGTTGGTCAGGCCTGTGGATTTCACCTTCCAGTCCGGGAACACCGCGACGATCGGCCCCTCGGCCGGACACGGGTCCTTCTGCACGAGTGAGCGATCGCCCTCGGTCTCGAGCGGATGCGGTGGCAGTGCAGTCAGGTTGCCGATGATCGCGGTCATGTACTCGCGGGTATAGGTGCACGCCTGCGCCCACGGAATCGGCTGGTTCTTCGGTGGAGCCAGCCGCGACACCTCCAACGTCGCGGCGAATCCACTGGCGCCGTGCGCGATCCGGATCGAGCACGACCAGCCATCTGGCTGATCGTTGAGCAGGTGCATCCACACGGGCTGGCCGGCGAGCTGATCGGGTTTGTAGAGGCTGCCGCGGTCGACGGCAAGGAAGTGGTCGATCAGATCGAGTTCGAAGCGGTAGAAGTTGTTCGGGTCCTCGGCGTCGGCGACGAACATGAGGCAGCGAGTCCAGTTGTTGTCACGGTCGAACCGCTGAAACGACCCGAGCTGCTCGCCGAGCGCTCGGTCGTGCAGGTCGCAGGCGTCGGTGGCACGCACTTTCGCCATCAGCTCTCGGGTTCCCGGCGCGACGGCGGCCTGCTCCATCGTGGACGGAACCATCGCGGGCCGCGGCGCCGCCGAGGTGCTCGTGCTGGCTTTGTTGCTGCCGGGTTGGCTTTGTGGTTGTCCAGCAACAGTTTCCCCGCACCCGGCGACCGCCACCACGGCGATCACTGCCATCGCGGCCACCGCCAGCCGTCGAAATACCGCCGCCATCAGGTCCTCCTCTTGCGTTATGTCTGCTCGGCCCGGTCCGGTCCGATCCGTACGCCAGCCTTGCGGGTCGACGGACCCTGTTCCATATCGCGTTCTCACGCGCCCGCGGGCAAGGTGGGTACGACTTTCTCTGCCAGCGCCAGGCCGAGTTCGCAGGTGTCGATGTGGCCGGTGTCGCGGTTGGAGGGCGGGTTGTCGAAGTGGAATTCGAGTGACCCGCCATGGATCTCGACGTTGATGCTGCATACCTGGCGCGGTCGATCCTCATTG
The DNA here is from genome assembly GCF_059570515.1 of Nocardia sp. CNS-044. Lineage (NCBI taxonomy): Bacteria > Bacillati > Actinomycetota > Actinomycetes > Mycobacteriales > Nocardiaceae > Nocardia > Nocardia sp. CNS-044. Next base: position 112,380 of record NZ_JCANSX010000010.1, read on the forward strand.
CGGCGCGCCATCACCGCGGGACGGCCGCCGATAGTGACCTCGCGCCCCTGGAAGTACCAGGTCTTGCGTACGTGTGGCAGGGTCATGTTGGTGGTTTGGATCGCGACGGCATATCCGCCGGGGACAACCCATCGACAGCCGCGCCATTTCACCCCGTCGGGGCCCTCGGCGTTGGCCCTGTTGTCGGCGATACCTTTGACCATCCGCTCGGACTTCAGCAGGCTGTCGGGGACATCGGTGCAAGGGTTGTAGGACGTTGGCGCGTCGACGAGCAGACCGACTCGGTTCACGGTGCTGGCCACCGCTGGATGTCGCGATTGTTCCTCGCTGGGGCTAGCGCAGCCGACCAGCTGTGACAGCGCTACGGCGCTCAGCAAGACGCTGGCAGCGATGCGCACCGGAGGTTGTTGTGCCATCGGCGGATTCCTCTTCACTCGGGTCACTTCGGCAGGAACGGCTCCAAGGCGCGAGCGTGGCGCACCGCGAACGAGCACGGCGGCCATTCGAGCTTCGAACCATGGTCCATGGCGTGGGTTGCCGCCCATCCGACGATCACGTTGAGCATGCCCTCGGCGAAGGGCATGCTCACATAGCAGCGAGGCTCGGCGGTCTTGTCCCGACAGGTCAGCCCGGAGCGAGCACCGATCATGACCGGTTCGAAGCCGGTGACAGTGCTGTTGCTGCGGACGTCGTCTTGCGGGTGTGTCGAGGCGGCGACGGAGATGAAATATGGTGCCTGCATCGCTCGCCACTGACAGATCCGCCACGCTGCAGGACCCTCGGGCGGATCAGTGACGACGTCCCTGCTGGCTGGATCCGCCCCCGCCGCTGACAGCGCAGCGTCCGACAGATCGGTGCATGGGTTGTACACCACTGTCCGCTCGCCGTATTCAGCATCGAACCCTTCGGCGATGGTCGGATCGCCGGGGATCGTCGCCCCGCAGCCGCTCAGCGAGACGATCGCGAGCACCGCGAGAACGCCGAGGACCCATCGGCCCGAGAATGCGGAGCGTCGCGTGAATCCGCTGCGCGAGCAAGGTTGTGGCATTGCTCCCCCAAGGTGTCGGTGCGGATGGTTCGGTCGCTAGTTCTGACGCACCAGGCTCCCCCGCGGTTCCATTCAGCGGTCGAAAGCCTAACGCAGGCCCCGCCCCGGCGATCGTTGCCGCGGACGGTGATGAATCCACGCCGGACATTGCAGCGGCTGATTTGTAGAACGTTCCTTACCGGCTCACCCGGATCGGTCAGCCAGACTGTCGGGGCCGAGCGCTCAGGTGCTCAGCCACGTGGTCGACCCCGGCGCTAGGCTCGCTCACGCCAGCAGATGTATTGCGCGAGGGGGGAACCGGTGCCATACCGACGTGGGTGGCGGACACTACTAGTTGTGGCAGTCGCCGCCGTGCTGGGTGCAGCTCCGTAGTCTCCGGTCACCCGACCGTAGAGACGATCGTCCACGACGAGACGACACCGCTGTGGAATCCGTGCAGCGAGATCCCCGATGAGGTCTTGCGCGGCGACAAGCTCGATCCCGCAACCAGACGCATTACAGTCGGGGGCCGGGGGGGACCCCAACGGTTGGTGGAACGTCTGCAATTGGGATTCCACCGAAAACCCCTACGGGGTCAGCATCTTCTCCACCCGCCGCACCGTCGGTGAACGACGAACCAATCCCAACAGCGTGTTCCTCCGCGACGTCACCGTCGGCGCAAGCCGCGGGATCGTCACCACAAAACGAGCCGATCCCGACGAGCTGACCTGCTACGTCAGCATCCCTGCCAAACAGGGCATGGTCGAACTCGGTATCACCTGGTTGTACGGCGAACGCCACACCATGCTCGAAGCACCGCCCTGTGCCGTGGCGGTGCAGCACATGACCTACTTCGAACCCGGACCGGTGGTCAACGCCCGGTGGGGGCGCTCTCCAGCCCAGCAGTCCGGCGCCGGATGCGCCCCCAGTGCTGCGGTAATCTCACGGCAGTTGGTTGGGGGCGGACAAGCCGGTCCACCCGGGTGATGCGGCAGCGCTGGCGGAGGGGCACTGGTGACGAATCGGACGAATGCGTGGCGGGCAGGCTGATGCCAGCGCCCAGGATGAACGCACGGCGAGGAGGTTTCACGCATGTTGTGCGGCGCCTAGCACGGCGAGCGGTGGCCTGTGCGGTATTCGCGACCACTATTCTCACCGGCTGTGCTCAGACGACAATCGGAAACCCAACCATCGCAGGCGGTTTCGACACCGAGTCCGGTGAGCGCACGGTGGTCTACAACCCGTGCACCGATCTGTCCGATGCCGCGTTGCGTGCGGCCGAACTCGATCCGGCCAGCAAAGACGTCATCACCGATGCGCCGGAGGGTCCAGCGGCCTGGCGGGTGTGCCAGTGGCGTTCCACGCAGGGCCCGTACGGGGTGGTCGTCGCGTCCTCGATCCGGCCGCAAGACGACGTCCGCTCCAACACCACCGTGACAGACTTCGCGCCGATGACCATCGGCGCCCGCGCCGGACTCACTTATCGCGACAAGGCTGACGAGGACCAGTTGGGCTGCTATGTGAGCATGCCCTACGCAGAAGGCATGCTCAACGTGAAAGCCGCATGGAACTACAGCGAGCGCCACTCCGTGACCGAGCGGCCGCCGTGCTCGATCGCGGTCCAGCACGCCCGCGCCCTCGAACCATTCTTTCCGAAGTGACTTCGGATTGCTCGGGTCCGTCGAAGGCTAGCGTCCGACGTTGAAAGACCCGCCGGTAGGCTCCATTTCGAAAATTCGTGCAGGAGGGGAATTTCGATATGGTGCGACGCAAGCTACCTCGCGCGGTGATGGCGGCGCTGCTGCTAGGGGTGGCCGCGCTTGCCGGGTGCGCCCCGCCGCCGCCGGACGAACCGCTGCGTAAACCGGCGCCGCCGAACAGGCCACAGGTCACCTACGGCGTGACAGTGCCATCCGGCGATTTTCAGAAGCTGCAGGTCGCCGATCAGGCGCGCGCCATCGACCCCTGCGGCCTGATCGATCGTGAACGCCTCGCCGTCCACGGTCAGATCGCCACAGTAGGGCCGGATTTCGAGTTCGGTGACTGCTCGGTGGGGGTAGCTCTGCCGGAGCGAGCGCGGCTACTGGCACGTGTGAGCATCGACCTGTCGGTCGGGGAACCGGGCTCCAAGGACACCCAAACCCGCCAGATCGCAGGGGAAACGGTCTTCGTCGACGGCCTACGCACCGACAGCCTCCAGTGTGTGTACCGGGTGCCCTTGCACTTTCGCGCTGCTGAACCAGCGGCCGGGGGTGCTGTACCCGATGTCGTAGAGGTTCCGGCCGTGCAGTACGCGCGCGTCTCGGCGTTCGCCTTCGACCCCGAACGCGATTGTGGGATCGCCGAGGAGGTGACAGCTTCGCTGCTCGACGCCGTAAAGCACAATCGGTTGCCGCGCCGTGATCAGGCCACTGTGCGCCTGCCGCTGGCCGAGCGCAGCCCGTGTGAATTGATGTCCAAGCTGCCGGCTGGGATTTCGGTGTCGCGGTTCGACGTCCAGACCGACCCGTACGACTGCGATTTCACCGTCGACGGAGACGGCGCGTCACAGCTCCTCAGCAACATGGTCAGCGTCAGCTTCCGGTTGGTCGGTGCCGATGATGCCCTCGTCCCAATCCGCGACGGACAGCACTGCAACCTCGCCTTCCCGGTCGGTCCGATCCTGGACACCTATCAACCGGGGACGCGCGCCAGCCAATCCGAGATCAACGGCGCCCGCAAACAGGTGGTCGTGCGGATGTCCGGTCCATGCCCGGTGCTGGACCGCCTGGCACCGATCGCCGCTGAAACCTTCGGAGCCAACCGATGACCCGCCTGATGGCAATGGCAGCCGCACTGACCGTGGCAGCGGCGTCGCTCCTGGCTTCGGGATGCGCCAGCAGCATCGACGGCACCGCAGTGGCCATCGACCGCGGATACCGAGCCAACCTCACTACCGACACCGCCCGAGAGGTGTTGAACGAGCAAGACCGGATGCGGCGATTGGACCCGTGCGGGTTCATCGATGAGGCCTCGGTCAACACGCTCGGGCGCATCGCCTATTTCGGGCCTGGACTCGACCAGGACGGCTGCGAAGTGCGGTTCGACCGCACGACCACGCCCAAACGGATCTATGCACTGACCCTGGGCCTGACCGTGCTCCGGACCGGGTACGGGCAGGCCACCAGCTTCGGCGGACGCAGCGCCTCGGTAACCAGCGACGAGGACGGGATGTGCAGCATCGCGGTGGACTTCCAGGGGCAACGGGCCTTCCATTACTTAATCCATAGCGATGGCGCCTCACCCTGTGAGGAACTGCGCGCGATCGTGGCCGCCTCCGCCCCGCTGCTCGACACCTTCCCCCCGCGCGCGGCGTCGACGAAGATGCCGAAAACCAAAGCCTGGACATTGGATCCATGCGCCGCACTGTCTACCGCCTTCCCAGCCGATCAACGCTTCTACATGACCGGCCTGCCCAGCAACCCATACAAGTGCGATTTCTGGCTTGGTGACCGCTCCGCACCCGGAGATACCAACCGCCACACCATCACCTACTCCCACACCCAGCAGACCCAAGTCACTTTCATGCCAGAAGCCGACCGACGCCTCCGGATCGTCGGGTTCGACGCCCGCGAACACAGCGGGGACCAGGACTACTGCAAGATCTCCGTATTCGTCGGCGCAAACAATCCATTCCCCACCACCGACTACTACGGCAACCCAGAACCGCTGGTCGAAGTCATCGAAATCACCGGCAAAGGCTGCGACAAAGTCCGCCGCCTCGCCGCCGAAGTCGTCAAGAACTACCAGAACGGCTAGGCCTCATGTTGATGGTTCGGTCGCGGGCTGCGGCAAGTTGCAAGCGGGCCGCTCCAGCAGCCACTGGTGGGCAGGCGCGGTGAGGTGCACACCTGCCAGAACCAGGGGAACCCGCGACGGTCCATACCACCAGACCCGGCGAGATCCTGCACCGCACGCAAGATCATTGCCCCAGTCCATGGCTCGTCCAGCCGATCGACCGCAGCACTGACCACATCGCAGGCCGAACCCCATCAACGGCGACCCGACACCGAGGTAGGCCGGGCTGTCGACGTCGTCGACCAACCGTTCGAACAGTTGCCGAATGCCGGGGTTCGCCTTGCACAGTGCGGCGTCGAGTAGGGCCCGGTTGGAATTGTTGAGCTTGCGTGAGGAATAGGCACGCCATCGAGCCACGGTCGTGGTCGCGACGACGAGGCGCAACGCGGTCACGAAGGTCGCGAGGCTGACCACTTCCAGAAGCCCCATCCGCAGATATAGGTCCCAGTCGGCCCGCAGGCTCGTCCACAGTGGAAATCCGCGGATCACGGCGATCCAAGCAGAGTCACCGCCCAGTCAGCAAGCGCTTGCATGTGGCGGTCGTTGAGCTGCCGCGGCGTTGTCTCGGCAGGATGGCTATGACGGCCGTAATAGACGAATCTCCCACCTCGAGTGGGACATGCAGGCCTACCGAGCCGATGACTGGCCAGCATGACTTTCATGCTGGTTTCGGCCGCACGCAGGACGGTCAAGCCGTCGTCGGCGATCCAGCGCCGTTGCCAGCCACCGATCGCGAAAAGCCCAGCGGTGAACGTCCGTCGAGGTAAGTCATGGGATCTTCCCCTCATTGGTACGGACGAACCATACTGTGCAGAACAACGAGGGCCCACCCTGCAATCCTGGGTCCGTCATGCGGCTAGGCCTACGTCGAGGATGGCTCGCGCACAAGTACTTTCAGGGCCGCGTCGGCGCTTCGAGCACTTTCACGAGGGACGAGGCGAGGAGGGCCACGGCCCGATCATCGTCATCGGCCAGCTGCCGCAGGATATCGAGCGCGATGGTCCCCGGCATTTCGGCGAGTGCCTGTGTCAGTCGCATCCGCACCGCCGAATCCGCTGTGGGGGTCGCGAGTTCATCGGCTATCGCGCTCATGATCCGGGCCGCCCACTCGGGGTCGCCTGCCAAGGTGCCCAGTATCTCGGCTGCCTCCACATCGTTCGGGCCTTCGACCACTGTGCCGACGAGCGTCGGCACAGCTCGGGTGACGCCGCGCGCACCGAGGGCCAGAGCGGCATGTCTGCGGATCGTCGTGTCCGTATCGCCGAGCGCGTCCGTGAGCGCCGCGATCGCTACGTCGCCGGGTAGTTCGGCGAGCGCCATGACCGCGCGCCGCCGGATGTCGACGTCGTCCGAGCTCATGGCGGGTATCAGACTTGCCACACCGTCACCGCCCGCCCTCGTGAGGGCCCACCGAAGGGCCCCGGCGACGTTCGGATCCGATTCGGTGAGGACCGCCTCGGCCAGCAACTCGGCGGGCATCGCCGGGACCTCGGCCGAGGCTAGAACGGCTTGCTGCCGTCGCGCGGCACTCGGCGATTCGAGTCCGTGCAAAAGCTCGACGATGCGCGCGACGTCCCGCCAGCTCGAGGGCTCGGCCGTATCGACCATGCGGAGCCGCTCGAGTAGCTCCCGCTCCCGGTTCAGTCGTTCCTCGGCTTTTCGGATGAGGTCGCCGACCAGTGCGGATGGAGTGAATCCTGGATCGTCGAGAGCGGATCCGATCTGGCGCAGTGACAGTCCCAGGGATCGCAGACCCTCGACGTGGAAGATCCGCCGGATGTCGTCGTCAGAGTATTCCCGGTAGCCGCCCACGGTGCGGCCGGTGGGTCGTACCAGCCCGAGCGAGTCGTAGTGCCTGAGCATTCGGGCGCTTACACCCGAGTAGCGCGCCACTTCACCGATCAGCACGCGTTTCCTCCTTCCGGTCCGGACCGAGCGCGACGACCCGCCGTGCCTCGTCGACGGCGAGGTCGAATCCGGCGTCCGGGTCGTGCAGCAGCCGCCGCGTGGCGCTCGCATGGGCACGCACCGTCGGGTCGTGACTTGCCGTCGCCGCCTCCAGGATCGGCTCGATCACGTCGCCGAGCGCGAGGAGGGCGCGGCTCAGACTCAGCCGTACGTCCCGGTCACCGCGGCCCAATTGACTGGCCAGTTCCGCGGCCAGCACCGCCTTCTCACCATCGGGCACGAGAACGACGGCGGCGCGCCATGCACTCCGCGCGACGTCGTCGTCGGAATCGTGCAGCAACGACCGCGTGAGCGCGGGCCACGCGTCCTTGTCCCCGATCTTCGACAGTGTGTGCAGGGCCTGGCTCCGGGCTTGTGCGCGTTCGGAAGACAGTTCCGCGCACAGTTTCGGAACCGTGATCTCCGACGGGTGGCGGGTCAGCGCCCAGGTGAGCATGTCGCGCACGAAGAAGTCCGGCTCGATCGCGCACCGTGCTACGAGCGCATCGATGAAATCGGGTGCGGGTCGCGTACCGATCGCCAGCGCCGCCTTCAGCCGCGTCGACGAGTTCCCAGCGGCCAATGCGTCGCGCAGCCGCGTGTCCGGTGAATTCCAGTGTCTCGAGTTGATGGGGACCACCTCCGACCGCCAGTGAAGACCTTCGCACTGTGACAAGGTCAAGCTGGCGGGCAAGACGACATGCACATCTGAAGTGGGCATGGCGCTTACGCAGCGGCCGCCGAGCCGAACCAGTGCGACAGCGCTTCGCGCAGAGTCGGTGCGGCGGTCTCGGCCGGTTCGCCGATCGTGGCGGCCCAGGCGATGTGGCCGTCCGGGCGGATGAGCAGGGCGTCCGCTGATTGATCGTCGGCCTTGGCCGTGCGAATGTCGATGCGGTGCGCCCATTCCCCGGCGATCTCGCGGAGCTGCGAGCGTTCGGCCAGGTCGAGGAAAACAGGCCGCCCGGCGCGCATGAGTTCCGCGACACTTGTCGTGCCCTGGTCGGTGCGCAGGGCGAGATCGGTCGCGAAGACGCCGGTCAGGGCATGCTCGCCGGGCATCGGGTAGCGGATGTCGGTGCCGCCGACCAGCGCTCCGATGCGGCGCAGAGCCGATTCGTCCCGGAGCAATTCCTGGAAGACCTCGCGCAGCGAGTCGGCGGCCTCGTCGTGTCCGCGCCGCAACGCCACCTGCGCCCGGGTCTGCAACCGCGCCCGCGCCCCGGCGAAGTGGCGTTCGTCGTGATAGGTGTCCAGCAGTCCGGCCGGAGCCCAGCCCTGGACGTCGGCGGCCAGCTTCCACGCGAGGTTGACCGAATCGAGCATGCCGACATTGAGCGCGGTGCCGGTGGCCGGCAGCAGGTGGGCCGCATCGCCGGCCAGCAGGATCCGCCCGGCCCGGTACCGTTCGGCTTGCCGATCCTTGAAGGTGAAGCGAGACAGTCGCTTCGGATCCGATATGGGAAGATCAACGCCCAGCACCCGGCGCACGCTGTCCGCGAGTTCGGTCAGGGTCAGCGGCTCGTCATCGTCGTAGTCCGCGGTCTCGTCCTCGACGGTCTGCAGAAACAGACCCCCGGGGTTGGGCGCGAACGCGAACATACCGCGGTCGGTTCGGTTGAACCCGAAGGGAAGCCGCCCCAAACCGGGGACATCGATGTCGCCGTTGTCGTGCACGGTGACCGCATCGCCCACCGAGACCTGAGCGACCCGGTTGACCTCCGGATAGGTGGTGCCGGGGAACCCGATACCCGCCATGTCGCGGATCCGGCTGCGGCCGCCGTCGCAGCCGACCAGGTAGCGGGCGGTCAGCCGGTACGGCCCGTCCGGCCCGCGCACGTCCGCGGTCGCCGAGTCCTCGTCCTGGCTCACTCCGACCACCTCGTGACCGCGGCGGATCTCGGCGCCGAGTTCGCGGGCGCGTTCACCGAGTAGTCGTTCGATCTCCATCTGCGGAAGCGGCACCGCCCGCATCGGCGGATCCGCCATCTGTGTGAAGTCGAGATGCGTTCCGCCGAAAGGGAATCGGGCGGCCACGTGTGGGTCGCTGCTGGCCGCTTCGAAGCGATCCAGGATGCCGCGGTAGCGCAGCACGTCCAGGATCCGACCGGCGATACCGCTGGCCTTCGGGACGTCTCGGGGCTCCAGATGCTTCTCCAGCACCAGCGGCCGCACACCGGCCAGGCTCAATTCGGCGGCCAGCGTCAGTCCGGCCGGTCCGGCGCCCACGATGATCACGTCGATGTCGGTCACGCGTTACTCCCAATGTCCGCAGATTCTGGCTCAGGTCGGCAATTCTGCGGCACACCCGGGGTCTTGCCGCAAGGCCCCCGGTCGGCTATACCTTGAAAAGGGAAAGCACCGAGTACCTCCCGTTTCCATGGAGCGGCTGTTCACGAAGAGCCGGTGCGGAAACCTGCTGGCTTACCGGCGATCTGGTGGCCGTAGTCCGCTCAGGGGTTCGGCGGAAGAATCGGCGGCGCGAACACATCCTCCAACGGAGTCGGTCCGTTGTACCGGCGGCACTGACAGCCGACCCACTCCCGCATGCCGTGCATACCTCTCCGCGAGATCTCGGCATGACACTTACCCGTCTCCCGGTCGTGCAGCGCCAGGTCGTGCCCGCAACCGCAGCGCGCGGTGAGCGCCTTCGCCCCCGACCGAGCTCGCCGCCGCCCGAACCTGCCGCACACGAAGCCGACACCGACCAGCGCGGCACCAACCGCAAGGCTCAGGGGATCCATGCCCGAAGTATACGTATACGCATAGCCGCGGTCATTCGAACCGTACAGTGCCGCCAAGGGCCGTGGCCTCGAAGTCGGTGGTTCTCCGTTACGGCTCGTCGGCGACGGTGATGCCGAGGGCGCTTGCGAAACTCGGTGCGAGGTCCATCAGCTGTAATGGGGTGATCGTCGCGCCGCGGAGGCCGTCGAGTCCTTCGGCGACGCCGATTCGGGTGGCGCCGCGTAGGTCGACCTTGCGCATCCGGGTTTTGTTCAGTGCGAGGTCGGTGAGGGTGGATCCGGGGAAGCTCACCGTGTTCAGCTCGGCGTCGCCGAAATCGGGGTGGCGCAGGACGCAGTCGACGAAGGCGACCTCGCGCAGCTTCGCGCCGCGGAAGTTGACCGAGTCGAATTTGCAGCCCTCGAATCGGACGCGGCGCAGCACCGCGCCGCCCGCGTCCACGCCGGACAGCGCGCCTTCGACGAATTCGGCGTCGTGCCAAGAGGTATCGGCGAGCTCGGTGCCGACGAAGGCGACGGCACGCAACCAGACGTCGTCGAACCGGCCGTACCGGAAGCTTCCCCGGGTGACCGTCAGCGAGCTGAACGCGGACTGCGCGAAGCGCACGTGCTCGGCGGCGGGGTGTTCGAGCTGCCGGTCCTCGACGTGCACGCAGTCGTAATCGCCCTCGCGCGCCGGTTCCTCCTCGAACGGCGTCAGGTATCGCGCGAACGGCAGATCCGCCAGCTCACGTGCCACGCCCCACCTCCCTACCTCGGTCGACAACGGTCGGTCCTGTCTATCAGCACCCACCGACAACAGACGTCGTCACCGCAGCGTGCGCAACCAGCGGCGGGTGTCGGCGGGATCGATGACGTCGTCCAGCTCCAGCACGGTCGCCGCGGTGAGCGCTTTGCCGTTGGCGTAGGCGAGTCGCACCAGGTTGTCGAAGGCGGTTTGTCGTTCGGCGGGGTCGTCGATGGCGGCCAGTTCCTTGGCGAAGCCGAGCCGCACCGCGCCCTCCAGGCCCATGCCGCCGATCTCGCCGGTCGGCCAGGCGATCACGAAGCGCGGCGCGCGGAACGAGCCCGCGGCCATGGCCTGCGCGCCGAGGCCGTATCCCTTGCGCAGGATCACCGTGCCCCACGGCACCGACAGCCCGGCGGCCTCGATGAACAAGCGGCTGAACTTGGTCACTGTCGCGTGCGTCTCGGCTTCCGGACCGACCATGAAACCCGGTGTGTCGCAAAGGGATACGATCGGCAGTCCGTGCGCGTCGCAGAGCCGGAGGAACATGGCGAGCTTGTCGGCGGCGGGCGCGTCGATGGCGCCACCGAGGTGGTGGCAGTCGTTGGCGATCAGGCCGAAGGGCCTGCCCTCGACCCGCACCAGGGCGGTCACGACGCCGACGCCCCAGTCCGCGCGCAGCTCCAGCACAGAGCCGACATCCGCGACCGCCGCGATGGCGGCACGAATATCGAAGGCGCGCAGACGATTCTCGGGCACCACGTGACGCGCTAGACGCGGATCGGGCGCCGTCCATTCGGCGGTGCCGCCTTGGAAGTAGCCGAGATAGCGGCGAGCGAGGGCGACGGCTTCCGCTTCGTCGGCCGCGACCAGGTGCACTACGCCGTTGCGGCGCTGGACATCGATCGGCCCGATGTCCTCCGGCGCGTAGACACCGAGACCGCCGCCTTCGATCATGGCGGGCCCGCCCATGCCGATGTTCGCGTCGGGGGTGGCGATCACGACGTCGCACATGCCGAGCAGCGCGGCGTTGCCCGCGAAGCAACGGCCGGAGACGATGCCGATCAGTGGCACGCGCCCGGACAGCGCGCCCATCGCACGGAAAGTGGTGACGTCCAGGCCCGAGATGCCCGGGTAGTCGGTGTCGCCCGGCCGTCCGCCGCCGCCCTCGGTGAAGAAGACGACCGGAAGTCGTTGCTCGCGAGCCAGTTCCAGCATTCGGTCGGTCTTCGCGTGGTTGCGCATGCCCTGGGTGCCCGCGAGCACCGTGTAGTCGTAGGAGAGGACAACCGCGCGGCTCGCGTCCGCGCCGAAGCGGTCGGCGTTGATCGTGGCCACGCCGGTGATCAGGCCGTCGGCGGGGGTGTTGGCGATGAGGTCCTCGGGACTGCGGCGCAGCCGCTGGGCGGCGACCGCGAGGGCTCCGTACTCGACGAAGCTGTCGGCGTCGACCAGATCGGCGATGTTCTCGCGAGCGGTGCGCCTGCCGAGGCGGTGGCGTTTGGCGACGGCCTCGGGCCGGGCGGCGTCCAAGCCGACGCGGTGGCGCTCCTGCACCTCGGCGAGGTCGGCGCGGATCGCGTCCAGGTCCACGGTAGTGACGTCCGCGGTCTCGCCGTCGTGCTCGGCGGCCGCCCAGACCAGCAGCGCGGTGTGCGGATCGACCGTGTCGCCGGGGGCGACCAGGTGTCGCAGTACACGCAGCGGCTGCTCCGCGCGCAGCACGTGCTGCATCTTCATGGCCTCCAAGACGGCCACCTCGTCGCCCGGCGCGACGACGACGCCCGGCTCGACCACGCTCACGACCGTGCCGCCCATCGGCGCCAGCAGCGCGGTCTCCCCGTCGAGGAGCGGGTCGGAAACGCGGGCGACGGCGTTGTCGGACGTCGTGTCGGCCATCGGGAGGGCGGTGGCGAGATCCCCTGCGCGAGCGACGAATTCGGCGACGCGCTGCTCGAACCAGGAGGTGCTCACCGTGCGTCCGTCGGCGAGTTCGTCGAGCACGACGCGCAGCACCGTCGCGTTGGTGTCCACACCGGCGACCACGGTCTCGGCCAGCGCGTCGGCGCACCGACGCAGCGCCGCCGGATACGTCCCGGCGCGCGCGATCACCTTGGCCAGCAGCGAATCGAAGTGCACACCGTGCCGCATACCCGCGTACAGCCCGGTGTCGACCCGCACGCCGACGCCGGTCGGCGCGGCGAACCGCGCGACGGTGCCGGAGGCGGGCAGCACTTCCCCACCGGCCGTGACGATTTCGGCGTTCACCCGAGCCTGGACCGCGTAGCCGCGCGGCGCGAGATCGGGCAGCGCGAGCTCGGTGAGCGAGGCGCCGCGCGCCAGCTCGAACTGGATCGCGACCAGGTCGATGCCCGTGACCTCCTCGGTGACGGTGTGCTCCACCTGGAGTCGCGGATTCACCTCCAGGAACCAGTAGTGCGCTCCGCTGACCAGGAATTCGACGGTGATCACGCCGCGACAGCGCACCGATTCGGCGAGCGCGACGGCGTCCGCGTGCAGCCGCTCGCGCAGCGCGGTATCGAGTCCGGGCGCGGGCGCGATCTCGATCAGCTTCTGGTGGCGGCGCTGCACGCTGCAATCCCGGTCACCGACCGCCACCGCCGCGGCGCCGTCCGCGACGACCTGCACCTCGATGTGCCTGGCCTCCGGAACCAGCGCCTCGGCGTACACCGTGTCGTCGCCGAACCCGGCCCGCGCCTCGGCCCGGCAGTGCTCGTAGGCGGTGGCCAGTTCGTCCGGGTCGCGCACCACTCGCATGCCGCGTCCACCGCCGCCCGCCGCCGCCTTGACCATGACGCCCTCCGGATAGCGGGCAAGCAGCTCGGCGATCTCGTCCACACCGGACCCCGCGGGTGTCGCGGGCAGCACGCGCACGCCCGCGCGTTCGGCCGCCGCACGCGCCGCGGTCTTGTCGCCGAAGATCCGCAGTACTTCCGGCGTGGGACCGACGAAAACCAGCTCGGCCGCGGCGCAAGCGGCCGCCAGATCCGCGCTCTCACTGAGGAATCCATATCCTGGGTGGACCAGCGCTCCGGCCCCCGCCTTCCGCGCCGCGGCGACGATGCTCGGCACGTCGAGGTAGGCGGACGCGCCGTGTCCGGACAACGCCACCGCGTCATCGGCCAGGCGCACGTGCATGGCCTCGCGTTCGTCCTCGGTGTACACCGCGAGCGTGGAGTATCCGTGCTCACGTGCGGTCCGCAGGACTCGAACCGCGATTTCTCCTCTGTTGGCCACGACGACGCGCATGCCGCCCAGTGTCGTTGACATTGACGTCAACGTCAATGAGCATGGGTGTCGTGACCTCTTCCGCCTGGTCGGTGCGCGCCGCGCGCGAACGCTCGCACACCGACCGCCACCGCGACCTGCTCGACGCCGCCGCCAGGGTCTTCGCCGCGCGCGGCTACGCCGAGACCACCGTCGCGGCCATCACCGCAGAGGCCGGTGTCGCGCGCGCCACGCTGTACGTGTACTTCGCGTCGAAAGAGGAGATCTTCCACGCGCTGGCCGCCAGGGTGCGCGACGATTTCCTCGCCGCGCAGGAACCCGGGCTCATCGGCGACGATCCGCGAAAGACGTTGCACGCCACCATCGACGCCTTCGCCGCCGCGGCCCGCGACGCCGGTCCGCTGCTGCGGATGATCGAGGAACGCGGTGCCATCGAACCGGCACTAGCGGGTCTCGCGACCGAGATCGCCGAACGTCCGATCCGTCGCTTCGCCCGATGGATCGAGCGCCAGCGGCGGGCCGCGACGGTCGCGCCGGTCGCCGAGCCGCGCGTGGTCGCGGAGACGATCGGCTATGCGCTGGCCAGCGGCGCGCTACAGCGCCGGGCCGCGGATTCGGCGGCGTGGGAGGAGTATCTGCGCAGCATGCGGACGGTGGCGGAGACGCTGCTCGGCATGAGCTCCGCAGCGGCTCCCGCATCCTGAACTCGCGGTCCCCTGCCACCGGGGTGCGGGTACGGTCCGCTCCGCGCCCCGATAATTGGGCGCCTCAGCCCACCGCCCGCCGCACGAGCTCGCCGATCCTCTTCTCGTCGTCGGCGGTCAGCTTCGTCAGCGCGAAAGCCGTCGGCCACAGGGTGCCGTCGTCGAGGTTCGCCGAGTCGTTGAAGCCGAGCGTCGCGTACCGCGCCTTGAACTTCTCCGCGCTCTGGAAGAAGCACACGACCTTGCCATCCTTGGCGTACGCGGGCATGCCGTACCAGAGTTTCGGCGCGAGCTGCGGCGCGCTGGCCTTGACGATGGCGTGGATCCGTTCGGCCAGAACGCGATCGGCGTCGGCCATGTCGGCGATCTTGGCGAGCACGTCCTGCTCACCGTCGGCCTTGGTGGCGCGCGAGCCGCGGCGCGCGGCCGTCTTCAGCTCCTGGGCGTGCTCTTTCATCGCGGCAAGTTCTTCGTCGGTGAAGGCGACAGCGCTCTTGCTCTTGGCGGCGGTGCGGGCGGTGGTCTTCTGGGTGGTCATCGTCGGTTCCTTCGTTCGGGGGGTTGATGGGGTCGGGCGGCGCTCAGCTGTCCTGAAGCAACCCGAGGACATTGCCGTCGGGGTCGGTGACGGTGGCCACGAGGCGACCGGCACCGACGTCGCGCACGGGCTCCTTGACCGCGGCGCCCGCGGCGGTGACTTCGGCGAGTTTCGCCTCGATGTCGGGCACGTGCCAGTACGCCACCGGGGCGGTCATGTTCTGCGGTCCACCGCCGGGCACCAGCCCGATGTGCTGGCCCTCGACTTCGAAGCCGACGTAGTAGGTTCCGTCGGTCTGCGGCTCGACGCCGAGCAGCGCGGCGTACATCTTCTTGGCCGCCGCCAGGTCGGAAACCGGATGCAGGACGGTCTTGATTCCCGCGGTCATTCTCACTCCTGATGTGGTCGAGATCGTCTTGGGTGCGGAACCGGAGGGCACTCGCACCGTTTCGGCCGTTCCTCCGATGTCCATGGCAATTACGGTAGGCACGGCGCGGGGCACCGACATCCGTGCCGACCACGGAACGCTCCACTGAACGTGCGCGTAGCTTGCCCGTGCGACCCCGGGGACAAGACCCGTACGGGAAGATGGGCGACGTGTCGAAGCAGAAGGTCGCCGTAGGGATCTCCGACCGGGAGGCCGAAGTCCTGAATCTCGTTGGGCAACATCGCAGCAATGCGGAGATCGCCGCGCAGTTGTTCATCTCGGTGCGCACCGTGGAGACCCACGTGTCCTCGCTGCTGCGCAAGGTCGGTGTCCCCGACCGGCGGGCGCTCGCCGCCCGCTCGGCCGAATTCGCGCGGGCGGAGCGGATGAGCGAGACGATCGTCGCCCTCCCCTCGCCCCTGACGTCGTTCGTCGGCCGAGCTCGGGAACGCGACGCGCTGCGCGAAGCCGTCCGGGCGCACCGCCACGTGACCGCCCTCGGTCCCGGCGGGATCGGCAAGACCCGGCTGGCGTTGGCCGCCGCCGCGGATCTGGCCGGTGACTTCGCGGACGGCGTCTGGTTCGTCGACCTCGTGCCGGTCACGGATCCCGCGATGATCGGCTCCGCCGTGGCCAGCGCCCTCGGCCTCGGCGAGAACCCGGGTCGCGGCCTCGACGACTCGGTGCGGTCCGCGCTGGCCGATCGCCACACTCTGCTCGTGCTCGACAACTGCGAGCACCTTCTCGACGCCGCCGTGCCGTTCATCGAGCGCCTGCTCGCGCGCTGCCCCCGCGTGACCGTCCTGGCCACCAGCCGGGCTCGGCTCATGGTGCCCTTCGAGCACGTCTACGTGGTGCCCCCGCTGTCCCTCGACCGCGACAACGACGCCATCGCACTGTTCCTGGAACGCGCCTCCGCTTTGGGCTGGGCCGTGGATCCGGAGCAATACGACCGAGTCACCGAGATCTGCGAGCGGCTCGACGGGCTGGCTCTGGCGATCGAACTCGCGGCCGCCCGGCTGCCCACGCTCGGGCTCGACGGTCTTACCGCGAGCCTGGCCGACCCGCTGCGGCTGCTCGTCGGCGGACGTCGCGCCGACGACCGGCACCGGTCCGTGCGGGCCATGCTCGACTGGAGCCAGGCGCTGCTCACCGACCCGGACCGGTGCCTGCTGCGCCGCGTCGCGGTCCTCGTCGCGCCGTTCACCGCCGCCGACGCCGCGGTGGTGGCCGGTTATCCGCCGCTGGCGCCGGACGCCGTCGCGGACGGGCTGGCTCGGCTCGCCGAGCAGAGCCTGCTGACCACCGTCGCGTCCTCGGCCGGTACCCGCTATCGGGCGTTGGAGGCGATTCGCCAGTACGAGACCGAGCAACTCGGCGCGACCGGCGAACTCGCCGAAGTTCTCGCCCGTCACGTGCGCTGGTGCGCGAAGACCGCCGCCGAACTGGCCGTGGAATTGCCCGCGACGAGCGGCGGGTGGCGCACCAGGTTCGACGCGGCGGTCGACGACATCCGGGCGGCGCTGGCCTGGGCGGCGGAACAGCCCGGTCATCGCGCCGAGGCGCACGAGCTCGCCGTGCTCCTGGCCCAGCTGACTTTCGCCCGGAATCTGGTCGGTGAGTCCCAGCAGCGCTACGAACAGGCGGCCTCGCTCACCGACGATCCGGCGGCCGCGGCGTCGGCGCTTCGGTCCGCCGCGGCGGTGGCCGGTTGTCGCATGCGCGGCGAGGACATGTACCGCCTCTACCGCGCCGCCGCCGAGACCGGCGCCCACGACCCCGCCGCGGCCGCACGCGATCTGGCCACGGCCGCGATCACGGTCTATCGGATGACCGACACGTTCAGCCAGCTGCCGCCCTCGGGCGTCGCCGCGATGCTGTTGTCCGAGGCACGCGAGCTCGCGGGTGCGGATCCAGCCGCGCAGGCCGCGATAGCGCTGGCCGAGTGCGGGGTGCTCGCCGACGCCATCGATCCGGATCAGGGTGGGCTCGGCGCGCCCGAGGCGATCGCGCTCGCCGAACGAGCTGTCGATCTGGCGTATCGGACCGGCGATCCGCTGGCGCAGAGCGCGGCGCTCGACGCACTCGCCGCGGCCCAGTGCTGGGCGGGCGACACCTTCGCCACCGCGGCGACGGCGCTTCGGCGAGTCGAGCTCCTCGGGTTCGTGCCGGTGACGCCTGCGGGCGCGGTCGAGCGGGTCAACGCGCTCGCGGAGGCGGCCGAAACCTGCGTCGGGGTGGGCGATTTGGCGAACGCCCTGCGCTGGGGTGAGCAGCTTCGCGACCTGCCGCTGCTAGCCGAGCGGGGCGACTTCGCCACGTCCCGGCTGCTGGTGGCGAATGCGTTGGCGGGCAATGTCTCCGACGTGCTGGCGGGCAGCGGGCGGTTCCTCGACGGATGGGAACTTTCCGGACGCCTGCCCGCACCTCACCTCGGCACGGCGGCGGCCGCGGTGGCGCTGGTCCACGGTTTGCGTGGTGACGACGCGGCGCGCGCCGAGTGGTTGGCCACCGTCGACGCGCTCGGCGTGACGCGCGAGCAGAAGACCGCCTACAGCGCCGTGTTCGACGCGATCGTCCTGCTGCACCGTGGACAAGCCGACCGGGCGCTGGCAGGGCTGGCGGCGGAGCCGGACGAGATGGACGAGCGAGTCGTCTGGGTATGGCGCCATTGGTATCTGGCACTGCGCGCCGAGGCCGCGGTGCTCGCCGGTCATCCGAACGCCCGCGACTACCTCGCCGCGGCGCGAACCGTCGTGGCGGGCAACCCGATCGCCGACGCGATCCTCGATCGGGCCGCGGCCCTGCTCGACAACGAACCCGACGGCCTACTCGCCACCGCGGCAGCCTTCGAAGCAGCCCGCTGCCCCTACCAACAGGCCCGAACTCTGACGCTCCTCGGGGGCGACTCCGTCGAGGTCGGCAATGCCCTTCTGGCAGACCTCGGCATCACCCCTCCCACGCCATAACGAACCCGCACAACCGCTGGCGAGCCGCACATCGTGCCCTCGAACGACTTCAGCCCGCCGACGTATCGGCGGGCTGAAGATCGACTGTGTCGCGGAGGTCAGGCGCTGCGGCTCTCGAGCAGCGCGTCGGGCCGTTCGGCGGCGGCGCTGAAGGTCAGCACGCCGTCCTCGAGCGGCGCCTTGCGCAGCAGCGCGCGGTCCCGGAAGTAGTTGTTGACGACCTGCCACGGCCCGTTGGTGCCCTGGCGCGGCATCACCGCGTCGCCGCGCTTGATGTAGCCGGAGGTCAGCGCGCCGCCCATGACCGAGTCGGCGCCGCGGTCGCCGTCCTTGGCCACCGCGACGAACTTGGTCAGACCGTTGGACTTCAGGTGGTTGAGCAAGCGGCAGAAGTACTCGGCGGCCAGATCGGCCTTGAGCGTCCACGAGGCGTTGGTGTAGCCGAGCACCATCATCGCGTTGGGCACGCCGTCGAGCAGCGCGCCCTTGTAGACGACGCGGTCGCGGGTCACCACCGGCTCACCGTCGATCTCGAGCGACGCGCCGCCGAGCATCTGCACGGTGAGGCCCGTCGCGCTGATCACGATGTCGGCCTCGAGTTCCTCGCCGGAGGCCAGCCGGATGCCGGTCTCGGTGAACGTGTCGATGCGGTCGGTGGCGATCGAGGCCTTGCCGCTGCGCAGCACCTTGAACAGGTCGCCGTTGGGCACCACACACAGGCGCTGGTCCCAGGGGTTGTAGGACGGCGTGAAATGGCGCATGTCCAGATCCGCGCCGACCTGCAACCGGACCGCGGCGAGCAGCAGCTTCTTGGCCGCCGCCGGGTTGGTGCGGGACAGCTGGAAACTGGCGCGCTGCAAGGCGATATTGCGCGCCCGGCCGATCCGGTAGGCGAGCTTGGCGGGCACCTTGGCCGCCTTCATGCCGACGGCGACCGGGTCGTCGGCGGGCAGTGCGGTGATGTAAGTGGGCGAGCGCTGCAGCATGGTCACGTGCGCGGCGTCGTCGGCCATGGCGGGGATGAGCGTGATGGCGGTGGCGCCGCTGCCGATGACGACCACGCGCTTGCCGCGGTAGTCCAGGTTTTCGGGCCAGTGCTGCGGGTGCACGATCTGCCCGCCGAAGTTCTCCTCGCCGGGGAACTCGGGGCGGTAGCCCTTGTCGTAGTCGTAGTAACCGGTGCAGCCGACCAGGAAGTTGCTGGTCCACTCCTCGGTGGCGCCGGTCTGTTCGTCGAGCGCGGTCACCGTCCACAGCTCGGTCTCGCTGGACCAGCGCGCGGTGGTCACCTTCCTGCCGAACCGGATGTGCTCGGTGACTCCGTACTCGGCGGCGGTGTCCTCGACGTACTGGCGGATGTGCGGGCCGTCGGCGAGCACCTTGGTGCCGTGCCAGGGACGGAAGCCGTAGCCGAAGGTGTACATATCCGAGTCGGAGCGAATGCCGGGGTACTTGAACAGGTCCCAGGTCCCGCCGATGGCGCTGCGCCGTTCAAGGATCGCGTAGCTGCGTCCGGTCCGCTCGCGGGTGAGGTGGCAGGCCACGCCGATTCCGGACAGGCCAGCGCCGATGATCAGTACGTCGACATGCCGCGTCATTGAGGTACTCGTTTCGTTCTGGTCGCGCACCCGGGCGCCGTCGTCCGAGCGTGGTAATCGAGAGTACATGTTATTCGAAGTAACGTCTAGAGCGCCAATCCCCCTGATCGGCGATAAAACCACGGTGGTCGCAAACCGTGCCCCCATGCCCAGCGCTCGGATGGTGCGGTTGCACGGCAGCAGCGCCGACCGGCTGGAGATCGCGCCGAATCCGTGGCCGGTGTCGGACTGGTGCGCGTCGGGACGCCGGGCGCGGCGTCGTTTTCCAGCTGACGGGCGTGCGGCCGCTGCCGATCGGCGCTGTCTGCAAACCCCCGGTTATCGACCCCGCTACGGCACCCACGAGAATGGATCCTCGGTCTCGGCCCACGAAGGCCGAGCCGAGGATCCACATCTCGTATGGGGACGGGTGAACCGCGTCCCGAGAGGAAGCCGATGACCAGCGCAGAACAACGGTGGCGCCGCCGCACGCCCGACGACGCGAGCCTGCCCGGCGCCGACTCGTCGCTGAAACGCAGCCTCGGGCGGCTCGACCTGACCGCCATGGGCGTGGGCACCATCGTCGGCGCGGGCATCTTCGTCATCACCGGCGTGGCGGCCGCGGAGAAGGCCGGGCCGTCGATCGTGCTGTCGTTCGGACTGGCCGGTCTGGTCTGCGTGCTCGTCGCACTCTGCTACAGCGAACTCGCCGCGATGGTCCCGGTCTCGGGCAGCGCCTACACCTACACCTACGCCACGCTCGGCGAAGGACCGGCGTTCCTGGTCGGCTGGAACCTGCTGCTGGAATTCGTCATCGCGGGCGCGGCCGTGGCGATCGGTTGGTCCGGCACCACGGTGTCGGCACTGGATTCGATGTTCGGCATCACGCTCCCGCACGCCATCACCGCCGGGCCCGGCGAGGGCGGTGTGGTGAACCTGCCCGCGGTGCTGATCATCGCTGCGATCGTGGCCGTCCTGGTCGGCGAGGTCTCACTCACCGCGCGCATCACCAAGGCGCTCGTCGCAGTGACCATCGGCGTGCTGGTGCTGGTGATCGCCATCGGCGCCCCGCACGTCGACCCGGGCAACTGGGCGCCGTTCGCGCCGTTCGGCTGGAGCGGCATCATCGGCGGCGCGGCGATCGCGTTCTTCGCCTTCCTCGGTTTCGACGTGGTCGCGGCCTCCGCCGAGGAGGCGCGCAACCCGAAGCGCGACGTGCCCTTCGCCATCATCGGCACCGTGCTCATCGCGACGTTGCTCTACGCGCTCGTCAGCGCCGTGCTCACCGGCGTCGCCCCGTTCCCGACCCTGAACAACGGCGCCCCGATCGCCACCGCCTTCGGCGCGCTGAACATCGGCTGGATCGGCAACGTCATCATCGTCGCGTCGATCATCGCGCTCACCAAAGGCCTGCTGCTCATCGTCTACGCGCAGGTGCGGTTGAGTTTCGCGATGTGCCGCGACGGCCTGCTCCCCCGCGGCCTCGCCGCCACCGGCACGCGTTCGACGCCGGTGCGGCTGACGCTGGTGCTCGGTGCGGGCTGCGCCGCCATCGCGGGCCTGCTGCCCATCGACATCGTGGTCGAATTGGTGAACATCGGCGCGCTGTCGGCCTTCGCCGTGGTGTGCGTCGGAGTGCTGGTGCTGCGCAAGCTGGAGCCGAACCGCGAGCGTCCGTTCCGCACCCCGCTCGTGCCGCTGGTTCCGATCCTCGCGCTGATGGGCTGCGCGCTGATGGCGTTCACCCTGGACGAGCTGACCTGGGTGCGTTTCGCGGTCTGGGTCGCTATCGGTGTCGCGGTCTACCTCGGCTACGGACGCAAGCACTCGGCCCTCGCCGCGAGCCGCGTCCCCGTCGCGCCGAGAAGCTAGCCCCGCCCGCCGGGCTGCACCCAGCGCAGCAATGCGTCCACCGTCGTTTCCGGCGAGGTGTTGAAACACAGCCGGATGCCGGGCGCCGACTCGGTCAGAACGTTCACGATGCGCTCGAACAGCAGCGTCTGCTCGGGCAGCATCCGCACCCCGCCGCCGATCATCGCCAATCCGTAGTCGGCCTCCGCCAGCCTGTCCTTGACCATCTCCTCGGCCGCGTCGGGGTCGGCCGGAACAGAGCACGACACGACGTCGAAGCCCGAATCTCGCAGCATCGCCGTCCCGGCCTCGACCCGCGCGGTCAGCTCGGCCTCGTCGAGACCGGCGTGTTTGCTGTAGTCGAGCTGGCTCGGATGCAGGCCGATGGACAGGATCTTGGTATCGGAACCGAGGGGCATGCCGTCCACAGTGCCAGCGGTCGCCGATTCGCGCAGATCCACACGTGATGCCGGTCTGCACTCGGTGCAGATCGCGCTGTCAGGTGGGAGGTTTCGGATCGCGGCATCGAGTGCAGCCGGAGTTCCACGTGAATCAGGGCGGTTACCAACCGGATTCGCGACGGTCCGCTCGGACGCCCCTCCTCACCGCGTGTACCGATGCTTGACTCCCACCGGGAAGTAGTCCGGATCCCCCAGCGGCCGCAGCTCCACATGCGGCACATGTCGCTCGACCGGCACATAGTTAGCGTATTCGCTGTTGTGGGCCAGCAACTCGTCCCGAACGGCGTCGGCGACGAGCCGGGTCCGTTCGACGGTGTTCGCCTCGTCCGGCCCGAGCTCGACCGTGATCCGCAGCAGCCGATTGCGATCGGCGTCCTCCCAAGCCTCGAGCACGAACTTCCCGGTGACCCAGTCGCTGATCTCCGGGCGCTCCAACCCGAGCGACACCGTTTCAGGATAGACATTGGCCCCGAACACCGAAACCGCGTGGATGGAGCGGCCGAACACGAACACGAAGGGCAGGTCCGGCCCGGTCTCCTCGTCCGGTTCGAACCCGTGCGCCCGGCAGAACTCCACCATGCGTTCGTGCGGGATGACACCGCCGTCGTCGGCGAGGTGATACCGGATCAGCGGCACACCGGAGTCGGCGGTGAACACCAATGTGCCGTCGACTGTTTCGAAGAAGCGGTCGGCCGGGTTGTACTGCATCAGCGCCGGCAGGCGCTGACCGCCGAACAATTCGCGCGCCGCCGCGGGATGTTCGGCGAGGAACCGCCGGATCCGCACGCTGAGCGGGGTCTCGTTGCCGAGCACGCCGGCGTCGGCCGTGCCGTAGAGCGCGGCGACATCGCGCACCGGATCGAGACCCGCCCGCTTACCCATGAGATCGCGCCACTGCTCGCTGAACACCTCCCCCGCGCACACCAGTTTCACCGCGTAGCGCGACCAATCGACCTTTTCGCGCAGCCCCGTGTCGATGACGTCCTTGAGGAAGGGCGGATACCCGAACAGCACCACCTGGTCGAAGTGTGAGCCGAGTTCCGGTACCACGCGCAGGATCTCGGCCTTGTTGTTGCCGGGGGCCACGATCGTCATGGCCAGTTCGGCGGCCAGCCCGCGCAGGCAGGACAGCGTGTAGAGGCCGCCGACCCAGGTGCCGAGCGGGAAGCACACCACGGCGAGGGTCCGCCGGTGGGTGGCGTCGAAGCCGTGCACGAGAACCTGTTCGAAGCGGCGGGTCGCGGCCGCCTCGTCGGCGGCGGAGCGAGGCCAGAAGGTCGGCGTGCCAGTCGAACCGGACGACACCGCGATCAGGTCGCACGCCCCCAGATCGCCGTCGCGGCAGCGCTGTGGCAGCGAATAGCGTTGGTGATAGTTCTCTTTCGTGACCAGCGGCAGTCGCGCGAATCCCGTGCCGTCGACGACCGAGGCCGCGTCGACACCGTGGCTGTCGAGGAAAGCGCGGTAGGCGGGCACGGTCGCCGCCGTTCGCTGGAACAGCGCCACGAGCCGCTGCTGCAGATCCGAATCCATCTCCGAGGTAGCCCTTCCGCGAGGCGAAACCTGCGTGGGTCCAACGTACCGCCGGGCCGTGCCGCGCGGGGCGATCCGCACGGATCGCCACTTTCTCGCTATCTTCGAAGAGACCTGTTGCGAAAGTTCGACGGGCGCGGCGCGATATTCCCGCGGAATGTCGCGGAGGATCGGGGGACGACGGTGCGGTCGAGTCGGTGCGTACTGATGAGCGTCATCGCGGCCGCGGCACTGGTAGCCAGCGGCTGCTCGATCACGCCGACCGTGCAAGGCACCGCGAGTCCCTCCCCCGCCCCGCTGCCCACGCTGCGGGATTACGAGGCGCAGCGGGTCGAGTGGGCGCCCTGCGGCGAGCAACGCGAGGCCGAGTGCGGCGAGATCCGTGTGCCTGTTGATTACGCCCATCCGGAAGCCGCCGCCCTCACCATGCCGCTGGTGCGTTTGCCCGCCACCAACCCCGCCCAGCGCATCGGGGTGCTCACCACCAACCCGGGCGGGCCTGGCGAATCCGGCTACCAGGACGTGCTTTCCGCGCTGAACCCGGACGACACCGGACTGCGCAAATTTCGTATCCGCTACGACCTCGTCGGCTTCGACCCGCGCGGCGTCGGCCGCACCGCTCCCGTGCGGTGTCTCGGCGACCGCGCGATGGACGAATACTTGGCCACCGACTTCACGCCGGTGAACGACGAGGGTCGCCGCTTGGTCGCCGAGGCGCACCGCCGTTACGCCACCGCGTGCCTGCGCAACACCGGCAACCTGCTCGGTTTCGTCGGCACCGAATTCGTGGTGCGCGATATGGACATCATGCGCTCGGCGCTCGGCGAGTCGAAGCTGAACTTCTTCGGCTTCTCCTACGGCACCCGGCTCGGGCAGCTGTATGCCGAGCAGTTCCCGGATCGGGTCGGGCGAATGGTGCTGGATTCCGTCGACGACCCGAGCCTGACGCCGGACCGTTGGGATTCGCTCGACGCTTCCGACGCTCCCGTGCCCGGTGCGATCTCGGCGCGAGATCGCTTGGTGCACAGCATTCTCGAAGGCTGCGCGAGACGTGCGGACTGCCCCCTCGGCAACGATCCGGACGCCGCCATGCGACGACTGATCGACCTGATCGACCGGGTGGACGCCGACCCCATCCCCGCCTCGGACGGCCGCCGCGTCGGTTCCAATCTGGCCCTGCTCGGCATCTTCATGGCGACCTACGACGAGCGCTACTGGCCGCGGTTCGAGCGCGCCTTCGCCGACGCCTTGCGCGGTGACGGCACCGGGTTCGCGGAACTCGCCGACTTCTACGTCGGTCGCGAGGAGGGCCGCTACAGCTCCTCCGATCCGGCGTTCTGGTCCGTGGAGTGCATGAACGACGACCCGGCCGCTTGGCGCTCGAAGCCCGAAGACGTGATCCTCCGGGATCTGGCGCAGGAGGCCGAGTGGGCGGCCGTGCGCTCACCGCTGTTCGGCGCGAACCGGGTGTTCAGCACCCCGCTGTGCCTGTTCTGGCCGGTCCGGCCGACCCAGAAGTCGGCGGGCGTGGACGCGGCGGGCGCACCGCCCATCCTGCTGCTCAACAACAGCGGCGATCTGGCGACCACGATCGAGGACGCCGAGAACGTGGCCGCCACGTTGGCCGACGCCGTGCTGGTGGTCAGCGAACACGACGGCCACATCGCCTTCGACAACGGTTCGGCCTGCGTGGACGCCATCGTCATGGCCTACCTCTACGACGGAACCCTCCCACCGGACGGGACTCGCTGCACGGACTGACCGGCCGGATAGAGTCGAGCGGTGACCTGGACCGTCGGCTTCGACCTCGACATGACCCTGATCGACTCGCGACCGGGAGTCTCGTACGCCATCGACACCGTCGCCGCGGAATTCCAGCTCCCGCTGCGCGGGGCCGACTTCGTGCAGCGGCTCGGGCCGCCGCTGAATCTACTGCTCGCCGAGGCGGGCGCGCCCGACGAGCTCATTCCCGCACTGATCACCCGCTACCGCGAGCTGTACCCCGACGTGGTGCCGCGCATCCCCGCCATGCCCGGCGCGGAGGCCGCCCTCGCCGCGGTGACCGCGCGCGACGGGCGTGTGATGATCGTGACCGGCAAGCACCAACCGCTCGCACAACTCCACCTCGACGCGCTCGGCTGGCGAATCGACTACCTCGCCGGTGGGTTGTGGTCCACCGGCAAGGCCGAGGTCCTGCGCGCGCAAGGCGCGGCGATCTACGTCGGCGATCACGCCGGTGACATGCGCGGCGCCAAGGCCGCCGACGCGTTCGCCGTCGGCGTCACCACCGGTCCCTGCGACGCCGCGGAGCTGGTGGACGCGGGGGCCGACGTCGTACTGCACGACCTCACCGAATTCCCCTCCTGGTTGGCGGAATTCGCGGCGGGCGTGGCGCCCTTCGCGTCGGGCTCGCTTCAGGCGTAGCTCCGCCGCCTCCAGCCTGCGCGTTCTGCGTACCTCGGCATTCGCTCCCGCGTGCGCGGGCCAGGGGCGGCGTACTGGCCGTCCGGCAGCGTCCCTGCTCGGGAGTAGTGGCGCAATCGCCCGGGATCCGGCGCTGAGCCCGGCCAGGGATTGAGACCGTGTGACCTGTTTGGTGAATCGCGGGCGTTGTTGTCTCGACGACTAGGACCGCAAGCTGATCGCAGCCCTGTGCCGCGACAGCAAATCGTCTGGGTTTCGCCGTGCAGTTGGTGACCGTGTCGGCTTTATCGCTCGAGACGGAGGCGGCCCGGACGTCTTCGTGCATTACTCGGCCGTGAACGGCACGGGTTACAAATCCCTCGATGAGGGTCAGCGTGTCGAGTTCTCGGTGGAGCAGGGCCAGAAGGGTCCCCAAGCCCAGGACGTCCGCGCCATCTGATCCCGCGCGAACGGTTTTCGTGAAGAGCTTCGCACCCCTAGGTGCGAAGCTCTTTTCATTTGGTCACCCGACCGCGGGCTGACTGCGTTGGACCTGCATGCGGTGGCTGCGGATGCTCCACGTCGCGGACTTCGTGCGCGTCGAGGGCGTGCTGCAGAGTGGCGTTGAGCGCCTGGGCCTCCGCGAGCTGATCTTCCAGGATCACGATCCGGCACGCGCCCTCCAAGGAGTTGCCTGCGTCGATCAGCTCGCGCACCCGCGCGGCGATCCGCAACTGATAGCGCGAGTAGCGACGATGCCCCCCTTCCGAGCGTTGCGGGGTCAACAGGCGCGCACCATCAAGGGAGCGCAGAAACGCCTGGGTGACACCAAGGAGCTCGGCGGCGCGACCCATGCTGTAGGCGGGGAAATCCTCGTCATCTAGTCGGTCCACCCCGCTTTTATCCGGAGTGGGAGTCATATCCGGTTGCTGCACAGCACCTCTCAATGATTTTCAAACGATAGGAGGCCCCGGCGCACTGGGCGCCGGGGCCTGGGAAATACGTATACGAAGGGGTAGAGCTGATCACCGGCCCTCATAGGCCGATGGCATACACCGCACCCGAGAGCGCTCGGGTCGCGGAACACGATTTCGACTATTCAGTGGCCACCACCTCCATGTGTACGCGTCTTGTCTGCGAGGTTTCGTTTCTTGCTGTGCCCGCCCCGCCAGCGGCGGTCCAGCAGCCAGAGGGCCAGCCGGATTCTCGCCTGCGTCGGCGGGGCGGGGGTACCGCATACCAGGCAGTTCGCCTACCCAGTCACTCGATCTCTCACCTTCGACGGCAGTGAAATTACACAACCACACAGAGAATGTCTAGAGTCACCACTGCAGATTTTCTGGTGAGTGATCGCCCACCGGAAGCATCAGCCAGCGTCGTCGCGCTGCCGGATCGTGCTTCGCAGGTCGGCACCCCGAATCACCTGGACACGCCAGGGGGACATGTCGCCGAACCGTTGCAAGAGCTGCTGCTGCGCTTGGTCGCGCAGTCCCTGAAGACTCCCCTGGAAACCCCCAAGCGGCCCGAGCAGTGTCTGCATCAACGGGCCGAGTTCTTCCAGCATGTCCTCTGCCCCCTGCTCCGGCCGTGCGCGGCTTACGACGGACTCCGTCCCGCTGCGTCGCTCAGGCGGGCACCGGTATTGATGTGCAGGACCGCGTCGGCCGTGTCGAGGATCGCTTGGTCGAGCGGCGAGTAGCCCTGCCGCGGGGTGGTGTCGGTGCGCGGACGAGCGGAGGTCACCGTCTCGGCCGGTGTCAGACCCCAGTCGGCGATGCCGGTCTGGAGGACGCTCTCGTAGGTGCCCGGTTCGGGCTCACCGAGTTCGAGCGTTTCGCTGCGGCCCAGGCTTCCGGCGATGAAGGCGTACCGCTCACCCAGCAAGGAACCCACTATGGCGCCCGCCCCGAACCATCGGAAGTCCATTCCCGCCATTTGGATGCCGCCCATATTCCGCTGTAGGTGGGCGTTGTGGGCGCCGACCATGGTTCCGCCGCGCCGGGCCTCGATGTTTCGGATGTCGAAGAGGTTCTGGGCCATCGACGTCTCGCGGATGTCCAGCAAGCCCGACAGGCGCCTTCGCTCGTCGCCCTGGTGAGCGGCCTGCCGGTGATAGCGCAGCAGACAGAGACCGGCGGTGAGGTGGACCTCGGTCTTCAGCCACGCCGCGCGTGATGTCGCCGCGATCAGTTCCGGTGCGCGCGCGTAGAGCGCGAGGAGCATGTCGTCGGCGATCTCCCGCAGGCGCTCGGCCGCGGCTGTGGCGCCGATCGACATGGCCGGATCCATGATCGCCTCCGCGCGATCCCAGCGGTCGTCGTCCCCGAGGAGTTCGGCGAGGTCGAGATCGAGACGCAGATAGTCGCGGGCGTGCTCGAGATAGCGGCGTGGGCTCGCTGCGTTCGGGTTCTCCATCGGGGCGTCGAAACCGTGGAAGGCCAAGCGTTCCAAAGGCGGTCGGTCCCGGTTGTATTCGCGCATCCAGGCGACCAGTTCGCGGTTGGCGTCCAGTTCGCCGAAGCCGTGCGAGAAGCCTTCGCTCATCGCGGTGTCGAGGCTGCCGACACCCTCCTGCACGAAGTCGTTCACGACGAGCGCGGCGACGCGGTCGGTTTCCAACGCGATCGAGCGGAAGCCGCGGTCGACCAGTTGGACGAACAGCTCGTTGCGGACGAACCCGAAGGACGGTTCCTGGTGCGTCGGTTCGCCGAGCGCCAACAGCTCACATGACGTGGAGACGAAGTCTCGAATGTCCTGACTCATGTGTTTCGATCGTATCGTTGAAAGATCGGTTGAGGCTTCCGCTGCTACGACCTGACATATGCACGGTAAAGTCTCGAACCGGTGATAACTGTGCGTCCCTCCGATCTGGCCCGCGAACACGGCCTCTCGACCCAAGCGGTCCGCAACTACGAGCGCGACGGGTTTCTCCCGCCCGCCGAGCGCACACCCACCGGCTACCGGATCTACACCGAAGTGCACGCGGTGGCTCTACGCGCCTACCTCGGTCTCGTCGCGGCGTACGGGCACGCGACCGCGGGCCGGATCATGAACGCGCTCCACGACGACGAACTCGACGACGCCCTGCGCATCATCGACGGCGGCCACGGCCAATTGCTTCGCGACCGGGAAACCCTCGACTCGGTGCGGCGAGCGGTGAAACACCTGACGGCGGAGTCCCACGCCCTCGCCGATCACGCGGAAGACATCGACAGCCGAACCATCCGCGAACTCGCGCACCGCCTCCGCCTCACCCCCGCGACCCTGCGCAACTGGGAAAGCGTCGGCATTCTCGCACCGGCACGAGTCCCTGCCACCGGATACCGCCGCTACAGTGCGAGCGATGTCCGCGACGCCGAGCTCGCGCACCTCCTCCGGCGCGGCGGCTATCCGCTGGAGCAGATCGCCACCGTGGTGCAACAGATCCGAAATGCCGGTGGCACAGCCGCATTGGCCGCCGCCCTGGACGACTGGCAACGAAAACTCACCGCGCAGGGTCTCGCCATGCTCGACGCGGCCGGTCTGCTCGGGAACTACATGCGCTTGATCGACCACGCTGCGCCGGAACCAGTTTCGACGTCGTCCGCGCCGGTCAGTCGGCGATAACCTCCAGTTCCGGTCGGTGCTCACGCATCGCCTCCGTGACCTTCAACAGCGGGACCGACAGCGATGTCATCGGGATTGACGGCGCGGTGGCGATCGCGAACTCGCGATCCGGATGCGCCAGCACCAGGTCGATGGCGTCGCCACTCGAACACCGGCGCACCCGCACGTGATCCACCGTCGACCACGCGATGCGCCCGAACGCCCGGTGCTCCACACTCTCGTCGGTGATCACCAGATCCGGCCTACGCCGAAACCCGGACCACGCCATCTCCGCACCGATCGCGACAAACACCAGCGCCCCGATCTTGCCACCGATCACCGCGGTATCGGTCACCACCGCGAGCACACAAATCGCGGCGAGCCCCAGACACGCGACCGCCACTCCCAACGTCGTCCGCCACGACCGAAACACCGTGTCCGGCCGCCGAGACGCCCCCTTCCGCACATGCATTGGCGCATCCTAACGGTGGGCCACCGACCACCAGCCCGCGCATACACGCGACTACGCCCCCAGTCCGGCCAGAACCGTCCCGTCGAAGACCCGACACATCAACAGTTTCGGCCAGCAGGCCTCCGCGGTATCCGTCGCGATCGAATGTCCGGCCGGACCCTCCGGCGTTTCACTCGAGATGGTCGGCGCGCGGACGTGCCGCCAGCAGGGGTCGATTCGACCGCACATCGACGAAGCCGAGGCCTCCGGCCTTTCAGCACCCGCCCACATGCCGGTCGCTGGTTCCTTCCGGTGGCTGCCAGGCGAGAACGGGATCCAGGGTGCGCGACATCGCTCGGCTCGGTGTGATTCGAATGAGGTTGTCGCGCAACCACGTTGCCGCCGGTGAAGACCATTGGGCGACGGCGCCGATGCGACGGGACCTACGCGCGATGGCTTGGGTTCGTGGGCGGCGCAGGTGGTCGTAGGCGGTCAGGGCGGACTGGATCGGGTGCCGGGCGCACATCGCGGCGAGGGTGACAGCGTCTTCGAGGGCTTGATTGGCCCCCTGCCCGAGATCGGGGGTCATCGCGTGTGCCGCGTCGCCGAGCAGGGCGACCCGCCCGCGGGCGAATCTATCCAGGTCGGGCAGGTCGTAGATGTCATGGCGGAGGATCGCATTCGGGTCCACAGCGGCAAGCATCGCGGGAATCGGATCCGGCCAGTCACCGAATCGCCGCCGAATCTCGGCGAATTCGCCGACCACCGCGCGTCGACCTTCCGGTGCACCGGCGGCGGCGAACAGGTACGCACAGTCGTCGGTCAGCGGGACGACACCGAAACGTTCGCCACGACCCCAGGTTTCGCTTGCGTCGGGCGTGAAGTCCAGCGTGCGTGTGACCATCCGCCACGCGGTGTAGCCGACATAGCGGGGTTCGCCCGCATCGGGCCACACCGATTCACGCACCACGCTGCGAATCCCGTCGGCGCCGATCACTAGATCGGATTCGCAAGAGCCGCGGGAGTGTGTCACCGTCACGACCGCACCGTGATCTTCGACGCCGGTGGCCGCGACCCCGGATCGCAGGGCTCCGACGGGGAGGGCCTCCATCAGGATGGCCAGCAGGTCCGCGCGGCGCACGACGATCAGCGGGCCGTGCCGACGTGCCAGCGTGGCCACGTCGGTTCGAGACAACCACCGACCGGCGCGATCGCGGATGCCGCCCTCCGTCCCGGCCATCCCAGCGGCCCGCACCCTGTCCCCGAGTCCGAGCGCATCCAAGGCTCGAATACCGTTGGACCACAGTGAGATACCCGATCCCGCCACACCGCTGTCGTCAGCCCGCTCGAGTACTTCGACTCGCCACCCGCGGCGCGCCAGAGCGACTGCGGCAGCCAGGCCGCCGATTCCGCCGCCCACCACGATCGCGTTTCCGGATTCGCTCACGATATCCTCCACTACAGATGTAGTTAATGTTACTACGGTTGTAGTACAGGACCCGGATGAATGGGAAGCGACCGTGACCGACACCGCAGATCGCCGCACCCGGCTGGCCGACGCCGCGATCGATACCCTCGCCGCTACCGGGATGCGTGGACTTACGCATCGGGCCGTCGACCAAGCAGCGGGACTACCGGAGGGGTCGTGTTCGAACTGCTTCCGGACCCGGCAGGCGCTGCTGGAGGCGACTGTCGACCGGCTCGCGGACCGCGACGCCGCCGAACTCGCCCTCCCGATGCTTGCCGCCCCAGATCCCGACGAGCTGGCGATGCTGCTCGCCGACATCATCGAGCGGTGGCTGACCGCCGACCGGAACCGGATGCTCGCTCGCTACGAATTGGCGCTCGAGTCGACTCGGCGGCCCGAGCTTCGCAAAGCCTTGCGTGACAGTGGAACCCGGTTTCGCGCCCTGGCTACGGAGTTGTTCGCAAACCTCGGCGCCCCGAGTCCGGCCGAGCGTGCCCACGCCTTCGTTGGCTGCCTGGACGGGGTGATCTTCGACCGGCTGGCAGGGGCGGGCGGCGGGGAGCACGACCGACAGCAGTTGGCCGAAACGGTGCGCATCCTCGTCAGGGGCTTCCTGCGGATAGCCTGAATCTCCAGGGGCTCGTTCATCGGACAGCCGACCGGGCGGAAGGCACTCGAATGGATGCACACCTCGGCGTCGACCACTACCTCTGCCGGGATATCAATGGCGAGGCGCATATCGTCCATCGAGCGGAGTTGGTCGAGCGGACTTCGGTGTACGCGGTGATTCGAAACGGAAGCGGACTGCTGCTCGTGCGTGACAGTACCCGCGAAGAGGAATTGTGGGACTTCCCCGGTGGTGGCGTCGAACTCGGGGAGGCTTTGGTCGACGCCTTGCGGCGTGAGGTGGACGAGGAGACCGGGCTCCGAATCACCGGGCAGCCGAACAAGATCTGCGGGTTCATCGAGTACTTCTTCGACGTCGTGACGGGTACCGGCTGGCGAGCCGTCAGGCACTACTTCCGGGCATCGGCGGTGGGCACGCCCGAAGCGGGCGGCAACGGCGACGATGTGGTCGGCGCCCGGTACTTCGCATCGCCGCTTCCTATGCGAATGCTGACGCCGGTGGCGCGGAGGGTTGCGGCCATGGCCGATCTCGGTCGGTAGTGCAGCGGCTGGAAGCCGCGCGGCCGCGCCGATTCTCGTCGGTGCGGCCGCGGGGTTCGGGTCAGGCTCCCTTGTACTTGCGCAGGTATTCGCCGGTCAGGGAGGTCGGGTGGGCGAGGAGGTCGGCGGGAGTGCCGGTGAAGACGATTTGGCCGCCGTCTTTGCCGCCGTCGGGACCGAGGTCGATCACCCAGTCGGAGTGGGCGACGACGTCGAGGTTGTGTTCGATGACGACGACGGTGTTGCCGCGTTCGACGAGGCCGTCCATGAGCGCGAGCAGGGTGTCGACATCGGACATGTGCAGGCCGGTGGTCGGCTCGTCGAGTACATAGATCGAGCCGGTGTTCTGCAACTGGGTCGCGAGCTTGATGCGCTGGCGCTCGCCGCCGGAGAGCGTGCTCATCGCCTGGCCGAGGCTCAGGTATTCCAGGCCGACCTCGTTCATGGTGCGCAGCTTGCCGTTCAGCGCCTTCTCCGTGAAGAAGGCGAGCGCCTCCTCCGCCGACATCTCCAGTACGTCCGCGATGGATTTGCCGCGCAGCATGTGGCCGAGCACGTCCTCGCCGAAGCGGCGACCGTCGCAGGCGTCGCAGTGCGTGGTGACCGGATCCATGTAGGCGATCTCGGTGATGATCACACCGCGCCCCTCGCACTGCTTGCAGGCGCCGTCGGAGTTGAAGCTGAACAGGCTCGGCGATTCGCCCGTCGCCTTGGCGAACAGCTTGCGGATGGGATCCATCAATCCCAGATAGGTCGCGGGGGTCGACCGGGACGACGCCGCGATCGGCGACTGGTCGACGAACAGCGCCTCTGGATGTTGGCGCACGAACACGTCTCGGATGAGGGAACTTTTGCCCGAACCAGCCACGCCGGTGACCGAGGTGAGGACACCGGTGGGGATGCCGACGGTGACATCGCGCAGGTTGTGGACGCTCGCGTGCTCGATCAGCAGCTCACCGGTGGCGGCGCGGAAGGTGTCCTTGACGGTGAAGGGCCTGCGCAGACCCGCGCCGGTGGGCGTATCGGCGGAGCGCAGCTCGGCGAAGCTGCCCTGGAACACCACTTGCCCGCCGTGCACACCGGCGCGCGGACCGACGTCGACCACGTGGTCGGCGATCTGGATGACATCCGGGTCGTGCTCGACCACCAGCACGGTATTGCCCTTGTCCCGCAATGCTTTCAGCAGCTCGTTCAACCTGCCGACGTCGCGGGGATGCAGCCCGACACTCGGCTCGTCGAAGATGTAGGTCATCCCGATCAGCGTGCTGGACAGATGCTTGATCATCTTGAGCCGCTGGCCCTCGCCGCCGGAGAGCGTCGAGGTGGACCGGTCCAGGCTCAGGTACCCGAGTCCGATGTCGGCGACTCGCCGCAGCGCGGTCCGGATCGCGTCGGCCAGGCCGAGCGCGGCCGGGTCGGTGATCTCGTCGAGCACCGCCATCAGGTCGGTGATCTGCATCCGCGACCAGTCGGCGATATTCCGGCCGCCGATCTCGGTGGCCAGCGCGGCGGCATTGAGGCGGGCGCCCTGGCAGCTCGGGCACACGGCCTCGGTGAGGAACTTCTGCATCTGCTCGCGGGTCTTCTCGCTGAGCGTGGAGGTGTCGCGCTGCAGGCGGGTGCGGGTGAACTTCGCCGCGAGCCCCTCGTAGTCGGCCTTCCAGGTGCCCTTGGCGAAGGTCAGTTCCACCTTGCCGCCGCTGCCGTACAGGAAGTCCTTGTACTCGGCCTCGGTGTAGTCGGCCAGTTTCTTGTCCGGATCGAAGCGACCGGAATTGCCGTAGAGCTGCCAATCACCGCTGCCCACACCGTAACCCGGGAGCAGGATGGCGCCTTCGTTGAGCGACTTGGTGCGATCGATCAGCCGGTCGGGATCCGCGCGGACCGTCATGCCGAGTCCGTCGCAGTCCGGACACATACCCTGCGGCACGTTGAACGAGTAGTTGTAGACGAATCCCGCCGAGGGCGAACCGAATCGGGCGAACATCGCACGCACCATCGAGTAGATGTCGGTCATCGTGCCGACCGTGGAACGCGGGCCGCCGCCGACCGGCTGCTGATCGATGACGACCGGCGCGGTCAGGTTCTCGATCGCCTCGGCGTGCGGCCGCTCGTAGCGCGGCAGGAAGTTGAGCACGAACGCCGGAAAGGTGGCGTAGAGCTGCCGCTGCGACTCGACGGCGATGGTGTCGAAGACAATGGACGACTTGCCAGACCCGGAAACACCGGTGAAGACGGTGATCTTGTTCTTGGGGATCTCCAGCGAGACGTTGCGCAGATTGTGCTCGCTGGCCCCGAGCACCCGGATGACATCGACGGAAGCGGCCGAATCGGTAGAAGGCATGCCGAACACCATGCCATCGCGCACCGACAAAAGGCCCAGTGCCGAGTGACGCAGATCATAATTCTAGTGAATCGGTATCACCGTTGGCCGGAGGGGCGTCCGTAGAGTCGTGAAGTGACCCGCGACCCGTACTGGAATCACAACACCCACTACCACCCGTGGCTGCTGGCCAAGGCGCCGACGGCCGCGCGGACTGCGCTCGACGTGGGCTGCGGGGACGGGCTTCTGGCGAGGAAATTGGCGACGCGTGGTCGCGAGGTCGTCGGGATCGACGCGGACGCCGCCGCGCTGGAACAGGCGTCGGGAGCGAGCGGCGTGCGCTTCGAACAAGCCGACTTCCGGGAATTCGCAGGGACTTTCGATTACGTGACAGCCGTCGCGACATTGCATCACGTGCCACTCGAGGAGGGTCTGACGGCCTTGCGTCGCCTCGTCGCCCCCGGCGGCACGTTGGCCGTGGTCGGACTGTGGAAGATGACGCCGCTCCGCGACGCGAACTATTTGCCGCTGCTGCCGCTGATCTGGGCCATCGATCGCTTCCCGCCGCGCCTGAGCGGTCCGGACGTGCCCATGCGAGATCCCGTGGACACGCTCGGCGACATCCGGAAATCCGCCGCCGCGATCCTGCCCGGCGCGCGGATCCGGCGTCGCCTCATGTGGCGCTACACCTTGCTGTGGCAGCAGCCCGCATAACCCCGGTTCAGCGCAGGCGGGCGAGGACCGGGGCGAACTGCTCCATACTGCTCTCCAGCACGGTGAAGTAGCTGAATCCGAAGCGCTCGCGCAGTTCTCGGACGCGGTCGGCAATCTCGTCCGGGGAACCGATGAGCAGGGCCGGGACCCGCTCGGGGCTGTCGGCGGCCGCGGGCGGCAGCGCCGGTGTGTACGCGTCGGCGAGCGCGGGCCAATCTTCCCGCGAGACAACGCGCTGCAACAGGAGATTGAGTTCGACCTCGCCCGCGCGATCGCCGAGCCGCCCGTTGACGTAGGCCACCCGCTCGGCGATCTTGTCTTCGTCGGCGAGCTGCACAGGGCCGCCCGGCGTCACCGCTCCCCCGCCCGCGAAGCCGACGATGTCCGCTTGCTCGGCGGCGAGCTTCAGCAGCCGATCGCCCCACCCGGCCAGCAGCAGCGGTGGGCCCGACGGCTGCGTAGGGCGCGGCTGGTAGTCCGGGTCGGCGAACAACTCCCGCAGCGTGGTCACGGTCCGCTCGAGGTGCCGCACCCGCTGACCACCGCTTTCGAAAGGGATTCCCGCGGCGTCGAACTCGGCGCGGACGTAGCCGGCGCCGAGCCCGAGTTCCACGCGCCCGTCGGTGAGCTGGTCCGCGCCCGCCGCGTCGCGAGCCAGCAGCACCGGGTTGTAGAAGGCGGTGTTGAGCACGAAGGTGTTGAGCCGCACCCGTTCGGTGGCCTCGGCGGCCACGATCATGGCGGGAAACGGCGCGGGCAGGCCGAGGTGGTCGGCGACACCGATCACGTCGAAGCCGAATCCTTCGGCCCTGCGGCACTTTTCGACCCATCGGGACCTGGACTCCGGCGTCACCATGTTCACGCCGAAACGGAGCGGACGCTGCACTGTCACCAGAACTGTCTACCCGCCGGCTCGGCGCGCCCGCCACCCGAGGCCGCCGGACGAGTTCAGCACTGCGCGATCGCGCTCGCCGCGACGGCCACGCCGAGCAGCGCGACCGCCGCGCTCAGCGCGGGCACCGGGCGCTGTATCGCGCTGCGGCCCAAGCGGCGCAAGGCCGCCGCGTCGAGGCGGCGCGCCTGCCCTTCGGTATTCGAGGCGTCCCGATCGCGGCGGAACCAGCGACGGACGAAGCCGAGGATCGCCAGGACGATAGTCGCGGTCACCATGCCGGCCCCTCAGGCGCCGAGCGCGTTCGAGGCCGGCCGCGGCGCGGTCGCCTTCGGCCGCACACCCGGCGCGTCGACGATGCCAAAGCTGAGCAAGCTCTCGGCGGTGTCGAGCACGGTCTCCCGGACCGGGCGCATGGTCCAGCCGAGTTCCCTGCGCGCCTTGTCCGCGCTGACCGACTCGGTGCGGCCGAGCACCGGAACGACCAACCGGAGACCCTTGTCGAAGCGGGCGATGAACCGGATCAGCCAGTCGGGCAGCACCCGGGTGGGCACCCGCAGGCCGCGCGGGTTGTATTCGTCCGCCAGGATCTTGGCCAGCTCGCCCATCCACAGCGCATCGGCCGCGCAGATGTACCGGTTGCCCGCGGCCTGCGGCAGTTCCATCGCCAGCCGGTGCGCCACGGCGAGATCGCGCACGTCGACCGGTGTCCAGCCGGTGCGAATCGAGCCGGGCACGTCGCGTGCCAGCAGCCGCCGAATCGGCTCGTGCGAGGTGCTGGTGGCGGGGTGCTGCAGCGGGCCGAGAATCATGCCTGGGTTCACCGCGGCCAGCTCGAGTCCGCGCTCGGCAGGCAGGCCGCGGACGAAGTCCCACGCCGCGCGTTCGGCCAGCGTCTTGCTCTTCTGGTAGGGCGGAATCCGTTCCACCACCGACCAATCCGCTTCCGTGCGCACCTCGTCCACGTCGTGGCCGTAGGCGATCGCGGCGACCGAGGAGGTGAGCACCACGCGGCGCACCCCCGGCTCCGCGGCGGCCGCGCGCAGCACCCGCAGCGTGCCCTGGACGGCCGGTTCGACGAGTTCGCGCTCGTCGTCGGGAACGTACGACGGGAACGGCGAGGCCACGTGCAGCACGTACGCGCAACCCGCGACGGCCTCGGCCCAGCCCGTGTCGTGGTCGAGATCGGCGGCGACGAACTCGAGGTCCGCGCCGAGGCGGCGCGCGAGCTCCACGAGGTGGGCGCGCTTGCCGGTATTCGCGAGGTCGCGCACGGTGGCGCGGACCCGGTAGCCGTGTTCGAGAAGTTCGGCGATGACATGTCCGGCGACGAATCCCGTTGCGCCGGTGACTAGTACCTGGTTGCTCATGTGTCCCACCTGTCTGGGGAAGAGTCGAGACGGCCGGAATCTAAGCGCCGCTCAGATAATCTAAGCACCGCATAGATAGGTTGTCCAGCCCCCGTCGCATACGCTCGGATGGTGAAGCGGACCAGTTACCACCACGGCGCACTACGTGATGAGCTGATCGCCGCGTGCTTGCGCCTGATCGAAACCGAGGGCATCGCGGCGGTGAGCCTGCGTCGCGTGGCCAGGGAGGCGGGCGTCAGCACCGGCGCGCCGTATCATCACTTCGCCGACCGAGCCGCGCTGCTCGCGACGCTGTCCACCAAGGGATTCGAGTTGCTCGCCGCCGAACTCACCGCCACGCGGGCGGCGGCGACCGGCTCACCGCTGGACACCCTCGGCGCACTGACCGTCGCCTATGTCCGCTTCTCGCGCGAGCAGCCCGCCTATTTCCGCCTGATGTTCCGGCCGGAGCTCTCCCAACCGGAGAAGCACCCCGACGCCGTCGTCGCGGGTGACGCCGCGTTCGCGGTCCTGGCCGACGCCATCGGTGACTGCGTTGCGGCCGGTCTGCTGCCCGCCGACAAAGCCGACATCCTCGGCATCACCTGGTGGGGCATCGGCCACGGACTCGCCTCGCTGTGGCTGGACGGTCAGCTGGAGAAACGGAGCAGCCAACTCGGCACGACCGCTCCCGAACTGGTCGAAGAAGTACTGCGCACGGTGTCTTCGTTTCTCGCGCCCGGGCCTTGACCCGGTACGGCGGTTTCTGCCCTAGAGTGGGCGCCAGATGTTTGCTGTTCCGTCACTGCTCAACCCGATTACCGTGAGCCGAGAGGGATGACCGGATGTCCGCACAGCAGCTCGACCCCGTCGTCCAGGAGTTCGTGGACGCGCTAAACGCCAACGACCCCGACCGCTTCCGCGCGGTGCTCACCGAGGACGCGACCATGTCCGACGACGGCGTGGAGCGAGATGTCGCGCAGTGGACCGATGCGGAGATCTTCGCGAGCAACGGCCGGATGCAGGTCGAATCGGTGACCGACGGCGGCATGGAACTGCTCGCCGACTACACGAATTCGCGCTGGGGATCGATGCGCACCGCGTGGCGGTTCATCGTGCGCGACGGCCGGATCAGCCGATTCGAGACCGGACAGGCCTGACCCCTTGCCGTGGCCGCGCCGATCTTGACATTCTGACCTCGTGTTCGACGCGCCTCCCTACGGCTCGGGTTCCCTGGCCGACCTGTTCCCCTCCGTCCTGGCCTGTCTCGGTGTGCCCGGCGAAATCGATCGGCTCGGCCTGGGCCTGTCCGCTCGCCGGATCTGCGTCCTGCTGGTGGACGGGCTCGGCGCGGAAGCGCTCGCCGCGCACCAGCAGGAGGCGCCCTTCCTGTCGAGCCTCGCGCCCCGCCAGCTCTCTGCGGGCTTCCCGAGCACGACCGCGACCAGCCTGAGTTCGCTCGGCGTCGGGGTGCCGCCGGGCGAGCACGGCATCGTCGGCTACCTGATGAACGTGCCCGGCTACGACCGGTTGGTCAACGCGCTGCGCTGGCGTCTGCACGGCGAGGGTCCGAAAGTGGACCTGCTGCGCGAACTCGTGCCGGAGCAGTTCCAGCCCGCCGCAACGGTATTCGAGCGCGCCGCCCGCGCCGGGATCAGCGTCTCGCAGGTCGCCCCGATGTACCAGGCGGGCTCCGGGCTGACCAGGGCCGTGCTGCGCGGCTGCGATTTCCGCCCGAGCCTGTCGTTCGGCGATCTGGTCGACGGCGTGTCCACCGCCTTGCGCGCGGGCGACCGCTCGCTGGTCTACGCCTATCACGGCGACCTGGACACCACCGGTCATGTGCGCGGTCCGTCCTCGGACGCCTGGCGGCTGGAACTCTCGCACGTCGACCGCCTCGCCGCGACGATCGCCGAAAACCTGCCACCCGACGCGGCGCTGTTGGTGACCGCCGATCACGGCATGGTCGAGCTGACCGGAACGGTGGACTTCGACGCGGTCGAGGCATTGCGCGCCGGTGTCGACCGCCTCGGCGGCGAGCCGCGGGCCCGGCACGTCTACACCGTCGACGGCGCGGTGGACGATGTCGCGGCGGCGTGGCGGGAGACGCTCGGTGCGGATTTCGCGGTGCTGCCGCGCGCCGAGGTGATCGAACGCGGCTGGTTCGGGCCGACGGTGGGGTCGGCGGTGGTCGAGCGGATCGGCGATCTCGTCGTCGCGGCGCGCGGGCCGCGCGGTGTCATCCGCACCGGGGCCGAACCGCTGCAATCGGCCATGCTCGGCCACCACGGGTCACTGACCTCGGCCGAGCTGAACGTCCCGCTGCGCACCTGCCTCGCCTGATCGACACACCGGACCGCCTCGACACACCCGAGCCCGACCCGCTTACCCTCATACCGATCGCGGCGGCCCATCCGCTCGACCAGGCGACCAGGAGGAGCAGATGAACGCCACCGTGACCCGGACCGTCCTCGGCGCGGCGGCCGCCGCGCTGCTGCTGACCGGCTGCACCGACATCGAGCGCGCGCTCAACAAGGGCGGCGACACACCGTGCAGCGAGTACGTCCAGCAGGACGCCGACACCAAACGCATGACGATCACCAAGTTCGTCAAACAGCAAACCGGTGACGAGCGCGAACCCGCTGGCACCGCCGTCGACGCCACCATCCTCTCGGTCGACCTGCTCTGCGCGGGCCAGCGCAACGCGGAGACGCCCATCAAGAACGCCGACGTGGCGGGCATCTTCCTCAACAAGTGAGACGCGCGCACCCGCCGGTCGGCCTCATGTGCGCAGCTCAGTGCCGGGCGGGCGGATGGGCGGCCAGCCAGTCGGCGGCGCGCTTGCGTGAGGCGCGGGAGAGCCAGGCGTCCTGGATGATCTCGGTGAGCTCGCCCACGGTGATCTCGTCCAGGCGGCAGGCGCGCACCAGGACCGAAGGGTGTCCGTCGAAGTGCGTGGTCGTGAAGAACGGCGAGTCCGGATCCTGTACCAGGGCTTGCTTATCCGATTCCGAGGGCACCCAGATGACGATGACGTCCGAGTAGCGTTCGCCGGTGTGCGGATCGAAAGCGTCCGGCCGTGGATTGCGGAAGAAGACGAACGACTTCCCGCCGACCTGGTAGATGGCGTTGCCGAGCGGGCCCGCCGCATTGGTCACGTGCGGCATGCCGCGCGCGATGGCGTGTACGTCGGCGACTCGGGCGGGTCGCTCTCGTTTGCCCATGCCCCGAGCCTAATCGGCACCGCCGGACGGAAGCCGTCTTCAGCCGAGCACAGCCGAAGCCGATGCGGAGGAACGCCCTATGGCCGCGGCGTGCGCGGAGGTTCGCCTGATGCCCGCTGCGAAACCGGCGCGTCGGGGTTCTGCGTCCGCCATGATGAGAAGACGAAGAGGCGAGTTCACTCTACGACAAGGGTTTTCCGAGGTGGCACTCTCGCGCACCCTCACCCGGCAGCGGGAAGAACTGGAGAAGGAGTGGAGCCGGTGGGCATCGACCACCGGCTCCCGCGCTCGCGTCCGTCCAGCGTCCAGTGTCCTACGCGACGACGTGGCGCAGTCCTGGCAACGTTCGCTGCACACCGTCGATCCGGCCCGCGCCGTCGCGCCCGCACTCGACCGGATCGACGATCGGTGGGCGGAATCCCCACTGCGCGAGCCGGTCACCGAGCTGGCGGGCCAGATGCGCAGCATCGCCGAGGACGCGAAATACCTGGCGGTGGTCAGCGACGCGGCGGGCACGATCCTGTGGTCCGGCGGCGACCGCAGACTGCGGCGCCAAGCCGAGGATGTGAACTTGGCGCCGGGCGGCTGCTGGGACGAAAGCCATATGGGCACCAACGGGTTGTCCCTCGCGCTGCACGACGACCGCCCGGTCACCGTCTTCTCCGCCGAACACCTGGTCGCCGCGCTGCACGGCTGGGTCTGCTATTCCGCGCCGATCCACGCGCCGGACGGCAGGCAGCTCGG
This sequence comes from Nocardia sp. CNS-044, assembly GCF_059570515.1. NCBI lineage: Bacteria > Bacillati > Actinomycetota > Actinomycetes > Mycobacteriales > Nocardiaceae > Nocardia > Nocardia sp. CNS-044. The sequence goes on from NZ_JCANSX010000010.1 coordinate 154,291, forward strand.
GGTGCTGGATCTGTCCAGCGTCTGGAGCCGGTCGCATCCGATGGCCATGGCCTCGGTGCGGTCTCTGGTGACGGCGGTGGAGACGGTGCTGCGCACGAGCGCGCCGCCGCCCCCAGAAGGGGTTCGGCTCGAATGTCTCGGCACCGCACGGTTGTCGCGGGACGGCAGGCCGGTGCCGTTGCCGCCGCGTCAGCTGGAGATCCTCGCGCTGCTCGCGCTGGAACCGGAGGGCTACACCCCCGAGCAGTTGCACGTGGCGGTCTACGGCGACCGTCCGGTCTCGACCAGCACCCTGAAAGCCGATGTCTCGCACTTGCGCCGGGCCACCGGTGGTGAGATCGCCAATCGTCGCTACATGCTGACCGGTCCGCTGTCCTGCGACGCGGTCGATCTGCTCGCCGCGATCACCGCGGGCGACACCTCCAGCGCGGTGTGGCATTACCGCGGCCCGCTGCTTCCCGGTTCCGACACCCCGGGCGTCGTCGAATGGCGCGACTATCTCGAGGTCGGCATTCGCACCGCGGTCCTGGCCAGTGACCGTCCCGAGCACGCGATCGCGTTCGGCGAGCGCGCGACGGGTGATATCGCCGTGCACGAACACGCGTTGCGGCTGCTGCCCGCCGACGACGTGCGTCGCGCGGTGGTCGCCGCCCGGTTGCACAACGCACTGCACGGCTGACCCGACGCGGTCACCAACCTCGCGCCAACCTTCACCGTCCATAGTGGCGTCGTCGATGGGTTTCGCGCGAGGAGTGATTGCGATGATCTACGCCAAACCGGGTTCCGACGCCGCGATAGTCGGTTACGCCACCCGCTACGACAACTTCATCGGAGGCGACTGGGCCGCCCCGATCGAGGGCCGGTACTTCGACAATCCCTCCCCCGTCGACGGCGAAACCTTCTGCTCGGTCGCCCGTTCCACCGCGGCCGACATCGATCTGGCGCTGGAGTCCGCGCACCACGCCGCCGCGGCATGGGCGGCGACTTCCCCGACCGAGCGCGCGAACATCCTCATCAAGATCGCCGAACGTCTGGAGAACAGCCTCGAGCCGCTCGCGGTCGCCGAGACCTGGGACAACGGCAAACCGGTCCGCGAAACCTTGGCCGCCGACCTGCCTTTGGCGGTGGACCACTTCCGCTACTTCGCGGGCGCCATCCGGGCCCAGGAGGGCAGCATCGCCCAGATCGACGCCGACACCGTCGCCTACCACTTCTACGAACCGCTCGGCGTGGTCGGGCAGATCATTCCGTGGAACTTCCCCATTCTGATGGCGGCGTGGAAGCTGGCTCCCGCGCTGGCCGCGGGCAACTGCGTGGTGCTCAAGCCCGCCGAGCAGACGCCCGCCTCGATCCTGCTCGTGGTGGAGCTGATCGCGGACCTGTTGCCGCCCGGAGTCCTCAACGTGGTCAACGGTTTCGGTGTGGAGGCGGGCAAGCCGCTGGCCGCCAGTCCGCGGGTGGCCAAGGTCGCGTTCACCGGCGAGACCACCACCGGGCGGCTCATCATGCAGTACGCGAGCGAGAACATCATTCCGGTGACCCTGGAGCTGGGCGGCAAGAGCCCCAATATCTTCCTGCCCGACGTCATGGCCGCCGACGACGTATTCCTGGACAAGGCCGTCGAGGGCTTCGTGATGTTCGCGCTGAACCAGGGCGAGGTGTGCACCTGCCCGTCGCGTGCGCTGATCCACTCGTCCATCTACGACGAGTTCCTGGCCCGCTGCCTGGAGCGGACCGCGGCCATCAAGGGCGGGAACCCGCTCGACGACACGACCATGATCGGCGCCCAGGCCAGCAACGACCAGTACGAGAAGATCCTGTCCTACATCGATATCGGCAGGCAGGAAGGCGCCCGCGTGCTCACCGGAGGCGAAGCGCGCAAGGTGGACGGCCTACCCGGCGGGTACTACATCCAGCCCACCGTTCTCGAGGGCGACAACACGATGCGCGTCTTCCAGGAGGAGATCTTCGGACCCGTGGTGGCGGTGACCCGTTTCGACACCGTCGACGAAGCCGTCCGGATCGCCAACGACACCCTCTACGGCCTCGGCGCGGGCGTGTGGACCAGGGACGGCGCCACCGCCTACCGGATGGGCCGGGCCATCAAAGCGGGCCGGGTGTGGACCAACTGCTACCACGCCTATCCCGCGCACGCCGCCTTCGGCGGATACAAGAAGTCCGGCATCGGCAGGGAGAACCACAAGATGATGCTGGACCACTACCAGCAGACCAAGAACCTGCTGGTGAGCTACTCCCCTACCAAGCTCGGATTCTTCTGATGCGGAATCGGATCACTCTGATGTCGAACCGGATCCATCGCGTCGGCATGACCGACGCGGCGCAAGTGGTGTTGCGCCGGTTGATCGAACACCACGGGCCGGTACTGTTCCACCAGTCCGGCGGATGCTGCGACGGCAGCTCGCCGATGTGCTTCCCGGCCCGCGAGTTCCAGGTCGGGGCCGCCGACGTGCTGCTCGGACAGCTGCCATTCCACACCGAATTCTGGATGAGCGGCGATCAATTCCAGCTGTGGAAACACACGCACCTCACGGTGGACGTGGTACCGGGGCGCGGCTCCGGCTTCTCCCTGGAGACGCCGGAGGGCGTGCGTTTCCTCATCCGATCCCGCCTGCTGACCGACGAGGAAGCGGCAGCACTGGCGGCCGGTCCGCCGCCGCGCACCGGAGCCGAACGGCTCACCTGAGGCCCGGCGACGGGACGCCTGGCCGGCTCGCCCGCAGACCGAGCCGGCCAGGCCCCGAACTCAGCGACCAGGAAGGAACCGGAGGCTGCGCGCGACGAACATCAGGAAGCGCTGCCACTTGTCCTGCGAAATCAGCGGCGGCGGATCCAGATTCATGAATCGGGTGACCACGACCGTCTGCGGTTCGGTGAATTTCAGCAGACCGTCCGCGCCGTGCCTGCGCCCGACGCCGGAGATGCCCATGCCGCCCATCGGCGCCGCGGTGGTGCCCCACGCCGGGGCGTAGCCTTCGTCGACGCACACGGTGCCGGCGTGCAGTCGCTGCGCGATCTGCTCGCCCGCCGACTTGCTCTCCGCCCACACGCTGGCGTTGAGGCCGTACTCGGTGTCGTTGGCCAGCCGGATGGCGTCCTCGACGGAGTCGACCGGGTAGATCGACACCAGCGGGCCGAAGGTCTCGTTGCGGCCGCACTCCATCTCGTCGGTGACGTCGGCGAGCACGGTCGGCTCGAAGAACAGCGGGCCGAGGTCCGGGCGCGCCTTGCCGCCCGCGAGCACCTTGGCGCCCTTGGAGGTGGCGTCGGCGACGTGCTTGGTGACGGTCTCCAGCTGCGACTCCGAGATGAGTGAGCCGATGTCGGCCGAATTGTCGTAGGCGGCGCCCAGTTTCGCGGCGCGCACCGCGGCGGTGAACTTCTCGGTGAACTCGTCCGCGACCGCCTTCTCGACGTAGAGCCGCTCGATCGAGATACACAGCTGGCCCGCGTTGGAGAAGCACGCTCGCACCGCGGCCTTGGCGGCCTTGTCCAGGTTCGCGCCACGGGTGACGATCATCGGGTTCTTGCCGCCCAGTTCGGCGGAGAAGCCGATGAGCCTGCGCCCGCACTGTTCGGCGAGGGCCCGGCCGGTGGCCGAGGAGCCGGTGAACATCAAGTAGTCGCAGTTGTCCACGATGGCGGTGCCGACCTCGGTGCCGGGGCCCGGCACCACCGCGAGCAGGTCACGCGGCAACCCGGCGCGGTAGAGCAGTTCGGCGGCGGCCAGCGCGGAGTACGGCGTCTGGCTGTCGGGCTTGACCACCACCGCGTTGCCCGCGAGCAGGGCGGGGATCGAGTCGCCGATGGACAGCACCATCGGGTAGTTCCACGGGGCGATCACGCCGACGACGCCCTTGGGGTGGACGTGCACCGCGGCGCGGTTCAGCACCGGGAACGCGCCAGGCACCTTGCGCGGCTCCAGCAGGCCCGGCGCGACCTTGGCGAAGTAGCGCGCCGCGAACATCATGCCCATGATCTCTTCCTGGGCCGCCCAGCGCGCCTTGCCGGTCTCGGCCTGGATGACGTCCATCAGGGCTTCGCGGTTCTCGATGAGCAGCGCCCGGAAGCGGTCGAACACCGCGGAGCGCTCCGCGGCGGGGCGGGCGGCCCAGCGCGCCTGCGCGGACCTGGCTTTGGCGAACGCCGACGCCACGTCCTCGGCGGTGCCGACCGGCACGGAGCCGAGCGGCTTGCCGGTGAACGTCTCGGCGATCGTCTTGCGCGAGCGAGCCTCGTGGCCGTCGATCGCGGCGAGCGCGCTCAGACGGTCGAAGACTCCGGCTTCCGGCGCGGGCATCCTTGCCTCCTACTTGTGAGTAACTTCGGGATACACACAATCTACGCTGTCGCGCCCCTCCAACACACGCGGTCGGGAGACAAATCGGACCTGCCCATGTTTCGTTCAGTCGTGGATCAGCTTCGTTTCGCGTTGTCAAATCGAGTCCCGCTCAGCGGGACCGGAATTACAGCCGTGTAGTCCGCTGAATTACGGTGTCCCGATGTTCAGAGCGAGGCTCGGTGTCCGGAGCCGGATACTGGCGATCGCGCTCCTGCCGAGCCTGACTCTGCTCGTCATCGGCGTGGGTGCGGCGGGATACCTGGTCGATCAAGGCAACACCGCGAAAGACTGGGCGGCCCAGATGCAGGCCGCGATTCCCTCGACCAGGGAATTGATGGAGGCGACGCAACAAGAACGCCACCTCACCCTGGCGCACTTGGCGGGCGACGATTCGAACGGCCCAGCGCTCACCGCGGCGCGGGTGCGGCTCGACGGCGCGCTGCGCAAGTTGCTGGCGGCCTCCGAGGGAATCCGCGAGGTGGACGACTCGAAGATCGGTGACGACCTCGCCGGGTTCAGCACCCTGGCCGAGCACCTGGCCGGCGTTCGCGCGCAGACGGATTCGCGCCAACTGCCGATGGCCGAGGCGTACGGCTTCTACAACCGGCTGCTCGATGTCGTCTCGGTGGGCTCGCAGGTCGCCCAGCAGTCCGCGCCGGACGCCGAGATCGGCGTGGAGATCACCGAGGGCATGCGGTTGCTCTACGCCGCCGAGGCCATGTCGCGCGGTCACGCGCTGGCCGTCGCGATGGTCACCGCGAACGGCGACCTGCCACTGCCGGTCGAGGAGTACCTGCGCCAAATCGGCTTCTACCACACCGAGATCGGACTGCTGGCCAGCGAGATCGACATCGAGCAGCGCGAAGCGGCCGCCGCGCTGACCGGATCCGAGGCGTGGCAGCGGCTGTCCGCGATGGAGAACGCCATCGCACGGCGTTACGTCGCGCCCGTCGAGGACGAATCGTCCACCGGCACCGCGAGCCGCGAGGAGGCCGAGCCGCTGCCGCTCTCCCCGCAGGACTGGCAGGCCGCCGCCGCGGAGATCAACCGCGGGCTGCTCGATCTGTGGATCACCCAGAACAAGCACACTCAGCGGCTGGCCGAGGAGAAGTCGTCCGATTCCGCGCTCACCTCACTCTTCGGCGGCGGTGGCGTGCTGCTGGTCAGTGTCGCCGCGATCGTGGTCGCCGTGCTGATGGCCAATCGGATCATCCGGCGGCTCAAGGAGTTGCGCGGCGAGACCCTGGCGCTGGCCGACGAGCGGCTGCCCGACATGATGCGCAGGCTGCGCGCGGGCGAACAGGTCGATCCCGCCGAGGAGACGCCGCGCCTGGACTACGGCCGCGACGAGATCGGCGAAGTGGCGCAGGCTTTCGAACACGCGCACGCGGCCGCGGTGTCGGCGGCGGTGGACGAGGCCCGCACCCGCGAAGGAGTCAAGGCGGTCTTCCTCAATATCGCCCACCGCAGTCAGATCGTGGTGCACCGGCAGCTGGAGATCCTGGACGAGGCCGAGGCGCGCCAAGAGGATCCGGCCTTGCTGGAGACGCTGTTCCGGCTCGACCACCTGGCGACCCGCGAGCGCCGCAACGCCGAGAACTTGATCATTCTGGGCGGCGGCCAGCCGGGCAGGCAGTGGCGCTACCCGATTCCGCTGATGGATCTGGTGCGTTCGTCGGTCGGCGAGACGCTCGACTACGCGCGGGTGCGAGTGTCGCGGCTGCCCGAGGTGCGTGTGCTGGGAACGGTGGTCGCCGACCTCGTGCACCTGCTGGCCGAGCTGGTCGACAACGCCACCGCGTTCTCCCCGCCACAATCGCGGGTGGAGATCTTCGGCAACGTCGTCGGCCGCGGTGTGGTCGTCGAGGTCAGCGACCAGGGCATGGGCATGCCCGAGGCCGAGCTGGAGCGGGTGAACGAGATGCTGCGCAACCCACCGGACTTCGGTGTCGCCGCGCTCTCGGCGGATTCGCGCCTCGGGCTTTTCGTGGTGGCGCAGCTGGGTGTCCGGCACGGTGTCACGGTGCGGCTCGCGGAATCCGATTACGGCGGCATCCGCGCCATCGTGCTCCTCCCGACCGCGCTGCTGGTCACCGAGACCGCGCCGAGCGCACCGGAGACACCGGCCACCGATCAGACGCGACGCCCGCGGCATCCGGTGCCGTTCATCGAGGCGCCCGGAACCGAAACGCCCGGCGGCGCTACCGAACCGACGGCCGCGGTGCTCACCATGGACCCGCCCGTCGCGCCGAAACCCGAACCGACGGCGCCGGATCCGAACGGATCGGCCGTCCCGCCCGCGACCACCGCCGACGGCAGGCCAGTGCTGCCCAAGCGGAACCGACAGACCAATCTCGCGCCCCAACTGGCGCAGCCGTCGACCCCGGAACCCGTCGCCGAACGTGAGCGTTCCGCCGAACAGGCCCGGGATCTGATGTCCGCCATCGAGAATGGAACCCGGCAGGGTCGCCGTGCGCAGCCCGCCGACGAACAGGAAGGCGTGTAGTGACCGCTCCCAAACCCGGTGATCTCAACTGGCTGCTGGACGATCTGGTGGATCGGCTGGCCGGTGTGCGGCACGCGGTGGTGCTGTCCACCGACGGACTGCTGCTCGGCCGCTCCGCCGCGATGACCCGTGACGACGCCGAACACTTCGCCGCCATGTCCTCGACGCTGTACGGGCTCGCGCGCAGCGCGGGCAGTCGATTCGACGGCGGCGGCGTGCGCCAGGCGGTCATCGAACTCGACCGCGCCGTGCTTTTCGTGACTTCCGCGGGCGACAACGCCTGCCTCGCGCTGCAAGCCGCCGAGAACGCGAATCTCGGCATGGTGGCCTACGAGATGAACGTGACCGTCCAGCGTGTCGGCTCCTATCTGTCCACCCCCGCCCGATTGCCATGACGCGCCGGGGTGAGCCGTGGTTCGACGACGCGGCCGGACCGCTGATCCGGCCGTACGCGCTGACCCGTGGACGCACCATGGGCGCAGGTCACGATTTGGACATCGTGACGGTGGTGATCACCGCCTCTCCCGCACCGACAATGCGCAGGCCGGAGCCCGAATACGCGGAAATCGTGCGCCTGTGCCGTGATCCGCAATCGGTGGCCGAGGTGGCGGCCAACTTGAAACTTCCCCTTGCGGTGACCAAGATTCTCGTCGGCGACCTGATCGGCGAGGGACAACTGATCTTCCGGGCTCCGGTGCAACCGGAGGCTGGCCCCGGCGATCTCAACATATTGCGAGCGGTACTGGATGGCATCAGAAAACTTTGACCCCGCCCGGCTCGATCCCGACGGGGCCCAGCACTTGGCCGCGTCGGTCAAGATCCTCATCGCCGGCGGCTTCGGCGTCGGCAAGACCACGATGGTGTCGTCGATCAGCGAGATCGCGCCGCTACGCACCGAGGAACTCATCACCGAAGTCAGCAGCGGCGTCGACGATCTCTCGGGCGTCGAGTCCAAATCGACCACCACGGTGGCGTTGGACTTCGGCCGCATCACCATCGACCGCGATCTGGTGCTGTACCTGTTCGGCACGCCGGGACAGGACCGGTTCTGGTTCCTGTGGGACGAGCTGTCCCGCGGCGCGCTCGGCGCGGTGGTGCTGGCCGATACCCGGCGCCTCGGCAATTCCTTTGCCGCCGTGGACTTCTTCGAGCGACGTGGGCTGCCGTTCATGGTCGGGGTGAACTGCTTCGACGGGGCGCCGCGCTACACCGAGGACGAGGTGCGCGACGCACTCGATCTCGACCAGGAGACCCCGGTGATGCTGTGCGACGCCCGTCACCGCGAATCGGCCAAGAACGTGCTGCTGACGCTGGTGCAGCACCTCATCGAGCTGGCCGGACGCGAGCACGTCACCACCTGAGCCGACGCGCCTGACGGGCGCTGCCGGACGTAGTCCGTGCCCAGCTCGCGTACGGCCGGAGCGAAGGCGGAGGTACGCCTACCCGGCCCGCGAGCCGAGGTAACGGCCGAGCACGCCGTCGACGGTGAAGTCTTCCAGGCAGCCGACGAGGCGGCGTTCGGTGTGCTCGCCGAGCGCCGGTGTGAGCGTCACCGCCCAGGCGTCGCCGTCGGCCACCGGTCCCGCGACCACGCGCACGTGGTTGACGTGGCTGGCGCACTTGTCCCACAAGCGAAGTGCGGGCTCGGTCGCCCCGTCGGCGTCCTTGGCGCGCGCGTCGAAGCGCACCACCTGCGTGCTCGCCGCCGCGCCCCGATCGGTCTCGAACTTCATGTTCTGCGCCATGACGAGCAGTACCGTCGCGACGAGGACCGCGCCCGCAGCGAGCAGCAGAATCCGGCGCATCGGGTCACCGCCGCGATCGCACCAGCGGGCCGTGCAGCAGATGCAGGCGGTCCGCGCGCGGGGTGAGGAAACCGTTGGGCGGCAAGTGCAGCCGGTCCAGGCGGTCGACGATATGGCGTTCGGTGACGGGACCCGCGGTGGCTTTGGCGAGCCGCTCCACCAGCCACGCCACCCCGGTCAGCAGCACCCCGCTCGCCAGCAGCACCGGAACGAACACCCCGAGCCGATCGGGTCTGCTGAGCCAGGCGAAGGTGACCCGCGGCGCGGGTGTGGCCGCGTGCACGATCCGCGCGGTGCGCGCCCGGTCCGCCGCCGCTCCGAGTTCGCGCTGCATGTCGCGCAGTCGCTTGGTCAACAGCATGGCGACCAGCGCGATCTCGGCGGCGATGAACAGCACCGCGGTCAGAATGGCGCGGTTCCACTCCCACCGGTACAGGTAGACGAAGACGTAAGCGCCCGTGGCGATCAGCGTGCCGATGGCGAGCAGCACGCCGAGCCCGCGCGCACCGCGATCCCGAGTCATCGGTGTTCCTCCGTCTCGATCGATTGCCGCACTTCGCCGCTGCGCCCGTCCACCTGGACCACCGCGCCGTCGGGCAATCGGCGGGTGGCGTCGGGATAGCCGACCACCACCGGGACGCCGTGCTCGCGAGCCAGGATCGCCAGATGACTGAGCGGACTTCCGGTTTCGGCGATCAGGCCCGACAGCCGCGGCACCACCACGGCGAGCCGCGGATCGAGATGCCGCACGACCAGGACCGATCCCGCGGGCGGACGATCGCCGATGTGCACCATGCCGCGGCCGACGCCGCCGCCCGCGCCGATGCCGCGGTCGGTGCGGCCGCGTCCCCTGGACACCGCGATCGGGAAACCATCGGTGGCGAGCCGGAATTCGGCGGGCAGCGGAAGATCGTCCGGCGCCGTGCGGTCGGCCAGGTCGTCCGGTAGCCGCCGGTATCGCACTGCTGTGCGCAGTTCGTCCAGCGACAACAGGGTCGAAGTGCTTGGGTCGTCCAGCAGTCCGGCCGCGGCGAGCCTGCCGCCGAGTTCCCACGCCGCCCTCGCCCCGAGTTCTTGCACCCAGCGGGCGCGCAGCCGCAGCGCCTCCCTGGCCAGCGCGAGCTCGCCCGCACCGTCGCCGATGGGCAGCGGGTCACCCTCGACTTCGGGCACCCGCGGCGGCGGACCGATCCGCGGCGGGGTCAACGCCAGCACGACCGGCAGTTCCTCGATCACCCGTTCCTCGGGCAGACCGGAGGCGCGGGCGGTGGCGAGCGCCGACAGCGCCATCTCGGCCGCGGTGGGCGCGGATTCGCCCTTCCCGCCGAGCATTCCGGCCAACGCCTCGTAGCCGTGCAGCGCGGTCAGCGCGGTGCGGGTGTTGTCGAGCACCGCGAGCAGCGCGAGGTCGGGGAGTTCGGTGAGCGGCGGCACCTCGGCCAAATCCGTGTCGACGCGCTCGCAGGTCTGCTGAGCCAGGTCGGGCAGCGCCACGGCGAGCCTGCCGACCCGCATGGCGGCGCCGAGCCGCCGCGCTCCTGGCCGCGGATCGAGCAGCCGCGCGAGGCTGCGGCGTGGGCGCACCACACCGAGCAATTCGAGATCGGCGACCGCGATTCCGCGCACCGCGGTGGCGACCGGTGACTCGTGCAGCGCGCGTGGCGACGCGGCTCCGGTCATATCGATCGCGACACGGAGGCCATCGGCGAGGGGCGAAAGCCACAGATCCTGTTCGAGCGGGCGCAGCGGGTCGGGAAAGGTCTCGGCCAGCGGACCGGGTCCGAGGACCGGGCCACGCGCCGGTCCGTGCAAGGCGGTGACCGGCCGGGCCTGTAGCAGGATCACCCGGCCACGCGCGTCGATCGCCCATTCGATGTCCAGCGCACCGCCGAACACCCGCTCCGCGCGCAGCGCCAGCCGAACGACTTTGCGCCGCAGACCGATCGGCAGCGGATCGGCCTCAGGCGTCGCGACCGAGGTCACGCGTCCGCGCCGGGTCATGGTCGCGGTCCACCCGCCCTCGGCGCCGCCGACGACCGCGCTGGGTCCGCGCCGCGAGGCACTGATCATCATGCGGTCGGTGCGCCCGGTCACCGGGTCGGCGGTGAAGACGACGCCGCCCCAGCCCGCCGCGAGGAACGGCTGCACGAGCACCGCCATCGCGGCGTCCACGCCCGCGCCGAGGTCGGCCGGCGGTCCCGAGGCGAGCACCTCGTCGACGGCGTCCCGGAATCCCTGCCAGTCGCGCACGTCGAGCACGGAGGTGAACAATCCGGCCATGGACTGGTGCGCACCGTCCTCGGCGACCGAAGAGGACCGCACCACAAGGGCTTTCGCGCCCGCGCCGGACAGGCCGCGCCATTCGGCTTCGGGCGGGTCGCCGCGGTGCGACCACGCGGTGGTCAGGACGAAGCCCTCCAGCACGGGCAGGCCGTGCGCGGCGGCCGTGGCCAGCGCCGCCGCCTTGGCGCCGGTGAGCTCGGCATCGCGCGCTCGCGGATCGCGCAGGGCGACGATGCCTGGCCGGTTCGTGGTGGTTGTCGTGATGGTCATCGAACCGCCTTCGACGGAAGAACAACGCTGTTTCGGGGGCCGACCGGTCGAACCTAAGAGGAGATGACCTCTCCACTTAGGCGTCTTCCCAGTGTTTCCCCGGAGTCCGGCGCCTGTCAAGGAATGGACGTTCGTCTTGCGAGTCGCGCAGTTCACTGCCCCGTGGTCTGGCGGCCCCCTACTGTTCACGGTACGATCCCGCGCCCGCGCCGAGTGCCTCGCGCGCACAACGTTATTCACCGGCAACGCGGTCGCGACCCAGAAACGAGTGCCCCGGCAGTTCGGGGCTGTCGGGCCGCCGCTCGCTGCTTCGATACTTGCCGCGAACGAAAGGAAGATTCCAATGTCACTGTCTCCGAACATCAGAAAAGCCCTGGTCACCCTCGCCGTCTCCGGCGCGCTGGTGACCTCGACGGGGCTGGTCACCGCGCCCGCTCAGGCCGCACCGGCGCCGGTACCCGCCGCTTCCGCGGCGGTCGCGGATTCCGGATCGGCCAGTGGCTCGGCCACTTACGGCCGCGACTTCGTCGAGCTCATCGTCTGCCTGCTGAAGGGGCAGTTCATGGGCTCGAAGTACCCGCTCTGCTGACGGGGTCGTTCACACCTGGCTGAGCCAGGACAGGAAGACGAACACCCCCGCTACGGCGAGGACGAGCGCCGCCGGGACCGGCCAGGCCGGCCCGGCGCGTTCGAACAACTTGCGAATCAGCCGCAGTTGCAGTGCGCCGAGCCCGGCGAGCACCGCGAGCCAGACCGGAAGCAGACCGACGCCGAGCGCCGCGTGCACCGCCCACGCCCCCGCCAATGTCGGCCCGCCCCAAGAGTTCTCGTAGTCGTCGGCCGCGACCAGCGGATAGCAGACGCCGCGGACGACGGCGATAGCCGCGAGGAAGACCAGAAACCAGGCCAGCAGGCCGACGCCCGCGCTCAGCACCGAATGCGCCACGACCCGAGCGGGCGTGATCCCGCGTCGACGGATCGGCTCACGCAGCCACCTGCGCGGCATGCGCATCCGAACCGCGACCGGCGCGGCGGCCAGCGGCAGCGCGACCACCGCGTAGGCGGCCCAAAGGGCGAGCGAGCGAACCGACCTCATACTGGGACCGTATCGCGGGGCAGGCGATGCCGCCCGCTCGCACCCCGGAGGCGATGCCCGCTTTACCGAGCCGTCCGTCGGCGCGGTTTCGCGCGTACGGCCGCGTGCGCATCGCGGAGCAGACCGGGCGCCAGGCTCCGGTGAACGGCCGACAACCGGCCCCAGATGCGCTCGGCGATCGGCCGGTCGTAGTCGATGATCGTGGCCAGCGACAGATGCTCACCATCGATGTGGACCACCAGATTGCCAGCGAGCATCCAAGAGGGCGCGGCGAGCGTGATCCAGTTGTCGCCCCGTGCCGCGATCCGCCAACCGGCTACGTGGTCAGGTGACCGCCGCCAGGCGAGGCGTATGCCGAGTAGAACGCGCCAGATGAACTGCCCCTGCAAGCCCGCGACGTCCCCGAAGGCGGCGCGCGCCCACTGTTCCGGCGACCAGTCCCCGGCGTCGCCGGTGACGAGCGTGAACAGGTCGATGTAGTCGGGATCGGGGATCGTGGCGAGCGCCAGGATCGCTTCGGGAATCTGGTGCTGCTGGAAGACGGGCAACTCGACGTCGTCCCCGGTCATCTCGTCGGCTCGTGACAACTCCTGCATCGTGCGTCCTCCTTCGCCCACCGGCCCGTCTTATACGGTGCCGTATATGACCAGGTTAGACCTTGCATACGGTGGCGTATAGATGATGCCGGTGTGAGAGCGGGCACGGCTTCGGTGCAGCGGATGTCAAGTACGGCAAGCGAACCGAGCGGAGTGCGGATCGACCCGGTACGGCCGACCGGCTTCAGTGCAGCAGACCAGCCGCGGCCAGATCGTCGAAGAGCAACTGGTCGACCGGCGGCACGGAGTCACGATCGGCGTAACCGAACCAAGCCATCTCATCGATCTCGCTGCTGGCGGTCAGAGTGCCGCGATAGTCGGCGGTGTAGCAACTCATGCGAACGGTCACGCCGTCGGCCGGTCCGTGCACCGCCGCCTCGTAAGTGCCGACGTGCCGGGCGGTTTCGGGCACCAGCGTGACGGTGAGCTCCTCCTCGATCTCGCGCAGCAGCGTCTGCAGATCCGTCTCCGCGCCTTCCCTCTTGCCGCCGGGAATGTAGAAGATGTCCTTGCCGCGCGGTCGCGCGCACAGGATGCGACCGTCTTCGATCCGCACCCACGCGACCGTATCGATCACCGTCTCCACCCGCGCGTCCGTCACGCGCGCAGCCTATCGCGGCGGCGCGCTGCGGGCCGCGTCCTGGGCCAGCGCGGCCGGGATCAGCGACTTGTCGCGGGCGCCGGGACCGTACACCGGCCGCAGTTCACGCCCCTGGACGCGCTCGCCGCACTCCGAGCACACCGGTTCGAGCGTCGTCCGATGGCCGCAAGTGGTGTGCACCGTCTCCAGCGGCGGACCGTCCGGCGCGGCCCATTCGTCGCCCCACTGCCGCATCGCGGTGACGACCAGCCACAGCGAACGCCCCTTCGGCGTGAGCCGGTAGTCGTGCCGAGGCGGATTCTCCTGGTACGGAACCTTTTCCAGGATTCCGTTGGCCACCAGATGCTCTAGGCGTTGGGTCAGCACATTGCGCGCGATGCCGAGCCTGGCGCGGAAGTCGTCGAAGCGGGTTACGCCGAACAGGGCGTCGCGCACGATCAGCAGCGTCCACCACTCGCCCACCACCTCCAGACACTGGGCCAGCGAGCAGTTCATGTCCTCGAAGCTCGTCCTGCGCATGCCGACAGCCTAGTCGGTTGCTTCAAAGAACTCACTACCCTATGGTGCGTTTCATGAAGCAACTCACTGACCGGCCGCTGGCCGAGGAGTTCGCGCTCGACGCGACCGGCCCCGGCGCCTGGCAGGCCCGGGTGGATCGAACGTGGCGGGGCTGGACCGGCCCGCACGGCGGCGTGATCGCCGCGCTGCTCGTGGCGGTGGCCCGGCGGGCGACGGGCGAGGAACTCCCGGTGCGCGCCGTTGATCTGCGTTTCCTCGGCAGGCCCGTCGACGGCGCGTTCGTCTTCTCGGCCACCGCGCGCCCACTCGGGCGCGGCACCGCGATCGTCGACGTGATAGCGCGGCAGGAATCGGGCGAGGTCGCCGCGGCCTCGATCACACTCGGCCGCACCGCGCCGAGCTCGGTACCGGACCGCGCCGAACGTCCTGCCCCCGAGGTCGCGGCCGCCGATGCCTGCGCGACCTTCCGATTGCCGCCCGAAATCGTCCCCGTGGGAGCGCATTTCGACATCCGGCCCGCCGCGGGCCCGCTGCCGTTGACCGGCGCCGCGCAGGCGTGGATGTGCGCGTGGATCGCCCTGAGCCCGCCGATGATCATCGACGCGGCCACCCTCGCGATCCTGGCCGACGCGCTGCCGCCCGGCATCTTCCCTACCCTGTCCGCTCCGATCGCCGTCCCGACCGTCGCGTTCTCGATGCACCTGCACACCGACTTCACCGCGCCCGCCGGGCAGCCGGTATTGGTGCGCGCCGCGAACACCGGCACCGGCGGCGGCTGGTCGGTGGACGACGTCGACATCTGGGACGCGACCGGGCGGTTGCTGGTCTCGGCCAGGCAAACCCGTCGAATTCTCGGCTGAAGCGGAGGAACGTGTGAATACCGTTGTGCCCACAGAGGATCGGCCCGCTGCCGATCCGCGGCTCGTGCTCGGCATCGTGTCCGTCGGTGTCCTGCTGTCGAGCCTGGACCTGTTCATCGTCAACGTGGCGCTGCCCGACATGGCGCGCGAGTTCGGCGGCGCCGAGCTCGCCGGACTGTCCTGGGTGCTGAACGCCTACGCCATCGTGTTCGCGGCGCTGCTGGTTCCCGCAGGACGCCTGGGCGACCGCGGCAGCAATCGGACCACCTTCCTGCTCGGCTTGGCCGTGTTCGTGCTCGGTTCCGCGGCGTGCGCGGCCGCGTGGAATGTGGCCTCGCTGGTGGCGTTTCGGGTGTTGCAGGCGGTCGGCGGGGCCATGCTCACCCCCTCGTCGCTGGGTCTGGTGCTCGCGGCGACACCGCCCGAGCGCCGGGCCACGGCGGTGCGCCTGTGGGTGGCGTTCGGCGGCCTCGGCGCGGCGCTGGGGCCGGTCGTCGGCGGACTGCTCGTCGAAATCGATTGGCGCTGGGTATTTCTGGTGAACGTGCCGATCGGGCTCGTCGCCGTCGTCGCCGGTCTGCGCAGGTTGCCCGATCCGCGCGGCGACGGTGGCGCGCTGCCGGATCTATTCGGCGCGGTCGCGCTGGTCGGGGCGATCGCCGCGGTGGTGCTCGGACTGGTGAAGGGCGAGGACTGGGGATGGACGTCACCGGAGGCGCTCGGCGCTTTCGCCGCCTCGGCGGTGTTCGGTGTCGCCTTCGCTGTTTCCTCGGCACGTCACCACAGTCCGGTCGTCGACCCTGGTTTGCTGCGGGCCCCGAATTTCGCGCTGATGGCGGCCAATTCGGTGCTGTTCCAGGTGGCCTTCGCGGGCATGCTGCTGTCGGTGGTGCTGTGGGCGCAGAACGTATGGGGGTGGTCGGCGCTGCGCACCGGGCTAGCCATCGCGCCGGGGCCGCTGGTGGTGCCGATCGTCGCCGTCTTGGCGGGCAGGCTGATCGGGCGTGTCGGCGCCGGTCCCGTGATCGCCGCGGGCGGTGTGGCTTTCGCCGCGGGCATGGTGTGGTGGGCGCGCGCGATCGAGCTCGCGCCGGACTATCCCGCGGGTCTGCTTCCCGGCATGGTCGTCAGCGGTCTCGGCGTCGGCCTGACGCTGCCGACCGCGTTCGCGGCGGGCACCAGCGGCATTCCGCCGCAACAGTTCGCCACGGGGTCGGCGGTGTTGAGCATGGCGCGCCAGATCGGTTTGGCCGTCGGTGTCGCCGTGCTGGTCGCGGTCCTCGGCTCTCCCGGCGACCCACTCGCCACCCTCGATGCTTTCCGTCGCGGGTGGTACGTCGTTGCCGCGGTCGCGCTCGCCGCGGGCCTCGTCGGGTTCGGCGCCAGGATGCCGCGTCCCGCTGTGCCGGAAGCCGCCGTTCTCGAAACATCGCGGCCGTAAAGAACGTTCGCTGCCCGGCACGATCGGTAGTGCCGGGCAGCGAACGGGTTTCAGCGGCTCAATCGCTGGAAGCGACGCACCGCGAGCGGCAGGAAGATCGCGGTCAGCACCAGCGGCCACACCACCGCCATCAGCACCGCGTGCTGTTCGATCCACGAATCACCGCTGCCCACCGGCGTTCCGAACAGTTCGCGAGTAGCGGCCACGGTCGAGGAGATGGGATTCCACGCCGCGATGTGCCCGAGCCAGCTCGGCATCAGCTGCGGAGCGACGAAGATGCTGGAGATCATCGTCAGCGGGAACGCGACGGCGAACAGCCCGCCCGCCGCCTCCGGATTCGGCACGATCAGCCCGAGCCAGACGCCGAGCCAGATCAGCGCGAATCGCAGCCACAGCAACAGCGCGAAGGACGCCGCCGCGCCGAGGATTCCGCCGTCAGGTCGCCAGCCGATCGCGTAGGCGGTGATCATCAGAATGGTCAGCTCGGCGCAGGCCACGATCAGATCGGTGACGCCGCGTCCGGACACCACCGCAGAAGGCGCCATCGGCATCGAGCGGAATCGGTCGATGACGCCCTTGGTCGCGTCGTAGACGACGAGCGTCGCGGTGTTGATGAAGCCGAACGCCATCGTCATCGCGAACATGCCCGGCATCAGGAAGTCCCGGTAGTCGCCACCGCCGGGCACCGTCATGGCACTGCCGAAGACGTAGCCGTAGAGCAGCACCGACAGAATCGGGAAGCCGAGCTGCCAGGCGATGTTCACCGGCTGGCGCTGGTAGTGGGTCAGCCCGCGCCGCACCACGTTCCAGCAGTCCGCGAACGCCCAATACACGCGGGAGCGGTTCTGCACGAGATCGATCGTGTTCATCAGGCGGCCTCCTCGGCGGTCGTGCGGTGTCCGGTCAGCTGGAGGAAGACGTCGTCGAGGCTCGGTCGGCGCAGGCCGATGTCCTCGACCGCGATGCCCTCGTCCTGCAGCGTGCGCGCCACGTCGGTGAGCGCGGCGACGCGGTCGGTCACCGGTGCGTACACCCGGCGCTCGGCGTCGTCGGTGTCGGGCTCGCCGGTGCAGACCCTGGCGAGCACCTTGGCCACCAGCGGCAGATCGGCGGCCTCCGTGGCGACCACCTCGATCAGGTCGCCGCCCACGGTGTTCTTCAGA
Source organism: Nocardia sp. CNS-044 (assembly GCF_059570515.1). Classification (NCBI taxonomy): domain Bacteria; kingdom Bacillati; phylum Actinomycetota; class Actinomycetes; order Mycobacteriales; family Nocardiaceae; genus Nocardia; species Nocardia sp. CNS-044. The sequence goes on from NZ_JCANSX010000010.1 coordinate 171,791, forward strand.
CCGTCCGGGGTGTCGTCGGCGATTGCGCGACCCTGGTCGATGACCGTGATCCGGGAGGCGAGCCGGTCGGCCTCCTCGAGGTATTGCGTGGTGAGCAGCACGGTGGTGCCGTCGGCGACCAACGCGCGCACCGACTCCCACACCTCGCCGCGGCTGCGCGGATCCAGTCCGGTGGTCGGCTCGTCCAGGAACAGCACATCCGGGGCCAGGATCATCGAGGCGGCCAGATCGAGCCTGCGCCGCATGCCGCCGCTGTACTTGCCGACGCCGCGGTCGGCGGCCTCGACGAGATCGAAGCGCTCCAGCAGTTCGGCGGCCCGCTCTTTGGCCCCGCGCCCGCCGAGATGGAACAGCCTGCCGAACATCTCGAGGTTCTGCCGTCCGGTGAGCACCTCGTCGACCGCGGCGTACTGGCCCGTCAGCCCGATGCGCGCCCTGACCTCCCTGGCTTGCCGCACGACATCGAGTCCGGCCACCGTCGCGTGGCCGTCGTCGAGCCGGATCAGGGTGGACAAGATGCGCACGGCGGTCGTCTTGCCCGCGCCATTCGGGCCGAGCAGGCCGTGCACCGTGCCGCGTCGCACGGTGAGCTCGAAGCCGTCGAGCGCGTTCTTGTCCCCATATCTCTTGCGCAAGCCCTCGGCCCGCACCGCGTAGTCGTTCACCGCATCCTCCCTGTGGACCCTTAACTGGGTACGTTGTACCCGAATTAGGGTACAACGTACCCAGTTCTGCGCCAAGCGTTTAATCTGAAGCCATGACGACCACCGAGACCAGCGGCAGCGGCGACCTCGCGCGCACACTCGACCTGCTCTGGGACACCGGCCACCGACCGAGTCGTGGGCCCAAACCCACGCTGACACTGGATCGGATCGTCGAGGCCGCGATACGGGTGGCCGACGCGGAAGGCCTTGCCGCGGTCACCATGCGGCGCGTCGCCACCGAGTTGGGCACCGGCACGATGTCGCTGTACCGGTATCTGCCGGGCAAGGCCGAACTGCTCGACCTGATGCTCGACCGGGTGCAGCAACCGCCGGAGACGGCCGTCCCGCCCGACGGCTGGCGCGCGATGCTGCGGGAGTACGCGTACGAAATGCTCGAGATGTACCGCCGCCATCCCTGGCTGCTTCAGGTCAATCAGACCCGACCGGTCCTCGGCCCCGGCACACTCGCAGGCATGGAGCACCTCGTCGGCGGGATCAAACCGATGGGCTTGGCCGACCCCGAACTGATCTCGGTGCTGGTGATGATCTCCGGCTACGTCTGGGGCGTCGCCCGCACCCAAATGTTCGCCGAGGAGGCCGAGCGCTCCACGGGCATGACCGACGCCGAGTTCTGGGAAGCCCAATCCCCCGCCCTCGAAAAGGCCATGGCCACCGGCAATTACCCCATCATGGCCTCGCTCTCCGAATCGGCCTTCGACTCCTCCTTCGACCACTTCGACTTCGGCCTGCAACGCATCCTCGACGGGTTGGAAGTCTTCGTCGCCAAGCGCAACTAGCCGGTTGCTTTGCCCGATACAGGGCTGTGCGAAGGCGCGCACGAACTTTCGGCGTCGAAATTGAGCCCCACGGTCGACGTGCAGAATGCAGCCGGCTACGTCCCCGCGATCGATAGCCGAATTCCGGGTCGTCGCGGAGGACGTCGAACCGGGCGCGAACCCGATAAGCAGCGTCGAATTCGGCGCCGGTGACCGGTTCGGTCAGCCACCGTTAGTACGGTTGACGCGCGAGATTCAACACCCGGCACGCCACCGCGACGGGATCCCGTCGACGTCGGCTCATCCATTTTCGACAGCGTTATCAAGCGGATCCCGAAATCGGCGGCGACCTGCTCCAACGTCACACCGCCGTCACGATTGCGAGCGACGCGCACGACATTGTCACAAAACTCGCGGGGATAGGGCTTGGGCACGATGACACCCTCTCGAGCCACCCGAGGGGAAAGCCAACTCGGTTGTCACCTATCCGTGCGGCAGTCCCCTTAGGATTCCTTGCCGAAGTCCGGTTTCGGTGGCTTACTGGATATGTAGCGGTTGCCGCAGAAGATCGACATCCGTTGCAAGATAATCCATTTCACTATTCGGCTTGGAGTCGAACCATGGCAGCTGTACTCACCGCCCTCACACCCAATACCGGCCCAGCGACGACATTCAGCACTGTCGTGATCACCGGCTCCGGGTTCAGCAATGTCGGTCCTCTGACCGTGCGCTTCGGTACGAAGGCGACCACGTTCACCATCGACTCCGACACCCAGATCACGGCCATCTCCCCGACGGGAACAGGCACCGTGGACGTCACTGTCAAAGTGGAGCTGGACGGCATCAGCAACGCACTGCCCTTCACCTACGTCTGACCGCGCGGGTGTGGCCGTCGGTGGGCGACTGCCTGCCGACGGCCGGATCGCGTTGTGTCGCAGGTACGGGCCGTGCTGTCGGGAACCAGCAGGCTACGCCACGCTCGAGCGGGTATAGCGGCGTAGGACCGTGTTGACAGCGGGCATCGAGATGCGCTCTCGTAGCCGCGGATTGCGTTCAGGGTAGGAAGGTCGCCGAGATGACGGTGGCGTCGGCGTAGCTGAAGTACCAGCCGATCCATGTGTCGGCCATATGGAACTGGATCCCGTGACCGCTCGCCGGTCCGCTGGTGATCGACCACAGGCCATTACCGTATCCGGTCGCCGTACTGACGCGGCCGTCCGACCAGGTGAAGGTGGCCGTACTGGTCGCACCCGCCGCGTTCCACGGAATGGTCACGCTGAACTGTCCGGCGTAGATGCCTGGGAGCAGTGGGCTGGCGCAGTCCCGCAGGGTCGCCTCACGGTGGATGTTCTGTCCGGCGCTACCGGTGCCGGGGGTCAATCGGCCGGTCATCAGACCGCCGTGGGCGCAGCCTCCGTTGCCGGAGCTCGGCGGCTGGGTCTGTCCGTGGGGTGCGGCCAGCAGCGGTATCGCCCACAGAATCACCGCGATCAGTATGGCTCGACGTATAAACACGGCACCACCTCCCTGGGACGAGGACAGCACACGAACGCGGTCGGGCAGGACGGCCGTCGACGATCGCGCGGCACGAATCACTACTGACCCGACCTGCAGCTTATCGGCCGCGGCTCGCGTTCGATCACTTTCGACGCGGGACTGTTCTGTCCGCCCGGCGAGGACGCGGATCGAAACGCCGAACACAGCGCGGCGACAGTGGTCCTCAGGCCGCCCGCACGGTTACCGCGTCCAGACCGGCCGCGCGCGAAACGCGAGCGGCGGCACCGTCGAGGTTCTTCGGCAGCGGCGCACCGTCGAACATGCTGACGAGCAGTTCGGATCCGTCGAGTTCCCAAGTGCCCGCGATACGCCCGTCCACGACGACGAGCGGTGCGATCCAGCCCGCGGTCTTACTGACGCGTGCGCGGTGTGCCTTCGGGAGCAGTTCGGTGTCGCCGGTGCCCGGGCCGAGCACGTACTGGTCGAAGGGGCCGAGCAGGTGGACAGAGGGGGTCGGCTCGGTCGTGGTGAGCTCGTCGGCGTGTTCGGTGAGGATGTAGCCGGTACGACCCTCGACCTCCACCGTCGTGAGCGCGTCGCCGAGTTCGGCGAACCAGCCGCGAACGGTGGTCTTGCGCAGGCTGTTGCGGCTGAGCCAGGCGTCGAAGGTCTCGGGTGTGGCTGGGCCGTAGGCGCCGAGATAGGCGGTGATGGCAGCGGGCGCGGCGACCTCGGGCTCGGCGAGCCCCGGCCAGTCCGCGACGAGTCGCGCCGGGCTGGTGAAGGTCACTTTGCTCCCGCGCGCCGGTCCGTGGCAGATCGCGCCTTGCCAGGCCAGCGGTTTGAGCAGCGCGCCCCAGCCCGAGCGCAACTCCTCGCCAAGCTCGCGGAAGGCCCGGTCGGCGATGAGCGCCTCGACCAGCTCTTCGCGGGTGAGTTCGGCGTCGGCCAGAATCCCGCCCACCGCCTCGGTCAATGCGGCGACCTCCGTGGGCGTCGCGCCGAAAGTGCGCTGCCACGAAGGCTTTTCCCAGGTCCGGGCGGACGCGATGAGCGGAAGCACGGCGGCGGCGCCCGCGGGCGTCATGGCGTGCAGGGTGCCGCGCATGCCCCAGGTCTTGATCAGCCGGCCGTTGGACAGCGCGGCCACCACAGCCCCGTCCTCGGGTGCGGCGCTGCGCAGCGCGACCGCCGTTTCCGCCGCCGAGGTGACCTGCGCTTGCACACCGCACAGGCGACCGACGAGCTCGGGCACGGACGCCGCGGTGGGCCGCGCGACATATTGGCGGGCGAGCCGCCAGGCGAAAACCTGATCCCAGGTGACGCGCACCCGATCCTCCTGTGTCAGCCGATGATCGTGCCGCACGCTACACCCGGGCTCCGACAAACCCGCCATGTGCGGACTCGGTCAGTTGATCAACGTGCTGCAGAACAGAATGCCGACGGCGATCTCGAACAGCCCGATGACGGTGGCCGCGATGACGCCGAGCAGCGCGGTGCGGTTGGTGGCGCGGTGCACGCCGCGCACCGGGGCGACGAGCCGCTCGGCGCGGGCCAGCACCGCGGTCCCGGCCGCGCCGAGCGCGCCAACCGGCACCGGGGCGCCCGCGCCGACCAGGGCGAGCAGCCCGCCGAGCAGGGGTTCGCGACCGTGGACCCGGGCCGCGCGATCGTCGGCGCACATCTCGAGCAGCCTGCCGATCTCCGCGCTGCCCGCGGTGAGCAGCCGCAGTCCGGGCAGGGTGGTCGCCATCGCGCGCAACGTGGCGGTGAGCGCGGCGTGGCGGCCGCGCAGGTGTGCGTGTTCGTGGGCCAGCACCGCGGCCAGCTGTTCGCGGGTCAGCGCGTCCAGCGCGGCGCTGGTGACGACGATGGTCTCGGGCCGTCCCGCGACGCAATAGGCTTGCGGCTCCGGCGAATCCAGCACGACCGCGCCGACCTCGGGCAGCTCACGCCCCACCATCCGCACGGCGCGCCCGTGCGCGAAGGTGCGGCGGCGCAGACGCAGCGCCACCCGCGCGGCCTGCAACGACACCGCCGCGACGCCGGAGGCGAGCACCGCCGCCAGCGAGTAGGTGACGAGCTGGGCGGCCCAGCCGTGCATGTGCATCGGGAACGACAGCACCGAATAGCACGCGCGCAGCGCCTCGCTCGGATGCCGCCAATAGGTGGCGAACTCGACGACCAGCAGACCGGCCGCGAGCACCCAGGCGCCGAGCGCCCCGGCGATGGCGACCAGCCAGGCCAGCACCCCCAGCCGCGGCGCGACGCCGCGGCGGGTGAGCCGGTGCAGCACCGGCGGTCCGAAGACCGCGACGGTGCTGCCGTATGCCATCAGGCACAGCGCGACGTTCACGGGGCCTCGGGGGTTCGTCGCGCGGTCAGCCTGCGCAGTGCCGCCCGCAGTCCCGCCGACTCCTCGGCACTGATCCGGTCCACGAAATGGCTGAGCACCAGGTCGGAGCGACCGCCGGAGCCGAGCGCCTCGAGCATCAGCCGGGCGCTGTGTTCCTCGCGGGTCAGCGTCGGCCAGTATCGGTAGGCCTTGCCCGCCCGCTCCCGCGCCAGCCATCCTTTGCGGTGCAGGTTGTCCATGGTGGACATCACCGTGGTGTACGCGATGCCGCGCTCGGCGGAGAGTTCCTCGAAAATCTCCCGTACCGTCGTGGACTCCGCGTCTCTGTCCCAGATGCGGTCCATGATCACCGCCTCCAGGTCTCCGAATCCGCGCACCGTACCGACTCCCTCATCGTCGTCCGATCTACTGTCGCCCAAAGGGTACCGAGGATCGGCTTTGACTACGGAGGCAAACCGTAGATCGGTGCGGTTCGTCGCCGCGTATGCGAACATATGTTCGTGTCCGATCGCCGTGCCTCTCCCGCCGTCGCGCCGCCGCGCGGCCGGGAACGCCCGCGCATCGAGGCGCGCGCCGAGGCCTCGATCCTGCACGCGGACCTGGACTCCTTCTACGCCTCCGTCGAACAGCGCGACGATCCCGGACTGCGCGGCAAACCGGTGATCGTGGGCGGCGGGGTCGTCCTCGCGGCGTCCTACGAGGCCAAGGCGTTCGGGGTGCGCACTCCGATGAACGGCGCGCAGGCGCGGCGGCTGTGCCCGAACGCGATCGTGGTGCCCCCGCGCATGAGCGCCTATTCCGAGGCGAGCAAGGCAGTGTTCGACGTCTTCCGCGACACCACGCCGGTGGTCGAAGGGATCTCGATCGACGAGGCGTTCCTCGACGTCGGCGGGTTGCGCCGGATCGCGGGTCCGCCGCTCGACATCGCCCAGCGGCTGCGGGCGCGGGTGCGCGACGAAGTGGGCCTGCCCATCTCGGTCGGCATCGCGCGCACCAAGTTCCTCGCCAAGGTCGCCAGCGCGGTGGCCAAGCCCGACGGACTTCGCCTGGTGCCGCCCTCCGCCGAGCTCGACTTCCTGCATCCGCTTCCGGTCGAAAGGCTGTGGGGCGTCGGCGATGTCACCGCCCGCACGCTGCACGAACACGGCGTCACCCGGATCGGGCAGCTGGCCGATCTCGGCGAGAACGCGTTGCGCGGCTTCCTCGGCCCCGCGGCCGCCCGCCACTTGTACGCGCTCGCGATGGCCAGGGATCCGCGCCGCGTCGAGACCGGTCGCCGCCGTCGCTCCATCGGCGCGCAACGCGCCCTCGGCCGCCGCGCCCGCCCCGCCGACGAGATCGAGGCCTACCTGCACGGTCTCACCGACCGACTCGGCCGCAGGCTGCGCACCGCCGACCGGGTCTGCCGAACAGTGGTGCTGCGCATGCGTTTCGACGATTTCAGCCGCGCCACCCGATCCCGCACACTGGCCGAGGCCACCGACCACACCGACACCCTCCTGCGCGCCGCGCGCCAGCTGCTCACCGACGCGATGCCGATGATCGAGGAGCGCGGACTCACCCTGATCGGTCTGGCGCTGACCAATCTCGACGACGCGGACGCGGTCCAGCTCACCCTGCCGCTGGAGGCGCGCGCCACCAACACCCTCGACGCCACCCTGGACGACTTACGCCGCCGCTTCGGCTCGGCCGCCGTCACCCGCGCGGCGCTGATCAACCGCGGCGAAGGTCTGTCGGTGCCCCTGCTGCCCGACTGACTCACTACCCGTAAGCTCGTGCGCGGCCGGTTCAGCGGGGGGACTCACTTCGATCTTCGAGAACCGCGAACGGTCCGGGACTTTTCCGTCGTCGCAAGGAGATCGCATGCCTTACGCCGTGCTCGGCTTCCTCACCCTCGCTCTCTGGGTGTACTGCCTCGTCGACATCATCACCTGCCCCGAAGCGGGCATCCGGCATCTGCCGAAGATGGGTTGGCTGCTCGTCGTCGTTCTCATCCCGACCATCGGCGCGCTGCTCTGGCTCTTCGCCGGGCGCCCGCTGCACGAACCGCGCACCCGCTCGACCACCCGCTACGCCGAGTACGACCGCCCCGGTCGCCACATCGCCCAAAACCCCGACGAGGACGAGGCATTCCTGCGCAGCCTGCGGGAGCGCGCCGAGCAACAGCGCGCCGAGGCTCGCCGGCAGGAAGCGGAGCGGCAGCGGGAACAGGATCGCCGCCGCGAAGAGGGCCAGCTCTGAGGCTCACCAGCTTCGCTTGGGCCGCTTGTCCATCAACCGCAGGATCAGCGGCGTGAAGATCAGCTGCATCGCCAATTCCATCTTCCCGCCGGGCACCACGATGCAGTTCGGCCGCGACATGAACGAGTCGTGCAGCATCGACAGTAGATACGGAAAGTCGATGACCTTCGGGTCGGCGAAACGGATCACCACGAAACTCTCGTCGGCGGTCGGAATACTGCGGGCGGTGAACGGATTCGAGGTGTCCACGGTCGGCACCCGCTGGAAGTTGACGTAGGTGCGGGAGAACTGCGGGCAGATGTAGGTCACGTAGTCGGGCATGCGGCGCAGGATGGTGTCGATCACGGCCTCGCTGGAGTAGCCGCGTTGGGTCTTGTCGCGATAGACCTTTTGAATCCACTCCAGATTGATGATCGGCACCACCCCGACGAGCAGGTCGGTGTACTGCGCGACGTCCACCGTCGAGGTGACGGCCGCGCCGTGCAGCCCCTCGTAGAACAGCAGATCGCTGCCGGGAGCGAGTTCTTCCCACGGGGTGAAGGTGCCCGCCGGCTGACCGTACGGCTTGGCCTCGGCGTCGTCGTGCAGGTAGCGGCGCACCGTGCCGACGCCGGTCTCGCCGTAGTCGCGGAACAGCGTCTCGAGCTCCTTCAGCAGATTCGCTTCCTCGCCGAAATGCGAGAACCGCACGTTGCGGTTCTGCTCGGCCTCGGCCATCGCCAGCTTCATCTCGTTGCGATCGAAGCGGTGGAAGGAATCGCCCTCCACGATCGCCGCGTTGATCCCCTCGCGGCGGAAGATCTCCTGGAAGGTTCGGGTGACGCTGGTCGTGCCCGCACCGGACGAACCGGTGATCGCGACCACGGGATGTTTGACCGACATGGCACCTCCTGAATTGCCGGACAACGGGTTTCGGCGCGCCGGATCAGCGACCGGCCGAACGGAACAGCGACCGGTTGCCGAACAGCGAACTGTCGAAGCTGGGCCCTTCGTCCGGCTCGTGGTGGTAGCGCTCGATGCGCTCGACCTCGTTGCGGGAGCCGAAGATCAACGGCACCCGCTGGTGCACGTCGTCGGGGGTCACCTGGAGCACCCGCTCCACGCCGGTGGTCGCCGCCCCGCCCGCCTGCTCGACGATGAACGCGACCGGACTCGCCCCGTACAGCAAGGCGACCCGCCCGGGCCGGGCGGGCGGGCGGGTGTCGTGCGGGTACAGGTAGACCCCGCCGCGAGTGAGGATGTGGAAGGTGTCGGCCACCAGCGAGGCCACCCAGCGCATGTTGAAATCGCGTCCGCGCGGGCCGTCGACACCGTCCAGGCATTCGTGCACGTATCGCCGCACCGGACGCTCCCAGAACCGCTCGTTCGCGGCGTTGATGGCGAAGCCCGCGGTGTCCTCGGGGATCCGCATGCGCGGGTGGGTGAGCACGAAGGCGCCGATCTCGCGATCGAGGGTGAATCCGTCGACGCCGCGGCCGGTGGTCAGCACCAGCATGGTGGCCGGGCCGTAGAGGGTGAAGCCCGCGCACACCTGCTCGGCGCCCGCTTGCAGGAAGTCCGCCGCCGTCGGCTCGCCGCCTTGCCGCCCCCACACCCGCTCCGGCGCGCGCAGCACGCTGAAGATCGTGCCGACGGGCAGATTCACGTCGATATTGCTGGATCCGTCCAGCGGATCGAACGCCAACAGGTATTTCCCGCGCCGGTGCGTGTCCGGCACGGGATGGATCTCCGGCATCTGTTCGGAGAGCAGCGCCGAGAGATGGCCGGTCCATTGGGTTTCCGCGACCATGATGTCGTTGGTGATGGCATCGAGCTTGCGGTGCACCGTGGGCGGCAGGTTGTCCGGTTCGGAGGCGCCGAGCGACCCCACGATCGCGCCACGGGTCACCTGGTTGGCGATGATCTTCGTCGCGGTCGCGACGACGTTCACCAGGGCGGAGAATTCACCGGACGAACCGGGGTGCCGGTGTTCCTCCTCGATCGTGTAGCGGGTGAGGGTCTTCAGTCCTTCTGGCATCGCGTCTCAATCGGTCATGCGGGGGCCCTCGCGGTCGGCCCGTCCGGCTGCTCGGTGGTGCCCGACGAGCGGCGCTCCGCTGCCCCGTCGCGCGCACCGCTGTCGGTGAACACGCTGCTGCCGTACACGTCCCGGTCGGTCAGCGTGATCAGATCGGTCCTGGTCAGCGGTCGCCGCAGCTCCACCAGACGCTTGGCCTGGCGCAGCCGGCACCGGTCCAGCGCGTTGCGGACGCTGCGGGCATTGGAGAAGCGCGGTCGGGTCATCCGCAACTCCAGATACTCCGCGAATGCCGCGGCCGCGGCCGGATCGAAATGGAAGTTCTCCCGCGCCACCATCAACTCGGCGATGGCCATCAGCTCGGCGTGGGTGTAGTCGACGAACTCGAGATGATGCGCGACCCGCGACGACAGACCCGGATTGGCGGAGAAGAACCGCTCCATCCGATCCGGATAGCCCGCGAAGATCACCACCAGGCTGCCGCGTTCGTTCTCCATCTCCTGGAGCAGGATCTCGATGACCTCCTGCCCGTAGTCGCGCTCGTTCTCCGGCCGGAACAGGTAGTAGGCCTCGTCGATGAACAGCACCCCGCCCGCGGCCTTGGCCAGCGCCTCCTTGGTCTTCGGCGCGGTGTGCCCGATGAACTGACCCACCAGATCGTCGCGGGTCACGGTGTGCACCTTGGGCTTTCGGATGTAGCCGAGCGCGTGCAACATCTCGGCCATGCGCAGCGCCACCGTCGTCTTGCCGGTGCCAGGGCCGCCGGTGAAGCTCATGTGCATGGTGGGTCGCGAGGCGTCGAGACCGAACCGCTGCCTGGCCCGGTCGATCAGCAGCAGCGCGGCGATCTCGCGCACCCGCAGCTTCACATTGGCCAGGCCGACCAGCTCGGCGTCCAGCCTGCTCAGCGTGTCCTCGACATCGTTGCCCGCGATATCGGTCGACAGATCCAGCGTCGCGTCCGGCCCGAGCACGGGCGCCTCGGGCTCGGAGTCGGCCGCGGCGTGCACCGGCCGGGGGTCGTCGACACCCGGCCGGTGCAAGCGGAAACCGGAGCCGTTCCGATCAGCCGCCATACCGCTGTCCCTGCGGGTGATCGGTGGCGTAGGCGCGCAGTCCGTAGGTCTGCACGCGGTCGGGGCCCTCGGTGCGGGTCAAGGTGAAGCCCGGCTCCTCCGGCGGACGCTGCACCAGGAAGCTCAGCGCCGTGGTCTGCCTGGTGTAGCTCGCGTCGTAGGCGAGCACCCGAATGTAGTGCCGCGGGAAGGTCGCCCGGCACGCGTCGATCTCGGCGAGCACGCCGTCGGGCTCGTCCAGATCGAACAGCGGCAGACCCCACATCTCCCAGTACGCGTTGCGCGGGTGCGGATCGTCGGTGTACTCGATCGACACCGGCCACCCGTTGAGCAGCGCGTAGCGCACTTGCGCGGCGATCTCGGTGTCGGTGAAATCGGGTAGATACGAGAAGGTTCCGTGACGCAGATACATGCGAACGCCTTTCAAACGCTGGCCGTCGGCACCGCGTCGGGTGCGTCGGTGGAGGTGTAGTCGAAGGTGACATCGCCCCAGGTCGCCAGCGCGACGTCGAGCGGTCGGCAGATCTCGGCCGCCTTGCGCAGCACGTCCGGCCCTTCCTTCAGCAGATCGCGGCCCTCGTTGCGCGCCTTCACCACCGCTTCCAGCGCCACCCGGTTGGCCTCGGCGCCCGCCGCGATGCCCAGCGGATGGCCGATGGTGCCGCCGCCGAACTGCAAGATCACGTCATTGCCGAACAGGTCGAGCAGCTGGTGCATCTGGCCCGCGTGGATGCCGCCGGAGGCCACCGGCATCACCCCGGGCAGGCTGGCCCACTCCTGATCGAAGAAGATGCCGTTGCGCGGTTCGGTGCGAATGTGGTTCTCCCGCAACGTGTCGTAGAACCCCTTGGTCGTGGCCGGATCGCCCTCCAGCTTGCCGACCACGGTGCCCGCGTGCAGGTGATCGACGCCGATGAGCCTGCACCACTTGGCCAGCACGCGGAAGCTCACGCCGTGCGTCTTCTGGCGGGTGAAGGTGGCGTGGCCCGCTCGGTGCAGGTGCAGCAGCACCCCGTTGCGCCGCGCCCAATGCGACATGGACTGCATCGCGGTGTAGCCGACGGTCAGGTCCATCATGATGACCACGCTGCCGAGTTCCTTGGCGAACTCCGCCCGTTCGTACATCTGCTCCATACTGGCCGCGGTGACGTTGAGATAGTGGCCCTTGATCTCGCCGGTCTCGCACATGGCGCGGTTCACGCCCTCCATGGCGAACAGGTACCGGTCGCGCCAGCGCATGAACGGCTGCGAGTTGATGTTCTCGTCGTCCTTGGTGAAATCCAGGCCGCCCTTGCACGCCTCGTAGACCACCCGGCCGTAATTGCGCGCGGAGAGCCCCAATTTCGGCTTCACCGTCGCCCCGAGCAACGGCCTGCCGTATTTGTTGAGGTATTCGCGCTCCATCACCGTGCCGTGCGGCGGGCCCTGGAAGGTCTTGACGTACGCGACCGGAATGCGCATGTCCTCCAAGCGCAGCGCGAGCAATGGCTTGAAACCGAACACATTGCCGATGACCGAGGACGTCAGATTCGTGATCGAACCCTCCTCGAACAAATCGATGTCGTAGGCGATGTAGGCGAAGTACTCCCCCGGCCTGCCCGGAACCTCGTCGATCCGGTAGCACTTGGCCTGATACTTCGAGTGTGCCGTGAGCCGGTCGGTCCACACCACAGTCCAAGTGGCCGTGGACGATTCGCCCGCGACGGCGGCCGCGGCCTCGATCGGATCCACGCCACGCTGCGGTGTCACCCGGAACACGGCGAGCACATCGGTGTCCGACGGCTGATAGTCCGGGGCGTAATACCCCATGGACGCATACGACTGAACGCCCGGATCCCACCGATCCCGTTCGATCTCTTCGGCCATCGTTCCTCCTGGAGCGTTGTGGCGTTGCGAATTCCAGGATGACGGGGCCATCGACCACAAACAATTTGAATGTTTCTGGTAATCCTCAACCTTTTCTTCGGGTTTGCTACCGTCGGTGGGTGGGTATGGTGAGTGCGGCGCGGATGGAAACATTCCTGACCGTCGCCCGCCAGGGCAGCATCCGGCGCGCGGCGACCCAGCTGCACGTCACCGAGGCGGCGGTATCGGCCGCGGTCGCCCACATCGAGAAACAGCTGGGCGCCAAACTCATCGCGAAGGCGGGTCGCGGCATCGCGCTCACCGAGGCGGGGCGCGTCTACGCCGAATACTGCCGCAGCATCCTCGGTCTCATGAAGGAAGCCCAGGCCGCCGTGCGGCAGGCCGAGATCGGGCGTTTGCGCATCGGCGTGGTGGCCACCGCGGGCGAGTCCGTGCTGTTGCGCCCGCTGGCCAAGTTCCGCAACCGCTATCCGGACATCGAACTGAGTCTGTCCATCCATCCGCGCGACGTGCTGTTCGTCGAACTGCTGCACCACGAAACGGATCTCGTCATCGCGGGCCGCCCGCCGCGCGACGCGGGCCTGGTCACCCGCGCCCGGCGCGCCAGCCAGCTCGTCGTCGTCGGCGCGCCCGACCGCTGCCGCGACCCGCTGCGCTCCACCTGGCTGCTGCGCGGCCGTGGCTCCGGCACCCGCGACGCCACCCTCGCCCTACTCGACCAACTCCAGATCTCCCCACCCACCCTGACCCTCGGCTCGCACGGCGCGGTGATCGCCGCGGCCCGAGAAGGATTGGGCGTCACCTTGATTCACAACGACGCGGTCGAACACCACATCGAAACCGGAGCACTGCGCGTCCTGCCGGTGGACGGCACGCCCCTGGACCGCGCCTGGCACGCCATTACCACCCGCACCCCCACCCCCACCACGCGCCTGTTTCTCACGCACATCATGGATCGCGCCGAAGTGGGCGAAGACGCCTTCCAAAATCCAACGACGTTGTCGTAGAGCCCGATCGGCTATCGGGTGCGCCGCCGGCCACCGCCAACACTCGCGCCCGGATTCATCGCAGGGTGAGCGGGGGTGTCTCCTTCGCTCCGAGGGGCTCGAACACAAGACACCGCGGCACCGGCGATCCCGACAGGATGTGATGCGTATCACTCGCGTGTCGGCCAGTCGGTCACCACGATTCGATCAGCGGGGGATCGTGCTCTCGCCGCTGCCACTCCGCTGTGATGCGACGGAGTCGGGCCGGGGCGGCGATGCTGCGCATGCCTGCGATCTTGTCGCCACGGATCTCCAGGATCGCGACGCCGAGAACGCGGTCGTCGAGCGTGAACAGCATGGCCGGGCAACCATTCACCACGACAGCGTGGATCGAGGGTGAGCCACCGGCGAATCGCCGCTTGGCCGCAGACGGTTTGAAGCCCGCCCGCACCGCCTCGGCGAGCCGCTGCGGAGTCGAGTACCGGATCAGCCTCGCGGCCAGCCCGCCTGCGCCGTCGGAGATGCCGGTCGCGTCATCGGTCAGCAGCGCCACCAGCCGTTCGGTCCGGCCCGAGGCTGCCGCATCGACGAAGGCCTCGACGATTCGCCGCGCGGAGGCATGGTCGATGTCGGCGCCGTTGCGGGCGGCGGCGATTCGACGCCGGGCCCGGTGGGCGTGTTGCTGGCTCGCGGACTCGGTGATGCCGAGAATCTCGGCTATCTCGGCGTGGTTGTACGCGAAGGCCTCGCGCAGCACGTAAACGGCCCGTTCGACCGGCGACAGACGCTCCATGAGGGTCAGCACCGCCAGCGTCACCGATTCGCGCTGCTCGACGGTGTCGGCCGGGCCCAGCATCGGGTCGCGGTCCAGGAGCGGCTCCGGCATCCAGGTGCCTACCGCGCGTTCGCGCCGCACCTTCGCCGAACGGAGCCGGTCGATCGCCAGATTGGTGACGATCTTGGTCAGCCAGGCCTCGGGCACTTCGACGTACTCCCGGTCGGCGGCCTGCCACCGCAGGAAAGCGTCCTGCACCGTGTCCTCGGCGTCGGCGGCCGAGCCGAGCAGACGATAGGCGAGCGAGGCCAGCCGATTCCGGCTGGCCTCGAAACGCGCCACGGTGGCAGTGTCCATGAGCACGACTCTATGCGGCGACCACGTCCGCCGAGCGCTCCCTGGTGGCGGCCAAACGGTACTTGTGACTCGGCTTCCCGAAGGTCGGGCGGCTGACTGCCCAGCCGCTGACCGCCACGATCGCCGACTTGACTCGAGCCGCCGAGCGGCCGCACAGTGCCCCCGGCTTCGAGCGAGCGTCACCGTCCACCAACTGGAAGATCCCGTCCTTGCGTCCGAGGCTGATGTGGTTGCCGACGTAGCTCAGCGCGGTCGCCTTGATCTCGCGCCCCGTCAGGTCCCCGATGATCGCGGCCGCCGCCTGCGTGCCGGTGTATCCCGCGGAAGCGCAGGACATCGGCAAGGGATGACCGTTCTCGCCGATGACGAAGACGCTGTCACCGGCAACATAGACATCCGGGTGCGAGACCGACCGCATCTGACGGTCGACGGTGATCTGGCCGTTGGGTTCCACCGCGAGGCCGCTGGCGGCGGCGATGGGGTGGACGGCGAAGCCTGCGGCCCACACGGTCGCGTCGGCGGTGAAAGCGGTGCCGTCGGCGGCGATCGCCGCCGACTCCTCGACGCGCTCGATCCTGGTGTGCTCGTGGACGGTGATACCGAACCGGTCGAAGGCACGCAGCAGGTGACGCCGGGCTTTCGCGCCGAGCCAGCCGCCCAGTTCGCCGCTGGTCGCGAGGCCGACCCGGAGCCCTGGACGAGCTTCGGCGATCTCGGTGGCGGCCTCGATCGCGGTCAGATTGCCGCCGACCACCAGTACCGTCCCGTCCTCGCCGAGCTCGTCCAGGCGTGCGCGCAGGCGCAGCGCGGCGGACCGCGCGGCCACGTGGAAGGCGTGTTCGCCGACGCCGGGAACGTCGTGGTCGGCAGCGGTGCTGCCGAGCGCGTAGAGCAGGGTGTCGTACGCGAGCCGGTCGATGCCCTTGTCGTCGGCGATCGTGACCGTCCGGTGCTCGACGTCGACGCCGGTCACCCGCGCCACTCGTAGCCGGATGCCGGTGCCCGCGAAGATCTCCGTCAGCGGCCGGTGGCGCAGCTCGTGCCCGGCGGCGAGCTGATGCAGGCGCAGCCGCTCGACGAAATCGGGTTCGGCGTTGACGACGGTGATCTCGAAGTCGTCGGAGTGGAGTTGGCGGGCCAGATACCCGGCGGAGAAGGCTCCGGCGTATCCGGCTCCGAGAACGACAATGCGGTGCTTCATGATTCGCTCCTGTCTGGTTCGCGTGCTCCCTGAACGAGACAGCCCGCGAATTCCTGACAGCATCAATCAGTGAAGTGGGTCACCCCGCGGCTCACATCTGGCCGTGCTGCGAATCGAAGGTGGCGGTGCGGCCACCGAGGAGGATTTGGGCGCCGGGTTGCAGGATCACCGGGTGGCCGGGGAGGGCGCGGGTCCAGTCCTGGTGGCCGGGTTGACGGATGTGGGTGCCGTTGGCGGAGCCGCTGTCGATCACGGTGACATCCCAGTCCTTCAAACGGATCTCGGCGTGGGTGCGGGACATGCCGCCGGAGGCGTCCTCCACACGGATCGGGCGGGCGCCGCGCCGCGCCGCCTCGGAGTGGTCGGGTTCGCGGCCGAGTACGCAGTCGGAGTCGAGGATGTAGGAGGTGCCGTCGTCGAACAGCAGCAGGCCGAGCGGCGGGCGTTCGCCGTCGGTGAGGACGCAGGTGAGCTGGTCCATGCGGATGCCGCAGACCGCGCAGAACGACACCCGCGGGTCGTTGTGGTGCTGACGCGCGCACTTGTAGCCCTTGACGATCACCCGCCGCTCGTCCGCGCCACGCGACACCGCCGGTTCGGGCTGGCGGCCCGGCCCGGACGCGACATGCCCGCTGTCGATCGGGCGGCCGCCGGACGAGTGCTCCGGCCCGGTGTCAGGCCGCACCGGCGAGCTCCCGCGGTTGTGTCCACCGTCGACCGGTTCGGGCGCGCGTCGATCCGGTTCCGGTGTGAACGGTCGTGGCACCGCGGTCTCGTCGTCGACCGGCGCGCTCGGCGCCAACGTCTCCTGGAGGTCGATCTCCGCGGTCCGCTGCGCGGCACTCGATCGATCGTCGGTCTGCCGTTGCCCCTGTGCGCCTGGAGCCTTATGTCCTTTTACCACCGCCACTTTCGACACGGGCTGCCCGTACCAGAGCACCGCACCCGACCCCGGAACGGCACCTTCTGCCAACGTGCACACTCCGCGAATCCCCGGCAGCTCGCTCCCCCGATACGCCTCGTCCACGAACAACCCGGCGCCGATCGCGGGCGCCGGGATCACGACCCGGTCCACGGTGAAACCGGCGTCGCTGCCGCGCAGCACCTCCGAGCGGTCGGCGCCGGCGAGCACCGCGCTGACCCGCCCGTGCAGGAACACCGCGAGTCCGGTGGCGGCTGGTGTGAGCACTCCGAACTCGACGGCGTCCTCGTCATCGAGACTCATCAGCCAGGTGGTGGCAAGGCGTGCGAACATGCGTCCGGTGCGCTTCGGCTCCTTGGCCGCCGCCTCGTCCACCAGTTCGCGCAGCGCGATCAGGACGGCGCCCGCGAGAGTGTCTTCGGTCGCCGTCACATCGTCCCGGTTGGCCACCACGAGGACCACCCCGCCGTGGCACGCCACAAGGTGCGTCCCAGGCAGCACCTCGACCCGCGGATCCGTCACGGCCGTCCTCCTTCGCGGCGCCCGTCCCGGCTCGGACGGCGCACCGCCCCGCTCACAGGAACCTGCCTCCGTTGTATCGCCAGCGGTGGAAGAACAGCCGGATCGGCCCGTTCACGAAGAGCCAGAACACGATCCAGGTGACCACGAAGTGGATCAGGAACGCCGCCGCCGATGGCCGCAGCTGCTCGGGCAGCACGATCGTGGTGGTGCGGAGCAGCAGCCACATCAGCAGCCCCTCGTTCACCATCGTCAGCAACCCGAACAGCGTCGGCCAGTCCTTCTCCCATCGGAATTGCTGCAGCAAGTGGTACAGCAGCTCCCAGAGCACGCCGACCAGAATCACCGCGAGCAGCACCGACAGCGTCACCCGATAGGACTGGCCCAGTGAGAGCGAACCGGTCGGCAGCAGCGGCGTGATGAACAACGCGACAAGCAGACCGAGCGCGCCGAGCACGAGAACACGGGTCTGGATTCGCCCGTTCAGAGTGGGAGTCATCGCTCAGATCTTCTTGTCGTTGACCCACAGCCACCACTGCCGCGCGGAGCGCAGCGGGCCGAGGCGCCGGCAGAAGCCGAGCGCGGCGAGGTCGTCGGCCATTTCCAGTGCGGCGTATTGCAGCCCGAGGAACGAGTCGACGCCCGCGTAGTAGCCGCCGAGCGTCGCGCTGCCCGCGGCGTACATGCGCCCCGTGCCGCTGCGGGTGCCGATCAGCTCGAAGGTGCGGTCCACGTCGAGTCGGCCGACGGGATTGCGTCCGGCGCCCGTGTGGTCGAGCAGATCGGCCAGCAAACGGTGTTCGCGGATATCGGCTTCAAGTCCGGTGCAGTCGATGACGTAGTCGGCGTGCGCCTCGAACGGCTGGCTCGGCGGTCGAAACGGCAAGGGCGCCTCGGTATCCGGCGAGATGGTCGTCACCACGCCCGGCCTGCCGTCGGCGGGGCGCAGATCGCGCGCCGTGCCCGCCATCACCTGATACCAGCCCTGCGCGCGGCCCCGCCGCAACTGTTCCTGCCAGCTCTTGCGCACCGGCGTGGTCGTTCCCCCGAGCGACTTGTACAGCGCGGCGCGCTGCTCACCTTCCAGCCCGCGCAGCTTCGCCTTGAGCTGCCCGCCCCACGCACCCTTGGGCCAGTTGAAACCCTGGTAGGACCAACCGTCGCCGCCCTTGCGGCGCAGGAACACGCTCGGTCCCTGCGGTCCCGCCACGTAGGTGCGGAACAGGTGCAGGATCCGGGTGTCGAGTTCGTACTGGTCGCGATCATCGATCAAACGCTGCAACACTCGGCTCGCCACGATCCCCGCGCCGCGGATCATGACCGTCCCCGGTCTTCGCTGCAACGCCTGATAGACGTGTTCGTGCGGTTCGTAGGCGTTCACGACGCGGGTGGGGTCGCGGAAGCGCTCGCGATAGGCCTGCAGGTCGGGCAGCAACCGCAATCCCGGATAGCCGACGGCCACGTGCACGTACGTGCTGCGGAAGGCGACGCGCTTGGTCGGCGTCGCGCCGTCGGGTGGAGTCAGGATCGTGTAATAACCGCCGCCGTGGCGCCTGCGCACCATCCGGACCTGCCCTTTGTAGAGCGAGCGGGCGTAGTCGACGCGGTGGTACTCGCGCTCCATCGCGGCGAAGGCCTGACCGGCGCGCGGGGTGTAGTAATTGGTGAGGATCGGCTCGGTGAGCACGTTCCACAGCGGCGCCAGCGACTTGTCGGCAATCGCCTCGCGTACCGCGTACGACGGGAAGCCCCAAATGTTCTCGGGGGTGCTGCCGGAATCGCTGCGGAGTCGCTCGCCGCGCGGAATCTGCGACACCCTGGTCAGATATTCGTACCCGGCCCACGGCACGTCCTGCGGACCGAGCACCGCGATCGAACGCGCGGGCACACCGTAGATCCGGAGTGTGTCGAAGGCGGCGAACGACCCGATTCCGCTGCCGATCGTCACGAACGGTACATCGATGACCGGTATCCCGGCCCTGTCGAGCAAGTCATCGGTCCACACGTCGGTGTCGACGAGGACCGGGGTGAGATCTCCCCGCATTCGCCGGATGGTACCGGCTAATTCCTATGGGGCGCTTGCGATCACCTTGTACCCACGCAACCCACCCGCGACGACGCGCGCATCGATCTGCGCCAACCTGCCACGCCGCGGACCGCCGCGGACGTACCATCCCTGCGTGGCCGACTCGACTCGTTCCACCCCGCTGCGGGTGCTGGTCTACAGCAACGACGCCGATACCCGGCGCCAGGTGATGCTGGCGCTGGGCCGAAACCCGCACCCGGAGCTACCCGAACTCGACTACCTCGAGGTGGCCACGGCGCCGGTGGTCATCGAGCGGATGGACGAGGGCGGCATCGACCTCGCCATCCTCGACGGCGAATCGACGCCCGCGGGCGGACTCGGCATCGCCAAGCAGCTCAAGGACGAGATCGACGAGTGCCCACCGGTGCTCGTGCTCACCGGCAGGCCGGACGACGCCTGGCTGGCGACCTGGTCGCGGGCCGAAGCCGCCGTCGCGCACCCGATCGATCCGATCCGGCTCACCGAGGCCGTCGTCGCGCTGCTGCACGACCGCACCGCCGCCTGATTAATAGCAATTCCTCATTATTCGACCGGTGGATCGCATCGCCGTTCCGATCCATCCAGCCCAGCAACTGATGAGCAATCGTCACCAATGGCCCTTCGGGTACGCCGCCGAGCAATACCGTCGCGTTCGGTCGCGCGATCATCGCGGGCGACTCATCGGTAGCGAAGAATACTCGCCGGTAGCTCGGCGTCGTGCGAGCAGCACGAACGACGTGCCGGTTCGTCACGTGACAGACCGTGCGGATTGCCCCACATCAGTCATAAATCCCAGTTCCGAATTCGATCAAACAACCGGGAACAAAGGAGTGGCGGTCAGTCCTATCAGTTGTAGGCTGTGCCGTAGCTCACATGGGCGCGAGCACGGGTATGAGACCCGCTGTGTCTGATCTCCCTGGCGCACGCCCCGCCGAGCGAGGCCATGGGGCGAGTCTGGCCAAGGCGGACAACGACGTCAGCCCGCCTCGGAAGCTGCCACCAGCCGCCGTACAGGAGCCCCGGGAGGGCTCGCAGGAGGGGAAGTGCAGTCGTGAACATGGAGTTGCCGACCCTGGTGCTCGGCGCGGTCGCCGCGGCCTTCGCGGTCTTTTCCATACTCTTGGCCGCTCTGATCGGGCCGAAGCGCTACAACCGGGCCAAGCTGGAGGCCTACGAGTGCGGCATCGAGCCCACTCCGCACGCCGTCGCGGGCGGGCCGGGAAACGTTACCGGACAGCGCTTTCCGGTGAAGTACTACCTCACCGCCATGCTGTTCATCATCTTCGACATCGAGATCGTGTTCCTCTACCCGTGGGCCGTTCACTTCGACGCGCTGGGTCTCTTCGGTCTCGCCGCGATGGCGCTGTTCATCTTCAACGTCTCGGTCGCCTACGCCTACGAGTGGCGCCGCGGCGGACTCAGTTGGGACTGATCGCCACCAAGGTTTCGCCCGCACAGTGGAAGTGAGAGTTAGTCGGATATGGGTCTCGAGGAAAAACTGCCCAGCGGCTTTCTGCTGAGCACGGTGGAGGACTTCGCCGGATATCTGCGCAAGGGCTCGTTGTGGCCCGCCACCTTCGGTCTCGCCTGCTGCGCCATCGAGATGATGGCCACCGGCGCAGGACGATTCGACATCGCCCGCTTCGGCATGGAGGCGTTCCGCGCCTCGCCACGCCAGGCCGATCTGATGATCGTCGCGGGCCGGGTCAGCCAGAAGATGGCGCCGGTGCTGCGGCAGGTCTACGACCAGATGACCGAGCCGAAATGGGTGCTCGCCATGGGCGTCTGCGCCTCCTCCGGCGGCATGTTCAACAACTACGCCATCGTGCAGGGCGTCGACCACGTGGTGCCGGTCGACATCTACCTGCCCGGCTGTCCGCCCCGCCCGGAGATGCTGCTCAACGCGATTCTGGCACTGCACGCCAAGATTCAGGAGATGCCGCTCGGCGTCAACCGCGAGGAGGCGGTCCGCGCCGCCGAGCAGGCGGCGCTGGCGGCGACACCGACCATCCGGATGGAGGGTCTGCTGCGATGACCTTCGACTCCCCCGAGAACGCCGAAACCAGTTCGCCCCAGTCGGAAATCGACGCCGCCGCGACCGCGGGACCCGAGGGCACGCTGCCGCCGGAGGCCGAACCCGAGCCCGCGGGCGAGGACGTCATCGGCGTGCGGCGCGGCATGTTCGGCATCTCCGGCACCGGCGACACCTCCGGATACGGCCGCCTGGTCCGCCCCGTCACACTGCCCGGCAGTACGCCAGCGCCCTACGGCGGCTACTTCGACGCGATCGTCGACGCGCTGCGAACGGCGTTGGCGCCCACCGGCACACCGTTCGAGAGCGCGATCGAGAAGGTCGTCGTCTTCCGCGGCGAGCTCACGCTGCACGTGCGCAGGGAGCACCTGCCGCTGGTCGCACAGGCGTTGCGCGACGACGCGGCACTGCGTTTCGAACTGTGCCTGGGCGTCAACGGCGTGCACTACCCGAACGACACGGGTCGCGAACTGCACGCGGTGTACCACCTGATGTCGGTCACCCACAGCCGCAGGCTGCGCGTCGAGGTGTCCGCACCCGACGCCGACCCGCACATTCCCTCCCTGTACTCGGTGTACCCCACCACCGACTGGCACGAGCGGGAGACCTACGACTTCTTCGGCATCCTCTTCGACGGTCATCCGTCGCTGACCCGCATCGCCATGCCCGACGACTGGCGTGGCCACCCGCAGCGGAAGGACTACCCGCTCGGCGGGATCCCGGTCGAATACAAGGGCGCGCGCATCCCGCCGCCCGACGAGCGGAGGGCGTACAGCTAGTGAACGACATCGATACCCAGCCCGGCGTCGACACCACCGACTCCGGGCGCGAACCCGCTGCGCACCGGCGGGAGCACGCCGCGAACCCATCGGAACCGACCGTCGTCACCGTCGCCGGTCAGGACTGGGACACCGTCACCGAAACGCTCGACGGCGCGGGCGAAGAACGCATCGTCGTCAACATGGGCCCGCAGCACCCGTCCACACACGGCGTGCTGCGGATCATCCTGGAGATCGAGGGCGAGACCGTCACCGAGGCCCGCTGCGGCATCGGTTACCTGCACACCGGCATCGAGAAGAACCTCGAGTTCCGCAATTGGACGCAGGGCGTCACCTTCGTGACCCGGATGGACTACCTCTCGCCGTTCTTCAACGAGACGGCGTACTGCCTCGGTGTGGAGCGGCTGCTCGACGTCACCGAGCAGATTCCCGAGCGGGCGACCGTCATCCGGGTGCTGCTGATGGAGCTCAACCGCATCTCCTCGCACCTGGTCGCGCTCGCCACCGGCGGCATGGAACTGGGCGCGCTCACCCCGATGCTGTTCGGGTTCCGCGAGCGCGAACTCATCCTCGACGTCTTCGAGACGATCACCGGCCTGCGGATGAACCACGCCTACATTCGTCCGGGCGGCCTGGCCCAGGACCTGCCCGACGACGGCGTCACCAAGGTCCGCGAACTGCTTGCCCTGCTGCCGAAACGGCTGCGCGACATGGAGCATCTGCTCACCCAGAACCCGATCTGGAAGGCGCGCACCCAGGACATCGGCTACCTGGACCTGACCGGTTGCATGGCCCTCGGCATCACCGGCCCGGTGCTGCGCGCCACCGGCCTGCCGCTGGATCTGCGCAAAGCCCAACCCTATTGCGGTTACGAGAACTACGAGTTCGACATCCCCACCACCACCGGCTGCGACTGCTACGGCCGCTACCTGATCCGGGTGGAGGAGATGAAGGAATCGCTCAAGATCGTCGAACAGTGCCTGGACCGGCTGCGGCCCGGACCGGTGATGATCGAGGACAAGAAGCTGGCCTGGCCCGCCGACCTGCAACTCGGCCCCGACGGACTCGGCAACTCCCCCAAGCACATCGGCCGCATCATGGGCACGTCGATGGAGGGCCTCATCCACCACTTCAAGCTCGTCACCGAGGGCATCCGGGTCCCGGCCGGGCAGGTGTACGTGGCGGTCGAATCGCCGCGCGGCGAGCTGGGCGTGCACATGGTCAGCGACGGCGGCACCCGGCCCTACCGCGTGCACTATCGCGATCCTTCGTTCACGAATCTGCAAGCGGTGGCGGCGATGTGCGAGGGCGGCATGGTCGCCGATGTCATCGCCTCCGTCGCCAGCATCGACCCGGTGATGGGTGGTGTCGACCGATGACCGAGATCCTGCTCAAGTTGTCCACTCGGCCCGAGCCGTTCCCGCCCTACGTGCGGGAGCGGCTGGAGATCGACGCGGCCGCGATCATCGCGCGTTACCCACACCCGCGTTCGGCACTGCTGCCGCTGCTGCATCTGGTGCAGGCCGAGGAGGGGCACGTCTCCGGCACCGGCATCGAGTTCTGCGCCGAGCAGCTGGGCCTCACCGGCGCCGAGGTGACCGCGGTGGCCACCTTCTACTCCATGTTCCGGCGCACGCCGACCGGCGATTATCACGTCGGCGTGTGCACCAACACGCTGTGCGCGGTCATGGGCGGCGACGCGATCCTCGCCGCGCTGGAAACCCATCTCGGCCTGCGCCACGGCGAGACCACGGCCGACGGGTCGATCACCCTCGAGCACATCGAATGCAACGCCGCCTGCGATTTCGCGCCGGTCGTGATGGTGAACTGGGAGTTCTTCGACAACCAGACACCGGAATCGGCGCGAGCCCTGGTCGACGCGTTGCGTGCCGGGCAGCAGGTGACACCGACCCGTGGCGCACCGCTGTGCACGTTCCGGGAGACCGCGCGGGTCCTCGCCGGCTTCCCCGACGAGCGGCCCGGCGCGCTCGACGGCGCGGCCGGGGAGGCGACCGTCGCGGGTCTGCGGGTGGCCAAGGACAACGACATGCAGGCGCCGCGGCCGAACGGGGAGGGCCTCCGATGACGATGTTGACGCCGGTGCTCACCGAATACTGGGACGATCCGCAGTCCTGGACCATCCACACCTACCGGCAGCACGACGGCTATCAAGCCGTGCGCAAGGCGCTGCGGATGGAGCCCGACCAGGTCATCCAGACGGTCAAGGACGCCGGACTGCGCGGTCGCGGCGGCGCGGGCTTCCCGACCGGCATGAAGTGGGGCTTCATCCCGCAGGGTCCCGGACCCGACGGCACGGTGAAACCGCACTACCTGGTGGTCAACGCCGACGAGTCGGAACCCGGTACCTGCAAAGACATTCCGCTCATGCTGGCCACGCCGCACGCGCTGATCGAGGGCGTGATCATCGCCGCCTACGCCATCCGCGCCGCCACCGCGTTCATCTACGTGCGCGGCGAAGTGGTGCCCGTGCTGCGCAGGTTGCAGGCGGCGGTCGCGCAAGCCTACGAAGCGGGCTACCTCGGTCGCGACATCCTCGGCTCCGGCTTCGACCTCGAGCTGATCGTGCACGCGGGCGCGGGCGCCTACATCTGCGGCGAGGAGACCGCGCTGCTGGATTCGCTGGAGGGCCGCCGCGGCCAGCCCAGGCTGCGCCCGCCGTTCCCGGCCGTCGCGGGTCTCTACGCCTGCCCGACGGTGGTCAACAACGTGGAGTCCATCGCCAGCGTGCCGCCTATCATCCTCAACGGCACCGACTGGTTCCGTTCCATGGGCAGCGAGAAGTCCCCCGGTTTCACGCTCTACTCGCTGTCCGGCCACGTGGCCAGGCCCGGTCAGTACGAGGCGCCGCTCGGCATCACGCTGCGGGAGCTGCTCGACTACGCGGGCGGCGTGCGCGCGGGCCACCGGGTGAAGTTCTGGACGCCGGGCGGCTCGTCCACCCCGCTGTTCACCGAGGAGCACCTGGACGTCCCGCTCGACTACGAGGGCGTCATGGGCGCGGGATCCATGTTGGGCACCAAGGCTTTACAGATCTTCGACGACACCACCTGCGTGGTGCGCGCGGTGCTGCGCTGGACCGAGTTCTACGCACACGAGTCCTGCGGCAAATGCACACCGTGCCGGGAGGGCACCTACTGGCTGGTCCAGCTGCTGAAGCGGGTCGAGGAGGGCCGCGGCACCGAGTCGGATCTGGACAAGTTGCTCGACATCAGCGACAGCATCAACGGCAAATCGTTCTGCGCGCTCGGCGACGGCGCGGCCAGCCCGATTCTCTCCTCGCTGAAGCACTTCCGCGAGGAGTACATCGACCATCTGCGCTCGGGCGGCTGCCCGTTCGATCCCGCGCGCTCGACGGCCTGGGCCGAGGAAGAAGGGGCTCGATGAGCACGGCATCGCGCAGCGATTCGATGAGGGGTGGCGGCCGGGAGACGGGTGGGCCGGCGACTGTGAGTACCAACACGAGCGGGCTGACGCCCGCGGATCTCGTCACCGTCGTCATCGACGGCACGCCCGTCAGCGTGCCCGCCGGAACCCTGGTGATCCGCGCCGCGGAACTGATCGGCATCCAGATCCCGCGCTTCTGCGACCATCCGCTGCTCGATCCCGTCGGCGCCTGCCGCCAATGTCTGGTCGAGGTGGAGGGCCAGCGCAAGCCGGTCGCCTCCTGCACCCAGACCGTGGCCGACGGCATGATCGTGCACACCCAGCTCACCTCGCAGGCCGCCGAACGGGCGCAGGAAGGGGTGATGGAGCTGCTGCTCATCAACCATCCCCTGGACTGCCCCGTCTGCGACAAGGGCGGCGAGTGCCCGCTGCAGAACCAGGCCATGTCCTCCGGCCGTCCGGAGACCCGGTTCGACGGCGTGAAACGCACCTACCCCAAACCGATTCCGCTCTCCTCGGCAGTCCTGCTGGACCGGGAGCGCTGCGTGCTGTGCGCCCGCTGCACCCGGTTCTCGCAGCAGGTGGCGGGTGATCCGTTCATCGAGTTGATGGACCGCGGCGCGCTCGAACAGGTCGGCACCGCGCAGGCCGAACCGTTCGACTCCTACTTCTCCGGCAACACGGTGCAGATCTGTCCGGTCGGCGCGCTCACCGGCACCAGCTACCGATTCCGCGCCCGTCCGTTCGATTTGGTCTCCAGCCCCAGCGTGTGCGAGCACTGCGCCTCCGGCTGCGCGCAGCGCACCGATCACCGCCGCGGCAAGATGTTGCGCCGGCTCGCGGGCGACGACCCGCAGGTCAACGAGGAATGGAACTGCGACAAGGGACGCTGGGCGTTCGCCTACGCCACCGAGCGCGACCGCCTCACCACCCCGCTGGTCCGCGGCTGGGACGGCACCCTGCGTCCGGCGTCCTGGTCCGAGGCGCTCGCCGCCGCGGCCGAGGGGCTGGCCGCCGCGCACGGCAACGCCGGTGTGCTCGTCGGCGGACGGGTGACCGAGGAAGACGCCTACGCCTATTCGAAGTTCGCGCGAGTCGCGCTCGGCACCAACGACATCGACTTCCGTATCCGTCCGCATTCGGTGGAGGAAGCCGATTTCCTCGCCGCCCGCGTCGCCGGGCAAGGCGTCACCGTCGACTACGACGCGCTGGAGCGGGCTCCGATCGTGCTGCTCGTCGGGTTCGAGCCCGAGGAAGAGTCCCCGATCGTCTACCTGCGGTTGCGCAAGGCCGCCCGCAAGCGCGGCCTGCCCGTCTACGCGCTGGCGCCGTACGCCTCGCGTGGTCTCGAGCGCATGTCGGGCACCCTCATTCCGGCGACGCCGGGGGCCGAACCGCACCTGATGGAGGCGCTTCGCACGGGCGAGATCCCGTTCGACGGCCAGGAATCCGAGACGATGGCCGCGGCCGCGCGACTGTTGCGTGATCCGGGCGCGGTGGTCATGGTCGGCGAGCGCATGGCGGGCATCCCCGGCGCGCTGTCGGCCGCCGTCCGGCTGGCCGAGGAGACTGGCGCCGCGCTGGCATGGGTGCCGCGGCGGGCAGGTGAGCGCGGCGCGGTCGAAGCGGGGGTTCTCCCCGGACTGCTGCCCGGCGGTCGACCGGTGGCGGATCCGCTTGCCAGGCAACAGGTTCGCGAGATCTGGAACGTCGACGAACTGCCGGTGACGGCGGGGCGCGACACCACGGCGATCTTGGACGCCGCGCCGACCCTGGGCGCGCTGGTCGTCGGCGGCGTCGATGTCGCCGATCTGCCCGACCCGAACGCCGCGCTCACCGCCATCGACGCGGCACGCTTCGTCGTCAGCCTGGAACTGCGGCACAGCGCCGTCACCGAGCGCGCCGACGTGGTCTTCCCGGTGGCCGCGACCATGGAGAAGTCCGGCACCTTCCGCACCTGGGAGGGCAGGCCGCGGCCATTCGACGCCGCGCTCGGCGAATCCACCGTGCGCCGCACCGCCGCACCGCTGTCCGATCAGCGGGTGCTGCAAGCCATCGCCGACGAGATGCGGGTGCGCCTCGGCCTCCCCGACACCGCGACGGCGCGCGCCGAACTCGCCGCGCTCGGCGCCTGGGACGGCCAGCCCGTCGCCGCGCCCGCGCACCGGCCGCATCCGATCACCCAGCCCCGGCAGGGCAGCGCGGTGTTGGCGGGCTGGCGAATGCTGCTCGACCTGGGCCGTATGCAGGACGGTGAACCGAATCTGGCGGGCATCGCCCGTCCGCCGGTGGTCCGGCTCTCCCCCGCGACCGCCGCCGAGATCGGCGCGGCCAACGACGATCCGGTCACCGTCACCTCCGAGCGCGGCATGCTCACGCTGCCGCTGCTGATCACCGACATGCCCGACCGGGTGGTGTGGCTGCCGCTGAATTCCCCCGGCAGCTCGGTGCCCGAACAGCTCGCCACCCAGCCGGGCGGCGTCGTGCAAGTGCGCCACGCCGACGAGAGGATGAAGGAACACCGCCATGAGTGATCCGGCTCTGTTCGCCACGGCGACCGTAGGGCCCTCCGTGGCCACGCGAGCTACCGCCTCCGCGCCTGACACGCTCGCCCTCTTCGGCCACGACCCCCTGTGGCTCGTTATCGCCAAATCCCTGGCGATCTTCGTCTTCCTGCTGCTCACCCCGATGATCGCGGTGCTCGCGGAACGAAAGATCGTGGCGCGCATGCAGATGCGCATCGGCCCCAACCGCGTCGGCCCCAAAGGCTCGCTCCAGAGCATCGCCGACGGCGTGAAGATGGCGCTCAAAGAGGACATCGTCCCCGCCATCGTGGACAAGCCGATCTACATCCTGGCGCCGATCATCGCGGCCATTCCGGCGTTCATGGCTTTCGCGGTGATCCCGTTCGGCGGTGAGGTGTCCATCGCGGGCCACCGCACCGCACTGCAGCTGACCGACATGCCGGTGGGCGTGCTGTACATCCTCGCCATCACCTCGATCGGCGTGTACGGCATCGTGCTCGCGGGTTGGGCGTCCGGCTCGACCTACCCGCTGCTCGGCGGACTGAGGTCGACGGCGCAGGTCATCTCCTACGAGATCGCGATGGCGCTCTGCTTCGCCGCGGTGTTCCTGCACGCGGGCACGATGGCGACCTCCGGCATCGTCGCCGCCCAGGACGGCACCTGGTACGTCTTCCTGCTGCTGCCCTCGTTCCTGATCTACTGCGTGTCGATGGTCGGCGAGACCAACCGGGCGCCGTTCGACCTGCCGGAGGCCGAGGGCGAACTCGTCGGCGGCTTCCACACCGAGTACTCCTCGCTGAAGTTCGCGATGTTCATGCTCGCGGAATACGTCAACATGGCAACGGTTTCGGCACTGGCGACCACGCTGTTCCTCGGCGGCTGGCACGCGCCGTGGCCGATCAACATGTGGTCGGGCGCGAACACCGGCTGGTGGGGCCTGCTGTGGTTCACCGCCAAGGTGTGGACGTTCCTGTTCGTGTTCATCTGGCTGCGCGGCACCTTGCCGCGGCTGCGCTACGACCAGTTCATGAATCTGGGCTGGAAGCTGCTCATCCCGGTGTCGCTGCTGTGGGTCATGCTCGTCGCCGCGGCTCGGGTGCTCGACAACGAGGGTTTCGCCTGGGCGACCGCCGCCATGATCGTCGCGGGCGTGCTGATCACGGCGCTGATGATCGGGCTGTTCCTGCGGGCCGGACGCCGACCGGGCGCCCCGCCGCTCGTCGACGAACCAACGGCCGACGCGCACGCGCCGAGCGGCGTCTTCCTCGGCTTCCCGACACCGCCGCTGCCCGCCGGCATCCGTCACGTGGACGCGACGAAAGGTCATCCGCTGGAACCGCTTTCCGGTTTCGCGGTCACCGCGCTCACCATGTTCAAGAAGCCGAACACCGAGTTCTACCCCGAGCACAAGGTGCCGACCGCGCC
Organism: Nocardia sp. CNS-044; assembly: GCF_059570515.1. Lineage (NCBI taxonomy): Bacteria > Bacillati > Actinomycetota > Actinomycetes > Mycobacteriales > Nocardiaceae > Nocardia > Nocardia sp. CNS-044. The sequence goes on from NZ_JCANSX010000010.1 coordinate 201,315, forward strand.
CCGCTACCACGGTCGCCACCAGCTCAACCGTCATCCCGACGGTCTGGAGAAGTGCATCGGCTGCGAACTGTGCGCCTGGGCCTGCCCCGCCGACGCGATCTACGTGGAAGGCGCGGACAACACCGAGACCGAACGCTTCTCCCCCGGCGAACGGTACGGCCGCGTCTACCAGATCAACTACCTGCGCTGCATCGGCTGCGGCCTGTGCATCGAGGCCTGCCCGACGCGGGCGCTCACCATGACCAACGAGTACGAACTCGCCAACGACAACCGCGCCGACCTCATCTACGAGAAGGACCGGCTGCTCGCGCCACTCGAACCGGGCATGACCGCACCGCCGCACGACATGTACCCCGGGACGACCGAGGGCGACTACTACCGCGGCACCGTCCCCGGCGCGGACGCCGAATCCGACGAGAAGCAGCGCGCGACAGCAGGCGCGGAAGGAGGGACGCGGTGACGCTACTGATGGCCGCCGAGCCACTGACCCGCACATCCACCGGCGAGGCCGTGCAGTTCTGGATCCTGGCCCCGCTCGCCGTCCTCGGCGCGCTCGGCATGGTGTTCGCGGCCAAAGCCGTACACTCCGCGATCTGCCTGGCCGCCACCATGATCACGCTCGCGGTGTTCTACATCGCCCAGGACGCGCTGTTCCTCGGCGTGGTGCAGATCGTGGTCTACACCGGCGCGGTGATGATGCTGTTCCTGTTCGTGCTCATGCTGGTGGGCGTCGACTCCGCCGAATCGTTGAAGGAGACCCTGCGCGGCCAGCGCTTCGCCGCCGCCGCGGTGGGACTCGGTTTCGGCTTCCTTTTCATCAGCGGCATCGCCACCGGCGTCCGCGACTCCGGAATCCGATTCCCCGCCACCGGTTTCGCCGGTCGCGACGTGATCGGCGAACTCGCCGAGCTGATCTTCGTCCGGTACGTGTGGGCCTTCGAACTCACCGGCGCGCTGCTCATCACCGCCACCATCGGCGCGATGGTGCTCGCGCACCGCGAACACTTCGGCCCGCGGATGGATCAGCGCGAACTGTCCCGCAGGCGGTTCCGCGACGGCACGAGCCGCGCCACCCCGCTGCCGACGCCCGGCGTCTACGCCAGGCACAACGCCGTGGACATTCCCGCCAGGCTGCCGGACGGCTCGTTCGAGGAGCTGTCGGTCAGCACCATCTTGCGGCACCGCCGCACCAGGGCGCTGACCGAGGCGGCCGTCATCTCGGTCGGCTCCGGCGACGGTGACGCGAAGACCAACGGCCACGAACCCGCCGACGAGGAAGGCACCCGGTGAACCCCGAGAACTATCTGTTCCTGTCCGCCCTGCTGTTCACGATCGGCGCGGCCGGAGTGCTGTTGCGGCGCAACGCGATCGTGGTGTTCATGTGCATCGAGCTGATGCTCAACGCGGTGAACCTGGCGTTCGTCACCTTCGCGAGGATGCACGCGAACCTGGACGGCCAGGTGTTCGCGTTCTTCACGATGGTGGTCGCCGCGGCCGAGGTGGTCGTCGGCCTCGCCATCATCATGACCATCTTCCGCGCCCGCCGCTCGACCTCGGTCGACGACGCCAACCTGCTGAAGTTCTGACGTGGATACCGCGATCCTGACGCTGCTGCCCGCGCTGCCGCTGGCCGGGGCCGTCATATTGCTGCTCCTCGGGCGCGTCGCCGACAAGTGGGGCCATCTGCTCGGTTGCCTTGCCGCGCTGGCCTCCTTCGGCGTGGCCGTGTGGGCGTTCGTCGTCATGCTCGGGCGCGACGGCGCCGAGCGGGCGGTGCACGCCGACCTGTTCAGCTGGGTGCCGGTGAGCGGCCTGCAAGTGGACTTCGGTCTGCAAATCGACCAGCTGTCCATGTGTTTCGCGCTGCTGATCACCGGTGTCGGCTCCCTGATCCACCTGTACTCGATCGGGTACATGAGCCACGATCCGGATCGGCGGCGCTTCTTCGCCTACCTCAACCTGTTCCTCGCGGCCATGCTGCTGTTGGTGCTGGCGAACAACTACCTGGTGCTCTATCTCGGCTGGGAGGGCGTTGGTCTCGCCTCCTACCTGCTGATCGGCTTCTGGTACGGAAAGCCCTCCGCCGCAACGGCCGCCAAGAAGGCGTTCGTGGTAAACCGAGTCGGCGACATGGGCTTGGCGCTGGCCATGATGGCGATGTTCGCGACCTTCGGCTCGATCGGATTCGGCGAGGTGTTCGCCGCAGCGCCGGGAGCGAGCGAGGGCACGCTCACCGCGATCGGCCTGCTGCTGTTGCTCGCCGCGTGCGGCAAGTCCGCGCAGGTGCCGCTGCAATCCTGGCTCGGTGACGCGATGGAGGGCCCGACGCCCGTGTCGGCGCTCATCCACGCGGCCACGATGGTCACCGCCGGTGTCTACCTGATCGCGCGGTCCAACGTGATCTTCGATCTCGCGCCGAACGCCCAGCTGGCCGTGGTGCTCGTCGGCGCGGTGACGCTGTTGTTCGGCGCGATCGTCGGCTGCGCCAAGGACGACATCAAGAAGGCGCTGGCCGCGTCCACCATGAGCCAGATCGGATACATGGTGCTCGCCGCGGGTCTCGGACCCGCGGGCTACGCCTTCGCGATCATGCACCTGCTCACCCACGGCTTCTTCAAGGCGGGCCTGTTCCTCGGGGCGGGCTCGGTGATGCACGCGATGAACGACGAGGTCGACATGCGCCGCTACGGCGGACTGCGCAAGGTGCTGCCGATCACCTACGTCACCTTCGGGCTCGGCTACCTCGCGATCATCGGAGTGCCGCCGTTCGCGGGCTTCTTCTCCAAGGACAAGATCATCGAGGTGGCCTTCGCCGAGGGCGGCGCGGCCGGGTACGCGCTGGGCACGGTCACCTTGCTCGGTGCGGGTCTCACCGCGTTCTACATGACGCGGGTGATGCTGATGACCTTCTTCGGCTCGCCACGCTGGAAGCCCGACACGCATCCGCACGAGGCGCCCGCGGTGATGACCGGTCCGATGATCCTGCTGGCCATCGGCTCGCTCGCCTCCGGCCTGGTGTTCGTGCTCGGCAACGCGCTGGTGAACTGGCTGGAGCCGGTGGTCGGCGCGCACCACGGCGAGGAGGTGGTGCCCGCGGGCGTGGTCACCGTACTCGCGCTGGCCGTCGTCTCGGTCGGCGTCACCATCGCCTACAGCCAGTACGCGCAGCGCGACATCCCGGAAACGGCGCCGGAGGAAGTCTCGGCGCTCACCGTCGCCGCCCGCAAGGATCTCTATGGCGATGCGGTCAACGAGGGCGTGTTCATGCGTCCCGGCCAGCACCTCACCCGGTCGCTGGTCTTCGTCGACAACCGCGGCATCGACGGGATCGTCAACGGCACGGCCGCGCTGATCGGCGGGCTCTCGGCCCGCGTCCGCCGGGTCCAGTCCGGATTCGTGCGGTCCTACGCCCTGTCCATGTTCACCGGCGCGGCCCTGGTGGCCGCCGCCCTGCTGGCGGTGAGGATCTGGTGACTACCTATCCCTGGTTGACCACCCTCTGGCTGCTTCCGGTCGTCGGCGCGGTCCTCGTGCTGGCGTTGCCCGCCGCGCGGCGGGTGCTGGCACGCGGTGTGGCGCTGACATTTTCGGTGGCCGCGCTGGTGATCGCCGTCGTGCTCGCCATGCGATTCGAGCCCGGCGGCGAGCAATACCAGTTCGTCGAATCCCACGAGTGGATCCCCGCCTTCGGCGCCGGATACACCCTCGGCTTGGACGGCATCGCGCTGGTGCTGGTGCTGCTCACCACGGCGCTGGTGCCGCTGCTGATCCTGGCGGGCTGGCACGACGACCGCGCGGCGGGCTCCGGCAGGCGGGTCGCGCACACCTATATGGCGCTGATCCTGCTCGTCGAGGCGATGGTGCTGGTCTCCTTCGTGGCGCTGGACATCCTGCTGTTCTACGTCTTCTTCGAGGCCATGCTCATCCCGATGTACTTCCTCATCGGCGGCTTCGGGCCGAAGACGGCGGATGTGCAACTGCGCCAGCAGCGTTCGCGTGCGGCGGTGAAGTTCCTGCTGTACAACCTGTTCGGCGGACTGATCATGCTGGCCGCGGTCATCGGTCTCTACGTGCTGACAGCGCGCGAGGGCCTCGGCGCGGACGGTGCGGGAACCTTCGACTTCCGCACCGTGGTCGCCGCCGCCAATGCCGGTGAGCTCGGCGCGGGTCCGGCGGTGCTGAACGCCCTGTTCCTCGGGTTCATGTTCGCCTTCGCCGTGAAGGCGCCGCTGTGGCCGCTGCACACCTGGCTGCCCGACGCGGCGGTCGCCGCGACACCGTCCAGCGCCGTGCTGATGATGGCGGTGGTCGACAAGGTGGGCACCTTCGGCATGCTGCGCTACTGCCTGCTGCTGTTCCCCGACGCGTCGGGAACCTACGCGCCGCTGGTGATCACGCTCGCGGTGGTCGGCATCGTCTACGGAGCGCTGCTGGCGATCGGCCAGACCGACGTGATGCGCCTCATCGCCTACACCTCGATCTCGCACTTCGGCTTCATCATCCTCGGCATCTTCGCCATGACCAGTCAGGCGCAGACCGGGGCGACGCTCTACATGATCAATCACGGCATCTCCACCGCCGCGCTGTTCCTGATCGCCGGGTTCCTCGTCTCGCGGCGCGGCACCCGGGTCATCGCCGAGTACGGCGGGGTGCAGAAGGTCGCGCCGGTGCTGGCCGGGACGTTCCTCATCGCGGGACTCGCGACGCTGTCGCTGCCCGGTCTCGCGCCGTTCGTCAGCGAATTCCTCGTGTTGATCGGCACTTTCAGCCGCTACCAGGTGGCCGCGATCGTCGCGACCGGCGCGCTGGTGCTCGCCGCTATCTACGTGCTGTGGCTGTACCAGCGGATGATGACCGGTCCGGTGACGAAGGGCAACGAGAACCTCCACGATCTGGCGCCGCGCGAACTGCTCGTCGTCGCACCGCTGATCGCGGCGCTGCTGTTCCTCGGTCTCTATCCGAAACCGGTGCTGGACTTCATTGATCCCGCCGTCGGCCAGACACTGACCACCATCGGCCGCCAGGATCCCGCGCCGACGGTTCCGGCGCCCGCAGCGGGCGCGGCGAACCTCCAGGAAGGAGGGCACAAGTGACCACGCACTCGATCCCGCTCGCCGCGTCCGTTCCCGCGCCGAGCATCGAATACGGCGCGCTCGCACCGATGCTCATCGTGTTCGGCGTCGCGGTGGCCGCGGTGCTGGTGGAGGCGTTCGTCGCGCGGCGCTACCGCTACGGCACCCAGGTGTGGCTCAGCCTGATCGGTCTCGCGGCGGCGTTGGTGGCCGTCATCCGGTTGGCGGGCACCGAATCGACCGCGGTGTCCGGGGCCGTCGCGATCGACGGGGTGACGTTGTTCTTGCAGGGCACCATCCTGGTGGTGTCGCTCCTCGGCGTGCTGTTCATCGCCGAACGCGGCGCGCAACCGCGGTCGCAGGCGCGGTCCGGGCCCGGCACCTGGAGCCTGGCCGCGGCGACCGTCGGTCGCGGCGCGGACGCGTTCACCCCGCAGGCGTCGGCGGTCCCCGGCAGCGCGGACGAGCAGGCCGCGATCCGCGCGGGCATCGCGACCACCGAGGTCTTTCCGCTGACGCTGCTCGCGGTCGGCGGCCTGCTGCTCTTCCCCGCCTCGAACGATCTGCTGACCATGTTCGTCGCGCTGGAAGTGCTGTCGCTGCCGCTGTATCTGCTGTGCGGGCTCGCGCGGCGCAAGCGACTGCTCTCCCAGGAGGCGGCGCTGAAATACTTCCTGCTCGGGGCATTTTCGTCGGCGTTCTTCCTGTACGGCGTCGCGCTGCTGTACGGGCAGGCTGGGACGGTGCGGCTGTCCGGGATCGCCGACGCGATCGCGGAGCACCCGTCCGACGCGATGCTGGCGCTGCTCGGCGTGGCGATGCTGGCGGTCGGGCTGCTGTTCAAGATCGGCGCGGTGCCGTTCCAATCCTGGGTTCCCGACGTGTATCAGGGGGCGCCGACCCCGATCACCGCGTTCATGGCGGCGGCGACCAAGATCGCCGCGGTCGGCGCCATGTTGCGCATATTGCAGGTCGCGGTGCCTGGCTTGCGGGACGACTGGCGGCCGGTGCTCGCCGCGGTCGCGATCGCGACGATGGTGGTCGGCGCGGTGCTCGCGGTGACGCAGACCGATGTGAAGCGGATGCTGGCGTATTCGTCGGTGGCGCACGCGGGCTTCATCATCACCGGTCTGGTCGCCGCCAACGACGCGGGCGTCGCGGCGGTGCTGTTCTATCTGGTCGCCTATGGGCTGGGCACGCTCGGCGCGTTCGCGGTGGTGAGCCTGGTCCGCGAGCCCAGCGGTGACGAGGCGACCGCGCTGGCGCAGTGGGCCGGGCTCGGCCGCCGCTCCCCCTGGCTGGCGACGGTTTTCGCGCTGCTGCTGCTCTCCTTCGCCGGTCTGCCGCTCACCAGCGGGTTCGTCAGCAAGTTCGCCGTGTTCGAGGCGGCCGCTTCCGGTGACGCCGTGACGCTCGTCATCGTCGGCGTCATCTCGAGCGCCGTCGCGGCGTTCTTCTACATCCGCGTGATCGTGTTGATGTTCTTCACCGATCCCCCGACGGATGCCCCGGTGGTGGTCACGCCCGCGCTCACCCAGGCACTCGTCCTGCTGACCGCCGTGGCGACCCTGGTGCTCGGTGTGTTCCCGCAGCCGCTGCTGGATCTGGCCGAGCGAGCGTCGACCTTCGTGCGCTAGGCTCGTGCGCACACGCGCTGGCCCCGACCGGAGACTCGGTCGGGGCCAGCGCTTTTCGCGCTACTTGTCGAGTTTCGCCCGGAACGGGCCGCCGACGCTGTTGAACAGCAGGTCGCCGTTCGGGAACGCCTCGATGATCGCGTACGCGCCGTTGCCGTAGTTCGACTGCCCGAAGATGGTGCGGTGCACGGTCTCTCCGGTCTTCCAGTCCAGGCCCGTGACCTCCCAGCCGTCGGCCTTGCTGTAGCCGTTGACGAACACGATTCCGGCCTCGGTCGACACCGCGGGCACCATGGAGGTGGACACCACGTCACCGCGCTCCCACACCGACGTCCACTTGTCCGCGGCCGGATCCCATTCGAAGCGCTGCATGCCGTGCGGCGGTTCGTCGACCGGACCGTTGGCGAGCACATCGACCAACCGGTCCGGATTGCCGGGGGATCTCGTTGCGCCAGAAGGCGACCAGCTTCATGTGGTCGGCGCCGTCGGTGATCACCACGAGTTCGTCGGAGCCCTCGCCGAAGCCCATCAGGGTGGGCGTCGATCCGGTGCCGATGCCGAACTTCACCGCGGGCGGCTGGCGGCCGAAGTCGTAGGGCGCGGACCAAGCGCCGTCGGCTTGCTCGGTGGACAGCTTCATGCCGGTCCACACCACCTTGCGCATGATCTTGTCGGAGGCGACGTAGATGCCGCCCTTCTCGTCGACGGCGATCGAGTTGGAGACGGTCTCGTCGTCGCCGAAGCGGATCTGCTGCGGCTGCCCCGACAGTTCGCGGTCGATCGCGATCAGACCGCGCGAAGAGACGACGATCAGATGGCCGTCGTAGGTCATGTTGACGCCGACGATGCTCTCGGGAATGCCGAGCGAGGTGCCCCCCGCGCCGAGACGCGATTGTCCACCAAGCCGTTCACGCCGTTGGCGATGCGCTGCCAGGTCGCCCCGCCCCAGTCGTCGCGGATGGCGCTCTGGATCCGGGCGGTGTCGGTGAACGTCTGGTCCAGCACCTCGTCCAGCGCCTGCGGCGGGATGGGCTGCACGCCGGGGGCGTCCATGGCGGCGACCTCGCGGAACCCTCGATCCGAGACGTCCACGTACCGCACGCCGGAGCTCGACGAGATCCACCTGTACTTCTCCGACGGCGAGGTCAGCGTGATGATGTTGACCGGGCCGGTGGCCACGCGCGGCATCTGTTGCGGGTCGAACCGGAAGGCGCCGCGCGGCGCGGGATCGGCGAAGCTATCGGACTGGCCGGGGTCCAGGTGGGTGACACGATGCGCGCAGCCACAAGATCACTTTCCGCACTCGGTGCAAGCAAGAGGCCCTGTCGACTACCAGGACCGCGGTTCAGGTGGCCTCAGGCGAGGCGAGGTAGCGGACGGCGGCCGCGCCTAGGCTCACGCGTCGACGCGCTGGAACAGCCGTCCCGCGAGGTCGATACCGACGATCCGGCCGTTGTCGTCGCGGGAGAAGTAGCCGAGCTGTCCTCGCAGGCCGCCGTCGGTGACGACGTATTCGTCGCGGTCGCCGGGCAGCAGGCCGATGGCGGCCGCCGGGTAGTCCGGCGGCAGTTCCTGGTCGGAGGCCGCGCGAATCTCCGGCTTGATGCCGACCGCGAGGCTGAGTCCGGTCGCGTCGGCGGCGATGGTGAGCGTCATGGCGTCGATGTCATAGGTGCCCGCCAGTTCCGCGGCGCGCGTCGCGTCGTAGGGCAGCGGTTCGGGGTCGCGGTCGAGGACGTTCAGGTAGTGCTCGAGCGCCCAGCGCACGACCACCTGGTTGCAGGCGATGCCCTCGGGTCCGGCGTTGGACATCACGACGATCGCGAAGTCGTGTTCGGGGACGATGAGCAGTTCGGCGAACTGTCCGTTGCCGGAACCGCCGTGGCCGATGGCCCGCACGCCGTCGATGTCGCGCAGGAACCAGCCGATGCCGATGGCGTCGCCGAACGAGCTCGCCCGCAGTTCGACGGTGGGACGACGCATCGCGAGCAGGCTCTCGGCAGGCAGCACCGCGCCACCGTTGCCGAGCTGGAAACGGGCCCAGCGCAATTGGTCGGCCGCCGAGGAGGCGAGGCCGCCGCCCGGGTTGTTGGCGCGCGTGGGCCGCCATGTGCGCGCGACCGTCAGCGAACCGTCCGGCTCGGCGTTGTGCCCGTCGGCGAATCGGCGGGCGGTGATCTCGCGCGGATCGAAGAAGCTGTGCGACAGGCCGACCGGCGCGAAGACGAGCTCGGCGACCGCCTGCTCGAACGACTGTCCGGTGACCTTCTCCACGATCCGCCCGGCGAGGTTGTATCCGGCCTGGCTGTAGGAGGCTCGGTCGCCGGGTGCGGCGATCATGTCGAGTTCGGGGAGCCGGGCGACGAATTCGGCCAGCGCGTCGTCGCCATCGCCGGTGTCGACGACGAGGTTCCAGTCCAATCCCGCGGTGTGGTTGAGCAGGTTCGCCACGGTGATCTTGGCGGCGGCGTCCTCGTCGGCGAGTACGAGCTCGGGGATGTACTTCCGCACCGGGGCGTCGAGTTCGACGCGCCCTTCCGCGACCAGTCGCATGAGCGCGGTCGCGGTGTAGGTCTTGGTGATCGAGCTGACCTGGAACAGCGTGTCGCTGTCGACCGGCTGCGGGTTGTCCACGCTGGTCACGCCGTGGCAGGCGAAGACTTCCCGACCGTCGGCGAGCACACCGACCGCGAGGCCGGGAATCCCGAACTTCACGGCGGTCGCTTCGACGAACTCGGACAGGGTGACATCGGACATCGGCGTTTCCTTTCGTGTTTCTGGAACGCCCATGACGATGCCGACCGTCGCTGACAGCGCACTGACAGCGCGCTGATCGCCCATCCGCCGCGCGGCACACCGCGCAAGTATGCGGTGCACGCCATCCCGCACGCTTCCACCACACACCCGACCCGCTGGAGTGTCTCGCATGTGCAAAGCGAGAACGTGGTGAGCCGTTGATGGAGCGTCGATCGACACCTTCGCGCTGATGCGACAGCTCGGCGGGTTGTCCTAGTCGGCGGCCACCGGCAGGCGACCACCGAGCTTCCGCAGCGCCCGCTCGGAGGCGGAACCAGGTTCGGCGGCGAACAGGTCCAGCCCGCAGCACGACGGCGCGTCGGGAAGCGAGACGAGTTCGCGGTGCAGCGTGAGTTCCCCCGCGATCGGGTGGCGCAGCACGTACGTTCCGGACCGAAGCCGCGCGACGGAGTGCTCCGCCCACATCCGCGCGAAATCCGGGCTGAGAGAACGCATTCGCTCGATGTGCGCCGAGAGATCGCGATCGCCACGATGCCGCCCGAGCAGCACGCGCAGGTGCGCCACGTGCTCGTGTGCCACCCGCGACCAATCGGCGCCGTGCAGGTCGCGCAGATAGGGCTCGGTGAACAGGAGGTGCGACAGGGTGCGGCGGTCTTCGGGCAGTGCGGGGAAGTCGCCGAACACCGCCACGGCGAGGTCGTTCCAGCCGACGATCTGGGTGTGCCTGCCGACCAGCAGCGCCGGTGTCATTACGAACGACTTCAGCAGGTAGCGCAAGCCCGCGAGCGCGTCCGGCGTGGCAGTGTCGTCCGCACACGCCTTGGGACGCCGTGCGATCCGGTGCAGGTAGGCCAATTCATCGCCGCCCAGGCGCAGTGCCGTGCCGATCGCGTTCAATGCCTCGTCCGAGACACTGTCGCTCTTGCCCTGTTCCAGGCGCGTGTAGTGCGCGATGCTGACGCCAGCGACCCGAGCCAGCTCCTCACGCCGCAGTCCGGCGACCCGGCGCACTCCCCCGTAGTCGCGCAGCCTGACATCCGCCGGGCGCAGGCGCGCGCGGCGGGACTTGAGGAACTCGCTCAGCTCTGTCCGGTCGTCCACGTGACAACGCTACGCCCGAGTTCGGTGGGTGATCACGCCGTGAGTACGCAAACTCCGGCCCTGGTCGGGTGATCGCGTCGGTTCCATGCTGTCAGTCGGGCCAGGCGCGCATTCGCTCGCCGGTTTCCGTCAACACGAACGAACGGAGAAGTTTGTGCCGCACACACTCGGACTCATCGGCAGCGGAATGATCGGTTCCTCTGTTGCCCGCCTTGCCATTTCGGCAGGACTCGAGGTCGTCCTGAGCAATTCCCGAGGCCCCGAGACCCTCGCCGACTTGGTCACCGAACTCGGCGGGCGCGCCCGAGCGGCAACCCCGGCGGAAGCAGCACGCGCCGCGGACCTGGTGGTCGCGGCCATCCCGCTCACAGCCTTCGCACACCTGCCCGCCGCCGCGCTGGCCGGAAAAACGGTACTCGACACGTCCAACTACTACCCCGAGCGCGACGGCCACCTGACCGAACTCGACACAGCGACATCGACTTCCAGCGCCCTTCTGCAGCGCCATCTCCCAGATGCCCGGGTGGTCAAGGCATTCAACAACATCACCCCACACCAAATCGTCTCCCTCGCCCGTCCCGCTGACGCACCGGACCGCAGCGCCCTTCCCATCGCAGGCGACGACGCGAAAGCCAAAGCCGAGGCCACCCGCCTACTGGACGTGCTCGGTTACGACGCGGTCGACATCGGCCCCCTCGCCGCCAGCTGGCGCAGCGAACCCAACACCCCGGTCTACATCGAGCCCTATCTCGGCGAACGCCCCGCCATGAACCTCGAGGAGTTCTTCCGCTGGACACTGCAAACCCCCGGTGTCCCCGTACCCGCAGCACGGATCTCCGAGCTCGTCCGGACGGCAGTTCGCCAAAAGCCGGGCGAGGCCAGGCTCCCGAGCGCCGATTGACGTCCGCAGGCACGCTTCGAGGCCAGGTCGGCGAGCCGAAACTACGTCGTCGGGCGTTCTAGGCGAAAGAAGCGGCTACGGCGCTGCGTACCGTCGCGGCGGACGAAATGATCCGGCTGCACACCGAGTTCCGTCGCGCCGAGCTTCCGAATTGCGGCCGCCGACCGCCCATTACGCTCGTCGGTCCGAAACTGGATCCACTCCGCTCCCCGATCGAACAACTCCCGCACCAGCAGCCGCTTCACCCTGGTATTGACCCCTGTGCCCCACACCGACGGATCGAACTGCGTCGCATCGATTTCCACACCCGCAGGTGCGGACGGGTCGTAGATGATCGAGGTTCTCCCTACGATCTCCCCCCACTGACGCACAGTAAACGTCATACGCGGTGAAGCGGCCGCGGTGGGTTGCATGTCCGCCGTGAGCTCGTTGACATCGCGTGGGATTCGTCGCGGGATGTGTTCCCAGGCCAGCTCGTGGCGCAACGCCTCGAAAAGCCCCACCGCATCGTCGGAACAGTAGTGCCGCAAGGACACGTCACCGTCCTCGAGACGAGCGGCAGGTATGCATGGTGGCCAGATCACAACCACATGCTGTCATGCCACCGAAAAGCTGATTCGGTCAGCCGAGGTCGGCAGCGCTCGAACGCTCGGCGGCTTCGGGTATCCCGAGAGATCGGTTTTCAGCTGGCCTGCGGGTAGCCGATTTCGGAGATGTCTCGGGCCAGGTCCGCCAGGGTGATCTCTGTGTTCAGCGACGACACGAGTTCCTGGTTCAGCGGCCGCAGGGCGTACACGGCACGCACCGCTTCCAGGTCCACGGGGACCTCGTAGTAGTCCTCGGCGAAGCGCTGGAACGCTTCGGGTGAGCGGTCGATCAGGAGTCGAAACAGATCGGTCGCACCATCGGGATCGGCCCGGTCCGAAGGGAAGTCGATCGTGCCGTGGCGCCAGCGATCGTCTGTCGCGTCCCGCCACAAACAGGCCGTCACGATGGGCACGCCGTCTTCGTCGGTGAACGCCGGCTCCTCGACGAAGCGTTCGAAGACATCGGGAACATCATCGATCACTCCCGGCCAGGGCTCGCCGTCATTGCCATATGGGCTCATCGGAGATTCGTGACTGAAGCCGCGGACATAGACCCCGGCCGCAGAGAACACGATGGTGTACTCGTCTCCGGACCCGTTGCTCATCGAGGCCATCTCCTCGCCTTCGGTCCAAGCGGCGTCGAAGGAGTAATACCGGCTTTCCCAGTCCGGGCTCAGGATCGCATCGAGCATCGCAAGCGAGCGGCACAGATCCCGCAGGTCGGTGATGGCCGGAAGCCGGCGGGCTACGTCATAGACAGTCACGGCCTCATCCAACCGGATCCCTCCGACATCGACGCCGAGCTGGCGCAGCTCGGCCCGACCGGGTACCGGCCGCTACAGGTTCGCGACACCCTCTGCTGACCTCGCCCCCAGGCTCCTGCTTCCGTCGGCGCTCGGGATTCGGGGCGACTGCTGTGTTCGTGTCTGGCCGAACCGTTGGGCTCGCGCGGCATCGTAGCCGGGAAATCGATCGCGCAGAGCTCCGTCGAATGCTTTTGCCTGCTCACGCTTTCGGTCGTTGCGGAACTCGTAGTTCGCGAGGAACCACGCCATCGGATCGGAGGCGAGGTCATCGCGGCCGTCCAGCGTGCACAACGCTGCCGCGGATTGCACCAGCCGGGAGTCGATACCCATCCCGTACGACCCCTGCTGTGGCTGTTCGGCTGCGGCAACGAGCTCTGCGAGAGCGGTCCGGCCGGCCCGCCAGCCAGCCATGGGGCCGTCGATGAACTCGACGAACTGGCCGACGCCCTCGGCGATCCGGTCCGGATCGTCGATGACGATCGAATGAGCCGAGCCGGTGAGCAACCGGTCGATGGATAGCAACTGTGAGAACCGATCCGGGTCGAGCGGAGCGGCTGTCTTCGGCAAGGCTTCAGGCGAACGGGATTGCGTCCGGATGGCAGGTCTCGCCCTCGGCGGGAAGGGTGCCCGAGGTCAGGTAGTCGGAAATCGCGCGGACGCCGCAGCTGGACTGTTGGGTGACGATGTGGCCGATCCCCTCGTGGATCAGTACACGGCTGCCGTCGAGGCGTTGGGCGACGTCGAGGGCTCCGGACAGGGGTGTGGCCGGGTCGAAGCGGCTGTTGAGGATCAGTGCGGGGGTGTCGGTGCGCACCTCCCAGGGGCCGGTGTAGCGGTCCGAAGGTGTCGACTGCCAGAACGCGCACATGCTGGTGCCATAGGCGCGAAGAGTCGCGAAACCTGGTGCGACGGCTTCGCGGCGCTGCGCACTCGCCCACCACGCGGGGGCGAAGCGTGGCAATTGGTTGTCGTTGCAGGTGAAGGCGCTGAAGGGCGCGTCCAACAGCGAGTAGGCGCGGTCGAGTCCGCTCGCATCGATCTGCTCGATCACGAGCTGAGCCAGTTCGGCGGCCTCGGTGTCGGTCGGCGCGGTCGCCACTCGATAGGCGAGGTGCAGCAGCCGGTCGAGACCCGCCTCGCGCCACACCCACGGTTGGTAGAGCACGCCGCCCACGTAGGCGACGAGCTTGGAGTAGGTGAGCGAGGTGCGGGCGCCGTCCGCCGCGACGAGTGGTATGGGATGTTCCCGCAGCCTTGCCAGCAACTCCGGAAAGGCCCGCGCCGGATCGTCGGCGGCGAAAGCGCAGGACTGCCCCACGGCGCAGAGTCGGAGCGCTTCGTGCATCGCCTCCGCCGTCGCGACATCGCTCCCGGTTCGTTCCGAAGACACCGAGTCGATGGGTCCGGACCAAGCTTGGACCGGATTCAGCACGCTGTCCATAACAAACGAACCAACCTGGCGCGGAAAAAGATTCGAGTAGACAAGGGCGAGCGCGGCGCCGTAGGACTGACCGAGGAAGTTCAGTCTCGGTTCGCCGAGGGCCGCGCGGACCAGGTCGAGGTCTCGGGCGACCGCCGCCGTGGTCAGATGATCGAGCAGGGTGCCGTGGCGTTGTCGGCATGCGATGGCGAACTCGGCGTCTCGGGCCGAACGCACCGCGGCATCCTGCGGGTTCATCGGAACAACCGTGGCATCGGATCCGAACGCGACGGCTTCGGTCGGATCGAAGCAGGTTACCGCCGGTGTGGCGAAGCCGACGCCGCGCTGATCGACCGCGATCACGTCGTAGCGATCCCACACCCGGTCGTCCCAGGGGGACGGCACCGCGCCGGAAACCAAGCTGGCCAGATAAACCGACGAAGGGTAACCAGGTCCGCCCCGGTTGATGACGAGGCTGCCCAGTCGCTGCCTTGGATCACGCGCTGGCGCCTTGAACAGCGCGATACGTGCCGTAGGGCCGCCGGGCACGGTGTGGTCCAACGGCACGTCCAGTGTGGCGCACTTCAGCTGGCCTAGACCCGGAATCTGTTCCAGCGCAGCACAATCGACCCATTCCAAGGCAGGCTCGTCCGCCTCGGCGATATCTCCGCCCACCAGTGTGGCGGCCACTATGAGAACCATCGCGCCGAGAGCTCGGCACCACCCCCGGATATCGCCCATTCCCCGAAAGTACCTGAGAACGAACGCCTTCGGATTGCTGGGCGCTCGTGGTCGGCTGGAGTGCTGATCGAGGGCGCGGGTGAGCGGCAGCGTGAGTGGATTCGCCAGGCCACCAGCACCGGTGCAGCACAATTCGACAACTCAACCTATGGCCTCTAGGGTAAAACCTAGACGTACTAGGTTTGGAGCGATGAAATGGCACCACGCGCCGGTCTGAGCGCTGACCGGATCACCCGTGCCGCGGCGGATCTCGCGGATCGGGTCGGCTTCGACAACATCAGCGTGTCGGCCCTGGCCAGGCAGTTCGGCGTGAAAGACGCGAGCATGTACTCGCACGTGGCGAATCTGCGCGAGCTGCGCGCCCGCGTCGCGATACTGGCGGCGGACGAGAAGACCCTGTCGATCGCCGCCGCGGTGGCCGGGCGGTCGGGCAAGGACGCCTTGGTCGCCTACGCGGGCGCGTACCGGGACTACGCGTTGCGCCATCCCGGCCGCTACGCCGCCACCCAGATCCCCCTCGACCCCGAACTCGCCAGCGACGCGCCAGGTTTCGCGCGCGCCATCGAGCTCACCTACGGCATGTTGCGCGGTTACGGCTTGGCCGAGCCCGCGCTCACCGACGCGGTTCGACTGCTGCGCAGCACTTTTCACGGCTTCGCCACGCTGGAGGCGGCGGGCGGTTTCGGACATTCCCGTCCGGCCGAGGAGTCCTGGGCCGCGATCCTCGACGCCCTGCACACCGCGCTGACCCACTGGCCGACTACCGACGAGAAGGCGAATCCATGAGCACCCGAACCGAGCCTGCGGCCGCGACCTTGCGCGTGCCAGGCGCGACACTGCACTACGAGATCCGCGGCCGTGGCCCGATGCTGCTGCTTCTGCCGGGAAGCGGCGGTGACGCCGTGATCTTCGATGCGATCGCCGACACCCTCGCCGCGCGCTACACCGTCGTCGCGATCGACCCGCGCGGCTACTCGCACAGCACCATCGACTCCCCCGCGCCGGTCGGTCAGCGCGTCGAGGTGCAGGCCGACGACGCCTTCCACTTGATCGAACACCTCACGCCCGCAGGCGATTCCGCCTCGGTCTTCGGCGGAAGCGGCGGCGCGATCGTGGCGCTGGAGCTGCTCGTCCGTCATCCGGAGCGGATCGCCCGCGTCATCGCGCACGAACCCCCGCTCTTCGAACTGCTCCCAGATGCGGCCGAGCAGCGCGCGTTCGTCGCCGAAGTGCATCAGCTCTTCCGCACCAATGGCCTGGTCGCCGCCTCCGCCCGATTCCTGGAGGGCATCGGCGGAACACTGAAACCGCTCCCTGCTCCCGAATCCGTCCCGCCGCGCACGGCCGCCATGCTCGCCCGCCTGACGGCCAACGCCCCGCTGATGATGGAACACGAACTGCGTCAATTCACTTCGCATCGCCCCGACCTCGCCGCCCTACGTCGCCACACCGACCGCCTAGTCTTGGGCGCGGGCCGCGACACCTCGCTCCACCTGCCCGCGCGCCCCGCATACGCCCTGGCCGCCGAGTTGGGCATAGAGGTCACCGAATTCCCCGGCGGGCACAGCGGTTTCACCGATGCACCGGCCGAGTTCGCCGACTTGCTTCTGCACCTCCTGTCGACCCCGCGGGGCTGAATCCACGAGGAATCCGTCGAACCGGCCCAGGGCGAACGCCTCGTTGTCCTCGGGGCACCAGATCCGATCAGCTGGCTCGAGCTGGCGGCCGACCGAACACGCCTGGCCGCCGAACTTCACGCGGCCAGCGCGCCCGCCGACATCTCCATTCGTCTGCCGCCGAAGCGGTTTCGCATGGCGCGGTCGTGAGTCACCACCACGACCGCGCCGGGATAACCTTCCAACGCGGCCTCCAATTCCTCCACCAAGCCCGGGGCGAGGTGGTTGGTCGGCTCGTCGAGCAGCAGTAGGTCGGCGGGTTCGGCGACGAGCCGGGCCAGTTCGAGCCTGCGGCGCATCCCGTAGGACAGTTCGCCGAGGCGCAGGCGCAGTTCCGCGGGACGGAACAAGCCCATGGCCAGCAGGGTGTCGGCGTGGTCGTCCGGGTGTCCGAGGCGGCCCAAGGCGAATGCCTCCAGCACCGTCAGCCGCGGCGGCCACGGCAGTTCCTCCTGACGAAGGAAACCGACGCGCCCCGCGACCCGCACCGACCCTCGGTCGGGGGCGAGTTCACCGGCGAGGACCCGAAGCAGCGTGCTCTTGCCCGCTCCGTTGGGTCCGGTGATGAGCAGCCGTTCCCCGTCGGCGATGCGCAGCCCGTCGAGCCACAGCCTGCCCTCGACGACAACGTCCTCGAGTTCGGCCACCGGACAAGACATTTCAGCCTCGCTCGCCCGGACGAGGTCGACGCCGAATCGCAACGGATCCGGCGGCGCCGAGACCGGGTTGTCGGTCAGCCGCGCCACTCGCTCCTTGGCGTTGCGGATCCGCGACATCGCCCCGTGGTCGCGCCCCCGCGCGCGAAACGGTCCCGCGGCGAACACCGCGAGCGGCAGCTTCCGCGGAATCGCCTCGAGGCGAACGACGTTGGACTCCGCCAGGCGACGGTTCCTGGCCAACTCGACCTTCCAGTCGGCGTACTCCTGCTCGCGGCGACGACGCTGGGCGGCCTTGGCGGCGAGGTAACCCGCGTAGCCGTCGCCGTGCCGAGTCACCGCGCCTTCGGCCACCTCCAGGACGGTGGAGGTGATGCGCTGCAGGAACACCCGATCGTGGGTCACCGCGACGACGGTGCCGCGATGCCCGCGCAGGTGTTGTTCGAGCCACGCAACGGCCCGGTCGTCCAGGTCGTTGGTCGGCTCGTCGAGCAGCAGCAGTTCCGGCGCGGCCGCGAGGGTCGCGGCCAACGCCAGCCGGGATCGTTCCCCACCGGACAGGGTCTCCAATCGTCGCGAACGATCCAGCCCGGGCAGGCCGAGGCCGGTGAGCGCGATGTCGACGCGGGTGTCGGCGTCGTAGCCGTCACGCGCCTCGAAGCGGGCGAGCAACTCGCCGTAGGCGTCGAGCCGCTGCTCGACGGGCCCGGGCAGTGCGAGCGCCGCCTCCGCGGCACGCAATTCGTTTTCGAGCTCGCGCAGGTCGGCCAGCGCCAGGTCGATCGCGTCGGCCACCCTCGCCGATCCCGGGAGTTCGAGAGTCTGTGCGAGATAGCCGATTCCACCGGGGGCTGTGACGGTCGCCGTGCCGTTGTCCGGGCGTTCGCGCCCGGCGATGACCTTCAGCAGCGTCGATTTGCCCGACCCGTTGTCGCCGATGATGCCGACGGTCTCGCCCGGCTTGATGGTCAGCGAGACCCGGTCGAGCACGACCCGGTCGTCGTAGCGTTTGGTGACGTCGGAGAGGGTGAGTTGAGCAGCGGTAAGCAAGGGTGCCTCCTGTTCTCGGCCGATCGGGCCGGATCGATGGGGAACCCGCACACGACGACACGACCGCGACAGCGGTGGGGAGGGTGCGGGGATTACCGACGCGGAGCGAGGCTCGACGCGTACGGCGCGATCAGGAGAACAGGAAAATCAAACCCATGAGGTTTGCTAAGTTAGCGGCCCAATCCCGCTGTCGTCAACCCTCTTTCGCGGGGACGTGATCCGGATTACGCCACGCCGGTGCGCGCAGGTAGGTGACCGCCCGCAACAGCCATTCCACCGGACCGTACCGGTGGTCGCGCAACCACCACGCGCTCAGCGCGAGCTGCGCCGCGTAGGTGAGCAGCGCCAGCCCGATCACCCCGGCGGGCGGCACCTTGTCGGCGAGCGCGAATCCGTAGCCGGTGTAGAGCACCATCAACACGATCGACTGCCCGATGTAGTTCGAGGCCGCCATCCGTCCCGCGGGCGCGAGCCGGGCGATAGCCCGCCTGGTGCGCGGCGCTCGGGCGAGCAGCACGATGCCCGCGATGTAGGCGAAGGTCATCGCCGGATTCACCAACTCCTGCACCCCGAACCACCACCACGGACCATCCCAGCCGACCGAGATCGCGAAGGTCACCGCCGAGATCGGCACACCGATGCCCAGCCCGATCGCCAGCACGCGCGGCGCCCACCGATCCAATGTCTGGCCGTCCTCGAACACACCCCGTTTGCCCGCCGCCATGCCGATCAGGAACAGCCCGAGGCTGGTCATTCCTTGCGCCAGCCAGGTGAGCAGCAGAAAGAGCGGCGCGTAGGACAGTTGGGTGTCGAGGGTGTCGGCGAAACCGCCGGTGTAGCCCTCGCGCAGCGCGGGGAGGTCGATGAATTGTGCCAGCGCCTGGTACGGGTCGCCGCCGGAACCCGGCGCGAACGCCCACAGGCACCACAGCGCGTACAGCACGCCGCCGATGATCAGCGCGGTGCGCGGCCGCAGCTTCCGCAACAGGATCAGGATCAGGCACAACATCGCGTACAGAGTCAGGATGTCGCCGATCCAGAGCAGGAAGACGTGCGCGAGCCCGATCGCCATCAGCGCCGCGCAACGCCGCAGCAATCGCGCATTGGCCGAGACCCCCGCCCGCTGGGCCGCCGCGATCTGGAGGGTGAACGAGTAGCCGAACAGGAACGCGAACAGCAGGTAGAACCGTCCGGAGAACAGCGCGTCCACGACACCGGTGACGAGTTGGTCGACGGTGCCCTGATACCGCTCGCGCGGATGGTCTCGGGTTCCGTCGAACGACCACAGCATCGTAGCGACGGTGACATTGGTGATCAGAATTCCGAACAGCGCGAAGCCGCGCAGGATGTCGAGTTCCGCGATCCGCCGTCCGGTGGTCGCGGCGGGCAGCACGGATTCGGTGGCACCGGACATGATTCGACGTTAACGGCCGACCGGCCCGCACGCGTCCTCCGTCGGAGCGACACGCGAACCACGAAGTCAGGGCGGTTCGCGACCTCCGGCGTATTGACCACGCGGGATCAGAGCGGGCGTCAGCCCAGATCCGCTACCTCCAGGTAGATCTGGCGTTCGACCGCGAGCTCGGCGAGGAAGCCCTGCGCGCCGCCGACCGACGGGGTGGCGCGGAACGCCGCCACCGCGATCTCCCCGGTGCGCAGGCGCTGACCGTGGAACTCGCGCTGCCCCAAGATGATCGGCTGCGCGGTGTCGAAACCGCGTTCGTGCACGTCGTCGGACAACGGCCTGCCGAGCATGTCGGTGACCGTGCCGGGGATGAGGCGCACGGCGACGATCTGATCGAAGCTGGGCCGCCGCGCGATGCGGTGCGCGAGATACAGCCGGCCGGGACGGCCGAAGCACAGGTGCGTCAGCAGTTCGTCACCGCCGTACGGCTGGAGTTCGGCGAAGTACACGACGTCGCGGACCGTGGCCACGACATCGCGCGCGACGATCGGCCCGCCGCGTTCCAGGTGCCCCCGGTACAGCGTGCCGCGCAGCTCGGTGCGCGGCCGGTCGCCGTGCGGATCCAGCTCCGTGAGCGGGAAGAACTCGGGTTCGAAGGTGTGGAATCCCTCGTAACCGATCCTGCGGTCGGCGCCGAGCGCGCGGCGTCCGTGCTCGTCGAGATCGACCGCGAGCAGCACCTGGAAGTTGTGTCGCGCCTCGAACGTCGGCAGATGCGACAGATAGCAGTCCACGCCCGTGCCGAACACCAGCATGGCGTGCGTGCCGGTGGCCGTGGCGCTCGACCGCTCGATCGCGTGGGTGTGTATGCCGAACATCGATGGGGCTCCTCTCTCTCCAACCCCTGTAGCTAGGGAGAGTGGCACCAAACCCGGTCACAGCCACGAGTGCCGGGCTACTCGATTCCCTGCGTTCCGGCTACTCGCCGGGGCCTATCCGTGTGCGCTGCGCGCTCGGGCCCTCGGTCACACTTCCGTTTACACTTGGATCATCGTCACGATACGCCCGAACGCAACATCTCAGTTATACGACTGAGTGACCCCGTCGAGCAGATGCTCCATGGTCTCGAACGTCGGCGCGTCGACCACATCGATCAGATTCGCGGGTACCGGCACCTTGTTCTCCGTGGTGACCTGCGCGAACTGTGCCGCGTCTCCGGTGCGGAAGCCGTGTTCGGCGGCCAGCCGCTGCAGCTCGGGATCGGTGGACAACAGGCGGCCGAGCCGATCGCCGGATTCGTCCAGCGGCACCAGCGTGTGGGTGGACAGGACCGTCGGCGACGGGTAGGTCAGCACCATGTCCGGCTTCAGCTGTCCCTGCACGGCCGCCTCGACGAACTGGGCTTCGTAGATCATCACCAGCGGCGTCGGCCCCATCCCCGCGGTGAGGTACTCCTGGAACGGGCCCGCGCTCGAGTTCTCCGCGTAACCCTGGCCGGTGAACAGCCGCGAGACGATCGGCAGCACCCGCTGCTCGGCCTCCGCACCCTGCACGACCGCGCGGTCGTTGGCCACGAACCCGGCGATGGCCAGGTACATCGCCGCGGAGTTGGAGGTCCGCGGGTCGGTGGTGGAGACCAGGATGTTCTTGCGCACCGGATAGGTGGTGTTGTCGGGCAGGTGCGCCCACTCGGTGTTGCGGCCGACCAGTTCGAGGTAGCGGGCCATGTCGAAGGTCGGCACCGGACCGGGCCGCAGCACGCCCGCCGCGGTCAGCAGGTCGGCGATCGGGCGGAAGGTGGCGATCGCCATCGGCGAGGCGAACGGCGTGTACTTGGTGGCGACGTTGCGTGCGCGCTGGATCCGCTCGGCGGCGGGCGCGCTGGAGGGAAACGCGAAGCTGTGGTTCGCCAGGTCGATCGAGGCGATCTGGCGGGAACCCGCGGGCTCGACCTCGGCCTCGAGCCCGTGCCGGGCGAGGGCCTCGACGACGCGGGGGTCTTCGAAGAACGCCATCTTCTCCGAACCGACGACGCCGTGCACGGTGGTGAGCGCGGGCGTCGACGCCGCCGAGGGGGCGGGGTCGGGCTGGCGTACCACGAGCACGACGACCAGCAGTGCGACGACGGCCAGCGCGCCGCCGAGCAGCGCGAGCTTGTTGTTCAGGGGGAACTGCCGTAGCCAGGCGGTGAGGTCCGGACGGTCGCTTGTCACCGGAGCGGTCGCGACGCGTTCGGTCGGGGCGTCCGCGGGTTCGGGTTCTAGCTCTCTGCGCACGATCCGTTCGACGAGGATCGGAACGAACTCCCGCACGGGCCGCCCGTCGAAACGCTGCCGCGCGGAGCCGATCGCGGTCTGGATCCGTTCGGCGGAATGGGTTTCGGTGTAGTTCTCGACCAGGCTGTCGGTCAACCGGCGGATCGCCTGTTCTTCGCGGACGGTGTCGACAGCCACCAGCTCTCCTCGATGTGCTCGGTCGGATCTCGCGACAGCATTCGGACACCTGCGCGCGCCGAAACCATACCGGCATTCGGGCGAAGCCGATACTCCTCGCAAACCTGCGGATCGGGCAATTCGGCTGCGGGTGAACGCATCTCAGCGGTGCGGCCGAGACGAGAAGACCCACCGTCGCGGTGCAGGTCAGCGCGTATCTACCCGTCTCGCAAGTTCCCTGCGCACCCAATGCTGAACCGCCACAAGGCATGCCATGCCGCAGCCACGGCAAACACAGAGTTCAACCCGACATCGGCTGCACGCCATCGAATGTTGTGCCACGGTTCACCGACCGACCGCGGCACGTACCGGGCCGTGATGGCCCTTCCCACACACCGTCTGTACGCCTCGCATAGGCGGTGTCTATGCGAGGCGTACGGAACCTATGTGGGACGGGGCCGTGTGCGGGGTTGGGGCATGAGTTCAGCTGTGTCGGTCGGCGGTTGTGGGTCGCTGGGGATCCCCCACCATGGCGCGGATATCGGGGAGGTTGCCGATGCGCTGGGCGGCGGTGCGGCCGGGGGCGTCGGTTTGTGGGGAGCCGGTGGCGCGGAGCAGTTCGCGCAACCGTGCCGGGTCGCGTCGCCCAGAATCGGCGGTGATGCCCAGGTAGCAGGCGAGTGCGCCGACGACGATCGGTGACGCGCTCGAGGTGCCGCTGAATTCGTCGGTGTACCAGTAGTCTTCGTCGCTGCCGCCCTGCAGGTCGCCGTATCCGGTGGTGGTCACCTCGCGTCCCCAGCCTTGCGCGTCCACGCGGGAGCCGTAGTTGGAGAACGCCAGTCGAGACCGGGCCGGGCCGTGGTCGCGGCCGTGCGTGCCCGGCGGCGGTGCGCCCGCGCCGACCAGCACCGCGCCGGAATCGGCGGCGCCGCCGCGGAACGGGTTGCGCCACGTCTCCGGGAAACCGTCCGGGCGGGTGTCGTAGAGCGCCGCGTCGAGGTCCTCGCCGCCGTTGCCCGCCGCTTCCACCACGATGACGCCGCGTGCGGTGGCGTAGCGGATGGCGGCGAGGTCGTCGGGCCACCATTCGATGGCGATGTAGCCCAGTTGGTCGGGGCGGCCCTGGTAATTGCGGCGCGGTCCGGGCCGGTGCAGTTCGATGAGGATGATGTCGCCGGGGTTCAACGCGTCGGCGGCGGTGCGGATCGCCGTGGCCGAGCCGGGACCGAACACCGAGACGGCGCGGATGGTGGCCTCGGGCGCGATGCCGGTGACGCCGAAACCGTTGACGTCGCCGCTGATTTCGCCCGCGACCGCGGTGCCGTGGTTGCGCCAGCCTCCGTCGGCGGAGGGTTCGCCGCCGATGACGCCACCCTGATTCTGGGTGAGGTCCTCGTGGGTGAAGCGCCACGCGCCTTCGATGTCGATCACCCGCACGCCCGTTCCGCGCCCGCCGGGCCTGTTCCACGCCCAGCGCGCGTCGATCCCGGTCGGCGCGGCGTCCAGATAGCCCTGCCTGGCTTGGAAATCCGGAGTCACCGCGGGGGCGGCGGGCGCCGAGGCGGACACGGTGGACTGCGGTGCGATGGGCGGTTCCGCCGGTGGTTTGACGTACGCGCCGGCCACCGCGTCGTCCTCCCGCAACTGTTCGGCAACCGCTTCGAGGTCTTCGGCGACGCCGAGCACGGTGAAGTAGTTCAGGTACTGCGCGCCGATCGGTTCCTGGTCGGTGCCGCGCAACCGCCCCGGCAGCCGATCGGCCGGACCGAAGATCGGGGCCAGCCGGGCGCCGCCGGGCAGTGTCGCTTGTAGATGGGATCGACCAGCGGCGCTGTCTCGCAAGGCGATCGGGCCGATGGGACGCGCCGCGCCGTGGGTGACGACGATGAGTTCCGTCGGCGATCGCATCGAACCCGGTACCGGAGGCCGTGCCGAACTACGCCGCTGATCCGTTGGTGCCATAGAGACAGTGAACCGGTTGCGCGGGCGCCCCGCCAGTTCAGCTGCGTGGCACGGGCACTCGCGTCGTGGTCGGCACCCGGACCGTGCCGGGTCGACCGACGCCGGACAGTGCGATCTCCAGCCCGCCGAGCACCGCGAGGCACCCGCCGACCAGCAATCCGAGGGTGTCGAGTTCCTCGAGCGGCAGGACGAGCACGACGATGCCGACGATCATCGTGAACAGCCCGAACAGTTCGTGCCGCCCGCTGTCGGAGAGCAGCTCGTCGTCCCACACCGCCACGGTGGCCTGGGTGATGCCGCGGATGGTCCAGCTCAGCCCGATCCACATGGCCAGCAGTAGCACGGAATTGCCTCCGCGCAGACAGGATACGGCCATCAGCACCGTGAGCGCTCCGCTGACGAATACCAGCGTCCGTAGCGGCATCGCGAAGCGTGCGCCGAGGGCGATCCATAGCTGCGCTGCTCCGGAGGCCAGCAGATACAGGCCGAACAACAGCTCCAGTGTCGGCACGGACTTCTCCGGCCAGACCGCGACAAGCACGCCGAGGGCGACGGAGCAGACACCCACGACCAGAATCGCCTCCCGTCCCCCGCGGACCCGCGATTCCCCACGCCCCTCACTATCGATTCCGGGCATAGCTCCATGATATGACCGCAGACCATGGTTAGCCTGAAGTTTGCCCTTTTTGCGGACCTGCTCCGGAGATCAGCCTTGCGCCGAGAGCAGCACAGACCGACCGCACGGTGCGGTGACCGTCGTGATGCCCGGCCCCAGCGCCACTCCCGGTTCGAGCCGCCGATGAACCCGGAGAACCACTCCCCCGACCATGCTGATCTCGGTGTCGTCGACTCCGTCCACCGTGGCGAATTGCCCTGCCGCGACGCCGGATACCGGGTTCGTGACCATGACCGAGTCATCCGGGGTGTTGCTTTCACTCTGCGCCTGCGGCTGTGCGTTTCCGCTCGACAGCGTGGCGATCCGCTCGACCGCCACCGGGTCGCGCGGTCCGTCGTAGATCCAGCGCAGGCCGAGCACACCGTGCTCCGAGGTGCCGATCAGCGCGTCGGCGGCATCGGGCCGGATCCTCGCTCGCGCTCCAGTTTTCGGTCAGTGGCCTTGGACCGGTTCTGTGGTGGCGCCGGTGCGGGTGGCGGCGAGCAGCTCGTCGAGTTGGCGTTCGGCGCGTTCGGCGCGGGCCAGGGTTTGCGTGCGGGCGTCGTCCAGGGCGGCGATCCGTTGGGCGGCTTCGGCGCGGGCCTGTTCGAGGGATGCGGCCGCTTCGGCGCGGTAGGCGGCGGCTTCGGTGGCGGCGGTGCGGCGCAGGTCGGCGAGTTCGGTTCGGGTGTTGTCGAGTTCGGCGCGCAGGCGGGTGAGTTCCTCGCGGGCCTCGGCGAGGGCTTGGCCGCGTTCGGCGGTGGCCTGTTCGGCGCGGTCGATGGCGCGGTCGGCGTCGGCGGCGCGTTGTACGGCGAGGTCGCGTTCGGCGCCCGCCGCGGTGATCTGCTGGGCGGATTCCCTGCGCACCTGTTCGATCTCGGCGGCGGCTTTGCGCCGCGCCTTGTCCACGTCCTCGCTCGCCTGCTGACGTACGCGTTCGACGTCGTCGGCGGCTTCGCGGCGCACCGCGCGGATCTCGGCCTCGGCTTCGGTGCGTGCGGCGAAGACGTCGTCGGCGGCCTGCTTGCTGACCCGCTCGACCTCGCGCAGTGCGTCCTCGCGCGCGGTATCGGCCTCGGCGACCAGCGTTTCCGCACGTTCGGCCGCGGCAGCGGCGTCGTCGGCGGCGGACTCCGCGATCCGCCGCGCCTCCTCGGCCTCGCGCCGTGCATGCTCGGCGGCGGCCGTCGCGACCTCGGCCTCCGCGATGCGCCGGGCGGCGTCGGCTTGAACGGCCTGGACCTGCGCTTCGGCGATCGAGGGATCGGCCAGGGTGGAGAGCTCGACGACGGCCGCATTGAGGTTGTTGCTCAGCTGTTCGGCCAGGCTACGGAACTGCGCGAGCAGCTCATCGGCCCGCGCCCGTGCCGCAGTCACCGGACCCTGTGGCGTCACAGTGACGGAATCGGCGGGGGCCTGCGACTCCTGTTGCAGCCGTTGCCTTTCCCGCCACGCTCGCCATCGCGTGTGGTCGGGATGTTCGCAATATTCCGATGGTCGCCCGGGGCCGCCGCCGCGTGTGATGGGCCGGGTGCATCCCGGATAGCTACAGGTGCTGGACACCGGAGAATCGTAGCGTTGTTTTCGTCGTCTCCAACGCATTCACACGAAACGAAATCCATGTCGGCGCAAGGGGAAGCATCGGCCTAGTGCGCCGATCTGACCACCGATAAGTGAACATTATCGGCGGTCAGGATCTGAGACTTCCCCGCATACAGCCCGATTCGATTCGTTTACGTTTGGTCGCATCAAACGCAACGCAATGCCTACGAAACCCCACGAAAACTAGGACCGCTGGCACAGACGTACCACTCCCGCTCGGACGAGCCGGAATCCGGCCGCTGACCTCCCCGTCGAGCCTGTGCGTCTGGTGGAATTCGGTTGATCGACCGGAAAGCGGTGTGCGACAGTTCGAGGAAAAGGGGGAAATCCGAGTGACAGTCGAACCTCGAGTCCGCACGGCAGCTGGATTCGTGCGGGGCAGGCGGGAGGGCAACGTCGCGGTCTTCCGCGGTATCCCCTACGCCGCACCGCCATTCGGCCCGCGACGGTTCGCGGCTCCCGTCGCAGCCCAGCGGTGGGACGGCATTCGTGACGCGGTGGTGTTCGGTCCGCCGGTTCCCCAAGCGACGAACAGAGCTTCGGTGATGTCGTCGGTGTCCGGCCGCACCGACGACGGTTCCGACGACTGCCTATCCCTCAACGTCTGGTCGCCCGACCTCGGCACCGCGCGCCTACCGGTGATGGTGTGGATCCAGGGAGGCACCTACCTGGAGAACAACTGCGCCAACCCGCACTACGACGGTGCGAAGCTCGCCGCGTCCGGTGTGGTGATGGTGAGCATGAACTACCGCGTCGGCGTGGAAGGATTCGCCCACATCGCCGGAGTTCCCGACAACCGAGGCATTCTCGACCAGATCGCCGCGCTGCGATGGGTCCGGGACAATATCGCCGCGTTCGGCGGAGATCCGGACAACGTCACCGTCTTCGGCCAGTCCGCCGGTGGAGCGTGTATCGCCGCATTGCTCGTCATGCCGTCGGCGGCCGGACTGTTCCGTCGTGCGATCAGTCAGAGCATGCCGGGCACCTACTTCTCCGAACGGCTCGCCGCCGCGATCGCCACGACGATCGCCGCGGAACTCGGCGCCAAAGCCACCGTCGACGAGCTGGCCCGAATCCCGCCGCGCGCGTTGACCGAGGCGACGGCGGCGGTGATCCAGAAGATGCCGGAGTTCGTCGAATCTTGGGGTCCGATGGCGCTGACACCGACGCCGTTCTCTCCCGTCGTCGACGGCGCTGTGCTCCCGGAGGCGCCGTGGCGCGCACTCGCGCGCGGCGCCGCGCGCGACATCGACCTGCTGGTGGGACACACCCGGGACGAATACCGGCTCTACACTTCCCGTCCCGGCGGTGCGCCGAGCGATGCGCGAATAGCCGCGGCATTCGACCACCTCGCGCCGACCGACTGCCGCACCGCCTACCCGGACGCCACCCCGGCCAACGGTACGAACTCCTCAACACCGACTGGCTGTTTCGCATGCCCAGCCTGCATCTCGCCGACGCCGCCCATACCGGCGGCGGATCCGTGTGGCTCTATGAACTCTGCTGGAGCTTCAACCGGGAACAGGGCGCCTCGCACTGCCTCGATTTCCTGCTCGTCTTCGGCACGCTCGGCGCCGACGAGGTGCGCGCCCACCGGTCCGCCCACCCGAACGCCGCGAACGAGATCACCCAGGTCTCCGCGGACATGCGCACCGATTGGGTGAACTTCGCGGCCACAGGCGGACCCGGCTGGGCGCCCTACGATCCGCGGACACGAACCACTCGCGTCTACGACGCCACACCCACTACGCGGCCGTACCCCGAGGAACGCTCCCGCCGCATGTGGTCCACCCATGAGTTCGACACCCTGGACCTGCTTCGCGCGCCCGGGAGCAACGATCGGAAGTCCGGCGCTCAGGAGTGATGCGTAGCTGCCGTGTAGCGTGCCGCGAGCGCGGTGATGGCGGCCGCGAGCTCGGGCGCGTGGCCTGCCTCTAGACGAAAATCGAGGTCCATCGCGGCGAGATATGCCGCGAGCAGTTGCGGGCTTTGGGCCCCGGCCTCGAGCGCGCTGGTGTGCGGATCGATCGGTTCGACCGTCCAGATGCCGGTAGGTATGCGCGCTGCGACGGTTTCGGCAGGCGCGTCGACGATCACTCGGGCGGTGTAGTTCCACAGTGCGGCCATCCGTCCACGGGTCACGAAAGTCGCGAGATCGCGCGCGGGAAGGTCTCTGGCGGTGAATCGAGGCCCGGTCGGTGTCTTCGGTGAAATCCGGTCGAGGCGGTAGCTGCGCCAATCCTGGCGATCGAGGTCGTAGCCGACGAGATACCACCGGCCGCCGGACTGCACCAGCCGGTACGGTTCGACACGACGCTCGCTGGCTGTTTTGTGCCGATCGGTGTAGTCGAAGCGGAGTAGTTCGCTGCGCTCGACGGCCGTGGCGACATCCCGAAAGACGCTGAGTTCCACCGGATTCCGAGAGTTCGGTATCGCCTCGGCAACCGCGCTGATCGTGTGTAGCCGGTGACGCAGCCGGGGCGGGAGTAGCTGCTGGAGTTTGGTCGCCGCGCGGGCCGCGTCTTCGCCGATGCCGACCACACCGGCGCCGACGGCGGTGCGCAGGGCTACGGCTACCGCGATGGCCTCGTCGTCATCGAGTTGCAGCGGCGGCAGTGTCGCGCTGGCACTGAGTCGGTATCCGCCTGCCACACCGGGAACGGCGTCGACCTGGTAGTCGAGCCGCCGCAGGCGTGCGATGTCGGCACGGATCGTGCGGGTGTTCACGCCCAGCCGCGACGCGATTTCGGCTCCGGTCCACAGCCGTTGGGTTTGCAGGAGCCCGAGCAGCCGCAGCAGCCGGACAGTGGTGTCGGCCATGGTCATCAGCTTCTCACCGATTGCGGAGCGATTCGTGCCGCGATCGATGCCACTGTTGCCGACATGACCACTTCGACAAGTCCATCTGCCAGCTCTTGCCACCTGCTTGCCGGGCGGGGCGCCCTGGTCACCGGAGGATCGCGCGGTATCGGGCGCGCGATCACCAGCCGGTTGGCCGCAGACGGCGCCACCGTGGTGTTCACCTACGCCACGCGCTCCGATGCCGCCGATACGCTGATCGCCGAGATCGCCGAGTCGAACGGGCGAGCATCGGCCGTGCAGGTCGATCTCGCCGACCCCGACCAAGTCACCGCCGCATTCGCCGCAGCGGACGAGGTGTTTCGGACCGCGGGCGTCGGGCTCGACATTCTCGTAGCCAACGCCGGTGTCTTCAGCAGCGCGCCACTGGCTGAGTCGACTGTCGACGAGTGGGATCGGGTGATGGCCGTCAACGCCCGAGGCACGTTCCTGACCCTTGCTCAGGCAGCGCAGCGACTGCGCGACGACGCACGAGTAGTCACCGTCTCCACTGTCGGCACCCATTGGCCCAGCCCCGGGGAAGCGATCTACGCGGCCAGCAAAGCTGCCGTCGAGCAGCTCACCCGCGTCGCTTCCCGCGAGCTCGGGCACAGGGGCATCACAGCCAACACCATCTCACTCGGCCCGACTGATACCGATCTGCTGCGTGCCAGTGCACAACCAGGTGCGGTGGAGGGGGCCGCTGCGATGACCGCCCTCGGTCGCATCGGCCGACCTTCCGATATCGCCGACCTCGTGGCGCTGCTCGTCCACCCTGACAGCCGATGGGTCACCGGCCAGAACATCCGCGCCGACGGCGGATTGACCTGACCGAACACGCTGGTGTGCCGCTCCGGCGCAGGCGGATTCATAATCCTCGCGCGGTCAGCCAGTCACCGAGCAGACGCCGGAATTCGACAGCGGTCGGCTCCAAGGTCAGGCCATGGGTGGCTTGGTCGATGACATGGGTCGTCACATCGCGGCTGCCGGTGAACAGATTGCCCTGCAGGCGGGCCCGGTCGACGTCGAAGACCCGGTCCCGGCCGCCCGCCACGATCAACACCGGCACCGTGACCTGACCCAGCCTCGCCAGGTCGATCGCCGTGGCTTCGGTCAACGTGACCATGTCGCCGCAGGGATTCAGTTCGCGTTGCGCCGAGGCGGGCGCTCGAACCTCCGGGGGAGATTGCGCCAGGAAATTGTCCTGGAAAGACGCGAGACTCGGCGTCAGGTAGGCGTAGCCGGGCGCGCCCGCGGTCGAGCGCTGACCGCCGGACAGGCAGGTCGCTCCCCATGTCAGGGTCCCCACCAGCGTCTCCCCGCTCAGCGCCAGATCGGAATAGGACAGCACGCCCAGAGCGTCGACGTCACCGTACGAGTAGGTCGCCACCTGCGCTATCGCGCCGCCCAGCGAGTGCCCCAGCAGCGCGATCCGCTCGAACGCGACCGCTCCCTCGGCGGCCGTGTAGCGACCGGACCGCAGTTGCTGCACGATCTGGTGCGCGACATCGGCTTGCCCGCCGACACAGCTGAGCAGACCGGATGGTTGCCCGCTCGAGCCGTAACCGATCCGATCGATGGTGACCGAGACGTGCCCGTGCGCCGCCATCTCCCGCGTGTGGTCGTAGCCGGGAGCATCGTCGAACCGCCAGAACCATTCACCCAGTTCGAGCCCGTGCAAGTACAACGACACGCTCTCTGCTGAGGCACCGGCGAGCTTGTCGAGGGGGCCGGTCAAATGACCGCGCACTTCGTAGGTGGCGCCGTCGGTGCCGCACGGCACACCCGAGGTATTGGTATTGCGGACCGAGAAGACGACCTCACGGTCGACGATGCCGCTCGCGGGCGCGGCCGACACCGGCGTGCCCGCTGCGGCGACAACCCCCAGAAGCACCGAGCCGACCGCTGTTGCGAAGGACCGTTTCAAAACAGTGGACTGCGACATTTTCCTCGCCTTCGATAGGGAAACCGTCCGTGCTGTACACACTGTCAAGCGCCGCATCGACGGCAGCGGAACCTGGCCGCAACAGCTTCGATCCAGTTGGACTCCGTCACGGCTCCAGATCGACCACGCCTTTGCCGCTCGGGATGTCGAGCGGCACCGAGACCTGGTCGTGCGCGATCAACCACCTGCCGTCGATCTTCCGCATGCCATAGGTGACCCGGACCCACATACCACTCGTCGCCGCCCCGTTCTTCAGCGTGCCGCTGAGACGCGCGAAGGCGTGTCCGAATGCCACATCATCGCCCACGGTGAACGTCAGGTCGCGGACCTCATAGGTCACGGTCTCGAAGAGCGAGAACACCCTCGCCCAGTTCTCGAGTTTCGCCGCTCTACCGACATGCTGGAGTGGCGGCTCGACATCGAAGGACACGACGTCGGTCGTGTAGAGCTGCTTCAGGGTCTCGAGATCTTTGGCTCGCAGTCCTTCGACCGCCTTGTCGATTTGCCTGCGGAGCTCGGCGTCATCCGTCTGGAAGTCGTTGAACATGGTCATGCTCGGCTCCTCAGGACTCGACGAGAGCGGATTCGGTGTCGGCGCGCAGCGGTGCGAGCGCGGCGCTCCAGGCAATGAGCTGATCCAGCGTCTTGTTCAGTGCGGTGACGTGGTGGACGCGCGGTGTGAAGGTGGTGTGGTTCTCGAAGTCGGTGAGCAGCGAGATCGCGACCTGATAGCTCACATCGGCCATGCCCAGCGTGCCACACACCACCCGCAGTTGCGCCACCGCGCGGGCGCCGCCGTGCACGCCGTAGGAGACGAATCCGACGGCCTTGTCGGTCCATTCCGCGCACAGGTGGTCGATGGCGTTCTTCAGCACCCCGGGGGCACCGCCGTTGTATTCCGGGGTCACGACCACGAAGCCGTCGAACGGGGCGATCCGTTCGGCCCAGGCGCGGGTGTGTTCATGGATCGATGGGCCGAACATCGGCGCCACGGGCTCGTCCAGATGTGGCAGCGGGTGATCGCGCAGGTCGATCAGTTCGAACTCGGCGTCGCCGCGCCGCGATGCCGCGTCCATGACCCACTGGGCTACCTGCGGGCCGTTGCGGTTGGGCCGGGTACTGCCGAGGATGATGCCGATTCTGATCATTTTGCGAACTCCTGCTTTGCTGAGGGTGTGTCGATGTTTCGACGGTGCAGCGGTCCGGAATGTCAGGTCGCCTGATCGTGGCCTCTGGCGTGGCTGACATTTCGGGTTGCTGTGTCGTCGGTTCTGGTGAGGAGATAGATCGAAGGAGTTCGAGGATGTCCGACCCGCAGTTGCCCGTGGTGATGAGTGAGCGTCGTCAGTTGGTCAATCTCGCTTACCGGCTGTTGGGGTCGGTGGCGGAGGCCGAGGATGTGGTGCAGGAGACTTACCTGCGCTGGTACGCGTTGTCGGAGCGGCAACGGCGGGAAGTGGCCGCACCCGGTGCGTGGTTGACGACGGTGGCCAGCCGGATCTGTCTGGATCTGCTCGGCTCGGCGCGTGCCAGGCGGGAACGGTATGTGGGTGAATGGATTCCGGAGCCGGTACCCGGGCGGTCGGAATGGCTGGATGGTTCCGACTCGGTCGATCCCGCTGACCGGGTGACTTTGGATGAGTCGATCAGCATGGCTTTTCTCGTCGTGCTCGATTCCATGACACCGGCCGAGCGGGTGGCGTTCGTCTTGCACGACGTCTTCCGGTATTCCTTCGCCGAGGTCGCCGAGGTTGTCGGGCGCACCCCGGCGGCGTGTCGTCAGCTCGCCTCCAGTGCCCGCCGACGTATCCGCACCTCGCAGGGTCCGTCGAGCACCGAGCACGCCGGGGTGGTCCGGGATTTCAAACGGGCCTGGGAGACAAAGGATATCGAGGCGCTGGTCGGCCTGCTCGATCCGCGAGCGATCGCGACGGCCGACAGCGGTGGGCTGGTACCGGCCTTCCGCGATCCGATCATCGGCGGTGAGCAGATCGCTCAGGCTTGGATGGAGATCGCCGCTCGCGGCCCCGCGATGAGCCTGCTCGAGCGCACGGTCAACGGCCAGCCCGGCCTGGTCGCACAGTTCGAGGACGCCATTGTCTCGGTTTATGCCTTCGACATCGCCGAGGGCCGGATCACGCGCATCTGGGCGATCCGGAATCCGGAGAAACTACGGACCTGGACGGCCAGCTGAACCGAACAACGGAGTGTTCCCGCGACGGCGATCGCGTAGACCTGTTTCCCGTCGCGTTGACGCCCGCGTTGCCCAGTTGGACTGTGGAGTTGCTGCGTCGAGGGACCACCTACCGTTCGGCCGCCGCCCGGGCGTTCGCCGCGATCGCCGCCCGCACGATCAGATTTCCGCACCACGGCGCGAAAACCCCACCGTGATGACTTGTTCGACGCGATTGCCCTGGCTTGCCGCGATGACGCTGGCCGTCTGGTCATAGGCGGGCCGTAACTCATCGCGCAGCGGTTTGCCGAGGGGCGTGAGCCGCACGATGCGGCTGTTGCTCAACACTTTCTACGACGAGTCCGCCACCCTGCGAGCAGCGGCGCCGCCCATGCGCTACGCACCGCACGACGAAGCGGTCGGCGTCTATCGACTCTGGCAGGAACGCAATGGCGGTGAGCGACGTCTCGCTGGAACTCCGACGGGCGGTTAACGGTTCACCGGCGCAGCCAGGGAGCGCGTGCCCATGGCCACCTCGGTCGCGGCGGCCAAGTCGAGGTGGAGTTCGAGGTCCGGCGCTTCGGCGGGACCGTCGTGGTGGCTGATGCCCGTGCCGGTCACCACGTAGTGGAGGGTGGTCTCGCCGATGTGAACGGTGACGACCCCTTCGGCGATCATCTCGGCGACCGCGCGACCCAGCGGCAGCGCGAACCAGTGCGCGCGCACGGCGTCGGTAGCGCCGCGTTCGCCGAGCAACGGTGCGCCCCAAGCCGAGAGCGCGTCCAGGACGGGTCGCAGACCGTGGCCGGACTCGGTGAGTTCGTAGACCGCGGTGGCCGCGCGCGGACCGACGCGACGGCGGGTGAGAATGCCGTCGCGCTCGAGATCCTTGAGCCGGGCGGCCAGCACGTCGGTGCTGATACCGGGCAGGTCCGCGAACAGGTCGCTGTAGCGGCGCGGGCCCGAGGACAGTTCGCGGACCACCAGCAGACTCCACCGGTCGCCCACGACATCGAGTGCGCGGCTCACGGCACAGAAGTGGTCATAGCTTCGGCGTGGCACCATCCCACTGTAACCAATCGCTTGGAAAATCCAAGTGCATACTTGGAAAAACCAAGTAGAGTGTGCGGCAACCGCACTGAAAGGGATGTTCATGCAGGTCAAGCAGTCGAGCAAGCTCTCTGGCGTGTCGTACGAGATCCGCGGCCCCGTGGCCGAGCATGCC
The DNA here is from genome assembly GCF_059570515.1 of Nocardia sp. CNS-044. Taxonomy (NCBI): domain Bacteria; kingdom Bacillati; phylum Actinomycetota; class Actinomycetes; order Mycobacteriales; family Nocardiaceae; genus Nocardia; species Nocardia sp. CNS-044. The sequence continues at coordinate 235,962 of NZ_JCANSX010000010.1, forward strand.
GCGCGACTGGAAGCCGAGGGCCACCACGTCGTGAAGCTCAACACCGGCAACCCGCTGCCGTTCGGTTTCGAGGCGCCCGCGGAACTCCTGCAGGACATCGTCCGCACGCTGCCCGCCTCGAGCGGCTACTCCGCCTCCAAGGGCTTGCTCTCGGCGCGGCGCGCGGTGGTGCAGTACTACCAGACCCTCGGTGTCGACGATGTCGATGTCGAGGAGGTGTTCCTCGGCAACGGCGTCTCCGAACTGATCATGATGGCGTTGACGGCGCTGCTGGAGAACGGCGACGAAGTGCTCGTCCCCTCGCCGGACTTCCCGCTGTGGACGGCGGCGACCACGCTCAACGGCGGTCGTCCGGTGCACTACGTTTGCGACGAGTCCGCCGACTGGTTTCCCGACGTGGACGACATCGCCGCCAAGGTCACCGACCGCACCCGCGCGATCGTGATCATCAACCCGAACAACCCGACCGGCGCGGTCTATCCGCCGGAGGTGCAGCGCGAGATCCTCGAGATCGCCCGCCGTCACAATCTGGTGGTCTTCTCCGACGAGATCTACGACAAGATCCACTACGACGAGCTGACCCACACCGCGACCGCCGCGTTGGCCCCCGACCTGCTGTGCCTGACGTTCTCGGGTCTGTCCAAGGCGTATCGGGCCGCGGGATTCCGGTCCGGCTGGCTGGTGGTGTCGGGTCCCACCCACCACGCGGAGAACTACCTGGAGGGCTTGACGATGCTCGCCGGGCTGCGTCTGTGCGCGAATGTGCCCGCGCAGCAAGCGATTCAGGCCGCGCTCGGCGGACATCAGAGCATCAACGATCTCGTCCTGCCAGGCGGACGGCTGCGCGAGCAACGCGACCGAGCCTGGGAAGCGCTCAACGCGATCCCCGGTGTCTCCTGCGTCAAGCCGAAGGGCGCGATCTACGCGTTCCCGCGCATCGACCTCGACATGTACCCGATCCACAACGACGAACAATTCGTGCTGGATCTGCTACTCCAGGAGAAGTTGCACATCGTGCAGGGCACCGGGTTCAACTGGCACCGGCCCGACCATTTCCGCATCGTCACCCTGCCGCACGCCGACGACCTCGAAGCGATCATCGAACGCATCGGGCGATTCCTGGCGACCTATCGGCAGTGAACGTCGAGGCGCAGCCCCGCCCAGCCGTCGCGCGAGTTCGAGGCCGTCACCGCGGCGGGCGCTCGCTTGCAGCGTCCACCGCGGGAATCCGTTGTGGTGCAGGTCTTTTGGCAGGACCTAGCGATGGCGTCCGGTTCAGCTTCGGGTGGCGATGAATCGTTCGGCGAAGCGTGACAATTCGTCGAGTTGCTCGGCGGGGTCCGAGGCGGTGGCGCTGACGACCACCCGAGTGACGCCTTGTGCGGCGAAGGCGGCGAGGCGTTCGTCGGTCATGTCGATGCCGCTCCATCGGGTGTATTCGAGTGCGTCCGGGTCTCTTCCGGCTTCCTCGGCCGTCGAGCGCGCGAGTTCCCATTGCGTCGTTCGCTCCTGGGGGACCAGCGCGCCACCGGCGAAGTATCCGTCGCCGCGCAGGCCGACCCGGCGCGCGGCCGCCTTGCTCGATCCGCCGATGTGGATGGGAAGCGTCGACGCGTTGTAGGGCTTGGGGTACTGCACGAGGTTGTCGAAGGTGAAGAACTCTCCGTGGAAGCTGACGCCCTCCGCACCGCCCGCCCACAGCAGCCGCAACACATCGATCGCTTCGTCGGCGCGTCGCCCGCGGGCGCGGAAGTCGACGCCCGTCGCCGCGGCCTCCTCGGGGACGACGCCCAATCCCACTGTCAGCAAACGCATTCGGCCCTTGGACAGCACGTCGATGGTCGCCAGCTGCTTGGCGAGCACCACCGGGTGCCGGTACGGCAGCAGCAGCACACCGGTGCCGAGCAGGAGCCGGTCGGTCGCCGCGGCGACGTAGGCGAGGGTGTCGAGCGGGTCGAGGAACGGCAACGTCGGCGGGACCTCGAAGTTGTGCAGTCGCGCGCCCGGATAGAGGACCAGGTGTTCGGGCAGGTACAGGCCTTCGAATCCGCATGCCTCCGCGTGGCGGGCGTGGGCGACGATCCGATCCGGATCGGTCCCGAAATGGGCGCTGCTGTAACTGACCGCGAACTTCATACCCGCATCCCTTCCGGCCCGACATCCGTTCGGGCGGCTGCACAGTTCTCCGCGTGCACAACCTCTGACCACGCCCGACAATTCCCACCTCGGTGTCCGTAGCAGAGGCGTCGAACAGTTCCCGACGGTGTGGCTTGCGCGAGCCGTGTCGATGCTCCGCGAAACCCGTCGCGCCACGATGTACCAGGTGCATTGCGGAGGCACGGGCAGCGCATAGGCTGGGGCGATGAATTTCGGTCGGCGGCAATCTGTTCTGCGTGGTGGCGCGTGAAGGAGGACAGTGTCGTCGCGCTGCCGGAGGTGGTGCGCAGCGAGTTGCGCCGCGGTGTGCGCAGTGTGCTCGTCGACGCGGCGGCGTTGCGGTTGGTGCGCGAACGTTTCGACGATGTCCAGGCCGGTTCGCTGCGCCGGTATCTGGAGGCCTCGCAATCGGCGAACACGGTGCGCGCCTATCGCGCCGATTGGATCGCGTGGGCCGGATGGTGCGCGGCCGAGGGGCGCCAGGCGCTTCCGGCCGACGCGCTCGATGTCGCGGTCTATCTGGCGGCCGCCGCCGACGCGCGACGCCCGAACGGAGAGTGGGCGTTCGGCCCGGCCACGCTCGAGCGCAAGTCGGCGGCGATCGCGGCGGTGCACGCCGCCAATGGACTGCCCTCCCCCACCCGCTCCGACGTGGTCCGTCTGACGCTGCGGGGTATCAGGCGCACCCGCCGCACGCCGCCCTCGCGCAAGCGTCCGATCCTGCTGCACACCCTCGATCAGTTGCTCGCCGGTCTGCCCGAACCCGGCTGGCCCGCCGAACCCGCCCGCCGTCGCGACGCACTGGTCTTGCTGATCGGTTTCGCGGGCGCGTTGCGCCGTAGCGAGCTGGCCGCCCTGCGCGTCGCCGACGTCCGGGTGAGCGTGGATCACGCGACCGGTGAACCGGTCCTGCTCGTACACCTGCCGACCACCAAGACCGATCCGACCGGCGCCGCCGAACAGCGCGTCGCCCTACCCCGCGGGCAACGTCCCCACACCTGCCCGGTCTGCGCCTACGCCGCCTGGGTCCAACTCCTCGAAATTTACACGGCCGCAGGGCCACTCGCCTTACGCGACCAGTGCGCCGCACCCCCACCCGACCCACGCATCCATCGCTGCCACGGCTTCACCGGCACACCCCTCGCCCAGCACCCGGACCTGCCGCTGTTCCCGACCATCACCCGCCACGGCGGCATCGGCGACCGCCCGATGTCGGGTCGCGCCGTCGCCGAACTCGTGAAACGCTACGCCGCCCGCGCAGGCCTCGACCCGAACCTCTTCTCCGGACACTCCTTACGCGCCGGCTTCGCCACCCAGGCCGCCCTCGGCGGCGCCAGCGACCGCGAGATCATGCGCCAGGGACGCTGGTCCAACCCGCGCACCGTGCACGGTTACATCCGCACCGCGAATCCGTTGGAGGACAACGCCGTAACCAAACTCGGCCTGTGATCCGTGAGGGACGGTCGAATGCTGCTGCGGCTTATGCTGGCCGCGTGGAACGACTGGTCTTTGTCATTCCGTTGGTGTGCTGGCTGCTGGCGGCGCGGTCGCCCCGGTATCGCCGACGAGAACGCCCGGTCCGCTGCACAGGGCTTCAGCCACCGGCTGGCCCGAGGGCGCCCCGGAAGGCTCGGTCACCGTGGTGACAATCGGTATGAGCCATCGTCAATGCCATGCATGATGCCCCCGCCGCTGCTCGACGCGGTCGCGGTGCCCCGCCTCGATGGCGGCCCACCCCGACGCGATCCCGATGTGGTGATCGCCGTCCGCGCCTATTCCGCAGCATCGAATCGAACCGAACTCTGCTGCGCCGCAACGGCATCCAAACCGTGATTCCTGAACGCCACGATCAGGTCGCCCAATCGCAAACGCAAGGGCCGCGCCGGTGGCCGGGCACCGAGCTTCGACATCGAGACCTACAAACGGCGCAACGTCGTCGAACGTGCCTTCAACAGAGCCAAGCACTGGCGCGCGGTGGCCACCCGCTATGACAAGCCCGCGATCACCTACCGAGCCGGATTCGTCCTGGCTCTCATCATCGAATGGCTGAAGTCATTGGGAGACACGGCCTAGTCGTGGCGGCCGACTGCCGAGGCCGACGCTGGACCTCGTCGACTGATCTGTTGTCGCCGAGCTGCCCGCCGGAATCGACCGCCACGTCCTGCGCCGTTCGAGCGCTTTCGCGCTGTAGCGGGTTGAAGCGCGTGCCACCGAGTGCGGGACCCGGGGCGTCAGTTCATGCGGAGGTGGGGTCGAATTCGGCGGTGACGCGCTCCACGAGTGCCCTGGCTTCGGGGCTGTTGTGATCGGTGGGCAGCTTTACGGGTTGCCCGTTGATCGGGACGGTCACCGGCCGGCGGTTCGCCAGTACCTTTCCAGCACCGTCGCCGAGCGGTAGACCGGCCGCCGCCCGGATACGGCCCATGACAGTGTCACTGCCGACCGGCGGGAGGGCTACGACGCCCTGCGGCCACTGCACGCCTTTGATTTCGAAGAACCCATGGTAGCCGCCTATGTGCTGGTAGCCGACCTGGCTCCAGTACAAATCGTCTGGCGTCGAGCCTTGCGTTTGATTTATCTCATTGTTGAACGTTCCTTGGAACACGCCGCTGGTGGGTTCGAAGTGTGCATATTGGCCTGACACGGACGCCTGCGCCTCGAGCAGGTCGAACACAACTTCCATACCACTAGGAGCAGGCTGGTTGTTCTTGGAGTAGAGAGCCTTGGCGCCATCGATGTCGGGCGGGTTCCACATGTGCGGGACGACGTCGAGGTCGTTGGCGTAGCGCTGCACTCGTTGCAGGCGTTGGGTGGTGTAGTTGACGAATTCCTGATTGCAGAAACTCGGTCCGGCGGTCGAGAGCACGCTGATCTTGGCTTTCTCGGAATTGTCCCATAGCCATTGTGTCGCGTAGGAACAGGGCCAGCGTGGGTGACAGGGCACCGCCGAGGCTGTGGCCGGTGACGGTCAGGTCGATCGCCTTGTCGTCGAGCGCGCTCAGGAACTCGGGCAAGGTGTGACCGGCACCGGGACGGAGGCCGGAGGGTCTGATACCGAGGAGAGTTTTCACCCCGATGGCCGTGCCGATCGTGTGCCAGGCGGCGCTATTCGCGAACCACGGCGTCTGGAGAATGAAGGAGTCCTCGACCAGCCAGTCGAACACCAGTGCGTCGCTGCTGCCGGCCATGGCGATCACGTACCGGGAGCGATCCTCGGTGCTTCGCACCATGTACAGGGCGTTGACCGCGTACAAGTCGGTGTCGGACAGCGCTACTCCCGGACCCCAGACGATCTCCCACCCCCCGATGATCTCCTCGTTGGCGTCGAGATACTGCTGGACCTTCTGATAGAGCGTGCCCTCCAGGTCGTTGTCTTCTTTGCTGATGGTGTTGACCAGATTCGCGTACTCGCACAGCTGGTACGTGACCTTGTCCTGGAGAGTCGGCTCATCGATCGTCGTGAATCGTGCAGTCATGTACCGCTCCTTACCGTAGGAGTTTCATCCGAAACAGAGAGGAGAAAGCGGTGACGCGAATTGACACGCCGCGTCCGCATCAGGGAAAGACATCCCGGACCGGTAGCCGTGTATACGAGTCTAGACGATCCACCACACATGCGGGCGAATAACCTGCCTGTCCGGGACTTGGACATTTCAGCCTGCCAGTTTCTGGTTGGGTGGCCCACCACTAGGGTGCGTATCCCGATGATTCTGGCCTCCAGTCAGCTTGGCGTAGTTCGTATTCGACCTCGCCGTGTTCGGTGCCGGGCAGTGGGTCGTCGAAGTGCTGGTGGAAGGTCCGGACGTCGGTGAGGCCGGACTTTCATGACGCGGCGAGACGCGATGTCGACCGCCATGGTCTGGGCCCACACTCGCTTCACGGCGAGTTCGGTGAATCCCTTTCCGGATCAGCGCCCGCGCTGCCTCGGAGACGTAGCCCCGGCCCCTAGACCGATGCTGCGAGCCGGTAGCCGAGTTCCACCTCGGTGACACTGCCGTCGTCCGGTGGTTGCAGGGCAAGCCAGCCCACGAACGCTGCGGTGGATCGCTCGACGACTGCGAAGCAATCGCGTCCTACCTCGAATAATTCCGGCATCCCGCTACTTCCCAGTTTTTGGGAACGGATTGCAGTTTGCGTCCGTGCACGGGGTCCATATGCCTCATGGGCACGTCTCCTGAATTTTCGGGACAGGTATCGATCTCGCCGCACGCCGCCACGACCGGTGGTTGGGTCGCACCCTCTGCGGCCGAAGGTGAACACGGCACCGATGGTGAGATCTGTCCCATTGTGCGAAACAGCAGTTCATGGCCTGCGGCAATCGGGTTCGGCTCTGCCGACACCGCGACCTGGGAGATATGACCGAACGACTGCGTTGATTCGAACTGACGGTCACCCGTTCGACTTTCCCGTTTGCGCGGAGCGACATTCTATGTCCACTGCGGCAGACCGATACCGTCGAATTCATGGATTTGAATCTGTCTTCGGCCGAGAAGCTTTCAGCTGCCTTGCGCGCCGGTGAGGTTACCTCGGTGGAAGTGACCGACGAAGCGATCGCCCGTATCGAGCGGGACGACAAGGTGATCAACGCGATCTGTGTGCCGGACTTCGACCGTGCGCGGGCCGCCGCACACCGGGCCGATCGGGCCCGCGCCCGCGGCCAGGACCGGCCGTTGCTCGGTATTCCGGTGACCGTCAAGGAGTCCTACAACATGGCTGGGTTGCCCACGACCTGGGGCATGCCGCAGCACCGGAACTACGTACCAGCCGAGGATGCGGTCCAGGTGTCGCGGCTCGAGGCCGCGGGCGCCGTTGTGCTCGGCAAGACCAATGTGCCGCTCGGGCTGCAAGATATCCAAAGCTTCAACGAGATCTACGGCACCACCAACAATCCGTGGGATCACGGTCGCACGGCGGGTGGTTCCTCCGGCGGATCGGCGGCAGCTCTGGCGTGCGGATTCGGCGCGCTGTCCATCGGCTCCGACATGGCCGGTTCGCTGCGCACGCCCGCCCATTTCTGCGGGGTCTACGCGCACAAGCCGACAATCGGGCTGGCGGCGACCCGTGGCATGGTCACGCCGCCCGCGCCGGCACTGCCGACCGATCTCGACCTCGCCGTCGTCGGTCCGATGGCGCGCACCCCCCGCGACCTCACGCTCCTGCTCGATGTGATGGCCGGACCTGATCCGCTGACGCACGGCGTCGCGTACGACTCGAGCCTGCCGCCCACGCGCCATGAGCGGCTCGGCGACTTCCGTGTTCTGATCCTCGATGAACATCCGCTCATTCCGACCGGATCCGCTGTGCGGGAAGGGGTGAACCGGGTGGCCGACGCGCTCGCCGACGGCGGCGCCCGCGTCGAACGGCACAGTCCGCTGCTGCCCGATATGGCCGAAGCCGGGACGCTCTTCATGCAGTTGCTGTTTTCGGGCTCCATCGCGTACTTTCCCGTCGACGAGTACGAGCAGCTGCGCAGCCGCGCAGGCGAACTGAGCGCGGACGACCAGAGTCTGGGCGCGGCCCAGTTGCGCGCGATGGTCTTCAGCCACCGCGACTGGCTGGCGGCGTACAACCGTCGCGAACTGCATCGCCACGGCTGGCGGCAGCTGTTCGCCGAGTTCGATGCCGTGGTGTGTCCGATCACGCCGACTCCCGCGTTCCCGCACGACCACGACCCTGATCTGCTGGGACGCCGAATCGACATCGACGGCGTCGAGTACCCGTACTTCGACCAGCTCGTCTGGGCCGGTCTGGCGACTATGCCCGGCCTGCCCGCCACCGCCATACCCGCGGGCCGCTCACCCGAGGGCCTGCCGGTGGGAGTGCAGCTCATCGGTCCGATGTTCGAGGACCGCACCCCGCTGCGGCTGGCCGAACTGCTCGAGCCGAAGATCGGCGGCTTCCAGGCGCCGTACCTTCGGTTCCACCCTTGCCTGGGCGCAGGCCCGCACCGATCAGGATTGGCGTGAGTTGCTCGCGGCCCGCACCCAGTTCCTCGCCACTGCGGGCGATCACGATCTCGGCACCGTCGGTGCGGTCGCGGAAAAGGCTGTGGCACATTTGATCTCGATGTGGGTGGCACCCGAAGCTCGTGGGACCGGCGTGGCCGACCTGCTTGTCCGCTCGGTCATCGACTGGGCCGCCGCCACCGGCCACCTCGGTATCCACCTCGAGGTCTCCGACGGCAACACCGCCGCCGAACGCCTCTACCAGCGCCACGGTTTCCGCCGCACCGGCGTCGCGGGTGCTATTTCCCCCGATGACGCGCGCGTGGAATTCCAAATGCGGCTCACACTACCGACGCACCTGTAGATCTGTTGGCGCGCCGGTGACGACTGCCCGTGCACGCTCGGCAGCGGAAAGCATTGGTGCGCAATGGTATCGGCTGCTGCTCTATGAGGGCGAGGCGCGTCCTCACCCCTTCTCGCACGATCACGTCCCACGAACACGCCTCGAGGTATGTGCCGACACCGGCGGCTTGCTGTCGAGCAGCAGCCCTGCGGTCACCATCACCCGGAATCGTGCCTTCACCACTCCCATCGGCACGAAACGAGTTCCTATTACCTGAACAATTCAGTCAGTGGATCCGCCGCCTGGGGCTTGCTCGTTCAGCCGATCCTCGTAGACCGTCGCGAGGTCACGTAACGCTGTCGCGCAGTCCCCGCTGAAGCTCGAACCGTGCATGATCGCCAACGTGGTCGGCCGCAACTGCGCCAGCCTATGCAAGGCGGCGGGCACGGCGGGTCCGAGAGAGGTCGCGTGGAAGACGTCCTCGGCGACCGTCGCCGGTTCCACCAGATCGGCGTCGGTCAAGGCGGGACCGTTGCCCAGTTGCGTCATCAAGTCACCGCAGAACAGCACGCCGGTGGTCTGCTCGTACAGCACCCGCGCCTCCCAATTGTGTGGCGCGTGCGGGGTGTCGAAATGCTGAACCCGCCGGTCGCCCAGGTCGATCACCTCGCCGTCGAGGAGCCGTCGCGGCGGCCGGTCGGCCATATCCTCGATGGAGACCAGGCACCCGACTACGCCGTGCGCCACCTGCGCATGCGGTGCGGCCGCGAGGAAGTGATTCATCGCCCCGCATTCGTCGGCCTCCACATGACCGAAGGTGATCCAGCGCAGCTGCTCGACCGGCCGGATCCGCGCGACCGCCGCGGACACCAGCGGAAACAGCGCCCGCATGCCGGTGTGGAACAGCAGCGGTTCGTCGGCGTCGACGAAGAACTGATTGAAGGTGAATCCGGTCGGTCCGATCTCCGGAATGTAGGTGGAGATGCGATAGATGCCGTCGGCGATTTCGTCGGTGTGGGTTTGCATGACTCGATCCCGTGCTAGTGCCGACCCCCGCTCAAAACCATGCGCAACCTCGCAGTTTACTCATGACACCACCGCGGCACCGACAGCTCACGGAAAAAGGGCGTCCGATCGGTTTCGCGATCGGGTCGTCGATCCACCACGCGAGGGCCGGCCTGGAAATTCCCCGAAGCCGAGCGCACGCGAATAGGGTTTCACTCGTATCCCGAGCACGACATCACCAGCGAGATTCGGACGACCATTCGCCCCGTCGACCCTCGGTTCGGCGGGACTCCTTCCGAGAGAAGTGAGGTGATCGAGGTGGCGGACGCCAGCATGCCCGCGGGGACCGGCGAGAGTTCGGTGGAGGCCGGGGGCTATCGGCAGGAGCTGAAACGGACGCTGGGCTCGTTTCAGGTCTTCGCGATCTCGTTCGCGTTCATCTCGGTGGCGGTCGGCATCTTCGCGACCTACGACGACGTGCTCCAGAACGCGGGACCGGTCGGGATCTGGTTGTGGATCGCGGCCGCGGTGGGCCAGGCGCTGGTGGCCTTGGTGGTGGCGCAGTTCGCCGCGCGCATTCCGCTGAGCGGCTCGTCGTATCAGTGGGCTTCGCGGTTGGCCAACCCGAAGATCGGGTGGGGGTTCGGTTGGCTGACCTTCTGTTATCTGGCGGTGGCCGTGGTGGCGGTGGACAACGCGCTGGCCAGCGAAGCGTTCATGCCACTGCTGGGCATGCGGCCGGACGAGGGCACCGCGCGCCTGATCACGCTGGCGGTGCTGCTCCTTCAGGCGGTGCTGGCCATCGCTTCGACGCGCATCGTGAGCATGATCAACGCGTCCGCGGTGGGCTTGGAGCTGGTGCTGGTCGTGGTGGTGGCGATCGCGCTCGTCGTGGCCGTGGCGGTCACCGGCAACGGCACGACCGACAACCTGACCTCGCGCGGTGTCACCGAGAACGCCTCCGACTATTTCGCCGTCGGCGGTGGCCTGATGATCGCGATGATCATGGGGTTGGGCACGCTCGTCGGTTTCGACGCCGCGGCGAACCTGGCCGAGGAGGCCAAGGATCCTTATCGCAGCGTCCCTCGCGCGATCGTGGGGTCGGTCGTGGCGGCCGGGGTGCTGGGGCTGCTGTTCGTGGTCGCGCTCACCGTCGCGATCGATGACATCCCGAAGATCAGCGCGAGCGGTTCGCCGGTCGCGGCGATCATGCGCGACCAGCTCGGTCCGGTGATGGAACGCATCCTGCTCGTCGCCATCACCTTCTCGTTCTTCGGCGCCGGGATGGTGGTGATGGCCGCCTGCTCGCGGCTCGTTTTCGCGATGTCGCGCGACGCACGCTTTCCCGCTCACCGGCTGATGCGGCGGGTCGACCCGCGCACGCGCACGCCGGTCCCGGCGACGATCCTGATCTTCTGCCTGGGTGTCGTCTTGATGGTCGCGCTGCCCGGCGACGCGCTGCTGGAGCTGATCACCGCGTCGACGATCCTGCCCGCCCTCATCTACGGCTCGACGATCGTTCTCTACCTGACGGTGCGCAAACGATTGGACCGCAGGAAGGGCGCCTTCGATCTAGGCCGCTTCGAACTTCCCGTCGCGATCGCCGCGCTGCTGTGGTCGGCCGTCGCGCTGTTCGTGCTGGTGACGCCCGAAGACGCGGTGGTCCCGGTGCTGATCGTGGCCGGTCTACTTCTCGCGGGTGGGGCGTTCTTCCTCGCCCTGCTGATATTCGACCGCGAGGCGCTCGAGACCGAGCCCGGCGAGGTGAACGTCTTCGAGCACTGACCGATTGGGCCGATCACGCGACCTCGCGGCGCCCAGGTTTCGCGGGCGGTTCAGCGGAAGATCTGCGCGAAGTGTTTCGTCAGGTCTTCCGGGGTGGGGTCGTGTTCGGCGAAGCCGAGGTAGCCGTCGGGCCGGATGACGTAGGCGGCCAACCCTTTTGCGCCGTAGGCGCGGGCGAAGGCGCCGTCGCGGTCGCGGATGACCGGCAGCACCGAGGTGTCGGGGTCGGCGGTGGGGGCGGTGATCAAATAGAGGTCGACTTTTCCGTGGGTGGCGCGGCGCGCGGCGTCGGTGAGGGCGCACACGGTGGCGGACGACTCGGGGCCCGCCGCTTCGTCGAGGTAGAGCAGCACGGTGTGGTCGGTGCGGCCGAGCAGGGAGAACAGCCGGATCGGGTAGGCGACGGCGTCTCGGGTCAGACCGGCCGCGTCGGGGGCGCGGCATCCGGGGCGCGGGCCGGGCTGGTCGTCGGGTGCGTGGCTGATCAGCGGGCTTTCGGAGTAGTCGATCAGCAGTTGGGCTTCCCTGCGGATGACGTAGTCCGGATCGGTCTCCCCCGCGCCGATGCCTTCGCGCGCGCTGCGCACGGTGCGGCCGACGACTTCCTGCCCGACCGGTCTGCGCTCGGCGTCGTAGCTGGCGAGGAGATCACCCGCGCCGATGCCGCCGAGGGTCAGAGCGAGCTTCCAGGCGAGATTGTGCGCGTCCTGGATGCCGGTGTTCATGCCCTGCGCACCCGTGGGCGGATGAATGTGCGCGGCATCCCCCGCGACGAAAACCCTTCCGCGCGAATAGGAATCGACGATGCGATGACTGATGCGGAACACCGACGACCAGCGCAGGCTCGACGCGGTGACCGGTTCGGGCGCCAGCCGGTCCAGCACCGCTTGGATGTGGTGCAGCTCGGGCGCATGAGCTCCTTCGAAGCCGTGCTCGACCGCCTCGCCGGTGCTCGGCGCCGTCGCGAGTTCCTCCGGCACCAGCATCGATACCCGGTACCGGCGCTTGCCCGGCAGCGGGATGCACACCAGCAGATCGTCGGTGACGCCGTCGGTCCGGTGCATCGATCGGATGCTGTACCCGCGCGGCATCGACCAGTCCAGTTCGACATCGCCGAGCATGTACTGCTCGGCGAACGCCGCGCCGTCGAACCCGAGTCCCAACGCCTTGCGCACGAGGCTGTGCGCGCCGTCGCAACCGATCAGATACTGCGCCTGCACCCGGCGCTCACCCTTCTCGTCGGTGAGCACCACGTGCACGCCGGAGTCGTCCTGCTCGAGATGGGTGAGCGAGGTGCCGCACTCGATGCGCGTGCCGGTGGTCGCCAGACGTTTGCGCAGAATCCGTTCGGTCTCGTATTGCGGCAGCCCGACGAACCGGTACGGGACGTCGGCGGGCAGCGTCAACGCCACGCGCTCGACCGCGGCGCCGTTGACGTAGACGATCTGGCCGCGCAGCAGGATCGACGAGTCGAGCACCTGGCGCAGCACACCCATGCCCTCGAATACCTCGAGCGTGCGTGGCTGAATACCGACCGCTTTGGCGTAGCGCGGCGGTTCGACGGCCGCGTCGATGATCCGGCACCGCACCCCGCGCCGAGCCAATTCGATGGCCGCGGTCAGTCCGACCGGACCGGCACCGACGACGAGCACTTCCGTGTCGACCATGTGACATCACCTCGCAGTGGATGTTCACGGAGCGATCCGGCGAGTCTACGCCCGCTCGCCTGCGCCCATTCGCGCTTCCTGGCAAACACCCAGCATTCGCAGCGGACCGGGCGTCACGGGGCGGCCAGACGCCGCGCGGCCGAAACCACCGCGGCGCGGCGTTCGGCGATGCTGTGCGGTTCCGCGACCCGCGCGGCATGCACGGCGGCGGTGCGAACCAGATCGGTGAGCATGACGACGAGCGTGACGGGCTGGAAGTCGGTGGTGATCAGACCCTCGCGCTGTCCGCGTTCGATTTCGCCGATCTTGGTGGCGATCACCCGGCGCACCGCGTCCTCGGCCTCGGGAATGCGGATGTGTTCGATCTCGGCCCAGGTTTGCAAGCGGGCGTTCTCCGGGTGTCGCAGATAGTGATCGAACAGGCGGCCCGCGTATCCCGGCAGGTCCGCCGCGTCGAGCGCAGTCTCGTCGGTGGTCTGGCCCGCCCACTGTTCGGTGACCGCCGCGTAGAGCTCGTCCTTGCTCGCGAAGTACGCGTAGAGCCGGTCCTTGCTGGCGCGCGCGGCGGTCGCGATGCGGTTGATCCGCGCACCGGCGACCCCGTAGCGGGCGAATTCCTCCTTGGCCGCGGCGAGGATTCGGTCCCTGGTGGCGTGGCCTGCTGCGCGCATGCCCGGAATCCTATATTGCCGAACCATTTGGTTCGGGATATGGTTCGCGAACCAGATGGTTCTGCAACTTCGGAAAGGCGACCGACGATGAGCACTGCGTCCTGGCGGGATCTGGCCGCACGAGAATCCGGGGTCTCGACCCAAGCACTGGACGAGCTGTGGGCGGGTCTGCCGACCGTACGGGCCGAACAGATCCTCGGCGACTGGCGCGGCGCCGCGTTCCAGACCGGCCATCCGCTGTGCCGCGCGCTGCCCGCGAGCCGCTGGTACGGCAAGCGATTTCGCTCGCTGACCCACGCCGAGCCGCTGATCTGCCGCGCCGAGGACGGCTCGCTGTACTCGAACAAGGAACTCGGCGACGGCGAGGCGTCGCTGTGGAACGTCGAGTTCCGCGGCGAGGTGACCGCGACGATGGTCTACGACGGCAAGCCGGTGTTCGATCATTTCAAGCCGCTCGACGACTCGACGCTGCTCGGCATCATGAACGGCCGCCCGGACCTCGTGCTCGCCGACGGCGCGCACTTCTACTTCCTGCTCGAACGGGTCACCGCGTGCTGACCACCTCCGCGGTCCTGTCCCGCGATCCGTCCGCGCCGTTCTCCGTGGAAGCCGTGCAGATCGACGCGCCGCGCGCCGGGGAGATCCTGGTCCGGGTGCGGGCGGTCGGCATCTGCCATACCGACCTCGTCACCCGCGCCGCGGGCGGACCGGACCGGCCGCTGTTGCTCGGGCACGAAGGCGCCGGTGTGGTCGAGGCGGTCGGCGCCGAGGTCACCACCGTGCGCCCGGGCGACCACGTCGTACTGACCTTCCGGCATTGCGGACGCTGCGCCAACTGCCGCGGCGGCCGACCCGCCTACTGCCATCGGTCGATCACGTTGAACCAGTTCGGCTCTCGCGAGGACCGCGCACCGCGCGTCACCGCGGCCGGGACGCCGGTGCGGGACGGATTCTTCGGGCAGTCCAGCTTCGCGGGCTACGCGCTGACCACCCCGGACAACACCGTCGTCATCGATCCCGCGACCGATCCGGTCGTCGCCGCGCCGCTCGGGTGCGGATTCCAGACCGGCGCGGGCGCGGTGCTCAACGCCCTGCGACCCGCATCCGACGCCCAGTTCGTCGTCTACGGCGCGGGCGCGGTCGGGATGGCGGGCCTGCTCGCCGCACGCGCGGCCGGTGTGGAGCGCATCGTCGTCGTCGAGCCGAACCCCGCCCGCCGCGCACTGGCACTCGACCTCGGCGCCACCGCCGCACTGGATCCGACGACCGACGACACCGCCACCGCCGTCCGCGAAACCACCGGCGGCGGTGCGACTCACGCCCTGGACACCACCGGACATCCCGGCGTCCTCACCGAAGCGGTATCGGCACTGACGACCGGCGGCACGGTGGTGGCGGTCGGACTCGGCACGGGCGTTCCCGACATCGACGTGCGCGATATCGTCCTGGGCGGCAAGACGATCCGCGGTTGCCTCGAGGGCGACGCCGACCCGCACACCTTCATCCCACACCTGCTCGAACTCCATGCCGCGGGCCGTTTCCCGATCGATCGGCTCGTGGTCGACTACCCGCACATCCAAATCGACACCGCACTCGAGCACCAACGCGACGGCCGCACCGTCAAACCCGTCCTCACCTGGTAATCCGCTGCGGCAGAATCATTGGGGTGGAACGGATCTCCTTCGAGCTCGCGGAACGGCTGCGCGCCGCGATGGCGACACCGATCTGACTCAGCGCACGGTTTCGTTCGACGCGGCCGCCGCGGAGACGGTCGGCGGGATCGCGTGCCGGTAGACGCCCAGCGTCCAGGTCGGGTCCGCGGAGACCACGCTGACCGCCAGCGGTGTGCCGAAGACGTCCTCGCACGCTTTCATGACGCCCGGCGCTTTGGGTTGCGCGACGGCGCGATCGGGCGGTGACGCGGGGTCGGCGTAGTCGTCGATGACCAGAATCGCGCCCGGCGCCAGCCGCGGCAGACACGCACGCAGACACAGCAGCGTCGACTCGTAGCGATCGCCGTCCAAGTAGGCGAAGGAGATCCGGGCGGGCAACTGTTCGGGCACGGTGTGGGCGAACCAGCCCGCGTGCACGTGCGGGCGGCGCAGGCCGAACCGCTCGTGCAGGTTCACCACCTCGCCGACCGAGGCCGCGAACTCGCCCTCGGCCAGATAGGCGCTGTCGTGGCGACCCGGCGCGGGCAGCCCGCGAAACGAGTCGTAGGCGTGCACCGGCGGATCCGCGCCTACGGAGTCCAGCACCGCCCGCAGCCACGCGGTCATTCCGCCTCGGTAACAACCGAATTCGACAACGGCGCCCGGAATGCCCGCGCGCGCCACGCGGGCGAGCTCACGCTCCACGATCGTCATCCGCCCTCGATCGACGGTCCGGGGCTGGGTCCGCAACAAGTACTCCTGTAACGCGCCGCGACGATCGTGCACAACGCCCTCCGCTCGTGCGGTTGCCACACCGGACTACGCCAGAATAGCAATCGGCTATCTCCAGCGACGGGGAACGCCTAGGCCTCCCGCACACCAGTGGCACCGCCCGACGCTGACCTGGTCTACCGGGCGACCACGGGCACCGCGCCCAGCGCCCCCAGCGCCCGATCCACCGAATCCGCCGCGGCGGGCAACAGCGGCAACCGCACCGCCGGGCTCGGAATGCGTCCCAGCGCGTGCAGCACGCCCTTGATCACCGTCGGATTCGGCTCGGCGAACGCCGTCACCGCCACCCCGGCCAGCTCCGCGCCGATCGCCCGCGCCGACGCGAGGTCCCCGATGCGCCAAGCATTTTCGAGGGCGACGAAACGCGCTGGCGCCAGCTGCGCGGTCGCCACGATGCCGCCCGCCGCGCCCAGCGCGAGCAGCGGCGAGAGGAACGCGTCGTCCCCGGCGAGCACCGCGAAATCCGCGGGCGGATCGGCGAGCAACTCGACCGCGTCGGTGTCCACACCGCCGACCGCGTACTTCACACCGACGACGCCGTCCAAGGCCGCGATCTCCCGCAGTGTGCTCGCACTCAACGAACGACCGGTCCGATAGGGAATGTGGTAAACGATCAGCGGCACCGGCGAACTCGCCGCGAGGTGAGCGTAGTGCGCGACGACCCCGGCCTCGGAAGGCCGCGTGTAGTACGGCACCGGCACCAACGCCGCGGTCACCTGCGGCCACGCCGCCAGCTCCACCAGCCCGGCGAGGCTGGCGCGGGTGTCGTTGCCGCCCGCCCCGACGATCAACGGCGCACCCGTCGCCGCGCACACCCTGGCGCACACCTCGATCACACCGCGCCGTTCCACGGCGTCCAGCGTCGCCGCCTCGGCGGTCGTGCCCAACGCCACCAGTCCCGCCGCGCCCGCGTCCAGCACGCCGCGCGCCAGCGATTCCAGCGCGTCCCACGCGACGGCGCCGTCGTCGGTGAACGGCGTGACCAGCGGTACGAAAATTCCTTGGAATCGGTGCATACCGCCAGCGTGCCGCACCAAGAGATTAAGAACCAGTTCGCATTTGTGCTGCCGAACGTAAGCTGAACTGATGCTCGACGTGCGCAGGCTGCGGCTGCTGCGGGAACTCGCCCGGCGCGGCACCATCGCCGCCGTCGCCGAGGCGCTCGCGTTCACCCCCTCCGCGGTCTCCCAGCAACTCACCGCGCTGGAACGCGAAGCGGGCGTCGCCCTGCTGGAACGCACCGGACGCCGCGTCACGCTCACCCCGGCCGGACACACCCTCGTCGCACACGCCGACGCGGTGCTCGCCCGGCTCGAAGAGGCCGAGGCCGACCTCGCCGACGCCAGAGCCGGACTGACCGGACCGCTGCGCATCGGCGCCTTTCCCAGCGCCACCCAGGCCTTCATCCCCGACACCCTCACCAGGCTCGCCACCGCCCACCCCGGCCTGGAACCCCGTGTCACCGAACTCGATCCGGCCCGCGTCGCCGCCGCGCTGCGCGCCGGGGAACTCGACGTCGCCCTCGTCCACGACTACGACCTGGTCCCGTTCCCGCCCGAACCCGGCGTGCACACCGAACCGCTCTACCGCGAAGCCATGTTCCTCGCCGCCGACACCGCGACCCCCGGCGCCACCCTCGACACCTGGCGCGACGCACCCTGGATCGTGGCCACCGCGGGCACCCGCTGCCACACCATGACCCTCCGCGCCTGCCAAGCCGCGGGATTCACCCCGCGCGTCCACCACCAGGTCGACGACTTCAGCACCGTGCTGGCCTTCGTCGCCGCCGGACACGGCGTCGCCCTCGTCCCCGAACTCAGCGCCACCGAACCCCCACCCGGTGTGCGCCTCGTCCGGCTTCCGATCGCCCGCACCACGACCATCGCGTGCCGCGCGGGCGCGGGCCGGCATCCCGCCGTCTCCGCCTTCTCCACGGCCGTGCGATCCGCCCTCGGCTGATCGCGCTCACTCCCGGCGCAGTTCGAAGATCCGGAACTCGCGGCCGCCGGAGAGCTCGTACTCCATCTCGTAGCCGGGCCAGAACTCCACGGCCAGATCCCAGACGCGCTTGCGCTCGACGCCGGTGATCTCGGTGACCCGCACCGGGAAACGCTGGCCCCGATGCCCGACCGTCGCGACACTGGCCGCACGCAGGTTCGCCGACCACACCGGATGCTTCGCACTGCCCCAGTTCGACCCGATCACCAGGAAGTCCGCGCCGCGCGGCACATACAGCAGCGACGTGGTGCGCGGCACCCCGGTCTTGCGTCCGGCCACCGTGACTTCGATCGACGGCAGGCCCACCAGATCGAGCACGCCGAACCGCCCGCGAGTCACCCACCGGATGAACCGCTCCAGCGGCAGCACCAGCGGCGCCGTACGCATCACCCACCGCTGCTGCGCGAGGCGCCTGGCGAGAGTCGGCAACGGATTGGAGACCATAACCGCATGGTGCCACGTCGCGGCGGCCGCGTCCGCCCGCGAACGCCGAAGCGGTCCAATTCACACCGCACACGCCTCCTACGACACCAGAACTCCGGCATCGCCGCACAGATGTGCGAACCGCTGACCCATGAATTCAATAGTTAAACGTCGACATTTCAACAACGTCTGTACTTTTGATGCCAGAAACCCCGGCGAACCCCACGGAAAGGACACGGCCCCTTGGTCTTCCGCACAGCAGGATCGGCACACCGACCGAAACCGGCCACCCACGCCCACCCCTGCCCCCGCGGAGACCGCTGATGTTCGCGCGATGGGGGGAACTCGTCCACCGATACCGATTCGGCGTACTCGGCATCGTCATCGCCGGACTGCTCGCACTCGCGGGCTACGGCATCGGCATCGAAAACCACCTCAGCTCCAGCGGATTGGAAGACCCCACCGCCGAATCCGCCCGAGCGAGCCGCCTCGCCGACGAAGCATGGGGCCGCGACCACGAATCCGACGTCGTCCTGCTCATCACCGCCCCCAACGGCAAAACCGTCGACGACCCCGACCTCAGCCGTACCGTCGTCGACCACCTCGACAACCTCACCCGCGACCACCCCGACGAGATCACCGGCATCAACGGCGCCTACTGGGCCACCGAAACCGGTAAGGCCAGCGGCCCCCTCTTCGCCGGAGACGACCGCCGCCACGCCTTCGTCCTCATCGCCATCCGCGGCGACGACGACACCGAAATGGTGCGCAACTACCGAAAGGTCAAGAACGACTTCCCCATTCCCGGTGTCGACGTCCAAGTCGCCGGACTCCAACCCATCGCGGGCACCCTCACCGACACCCTCACCGACGACGTGCACCGCATGGAGGTCGTCGCATTACCGGTCGTCGCCGTCCTGCTGTTCTTCGTCTTCGGCGGACTCGTCGCCGCCGCACTACCGCTGGCCATCGGCGCGCTCACCGTCACCGGCGCCAACGGCATCATGCGGATATTCACCAACTTCACCGAGGTCAACTCCTTCGTCACCGGCGTCGTCTCGATGATCGGCGTCGGCCTCGCCATCGACTACGGCCTGTTCATCGTCAGCCGCTTCCGCGAAGAACTCGCCGCGGGCCACGACACCCGCACCGCCGTCCGGCGCACCGTCAGCACGGCGGGCCGCACCGTCGTCTTCTCCGCGACCATGATCGTCGCCAGCCTCGGCGGACTACTGATCTTCCCGCAAGGATTCCTCAAATCCCTCGCCTACGGCGCGATCGCCACCGTCCTGCTCGCCGCGCTCACCGCGATCACCATCCTGCCCGCCGCTCTCGGCATCCTCGGACCGCGCGTGGACAGCCTCGGCCTCAGCCGATTCCGCCGAACCAAGACCGCCACCGAGATCGAGAACGGATTCTGGGGCCGCACCACCGACTGGGTGATGCGCAAGCCGCTGCGCGTCGCCGTCCCGCTCGTCCTCGGACTCTGCCTGCTCATCATCCCGATGCAGAACCTCGCCTTCGGCGGCATGAGCGAGACCTACCTGCCACCGGACAACTCCACCCGCCTCGCCCAGCAGCACTTCGACGAACTGTTCCCCAAACGCCAGCCCGACCCGCTCCAGCTCATCGTCGTCTCCGACGACCGCGCCGCCATCGGCGCGCTCTACCGCCAGGTCAACCAAGCACCCGGGCTCGCAAGCGAATTCAGCGTGCCCGCCTCCGCACCAGGCCGCACCGACCTCTATCGCATGCGCGCCACCCTCGCCGATTCCGACAACGCGGGCCCGACGATCGACTACCTCCGCGCACTCGACGTGCCCGACGGACTCACCCTCCTCGTCGGCGGCCAGCCCGCCATCCAAGAGGACAGCATCGACACCCTGCTCGAACGCATGCCGTACATGATCGCCGCGGTCGTGCTCGTCACCACGCTGCTGATGTTCCTGACCTTCGGCTCACTCGTCCTGCCGATCAAGGCCGCGCTGATGAGCGCACTCGGCCTCGGCTCCACGCTCGGCATCCTCACCTGGATCTTCATCGACGGCCACGGCGCTGAGCTGCTCAACTTCACCCCGCAGCCGATCATGTCCCCGGTGCTGGTGCTCATCATCGCCATCGTCTACGGACTGTCCACCGACTACGAGGTTTTCCTGCTGTCGCGCATGGTCGAAGCGAAGGCCAAGGGCGCCGACACCACCCAGGCGATCCGCGTCGGCACCGCGCACACCGGCGCGATCATCACCGCCGCCGCACTCATCTTGCTGGTGGTGACCGGCGCGTTCGCGTTCTCCGACCTCGTGATGATGCAGTACATCGCCTACGGCATGATCGCCGCCCTGTTCATCGACGCCACGATCCTGCGCATGCTGCTGGTCCCCGCGGTCATGAAACTGCTCGGCGACAGGTGCTGGTGGGCGCCCGCCTGGATGCAGCGGATCCAGCGCAAGATCGGCCTCGGCGAGTCCGTTTTGGACGACGAATCACGAGGCCGCGCCGCGCCCGAGGCCACTCCGGACTCGGCAACGGTGTCCGCGCGGAGCTGATCGGCGGCCGAGTCACCCGGGAAAACGCGGGGTCGCCACCTTCACCCGGAGTACGCTCACCGCCAGAAGGGAGCGTCACCACCCGCCGACCGGACCGAAGGACGTGCACCGATGAGCAGCCGTCTCGACGCCGAGTACGCCGATCCCACACCGCTACGGGTGCGGATCGACACCCACGAGCGCTACTCGGAGATACCCCACGACCCGGGCGGCGAAGTCCTCGCCGCACTCGCCCTCTCCGGCGCGGAATACCTCGCCGACGTCGGCTGCGGTGACGCCCGGTTCCTCGCTCGGCTCGTCGCGTACGGCCATCGCGGCCCGCTGCTCGGCATCGACACCTCCCCCGCCATGGTCGCCGCCGCCCAGGCCGTTCCCGGCGTGCGCGGCGTCCGCGCCGACGCCCGCCATATCCCGTTCGACGACAACAGCTTCGACGTCCTCACCGCACGCCACATGCTCTACCACGTCCCGGACCCGGCGGCCGCGCTACACGAATTCCGGCGCGCCACGAAACCAGGCGGCACCGTCGCGGTCGTCGTCAACCATCGCGAAACCTGCCCGTACATCGGCGAACTCGTCGACGCGCACGCCGCGAGCTACGGCATCGAGCCCGGCGCCGCGCCGCCGCGCACCGTGGATTCGGAGAGCTTGCCCCGGCTCATGTCCGACGTCTTCGGGACCGTGCACGTCCAGCGCTGCGACAACGCGCTCGTCTTCGACAACCCCGCGCCGCTGATTCGCTTCGCGGAAGCCATCTTCGGTTGCCGCGGCATCGAACGCGATCACCCCGATCGCGACGCGATACTGGCCGATCTGAGCGCCGACGTCGAAGACTGGTTCGGCCATCACCCCGGGCGCACCTGGCGCGATCCCAAGGGGTACGTCGTCGCCACCGCACTCGTCGCGGAGTGATCGCCCGCCCCTTGCGGTAAGAGCTTGGTGAGTGGGCACTTTCGGTTTCTTCTCGGTGTACGTGAGTCGTGGCTGTATTTCGTGAAAGTGAGGTTACATAGTTAGATGCGCATATCTACGTATCAGCATGTTGATTACCAAGACCATTCAGTCGCTTCACCCGTCCGACCAGCGGGACCTTGCGCAGTCCGAGATCGCCGATACCGGCCTCGCCTACCCCGGCCCTCGTCTCGCTCGAGCCGCTTCTCCCCTACCCCACCGGGAAGCCCTGCCGCACTCCGCGATCCTCCCCCGATACGGACGGGCGACCAGTTACAGTGTTCGCCGTGGTCTCACCCGACCCGGTGCCCTACCCGGCACCGGAGGTCCACGAGCGCCGACCACCCATTCGGAACAGGAGTTCGATGCGATCCCCCAGTCGCCGCCACGTCCTGGCCGCCCTCGCGGCCACTACCGCCGCGCTGGTCGTCGGCGGTAACGCGCCCGCGTACGCCCGCCCAGCTCCGCCAGCGCAGGTGCAGCCCTTCGGCAGCGACTTCCTGTGGGGCGTCGCCGCGTCCGGATATCAGTCGGAAGGCGATGCGCCGGACAGTAATTGGTCGCGGTACGTCGCGGCGGGCAAGACCCAGGACCCGTACGAGAACGCCATCGACTTCCACAGCCGCTACCGCTCGGACATCGAGCTGGCCGCCCAGCTCGGCGTGCGGGTGTATCGCATCGGCATCGAATGGGCGCGGCTCCAGCCGCGGCCCGGCGAGTGGGACGAAGCCGGATTCCGCTTCTACGACAACGTGATAGCGGCGATTCGCGACGCGGGTATGCGACCGATGCTGACCATCGACCACTGGGTCTACCCCGGCTGGGAGGTCGACCGCGGCGGCTGGCGCAACCCTGCGATCGTCGAGGACTGGCTGGCCAACGCCAGGCGGGTGGTCGACCGGTACGCGGGGGCGGACCCGCTCTGGGTGACCTTCAACGAGCCGATGATGTACGTGCTCAACGAGCTTCGGCACGGCGGCATCGGCCCCGCCGACGTGCCCGCCATGCACGACCGAATCGCCAGGGCGCACAACGCGATCTACGACCACATCCACGCGGTGCAGCCGGGCGCCATGGTGACGAGCAACGTCGCCTACATCCCCGCCGCCGAGGACGCGGTGAACAAGCCGCTCATCGACAAGATCGCCGCCAAGCTGGACTACGTCGGCATCGACTACTACTACGGCCTCTCCCCCGACAACCTCACGGGGATGACGAACTTCACCGAGCTGTGGAAGAACCCGTTGCAGCCCGAGGGCATCTACTATGCGCTGCAACACTATTCGCGCGCGTTTCCCGGCAAGCCACTCTACATCGTGGAGAACGGCATGCCCACCGAGAACGGCATGCCGCGCTGGGACGCCTACAGCCGCGCCGACAACCTGCGTGACACCGTCTACTGGCTACAGCGCGCCAAGGCCGACGGCATCGATCTGATCGGCTACAACTACTGGAGCCTGACCGACAACTACGAATGGGGCTCCTACACACTCCGTTTCGGCCTCTACACGGTCGACGTGCTGACCGACCCGACGCTGACGAGGCGCCCCACCGACGCCGTCGCCGCCTACCGCGCCATCACCAGCCACGGCGGCGTACCGGCCGACTACCTGCCGACGCGGCTGCCGAAGGAATGCTCGTTCGTGGACGCGCTCGCCAGCTGCGCCGATCCCGTGACCGTGCCTCGCTGACCCGCCCGCCGGGCGTGCGGCACGTGGGCTCGCGCGCCGCAGGCCCGACGTCAGGGGCGTCGTCCGCGCGGGGGCGCCGCGATGTCGTGCACCACGGCTTCCTGTTCGCCGCCACCGGTTTCCGGCTCGCCGAAGCCGACGGGCGGGGGCACGTCTCCGGTGCGGTGTGCCCGGGCGACCAAGGCCGAGCGCAGATACCACAGGCCCGAGGCCTGGGTGGGGTCGAAGGCGATGAGCTGGCCGATTCGTTTGAGGCGGTAGTCGACGGTGTTGGTGTGCACGTGCAGCAGCCGCGCGGTGCGCTGCCGGTTCAGGTTCGTGCTGATGTGCACCTGAAGGGTTTCCAGTAGTTCGGGGTAGTCGTCCAGCGGATCGAGCAGCGAGCCGAGGAAGTCGCGCGCCGGGCCCGGCCGGGTGAGCTGGTATTCCAGCGCCAGGTCGTTGAAGCGATACAGACCCGACACGCTGTGCATCCGGTGCACCATGTCGAGCAGCTCGTGCGCCTGATCGGCGGCCTGCGGTATGCGTTCCGGGGTGGCCTCGACGGCGCTGGCGCGCACGGGAACCTGAGCGGCCCTGGACAATTGGGCGACCAGCTCGTCGAGTTCCGGGTCGTCGAGGGTGGAGGTCGGGATGAGAATGGTGCCGCCGTCCACGCTCAACAGCGAGAGCGCGCTGTCGCCGCACCGGGTGGCCAGCTCCGCCTGCAACCTGCGTAGCTTGCGGCGGGCGACCACCTTGCTGTCCAGCGTCGGGTTCCGTTCGTCGCGGTGCGGCGGCACCGCGAGCGCGAGCACGTGGTAGGAATCGGCGATTTGGATGCCGCATTCGCGGGCCATGGTCGAGGTGCTGTTGCCGCCGAGCAGTGCCGAGGTCAGCGTGTGAACGGCCGTGTGGTGCTCGCTCACCACGGCGCGCAGTTCCTTCACGTACGCCACCGAGACCGTCGCGATGATGGTGTCGAGGATGTCCATGAAGCGGCGGGCCACGTTCACCAGGCTCTCGTGATCCTGCGTGGTGGCATTGGCCAGGATCAGATCGAAGCCGAGTTTGAAGCCCTCGTGGATGGCGTGCTGGATGGTGTCGATCGGAATGCCCTCGCGCGCCCAGCCCGCGGCCGCGGCGCCGACTCGCTCGATGTCCTCGCCGACCTCGTTGCCATCCAGCATCCGCACGGCCAGTTCCAGACACACCCGGGTCACCGCGGTCACGTCGCCACTGAGCGCCTCGCCGGGTAGCGTGCCGCAGGGCACCACGTTCTTCACGAAGTGCCCGACCATGCGCTGGGAGAGGGTCCTGGTGTCCTTGAGATGGGTCGAGACCGGACGGCCCGAGACGATGAGATCAGGATCGGCCATGTTGGGAGCGGTCACGAATGGTTCCTTCCGGCCGGAATTGCACAGCGATCAAACGTAACGGGATTCGTGTGCGCGGTGGGCCGGGTCGATCGCGGATTGTGAATACTTCCAATGTGTTTGTGACTTGTCACAAATGCTCAGGCTTGGTAGGTCGGCTCCCCCGCCAGGTACGTGGCGCGCACCTCGATGTCGGCCAGTTCCTCCGGGGGTACCCACCGGGGATCCTGATCCAAAACGACCAGATCCGCGTACTTGCCGGGGGTGAGGGAACCGGTGATGTCGTCGGCGAACAGCTGATACGCCGCGTCGATGGTCTGGGCGCGCAGCGCCTGGTCGACGGTGATCCTTTCCGCCGGTGCGAGTACGCGTCCGCTGCGCGAGGTTCGCGTCACCGCCGCCGCCATGTTGCGCAGCGGTTCCTCCTCGGTGACCGGGCAGTCGTTGTGGAACGACACGCGCATACCCGCGTCGAGTGCCGATCGGGTGCGCACCCAGTTCGCGCCGCGCTCGGGGCCGAACAGGTCGTCGACGAGCACGTCACCCCAGTAGTAGACGTGATCGACGAACAGACTGCACGTGATGCCGAGTCGCGCGGCACGCCGGAATTGCTCGGGCGTCATCGCGCCGCAGTGCTCCAAGCGCAGCCGGTGATCCCGGCGCGGATACCGGGCCAGCGCGTTCTCGTAGACGTCGAGGATCGTGTCGACGCCGTGATCGCCGTGCACGTGACAGGCGATCTGCCAGCCCATCGGGTAGTACGCGCCGACGATCTGGTGCAGTTGGTCCGCGGTGTAGTTGGCGTGGCCGCGGTGGTCGTGCCCGAGCCCGAGTACGGCCGTGGCGGGGGTGTTCAGATACGGGAACGAGGTGTCGATGTTGCCGACCCACGGTGATCCGTCGACCCAGATCTTGATGCCGATCTGGCGGAACAGGTCGTCGCCGTTCTCCAGCGGGCAGTACGACTCCCCGCCCGGATCGGCCATCTCGTAGACCCGCATCCGCACCTTGGCTCGCTGCTGCTGATAGAGCGCGCTGGTCAGCGGACGCATCTGCTGGGCGAAGGCCATATCGCTGCACAACGTGACACCGCGGCTCGCGAGGTCGGCGTGTTCGCGGGCCAGCAGTTCCGGGCCCGCGAGTTGCTCGGCGAGCATGGGTCCGATGAGCGAGAGCACGGCGGGGGCTTCGTAGACCTTGCCGGTGAGCCTGCCGTAGTCGTCCCTGTCGTAGTGCCCGCCTGCCGGATCCGGCAGGTCATCGGAAAGACCGGCGAATCGCATGGCCGCCCCGTTCGCCCACGCGAGGTGTCCGGAGTTCTGCCAGATCACGATCGGCCGGTCGGGTCCGAGTTCGTCCAGCCACGCCCTGGTCGGCTCCGGAAAACCGGTCTGCAACAGCACATCCAAGCCGTAGAAGATCAATGGACGGCCCGCGGGAGCCGCGGCGACCGCGCGCAGAATCTCGGCGTGCGCGTCCTCGGCGCTCGGACAGGTGGTGACCGGGCGAATGTCGATCACGATGTCGGAGTACAGCATCTGATCCTGGGTCGGATGGGTGTGCGCCTCCACGAAGCCCGGCATCAGGCAGCGATCTCCCAGGTCGATCATCTCGGTGCCGGGTCCGCGCATGGCCAGCACGTCGTCTCCGCCGACCGCGGCGATACGCCCGTCGGACACCGCGACCGCGCGCGCACCCTCGCGCTCGGGATCCAACGCGAGGATCGTGCCGCCGGTGAAGATCAGATCGGCTGTGCTCATCGAAACCTCCGTGGAACGGGTCGGGCCAGCGGACGGGCCGCTTTGCCACTCGATTGCGAAGAGCGTGCGATCTACGACGATAACAGTTGGTACAGGTGGTTTGTGTTGACAAATGGATGTTGCCGATCCCCCTTCGCGGCGGTGAGGAACCCGAGAATCGAGTTGAAACGCGTTCTAGACAAAGAACATAGTTTGTCTTACCGTCGATATATGCAAGCAGGTTTGTCACACAACGGCGTGTTCCAATTGCGGTCCGGCGACACTTGGCGCGATCCGTGGCCGATGTACGCCGAGCTGCGCGATCACGATCCGGTCCACCACGTGATTCCGGCGGACCGCCCCGACGAGGACTACTACGTGCTGTCCCGTTTCACCGACGTCTACGACGCGGTGCGCGACGCCGAGACCTTCTCCTCGGCCTCGGGCATCACGGTCGACTACCACGATCTGGAGAAGATCGGCCTCGGCGAGAACAAGCCGTTCGTGTTCACCGACGCCCCCGACCACACGATCTTCCGTCGCCGGGTGGCCAAGGGCTTCACTCCCCGGCAGGTCGAGGAGATCCGTCCCGCCGTAAGGGAATTCGTCGTCGAGCGCATCGAGCGGCTGCGCGAAGCCGGTGGCGGCGACATCTCCGTCGAGCTGTTCAAGCCGCTGCCCACCATGGTGGTCGCGCACTATCTGGGCGTGCCCGCCGCGGATCGGCCGAAGTTCGACGAATGGACCGACAGCATCGTCGCCGCCTCGGCCACCGGCAACGTCTACTCGGCGCAGGCCGCCGTCGGCGAACTCACGCAGTACTTCACCGCGATGATCGAACGCCGCCGCCTCGAACCGGCCGACGACACCATCACCCACCTGGTGGCCTCCGGCCTCGGCGAACCCGACGACATCCCCGGCATCCTGCAGATCATCGGCTTCGCCTTCACCATGATCACCGGCGGCAACGACACCACCACCGGAAATCTCGGCGGCGCGGTCCAATTGCTGACCACCTACCCCGACCAGCGCAAGCGGCTCGTCGACGATCCGAGCCTGATCCCGGACTCGGTCACCGAGTTCCTGCGGCTGACCTCGCCGGTGCAGAACATGGCCCGCACCGTGACCAGGGACGTGGAGATCGAGGGCGTCACCATTCCGGCGGGCAGGCGGGCGCTGATGCTCTACGCCTCGGCCAACCGCGACGAACGCGAATTCGGCCCGGACGCCGCGGAATTGGACGTCACCCGCAGGCCGAAGACCATCCTCACCTTCGGCCACGGCAACCACCACTGTCTCGGCGCGGCGGCCGCCCGCATGCAGGCCACCATCGCGTTGCAAGAGTTGCTCGCCCGCTGTCCGGACTTCACCGTCGACATGGATGGCGTCCGCTACGCGGAGGGCAACTACGTGCGCTGGCCGGTGCACGTCCCGTTCGTGGCGAGCGCATGAACACCGACTGGCTGGCCGAGCAGCGCACCGAACTGGCCGCGCAACGGATCCTGGACGCGGCCGCGCGCCTGTTCGCCGAACGGGGTGTGGCCGAGACCCAGATGGCGGATATCGCCAAGGCGGCGGGATGTTCGCGCGCGACGGTCTACCGCTACTTCGAGAACCGGCACGCGGTGCGGCTCGCCTTCGTGCACCGGGAGGCGCGACGCGTCGGTGCGGCGGTGGTCGCGGAGGTCGACGGGATCGCCGATCCGGGCGAGCGGATCGTGACCGCCATGCTCACCGCGGTGCGCGCGGTCCGCGCGGAGCCGCTGCTGATCGCCTGGTTCCGGCCCGCCGACGCGGGTCTCGCCGTGGAGATCGGTCAGTCCTCGCAAGTGATCGAGGCGCTCGCGGCCGCCTTCCTGCCGGAGTCGATCGGCGGCGACCGGGCGCGGCTGGCGCGGTGGCTGACCCGGCTGATCGTCTCGCTGATCACGGTCCCCGGCGTCGACGACGCGGACGAACGCGCCATGCTGGAGCATTTCGTCGCGCCGCTGTTCGCCTCCGCCTGACCGCTCGGCGACGGTCGCGGGCACCGAAGTCGCTATGCCTTCTTTTCGGGCGCGCCCGCGACCGGTTCCATGACGGCTTCACCGTGCCGCGGCGCACCCCAGCCCACGTGCGCCTCGGCGCGCATGCGATCGATCATGTGCGGGTAGTGCAGCTCGAACGCGGGACGCTCGGAACGGATGCGCGGCAGCTCGTAGAAGTTGTGCCGCGGCGGCGGGCAGGTGGTCGCCCACTCCAGCGAATTGCCGTAGCCCCAGGGATCGTCCACCGTGACGGGTTCGCCGTACCGTGCGCTCTTGAAGACGTTCCAGACGAACGGCAGCACCGAGGCGCCCAGGATGAACGAGCCGATGGTGGAAACCGTGTTCAGGCCGGTGAATCCGTCCGAGGGCAGGTAGTCGGCGTAACGACGCGGGAAGCCCTCGTTACCGAGCCAGTGCTGCACCAGGAAGGTCATGTGGAAGCCGACGAACGTGGTCCAGAAGTGCCACTTGCCGAGCCGTTCGTCGAGCATCCGGCCGGTCATCTTGGGGAACCAGAAGTAGATGCCCGCGTACGTCGCGAAGGCGATGGTGCCGAAGAGCACGTAGTGGAAATGCGCGACAACGAAGTACGAGTCGGACACGTGGAAGTCCAGCGGCGGGCTGGCCAGGATCACGCCGGACAGGCCGCCGAACAGGAACGTGACGATGAAGCCGATCGAGAACAGCATCGGCGTCTCGAAGGTCAGCTGACCGCGCCACATGGTGCCGATCCAGTTGAAGAACTTCACGCCGGTGGGCACCGCGATGAGGAAGGTCATGAACGAGAAGAACGGCAGCAGCACCGCGCCGGTGGCGAACATGTGATGCGCCCACACCGCGACGGACAGCGCGGCGATGCCGAGCGTCGCGTAGACCAGCGTGGTGTAACCGAAGATCGGCTTGCGGCTGAACACCGGGAAGATCTCCGAGACGATGCCGAAGAACGGCAGCGCGATGATGTACACCTCGGGATGGCCGAAGAACCAGAACAGATGCTGGTAGAGGATCACCCCGCCGGTGGCCGGGTCGTAGATGTGCCCGCCGAGGTGGCGGTCGTAGGCGATCGCGAACAGCGCGGCGGTGAGGATCGGGAAGGCGAGCAGGATCAGCACACTGGTGACGACGATGTTCCAGGTGAAGATCGGCATCCGGAACATGGTCATGCCGGGCGCGCGCAGGCAGACCACGGTGGTGATCATGTTGACCGCGCCGAGGATGGTGCCCAGACCCGAGACCGCCAGACCGAGGATCCACATGTCACCGCCGACTCCCGGCGAGTGCATCATGTCGCTGAGCGGTTGGTAGGCGGTCCAGCCGAAGTCGGCCGCACCGCCCGGAGTCACGAAACCCGCGGTCGCCATGGTCGCACCGAACAGGTACAGCCAGTAGCTGAAGGCATTGAGGCGCGGGAAGGCCACGTCGGGTGCGCCGATCTGCAGCGGCAGGATCAGGTTGGCGAACGCGAACACCACGGCGGTCGCGTAGAACAGCAGCATGATCGTGCCGTGCATGGTGAACAGCTGATTGAACTGCTCGGTGGACAGGAACTGCATGCCGGGCCTGGCCAGTTCACCGCGCATGAGCAGCGCCATCAGGCCGCCGATCATGAAGAACGACATGGAGGTGACCAAGTACATCTGGCCGAGCACCTTCGGGTCGGTCGTGGTGACCAACTTCAAGACGAACGACCCCTTCGGCCCCACCCGTCCCGGGTACGGCCGGACGGCCTCGAGTTCCGACTCCGGCCTGGGAGCTACGGCAGTCACCACATCCTCCTCGCGCGTCAGATTCCGGTCCGTAGCTCGTGTCTCCGCTGCGGATCCCCACGATCGAACGACGGCGAGCATACGCCGGGCAATTACGCAAGAGTGCAGTTTCGGGCACCTTGTTGCCGTGTCGTTGCGTACTGTCCGACCTGCGTAAATGTGAACCGCATACTTTTGCCTCGTGGCCGGATTCCGCGTCGGCTTCCGGTGACACACCGCGCCGACCGCGATTCTCCAGAGAACCGCGAAGGACTCGGTTAGGGTCGGCACGTCATGACCGCCGGGCTCGGTGCCCTCGCGACACCACCCTGCGGGTCCGGCGGTCATGGCCATCCCCACCCCCACCGCGTCGAGATCCGCAATGCCACCCGCGCTCTCACCGGTGCTCTAAACTCGAGCCGTGTCGATGTCCTCGTCACCCGCCCCGCAGCCGACCGGTGGCAGGCAGGCGCGCTGGCAGCCGCACAACACTCGGCGGCGCGAACGCATCGTGACGGCCCTGATCGAGTTGATCGAGGAGACGCCGATGGGCGTCGAGGTCTCCATGCAGCGGATCACCGAGCGCTCCGGATTGTCGAAATCGGTGGTGTACCGCCAGTTCTCGGGTCGCGAGGACCTCGACCGACGCACCAGGACCGCGATCGGTGATCAATTCACCGACGACATCGACGCCGCGCTCGACATCTCCGACGGTTCCATCCACGTCATCCTGCGCCGCACCATCGCCGCGGTCGTGGACTGGATCGACCAGCACGCGCGTCTCTACGACTTCCTGCGCCGCGGTCCCGCGCTCGGCGACCCCGACGACGTGGACGGTGTGAGCAGCCTTAAGGACCGGATCGCGGCACGCACCCGCCAGCTGGTCTCCGGCCTGGCCGGGGTGGTCGGCGTGGTGGACGAGGCGGCCGCGGACACGATGACCTTCGCCATCGTGTCCATGACGGAGGCCACCGTGACGCGCTGGGCGCGCGCTCCGGAACGCTCGATGAGCCGCGACGAACTCGTCACCGAGCTGGCCGGTTACGCGTGGAGCGTGCTGGACGGAGTCGCGCGGGCGCACCGTCTCGCGTTGGACCCCGACGAACCGCTGCTCGCCGCGCTCGCCCGGTTGGCGAGCGTCGAGTCCTGACGGGCCGCGAAATGCCTCAGGCGATGCGGCGTTCGGGTTCGCTGCGGTAGCGCGCGGCGTCGCCGTCGATGTGCAGCATCGACCACACCCGCTTGGTGACCGGGTTCATCAGACCGAGTTCGCCCGCGAGTTTGCGGATGTCGCCGAAGTAGCCGGACAGGATCCGGCGCGACTGCGGAGCACGCCAGAACGCGTCGCGGAACACCTCGCGCGGGATGTCGAAGTCCTTGGCGAACGAGCGCGGCGGCACCATGATCTCCCCGGCCAGCCAGCGCATCGCCAGCGGAAAGGCCAAGGCGCAGACGGCTTTACCCGCCGGGCTCATGCGTTCGATGTGCGCCTTCAGGAACTCGTTGGCGAAGGAGATGTGCCGCGCTTCCTCGGCGATGTGGATCTCCATGGTGCGCAGCACGGCGGGCGGAATGTTGCCGCCGTCGCGGATGATCGCCTTCTGGTAGTGGTCGATCGGTTCCTCGCCGCCGAGGATGCCGATGAACAGGATGACGTGCGCGTAGCCGCCCGCCACGCCGATCAGCGGAGAGAGCGCGCGGAAGATCGGCCGCATACCGGGCACATCCACGCCGATCCGGTTGACCAGCTCCTGGAACATCTGGATGTGGTTGCACTCTTCGGTCATCTCGTGCAGGCAGTAACGGAACTCCGGAGAGCCGTTGGGCAGCTTCATGATGTACTGCATCATTCCGCGGATCAGCACGCTCTCGAAGGCCGCGCCCACCTTGATCACGTTCGCGGTGCGCCATCGGCCGATCTCGATCTGCCGCTGCGGCGGCAGGTTTCGGTACCAGTCGGTCGCGCCGAGCGGATCGAACTCCGGGGACAGGATCCATCGTGGATCGTCCTTGTCGATCGCGAATTCCGGTCCGTCCCAGTCGATGTCCAGGTAGGGGTCGAATTTCCGGTGCACCGAACCCTCGGACAGGGTGTCCAGCGTCTCCCAGTACTCCCGATCGAACAGTCCGGTGCGAACCGATTCGGACAGCGTCATCGATGCCTCCTCGCTCAGGCCGACGCTGGGCGCCGGCACCGCGCACGCTCCTCGCGTGTTGTGATCCAGAATATATGGGACCGGCGGTCCCACACAATGGGGCGAGAGAGGTTTGTCCGGCGGTCAGGCGGGGAAGCCCAGCAGGTCCAGCAGGTTGTCCAGGACGAGCTCGAACAGCTCGGTGCGGTCGGCGAAGGTGTCGCGGCCGTACATGTCGAACACGTCGAAGCTCACCGCGCCGAACAGCGCGCTCCAGACCCCGACGCCACGCACCACAAGCCAGTCCGGCACGTCCAGGTCGAATTCGTCGCGGACACCGGCGAAGCTGCCCGCCAACGCGGTCGACACGCGGACCGGGCGGGTCGGCTCCCGCAAGCGGCCCGCCCCGTGCGCGTCGGCGAAGATCCTCATCAGCGTGGCGATCACCCGCACACCGGGATCGACGGTCTGCTCGGCGGGCGCCTCGTACCCCGGGACCGGCGAGCCGAAAAGCAGTCCGTACCAAGCGGGTTCGGCCAGCGCCCAGGCGCGCACCGCGCGGCCCGCCACCCGCAGCCGCTCGGCGGGATCGGCGGGCGCGGCGGTGAGGGCGTCGTCCACGGCGTCGCCGAGGGCGTTGTAGCCGTCCACCACGAGCAGGGTCAGCAACTCGTCGCGGCTGCGCACATACCGGTACACCGCCGAGGAGACCACTCCGAGATCGCGGGCCACCGCGCGCAGCGACAGCGCCGCGGCCCCGTGCGTGGCGAGATGCTCGCGGCCGATCCGCTTGATGTCCTCCATCGTCTGGGCTCGTGCCCGCGCGCGCGGCGTCGTCATGGGTGTCACTTTAGTGAACACCGCTCGCGGATCCGTCAGCCGTCCAGTTCGCGGACCGCGCGCTCGATCTCGTCGGCCAAGGTCGCGCCGCCGACCTCCCACGCGGCGGCGCGGAAACGTTCGCGGAACCGGCTCAGGTCCGTGCCGATGCCCTCACCGCCATAACTCGTCGCGGCCGCGTCGCGGAACGTGCGCACCATCTCGTCGGCGAGATCGGCGATCCTGGCGCGGATGAGTTTGCGCAGCGCGCCGCTCAAGGTGATGTCGGTGCCGACGTCGTAGAGGATCAGCGCGCCCTTGAGCATCGGCTGATCGGGAATGCGCCAGCCTTCCCCGCATCGCTCGACGTATTGGGCGGCGACGAGTTCGTCGAGGATGTCGGCGCGGCGATCGCCGAGCAGGGACGACAACTCGTCGTCGTCGATCACCACCGACTGATCCGCCGCACCCGGATACCGCGGATCGAGCACCGAGCGCCAGTCCGCGGTGGCGCCGCGCTGGGCTTCGGCGTCGAACACCTCCCGGATCGCCTCCAGGCGCAGTCCGCGCGCCTGCATACCGGAGATGTCGCGCAACCGATCCAGATGCTCGTCGGTGTAGACGGCCTCCTTGCCCGCGCGGCCGGGTTTCGGCAGCACACCGAGCGAGTGGTAGTAGCGGATGGTGCGCGCCGGTACACCGCTGAGATCGGCCAGCTGAAGACGGCTGTATCGGGACACGCGACTCAGCATAGATACCCCGGTCGACTCCTCGTTGACAGCTCCTACTGTCCGCATTAGCGTAACGCGGGTCACTGCCGACCGTTCGAGGAGTTCCGCGCATGTCCCAGCGAGCAACCGACTTCGATGTGCTCATCGTCGGTTCCGGTTTCGGCGGCAGCGTGACCGCGCTGCGCCTGGTGGAGAAGGGGTACAAGGTCGGCGTGCTCGAGGCGGGTCAGCGCTTCGCCGACGACGAACTCCCCAAGACCAGCTGGGACCTGCGCAAGTTCCTGTGGGCGCCCGCGCTCGGCTGCTACGGCATTCAGCGCATCCACTTGTTGCGCGACGTGCTGATCCTCGGCGGCGCCGGTGTCGGCGGCGGTTCGCTGAACTACGCCAACACCCTCTACGTGCCGCCGGAGCCGTTCTTCCAGGACCCGCAGTGGCGCGACATGACGGACTGGCGCTCGGAACTGACGCCCTACTACGAGCAGGCCCAGAAGATGCTCGGCGTGGTGCGCAATCCGCACATGACACCCGCCGACGAGGTCTTCAAGAAGGTCGCCGAGGACATGGGCGTCGGCGACACCTTCGTGCAAACCCCGGTCGGCGTGTTCTTCGGTGAACCGGGCAAGACCGTGGCCGATCCGTACTTCGGCGGTGTCGGCCCTGAGCGCACCGGCTGCGTGGAATGCGGCGACTGCATGGTCGGCTGCAAGTTCGGCGCCAAGAACACTCTCGTCAAGAACTACCTGTACCTGGCCGAGCAGGCCGGCGCCGAGGTCGTCCCGATGACCACGGTCACCGCGCTGCGGCCGCTGCCCGACGGCACCTGGGATGTGGAGACCAAGCGCACCGGCAAGCTGGTCCGCAAGCAGCCCAAGACCTACACGGCCGCGCACGTGGTGCTCGCCGCGGGCACCCGCGGCACCCAGAAGCTGCTGTTCGACATGCGCGACAAGGGCGTGCTGCCCGGCCTCTCCGAACGGCTCGGCGTGCTGACCCGCACCAATTCCGAGTCGATCGTCGGCGCGGCGACCAGGAAGGTCACCCCCGGCGTCGACTTCACCAAGGGCGTGGCGATCACGTCCTCGATCCACCCGACGCCGGACACCCACATCGAACCCGTCCGCTACGGCAAGGGCTCCAACTCGATGGGCCTGCTGCAGACGCTGATGGTGGACGGCGGCGGCCGCATTCCGCGCTGGCTGCGGTTCCTGCTGCTCGTGCTGCGCCATCCGCTGCACCTGTTCCAGTTCCTGAGCACCAGGAACTGGAGCGAGCGCACCATCATCTCGCTGGTGATGCAGCACCTGGACAACTCGATCACCACCTACACCAAGCGCGGCGTGTTCGGGCGCAAGCTCACCTCGAAACAGGGCCACGGCCAACCGAATCCGACGTGGATCCCGGTCGGCAACGAGGTCACGCGCAAGGTGGCCGACGAGATCGGCGGCATCGCGGGCGGCAGCTGGGGCGAGATCTTCAACGTCCCGCTCACCGCGCACTTCCTCGGCGGCGCCACCATCGGCGCCGACCCGGAGCACGGCGTCATCGACGGCTACCACCGCGTCTTCGGCTACCCGACGCTGAGCGTGGTGGACGGCGCGGCGGTCTCCGCCAACCTCGGCGTGAACCCGTCGCTGACCATCACCGCGCAGGCCGAGCGGGCCGCCGCCTACTGGCCGAACAAGGGCGAGGTGGACACCAGGCCGTCGCAAAGCGAGGGGTACCAGCGGATTTCGCCGGTCGCCCCGGTCGCGCCGGTGGTACCGGCCGGTGCCCCCGCCGCGCTCGTGTTGCCGATCGTTCCGGTGCGCACGGCGAACCAGGAGACCCCGGCCGCCGGCTGAGCGCGGTCGGCCGACGGAGTATCGGCGGCCCGTGGTCGATTCGACCGCGGGCCGTCTTTCGTATACCGGCGCTACCAGTCGGTCCAAGCGACGGCGCGCAGCGGAAACGAGCCGGTTCCGCGCACCGGCGCGGGCAGCGCGACCAGCTCGGCGCCGATGTCGGGCACCGCGTCGAGGTTCGTCATCTGCTCGATGATCGGGATTCCCGCGCCGAGCAGCGTGTGGTGACACGGCCGCGTCGGCAGGGACGTGTCGTCGATGTCGAGCGAGTCGATGCCGACCAGCGCCACATTGGCGGCGACCAGCGCGTCGGCGACCTCGCCGACCAGGAACGGATGTCCGGGGCCCTGGTACGAAGCCGAACCCCATCGCGAGGACCACCCGGTGTGCACGAGCACCGCCTTGCCCCACAACCGGGCGGGGTCGCCGAGCAGATTCGGTCCCACCGCGCGGATCCCCGCCGCACGGATCATCACGATCGGCACGTTGAACAGCCGTTCCAGCGGCAGTTCGGCGATGTCGCCGCCGTCGGCGTGGAAATGGAAGGGCGCGGCGAGGTAGGTGCCGGTGTGGCCGACCATGTCCACGCGGGCGATCTCGTAGGCCATGTCGATCAGCGGCGACTGCGTGCGCGGAATATCCGGGGTGATTCGTGGACGAGGCAGGCCAGGGTAGGTGAGCATGCCATCCGAGATCGGATGGGACAGCTCCACGACCGACTTGCTCATGCTGGCGACCGTACCGGCCGCTCCCGCTGTGATCTATCGATCCACACGCATCGTCGGATCGGCCTCCGAGGCGGCGCGGCCGAAACACGATTTTCCGGGGCGCTCGGACCCCTATCGGCGTGTCGCTGGGAGTTTGCCGACGAGGGCATTTGAATGCTGGTGGCTCGTCGACGTATCCGCGCTCCCCTTGGAGGTCAGAGGTCGTGACTCGTCCGTTTTCCCTGTTACCCAGCAATAGATGCCACCGTGTGACCCAGGTCATCGGCACCCTCGGCGGTATGGCGCTTGGTGTGCTGCTGGCAACAACGGCAACCGCGGCACCGCTGTATCCGATACCCGATCCGGACCCGTTCTACGCCGCCCCGGCGGACCTGGCGGCGCACCGACCCGGTGACGTGCTGGACGTGCGGGCATTGCCGCCGCTGCCGCTCTTCCCCGGCGCCACCGTCCGGCAGGTCGAGTTCCGGTCCACCAACTCACGCGGCACACCGATCGCCGCGACCACGACGATCCTCACGCCCCTCGGCAGCCGGCCGGACGCACCGCTGCTGTCGTATCAACATTTCATCAACTCACTCGGCACCCATTGCGCGGTATCGCGCAGGCTCTACGACGGCGATCTGAATCTGGGTATCACCACGCCGATTCTGAACGTCGCGTTGCAGCGGGGCTGGAGTATCGCACTGCCGGATCATCTCGGTCCGCAGTTCGCCCTCGGCGCCGCCCGTCTTGGTGGCCAGATCACCTTGGACGGCATCCGCGCGGCCAAGCGACTACCCGAACTCGGTCTGGCGAACAGTCCGGTGGGGATGGTGGGCTACTCGGGCGGCGGCATCGCCACTTCGTGGGCGGCGGCGCTGCAACCGACGTACGCGCCCGAGCTGAGGCTCGCGGGCGCCGCCATCGGCGGCGTGCCGATGAACTTGATGACCATGGCGGAGGCATTGGGCCCCGACCCGCACCCGGCCTTCGGGCTGGCCATGGCGGTGGCGATCGGTCTGGAACGGGAGTACCCGGACCGGGTACCGCTCAGCGCGCATCTCAACCAACGTGGCCTCGCGGTCCGTGACGCGATGGCCAACAGCTGCACCAATGAACTGCTCGCCATCGGCGCCAACACCGGTGCGCGGGACTATGCCTCGAACCCCTCGATCTTCGACATGCCCGGCGACGCCAGGGCGGTCGTGGAGGAGAACAGCTTGGAGCTGTACCCCGGCGTGCCGGAAATCCCGATGTTCGAATGGCATTCGCCGAGCGACCCGCTGATTCCGATCGGTGCCATCGTGAACACCGACCGCCGTTGGTGCGAGTCGGGGGTGCAGTTGGAAATGCAGCGCGTGCAGATGCCCGAGCATCTGACCGCGGCGTTGATCGGCGCGCCCGCGGCGATGACGTGGATAGAGGCCCGGATCAAGGGTGAGCCGGCGCCGAGCAACTGCTGAGCGTCGATCGTCCGAACGTCAGCGCCGGTCACGATCCCGATCGGCGTATCGCGCAGCGGCCCGTGTGGTGTGGTCCCACCCGCGGGCCGCTGCGGCGTTTCGCAGGCCCCCGGGCACCCGACCGCGCGGTCGCCCCGTTCGACCGGAATTTCGCGCCGAGGGCCAGCGCGTGCGTGATTAGCCGTGCGTATGCTGTCGCCGGTGCCGTGCGGAAATACGGCCGGCGAAATCCCGCTCATCAGCGGGGATGAACGGCACAATGTGGGCCATGCGAACATTTGCCCGATTGTTGCAGGCTACCGTCGCCAGTGCGTTGATCGTGGCGGCTGGTCATGGTGTCGGGGCCGCCCCCGCCGCAAGCATGCCCCATATCCAATTGCCCTGGCTGACTTCCGAACCGGACGGAGTTCAGGCGTCGGGGGCGGTGCTGGCGGACGGATTCACCGGCACGGCGCTGTGGTCGCGACGGCCGGACACCCCGGTCCCGATTGCCAGCATCACCAAGGTGATGACGGCAGTGGTCGTGGTCGACGCAGGCGATCTCGACCGGACCATCACCGTGCCGCAAGAAGCCATCTCCTACTGCATCAGGCACGACGGCA
The DNA here is from genome assembly GCF_059570515.1 of Nocardia sp. CNS-044. Lineage (NCBI taxonomy): Bacteria > Bacillati > Actinomycetota > Actinomycetes > Mycobacteriales > Nocardiaceae > Nocardia > Nocardia sp. CNS-044. The sequence goes on from NZ_JCANSX010000010.1 coordinate 274,755, forward strand.
GTACCGCGGGATTGGTCCCCGGCGAGGTACTCACCGCGCGACAGCTTCTCTACGGGCTGATGCTGCCGTCGGGCTGCGACGCCGCCTATGCCCTCGCCGAGGCATACGGGCCCGGCCAAGACGGCTTCATCGCCAGGATGAACGATGTCGCGCGTCAGATGGGCCTGGCGGGAACGCATTTCACCGATCCCAGCGGACTGCCCATCCCCACCGATCACTCCAACTCCTCCACACCGGCGGACCTGGTGGCCCTCGGCCTGCGCGCGATGCGCCAACCGGCATTCCGCGAAATCGTCAGCGCGCAAAGCCATCATGTACCCGAGGGCCCGAGCAACCGCGAGCACTTCTGGCGGACCACGAACCGGCTGCTGCGCGACTATCCCGGCGCCATCGGGATCAAAACCGGGTGGACCGACGCCGCGGGAACCTGCCTGCTGTTCGAGACGGTCAGGGCGGGAATACCGCTGATCGGCGTGGTCTTGGACAGCTCACCGCACAGCGACGTCATCGCGAAGGACGACGCCGAGCGCATGCTGAACTGGGCCTACGACCCCGTTCTGAGCGTGCTGCCGCTGCGTTAGGCAGGGCGGCAGCGAATCCTGTTGATCGGCTTGGCCCCCGGGCTGATCTAATGGTCGGGATCCGAGGGGAGCAACGGTGCCGGAGACAACGAGCGCGGACGCCACGCCGTCGCGCGCGGTCACCGCGTGGACGCAAGGCCTGCTCTGTGTGGCGATCGTGGCGAGCGGCGTGATCGTCGGCGGACTGCTGCACGACCCGGATCCCGACCTGACGACGACGCCGACGACCACGACCAGCACGGCGGACGAGGCCGAACCGCCGCGGGCGTCGGTCGTCACGCCGCCGGTCACGTATCCGACGCGCATTCCCGGCTGCGACGCCGTCGAACCGCCCGGCGAAGGCGGATTGACGGGCTTCGTGGTCAGCAGCGAATTCGGTTACGACAACCCGGCGTATCCATGGTTCTCCGGGCCCAAAGCCGTGGCGATGTCGACCGCGCTGCACGAGGCGCTGCCCGACGGAGTGGTCATCGGCTTCGAACCCGTCGACGAGTCGCTGTGGTTCCAGCCGATCGTCGCAAACTCAGGCGACTCACCCGAATTCGCGGAGTTCGGCGGCTTCACCGACGCGCGCGCCACGCTGCGGCGGGGCGATCTGGCGGGGTCGCTGTCGGTATCGGTGCGGCAATCCACCGCGCCGATACCGCCCTGTGTCGCCGGGCAACTCGACGAGCGTCGCCTGCTCGCCGACGGTACGACGGTCGACACACACGACACCTGGTCACAGGTCGACGGTGTGCGCACCCTGTCCCGCACCGCCCACGCCTACACACCGGACGGCAGCGGCGTCGTGGCCATTGCCACTGATGCGCCACACGAGCTCGGGCCCACCGGGACCGTGCCGTTGTCCGTCGACGAACTCGTCGGCTTGGCGAGCGCCCCGGGTGTACGGGTCGCAGCGCCCGTGCCACCCGGAACGCCGGACCCGCCCGAAGACTGCCGCCTGGCCGCGGAGGATGCCGCCGCTATCGATGAGGCCGAAGCGAGCAGGCTGGACGCGGTGCTTGCGCGGATCCCACTGGATGGCCTCACCCTCGACCGCCCGCTGGGGGCGTTGCGTCCCGGAGCGGACGACTCCGGCGGGGTTTGCCAGGTGGTGCGGGTCATCGCCGGTGACCACCGATCGCGGCTGAGCATCGCGATCGGCGCCGGTCGAACGGCGCCACTGGATTCCGGGCCGTCGAGCGGAGATCGGGTCACCACACGGCAACTCCCGGACGGAACAGTGGTCGAAAGCCGTGAAGTGCGAATATTTCTCGCGGCGACCTCGGAGATGACGCGCACCGTCGTCGTGACCCGCCCGTCGGGCGCCACGGTGCGTGTGGTTTCCGGCGCGGACAGTCCCCACGAGCCACTGAGCGTCGCGCAGCTCGAGGCGATCGCGCTGACTCCCGGACTGGAGGTGCCGTGATGGCGTGGCCGCCGGGCGTCCGCAATCTGGTGCTGGCCACCGTAGCCGCCGTCGTGACGAGCGCGGGCGCGGTCGCGGTGCTGTTGCACCCCGAGGACGGCACCCGCAAGATCACCGGAACCGGCGACGCCGCACCGGGTTTGGCGTGGTCGATCGACGCGGCGGCCATCGACGGGCGAGCGGCCGCGGAGTTCCGCGATCCCGTCGCAGGCACCGAATACGACATGGACACCACGGGTTTCGTCGACGCGGGTGACACCGTGGTGACCGTGGTCGGGGTGGTGGAAGACGGCACGGTGCGCGACCCGGTGATGTACGGCATCGACGCCGCGACGGGCGCGACGCGCTGGCGGGCGCCCGCGGCCGGGCTCGGCGGATGCGCGGGCACTCCGGTCGACGGCGACATCGTCTGCTTCACGTCTCCGACCGCCGACATACCGGCCCTGGTCGGCTACGACGTCGCCAGCGGAGCGATCACCCGCACGCCCACCGACTGGCTCGTCTTCGCGCTCGCGGCCACCGACGACCGCGTCTACCTCGCGGAGGGCGATGTCGAGTCCGACGACGTGCGGGTACACGCCGGGACGCTCGCGGACCCCGACGCCTACTGGACTCGCGCGTTCGAGATGGGCACGTTGTGGGAGGACCTTCCCTCCGACGCGCTGGACGTCTCGCACGGTCAGGGCGTGCTCACCCTCGGCGCCGACATCGCCGGTTTCGATCCGCGAGGCGGCGATCCGACCTGGACCGCGGAACTGCACGGATGTTCCCACGTCACCCAGACTTTCGACGCCCTCGTCCTACACGACCACACCGGGTGCGCCGGGTATTCGCCGACCGGCGCCGAGATCCTCGACCGCACCGGACGCACGCTCGTCGCGACCGACGGCGAGGACGAGGGCGTGCACGATCTGACGGTCGACAGGCCCGCGGACGCGACGATTCCCGTCCTGCTGGCCGACGTCGCGTACGACCGCCGCGACGGAACCATCCGGTGGACCAACCGAGACCTCGTGCGGACCGGCCCGGACCGCTACGGCAGCGGCGCGAACCGAGGCACCGCGACGGCTGTGCTCGGTGACGTCGCTCTGCTGCACGATCCGGCGACCCTGACCTCGACCGGGCTGGATCTCCGTACCGGACAACGTCTCTGGCGTACGAACACCGAGCGCTTCGGCGCGGTGCACGGCTGGGACGGTCACGTCGCCGTCCTCGCCGACACCACCGGCCTGTGGGCCATCGATCCGCGTACCGGCGAAATCGTCTGGGACATACCGTTCCTCGCGATCCATGCGGACCCCGACGCCCTCACCGGTGGGGGCGAGTTCAGCGCGAAAGGCGACGGCCGCTACATCTACGCCGCCCCACACACGATCATCGGTCTTCGCCCACTCGACGAATAGGCGCGATCGGGGCGGCCGGCGGCGGTGCATCACACGATCGGCTCGTGCGGTTCGACGTCGAGGACGTAGTCGAGCATCCTCATCTGATCCGCGAGAGCGCTGGCGCAGCAGACGACGACGCGGTCGGCGCCGCAGAGCTGGACGACCTCGGCGGAGGTGGGCTCGAGCCAATCGAAGAGTTTCGCCCGGTTTCCTCCCGCACCTTCGGCGTCGGCGAAGTGTGCGGGATCGAGTCGGACGAGGTAGGTGCGGCGCTGCGCTGGCATGGACCCACTCCTCGGTCGTTGGACAGACGTTGGATCAGGTTGGGCGCCCGGTGGGCGGCCACTGCTTCACGCTAGTCCAGAGCGCGGTAGCACCGCGGCACAAAGCCGCAGAAGCCTGTCGATGATCCGCCCGGGCGTGCTCTGCGCGAAACCTCGCCGCGGCGGGGTCGTTGGCCGTATCTTTGCCGTAAGCGGTGTGGATCGGAGTGAACAGTGGCAGCAGGGCAGCTCTCGGCCGACTATGTGATCGTGGGATCGGGCTCGGCGGGCGCGGTGATCGCCAACCGGCTCAGCGAGGATTCCGGGACCCAGGTGGTGGTGCTGGAGGCGGGCCCGCCGGACAAGGACAAATTCGCCCATATTCCCGCGGCGTTCGCGAAACTGTTTCGCTCCGAACTGGATTGGGACTACCTGACCGAGCCGCAGCCGCAGCTCGACAACCGGCAGGTGTACTGGCCACGCGGCCGGACGTACGGCGGCTCGTCGTCGATGAACGCCATGATGTGGGTGCGCGGCTTCCGCGCCGACTACGACGAGTGGGCGCTGCTGGCCGGCGAAGACTGGGGATTCGCGGCGGCCGTCGAACAGTTCCGCCGGATCGAGAACGTGGAGGACGCGCAGTACCCCGACGAGGGCACGGCCGGACCGCTGTACGTCTCGCACCAGCGCAGCCCGCGCTCCTCCACCGCGGCGTTCCTGACGGCGGCGCAGGAGTCGGGGTTCACCGTCGAAGCGCCGAACCGCCCGCAACCGGACGGCTTCAGCCAGACCATGGTGACCCAGCGCGCGGGCCGGCGCTGGAGCACCGCCGACGGCTACCTGCGCCCCGCGCTACGCCGGGACAACCTCACCGTGCACAGCGAAGCCCTCGCCACCCGCGTGATCTTCGAGGGCAAGCGCGCGGTCGGCGTCGAATACCGCCAGAACGGCGAGACCCACACCGTCACCGCGCGCCGCGAGGTGGTGCTGTGCGGCGGCGCGATCAACAGCCCGCAACTGCTCATGCTCTCCGGCATCGGCGACGCCGACGAACTGACCCGCCACGGGATCGAGGTGGTGGAGCACGCGCCCGAGGTCGGGTCCAACCTGCAGGACCACCTGGTCGCGGGAATCGGCTACGGGGTGGCCGAGGATTCGCTGTTCGGCGCCGACAAGAAGCCGCGGCAGCTGATCGACTACCTGCTGCGCCACCGCGGCATGCTCACCTCCAACATCGGCGAGGCCTACGGCTTCGTCCGGTCCAAGCCGGAACTGGAACTGCCGGACCTCGAGCTGATCTACGCGCCCGCGCCGTTCTACTACGAGGGTTTGGTCGATCCGACCGAACACGGCGTCATCCTGGCGACCGTGCTGCTACGCCCGAACAGCCGCGGACGGATCGCGCTCGGGTCGGCCGATCCGACCGCCAAGCCGGTCATCGATCCCCGCTACCTGTCCGACTCCGCGGGCGCCGACCGCGCCGCCCTGCTCGCGGGCCTGCGTACCTGCGCGAAGATCGCCGACGCGCCCGCGATGAAGGCGGTGCTCGGCAGCCTCATCTATCCGCCGAACGCGCCGGACGAGCTCGAGGCCACCCTCGAACTGGCGATCAACGGTTACTCGCACACCCTCTACCACCCCGTCGGCACCTGCCGGATGGGCACCGACCCGGCCAGCGTTGTCACACCGCGGCTGGAAGTGCGTGGCGTGCAAGGACTTCGGGTCGCCGACGCGTCGGTGATGCCGCTGCTCATCCGCGGCCACACGCACGCGCCGAGCGTGTTCGTCGGCGAGCAGGCGGCCAAGTTCCTGCGGGAGGCCTGACGTTCCCGGCGGGGTCCCCAGCTAGAAGACTGGCACCCGGTCGAAACCGAGCGGCGGCGTGGGGGTCGGGCCGGTGCCGAGCACCGGCTTGAAGTCGGGCAGCGCGGTCAGTACGTCGATGTTGCGGGCCGCGTAGCAGCGCACTTGCGGCAGCGCGCGGGACACTTCGGCTCGCTCCACCGGCTCGTCGTCGACGAACGCGATGGTGTCCAAGCTCAGGCCGAGGGTTCGGGCGATCCGCACGATGCTGGCGGATTTCCGGCCCCAGCCGATCTCCAGCGCCGAGAACATCTCGTAGAGGCCGTGCCGGTACAGCAGGTCCAGCGTGAGATTGCGGTCGCTGCGGCTCGCCACGGCGTGCCAGATGCCGCGGTCGCTCAACGTGCGCAACGTGCGCAGGGCCGCGGGCCTCGGCGTGGAGCTGGTCGCGTCGCACACGACACCGTCCCACATGGTGTTGTCCAGTTCCCAGACAAGACATCTCAGAGCCGGTCTCATCGCCTGCCCCTATCGTTTCGTCAGCGCTGCCTTCCCTGCCGTGGCGTGCCCGGCAGACGGGCTATTGCAACCATCGGGGCACGACACGTGCCGGGCAAGCCCCAGGTTTCTGGGTGGCCGGTCCGGCCCGGGTGATACTACCGGCCGCTCGGCGGAGCGGCACCCGACCCGATGGGGCAAACCGTCAGCTCCCCGCGTCGCGCGAACGACGTTGTCGCGCTTGTACGGTCGGCGCGGCAGGGCGTTCCGGCACCCGAGCCTTCGACCGCACAAGCGCTCGCTTGGGACGGAAGGTGATGCGGGGGTCGATGCCGTGGCTGTTCGTGCCGCTCCTCCCCCGTGGACGATCTCGGTCAGCGAACCTGCGTGCGAGGCGGTTTCGCGCCCTCCCCCTCGAATGAGCGACCGCCGAGTAAATCCCGAGTCGGGCGCCCGGTGCCATATCGGAAGATGCGCTCGAGGGCCGCCCGGCCGGGTCGCCGAAGGCTTGCGGTCACGCCGCCCGGCAGCCGTGGATGGACGTGTATCCGCTTGCTCGCCAGACCGTCTCGGTCCACACCCTCGATGGGGCCGAGTGGATCGAATAGGGGTATAGCCGCGTCCGTTGCGAGGCGTGACGGCCATATCGTCCCAGACGATTTCGGCGACAATTCGACTCGCAGATATTCCACTTCGCCCGGCCTACGAATTGGCCCGCGGCAAGCCCGGAACCGTATCGGAAACGTCGACTCCTCCCCGTCCTGTGAGCGCTCACAAGGCCGCGAATTCCGCCGCGTCGTCATCTCACAGAACCTGACGAATCGATCCGCGCCGGAGATCGTGCAGTTAGTGTGAATGCGCCGCACAGCAAAATCCCGGCGGAAGGAGTCGCCAATGACCGTCGACAGTGGGGCCAGACCGAGCTTGACTCTGTCCGGCCGACCGATGTCTTCGCCGTTGCAGGACGTCCGGAGCCTATCGCGCCAGATGGTGGGGCATTTCGTCGAGAACGTGATCCCCTGCGGCACCCTCCCCGGCGACGCCATCAGCGGCGACGTCACGACGATCACCCGGCTTTGCCTCGAGTTCGCCGTGAGCATGCTCGACGGGCAGGACATTCCCGCCAAAATGCAGCGGCTACAGGACGCCGCGGCGGGCTGGGCGCGCGAGGGCGTGCCGATCGACACGATCCACCACTCGATCCACGAGGGCTTCAAGATCGGGCTGGATCTAGTGGTCTCCAATGCCACCATCAAGGACTACGGCAACCTCGTCGACGGCGCGAAAATGGTCGTGGAAATGCTCGACCAGATCACTTCGGCGATCTCGGTGGCCTATGTGCGCGAGTTGCGTGCCGTCGTCAGCGAACACCACACCGCGGTACACACTCTCACCTCCGCGCTGCTCGGCGGGCACAGCACCTCCACGATGGCGCGCGAATGCGGCATCGCCATCGCCTCGTCCTACGCGGTGATCGCGGTCGCCATCCCCCAGCATCGCGACGAACGCAATCCGGCCGTGGACGGTCAGGTCGTGGCCAGGCGCAAGCTGCGCCGGGTGCAGGCCGAGCTGGCCACCCGGTGCGGCAACACCGCGCTGTCCTTGCTCAGCGTGGACGGCGGCACCATCCTGATTCCCTCCGGCGCGCTGGACAAAGGACAGCTGGACGCGCTGATCACCGAGCTGTCCCGGTCCGCCCAAGTGGGCATCACCGCGACCATGGTCGAGGCCGGTCCCGAGCAGATACCCAACGCCGCCGACCAAGCGCACGAACTGCTCGACATGGTGCAGCGCCTCCAAGCGGTGGCCGGGCTCTACCGGTTCGACGAGCTGGCGCTCGAATACCAGTTGACCCGACCGGGTCCCGGCCGCGAGTACCTCGGATCCCTGCTCGATCCGCTCGACGAGCACCCGGAACTGCTGGAGACGTTGCAGCGGCACATCGCCAACAACCTCAACCGTCAGCGCACCGCCCGTGTGCTGCACGTACACACGAACACCGTCGACTACCGGCTCAAACGGATCGGCCAGCTGACCGGCTTCGATCCGTCGCAGCCCTCCGGGCTCTGGTATCTGCGTTCGGCGCTGGTAGCGCGCACCTACCGCACCGCGTGATTCCGGGCGGGTGCGTGCACGCTCTCCCCTGTCGGGCGTGCACGCACTCGCCAGCGGCGACGCGGACGCGCACGCCGTGCCGGATCGGGAATTCGCGGCATCGCGGTCACCCCCGAATTCGCGCCTGTACCACGAAATCGTCACCGCGCCTTACGTTTCCACGGCCTGTCCCACTGAGCGGGAAATCCTGAGCGAGACAATGTGAAACACCTGCGCGTCTGTTTCGTCGCCGATAACGTCCCCGCCCATGAGACGCTCTGTTGCAGGCATCGCCCTCGGCATCACCATCACCGCCGTCGCCCCACTGTCCGTCGCGCAGGCCGACACCGGCTCGTCCTCGCTGTCGGGGGGCTCCGGTTCGTCGTCGCTGTCGGGCGGCTCCGGTTCCTCCTCGCTCTCCGGTGGCGGTGGGCTTCCCCCGTACTCGCAGTGGATCACGGAGGTGCAGACGGTCGCCGCCCAGGCTCAGGACTACTTGGCCGGACGACTGCCCGGCGCCACGCGACCGGCCATCGTCCTCGACATCGACAACACCTCGCTGGAAACGCAGTACAACCCCGGCCCCGTCACACCCGCGATGGCGCCCGTCCTCCAACTCGCCAAATGGGCCAAATCACAAGGCGCGGCAGTCATTTTCGTCACCGGCCGCCCCGCGCTGACGAACCTCTACACCCAGACCAACCTGACCGCCGTCGGCTACCCGGTGGACGGGCTCTACGGCAGTCCCCTCACCACCCTGTCCGCGGGCTCGGCCGGTCTCGAGCAATACAAGACCAACGCCCGCATCGACATCGAAGGCGACGGCTACACCATCGTCGCCAATATCGGCAACAGCGCGTCGGATCTCGCGGGCGGGCATGCCGAGCGGACCTTCAAACTTCCCGATTACGACGGCAAATTGTCCTGAAACGCGAACGGAATCGGCCGGTTTCGCCGTCGAGCGAGATCGGCCATCGGGCGTCGCGGCCAGCGCACCGGGGCCGCGACATCAGTTGTAGGCGACGCTCTCGAACCAGACGACGGTGTGGCCGGAACGGTCGAATACGCTCACACACCGGTTGTTTCGGTCCAGAACCCAGCCCTCGTCCCGGCATCCGGACCAGTCGCCGCCGCGACCTCGGTACAAGGACCAATCGTGCGCGCTCTCGAGATGGCGACGAATACGGTCGCTGACGTCCTCGGCGGACACATTCCCGGATGACCCGATCTCGAAGGCGCGCAGACAGATCGTCGACGAATTCCCGCCGCAACCCCGGTCCTGGTTCTCCAGCAAGACCAATCCCTCGGGCAGCGGCAGCAGCGCGTCACTGGGCGGAACCGAGGCCCGTTGCCCTTTCATGACCCCGACCACGGCGAGGGCGCCCAGCACGCTGAGAACGCAGTACCAGATCACCAGCTTCCGCCCGATACGGCGCACCGCCGGGTTTTCCGCGTCCTGCGCGCGATCCGACATCAGACCCCACACCACGGCAACGCAATTCAGCACCACCAACAAGACCATCACCGTCATCGTCCCGCTGCGCAGCACCCATCCCAAGCTCACCAGCATCTCGGCAACGGCGATCGCTCCCAGAACGACTCCCACCCGAACCCGAATGCGTGGCGTCGCCGCAGCGATCGGCCAACACAGCAAAGGAACGAGGAACAGCGCTCGAATCACGGTGTCAGCCTATGGTTCTCGCGCGCGTCGGCGAAGCCGACCGAAGTCAGTACGCGTTGGAGGTGCAGAGCACCTCGCTGATCTCCGCCCCCGACTTGTCCGCGGAACCGACATGGGCAAGCAGCGCAGGCGGGTAGTACTCGGCGAGGCTGGTGTAGGCGGCGAACAGCGCGTCCGAGCGGGTCGGACCCGCGCCGGTGCCCACCGCGGCGGACGACTGTCCGATTCGCCCAATTCGTCTGAGGAATCACGTTCAGGCCCGACGGCTATCACCACATCGACGAGAACTCCGAGTTCGCGCTGCCCAGGGCCGTGGCATGCCGGAAGGCGGCGCTGGGAACAGGCCGGTTCTCGGGGAGGGGGATGTTCGAGGTGCGGGCGGAGAACTCGGAATGCCAGCGAACGAGGGGCTAACGGGTGGAGAATGGGCGTATGCGAACCGTGCTCATTCTCGGCGCCGGGTTCGGGGGGTTGGAGCTGGCCACGCTCCTGTCGCGTTCGCTGGCCGAGGAGGTCCGGGTCGTTCTTGTCGACCGGAACGACTCGTTCACCTTCGGCTTCGCCAAGCTGGAGATCCTGTTCCGGGATGTAGCGCCGGAGGCCGTTCGGGTTCCCTATGCCGACCTCGCGCATCCAGGTGTCGAATTCCGGCGTGAGGAAGTCACCGAGATCGATCCGAGGACCCGCCGCGTGGTCACCGATCGGTCCGAGTACGAGCCGGACATCCTCGTCGTCGCGCTCGGCGCCGACTACGACCCGGCCGCGACCCCGGGCTTCGTCGAAGACGGCTACGAGTACTACTCGATCGAGGGCGCCGCCAGGCTGCGCGACCGGCTCGACAGCTTCGACGGCGGCTCCGTCGTCATGGCGATACTTCGTGTTCCCTTCAAGTGCCCGCCCGCGCCGTACGAGGGCGCGATGCTGTTGCACGAGAAGCTCGCGCGGCGCGGTCTCGGCGGCAACACGCGCATCCGGATGATCAGTCCGATGGATTCGCCGATCCCGGTGTCAGCGGACACCTCCGCCGCGCTCGTCGAGGCGCTGACCCGGCGCGGGATCGAGTACACGCCCGGGCAGCTGGTCCACGGCCTGGATCCGGATCGTCACGTCGCGCTCACCCGTGCGGGCGATATCGCCTACGACCTTTTCATCGGCATCCCGGCACACTGCGTGCCCGCCGTCGTCGAAGCGTCGGGGTTGACCGTCGGCGGCACGGACGGCTGGGTGGCGGTCGATCCGGCCACCCTCGAAACGCCGTATCCGAACGTCTACGCACTCGGCGACTGCGCCGACGCGCCGGTGCCGCGGGCCGGGGTCTTCGCCGAGGATGCCGCCCGCACGGTCGCCGCGGGCATCGCGGCGAAACTGCGCGGATCGGACGCGACCGACCGGTACCGCGGCCGAGGCGCGTGCCATATCGAATTCGGAGACGGGTTGGTCGGCAAGGTCGACGCCGATTTCCTGTCCGGTCCGGCGCCGCGCGCGCCCTTCACCGCGCCCTCGGTGGCACTCGCCCGCGAGAAGGCCGAGGCAGCCGCCGCTCGAATCCACCGCTGGTTCCCGGGTTCGCTGGACCGCGCCTCGGAATAGCCGGGCGACGCGCGCTCCGAAATCCAGGCGGTCAGGGGCTCGCAGAGGAAAGGGCATGGCGAGCCCGCCGCGATAGCCGAAGCGGCACCCGAACCGAATTGTGTACCGACACCGATTTCCGACCGCGGCGTTCACCTCCGACACCACTATTCCGTCCTCGGAAACTAAATTTCCGGGGAAATATTGTGATTCGCGACGAATTCCACGTGCGCCGGGCGCACCCCAACGCGGACAGGGGACAATTCGCGCGAATCGGGGGTGGAGCGGGGTGGCGGCCTCGCTTCGTGCGCGAGATCACCCTCGCGCCGGGTCGCGCGCTCGGCGGTGGCGGCATAGTTTTCTCTGAAACCTCCAGTAGGTCAACAGCTTCCGCGCTCCCGACACGACGCCTCGCACGGCGGTGCAGTCGGGCTCATGCGTCACGCGGGATGGGAGACGACCGGTCCGCGTCTGCGGCGCAGGGGGATACGACAAGGGAGGCACGCGTGACCAAGACGTTCGCAAGACACGATCGAACCGAAAACCTACATCGCTACGGCGATTCGAAGCTGCTGATCGTCCCGCTCGATCACACTGTCGGCGAAGGCGCGCTGTTGCGTGCGCACCGCCTGCGCGAGGTGCTCCACGCACTGCGCGTCGGCGGCGCGGACGCCACCGTGCTGCACAAGGGCGCGCTCGATCACGTCGACCCGGCGGTCTTCGACGACCTCGCTCTCATCGTCCACCTGTCGGCCAGTGCTCGCTGGGGCGCCGATCCCGATGACAAGGTCATCGTCACCGGCGTCGAGGAGGCGTTGCGGCTGGGCGCCGACGCTGTCAGCGTGCACGTCAACCTGGGCTCACGCACCGAGTTCCAGCAGCTGGAAGACGTCGCGCAGGTCGCGCGGGCGTGCGACCGCTGGAGCGTTCCGCTGTTCGCGATGGTCTATCCGCGCGGTCCGCGCGTCGCGAACCCCACCGATCCGGAGCTGGTCTGTCACGCCGCCGCGGTCGCGGCCGAACTAGGCGCCGACATCGTGAAGGTGCCCTACACCGGCGACCCGGCGAGCATGTCCGAGGTCGTGGCCTCGGTCGACATCCCCGTGGTCGTGGCGGGCGGACCCGCGCAGCGCACCGACATGGCGGTCGCGCACGCGGAACGCATCCTGTCCAGCGGTGTCGCGGGTTTGGCGTTCGGCCGCAATGTCTTTCAGGCCGACGACCCCGCTTCGTTCGTCCACCGTCTGCACACCGCGGTGCACACCGATCGGCCGCACGCCGCCCCTGCGCCCCACTCCCCCGCGCTCGCGCGATCATGACGCGATCGCCGGAATACCCGGCCGAAGCGACCGCGCCCGATGTTCTGCGCGGGCCCGGCATGCGATTGTCGAAGCGGGGACGACAAACCGATTCCACGATTTCGGCGGATTTCCGAACAAACCGTACGAGTTGTGACACCCATTACAGACGTTTCTGCTACCAGACGGTAATGAAAGCGGTCACATTTTCCATCGCTGATGAAGGTTTGCCGAGCTCCGCAATAGCGCGCCGCACATGCGGCGTCGAGTAAAAACGTCGTGAATCGAGTGGGATTCGGCAATGAGATGTGGTACCGCCCAATTCAATTGGAAAGTACCGATAGGTTGGTTTCAATTTTCACCCGTCCGTTCGGTGAACCGATCGTGAACAGCGAACTTTCCCGTGAGCTACCGACCGGCGGTCTACCGCTGCCGATTCGGACGCATACCCGTAACTCGCACTCGCAGCTTCCACGGTTCGCCACGACGCGCCGTCATACCCCATTTCTTATGGGTTACAACACGTTTCACACACTGCGAACACGCTGATTAGCCACTCGATTGCTCGTCGGCCAGAGCCGCTGCGGGACACCGCTTTTCACATTGCAGCGCGCTGAGTACCGGTGTACAGATTGGTCGAAAGCGCGACTGTGATCGGTGACAGTTGTGCACAGTGACGAGATATGAGGCATAACAGTCTTGGTTGTCGATAGCGGAAGGCAAGTTTTCGAGGTTTCGGCAGTCGCCGAAACCTACGCTGACCAGGGAGAAGTCAAGCTCTGGCCACCACGGTCGAGCACTGCGGCGGTAGTCGTGCCGCTCGGGTACGGGGAAGACCCGAGCGCGACGGGGGGCTGGATATGAGCGCGCACGGAGACGTGTCCGAGCGCGTGCGAGAGCTGTTTCGCGCCGGTTTGCAGGTGCGCGACATCGATCTCGACACACCGTTGCTGGATTATGGCTTGGACTCGGTTCGATCGGCCGAGATCATCATCGAACTCGAGCGCGTCTTCGGCGTGGAGATCTCCGACGAGGAGGCCTCCGCATTGCATACCGCGCGTGACGTGATCGAGTGCGTGACGACCAAGACCGCACATCGCAGCGGGGTCGGTGCGTAACGGCATGGCCCCGAGAGCGCAAGACCATGATGCCGCGGCGTCCGGCTCGGACGCCGCGGCGCAGCAACTGTTCGACGACTTCGCGCGGCACAACCGGCCCGGGCTGGCACGCTTGCTGCGCGCCTGCCACCTGGACGTGGTGTACGCCGGAGCCGAGGGCGACCATCTGATCCGAGCGGACGGTGCGCGCGTGCTCGATCTGGTCGGCGGCTTCGGCGCGGCACTGTTCGGGCACAACCATCCGGCACTGGTGCGGGTTGCCACGGCGCGGCTGAACCAGCACACGCCGTTCGTCTCGCAGGGCAGTGTCCGTCCCGGCGCCGCCCGGCTGGCCCATCGGCTTTCGGACCTGGTCGGGGCGAGCACCGGGGGCGAGTACGTCGTCACCTTCGGGTCCACCGGCGCCGACGCGGTCGAGGCCGCCGTCCGGCACGCCGCGGTCGCGCACAACCGCCGCCTCGCCGAGTTGCGCACCGAACTGCGACGGACGCTGCGTCGGCTGCGTCGCGACGGACTGCACGCGGTACGTCCGCTCCAAGGACGCACTTCCGATCCGGAACAAGAGGAAACACGCTCGGCCGCAGCGGTTCTCGAAGACTCACTGCGTGTGGTCGAGGAAGTCGCGCGGCGCGGTCCGGTGTACGTCTCGCTGGCCAACGCCTTCCACGGCAAGACGGCGGGCGCTTTCGCGCTCACCGAGCAGGCCGACACGCCCGCGGACCTGGTGGTGCCCGGCCCCGAACGGCGCAAGCTCGACACCTGGGCGCCGGACGAAATAGCGGCGGCCTTCGCGGACGAGCTGCGACCGATCGACCGGATCAGCGTGGACGCCGCCGGACGCCCGGTACTGTCCCGGACCTCCCTCTCGCCCATCGCCGCGGTCTTCGCCGAGCCCATCCAGGGCGAAGGCGGGGTGCGCGAGGTACCTGTCGCGACGCTGCGCGCGCTGCGCGAACTCGCCGACCGGCACACGGCCGCGCTGGTTTTCGACGAGATCCAATCCGGCATGGGCCGCACGGGCACCTTCTTGGCCTCGGCGCCGTCGGGGGTCGCCGCGGACTACTACCTGCTGTCCAAATCGCTGGGCGGCGGACTGGTGAAGATCTCGGCGCTACTGGTCGAGCGCGGGGGGTCGGTCTCGGACTTCGGCAGGTACCACACCTCGACCTTCGCCGACGACGACCTGTCCTGCGCGGTCGCCGAAGCCGCGTTGGACCTGTTGCGCGACAACCAGATCCGCATCTCCGATACCGGTGTGCGGCTGCGGTCCCGCTTGGAGGCGGTGGCGCGCCGCTGGCCGCGGGTGCTGGCGGGCGTGCGCGGGCGCGGGCTCCTCCAGGGCATCGAACTCGTCCCGCCCGCGACGGAATCGGCCCTGCTGCGGGAGATCTGCGAACCCGACATGTTCGGCTACGTGGTCGCGGGCTATCTGCTGCACACCCACCGCATTCGGATGCTGCCGACGCTGTCCGCGCCGACCACGCTGCGCATCCAGCCTTCGGCGTTCCTCGCCGAAGCGGATCTGGCCCGGTTGGAGTCCGCGCTCGACGAACTCGCGGCCGTGCTGCAGCGCGGCGACATGGCCACGCTGCTCGCCCACCTCGCGGCACCGGTCACCACGAATTGGCAAGTGCCGGACAGCAAACCACTCACCGATCGGCACACCGCCGTGGTGGCGCGGGATTTCGGCGCACCCAATCGGGTGGCCTTCCTCGCCAACCTGCCCGAGGCGGCCGATCTGCGCCGATTCGCACCGGAGCTCGCCGAGTGGTCGGACGCGCAGTTCGCCGCGCTCTTCGAGCGACTGCGCGGTGTCGCCGAGCCCTTCGAGCTGACCAGGCAACTCGTCACCTCGCCCACCGGCGCCACGGTCGAGGTCTGCCTGATCGCGGTGCCGATCTCCGCGGAACAGATCATCGAATGCCAGCGCGCCGGGCACCGGGCCTGGCTGCGCGATCTGGTGCTCGACGCCGTCGAACAGGCGATCGCGCTGGGCGCCACGGTGATCGGTCTCGGCGGCTACACCTCCATCGTGACCAACGCCTCCCGCGACGTGGTGGAGGACTCCGTCACGGTGACCTCCGGCAATTCGCTCACCGCCGCCTCCGCCTACGAGGTGGTGCGCGGTGAACTGGCCCGGCTCGGTCCCGGGCGACGGCACGTCGGCATCCTCGGCGCGCTGGGCAATATCGGCGCGGTCATGGCGGAACTGCTTGCCCCGCACGCCGATTCGATCACGTTGGTGGGGCGTCCCGGCTCCGCGAGCCGACTGCGCCGCGTGGCGGACCAGCTCGGCGCGGGCGCGGTCGAGGTCAGCGAGGACCTCGCCGCGCTGCGGGACTGCGACGTCGTGCTCACCGCGACCAATTCCGCGACGCCGCTCGTCACCGCGGACCTGCTGGCGGCGGACCATCCGGTGCTGGTGTGCGATCTGGCGGTCCCCGGCGACGTGGATCCCACCGTCGCCGAGCGCCCGAACATCACCCTGGTCTCCGGCGGTCGCATGGCGCTGCCGCTCGGCCAGACACCTCCCTTCCCCGAAACCGGACTGCCCCCGGGCATCGTCTACGCCTGCATGGCCGAGACGGTGCTGCTCGGCTTCGAGCCCGACACCGCGAGCCCCTCGTACGGCGGGCTCACCGCCACGGGCGTGCACGCCGCGCGCGAACTGGCGGCTCGCCACGAGGTGCGCCCGGTTCTGCTTCCGACAGGAGCTTCCACCGTGTCCGACAACCCGACACTTGCGCCGATGTTCCTCGGCGCGGCGGATTTCGTCCCCGAACGAGCCGGCGGCAAGGCCGCCACCCTGCACGACCTGATCGTCGCGGGCTTCGAGGTGCCGCCGGGATTCGTGGTGCCCGCCGAACTCGACCTCGACGCGATCGGCGACGACGACCTCACCCGCTGGGTGCAGGCGCTGGGCGGATTCCCGGTCGCCGCGCGTTCCAGCGGCGTGCTCGAAGACCTCGACGATGCCAGCTTCGCCGGGCAGTACGAGTCCTACCTGGACATCACCGACATCTCGGCGCTGCGCGACTACATCGGGCAGTGCCGCGCCTCGGTCCACAACGACCGGGTGCGCACCTACCTCGCCAAGCACGGCTACACCGAGGCGAAAGCCACCGTGGCGGTGCTGGTGCAGCGAATGGTCGACGCGCGCTACGCCGGTGTGGGTTTCAGCATCGACGCGCTCACCGGCATCGAGGAACACGCGGTCGTCGAATGCTGCGTGGGTCTCGGCGAACGACTGGTCTCGGGCCAGCTGACGCCGACCCGGTACACGCTGCGGCTGTTCGACGGCACCGTCGTCGAGCGGGACGCGGGCGGTGAGGACGTGGAACTCGCGCCGACCGACACCACGGGACTCGCCGCGCTGATGCTGGCCGTGCAGGCGCACCGGCACCGTCCGCAGGACATCGAGTGGGCGATCGACGGTGCGGGCAAGCTGTGGCTGCTCCAGGCCAGGGCCATCACAGCGATCACCTGGCGCACCGACATCGACCAGTTCTCCGACGCGGATTTGCGCGACGGCGGTGTCTCGGCGCGTGTCTGCACACCGATGATGTTCTCGTTGTACGACAACGCCTTCCAGCATTCGATGCAGCGGTTCTTCGAGCGGCTGAAGCTCGCCGACCCCGGTGTGGAACGGGACTGGATGGCCATGTACTACGGCCGCGCCTACTGGAATGTCAGCGCGGTGAAGAACTGCTTCTTCAAGATCCCCGGCTTCGATGAGCAGCACTTCGACGACGACCTCGGCGTGCTCAACGAATACGGGCCCGAGGGTCCGCACCGCACCCCGAGCAATGCCAAGACCATCGCCAAGGCGCTGCCGGCGGCGCTGGCCGTCCAGCAGAGCTATCGCGACCAGCTGGCCGCGGTGGACGCCTTCGCGGCGGAATGGCCCGCGAAACACGCGCTCTGGCGGGAACGGGTCGCCGGCCTGGCGCAGACCGACGAGGCCACCTTCGCCGCCGACCTGACCGACTGCCTGCTGACCTTCCACGCCGGCACCGAACGCACCTACTTCACCACCATCTACAACAACTCGAGCGTGCAGACCGACTTCAAGCAGCTGCTCGACAAGGTCGACGCCGCCACGCAGGGATCGACCTCGGCCATCGACCTGATGGGCGGACTGGCCGAGATCAGCCACATGCAGTTGCAGCGCGGCATCGTCGAATTGCACCGCGTGGCAACCGAACACGGGCTCGACAGCGCCGCGTGGGACACGGCGCTCGCCGAATTCGTCGCCGAGCAGGGCTTCCACGCCGACGCCGAGCTTGATCTGACCTGCCCGCGCTGGTCCGAGGCGCCCGACCGGGTGCGCTCGATGATCGCGGTCATGCTCCAGCACGGCACCGCGCCCGCGGATCCCGACGTGACACAGGTGGAGCAGCGCAAACGCTACGAGGCCGAGCTCGCCGCACTGCGGACCAGGGTGCGGTCCAAGCCGCTGACCCGGGTGAAGTACGCCAAGGCGATCGACAAGCACGTCGACCGGATCCGGCGCTATCTGGTCGCGCGCGAACGGATGCGCGAGTTCTCCTCGCAGTGCTACGCGATCGTGCGGGCCTACGTGGTGGAAGCGGGCGTCCGGCTGGCCGCGGCGGGCACGCTCGAACACGCCGACGACGCGTTCCAGCTGAGCATCCACGAGTTGAGCGATCTGGTCGCGGGCCGCGTGGACATCGACGAGCTCGCGCCCCGAATCGCCTACCGCCGTGCGATGTACGCGGGATACCGGGATCTGACGCCGCCGCACGAACTCGGCGGCGGGGTCACCGTCGGGGCGGTCCGCGAGATCGGCGACGGCGACCTGACCGGGCTCGGTTGCAGCCCCGGCGTCGCCGAGGGCACCGCGAGGGTGATCACCTCGCTGGCCGACATCGATCAGCTGCGCGAGGGCGACATTCTGGTCACCCGCTTCACCGATCCGGGCTGGACCCCGGCGCTCGGCCTGGTGGCGGCCGTCGTCACCGAGGTGGGCGGCATGCTCTCGCACGCCGCCGTCATCGGGCGCGAATACGGGATTCCGGCGGTGCTGAACGTCGCGGGCGCGACGAGCGCGGTGCGGTCGGGTCAGCGCATCCGGGTCGACGGCAGCGCGGGCGTGATCAGCGTGCTCGACGCGGCGACGGATACTGGTGCGGGCGAAAGTGGCGGGACGGTCGCCCCGGCAACCGCGAGCGCCGAAAATGCCAGCGGCACAGCCGAATTCGACCGATCCGCAGCCGCGGCAACGTCGACCACCCCCTCCGAAGAACCACTCCGCCCGGCGCCCCCGCGCCCGGCGCCTAGAAGGGATGAACCACTGACCGCACGCAAACGCCTGATCTGCATCGCGGGGGGCGACGGGTCGGGCAAGACCACGCAGGTGGCGCGGATCGCCGCCGAGTTCGAGGCCCAGGGACAGAGCGTCGCCGCGGTCACGATCTGGGACGCCTTCCTGGATCCGAAGGTCTCCTCGAAGCTGCCGTGGCAGAGCCCGTCCGAGATCTACGGCTACCTGAAGCTGCTCACGCCGTTGAGCCGCGCGCACTTCCTGTTCCACGCCATGCAGCTGTCCTTCGATCTGGCCGCCGCGCGCGGCGTGGACATCGTGCTGGCCAACGCCTACTGGTACAAGTACTACGCCACCGAGGTCGCGCACGGCGGTGATCCCGCGGTGTTGCGTCAGCTCACGGCGGGTTTCCCGGAGCCCGACCGCACCTTCTATCTGACGGTGAGCCCGCAGGACGCGTTGGGGCGCAAGCAGTTGCGCAGCGATTACGAGAGCGGTTACGGCGACGAGAAGGCGTTCCTGGACTTCCAGCAGCGCAGCCACGAGGCGCTGGAATCGCTGTCCGAGGAGCTGGGCTGGGTGCGCTTGGACGGCACCGCCGCGCCCGCCGAGATCACCAAGGCCGTGCTGGCCCAGCTGCGGGAGGACGACCGATGACCCGCCGCGTCGCCATCGTCGGCATCGACGGCGCGGGCAAGTCCTCGGTCATGGCGCGGTTGCGCGAGCTGGCCCCGGCCGGGGATCACGTCTCGTTCGCCTCCATGACCTGCCCGGACTTCCACAACACCCGCGACGTTCCGCTCACCGATCTGTCCAAGCAGCTCAGGGCATTCAGCGTCGGCTGTGACGAGATCTCCAGCCTGGAGATGAAAGCCACCGCCATGTACCTGCAGATGACTCTGTTCGGTCCGGTGGAGCGGCACTTCCTCGACACCTGGGCGCCGGATGTCCTTGTCTTCGAACGGCATCCACTGATCGAGCTGCTGGTCTACGGCCCGCTCTACGTGGCGCTCGCGCGCCCGGAGTGGAACGGCCACGATCGCGAGGCCGAGATCGCCGAGGTGCTCGAACGGCACCGGCCGGGCACCTTCGACGACATTCTGGCCTGGCAGCGCTCCGAGTCCACCCGGCTCGGCAGCGCACCCGACATCTGGCTGCTGCTCTCCGAGATCGCCGACTTGGTCGGCCGCGACATCACCAGCTCGGTCGCGGGTTTCGCCGCCCGCTTCCGCACCACGCTGCCCGACGCCGTGCTGTGGCTCGACGTCCCGCCCGCGCAGGCGGCGGCCCGTTGTGCTGAACGATCCGGCGACGGCCCGACGGAGGCGCACGAGACCGCGGAGCGCCTCGCCGCCCTGCGCGACGGCTACCTGCGGGTGCGCGACACCCTGGCCGCCGCCTACCCGGAGGTCGGCTTCCATCGCATCGACACCGGCGACGGCGTCGATCTGGACGAGTCCGTCCGCGCCTGCGTCACGGAAGGAAAACTTTTCGGATGAGTGCACAAACCCGTTCCACCGCCGAGATCGAGGCGCGCGTCCGCGTCATCGTCGGTGAGGTGCTGTGGGTCGCGGCCGACGACATCGACACGGGCACGCAGCTGATCGACTACGGGCTCGACTCGCCGACCGCCATCGAGCTGACCATTCAGCTGGAACAGGCGTTCGCCATCGAGATCCCCGAAGACGTGGCGGCACAGTTGAATACGGTCGCCGAGATCGTCGAGTACGTGCGGGGCGAGTCGTGAACGCGCGCCTGGCGCCGCGGCATCCGAGCCTCGTGCACGCGCTGCTCGCGAACGCCGAACGCGGAACCGACGGCCCGTCCACGATCTTCGTGCCGGAACGCGGCACGGACGGCGAATTCTCCTGGCGGCACGATGATCTCGCGCTGGCGGCTGGACGCGCCGCGGCCGCGCTGTCCGACGCCGGGGTACGCCCCGGCGATCGGGTGGTGCTGTCGCTGCCCACCTCCCCCGAGTTCGTCACCGCGTTCTTCGGCGCGCTGCTGCTCGGTGCCGTGCCGACGGCGGTGGCGACGCCGGGCGGATTCGGTTCGGCGGAGCTGTTCTACGAGAAGTTCCACCGGCTGATCGGCTACCTCGAGCCGAAGGTGGTCGTCGCCACCGCGACCGTGCTTGCGGCGGCGGAACTCCCGTCGGGGCTGACCGGCCTCGACGGCGCGGCGCTGCACCGGCGCGCGGGCGATCCGGACGCGCCCGCGCTGCCGCCACGTCTCCCCGACCCCGGCGACCTGGCGTTCATCCAGGCCACCTCGGGCTCCACCGGGACGCCGAAGGGGGTGCAGATCACCCACGCCAATCTGGCCGCGAACTGCGAGCAGATCGCGCTGGCCGCGGCGATGGGACCGGGCGACACCTGGGTCGGCTGGCTGCCGCTGCACCACGACATGGGACTGATCGGCGGCTTCCTCACCCCCATGTTCCGCGGCATCGACGCGGTGCTCATGCCGCCGAGCCGGTTCCTGCGCAGCCCGGGCGACTGGCTGCGCGCGGTGAGCAAGTACCGCGGAACATTCACCGCCGCACCGAACTTCGCCTACGGCTACGCGGCGGCGCGGGTCACCGACGCCGAACTGGCCGGGGTGGACCTGTCGAGCTGGCGTTTCCTGTTCTGCGGCGCGGAGCCGATCCACCCGCCCACCGTGCAGCGCTTCGTCGATCGTTTCGGCGCGTGGGGACTGCCGTCGGACGCCCTGGTGCCCTGCTACGGCATGGCGGAAGCCTCGCTGGCCGTGACCGTAGCGCGCCCGCACGCGCCGGTCGCCTACGACTCGGTCTCCCGGCGAGGGCTGACCGGAGACGGTGTGGCACTGGATGTTTCGGCGGGCGATCCCGACGAGTTGCAGATCGTGGACTGCGGCGCGCCGGTGCTCGGCACCGAGGTCCGGATCGTCGACGGCGACGGCGTACCCTGCGGGGAGGATACGGTCGGGAGCATTCAGTTCCGCGGTCCGTCGACGACCGTCGGCTACTTCCGGCTCCCCGAGGCGACGGCCTCGGCGCTGTCCGACGGCTGGTGGGACACCGGCGATATCGGCTATCTGCGGGCGGGCAGGCTGCGCATCACCGGCAGGCAGAAGGACCTGATCATCATCCGCGGCGCGAACTACCTCCCGACCGATTTCGAGATCGCGGCCGAACAGGTGGACGGCGTGCGGCTCGGCGGAGTCGCGGCGGTCGGCCACGCGGATGCCGCTGGCCTGTCGGAGGAACTGCACCTCGTGGTCGAAACCGCCGTCGCCACAGACGAACACGAGGCGCTGCGGCGCGCGGTGCGGGTCGCGGTGAGCAAACGCACCGGCGTGCTGGCCGCCGATGTCCATGTGGTGGCGCCGCGCAGCATTCCCAAGACCACCAGCGGGAAGGTGCAGCGCGCCGAAGTACGTCGCCTGTTCGTCGAGCGACCCGCGCCGGAACTCGTCGACGCGGGAGGTGCGGTATGACGGCTCGTGCGCTCGCCGGTCCCGCGCTGCGGCATCCGCTCGGCGCCTACCTCGACTACCGCGCCGACCCGCTCACGCTGTTCTACGAGCAGGCCGTCGCGCACGGCGGCAGCGTCCGGCTGCGGCTGGTCCATCAGCAACTGCACCTGCTGGTGAATCCCGACCACATCAACCAGGTGCTGGTGACCAACGCGGCCAAGTACGCCAAGGGCATCAGTTACCAGAGCCTGAACTATCTGCTCGGCCCTGGCCTGCTGACCAGCGGCGGCGAACTCTGGAAACGCCAGCGCGCGTTGATCAAACCGGCATTCGCGCGCAGGCACGTCGACACCGAGATCCCGCTGATGATCGCGTGCGGGCAGCGGATGCTGGACCGGCTGGACAAGCGCGCCGCCGACGGCGCGGCGTTCGATCTGGTGCCCGAGGTGATGGGTTTCGCGGCGGATGTGGTGTGCCGCGCGACCATGGGCGCCGACATCGACGGTGTGCTGCCGCAGATCGAGGACGACGTGCGCGAGGGCGTCTCCTGGGTGATGCGGCACATGGCCGCGCCGATCCAGATCCCGCCGAACGTGCCCACCCCGGCCAACCGGCGCTTCCAAGGCGTGCTGAACCGCTTGCACCGGGTCGTCGACGACGTCGTCCAGGGACACCGCGCCGCCGCGTCCGGCGCGGCCGATTCGCTGCTCAGCCGCCTGCTCGTGGCTCGCGACGACGCGGGCCACGCGATGGACGACGAACAGCTGCGGCACGAGGTCCTGACCTTCCTGCTCGCCGGGCACGAGACCACCGGCGGCGCACTGGCCTGGACCATCTACGAGCTGTGCCGCAATCCCGCTGTGCTGGAACGGGTTCGGGCCGAGGTCGACGCGGCCCTCGGGACCGGAGACGTCGCGGGCGCGTTGCCCGCGCTGGAACTGACCGGCCGGGCCATCGACGAGTCGATGCGGCTGCACCCACCGGCGTGGGCGTTCAGCCGCACCGCTCTCGAGGCCGACAGCTTCGACAGCTTCGATGTGGAACCGGGCGCGATCGTGGTGATCAGCCCGTTCGTCAACCACCGATTCCCGGACTTCTGGGACTCCCCGTTGACCTTCGACCCGGACCGATTCACCAAGGAGCGCAACCGGGCTCGTTCGTCGTTCAGCTACTTCCCGTTCGGGTGGGGCGCGCACCTGTGCGTCGGCCAGCACATGGCGCTGACCGAGCTGCGCGTCGGTCTGGCGATGTTGCTGGCGCGGTACGACATCGAACTGGTCAACGGTCTGCGGGTGCGGGAGAACCCGGAGATCTCCAACACCCCCGATCCGGTGCTGGTGCGACTGACGCGGCGCGAACCGGTGGCCGCGACCACCGACAGCATGGCGGAGCCGGCCCGATGAGCGCACGCCCCCTTGCCCTTTCGATACGCAGAGGCACATACCTATGAAACCGACGAACACCGGCGCGGTGGTGCCCGCCGCGACGCTGGCCGCCCGGCCGGACGCGGCGCCGGAGCACACCGCGCGTTTCGGGGCCAAGGCCGCGAACCTCGGCCGCCTGCTGGCGGCCGGTCACCGGGTGCCGCCGTTCGCGGTGGTGACCACCGAGGCGTGCGCGGAGATCCTCGCACCCGTCACCGAGGGCATCGCCCAACTGCTGGAGACCCTGGACCACACCGACCCGGCGTCGCTGCGGTCGGTGTCGGCGGCGATCCGCGGCCTCATCCTCGGCCTCGCGCTGCCCGCCCAGACGGCGGCCGAACTCGACGCCGCGGTCGCGGAGTGGTCCGCCGACGTGCGGCTCGCGGTCCGTTCCTCGGTCAGCGGCGAGGACTCCGCTACGGATTCCTTCGCCGGGCAGCTCGATACCATCCTCAATGTGGCGCCGGACGGGGTGGCCCACGCCCTGCTGGAGGTGCTCGCTTCGGCCTATTCGGAGCGTTCGCTCTTCTATCGGGCGCATCGCGGCCTCGACAACGGCGGCGTCGAGTGCGCGGTCCTGGTTCAGGTGCTCGTGGACAGCGCGGTCGCCGGCGTGGTCTTCAGCTGCAATCCGCAGACCGGTGACCCGTCCGAATCGGTGGTCTCGGCGGCGTTGGGTCTCGGCGAAGGCGTGGTGGCGGGCACGGTGGAGTGCGACACCTACTTCGTCGACAACGCTTCGGGCGCCATCGTTTCCCGCAACGTCGTCGACAAGCGGAGCCGGGTCGTCGCCGAAGCCGGTTCCGGCACCGCCGTGGCGGAAATCGCCGGCGGCAGTGCCGATCCCGCGCTGACCGACGAACGGATTCTTCAGCTCACCCGTACCGCCGCCGCGCTCGCCGAAACCTTCGGCGCGCCACAGGACGTCGAGTGGGCCTATGACGCGGACGGCACGCTGTTCCTGTTGCAGGCCCGCCCGGTCACCGCGACGGGAGCCCGCGAGACCATCTTCGACAACGTCAATGTCGCCGAGTCCTACCCGGGACTGTCCAGCCCGCTGACGTTCTCGATCCTGCGCGCCGCCTACGAGCAGGTCTTCCGCGCCTGCCACCGGGATTTCGGCGCGACCGGGGCGATCGTGGACCGCAACGCGGCTAGTCTGTACCCGTATCTGGTCGGCACCGCGCACGGGCGGATCTACTACAACATCAGCAACTGGTACCGGCTGTTCCTGCAGATTCCCGGCATGGAGTTCGCGATCGAGGGCTGGGAGGCCGCCCTCAACATCGAGAACCGCTACCAACGCCCCGCCACACCGAAACGCGGTCTCGCCCAGCTGCGGATGTACGCGCTGCGGGTGCGGGTCTTCGCGATCATCGGTGCCGGTTGGCTGCGGCTGCCGCGCAGGCTGCGGGCGTTCTTCACCGAACTGGCCGCCTTCACCGCGGACCTCGACTACCGCCTCGACCCCGAAACGCCGGAGCGCGAACGCGATCCGGAGGCGCTGCTGCGGTGGATGGAGCGCTGCCTGCACGAGCTGGTGCCCGCGTACTCGGTGCAGATCTTCAACGACTTCCTCGCCCAGCAGCTGTTCCACGTCGTCGGGCTGCTGCTGGAACGCCAGGGGCTGGACGAGACCGAGGCGATCACGCTGCGCAACGAATTGTTCTGCGGCGAGGAAGGTGTCGACAGCGTCGACCCGGTGCGCTCGGCGCTCGCGTTGACCGCGACGATCCGCGACGACTCGGCCCTGCGCGAACTGTTCACCGGCCCGTTGGACGCGCCGACAGTGTGGAAGACATTGGCACAGCCCGAATTCACCGCCTTCCGCGCGGCCTGCCTGCGCCATATCGCTCTGTTCGGCGATCGCACCGTCGACGAGCTCAAGCTCGAGACCGACCCGCTCGGCGAGCACCCCGAGCGTCTGGTGCCGTTGTTGCGCAACTACCTGCGCGGCGGGCAGAACATCGACGAGATGGCGGCGCGCGAGAAGGCGATCCGCCGCGAAGCCGAGCGGACCGCGGCCACGCTGTTCCGCGACAGCTTCCCCCGGCGCCTCGCCTTCCGCCTCGCGCTGGGCCGCGCACGCGAGCACGTGAAGCAGCGCGAGAACATGCGATTGGGCCGCAGCCGTTCCTTCGGCTTGGTCAAGCGGGTGTTCCGGGAGTTCGGCAAGCAGATGCACGGCGCGGGCCTGCTCGACGATCCGCGCGACATCTTCTGGCTCACCTACGAGGAGATCGCGGCGCTGACCCGCGGCACCGCCGTCGACACCGACGCCGCCCGCACCGTCGCCACCCGCAAACGCGATCACGAGCGCTGGCGCGGCACCGAACTCCCCACCCGGATCGTCACCACCGGCATCGCCGCGGCGAGCATCGACGACCCCGCCTTCGACGCCTCGATTTCGGCAGTCGACGCGACGGCGCAGACCGTGCTGCGCGGCATCGGTTGCGCGCCGGGGCGTGTCGAGGCGCCCGCGCTGGTGCTCGGCACCCCGGATCCCGAAGTGGAGATCGACGGGCAGATCCTGGTCGCCGCGACCACCGATCCCGGCTGGGTCTTCCTCATGGTCGCCGCGGGCGGCCTGGTGAGCGAGAAGGGCAGTGTGCTCTCGCACACCGCCATCATCGGCCGCGAACTCGGCATTCCCACTGTCGTCGGCGTTCCCGGCGTCACCCGCCTTGTCGCGACCGGAGACCGCCTGGTGCTCGACGGACGCGCGGGCACCGCAACCATCGTGCACGAGGACAACTAAATGGGCGCCACTACTACCGCTACGACCGCCGGTCACGGCGAGAACTTCAGTCTCGAACACTATCTCGACCCCGCGGCGCACACCTTCGAGCAGCGCTTCGAGGAATTCCGGCCGTACGTCACGAACGCCAGGGGCAGCGGTTTCGTGCTGCGCGAGATCACCGGCCCGGCCGGGCCGGTCGTCCAGGTGCGCGACCCGGACGGCGGCGAGGTCCGGGAACTGATCATGCTCGGCTCCAACAACTATCTCGGGCTCGGCAGCGAGCCGGAGATCATCGAGGCCGCGGTCGCCGCGACCAGGGAGTTCGGCGTGGGATGCGGTGGACCGCCGTTGCTCAACGGCACCACCTCGCTGCACCGGCGGCTGGAGGAGCGCCTGGCGGAGACCAAGGGCTGCGAGTCGGCGATGGTGTTCTCCTCCGGCTACGCGGCGAACGTCGGCTGGGTGACCGGCCTGCTGCGCAACGGCGACACCCTGCTCTACGACGAGCAGAGCCACGCCAGCCTCTACGACGGCATCCAGCTGGGACGCGTCCGATCGATGGCCTTCCAGCACAACGATCTGCGCCACCTGCGGCACCGCCTGATGCAGGTGCGCTGGCGCAATCCTGGCGCGAACATCGTGGTCGCGGTCGAGGGCGTCTACTCCATGGACGGCGACATCGCCCCGCTGCCGGAGATCCGCGCGCTGTGCGATTCGTTCGGCGCCTGGCTGGCCATCGACGACGCGCACGGCACCGGCGTGCTCGGCGCGAAAGGCCACGGCACCGCCGAGCACTTCGGTCTCGGCGACGGGTCGGTGGAGCTGTACATGGGCACCTTCTCGAAGGTGTTCGCCACCACCGGCGGCTTTGTCGCCGGGTCCAAGGACCTGGTCGACACGCTGCGCTTCTTCGCACGCTCCTACATGTTCTCGGCGTCGCTGTCGCCCGCGGTGGTCGCGGCGGTGCTCGCCTCGATCGATTTCATCGACGCCCATCCCGAGCGGGTCGCCCAATTGCACGACAACACCGCCTATTTCGCGCGGGAATTGCGCCGGATGGGTTTCGCGGTGGATCCGCAGACGGCGATCATCCCGATTCTGGTGCCGCAGCGCCTGGCCGTCGCCGAGGTGGTCGCCGCGCTGCACCGGGCGGGCGTCTTCGTCAACGGCGTCGAATTCCCCGCGGTGCCGAGGGAGCAGCAGCGGTTGCGGGTCTCGATGATGGCCACCCTGACTCGCGATCAGCTCGACTTCGCGCTCGAACAGATCTCGACCGTCGCCAGAAGCTTCGGTTTTCATCCAGAACAGGAGGGTGCGGCATGACCGGAACCGAGATCGCCGCGGGCGGCACCGCCGTCGAACGGCTACTGGTGCACGCGGCACTGGCCGCACCGAGCGCCGACGAGCGCGCCGAGATGGCCAAGCTGGCCCACGACGTCACCGATTGGGCCGAGTTCTTCGCGCTGGCGAAGGTCAACGCGACAGTGCCGCTCGTACAGCGCAGGTTGGAGGCCGAGGAACTCTACGAACTCGTGCCGGACGCGATCCGCGCCGAGTTCGCCGCCGTCACCGACCACATCGCCGCCGTCAACGAGCGCAGGCTGGCCGGGGCACTGGAGTTGTTGCGCCGCTTCGACGCACGCGGCGTGCGGTGCGTGGTGCTCAAGGGGATGCTCTTCTCGACCGAGATCTACGGCGACCCGCGCTACAAGCGGATGAACGACCTGGACATCCTGATCGAGCTGGATCAAGTCGACACCGCCATCGAGATCTACCGGGAGCTGGGGCTTTTCGCCACCTCCGAGCTGCTCGGCAAGGCCCCGAAGATGCGGTCCGAGCGCTCGCACCATCTGCCCTCGTTCGTCTCGCGCGACGGCGCGCTGGTGGTCGGCACGCACTGGGGACTGATCACGCCGCTGGCCCCGTACACGATCGATTACGCCGCCATCTGGGATCGGGTGCGCCGCATCGACTTCTACGGTGTGCCCGCCTGGGCCATGGCGCACGAGGACAACCTGCACCACCTCGGCGTGCACCTGCCGTACTACAAGACCGGCGTGCGCGAACTCGGCGATCTGTGGAACCTCGCCCGTTACGCCACCGATCTCGACTACGACCT
This sequence comes from Nocardia sp. CNS-044, assembly GCF_059570515.1. Classification (NCBI taxonomy): domain Bacteria; kingdom Bacillati; phylum Actinomycetota; class Actinomycetes; order Mycobacteriales; family Nocardiaceae; genus Nocardia; species Nocardia sp. CNS-044. The sequence goes on from NZ_JCANSX010000010.1 coordinate 303,467, forward strand.
GCTCGCGGGCGAGATCGCGAAGGCGGGCACCGAAAGCCTGATGTACCACGCGCTCTCACTGAGCCACCGGCTGGTGCCGAACCCGGCGTTCGCCACCCTCGTCGACCGGGTGCGGCCGAGGATCAACCGCTTCACCCGCTACGACACCGCGCGCAAGACCGCCGACATCCACGCGCTGCTGCGCAGCCGCTCCACGCACACCTCGCGGATCGAGAAGGCCTACACCGAATTCAACATGACGGCGCAGGCGCACGAGAAGCGCGCCAGCTTCGGGCGGCTGTGGTCGGATCTGCTGCTGGTGCCCGCCGACGAGGCGGAGCGCATGAGTTCGCTGCGCGAGCCCAAGGCGCTCGCGGCACTCGGCGCGCGGGTGTCCGCCCCCTACCGGCTGACCCGGGTGTTCCAGCGCGATCTCGGCCGCTGGCTGTTCCCCGCGGCGCTGGCCAAGACGGTCGTCGACCTCGGGGCGGCCTACGGTGCGGAGCTCGCGCAGCGCGCGGGCCTGCGGACGGCCACCGCCCGGCCCGGGGTCGACGAGTACGCCGCGGAACTCGGGCTGACCCGCGCCGACCTGCAAGCCGTGCTGGACAGTCAGGAATGACCGGGGCACACCGCACCGTGCTGTGGGACCTGGACGGCACCTTGGTCGGCCTGCGCAGGCGCGGCTTCAAGACGCTGATGCCGCTCACGGCGGCGCTGGCCTTCCGCGACCTGACGCCGCCGCACCGGTTCCTCCGGGTGCTCTCCGGTGTCCTTCCGGAGGTGCGTCGCAACGAAACCGACCGCACCAATACCGAATTCATGGTCGACCTGCTCGCGGATCGGCTGGACATCGGACGCGAGCGGGTGGACGAGCGGCTACGGCGGCTGGCCGAGCACGATTTCGTCCGGCTGCGCCGCTGTTTCCCGGCGCTGCCCGAGGCGGTGTCGACGGTGCGCGAGCTGCGCGAGGCGGGCGTCCCGCAGATCGTCGCCACCAATCCGCTCTGGCCGCTGAGCACCGCGACCACCCGATTGCGCTGGGGCGGCCACGATCCCGGCGTCTTCGAGTTCATCACCAGCGGGGAGAGCATGCGCCGGTCGAAGCCGCGCGTGGAGTTCTACAGCGAGCTGCTGGACCGGCTCGGCCTCGCGGCGCGGGACTGCGTGATGATCGGCAACGACGCCGCCAACGACGCGCCCGCCGCCCGGATCGGTATCCCGGTCTTCCTGCTGGGTGTCGCGGAAACCGCTGTGCCGCAGGACTGTTCGCGGACCGGTCTGGTCACCACGGGAGATTGGACCCGGCTGCGCGTGTGGCTGGGCAACGAGGAGAAGTCATGCTCGTCATCTTGAATCCGCAATCCAACGCGGGGACCGCCCTGCGACGCTGGCAGCCGGTGGAACGTGCCCTGCGGGAACGTCATCCCGGCATGACCGTCGAACTGCCCGCCGATGCCGACCAAGCGGTGAAGCTGGTGCTCACCCACATCGAAACGGCCGACGGCGCGAAGCCGGAGGCGATCGTCGCGGCGGGCGGCGACGGCATGGTGAACCTGGTGCTCAACGCGATCATGGATCCGGAGACCGATCGGCCGCGCCGCGGCGCGGAGGAACTCGCGCTCGGCGCCATCGGACTCGGCAGCTCCAACGACTTCCACAAGCCGGTGCCGCCGTCGGCCCTCGTCGACGGCGTCGCGGTCCGGGTCGACGCGGCGCGCGCGGAGGCGGTCGACGTCGGCAAGGCGACGATGCTCCTGCCCGACGGCACCCGCGCGGTGCGCTACTTCCTGCTCAACGCGAGCATGGGACTGGTCGCGGCGGGCAACGATTCGTTCAACAACGCGACCGGCGCGCTGGCCTGGCTGAAGTCGCGAAACGTGGAGGCCGCCATCGTCGCCACCGCCCTGCGCAATATCGCCACCCACCGCCCGCTGCGTCTGGAGGTGCGCGGCACCGACTGGACGCACACCGCGCCGATCACCAATATCGGGGTGCTCAAGAGCGTGCACTTCGCGGGCGGCATGTACTACGACACCCCCGTCACCCGGACCGACGGCCGGTTCGACGTGAACATCTGGGCGGCCGCGGGACGACTGCGCGTCCTTGGCCTGATCGCCGGGCTGTACCGCGGCGCGTTCACCGGATCGCCGCTGGCGGTCTGTCATCGCGACACCGCCGTGGAGCTGCGGCCCGAACGGCCCGTCCCGCTGGAGCTGGACGGCGAGATCACCGTGGTCGAATCCGCGCGGCTGGAAGTGCTGCCGCGGGCGCTGAAGGTGTGTGCGGCATGAGCAAAGTCGTTTTGCTGACCGGCGCGGCCAACGGCATGGGTGCGGCGACGGCGGAGCATCTGGCGCGCGCGGGCTACACCGTGGAAGGTTCCGATCTCGTCGCCGGGCCGTCCCACGCGACCGTGGACGTCCGGGATACGGAGGCGGTGCGCGCCTGGGTGAAAGACGTGGTCGCGCGGCACGGCCGGATCGACGCCGTGGTCACCTTCGCCGCCTACGGCGTGGTCGGCTCGGTGGAGGAGACCGAACCGGACGAGGCAGCCGCCCTGTTCGACACCAATGTCCTCGGCACCCACCGGGTGGTGCGCGCGGTCATGCCGATCATGCGCGCGCAGGGCGGCGGCCGGGTGATCGTGGTCAGCTCCGGCGCGGGCGCGATCGCCGAGCCCTACGGCGGCTGGTACTCGGCCACGAAGGCCGCGGTGGAGCGGATCGGCGAGGCGATGCGGATGGAGGCGGCCGGGTTCGGCATCGCGGTGTCGGTGCTCGCGCCAGGGTGGACGGTGACTCCGATCATCGAATCGGCCGTGCGCGTGTCCGCGCCGCTGCCGGAATACGACGCCGATCGCCAGGCGGTGCTGGAACGGGTCAGCGGGTATCTGTCCGAGGGCCAACCGGCCGTCGCGGTCGCCAGGAAGGTGCACGACATCCTGAAGACCTCGCGGCCGCGCCAAACCTACTTGTGCGGCAACGATGTTCGACTGTCGTTCTGGACCCGCCGTCTGGTTCCGGGCCGGTTGTACGAACGGCTGGTCCTCGACTACTACGGACTCCCGCGCGCGCGGAGCTAGACCGTGTCACCCATGATCCGCCTCGACGTGGGACGATCGCGGAGGTGAGCAGCAATTCCGCCTCGGAGCCGTACCTGCGCGACCTCGCGCGGTTGCGCCGCGTCCGCGATCGTATCGACCGGGAGTACGCCCAGCCGCTGGACGTCGAGAAGCTCGCCCGCGACGCGCACATGTCGGCGGGGCACCTCAGCCGCCAGTTCAAGCTCGCCTACGGCGAGTCGCCGTACTCCTATCTGATGACGCGGCGTATCGAGCGCGCGATGGCGCTGTTGCGGCGCGGCGACCTCAGCGTCACCGAGGTCTGCTTCGCGGTCGGCTGCTCGTCGCTGGGCACCTTCAGCACCCGTTTCACCGAGTTGGTCGGCGTGCCGCCCAGCGTCTACCGGCGCGAGGCGGCGCAGGCGACCGAGGGGATGCCGTCGTGCGTGGCGAAACAGGTGACCAGACCGATCAGGAATAAAGAAGCGTCGGCTACCGCGCCGCATCTAGCCTGATCAGCATGGATATCAGCATTTGCGCGAGCTTCCTTCCGCAGAACGACCCGGACGCGGCTCTGGCCTTCTACCGCGACACCCTCGGCTTCGAGGTCCGCAACGACGTCGGGTACAGCGGGATGCGCTGGATCACCGTCGGCCCCGCCGACCAGCCCGGCACGTCCATCGTCCTGTACCCGCCGCAAGCCACGCCCGGCATCACCGACGAGGAACGCCGCACCATCGAGGAGATGATGGCCAAGGGCACCTACGCCACCCTGCTGCTGGCGTCCAAGGACGTCGACGCCGTCTTCGATCGGATCCAGGCCGGTGACGCCGAGGTCGTCCAAGAGCCGACCGATCAGCCCTACGGCGTCCGCGACTGCGCGTTCCGCGATCCCGCGGGCAACATGGTCCGCATCCAGCAGGTGAGCTGACCGGCCGGGCGGCACCACGAGCCGTCCGAACCGCATCGTGAAGTAGTCCCCGCCCACAGACGGTGGCCGCCGCCCGGCGACCACCGCGATGAGCAGGGCCCCTGCTTCCGACGTTTGGCCGGGCGGCTATGAAAAAGACACGACGCACTGCTCGAAGCTGGTTGGATCGAGCCAGGCCACTTCGACGGAGACCGCGAAACCGGTCCCCGAACCAAAGGGAGAAACGATGGCGACGGCCGCGAGGAAGAACACCGGAAAGGCCACGGGGACGGGCACGACATCGCCCGCACGGCACGCTGCCGACAGCCACGATCTGATCCGTGTGCACGGAGCGCGGGTGAACAACCTCCAGGACGTCAGCATCGAGATCCCCAAACGCAGGCTCACGGTGTTCACCGGCGTCTCCGGCTCCGGGAAGAGCTCGCTGGTGTTCGGCACGATCGCCGCCGAGTCGCAGCGGCTGATCAACGAGACCTACAGCGCGTTCGTGCAGGGTTTCATGCCGACACTGGCGCGGCCCGAGGTCGACGTGCTCGACGGCCTGACCACCGCGATCACGGTCGACCAGCAGCGGATGGGCGGCGACCCGCGCTCCACGGTCGGCACCGCCACCGACGCCAACGCGATGCTGCGCATCCTGTTCAGCAGGCTCGGCGATCCGCACATCGGCCCGCCCAGCGCGTTCTCCTTCAACACCGCCTCGGTCAAGGCGGCCGGCGCCATCACCGTCGAACGCGGCGAGGGCAAGACCAAGGCCGTCAAGGCGACCTTCTCCCGCACCGGAGGCATGTGCACCCGCTGCGAAGGCCGCGGGACGGTCTCGGATATCGACCTCACCCAGCTCTACGACGATTCCAAGTCGCTGGCCGAGGGCGCGTTCACCATTCCCGGCTGGAAGTCGGACAGTTTCTGGACGGTGCGGGTCTACGCCGAGTCGGGCTTCGTCGACCCCAACAAGCCAATCCGCAAGTACACCAAGAAGGAGATGCGCGACTTCCTCTACAAGGAGCCGGTCAAGGTGAAGGTCGACGGCGTCAACCTCACCTACGAGGGACTGATTCCCAAGGTGCAGAAGTCGTTCCTGTCCAAGGATCCCGAGTCGATGCAGCCGCACATTCGCGCGTTCGTCGAGCGGGCGGTCACCTTCGCCACCTGCCCCGAATGCGACGGCACCCGGCTCGCCGAGGGCGCGCGCTCGTCGCGGATCAAGGGCATCAATATCGCCGACGCGTGCTCGATGGAGATTCGCGATCTCGCCGAGTGGATCCGCGGCTTGGACGAGCCGTCGGTCGGGCCGCTGCTCGAAGCGCTCGGGCACACACTGGACTCGTTCGTGGAGATCGGCTTGGGCTACCTCTCCCTCGACCGGCCCGCGGCCACGCTGTCCGGCGGTGAGGCGCAGCGGGTCAAGATGATTCGCCACCTCGGCTCCTCGCTCACCGACGTCACCTACGTCTTCGACGAGCCGACCATCGGCCTGCACCCCCACGACATCCAGCGGATGAACGGCCTGCTGCTGCGGCTGCGCGACAAGGGCAACACGGTCCTCGTCGTCGAGCACAAGCCGGAGGCGATCGCGATCGCCGACCACGTCGTCGACCTCGGGCCCGGCGCGGGTTCGGCGGGCGGCACCATCTGCTACGAAGGCACGCTCGAGGGGCTGCGGGCCAGCGACACCGTCACCGGCCGCCATCTCGACGACCGCGCCTCGCTCAAGCCGACGGTGCGCAAGCCGACCGGCAAGCTGGCGATCCGCGCCGCGGCGACCAACAACCTGCGCGATGTCGACGTCGACATCCCGCTCGGCGTGCTCGTCGTCGTCACCGGCGTCGCCGGGTCCGGCAAGAGTTCGCTGATCCACGGTTCGATCCCTGCCTCGGAGGGCGTGGTCGCGGTCGACCAGGCGCCGATCCGCGGCTCGCGGCGCAGCAATCCGGCGACCTACACCGGACTGCTCGAGCCGATCCGCAAGGCGTTCGCCAAGGTCAACGGCGTGAAGCCCGCGCTGTTCAGCGCGAACTCCGAAGGCGCGTGCCCCACCTGCAACGGCGCCGGGGTCATCTACACCGATCTGGGGATGATGGCCGGTGTCGAGTCCCCCTGCGAGGACTGCGAGGGCAAGCGGTTCCAGCCCGCCGTGCTGGAGTACAAGCTCGGCGGCCGTGACATCAGCGAGGTGCTCGCGATGTCGGTGAGCGAGGCCGAGGAGTTCTTCGGCTCGGGCGAGGCGCGGATTCCGGCCGCGCACGCCATCCTGGACCGGCTCGTCGACGTCGGGCTCGGCTACCTCGGCCTCGGCCAGCCGCTGACCACGCTGTCCGGCGGCGAGCGGCAGCGGCTCAAGCTGGCCACCCACATGGCCGACAAGGGCGGCGTCTACGTCCTCGACGAGCCGACCACCGGCCTGCACCTCGCCGATGTGGAACAGCTGCTCGGCCTGCTGGACCGGCTGGTCGACTCCGGCAAGTCGGTCATCGTCATCGAGCACCACCAGGCGGTGATGGCGCACGCCGACTGGATCATCGACCTCGGCCCCGGCGCAGGCCACGACGGCGGCAAGATCGTCTTCGAGGGCACACCCGCCGAGCTGGTCGCCGGTCGTTCCACCCTCACCGGCGAGCACCTCGCCGACTACGTGGGCGGCTGACCCGAGACCTTCCGGTGGCGCTCCGGCGGTTTCACCGCGGGCGCCACCGGCCCGCGCAACTCGTAACTGAATAATTGCTGATATCTCGTCCGAGGCGGTGATTTCCGCCTCGAGCGGGGCGTAGTGCGCGTTATCCTCCAAACAGCGCGTCGGCAGCAATCTTCCAACAACGATCGGGGTGCTCGATGGCGACCGATTTCAAGGGCAAGATCGCACTGGACATCCGCGACTCCGAACCGGATTGGGGCCCGTTCGCGGCGCCCACCGCGCCGGAGGGGGCGCCGAATGTGCTCTACCTCGTCTGGGACGACATCGGCATCGCCACCTGGGATTGCTTCGGCGGCCTCGTCGACATGCCGAACATGACGCGGATCGCCGAGCGCGGCGTGCGGCTGTCGCAATTCCACACCACCGCGCTGTGCTCGCCCACGCGGGCGTCGTTGCTCACCGGTCGCAACGCCACCTCCGTCGGCATGGCGACGATCGAGGAATTCACCGACGGCTTCCCCAATTGCAGCGGCCGGATTCCCTTCGAGACCGCGTTGCTGTCGGAGGTACTCGCCGAACGGGGTTGGAACACCTACTGCGTCGGCAAGTGGCACCTGACGCCGCTGGAGGAGTCGAATCTGGCTGCCACCAAACGGCATTGGCCGCTGGGCCGGGGTTTCGAACGCTTCTACGGTTTCATGGGCGGCGAGACCGACCAGTGGTACCCGGAGCTGATCTACGACAACCACACCACCGCGCCACCGGCCACCCCGGAGCAGGGCTACCACCTGTCGAAGGACATCGCGGACAAGACCATCGAATTCATCCGCGACGCCAAGGTCATCGCGCCCGAGAAGCCGTGGTTCTCCTACGTCTGCCCCGGTGCGGGCCACGCCCCGCATCACGTGTTCGCCGAGTGGGCCGACCGCTACGCCGGTCGGTTCGACATGGGCTACGAGGCGTACCGCGACATCGTGCTGGAGAACCAGAAACGGATGGGCATCGTCCCGCCCGACACCGAGATGTCACCGGTCAACCCGTATCTCGCCGCCAAAGGTCCCAACGGCGAGCCGTGGCCGTTGCTGGACACGGTGCGCCCATGGGACTCGCTGAACGCCGAGGAGAAGCGGCTGTTCGCCCGCATGGCGGAGGTCTTCGCGGGGTTCCTGAGCTACACCGACGATCAGATCGGCCGGATACTCGACTATCTGGAAGAGTCGGGCCAGCTGGACAACACCATCATCGTGGTCATCTCCGACAACGGCGCGAGCGGCGAAGGCGGACCCAACGGATCGGTCAACGAGGTGAAGTTCTTCAACGGCTACATCGACACCGTCGAAGAGAGCATGCGGTTCTACGACCAGCTCGGCGGCCCGCAGACCTACAACCACTACCCGATCGGCTGGGCGATGGCGTTCAACACGCCCTACAAGCTCTACAAGCGTTACGCCTCCCACGAGGGCGGCATCGCCGATCCCGCGATCATCTCCTGGCCCAACGGAATTCGCGCGCACGGTACGGTCTGCGACAGCTACGTCAGCGTCTGCGACGTGACGCCTACCGTCTACGACCTGCTGGGCATCACCCCGCCCGACACCGTGCGCGGCATCCCGCAACGGCCGCTGGAAGGCGTGAGTTTCGCAGCGGCGCTTCATGATCCGTCGGCCGAAACCGCCAAGGACACGCAGTTCTACACGATGCTCGGCACCCGCGGCATCTGGCACCGCGGCTGGTTCGCCAACACCGTGCACGCGGCCACCCCGTCCGGCTGGAGTCACTTCGACCAGGATCGCTGGGAGCTCTACCACATCGAAAAGGACCGCAGCCAGAACCGCGACTTGGCCGCCGAGAATCCCGACAAACTCGAAGAACTGAAGGCCTTGTGGTTCTCCGAGGCCGCCAAGTACAACGGGCTGCCGCTGGCCGATCTCAACATCCTGGAGACGCTGAACCGCTGGCGGCCCTACCTGGTGGTCGACCGGACGAACTTCACGTACTACCCCGGCACCGCCGAGGTCGGCATCGGCGCCGGGGTCGAGATCCGCGGCCAGTCCTATTCGGTGCTCGCCGAAGTCACCGTCGACTCCCCCGCCGCCGAGGGCGTGCTGTTCAAACAGGGTGCGGGACACGGCGGACACGTCCTCTTCGTCAAAGACGGCCGGTTGCACTACCTCTACAACTTCATGGGCGAGGACGAGCAGTGGGTATCGGCGCCGGACGCCCTGCCGCTGGGCAGCCACCTGTTCGGCGTCCGCTACGAGCGCACCGGCACCGTCGACGGCAGCCACACCCCGCTCGGGGAGGTCTCGCTGTATGTCGACGACGCGGTCGTCGCGTCACGGTCCGGCATGCGTACCCACCCGGGCACCTTCGGACTGGCGGGCGGCGGAATCGGCGTGGGACGCAACGGCGGACAGTCGGTGTCGAGTGCCTACACCGCGCCGTATCCGTTCACCGGCGGCACCGTCGCCAAGGTGATCGTCGACACCTCGGGCACCCCGTACATCGACGTCGAACGGGAGCTCGCCGCGGCGTTCGCCAAGGACTGACGTCCGCGTCGCCGAATGCTCCCCCGACAACTAGAACATGTTCTACAGTTGGGCGTCGGTCGGCGCCCAACGAGGAAGATCCCGAACCTCTGCGGCCCGGCCAGCCGGTCTCGCGAGGAGTGGATGTGCAGTTCAACCTGGCCGATGTCTTCGAGACGGTCGCGGCCGCGGTCCCCGACCGCGTCGCGCTGACCTACGAGGGCGAGCACCACACGTACGCCCGGCTCGACGCCGAGGCGAACACGGTGGCGCGATTGTTGTCGGAGGCGGGCATCGGCGCGGGAGAACACGTGTCGCTGTTCCTGAAGAACAGCGTCGAACACGTCACCGCCATCCTGGGCCTGATCAAGATTCGCGCGGTGCCGATCAACGTCAACTACCGCTACACGCCCGCCGAGCTCGAATACATCTTCACCAATTCGGACTCCGTAGCCGTGCTCGTCGAACTGCCCGAACATCAGCGGACGCTGGCCGGGCTCCTCGACGCGTGCCCGCTGGTGCGGACCGTGATCGTGATCGGTGCGATCGAGGGCGAGCTGCGCGCCGCCGCGGACGCGCGCTCGATCGCCGTGGTACCGTTCGCCGATGCCGAAACCCTCTCCCCCGCCGTGGAATTCGCGCCGCGCACCGGAGACGAGCTGTATCTGCTATACACCGGGGGCACCACCGGGTACCCGAAGGGGGTGATGTGGCGGCACGACGATTTCTTCCGCAAGCCGCTCTCCGGCGGCAACCCCTACGGCGACGATGCCCGTCAGGATCTCGCCGAGATCGCCACCGCCGCCAAGGAATTCCCGGAACTGGCTTTCCTGATCGCCGCGCCGCTGATGCACGGCGCCGCGCTGTACTCCCTGTTCACCTTCTTCACCCTCGGGGCGCGCGTCGTCCTCATGCGCGACTTCGATTCGCGCCGTGTCGTGGAAGCGATCGAGCGGGACAAGCTCCAGGTGATCCTCATCGTCGGAGACGGTATGGGACTTCCGCTGGTCGACGAGATGGAACGTCGCCGGGGCGAGATCGACTTCAGCTCGCTGTTCTCGATCACCTCGGGCGGCGCGATCTGGTCGGTCGGCGTGCGCGAACGCATGCTCGCGATCAAGCCGGATCTCCTGCTGCGCGACAACTTCGGAGCCTCGGAGTCCGGCAACGACGGCGCCTTCACCGTCGACGAGCACGGCAATCTGCGCATGCCGCCTTCGCCGACGATGCTGCTCGTCGACGAAGACCTCGACGACATTCCCCCGGGCAGCGAGCGGATCGGATACATCGCCCGCGTCGGCAACATCCCGCTCGGGTACTACAAGGACGACGAGAAGTCCGCCCGCACTTTCCGCACGCGCGCCGACGGCACACGCATGTCGATCCTCGGCGACATGGGGCGCGTGGAGGCGGACGGCACCATCGTGTTCCTCGGCCGCGGCTCGCAGTGCATCAACACCGGCGGCGAGAAGGTCTTCGCCGAGGAGGTCGAGGCCGCACTGCACGACCACCCGTCGATCGCCGACGCGCTCGTCGTCCCCGTGCCCGACGAACGCATGGGGCAGAAGGTCGCCGCGGTCGTCGCGACCTACCCGGACGCACCGGCGCTCGAACTGGAGGAAGTCCAGCAGCACTGCCGAAAGACATTGGCAGGCTATAAGATACCGCGAACCATGGTCGTGGTCGACGAGGTCCGGCGCACACCGGCGGGCAAGGCCGACTATCGCTGGGCGGCCGCGGTCGCGGCGGGATAGAGGGCGCGCGCGGCAGGCTTGCCGGGCCACCAGACCCGGTCGCCGAGCATCGCGAACAAGGCCGGCACCACCAGTGTGCGCACCACGAAGGTGTCCAGCAGGATGCCCACGCCGACGACGATGCCCAACTGGGTCAGGGTGATCAGCGGCAGCACACCCAGGACGCAGAACACCGCGGCGAGGACCACGCCCGCGCTGGTGATGACCGCGCCGGTCGAGGCGACCGCGCGGACCATCCCCCGCGTGGTGCCGTGCGGGTTCGCTTCCTCCCGCGCCCTGGTCACCAGGAAGATCGTGTAGTCCACGCCGAGCGCCACGAGGAACAGGAAGCCGAACAGCGGGACGTTGGTGTCCAGCGCCGGGAAGCCGAACACGTTGTCGCTGAGCCAGCTGCCCGCGCCGAGCGCGGCGAGCGCGCTGAGCACCGTGACACCCACCAGCAACAACGCGGCGGGCAGCGCACGCAGCAGCACCGCGAGCACCAGCAGCACGACGGCGAGGATGAGCGGGATGACCAGAGCCTGGTCGCGGCGGGCGGCGTCGCGGATGTCGAGCGCTTCGGCATCGGATCCGCCGACCAGCGCCTCAGCACCGGGCACCGCCGCCATCGCCGACCGGATGTTCTCGATGGTGGTGAACGCCGCGGCGGAGGCCGGAGCCGCGTCGAGCACCACCGACCAACGGGTCCACCCGTTTTCGGATGTTCCCGTCACCGTGGCGCGCGAGACTCCGGAGACCGTGTCGAGCGCCGACTGGACCTGCGCGGTAGCGCCGCTCCGCGCGATCACGAGGGCCGGGTCCGACGCTCCGGGCGGAAAGTGCTCGGAGAGGACGTTCAAACCGTCGACCGACTCCGCTCGGACACGGAACTGTTCGGTGCGCGAGAGTCCGATGTCGGTGGCCGCCAGACCGGCGGCGAAGACGACGAGCACCGCCGACGCACCGCAGGCGACGACGGCCGGCCGGCGCACCACCCGCGTCGCGACCGCCGCCCACGCCCCGTCCTCGGCGGCGTCGCGGCCATCCGGCCGCGGCACGAACGGCCAGAACACCCGTCGTCCGCACAGCGCGAGAGCGGGCGGCAGGGCGGTGAGCACGAAGACGACCGCGACCACCAGGCCCGCCGCCGCGAACGCACCGAGGCTGCGGGTGTTGGGCAGCAGGGCCAGCAACAGGGTCAGCAGGGCGAGGACCACGGTGACGTTGCTGGCGACGATGGCGGGCCCGGCGTGCCGCACCGCCGCACGCAGCGCGTCCCGATGGTCGGTGTGGCGGTGCAGTTCGTCGCGGTAGCGCGACACCAGCAGTAGCGCGTAATTGGTTCCCGCCCCGAAGACCAGCACGCTGGTGATGCCGGAGGTCGATCCGTCGAAGGCGAGGCCGGTGAGGTCGGCGAGGGCGGTGCCGACGCTGGTGGCGACCCGGTCGGCGAGCCCGACCACCGTCAGCGGCACCAGCCACAGCACCGGCGAGCGGTAGGTCGCGATCAGCAGCACCATCACCACGATCGCGGTCACGGCGAGCAGCAGGGTGTTGGCACCCGAAAACGAGTCGGCGATATCGGCACCGAACGCAGGTCCGCCCGTCACTTGCAATCGGAGTCCCTCGGGCGCGTCGGCGGTGACGGCGGCGCGCAATTCCTCGATGCGTTCGGTGAGCGCGAAGCCGTTGAGATCCGCGGGCACCGCGACACGGCCGAGGGCTGCTCGACCGTCCGGGGCCACGATCACGCCGGTCGGTCGCGCCCCGGCATCGGCGCGGGTGAGCGCCGCTTCCAGCGCGGCGAGATCCGCTTGCGTCAATTCGCCGTCGTCGGAGCGAGTCGCGACCACGATGGCGGCGGCCGTTCCGGCGTCCGGGAACTGGTCGGCGACCACCGCGGCGCGAGCGGACTCGGTCGAGGCGGGTAGCGAATCGGGCGCCTGGCCCGCGCTGTCGTTGCCGCCCGCCAGCACCATGACCGCCATGGCCGCCGCCACGACCGCGAGCAGGACACCCCACGATCGTCGCCCGGTGACCAGCCTCGCGAATCCGTCCCATGCGCTCCCGTTCACGTCGGCAACTATTTCAGAAACTTAACTAATAGGCAACGGGCGCCTACCCGAGTGACTAAGCTCTGAGCCGGACAGACAGGAGGCGGCCGGTGGGCGACAGCGTCGCGAACACGACGGACCCAGGCATCGAACGGACGGCATTGGAGACCGAGATCGCTCGGGACCTTCGCGCGCTCACGGCCGTCTCGGAGCAGATCGGTCATGTCTTCGCGCGGGCGAACGACCTGCGCCCCAACGATTTCCGCGCCTTGATGCACGTCGCGACGGCCGATGCCGAAGGCACGCCGGTCACAGCGGGACAGCTGAGCAAGTTGATGGGGATCTCCGCGCCCGCCGTCACCTACCTGGTCGAGCGCATGCTCGACTCGGGCCACCTGGAACGCACGCCGGATGCCGCCGATCGGCGTCGAGTCCACCTGCGCTACACCGATCACGGCATGGCGGTCGCGGCGGGCTTCTTCGGTCCGCTCGGTGAGCGGACTCGCGCCGCGCTGGCCGAGTTGCCCGATGCCGACCTGCGGGCGGCCCATCGGGTCCTCGTCGGCGTCACCGCCGCGCTGCGCGAGTTCCACGCCGAATTGCCCGCGGCCGGAGGGCCGGTCCCGGAATAGTCGTCCGGCGAACATCGGCACGTGCGCGGCGGTTTCCGAAAGAGCAGAATGGAGCAAGGAAGGTCACCATGCGACTGCTCAAGGGTCTGCTCGACGTAGTGCTCGGAGTGCTGACCGCCGTGCTCGGCACGGTGGTGGGGATCCTCGCCGCCGTGGTGTGGCTCCTCGGCGCGGTGCTGTGCGTGACGATCATCCTTCTTCCGCTGGGCCTCCCCGTGGTGCGGCTCGCCCGCCGCCTGTTCGGCCTCTCCCGACAGCTGATGCGTCTGCCCTGAGCACGCGACGCCGTGTAAGCCCCCCCCCCGCGTCATCCCCGGAATCGAGTCAGTTGATCGCGGCGGCCCGCGCCGTACACAGTCGGCCGGGGTCAGCGATTTCGTCGTCGGCTCGGACGCTCAGGTGTGGCCGATGGTCGAAGCCGGTGCGGGCAACGATCTGATCATGGCGGCGCGCAATCTACGTCCGCTCTTCGAGAACTCGGATCGCCCCTGACGCGCGAACCCCCGCGGCAGCGGTCTGCGCGGGGGTCCGGTCACTCCTCGTCCCGAGTGATCCAAGCGCTCAAGGGGTGTCGAAACCGGCGGCGGCGAACACCTGCTTGGCCCGATCCGAACGGACGAAGTCGACGAAGGCGGCGGCCGCGTTCGGGTTGGGCGCCTTGGCCAGCGGCGCGATCGGGTAGGTGTTGACGGCCTGGGTCGATTCGGGGAAGTCGATGCCCTCCACCTTGTCCCCGGCGGCCTGGACATCGGTGCGATACACCAGGGCGGCGTCGACCTCGTCGAGCGTCACCTTGGTGAGCACGGCCTTGACGTCCTGCTCGCGGGTGTCGGGTTGGGGTGCGATGCCCGCGATCTCGAAGACCTTCTTGGCCGCGGCGCCGCAGGGCACCTGCTCGGCGCACAGCGCGATGCGCGGCTCGGTCTTGCCGAAGTCGGCGAGACCGGTGATCTTGCCCGGATTACCCTTGGGCACCGCGATTTTCAAACGGTTGCTCACGAACGTCGTGGGCTGGGCGGTGATTTCGCCACGGTCGACGACCTGCTGCATATTGGCGGGCGCCGCCGAAGCGAAGACATCCGCGGGCGCGCCCTGCCCGATCTGCTGGGCGAGCGACGAGCTGGCGCCGAAGCTGTACACCACCTTCACCCCCGGATGCGCGGCTTCGAACTCCTTGCCGAGCGCGGTGAAGGTCTCGGTGAGCGACGCCGCCGCGAACACCGTGACGGTGCCGGAGACCTGATCAGATCCCGTCGGCGTCTGCGTGTCGTCCGAGCCGCAGCCCACCAGTCCCGCGGTGACGGTGAGCACGGCAGCGGCCGCACTCAGCGTCCGGAATGTCTTCATCCTCATCAACTTTCTGTAGTTCGACCACGAACTGGGCCGAGTTCACTGTCCCGCGGATTCGTCACGGCTGGCCATATTTTGCCGCGTCTGCGGCACATAGGCCGGGTCATTGCGGAATCGGCAGGACTTCCACGAGCGCGCCGCGACCAGACCCGGGCGGAAGTAGGGCCAACGCCTGCTCGGCGCGGAGATCGGCCAGGTGTGGGGTCCGCGCCGCGCCGACGGTTCGCCAGACGCCGCCGTCGACCTGCCGGGCGGGCACGACGCGGGTGCATCCGAGCTCCAGCGCCAACGCGTCGGCGATCCGGCCCCAGCGTGGTGGCGACGGACTACGGCCGGTCAGGGCACGGACCAACGATTCGCCGGTGACCAGCAAAGCCGAGATCGCGGCCAGCGGATTGCCCGGGAGGGCCAGCAGTGTGCGACCATCGGCGAGGCGCGCCACGATCTGCGAGCCTCCCGGCCGCATGCGCACACCGTCGATCAGGATTTGCGCGCCGATCTCGGCCAGCACATCGCGCAGCCCGTCGGCGGCGCCGCGTCCGGTCGCCCCGACCGAGACCACGAGTTCGGCATCGGTGTCGAGGTCGAACCAGGACCGCAGCACCGCACGGTCGTCGGGCAGCCGCCAGACCTGTCGGCAGTAGATGTCGCGACCGCGCAGATAGTGCGGCAGCACCGGGCCGAGAGCGTCACGCACCTGCCCCTCGGCGCGGAGGCCGGGCGCACGGATCTCGTCGCCGGTGATGAGTACATCGGCGCGCAGCGGACCCCGGATCGCGGCGATCGGCGCGTCGGCACTGAACGCGACGGAGACGAGCGCCGGATCGACCCGGGCCCCGGCGGGGGCGAGTTCGTCACCGGCGCACCAGTATTCGCCGCGCCGTCGGATGTCGTTGCGGCGGGGAACCTCGGGCGCTTCGGTCACGACCCATCGCCTGCCACGCCGTTCGGTGCGGACATGCTCCCAGGGCGCATACCTGACCGGCACCGGCGGAAGGGCCGCCGCCAGAACCGCGTCGATGTCGTCCACACTCACCGCCGCGCCGGTGTCCTCCTCGAGGGATACCGCGCCCACGCATCGCCCTTCCCGTCGGCAACCATTCGGACACATATCCTCGCATAAGGAGACTTCTCGCCGAAATCGCCGCAGTTGCCGGTCGATTACCTGAATCTCACCCGCATACGCGGTCAGCGGTGCGGCGCCGGTTTCCTCATAATCCCCGACGACCGGGCAGCCAGGCGAACGTAACCGAGCCGTTGACGAGCAGGTCACAGACCGTTCCTAGCGTGGCGCGCTCACATACGGCACGAGAACGCTAGCGAATCCGCATTCGCGGAGAAATCCGCGCGTTTCACCCTCGGTTTCGCCTACCCTTGGTGAATGAGCTCGCCGGACCTCCCGCCCGACCTGGTAGACATCATCGGCAGGTACGACCTCGCCTTTCTCGTCAGCATCGGCGACTTGGGGCCGCACACCACACCCCACCATCCGGTGCTGGAGGACAACCGCTTTCACATCCCCGCGCCGGGACCGGTCACCTGCCGCAATATCACCGCGAACCCGGCGGTCACCCTGCTGTGGCCGCCGGAGGCACCGACCGGCCACGTGCTGATCGTCGACGGTCACGCCGCGCTGTCCGGCTACACCCTCGAGATCGTCCCCACGCAAGCCGTCCTGCACCACACGGGCACGGCCGACGCCATGTCGCGGCGCTGTGCCGACTGCCGCCGGTTCAATCTCGCACCGCCGTATCTGCTCGGCGAGCGGCGCGGGTTCCCGGCGTGAGCGAGCGCCAGCGAGGTGCAGTCGTGAGCTGACCCGACCGCGCCGACCTCCATCGATTGCGCCGAGCCCATCGGCGATTGCCGACGAACCGGGCTCAAACAGCCTTGAAGGTACCGAGTCCCGAGGACACATTGATGGCGACGCCACCGGCGGTCGCGAGTGCGACGATCGAACCCGCTCCGGTGAACACCCGCACCGGCGCCGGGCGGCAGTCACAGGGCCGCTGCGCCGTTTCCCGATCCGGCACGTCCACCACACCGACCGCTCCGGTCGTCAGATTCGTCCAGTGGATCCGGGCGTGGGAGTCGAAAACGGTGCCACCGCTGAACGGTCCGGGGTTGGCGACACCGAAGGTGGTGACTCCGGGTTCGTCACCGACGGTCGCGGTCAAGTAGACGCTGAATGTCGATGGAACACCCCATGTTTGGGACAACTTGATCAGTGGGAGATGAAATGTGGTCGTCTCCGCGGCGTGCGCGACGGTGTGCTGCCCAAGCACCAACGCACCGACCGCCGCACCGACGACACCCAGCTTGGCGCTCACGCCGGTAGCCCGGTGAACCACCTTGTTCGTCACTAGCCCTCCTCATAGTCGATTCCGGCCCGCATAGATGCTGGCAACGCCATGACGATCGACGAGACGATCGCTGGATCGGCGCTGCCCACAGCCGCATTCACGGTGCCGCCTGCGCCTTCGGCAGGGCTCCGTGAACGAGCAGCACGCCAAGTAAACAACCCGAGGGACGATATTCACGGCATCGACCCGCCCCGACTTGCGGCTTGCTTGCCCAGTGGTGATCGAGCTCGATCTCGACCCGCCTCGCCGCCCGGCGGCCAGCGAGACAGCGTGCCCCTCTTCGCGCAATCGGCGTCCCCATCACCTGGACATCCCTTCCGGTCCAGCGGCACGCCGATGACCGCGCGACCGGCGATCTCCGCCTGGGGTCGTGCGGCCCCAGGCGGAGACGCATCCCCAATACCTTGCGGCGGCCGCCATTCCAGACCGGTGAAACCAGGCAGCTTCGTCACCGTGGATGGTTTCGCGACCGCCGCGGGCCGGGCCGAACGACTACAGGCAGAAGCTCAGCTCGATGTGACCGAGCGGGATACCGGTGCACACTTCCACCGAACCCGACACCGGTGTGGCCGCGGTGGCGGTCCCCGCGGTCAGCGAGCCCGCCGACAGCACCAGGGCGGCGATGGCAAGCGGGCGAACAATTTTGGAGGTCATACATCATCCTCTGGTTGTGCATTCAACACGTCCCGGGTTCGGGACGGGCCCATCAGACCACGCTTCGTTACCCGCCGGTAGCCATCCGCGATCGCCTCGTGGAGATCCCAAAGTATCGGCGAAACTTTGTGTGAATCCGATTTGCAGACAACGGGATACCGCCGCGACGGACGATCCGCGGCATGTCGGTCGTCGCGGCCCTCAGCCTCGTGCACACCAATCGCCGAACTCGTTGGCGCACAACGCTAGTTCTGCGGTAACCCCCAGCAGGGGTAGTCGCGGCCGGCGTCGATGAGGCCGACGCTGGCCGGTGTCCGGCAAGTTACGTGCGGTTTGTGGCGATAATCGACCACCAAATGCAGGTTCGCGGCCTTCTCACCGGTGAACGTCTGATGGCATTGCGAACAATGGCACACATTGTGGGCGCTCAATGGCCACCAGCACTGACATCCCCGGCATTTCACCGTCTCCGGCGATTTCGTCTTCATGATCACTCACCTGCTCGCGCGAACACGCGCGGTCCACACCGACACCTCGGTCGTACCCGCACCGTGCTGCGTCACACCTTCATACTCGATCGCCGTAGCGGCGGCTTTCCCGGTTCCGAACTCGACGTGCTTGCGCGGTGAGCATCACCGATCGCGAGCGCGACGAACAGTGTATGCCTGATGTCCTGAGGGCTCGGCCTGGCGCGGAAATGCGTCCGGCACACGGTGTCCGGCGTTGGTTCGCGCAGCGTGGCGAAGACCGACGGCGCGGAAGTGATCCGCCGCCGCGGCGGGGTCTCCGGTCAGTGATGGCTCTCTGCTCGCAGGTCCTCGACCAGCGTGTCCAGGGTGTCCACGAGCCGCGCGATCGACCGGGCCTGCGGGTGCGGCAATTCGACTGCGACAGCGCTGCCGACAGCGGCTCGCAGCAGTTCGACCGCCTCGGCGATCAGCGCCGCGTTCCGCGCCAAGCGCTGCCGAGAGATACGGTGCTGGCCGACCGGGCTTGCCCAGTCCGGGCGCGGCAGCTCCTGCAGCATCTGGCTCACCCGGGCCCGGATCGCGCTGGCCAGTGCGATGGCTTCGGCCCACTGCTGGGCGAGCGCGGCGGCGCCGTGGGTGCGGCGCGGGTCGTTCGGTTCGGGGCACGCGTCGTCCAGCTTCGCCGGAAGCTGGCGCAGCAGCTCGATCAGCAGGTCCACATGGTGGCCGGTCAGGCTCGACTCATCGGTGAGAGTGGGATCGATGTCGAAGATCTCCGCCGCACTTCGCGATTGCGCGACGGCGTCGGCCAGCAGCGCCCGCGCGCGGCGGCGTTCCTCGTCGGTGCAGCCGGGGGTCGACGCGAGATGCCCGGCGGCCACGCGGATGGCCTCGAGCAGACGGCGTTGCTCCGGGCAGGGGCGGGCGATCGGGCGGTGATGCACGCCGAAATCTTCCGCACGGTCATCGCTCGTCGACGTCGGCGTCCACCCCGATCCCACCGCGGCGGGGTCGTGGGGACGACTCACGGTCACATAGCGGTCGATGACGCGGTCAGTAGTCGTGATCACCCAGCGACCTTCTCACCTGCGGCGACGGCAGCGGCTGATCCGAGCGCGTGTCTCGCCGACATTTTCGTGCGGCGTCGCGATCGACGCGGTCGGCGCGACGCACGGCCCGCGCCCACACACCCTCCGAAGCCGCGGTGACGATCGCGCGGCCCATCGAGCACGACCCACCCCGCCTGTAGTACGACAGGTACGACGCGCTTCGGAACATCGCGCGCCCGTCGACCTCGCGGCGGCATAGATCGGAGTTTTCTGAGAATTTCTCGAGATTGTGCCGACGTATGGTAACGAAGGTCACTCACTGCTATTTTTGTGACTCGCGAGTATCGCTCCAACTCACTTACATCAGGCCTTCACCTGCCGCTGCTGTCAGGTGTCGCGGAGGGTAGCGATCTCCATCCCTATCTGCAGAAGAATAATTCCAAGGCGTATGCCGCCATATCGGCGCGCCTTGCCCAGGAGATCATGTGACTGGCGAAAGAAATTCGAATCTCGCGCATTCACCGGCGACCCCCGCCAGGCCTGCCCGGCGAGCGTGACCGGAGATGGCGGCGCCAACTTCACGTTTACGTGTGCCACGGCAACACGGTCCATTTCTCGCACCGGACGATCTGCTGCGCGCGATCAGCGGACGTTCGAACTGCGATCGACCATTGTCGGGCTGGGCGCGGAAGCTCGGATCGCTGCACCGCGAGTGGCTCGGCGCGCCGTCCGAATGCCAAATCCGCCAGCAGGTAGCGGGAGTCGTCCACGAGATCGACGCGTGGATCACCGCGCAGCTTCCGCGCCCGCGGCCGGGCGCTCCCCGCGGGACCGATTCGGTGGGCGGGGTGATCGCGCGGGTCGCCGAAGCCGCGGCGTGCGCCCATTGGGCGCTGCACCACGTGGAGGACGCGGTCCAACGCCACCGGGCCTGGGATCATCTCGCTGAAATGCGCGAGGGTTACGAGGATTTGGTGGCGCTGGCATTGGACGGGTTGATCAGGCTGCCCAAATCCTGGCCCGGCATCGGCTGGCCCGCCACCGCTACCAAGAAGTAGTAGTCGGCGCCCGGTCAGGAGCTGGCTTCGGCGGCGGCCTTCAGATCCTTCAACCAGGCTTCGAGGCCCATACCGAGGAAAGCGGTGGAGGTGGGCACGTCGGCTTCGACCTGCGCGCCGGTCCAGTTCTCTTCGGTGCGCACCAGGACGCCGCCGTCGACCTCGGTGAAGGTCCAGACGTGCACGCCGTTGTCGATGCGCAGGCCGTCGCCGATGCCAGGGCCGCTCCAGCGGATGCACGTACTCGGCTGCATCTGGTGGACGCTGGAAGTGATGACCAAGGTGGTGGCCGGGGTCGTGGCGGTGGCGGGCGCCGGAGTCGTCCACTGGAACCGCGAGCCTTCCCGCAGCGGTCCCTGGTCCAAGAGCTTCATGCTCGTGACGGGCTTCTGCCAGGAGGGCCAGCGTTCCACGTCGGTCTGCAGTTCCCAGATGGTGCGCAATGGCGCCTCGATCAAGGTCTCCGTCCGGTAGCGGATCGGCGCATCGCGATCGATACCCGCCCCACCGCAAGTCAGGGGAGCCGGGTGCGCGGGGTCGGTGGTAGTCGCGGCTCGGCCCGCGGTTTCGTTCTCATCGCCGCCGCATGCGGTGACGGCAGTCAGCGCGAGCGCGGCGGCCAACGGAATGAGAAAGCGGGCGGCGCGGCGAGCGGTTCGCGGGGTGTGGGACATGAGGTTCTCCTCGTTCAGGGCTTGGAGCCGACAACCATCGAGTTAGAGTCACTCGATTTAGTTAGAAGCTATAACCGCGATCAAGTGAGTGTCAATAGTAAAAGTGATAGGGTCTAACTGTCATGTCGCGGAGGTCGTGCGGAGGTGGTGGACGATGGTCGCCAGTGGGGCGAGTTCGCGCGAGCGCTATCGGACCCAGGTGCGCGAGGAGATCAAGCAGCACGCGTGGGAGCAGATCGCCACGGCGGGCGTGTCCGCGCTGTCGCTCAACGCGATCGCCAAGCAGGTCGGCATGAGCGGCCCCGCCCTGTATCGGTACTTCGCCAGTCGCGACGAGTTGATCACCGAGTTGATCCGCGACGCCTACCGAAGCCTCGCCGACGCGATGCGCGCGGCGCTCGGCTCCGGCGCCGACGTCACCGAGCTGGCCTACACCGTGCGGGAATGGGCCTTGGCCGACCCGCAGCGCTACTTCCTCATCTACGGCACACCTGTCCCCGGCTACCACGCCCCCGACGACACCACTCAGATCTCCGCCGAAATCATGTCGGTGCTCGTCGAAGCTTTCGCCGGGCTGCCTCAGGACAATCCGACGACGCCGTTCGACGCCCACCTCGACGAGCACCGTCGATGGGCGGAAGGCCACTCGGCGCCCGCCACCGTCCTCCACCGCGCCGTGTCCTTCTGGACCCGGCTCCACGGCGTCCTCTCCCTCGAACTCGCGGGCCACTTCACCGGCATGGGGTTCGATCCCGCCCTCCTCTACGCCGACGAGCTGAACACCCTCCTGACCTGACCGCGACCTTCCACGAGTGACGACTGCCGCCGACGAGTTCGGCCATGCCGCTACGGCGCGCCCACGACTGTCGCCGGAGTCGGCGCGGCCCGTTCCGGCGGAAGCGAATTCGCGCCGCCTCGAGCGCAAGGGTTGTGCGCTCGAGGCATGGGATGATTCGATACCGCCCGTGACCGAGCAGATCGATGAGATTCGTGTAGTCAGCGCCAGCCGGGAGATCGCGGCGGACCCGGCCGACATCTTCGAGCTCATCGCCGACCCCGTGCAGCAGCCGCGGTGGGACGGCAACGACAATCTCGCCGAGGCGCCGACCGGACAGCGGGTGCGCGGCGTGGGCGAGGTGTTCAGCATGACGCTCACGAACGGCGCTGTGCGCGACAACCATGTCGTCGAGTTCGCCGAGGGCGGCCGCATCGCGTGGCGGCCGTCGGAGCCGGGCAAGGAGCCGCCCGGTCACCTGTGGCGCTGGGAGCTGGCACCGGCGGGCGAGGGTCGCACGCTGGTGACGCACACCTACGACTGGACGGCGCTGACCGACGAGAAGCGTCTGGTGCGCGCCCGCGCCACCACCGCGGACAAGCTGTCCGCGTCCATCGAACGCCTCGCCGAATTGGCGGAGCGGCAAGCGAATTCCGCCGAATAGGCCGCTCAGCTCAGGCGGCGGACGTGCAGGTCCTGGGTGGCGCGGGCGATCGCAGTGCCGTCGGCGGCGCGGATCTCGGTGACGTGCGTGGTGACGGACCGGCCGGTGTCGTCGACTCGCGCGCGGATCGCCGCCGCCTCGTCGGGCGTCAGCCGCATGGTCGCGGTGACCACGTCGTAGCCCGGGGCGAGGAACTCGATGGCGCCCTTGCTGTTCCAGATGCGATAGCCGCCGCCGAGCTGGCCCGCCGCCATGACCGCGTAGAACGGGTCGGTCATCGCGAAGAGGGTGCCGCCGAAGGCGGAACGGTTGACGTTGCGGTTCCAGGCCCGCACCCGATGCGAGACCCGTACCGAACTCCAGTCTTCGGCGACGTGGCGGACCCGCACCCCCGTGAACAGCAGTGGCGGATACAAGTTCATCAGCAGGTGGAACGCCCTCGGGCTGGACAAGGCACGGGCATGGGCCGAATTGTTCGCCATGGAAACACCTTTCGCTGAAACGCCGGATTCGCTCATCGCGCCGCGGGAACCGGCGCGGGCGGCTCGCCGAGGAAGGCGGGCACGCAGACGACGCGGTGGCGCGCCCGGCGAGCAACCGTCACGCCGGATCTCCCGTTCGGGGCGCCGTCGGCGGCATGCGCGGGCGCCGGTCCCACGATGACATGCGCGTTGGTGCCGATGATGCCGAACGCGCTCACACCCGCCAGCGGTCCCGAATCGTCCGTCGACCAGCGCGCGGACTGCCCCGACACCCGAATATCGGTGCCATCGAGGGTGATTCGCGGATTCAACGTGCCGAAATGGACCAGCGGGGGGACGACGCGTTCACGCGCGCACAGCAGTGCCTTGACCAGGCCGACGACACCGGCGGCCGCTTCCAGGTGCCCGAGATTCGTCTTCAGCGTCCCCACGTGCAACGCGCGGCCGCCGTTGCGCGCGCCGAGCGCGGCGACGATCCCGCTCATCTCGATCGGATCGCCCAGCGAGGTGCCCGTTCCGTGCGCCTCGACCATGCCGATGTCGGCCGCCGAGCATCCGGCGTCGTCCAGCGCCGACTCGATGACGCGCTGCTGCGCCCGCGCGTTCGGCGCGGTGAAACCCGACGAGCGGCCGTCCTGATTGACCGCGCTGCCGTGGATGACGCCGAGGATCCGGTCGCCGTCGCGTTCGGCGTCCGCCAGACGCTTCAACACCACCGTCGCGCACCCCTCGCCGCGCACATAGCCGTTCGCCCGCGCGTCGAAGGACTTGCACAGCCCGTCCGGCGCGAGGGTGCCCGTCTGGTCGATCAGCCGGGTCGAGTTCGGGGCCAGCACCAGATTCACGCCACCCGCGACGGCCACCGCGCACTCCCCGCGGCGCAGCGACTGGATGGCGTGGTGGATCGCGACCAGCGACGAGGAGCACGCGGTGTCGAAAGCGATGGCGGGTCCGGTGAATCCGAAGGTGTAGGCGATGCGGCCCGCGGCGAAACTGTGGCCGTTGCCGAGCGCGGCGTGCGCATCGACGTGCCGCGCGGACCAGTCGGCGTAGTCGAAACGGCCGGTGATCCCGACGAACGTGCCGATCGGTTCCTCATGCGGCCCAGCCGGTTCCAGACCCGCGTGTGCCATGGCGTCCCACGTCGTTTCGAGCAGCAGCCGGTGCTGCGGATCGATCGCCTGCGCCGCGCGCGGGCTGATGCCGAAGAACTCCGGGTCGAAGTGCAGCGCGTCGTCGACGAAGCTGCCCATCGTCGGCAGCCTGCTCCATTCGTCCTCGAACGGCCAGCGGCGGTGGATGGGCATGTCCGCCACCAGGTTTCGCCCCTCCCGCAGCGCCGTCCAGAGGCTTTCGAGGTCGGTGATGCCGCCCGCGAGGCGCAGGCCGACGCCGACCACCGCGACGGGTCCGGTCGCCGATCGCCGCGTCAATTCCTCGCGCAGCCTGCGGATCGTCTCGGTCGCGCGGCGCAGCGCGGCGTCGGCGGGCTGCGGCGCGGGCGCGAGATCCGTGTCGTTCATATCGCTTCCTCTCGGGTGGGAATCGCGGCCGCCAGCCGCTCGCCGATCGCGCCGGACAACGCCTGGGTCGTTCCGTAGGTCCACAGCACGGTCGCGGAAAGCTCCAGCCGGAAAATGAATTCCAGCTTGTTGCGCATCTCCAGACTCATCAGCGAATCCAAGCCCAGTGTCTTGAGCGGCGTCGCACCGTCCAGCCCGGCCGGTGGCATGCGCAGCACCTGCGCGGCGATTTCGGTGACCTTCGCGTGCACGAGCCGATGCCGTTCGTCGCCGGTCGCGCGCGCGAGCGTGTTCAGGAAATCGTGGGCGGCGGTGTCGCCTCCGCCGACCTCGGCGCTGTCCCGCAAAGCGTGCCAGCTCGATTGGGCCGCGCAGTCCGGGTAGGCGTCGAACCACTGCCGCCGGTTGAGCGACAGGTATCCGACCACCGGGCGGTCCTCGCACAGAAGGTGATCGAGGGCGCCCCAGGCCTCGGCGGCGGCGATGCCCGTGAGGCCGCGTGCCGCCAGGCGGGCGCCCCGGTTGTCGTGCGTCGCCGCCAATCCGATGTCGTCGAACGGACCCCACTGGACGCTCAATCC
Organism: Nocardia sp. CNS-044; assembly: GCF_059570515.1. Classification (NCBI taxonomy): domain Bacteria; kingdom Bacillati; phylum Actinomycetota; class Actinomycetes; order Mycobacteriales; family Nocardiaceae; genus Nocardia; species Nocardia sp. CNS-044. The sequence continues at coordinate 328,666 of NZ_JCANSX010000010.1, forward strand.
CGGCCGCCCGTCCCGTCTGCGCGCGGTGGCCAGCGCGTCGAGATAGGCGTTGGCCGCCGCGTAGGCGCTCTGCCCCGGGTTGCCGATCAACGCGGCCGCCGAGGAGAACAGCACGAACGCGTCGAGCGGGTCGTCGGCGGTGAGCGCGTCGAGATAGCGGGCGCCGTCGATCTTCGGCCGCAGCACCCGCTCGATCTGCTCCGCGGACACCGTGGCGACGGTCGCGTCGTCCAGCACGCCCGCCGCGTGGAACACGCCGCGCAACGGCGGCAGCTCCGCGCGGACGGCATCGAGGACGGCGGCGAGTGCGGCACGATCGGCGACGTCGGCCCGATATTCGCGCACCACAACGGAATCGGGATCGCGACCCGAGTCACGGACCGGATCCACCGACCACGTTCCCGGATCGGACGTGCCGCGGCTCACCAGCGCCACCGCTCCCGCGCCGTGCGCGAGCAGATGGGTGGCGAGACTGCGACCGAGCGCACCGTGCCCGCCGGTGATCAGATACGTCCCGCCGCCGCGGAACCGGCCGTCGGGCATCGGCTCGGGAACGACCCGGTCCACGGTGTCGGGACGGGTCAGCACGAGTTTGCCGAGGTGGGTACCGTCGGCCAGCTGCCGCAGCGCCCGCGGTCCTTCGGCGAAGTCGTACACCGTCACCGGCGGCGCGGCGAGCCGTTTCGACACGACCTGGCGCCAGGTCTCGCGCAACACCGTCGCGAACCGTTCGGGCCGTCGGGTCATGAGCCCGGCCAGATCTACCGCGCTCACCGTGATTCCCTTGGCGAAGGCGCCCAATCCGATCCTGCGGTCGGCGTAGATGTCCTTCTTGCCGACCTCGAGGAAGCGGCCGTCCTCGGCGAGTACGTCCAGGCCGCGATCGATGGCCGCGCCCGCGAGCGCGTTGAGCACGACGTCCACGCCGCGTCCGCCGGTCACCGCGCGCACCTCGTCCGGCCAGTCCGACGAACGCGAGTCGAAGACGTGCTCGACACCGCAGGTATCGCGCAGGTACTCGCGGCGGCGCTCGGTGCCCGCCGTGGCGATCACGGTCGCACCGAGCGAACGGGCGACGCCGATCGCGGCCAACCCCAAACCTCCTGCGGCGGAATGGATCAGGATGACATCGTCGGCGGTCGCCGCCGCCAGCCGGACCAGCGCGTACCAGGCGGTGGCGGTGACGATCGGCAGCGCGGCGGCGGTCGCGGCGGGCATGTCGTCCGGTACTACGGCCGTGTGGTCGGCACGCACCGTCAGATGCGAAGCCAGCGAACCGAATCCGCAGGCGACGACTCGATCCCCGACCGCGCGATCGCCTACGCCGGGGCCGACGGCGCGCACCACGCCCGCGCATTCCGCGCCGAGCAACTCGCTGCCCGCCGAGGTGTCGGGATAGGCGCCGGTGGCTTTCATGACGTCCATGAAGTTCAGGCTCGCGGCCTCGACCTCCACCAGCACCTCGCCGACACCTGGTGCATGAATGTCCAACGGCCGGAAGGACAGTCCGTCCCAGAACCGGCCCGGCGTCGGCCAGAGCCGGAAGGGCTGCGCCACCGTTCGCAACGGCGGTGAACTGGTGTCGTCACCGGCTGGCGTCCCTTGTTCGAGCCGACCGACGTAACGGCCGCCCTGGCGCAGCACCACTTGGTCGTCGCCCGGCGCGGCGAGGAGCTCGGCCGCGCACTCCTCGACTCCCGCCCCGCCCACCGGATCGAGATCGATGAGGTCGGCGGACAATTCGGGGTGTTCCCGGCGCAGCACTCGCACGAATCCCCAGAACAGCGCGCCACCCGGGTCCGGCCGATCCGCCGGTTCCGCGGCCTGGGCGTTCGCCGTCACCACGACCAGCCGGGCCGGTGTCGCCGTGGCATCGAGGACACGGCGCACCAGCGCCGCGAGTTCGGTCAGCCCGTGCCGCTGAGAGTCGAGTCCGTCGCGGGCGGTCGGCGCCAGGAACACGACGGTCTTGCCCGCGCAGCTGGGCGCCTCGGCGTCCGGCTCGATCGAGACCGCGGAACCACCGCCGTCGCGCAGCGCCGCGGACAATTCGGCATGCGAGTGCGCGGTTCCGGCCAGCACGAAAGTGCCTGCGGACGTGCGTTGTTCGCGTGGCACGGGCCGGAATGCGAGGGTGAACTCGCGGTCGGAGCGGCGCCCGCCGGTCCGCTCGCCGTCGATCGGGTGCAGGCGCAACCCGTTGATCCTGGCCAGCGGTGCGCGATCGTCGGTGAAGAGGTGGAGGTCCACGCGGGTCTCGGATCGGCGCGTCGCGTAGGCCCAAGCGGCGTCGACGTATCCCGCCGGTTCGCCGTAGAGCCGCAGTTCGTCGATTCCCGAGGGCAGCATCGTCCGCTCGTCGTCGAACAGGGCCAGGGCGGTCTGCAGTACCCCGTCCAGCAGGACGGTGTGCAGTTCCGCGCGGCCGGTCTGCGCGCGGCACTGTTCGCCGAGCGCGACCCGGCTCAGCGCGACTCGACTCGCACCGTCGCCACGCACCCGCAGCTCGCGGATCACCTGGAACTGCGGACCGTAGTGCAGTCCGCGCCGGTCGCAGTCGCGATAGAAATCGGCAACCGGGACCGGGGCCGCGTCGAGCAGGTCGGCGGGGAACGCGGCGGGTGCGTCCGTCGGCTCGGCGGACCGCTCGGCGTGGCCGCGCGCGTGCACGACCCAGCCGTCGGCGTCGCCGGTCAGGGATGCGACCTCGAAGCTGGTCCGCGCCGCGATGTCGTCGCGCAGGCCGACTTCCACGCGCACCGGCCGCACCCCGAGCACGAGCGTGTCGACGAACCGCAGATCGCGCAGCGCGACGGGCGTAGCGCCGAAGCGAGCGCGCGCGGCGGCGATCACCAGCGCCGTCATCATCGCGGCGGGCGCCAGCACCGCGTCGCCCACCCGATGGTCGGCCAGCCACTCCAACGCGCCGGACAGGTCCCCCACCCGCGCCAGCCAGGCGCCGGGTTCCAGGGAACTCGGCGCCACCTCGACTCGCAAGGAGGCTGCGGCGCGGCTTTCCGGTGCGGCCGAGGAAGGCAGCCAATGGCTTTCGTGCTGGAACGGATACCGGGGCAGCCGCGCCGCCCCGCGCGCCTCGACATCGGCGAACGGGAGGAGACCGGAGACGTAGGCGCGGGCGCGGCTGCGGTTCATCTCGGCGATCGGATCGCTGTCCCGGTACAGCGACGGAAGCACCGCCGGTGGTCGCGGGCGTGTCGCGGCCAGTTGCTCCGCGGCGGGCAGCAGGACGGGATGCGGGCTTATCTCGACGACATGGGTGACGCCGTCGTCGTACAGCGCCGACATCGCCTCGGCGAAACGCACACGCAGGCAAAGGTTGTCGATCCAGTAGTCCGCGGTGAGGTCCCGGGGCGTCACCTTGCGCACCGAGACGGTGGACATCATCTCGACGCGGCCGGGACTCGGCGTGACCTCGGCCAGTTCGGACAGCAATCGCGGCCGCAGCACCGACATCCGCGGACTGTGCGAGGCGTAGTCCACGTTGACCATCCGGCAGTAGGCGCCCTCGGCGGTCAGGATCTCCCGCAGCGCTTCGATGGCGTCGGTGTCGCCGGAGAGCACGCAGGAGCGCGGGCCGTTGTGCACCGCCAGCGCGACAAGGTCCTCGAAACCCACCACAGCCGAGGCGATTTCGTCGATGCCGAGGTCGACCGCCAGCATTCGCCCGGTGCCCGCGACGGTGCGGAGCGCGGCGCTGCGACGGGCGACGATCATCGCCGCGTCCGCCATGCCGAGCAGACCCGCGACAGACGCCGCCGCGATCTCGCCCTGGCTGTGGCCGATCACGACGTCGGGTTCGATGCCAGCTCGTCGCCACATCGCGGCGATACCGCAGGCCAGCGCCCACAGCACGGGCTGAACCTGGTCGACCCGATCGAGCCAGCCCGCACCGCCCGCGCCGGTGACGATCGCCTTGGTGTCCCAGTCGACATGGGGTTCGAGTGCGGCGCAGCACGCGTCGAGCGCGTCGGTGAAGGCCGGGTCCACGCCGTACAACGCGCCCGCCAGCCCGTGCCACTGGCCACCCTGACCGGGAAAGACGAAGGCCACCCTGCCACGACCGGCGGCGCGGCCGGACAGCAGCGAAAACTGTTGCGCCGATGGGTCATCGGCGTGCGCGCGCAGCGCGGCGGCCAGTTCGACGGGATCGTCGCCGAGCACCGCGCTGCGCAACGGGTGCGCGGTGCTGCGTCGGGCCAGCGCGGCGATCACGGCCTTGGAACGCGCCGGGTCGGTGTCGAGCAGATCCGCGATGTCGTGGCACCGGCGGCGCAGCGCGTCGGGAGTATGCGCCGAGACCGGAAGGAAACCGAGGGCGGGCGCGGCGCAGGCATCCGCGTCCTCGGCCACCGCGTCGGCGGACCGCAGTACGACGTGGGCGTTGGTGCCGCCCCAGCCGAAAGAGTTGACGCCGATGTAGCTCGACCGATCCGCCGGGAGCTCGATCGGCTCGCGAACGACACGCAGATTCAGCGCGTCGAAGGGAATCTCGGGATTCAGCGTCTCCGAATGCAGGCTGGGCGGCACGCGCCGGTGCTCGAGACACAGCACGGCCTTCACCAATCCGGCGATGCCGGCGGCCGCCTCCAGGTGGCCGATGTTGGTTTTGATCGACCCGATCGGCAGTGGCCCGCGTTCGACGGGTCGGTCGGCGCCGAGGATCTCACCGAGCGCCCCCGCCTCGATCGGATCGCCTCGGCCCGTTCCCGTCCCGTGCGCCTCGACGTAGGCCAGGTCGCCGAGGTCGAATCCGCTGCTGCGGTAGGCGCGGCGCAGCAGATCGCGCTGGCCCGCCGGATTCGGTGTGACCAGGCTGTCGCCGCCACCGTCGTTGTTCACCACGCTCTCGAAGACGACGGCCCGCACCGGATCGCCGTCGGCGCGGGCGGCGCGCAACGGCTTCAGGTACACGGCCGCCACGCCTTCCCCGCGAACGAACCCGTCGGCGCCGTCCCCGAACGCCGCGCAGCGGCCGGTCCGCGACAGTCCGCCGAAGTGCGTGAGACCGATCGAGACATCCGGCGCCAGAAGCAGATTGACGCCGCCGACGATCGCGGACTCGACATCGCCCGATCGGATCGCCCGGACCGCGAGGTCCAGCGCCACCAGCGCCGAGGAGCATCCGGTCTCGACGGTCATGCTCGGTCCCGTGAGCCCGAGTGCATAGGACACCCGCGAGGCGATGACGTCGAGTGCCGTACCGACCAAGCTGTGCTGGCTGGCCCCGAGTTCTCGTCGCGTGCGTAGGATCTCGTAATCGTGCCAGGACGCGCCCATGTAGACGCCGACGCGGCGACCACGCACGTCGGCCAGCGGAATGCCGCCGTCTTCCATCGCGCGCCAGACCGTCTCGAGCATGATCCGCTGCTGCGGATCGATGTCGGCGGCTTCGCGGGGCGAGATTCCGAAAAGGGCGGCGTCGAACCGATCGACGCCGTCGAGGAATCCGCCGACGCCCTGGACGCGTTTCGAACCGTCCAACGGTGCGTCGGCGTCCCATCGCTCGGACGGCACCGGACGGATGGCGTCGCCGCGGGCGAGCAGCGACTCCCACAGCTCGTCGATGTCCGCGGCGCCGGGAAACCGGCCCGCCATGCCGACGATCGCGATCGGTTCCGCGGTACGCGCGGCGCTCATCCGACCTGCCTCCCCGCGAGCAGCCCGCGCTCCCCCGGCGTCAGCGGCGGTTCGGTGGGCGGCGCGCACCGCGGGCGGCGCACGACCCCCGACAGCACCGCGGGGTGGGCCAGCAGCAGCGGTGACTGAGCCAGGAACATGACCTCGATCAGCCGGGTCCCGAGCTGCGGGCGTTCCGGTGCGGCACGCAGCAGCCGATCGCCGTACCGCTTGCCCACCCGGTCCACCCAGCGCGGTCGCGCGCCGGTGGTGTTCGGATAATGCAGATCCTGGCCGATCGCGGTCAGCCACGGATAGTTCGCGGCACCGGTGACGGCCCGCTGCAGCTTGCGCGAATCCGCCGGTCTCGCGGCGCCGCGCGCGACCGCTCGACGGAGCGTGCCCGCGCATCGTGCTGCCGCGGAAAGACCGTGACCGTAGGTCGGATTCAGCGCCGTCGCCGCGTCGCCGATCACCACGAACCCCGAGGGCCATTCCCGCATCCGGTCGAAGCGATGCCGCCGGTTGACGGTGCTGCGGGAGCGCTGGATCGAGGACAGCGGCGCCGCGTCCGCGATCAGCTCGCCGATCAGCGGCGCGCGCACCCACCGGCGGGCCGCTTCGCGGAACTCGTCCTCGTCCGCGGGCAGGCGGCACCCCCGGGTGCCGCCCACGGTGACGAGCCATCGACCGTCCTCGATCGGCAGGAGCAGTGCGTTGTATTCCGGTCTGCCAGAAGCCGGATGGGCCTGCACGATGACCATCGGAAAGTTCGTCTCCGCGCCGGGCAGCGCGCGGAACTCGCGGGTGGTGTAGGTGTGACCGGAGTCCACGATCTCCGGCGGCGCGAGGGTCGTCCCGAGACTCGCCAGCCATTCGACCGTCCGGGACCCCCGACCGGTGGCGTCGATCACCAGGCTCGCGTCGAGCCGTTCGGTCTCGTCGTCCGGCGTGTGCAGCTCCACGCCCGTGACAGCCCGCGCGTCCCCGAGCAGACGCACCGCCGCTGTGGCGGACCGGAACTCGACATTGCGCCACTGCCGCACCATGTCGTAGACGACGTGGTCCAGCAGCTGCCTGCTGCAGGTCATGCCGAACCGGCTCGTCGGATACCGCGGCATCCACCCGCCCGCACCGGAATAGAGCAGCAGGTCGGCGTTCATGCCCACGCGATGTGCCCCGGCCCGAATCAGGCGCTGGGTCAGACCGGGCAGCAATTCCTCGGCGACGGTAACGCCGCCCGGGACGAACAGGTGCGGGTGGCGGGCCTGGGGCACACCGCGGCGCAGCGATGGCTGTTCCGGGAACCGGTCGCGCTCGACCACGCTGACGTGCTCGACGTACGGCGCGACGGCCGCCGCCGCCAGCAGTCCGGCGAAACCACCGCCGACGACCACCACGTGCTCTCGAGCCGCGCTCATGCCCGCGCCTCGCTGCCCCTCGGTTCCGACGTGCGTGCGGCACGCTCGCACATGATTCGCTCACTCATGCGGCGTCCTGCCACCGCGAGTTCGCCAATCGCACCGCACCGCACCAGGAACGGGAGCGTTCGGGCTGTCGACGCAATCCGGTCTCCGGTACCCACCGCCAAGGACGGAACTGTAGCGGCGCCCGCTTCCACCGCGCGGCCGCGCGGAAGGTCGAGCGAGCCACGTCGACCGACCAGCCGTCGTAGAAGTCCAGACTGGACGCGAAACGCCAACGCGCGGAGCCGAGTTGGCGGCCCATGGTCAGATTCACCGCGCGCAGCATCACGGGTGACCAGTGGTCCAGCACCCACCAGCGAATTCCCGTTTCCCGCAACGTGTCCGACAACACGCGGACCTGCCGCGGTTCGAGGTAGGGCAGCAGTCCTTCGGTCAGCACGAGCACCGAGCGAGCGCCCGCGGCGGCCTCGGCGAGGAACTCCGCGCACGCCGTCCGGTCGGTGACGTCGACGGCGCGGGTCAGCAAGCGGCAGTGCGGATCACGGTCCGCCAGCTGGGCCGACTTGTACGCGATCAACTCGGGCAGATCCGCCTCGTGCCAGGTGAGCTCGTCGGGCAGGCGCAGCCGGTAGGGGCGCGTGTCCAGGCCCGCGCCGAGGTTGATCACCCGATCGCACCCGCGAGCGAGCGACTCGACCACGATGTCGTCGACGAGCTTGGTCCGCACGACCGTCGGCCAGTGGTTGCGCGCGCCGGGAGGCAGGATGTTCGACGAGGCCAGGCTCTCCCCTGCCGACCCGGCGAGAGTGGCCGCGAGCGGATCGTCGAACAGGGCGTCCGGCCGCGCCGACTCCATGGCCCGGTATACCGCGACCCACCGTGCTGTCTCGGAAACATCACGGATCGATGGCGTGGTCATGAAGCCTCCCGCTCGCGGTCGTCGCGGTCACGTTCGGCGACCGAGGTGAAGTCGTAATGGTCGAGCGAGACGCTCCGCACGCGGCGCCGCGCCTCGGCACTGCTCGTCGGACGGAACAGGGGGGTATCGCCGCGCGCGTCGAAGTACCAGGTGTGCACGCCTTCGCAATTGGAGTGGTAGAAGACCGAGGACTGTTGCCGCTCGATCATCTCCCGCACGTAGCGGTCGTAGGGTTCGGGTTTCACCGCCACGCGGGTCGCGCCGCGCCCACGAGCCTCCGTGACGCAGCGGATCGCGTGGTCGACCGAGTCCTCGACGCTGCCGAAGAACGTGCCGGTCTGGGCGTAGAGACCGAGCACGGTGAAACAGTTCGGCCAGCCGGGCAATGTCACGCCCTCGTAGTGGCCTTTGGGATTGGTGTCCAGGAACGTACCGAGATCGGCGCCGCCGACTCCGGTGATCGGGAACTTCGGTTGATTGGAGCGCTCCAGCACCTCGAATCCGGTGGCCAGGATCAACGAGTCGATCGCGTGGTGCCGTCCGTCGGCGGTGGTGATTCCGTTCTCGGTCACCGCGACGATGTCGTCCGACACGAGTTCGACGTGATCGCGGGCGAAGGTGCGGTAGTACCTGTTCGACAGCGTCAGGAACTTGCACCCGAAACCGTAATGGGGCCTGAGCTTTTCCCGCAGCGCGCGGTCGCGAATCTGCACGCGCATCGTGAGCAGCGACATACCCTGCAGCAAGGTCATGAAGGCGGGGAGTTTGAAACGGAAGATACAGGTGTAGATGAGTTCGAGCCAGACGAGCACCGCCCAGCGCACCGGGCGCAGCAGCCAGGGCGCGGCACGGAAGGCGCGCCGGACGATCGTGGGTATGCGGAAATCGGGCTTGGGTATCACCCAGATCGGCGTGCGCTGGAAGATGACGAGCCGCTCGGCGCGATCGGCGAGTTCGGGAATGATCTGAACCGCCGACGACCCGGTGCCGATCAGGCCGATCCTCCTGCCCGCGGGCGAATAGCCGTGATCCCAGCGGGCGCTGTGGATCACCGGGCCCGCGAACGTGTCGAGACCGTCGATCGCCGGGACTTTCGGTCGGCCGAGGCCGCCGTAGGCGACGATGAGATACCTTCCGCGCACTACGCCGCGACTGGTCTCCAGCCGCCACGAGTGCTCGTCCTCGTCGAACGCCGCGGCGAGGACCTCGGTGCCGAGCCGCAAATGCGCTCGGACGCCGTACTTCTCGGCGCAGTGATCGGCGTAGGCCTTCATCTCGTGACCTTTGGCGTACACGTACGCCCAGTCCGGATTGGGCTCGAACGAGAAGCTGTAGCCCCAGGTCGGAACGTCCACGCCGACATCGGGATAGGTGTTGTCCCGCCAGACGCCGCCGATGTCGTCGGCCTTGTCGACCACGAGGAAATCGTGGATTCCGGCTTGCCGCAGCTTGATCGCCGCGCACAGGCCCGCGAATCCGGCCCCGATGACGACGACTTCGTAGCTGTCGTGCTGAGCTGTGGTCACGCTGGTCCCCTCCCGCGCAGTATTCGCCACCGTCCGTGCGGCGCCGCGTGGTCGCGCGGCCGCTCGGGAGCGGTGGAGTGCTGGGCGCCCATGAGCAACCCGGTGATCTGATCCGCGAAGAGGTCGGCGGTGTCGAAGTCCTCGCGTGTCATGAGTTCGTTGACGACGCCGCCGACCACCTCTGGCGGCGTGATCTCGAGCAGTGTCGCGATCACCGCGGGATCCAGGTACGGCGCCGCGTCCGCGAGCACCTCCGGTCGCACGCCGGTCAGCATCGCGGTCGATTTCGCGCCTCGGCCCGCCAGCACTCCGCCGCTGAGCGACCGGCCGAGCATGCGCGGGGGCAGGACACGGGTCGCGAACGGGACGCCCAACCGCAGCGGCGCGAGTCGGCCGAGCCGGATGATCCGCCGGTAGGACTCCGGGTAGCGGCCGTGCAGGTAGCGGGCGATGTGTTCGCGCAGCGCCGCGACCTCGCGGGCCCCGAGGGGTTCCAGATAGTCGATGCGCTCCACCGGCACGTGCAGCAGGTCGGCCAGCTTTCGCAGCTGGATCGCGGTCGCGCGGGCGCTCATCGCCGCCTCCCCAGCAGCGCCGCGCGCACGACGACGCGGGCGCCCCACGGCATGCGCTGAAGCCGTTCGCGCAGCTCGGTGTCGGCCGCGGCGCGATCCCGCTGCGGCGCGCCCTGGACCAGCATGAGCAGATCGGCGAGCCGAGCGGGGCTCAACTGCCGAAGGGCGGGTTGGTCCACGCCGAGCGCCTGCTCGAATGTGGTTCTGGTATCACTGATCTCGGTCATCGTCGCCTCCTCACTTGCCGACCGAAGTACGGCGGGCCATCGAGCGCGCCAGCCGCAAGGCTCGATCGGCGGAGCGCCGACCGAGACGACCGGCCGGACGCGCGAGATCCGCGGGCTCCGGAACGATCTGGCGCAACAGCGGATCGGGCAGACCACGCGTTCGCCATTCGCGCGGATAGCCGACGGAGACCTCCTCGAACCGCACCCCGTCGAAGTAGTCGGTCCTGCGGATGTGCAGGTGCCCGTACACCACGCACCGCACGTTGTAGCGGCGATGCCATTCAGCGGTGAGCTCGGTGCCGCACCACATCGCGAACTCCGCACGCAGCAGCCGCTCGACCGGCCCGCGGATCAGCGGGAAGTGGTTGATCAGCACCAGCGGCACCGCGGGATCGAGGGCGTCGAGCCTGCGACGTGTGTACTCCACGCGCCGTCGGCACCACTGCTCCCGCGACTCGTGCGGCGCGTGGTCGAGCAGCTGCTCGTCCGTCGCCACCGTGCCCCGGGCCTCGGCCAGCGCCAGGCCTTCGTCCTTGGTCCGCGTCCCTCGGGGCAGGAAGGTGTAGTCGTACAGCAGGAACATCGGCGCGAGCACAGCTGGTCCGCCGGGACCGGTCCATACCGGATACCGATCCTCCGGCGTCACCACGTCGATCTCCCGGCAGATCTCGACGAGGCGCCGATATCGTCCCTCGCCGCGCTGCGAGACCGGATCGCGCGCGGTGGTCCACAGGTCGTGATTGCCGGGGACCCACACGACTTTCTCGAATCGTTCGCGCAGCGTGGACAGTGCCCGCCGCTGTGCTTCGGGCTTCTCCGCGACGTCGCCCGCCACAATCAACCAGTCACCGCGCGAGGTGGGCCGGATGCGGTCGAGCAGGTCCCGGTTGCCGGGATGACCGAGGTGCAGGTCGCTGACGGCGAGTACTGCGTTCACAGCACCGCGCCACTGACGGCGCCGATCCGGCCGACCGCGGTGGTGAGGCGGCGCAGCAGATCCTCGGGGACCTCGCGGTCCTCGTGCAGCGCCGCCAGCCGATCGAGCAGCATCTCCACCTCGGCGACGATCGGGTCGCTGAGTTCCGCGTCCTGCGGGGTGACCTGTTCGAGCACATGCCTGGCCAGCAGGTTCACCGTCGGATACTGGAAGATCACCGAATTCGCCAGCTTCACACCGGTCATCGCCCTCAGGTGCGCGCCGAGTTCGATGGAACTGAGCGAGTCGATGCCCAGCTCGGTGAATTCGCGATCCGGCTGTACGGCGTCGGGTGAGGAGTAGCCGAGCACCATCGAGATCGGGGTCTTGAGCAACTCGACCACCACCTCGTGCTGCTCGGCCGGACTCAGGCCCGACAGCCGCTTGGCCAGCTGCGACGCGTCGCCCATCTGCTGGGTGGCGCGCGGCCTCGTGTGCAGCAGCGCCCGGAAGAACGGTGGCAGTTCGGCCACCGAGGCGGCCACCCGCAGCAGCGACAGGTCCATCCCGATCGGCAGCACGTTCGGCCTGCCAGTCTGCAGTGCGGCGTCGAACAGTGCGAGTGCCTGGCCGGTCGGGATCGGGGTCACGCCCATCCTGCGCAGCCGGGCTCGATCCTTCTCGTCGAGCTTGCCGGTGTTGGAGGTGTCCTCGGACCACCAGCCCCAGGCCATCGACGTGGCGGGCAGCCCGCGGTGGTAGCGGTGCCGGGCCAGGGTGTCCAGGAAGACGTTGGCCGCACCGTAGTTGGCTTGACCGGCGTTGCCGAAAGTGCCCGCGGCCGAGGAGAAGAGCACGAACATCGACAGGTCCGCGCCTTCGGTCAGCTCGTGCAGGTACCACGCGCCGCCGGCCTTGGCGGGCAGGACCTTGTCCAGGTGCTCGTCGGTGAGCGCGTCGAAGGTCGCGTCGGCGAGTGCGGCCGCCAGATGGATCACCGCGCCGAGGGGATGGTCGGCGGGCACGGCGTCGAGCACCGCCCGCAAGGCGTCGCGATCACCGGCGTCGCATTGTGCGACGGTGACCCGGGCCCCCGCTTCGGCGAGCTCGGCGACCAGTTCGGCGACCCCTTCGGCCTGCTCCCCGCTGCGGCTGGTCAGGATCAGATGCCTTGCGCCATACGCCGAGACCAAGTGGCGGGCGATGATGGCGCCGATGGTCCCCGTCCCACCGGTGATCAGCACCGTGTCGTCCGGATCGAAGGGCTTCGGCCAGGTGAGCACCACCTTGCCGATGTGCTCGGCCTCGCTGAGATACCGGACGGCGGTCGCGGCATGGCGAACGTCGAAGCGGGTCAGCGGCAAAGGCGCGAGGTCGCCGCGCTCGAACAGGTCGGCGAGCTCGGCGAGCAGACCGGCCAGCGTGTCCACGGCCAGATCGCCCAGCTCGAAGGAGGCGTAGTCGGTTCCGTGCGCGGCGCGCACCTCGTCGGGATCGCGGACGACGTCCCTGGCGATCTCGACGAATCTGCCGGCACCGCCGAGCAATCCGAGGGAGTGCTCGGTGAATGTGTCCGGCAGCAGATCGAGTACGACGTCGAAGCCGCCCGCGGCGGCGAACCGCGCGGCGAACCCGTCGGATCGCGAGTCCGCGATCCGGTCGTCGCCGAAGCCCATCCCCCGCAACGCGTCCCACTTCGGCTCGGCCGCGGTGGCGTAGCTGTCCAAGCCCAGATGCGCGGCGATGTTCAGCGCGGCCATGCCGACGCCGCCGGTGGCCGCGTGGACGAGCACCTTCTCCCCGCGGCGGGCGCCCGCGACATCGCGCAACGCGTGCAGCGCCGTCACATAGCCGACCGGCGCGGCGGCCGCCTGCGCGAACGACCACGCGGCGGGGACCGGCGCGAGCAGTCGCTGATCGACGACCGCTGTCGCGGCGATCTCGCCGAACAAGCCGAAAACCCGTGCGCCGGGCGCGAATCGGGTGACGTCCGGCGCCGTCGCGACAACCACGCCCGCCGCTTCGTGCACCAGGCGAGCGGGCCGTCCGGCGGGTGCGTCGAGGCCGGTCAACGCGACCGGGAAGGACAACCCGGCCGCCCGGACCGAGACGACGACGGTTCCCGGCGCGAGCGCGGAGCCGTCGGGTTCGGCCGACTCGGACAGCGCAATGTCGTCGAGATTGCCGGAAGCCGGGATCTCGAGCCGCCACGGACCGGCCAGCCGAGTCCCCTGCGCCACCGCGGATTCGAGTCCCGAGCGGATCCGGCGGGCGTAGAAGTCGCCGCGGCGCACGGCCAGCTCGGGTTCGTCGGTGTGCAGCGCCGCGGCGATCTGCCCGAGCGAGATCCCGGCTTCGTCCACGTCGATCTGCACGATGCGGTCCTGATACTCGGACTGGGCGCTGCGCACCAGCGCCCAGACGGTCGCGCCGACCATGTCGGAGATGTCCTCGGCGGCGCCGACCGACTGCACGCCGCGCGCGAGGACGACCAGTTTCGTCTCGGTGAAGCGTTCGTCGGCGAGCCACTCCTGCACCAGTTTCAGCACCGCCGCCAGTTCGGAGCGCACCATCTGGTTCAGGTGCGCGCCCGGCTCACCGCCCACGGACGCCGCCATGCGCGGCAGCAGCACGACCTTCGGCGCCGCGGCGCCCGCCGCCATGTCCGCGCGCAACGCGTCGAGATCGGGATACGACGGAAGTTCCGCCTCGCCCGAGATGCCGAGCGGAGGCTCTCCGACGATCACCCATTCACCCTGGGCCGCGGCGAAGTTCACCCGCTGCACGGGAGTGGCCAGCCACTCGACGCCGAACAACGAGTCCTGCCGTTCCGCCAGCCCGCGGGTGGCGAGCTTGCCGACGGACACCGAGCGAACCTGCAACGTGCCCGCGGCGACCACCTTGCCGGTCGTGTCGGCGAGCACCCACCGCACCCGATCCGCGCCCGCCGGTGTCAGTTTGCAGCGCAGTGCGCGGGCGCCGACGGCACGCAGCTCCACCCGTTCCCACGCGAACGGCAGGGCCAGGCTGCCCGGTTCGGACGGCAGCAGCGCCGCGGAGGCGGCGACGGACTGCATCGCGGCGTCCAACAGCGCCGGATGCAGGCCGTACTTGTCCGCGTCCGGAACCTGCTCGGGCAGCGCGACTTCGGCGAAAACGTCTTCACCCCGCTTCCAGACCGCCTTCATGCCCTGGAAGACCGGACCGTACTGGTAGCCGAGGGCGGCCAGGGTCTGGTACGCGTTCGCGGGCTCGACCACCGACTGCGCGCCGACCGGCGGCCAGAGTTCCAGGCCGGGCGCCTCGGTGTCGTCGGGCTTGCCCGCCGCGCTGAGCTGGCCGTCGGCGTGCAGACTCCACTCGACCTGCCCCGGCGCCTCGTCGGTGTTCTCCGGCCGCGAGTAGATCGCGACCTTCCTGCGTCCGGATCGCTCGAGCTCGCCGACGGTCAGCTGGAGCTGCACCGCGCCTTCGGCGGGCAGCGTCACCGGCGTGTACATGGTCAGCTTCGCCACCCGCGGGGTGCCGAGCTTGTCGCCCGCGTGCAGGGCCAGTTCGAGCAGCATCGCGCCGGGAACGAGGACGTTGCCGTGCAGCGCGTGATCGGCCAGCCAGCCGTGCGTCGCCAGCGAAAGGCGGGTGCTGAACAGGAATCGGTCGGCGCCGGGGTTCTCGGCGACGGCGCCCAGCAGGGGATGCCCGGCATCGGCCAGACCCAGCCCGCTCGGCTTGCCGCCGCCGGAACCCGCGACGCTCGACAGCCAGTACTTCTGACGCTGAAAGGCGTAGGTGGGCAGGGGAACCGACCGCGCGGCGCCCGCCGGGTAGAGCCGCGACCAGTCGGGCGAGACACCCTTGACGTGGGCTTCGGCGACCGAGGTGAGGAAGCGCTCCATGCCGGCGTCCTCGCGCTTCAGCGAGCCGACGATCAAGCAGGACTCGGCGAACGGCCCGACATGATCGAGCGACTCGTGCACGGCCGAGGTGAGGACCGGATTGACGCTCATCTCGATGAAGGCGTTGTATCCGGACTGGAAGGCGGCCTGCAGTCCCTCGTCGAATTGGACGGGCTCGCGCAGATTGCGGAACCAGTACTCCGGACCCAGGTTCGCGGTGTCCAACTCGTCGGCGGTCACGGTCGAGAAGAAGCGGATCGGGGCCGAGCGCGGCGAGACCGAGCGCACGGCGGCCTCGAGCTGCTCGCGCAGCGGGTCCACGTGATCGGTGTGCGCGGCGTAGTCGACCGGAATGATCTTGGCGCGCAGACCGTCCCGCTCCGCCGCCGCGACGACTCGCGCGACCGCCTCGGCCCCACCGGCGATCACCGTGGTGGCGGGCGAGTTGATCGCCGCGATATGGATGTCCTCGACGCCGCTCATGAGCTCGCGCACCCGCGCCGCCGGTGCGTTGATCGATGCCATGCCGCCGGACCCGGGAAGCGCGCGCAACGGCTTGCTGCGCATGGTCACGATCCGCGCGGCATCGGCGAGCGAGAGCGCGCCCGCCACATACGCCGCGGCCACCTCGCCCTGCGAATGGCCCAGTACCGCTTCGGGTTCGATGCCGACCGACCGCCACAGCGCCGCCAGCGCCACCATGGTCGCGAACAGCGCGGGCTGCACCACGTCGACACGGTCGAGCGTCGGCGCGCCGTCGACCTCGTTCAGCACATCGGTCAACGACCAGTCGACGAACTCGGCGAACGCTTCTTCGCAGGCGCGAATCTCGGCGGCGAACACCGGGGACTCGCGCATCAGCCGCGCGCCCATTCCCGCGTACTGCGCGCCCTGACCGGGAAACACGAAGCACACCCGGCGATCGGGCAGCGACTGCCCACGAATCGGGCCCACCGGTCGGCTTTCCGCCACCGCGGCGAGTCCGGCGAGCGCGTCGACGCGATTGGCGCCGAGCACGACCGCGCGATGCTCGAACGCGGTCCGGGTCGTGCCGAGTGCGTAACCGAGGTCGTGCAGCCCGAACTCGGGATGGTCCTTGATATGGCGGGCGAGCGCGCCCGCCTGGGCGGCCAGGGCTTCCGGCGTCCGGCCCGAGACCGGCAAGACGGCGGTAGGCAACGCCGCGTCGGCGGGTCGCGCCGGTTCGGCGGGCGCGGGCGGGGCCTGTTCGAGAATGACGTGGGCGTTGGTGCCCGCGATGCCGAACGACGACACGCCCGCCCGGCGCGGCCGGTCACGCTCCGGCCAGGCCACGGTCTCGACCGGGACCTCGATGGCGCCGCTCGACCAGTCGACGGCCGAGGTCGGTTCGGCGAAATTGACGGTGCCAGGCACAGCCGCGCGGCGCATGGACTCGACGACCTTGATGACACCCGCCGCACCCGCGGCGGCCTGGGTGTGTCCGAAGTTGCCTTTGATCGAGCCGAGCAGCAACGGCTTGCCGTCCGGGCGCCGCGGGCCGAAAGTGTCGAACAGCGCGGCCAATTCGATCGGATCGCCCACCGGCGTACCGGTGCCGTGCCCCTCGACCATGTCGATGTCGTCCGGCCCGAGGCCGGCGTCGGCCAGCGCCGCGCCGATCAGTTTGCGCTGCGCCTCGGTACTCGGGACGGTGAGCCCCTTCGTCGCTCCGTCCTGGTTGATCGCGCCGCCGCGCAGCACGGCCAGCACTTCGTGACCGTTGCGCCGCGCGTCGGAAAGCCGTTCCAGCACAAGGACCGCCACGCCTTCGGACATGCAGAATCCGTCCGCGTCGGCGGAATAGGGCCTGCTTCGGCCTTCCTTGGAGATGGCGCCGTGCTGGCCGAGCGCGTAGAAGCCGGTGAGCGTGGACATGATCGAGACGCCGCCGGCCAGCGCGAGAGAGCATTCGCCGGACTTCAGCGCCCGCGCGGCCAGGTGCATCGCGACGAGCGAGGACGAGCAGGCCGTGTCCACGCTCATCGTCGGGCCTTGCAGGCCGAGGATGTAGGAAACGCGTCCCGACAGCACGCTCTGGCTGACGCCGAGCGACACATAGCCCGGGTCGAGATCCTTTTGTCCTGGAATGAGGTAGGCGTAGTCGCCGCCCATCGCGCCGATGTAGACGCCGGTGTCGCTGCCGCGCAACCGATCGGCGTCGATCCGCGCGTCTTCGATTGCCTGCCAGGCGGTTTCGAGGACCATCCGCTGCTGCGGATCCATGGCCTTCGCCTCGCGTGGGCTGATTCCGAAGAACTCCGGATCGAATTGCCCCGGCTCGTCGATGAATCCGCCCATCGGCGCCATCGCGGCGGCGACCTCGGGCGACGCCATGTCCGCCAGCTCGGTCATCGCCCGGTCACCGGGGAATTTGCTGGAGGTGTGCTTTCCCGCGACCAGGAACTGCCACAAGGATTCTGGCGAATCGATTCCACCAGGAAACCTGCATGCCATTCCCACGATGCCGACAGAATCGTCCGAAAAAGAATCGCGCGTCATAAACGCCCCCGTATCGATAATCCATGCCCTATCGGCACAAGTGAATGAACATGACCCCATGCGAGAGAAGAATCCCGGAAATCTTTCCCCACCACGTCCGGCGCCGGAAAGGATACCCCCACAGCGTCGGCAAGATCGACGGTCCACGCGTCGGACCCCGATGTCGCGACGAATCTAACACCAGTTTTCGCCGTCCGCAACGGATCCCGGCGACGCTTTCGGCGATAGCTTCGCGCTATTCCATAACGCCTTCATGCCATTAGTTTTTCGTTACTGTTACCGCCAGTCACTAGCACGCTGCGGTCCCATATGTAATCCTCGATTCATTCGCGCCGTGAAGCGCCGAGTCCGGGCATGCCCGACGCGTCACGGGGACCGGCGCGTACTGTCACATTGGGGGGCTTCGTATCCCCCCACGCTCGGCGAAATACCTTTGGGAGGGGTTAATGGCCGGCTTCGAGATAACGCAAGAGCTGGACGTCAGCGCCACGCAGATCTACTCGATCATCGCCGACACCGGCACCTGGGGCGATTGGTTCATGATGCACGACGGCTTTTTGGAAGACCCGCCCGAACACATGACCGTGAACTCCACACTCGTGCAGAGCATCCGCATGCTCGGCATGACGCACCGGCTGGAGCTGACCATCACCGCGTTCAAACCGCCTATGCAGCTGGTGTTCTCGGGAAGCAGCCCCGCTGGGGTGTCGTGCGAGTTCAGCTTCGGGATCCAGCGCATCCCCGGCGGCTGCAGCCTGACCATCGCGGGCGATTTCGCGGGCCCGATGGTGAACGGCCAGCTCGGGCAGGTGATCGAGCGGGACGCCAGGCAACTGCTCACCGACTCGATGCACAAGCTCGAGGCGATGACCGGATCGGCGGGCCGATGACACCGGGAGCTGTCGCGGCGGCCGGGAGGTGCGAGTGCTCGCGTTGAGCGACGTCGTCCGTACCTATCACCTCGGCAGCCAGAGCGTGCGCGCACTCGATGGTGTGAGCATGAAAATGGAAGCGGGACAGTTCGTCTCGATCGTCGGCCCGTCCGGCGCTGGCAAGAGCACCCTGCTGCACCTGCTCGGCGCGCTGGATCGCCCGGACGAGGGCTCCATTCGGTTCCGCGACGAGGAGCTCGCGCACCTCGACGACGACCGGCAGTCCCGATTCCGGCGTCACCACGTGGGATTCGTGTTCCAGTTCTTCAATCTGCTTCCGACGCTGTCCGCGTGGGAGAACGTCGCCGTACCGAGACTGCTGGACGGCACCCGGCTGCGCGCCGCCCGCACCCGAGCACTGGAGCTGTTGGATCTCGTCGGCCTCGGCGACCGCGCCGAGCACCGCCCCGCGGAACTGTCCGGCGGCCAGATGCAGCGGGTGGCCCTGGCGCGGGCGCTGATGATGGATCCGCCGCTGATCCTGGCCGACGAACCGACGGGCAATCTGGACTCCAAGACCGGCGCCGACATCCTGGCCTTGCTCGCCGACATCGCGCACGCCGAGGATCGCGCGGTGGCCATGGTCACCCACAATCCGGACGCGGCGGCCGCCACCGATCGGATCATCGGCTTGGCCGACGGCCGCATCGTCACCGACGAACTCGCGGCGGGTTCGCGATGAGGACGGTCGTCGATCGGTGGCGGCTGTTCGGCTTTCGCGAGTTCGCTGTCCACCGCAGCCGCGCCCTCGCGTCGGCGACGGTGACGGCGGTGTCGGCGGCGTTCCTCGTCGCGGTCTTCGGCATCTTCGGTTCGCTGACCGGATCCGTCGATCGGCTCGTCGGCGGCCTGGCCGGCTCCGCGACCCTGGAGGTGTCCGGCATCACCGACACCGGGTTCCCCGCCGCGGTGCACGCCGCTGTCGCCGGAGTCCCGGGTGTCGGCACCGCCGTGCCGATGGTGCGCGACGTCGTTCCCACCCCCGCGGGGGACGTGCTGCTGATCGGCACCGATATGAGCGCCACCGCGCTGGAAAGCGATCTGCAACGGGCGCTGCAAACGCACCTGAACGCCCTCGCCGCCACTCCCAACGGTGTCATCGTCGGCACCGGAGTCGGTGCGGCAGCGGGTGATTCACTCCTGCTGGCCAGTACCGAGGTCACCGTCGCCGGTGTGGTGCGCGACGGAAGGGCGGCGCGTCTCAACGAGGGCCGCTTCGTGCTGGCGGCCCTGCCCGTCGCCCAGCGGGTGACCGGTCACGCCGACCGCATCGATTCGGTCCTGATCGTTCCCGCCGCCGGAGCGGACGGCGCCGCCGTGCGCGCGGCGGTCGAGGACGCGGTGGACGGCCGCGCCGTGGTGGCCGCGCCGAGCCTGCGAGCGGTGCAGGCGGGCAACGGAATCCGGATACTGCAGTACATGATGCTGATGGGGGCGGCGCTGGCGTTCATCGTGGCCGCGTTCCTCATCTACACCACGGTGACGATGGCGATCGCCCAACGCCGGGCGACCATCTCGATGCTGCGCGCCGTAGGCGGCCGCGGGCGGACGCTGGTGGCCGATCTGCTCGTCGAGGCGTTTTTGGTCGGCGCGATCGGCGGCCTGATCGGGTCGGCGCTCGGAGCCGTACTCGGCCGTCTGGCGGTCGGCACCCTGCCCGCGGCGCTCATGCAGTCGGTGGAGGCGCGGACGGTGTACATCCTTCCGCTGTACGCGATTCCGGTCGCGGTCCTCGCCGCGGCCGGTACCAGCGTGGCCGCCTCGGCGGTCGCCGCGCGGCAGGTGTACAAGGTGTCGCCCGTCGAGGCGCTCGCTCCGGTCGGCGCGTCCACCGCGGACCGTATTCCGGCCTGGCTGCGGTGGGGCGCGGCGGTCTCCGCGATCGGGTCGGTGACGATCGCGGTCGGGCTCGCGGTGCTGCGGCTCGGCGAATTCCTGTGGTCCGGGATCGCGCTGTCGATGTTCTTCGGCGCGAGCGTCACGCTGTGCTTCGCGCTGTCCGAGCAGCTGGTCCGAGCCGCTACCGCGGTGGCACGGCGTCTCGGCCACGCGGGCGAGCTGGCTGCGGCGACGCTCGAGCGCGCGCCGCGGCGGGTCTGGGCGACCCTCATGACGGTCTTCATGGCGGTCGCGGTCACCGTGACCATCACCGGCTCGAACGGGGATCTGCTCGGGTCGGTGCGCGATTCGGTGACACCCGCGGGCGGTGTCGACGTCTGGGTGGCTTCGCACTCGCCCGACCAGCTGCCCACCGGCCCCACGCTGCCGGACGACCTCGCCCCCACGATCGCCGGACTTCCGGGCGTGGCGCGGGTCAGCGAAGGGCAAGTCGCGTACGCGACGCTGGGCGAACACAAGATCGCGCTACACGGACTCGGCGAGAACGCGGCCAGCCCGCTGTTCGACGACCTCGATCCGCGGACCCGCGCCGACATCGTCGCCGGACGCGGCGTCGTGCTCTCCAGGGATCTGAGTCGCACCCTCGAACTCGAGGTCGGTGACGAGCTCACGCTGCGCACGCCGGGCGGAACACAGCGCACCGCAGTGCTGGCCGTCGTGCCGTACTTCACGACCCTGTCCGGCACGGCCGGCATGGGTTCGGCCCAGATGCGGGACTGGTTCGACCGGCCGGGGGCGACCGTTTTGCAGGTCGAGGGCGCCCCGGGGACCGATGCCGACCGGCTTCGCGAGTCGATCCGCGCGGTCACGCCGGATCGGGTGCACGTGTACTCCAGCGAGGAGTCCACCGCGGGCGTCGAAAGCGCCCTCCGGCAGGGCATGGCGGTGAGCAACGCCCTGTGGGTGATCGTCGCGCTCATCGCCGCGATCGCCCTGCTCACCACGCTGACCCTGTCGGTCCTGGAACGCCGCCGCGAGCTCGGTGTGCTGCGAGCGATGGGCTCGAGCCGCAAGCTCACTCTCGGCATGGTGCTGGCCGAGGCGGCGAGCGTCGGGATCATCGGCGGCGGCCTCGGGCTGTTGTTCGGCATGGCGAGCCAGTACTTCTTCGACCGGCTCAGCGTGGACATCATGAACATCGACGTGGCCTACCGGCCGAGTGCGGCGGCATTGGTCTTCGCGGTCGGCGCGGTCGCGCTGAGCTTGCTCGGCGCCGTCCCACCGGCGATCCGGGCGGCGCGTCTGGACATCATCAAGGCCGTCGGCGTCGACTGACGGCCGGAAGGAACGACCATGCGCAGGCAACCATTCCCACGCGCCCGCGTTCTCCTCGTCGCGGCGGCGATCGTCGTTGCGGGATGCGGAGATTCGGGCGGCGACTCCCCCGCCCAGCCCGCCTCCGTCAGCAGGACGCAGCAGGCGAGCGACAAGCCACCGGTCCCGCTGCCGAGCCCGGCCGAACTCAACGCTGGACTCGGCATCGCCTTGAATCCCGCCACACCGGCGGACCAGAAGCTCACCTTCGTGCAGGGGGCGGAGAACGACCCGGATCTGATCGCCCGAGTGACCGAGGCGGCCACGAAGAACGGCGTCACCATGACGGTGACGCAGGTGGAGTACACCGGCGGCGAGACCATGCAGGCCCGAGCGACGTTGTCCGTCAACGGCACACCCGTCGAGGGCCAGTCCGTGATCCCCTTCGTCGCCGAGAACGGCCGCTGGAAACTGCAGAAGGCATGGGCTTGCCAGATGCTCGCCAACGCCCAGACCACCTCCCCCAGCTGCTCCTAGGAGGGCTCGCCGCTGCACCGGGCGCTTGACTGACCTTTCGTTCGTAAGTGAAGATATCGTCAATTGCGTGTGCAGTCGGCGAAAGGTTGTGTCCCACATGCCCGAACGAACGATGGTCGGCCGCCGCGAGGTGCTCGCCATGATGGCCGCGGCGCCCGTGCTGGCGGCCGCGCCCAACCCCCGCACGGTGGCCGCGCCCTCGTCGCATCGCCCGAACATCCTGGTCGTCATGACCGACCAGGAACGCGCGGACGTCACGTTGCCGCCGGGATTCACCCTGCCCGCACGTGCCCGAATAGCGTCTACGGGAGTGCGTTTCGCCATGCACCACACCCCGACCGCGCCGTGCTCACCCGCCCGGTCGACGTTCTTCACCGGTCGGCAGGCGCCCGTCACCGGCATGCTCGACAATGTTCGCGGCAGCGAGCCGATGGGGGCGCTGCTCGGCGCGATGGAGGCGTTCAGCCCGAACCTCGACACGACCATCCCCACGCTCGGCACGGTTCTGCGCGACGCCGGGTACCGCACCGCCTACATCGGCAAATGGCATCTGTCCGATCCGGGCGGCACGGAGCTCACGGCACTGTCGCGGTACGGGTTCGACGAGGCGCTCGACATCCTGTCCGGCGGCGGGCCGAACGAGGGAATGCACGAGGATCCCGGGGTCGTCGACCATGCGGTGGACTGGCTGCGGCGACGCGCGGGCACTCCCGAGCCGTGGCTGTGCGTGGTGAGCATGGTCAACCCGCACGACATGATGTTCTGCCCGCGCTTCTACCGGCTCGAAGACGTTCCCGACTACGGCGCGGACGTACCGGCGAACTTCGAATCCGACCTGTCGACCAAACCTCGTGTGCAAACCGCTTGGCGCACAGCGAATTCCATTGTCGGCGGCGTGATGCCGGAGGAAACAGCCTCCCCGCTCGCCCAACGGCAGTGGCGGCAGTGGGGCAACTGGTACCTCGAATTGTTGCGCCGCACCGACGAATTGATCGACCGGGTGCTCGGCGCTCTCGACGACAGCGGCGCGGCCGCCGACACGGTCGTGGTCCGGGTCGCCGACCACGGGGAACTCGGTGGCGCGCACGGACTTCGGCAGAAGGGGGCGATGATCTACCGCGAGAACAACCGGGTGCCGCTGGTCATCGCCGACCCGCGCAGTCCCGGCACCCACGGGACGACCGCCACCGGCCTGACCTCGCACGTGGACCTGGTGCCCACCCTCGCCGCGCTGGCCGGAGCCTCCGCACAGGCGCTCGGCCCGGTCGCGGGCCGTGACCTGACGCCGCTGCTGGCCGATCCCGGTCGAACGGTGCGCGAGGCCCTCCTGCTGACCTCCGACGCCAAGTCCAGCGGCGGTCTGCTGCCCGGCGTCGGCTACTGCCTGCGCGGGGCGATCACCTCGCGCTACAGCTTCGCCCGATACTCCACACCGGAGAACCTGTCCGGACCGCGCGCGGAGTTCGAGTACGAGCTCTACGACCGTCAGGAGGACCCGCTCGAGCTGCGCAACCTCGCCCACGCCAGCGGCGCCGCGAACCTGGTCGCGGAGCTGAACGACCTAGTGGATTCCCTCATCGCCCAGGAGTTGTGAGGGCGGCTCACCTATCGATTCGCCGATCCGCCACCCCACCGCAGGTCGAGCGAACGGATTCTCCGATACGACTCCGCCCCATGTGCCACGGAGTAGCCTCGATAAGGGTCATATCCCAAAAGCCGAGGCCACGATGCACGAAATGGCGATAACTCGAAGTGTCGTCGACGCCGTGTGTGAGCATGCGGCGGGACGACGGGTGCACAGCGTCACCGTAGAGGTCGGCGCGCTGTGCGCGATTGTGCCCGAGGCGATGCGGTTCTGCTTCGAGCTGGCGACCGAGGAGACCGTGGCGGACGGCGCCGAGCTGGTCGTGCAGACCGTGCCCGGCGCCGCGATCTGCCGCTCCTGCGGCGCCGAGTTCGCCCTCGTCGACCTGATTCTGCTGTGTCCGTGCGGTAGCGCCGACGTCGAGATCAGGTCCGGGCGGGAGCTTCGAATCCGAACGATGGAAGTGAGCGAACCATGTGCGCGACCTGCGGATGCGGCGACTCGACAGCCATGATCACGGTCCTGCGTGACCACCCGCACGAGCACGACCCCGACCACCGGCACGACCCCGACCACCAGCACGCGCACGGCCACCACCACGAGCACGACGACGCGCACGGCCACGAGCACGCGGATCACGTGCACGTGCCGATCACCGAAACGGTGACGTTGGAGCAGAAGGTGCTGGCCAAGAACGACCGGCTGGCCCAGCACAACAGAGAACGGCTGCGGCGCGGCGGCATCGTGGCGCTCAATGTCACCAGCTCGCCGGGAGCCGGTAAGACGACGCTGCTCGAGCGGACCATCCGCGATCTCAGCGATCGCCCGGTCGCGGTCGTCGAGGGCGATCAGGAGACGCTGCTCGACGCCCAGCGAATCAAGGCGACGGGCTGCCGGGTCGTGCAGGTCAATACCGGAGCCGGTTGCCATCTCGATGCCGAAATGATGCGGCATGCCCTGGACGAGCTCGATCCCGCGCCGGGCACGCTGCTGTTCATCGAGAATGTCGGCAATTTGGTCTGCCCCGCGCTGTTCGATTTGGGCGAGCTCGCCAAGGTCGTGGTGTTCTCGGTGACCGAGGGCACGGACAAACCGCTGAAATATCCGCACATGTTCGCCGCGGCCGGATTGGTGTTGGTCAACAAAATCGACCTGATTCCCTACGTCGATTTCGATCTGGACCGGTGCGCCGAATACGCGCACTCGATCAATCCCGGCGTGCCGATCATGCCGGTCTCCGCGATCACCGGCGAGGGCTTGCCGAGCTGGTACACATGGCTTTCCGGACAGATGTCGCCGCCGTCGGCGTCCCTTGAGGAAGCCTCCAGCCCCGCCTAGACTGACGTGACGAGTGTCACATTCCGGACGGTTTTCTGAATCAGAAGCCTGTGCGGCGCTCCAGCTTCGAAAGGTGGCATCTCATGCCGACTAAAGAAGCAGTCAAAGCCGAAGAAACGCTGATCCACGTTCTCTGGATCAACGCCGGCCTCAGTTGTGACGGTGACTCGGTGGCGCTGACTGCCGCCTCCCAGCCCAGCATCGAGGAGATCGCCCTGGGTTCGCTCCCCGGTCTCCCCAAGGTTGCCGTCCATTGGCCGCTGATCGATTTCGAATGCGGTCCCAACGGTGGGGCCGACGATTTCCTGGAATGGTTCTTCCGCGCCGACCGCGGCGAACTCGAACCGTTCGTCCTCGTGGTCGAGGGATCGATCCCCAACGAGCAACTCAAAACCGAGGGTTACTGGTGCGGGTTCGGCAACAACCCCGAGACCGGCCAGCCGATGACGACCAGCGAGTGGCTGGATCGCCTCGCCCCGAAAGCCACCGCCATCGTGGCCGCCGGTACTTGCGCCACCTACGGCGGCATCCACGCCATGGCGGGCAACCCGACCGGGGCGATGGGCGTGCCGGACTACCTCGGCTGGGAGTGGCGGAGCAAGGCCGACATTCCCATCGTCTGTGTGCCGGGGTGCCCGATCCACCCGGACAACCTCTCCGAGACCCTGACCTACTTGCTCTACATGGCCACCGGCCAGGCGCCGATGATCCCGCTCGACGACGCGCTGCGGCCCAAGTGGCTGTTCGCCGCGACCGTCCACGAGGGATGCGATCGCGCCGGGTACTACGAGCAGGGCGACTTCGCCACCGAGTACGGATCGCCGAAGTGCATCGTGAAGCTCGGCTGCTGGGGTCCGGTCGTGAAATGCAATGTGCCCAAGCGCGGTTGGATCAACGGCGTCGGCGGCTGCCCCAACGTCGGCGGTATTTGCATCGGCTGCACCATGCCCGGTTTCCCGGACAAGTTCATGCCGTTCATGGACGAACCGCCCGGCGGCAAATTCTCCTCGGCGGCCTCTGGACTGTACGGGTCGGTGATCCGCAGCCTGCGCTCGGTCACCGGCCGCACCGTGGACAAGGAGCCGCGCTGGCGGCACCGCGGCGAGAAGCTGGAAACCGGCGCGACGCGCACCTGGTAGGAGGACTTCGATGACTCAGATCATTCCGGAGCCGTCACACCGCACGATCGACCCGAACGCCCTCGTGGAGATGGCGTGGGATCCGATCACCCGGATCGTCGGCAGCTTGGGTATCTACACCAAGATCGATTTCGAGAATCAGCAGGTCGTGGAGTGTCACAGCACCTCGTCGATCTTCCGCGGCTACTCCATCTTCATGAAGGGCAAGGATCCCCGCGACGCGCACTTCATCACCAGTCGCATCTGCGGCATCTGCGGCGACAACCACGCCACCTGTTCGTGTTACTGCCAGAACATGGCCTACGGCGTGCAGCCGCCGCACTTGGGCGAGTGGCTGGTCAACCTCGGCGAAGCGGCCGAGTACATGTTCGACCACAACATCTTCCAGGAGAACCTGGTCGGCGTGGACTTCTGCGAGAAGATGGTCTCCGAGACCAATCCCGGCGTGCTCGCCCGCGCCGAGCGCACCGAGGCGCCGCACGCGGAAAGCCACGGATACCGGACGATCGCCGACATCATGCGCGCGCTGAACCCGTTCAGCGGCGAGTTCTACCGCGAGGCGCTGCAAGTCAGCCGGTACACCCGCGAGATGTTCTGCCTCATGGAGGGCAGGCACGTGCATCCGTCGACGCTGTATCCGGGCGGTGTCGGCACCGTCGCCACCATCCAGCTGATGACCGACTACATGACGCGTCTGATGCGGTACGTGGAGTTCATGAAGAAGGCCGTGCCGATGCACGACGATCTGTTCGACTTCTTCTACGAGGCGCTGCCCGGCTACGACAAGGTCGGTCTGCGCCGCACGTTGCTCGGCTGCTGGGGTTCGTTCCAGGATCCCGAGTTCTGCAACTTCTCCTACAAGGACATGGAGGACTGGGGTCGCAAGATGTTCGTGACTCCCGGTGTGGTGGTGGACGGGAAACTGCTCACGACCAGCCTGGTCGACATCAACCTCGGCATCCGAATCCTGCTGGGCAGTTCGTATTACGACGACTGGACCGACCAGGAGACATTCGTGAAGACCGATCCGCTGGGCAATCCGGTGGATCGGCGCCACCCGTGGAACCAGCACACCAACCCCAAGCCGCAGAAGCGCGACTTGGAGGACAAGTACAGCTGGGTGATGTCGCCGCGCTGGTTCGACGGCACCGACCACTTGGCGCTGGACACCGGCGGCGGACCGCTGGCACGGCTGTGGTCCACGGCGCTGGCCGGCCTGGTCGACATCGGCTACGTGAAGTCGACCGGGCACAGTGTGCAGATCAACCTGCCCAAGACCGCACTGAAGGGGCCGGTCGAACTCGAATGGAAGATTCCGTCCGTCGGTAGCAACACCATCGAACGCGACCGCGCCCGCACCTACTTCCAGGCTTACGCGGCGGCCTGCGCCCTGCACTTCGCCGAGAAGGCCATCGAGGAGATCCGGGCCGGGCACACCAAGACCTGGGAGCCGTTCGAGGTGCCCGAGGAGAGCATCGGGTGCGGTTTCACCGAAGCCGTACGCGGCGTCCTCTCCCATCACATGGTGATCAGGGACGGCAAGATCGCCAACTACCACCCGTATCCGCCGACGCCGTGGAACGCCAGCCCGCGCGACAGCTTCGGCACACCGGGCCCCTACGAGGACGCGGTGCAGGGCCAGGCGATCTTCGAGGAGAACAACCGCGAGAATTTCAAGGGCATCGACATCATGCGCACCGTGCGCAGTTTCGATCCGTGCCTGCCGTGCGGCGTGCACATGTATCTCGGCAAGGGAAAGACGCTGGAGAAAGTGCACTCCCCCGCCCAGACGCTGACCCCGGAGTAGCGGATGGCGCGCCCGCAGCGGGAGATGGGAAACGGACACGGCGAGGCAGCAGTCGACGACGATCGCTGGCGCGGTGCGGGCGAACGCATCGAAACGCTGCTCGAATCGAGTTCGGTGGGCGGCGTCGCGGCCAGGGAGCGGGCCGAGGAATTGGTCCGCGAGGTCGCCGATCTCTACGGCGCGGGCCTCGAGCGCATCGTCGGCATGCTCGACGACGCGGCGCTCGAACGTCTGGCCGGCGACGACCTGATCGCGAGTCTGCTGCTCGTGCACGGGCTGCACCCGCACGACGTGGCGACGCGGGTGCGCACCGCGCTCGACAGCGTGCGGCCCTACCTCGGTTCGCACGGCGGCGACGTCTCGCTGATCGAGATCGAGGACGGGATCGTGCGGCTCGAGTTGGCGGGCAGTTGCCGCACCTGCCCGTCGTCGTCGGTGACGCTGGAATTGGCCGTGGAGGACGCGGTGCGCGCCGCCGCGCCCGAGATCGAGGCGATCGAGGTGGTCGCGGCGGCCGCGGAGACGGGCTCGGGGGTGATCGCGGCGGAGTCGTTGTTCGCGCGCGTGCACGGCCCGCAGTCCGGCAGCTGGATCGCCGTCCCCGAACTGGCGGCGATCGGGGCGGGTGAAGTCGGCGGGTTCGCGGTCGCCGGTGTCCCGGTGCTGGCCTGCCGGGTCGGCGACGAACTGTTCGTCTACCGCGACCGGTGCGGCGCCTGCGGTCGTTCGATGGCGGGCGCGGTCCTGCACCGACGCCTGGGCTTCCCCGTCGGCGACGCCGTGCTGCGTTGCCCGGCGTGCGGCGCGCATTTCGACGCGGTGCACGCCGGTGCGCGGGTCGACGGCGACGGGCACCTCGAACCGCTGCCGGTGCTGGTGCGCTCCGGTGAGCTGTCGGTGGCGGTGCCCGCGGAGGTGCCCGGATGACCTCGGCGTTCGGCGTGTTGCGCCGCCTGACCGCGCCGCGACCGCCCGCACCGGCGGGCGAGCGCTGCGAGATGTGCGCGGACCCGATCGGCGAAGCCCACCAGCACGTGGTGAATATCGAAGGCAGACAGCTGATGTGCGTCTGCCGCGGCTGCTATCTGCTGTTCACCGACCAGACCGCCGCATTGCGGTACCGCGCGGTGCCGGACCGCTACCTGTCGTTCCCGGACGTGGTCATCGACCAGGACGAGTGGGACTCGCTCGAGATCCCGGTCGGTCTGGCCTTCTTCTTCCGCAATTCGACGCTCGAGCGCACCGTCGCGTTCTATCCGAGCCCCGCGGGCGCGACCGAGTCCGAACTGCCCTTGCCACGCTGGCGCGCGATCCTGGACCGGCACCCGGAGATCGATATCGCGGCCGACGATGTCGAGGCTTTGCTGATCCGCATGCCGCACCGCGGCCGCCCCAGGGCCTGCCTGTTGTTGCCCATCGACGCCTGCTACGAGTTCGTCGGCCGGATGCGGTTGCTGTGGCGCGGGTTCGACGGCGGCCAGGAGGCGCACCACTACATCGAGGAGTTCTTCACCACGATGTCGGCGCGGGCGCGAACCGAGAGGGGCGCGCGATGAGCCCGGCCTACTCGATCACCTTCGGCGTCCTGGACATCCGGCCCGAACCGTACTCGGCGACGCCGACGCTGTCGGCGCGCGTCGGGATCGCGGCGCTGCACGAGGAGCCCGTGCACGCCATCGCGCTGCGCGCGCAGGTCAGGATCGAACCGCGCCGCCGTTCCTACACCGACGAGGAGGCGGCGGGGCTCACCGACCTCTTCGGCGCACGGGAACGGTGGCACGACACGCAGCGATCGTTCCTCTGGATGCACTGCGCGACAACGATTCCCGGGTTCACCGGCGGCGCGGAGGTGGATCTGCCGTTGCCGTGCACCTACGACTTCGAGGTCGCGGGATCGAAGTACCTGCACGCGCTGCGCGAGGGCACGGTGCCGTTGCTGTTCCTGTTCAGCGGCACCGTGTTCATCAGGGGCGCGGGCGGTTTCGCGGTGCAGCAGGTGCCGTGGGATCGCGAGGACAAGTTCGACATGCCGGTCTCGGTGTGGCACGACCTGATGGCCGCGCACTTCCCCAACTCC
Source organism: Nocardia sp. CNS-044 (assembly GCF_059570515.1). Lineage (NCBI taxonomy): Bacteria > Bacillati > Actinomycetota > Actinomycetes > Mycobacteriales > Nocardiaceae > Nocardia > Nocardia sp. CNS-044. The sequence goes on from NZ_JCANSX010000010.1 coordinate 358,877, forward strand.
GGCTGGATCCGGCTGTCCCGCGAGACGCTCGACGCCCTGTCGGCCTACAAGCACGAGCGCGGGCTCCTCGGCTACGACGACGCGGTGACCAAGCTGCTCGCCTCGGCCCAGGAGTCGACGTGAGCACCCCTCGCTCGGTCCGGTCCGCGCGCGCCAGGGCGCGGGCGGTCGCCGACGCGGTCCTGTACGAGGGCTACCTGCTGTACCCGTACCGGGCGAACGCGCGAAAGAACCAGTGCCGCTGGCAATTCGGCGTCCTCGGTCCCGAGGGCGCGGCGCACGCCGGTCTCGGTGAGGATTCGATGCTGCGCGCACAGTTCCCGGTCATCGCCGACGGTGACTCCACGCTCGTCCTGAGCGTCCGGTTCCTGCAATTACAGCGGCGCACCGTCGAAGATCGCCACGGAACTCCGGTGGCCGAACTCGATGTCGGCGGGCGCATGCTGATCAGCTGGGACGAGGCGGTCGAGCACGAGATCGAGCGCGGGCCGATCCCGCTGGCGGACATCGTGTTCGATGTGTCCGTCCCGGGCGGCGTCGACGCCGAGGACGTGCACGACGCCGCGGGCGCTGTCGCGGGGCGGCTGGTGCGCACCCGGCGGCCGCTCGACGGCCGGGTCGAGGTATCGGTCGACGAGCTGCCCGGTTGTCACCGCGTCACGATCACGGTGCGCAATGTCGCCGCCGCCCAGCCGAACTCCGACGATGCCCTCGCCCACTCGCTGCTGGGCACGCATGTGATCGCCGAACTCGACGGCGGCGAGTTCGTGTCGCTGCTGGAGCCGCCGCCCGAAGCGGCCGCGGCGGTCGAACAGTGCGACAGGCACCGCTGCTTCCCGGTCCTCGCCGGGCCGCCCGGCGACCACGGTCTGCTGCTGATCTCACCGATCATCCTCTACGACCACCCGGAGATCGCCGAACAGAGCGAGGGCCCGTTGTTCGACGCGACCGAGATCGACGAGATCCTGACCCTGCGCGTGATGGGCATGACCGACGAGGAGAAAGAGCAGGCCCGCGCCACGGATCCGCTCGCGGCGCGGATCGTCGACCGCTGCGACGCCACCACGGCCGACCAGCTGAACCGGCTGCACGGCGTGCTGCGCGAACCGGCGAACCCGCCGCGCGTGCTGCCCGAGGTGCCGGACGGTGTCGACTGGTGGGACCCGTTGGCCGACAACGCCGTTCGTCCCGATGCCGACGCGGTCGCCGTCGCGGGCGTGCTGGTCAGCCGAGGCAGCCGGGTGCGTCTGCGCCCGGCGCGGCGCGCCGACGCCCACGATCTGTTCTACGACGGCGAGCTCGCGCGGGTGGTGTCGGTGCACGAGGACGTCGACGGCGACGTGCACGTCGGAGTCGTCGTCGAGAACGACCCGGCCGCCGACCTGCACGAGTGGTACGGCCGCTACCTCTACTTCGCGCCCGACGAGATCGAGCCGATCGACGGGCCTTCCGAGGAAGGACGAGACGAATGAAAGGAGAGTCGGCCATGGACACGGTGGGAGTAGTCGCGATCGCACTCGCCGCAGTGATCGGAGGTGTTCTCACGGTCGTCGGGGTGCGGTCGATACCGGACATCCGGCGCTATTTCCGGATCCGCAACATGTAGCGAAGGTGAGGACAAGCCATGGGTGAGAGGAAAGAAGAGCCGCAGTCGGCCCGCGGAGCGCCTGGCTCGCGCGACACCGGTTCGGACACGGTCGCCGGCGGTCCGACGGACCGCGAACCCGGCGACATCGGGCACGAGGAGCTGACCTCGGCCGAAGGCGAGCGCCCCGAGCGCAAGACCGAATTCACCACGACGCCGGGCAGCGACGCCGAGCCGGCCGTCCCACCCTACGACGACCGCAAGGACACCGCGAACCGGCCGGGTGAGACGGCCGCGGGCGAGGTGGAGGGCGCCGATGTCGGCGGCGCGACGACGCCGACGCCGACCGACGAACAGGGGTGAGACGACGACGAAGGTGCTGGTCGCCGGGATCGGGAACATCTTCCTCGGCGACGACGGATTCGGCCCGGCGGTGGTGCGGCGGCTGCCCGCCCCCACCGCGGCGGACGTGCGCGTCGCCGACTACGGCATTCGGGGCATGCACCTCGCCTACGACCTGCTGAACGACTGGGACGCGCTGGTGCTCGTCGACGCGCTGCCCGATCGGGGCGCGCCGGGCCGGGTCGAAGTGTTCCGCGCCGAGCACGCGGAGCACTCCGGCGCCCGGCTCGACGCCCACGCCATGGATCCCGAGGCCGTGTTCTCGATGGTGCGGACGCTGGGCGGCACGGTGCCGCCGACGGTGATCGTCGGCTGTCAGGTCGGCTCGGTCGCCGAGGGGATCGGCCTCACAGAGCCGGTCGAGGCGGCCGTCGCGCCCGCCGCGGCCGCGGTCGGTTCGGTATTGGCGGACCTGCTCAGCCGACAGGAGGTGTGAACGATGTGCCTCGGGATTCCGGGCCGGGTCGTGCAGATGGCCGAGGGCTACCACGATCAGGTCGCCCTGGTGGACGTCTCGGGTCAGACGCGCAAAGTGAACATCGGCATGCTCGACGACGGCCCGGTCCGCCCCGGCGAGTGGGTCATCATCCACATGGGTTTCGCGGTCGAGCGGACCGACGAAGCGGGCGCCGCCGAGGCGCTCGCGGGGCTGCGACTGCTGGGGCGCGGGGAGGAGCCGTGACCGCGGCGCGAACCCGGCGGCGGATCCTGGTCCGCGGCGTGGTGCAGGGTGTCGGATTCCGGCCTTTCGTCTACACCACCGCCGCCGAACTGTCGCTGGCCGGTCGCGTGTCCAACGACAGCTCCGGCGTGATCGTCGAGATCGAGGGCGCCGCGCGCGATCTCGACGAGTTCGAGCGCCGCGTCCGCCACCGGCCGCCACCGCTGGCCGTCGTCGAATCCGTCGAGACGACCGAGATACCGGTGCGCGGCGGCACCGGGTTCCACATCGCCGACACCACGCGCGACGGCGCGGGCCGCACGCTGGCCTCGCCCGACGTGGCGATCTGCGCCGAGTGCGCCGCCGAACTGCGCGATCCGGCCGATCGCCGCTACCGGCATCCCTTCGTGAACTGCACCAACTGCGGCCCACGATTCACCATCATCGCGAGTCTGCCCTACGACCGGGACCGGACGTCGATGGCCGAGTTCCCCATGTGCGCGGCGTGCGCGCGCGAGTACGCCGACCCCGCCGATCGCCGCTTCCACGCGCAGCCGATCGCCTGTCCCGCCTGCGGCCCCACGCTCGGCTACACCGGCCCCGGCGCGGGAGACCCGATCGCGGCCTCCCGAGAGTTGTTGCGGCACGGTGGAATTCTCGCGGTCAAGGGCATCGGCGGTTACCACCTGGCCTGCGACGCGGCGAACGAGGCCGCCGTCGCCGAGCTGCGTCGCCGGAAACGGCGCGGCGACAAGCCGTTCGCGCTGATGGTGCCGGACCTGACGACCGCACGGGCGATCGTCGAGGTCGACGCGGCCGCCGCCGAGTTGCTGACCGGCCCCGCCCGGCCGATCGTCTTGCTGCCGCGGCGTGCGGAGCCCGAATCGGCTGCCGCCGAGGCATTCCCGGCTCCGGCCCGATCGGTGGCCCCGCGCAATCCCGATCTCGGCGTGATGATCGCCTACTCGCCGTTGCATCTGCTGCTGTTCGGGCTGCCCGGCGACCCGCCCGGACCGCGGGCATTGGTGATGACCTCGGGCAACCTCGGCGGCGAGCCGATCTGCTACGACGACGCCGACGCGCGCGAGCGCCTCGCGGGCCTCGCCGACGCGTGGCTCACGCACAACCGGCGCATCGTGGTGCCCTGCGACGATTCGGTGGTGCGGCTGGTCGACGGCGTCGAACTGCCGGTACGCCGCTCGCGCGGGTACGCGCCGATGCCTTTGGCCCTGCCGACGCCGATGCCGCCGACACTGGCGGTCGGCGCGGATCTGAAGAACACCTGCGCGGTGGCCGACGGCCGCTACGCGTGGCTGAGCCAGCACATCGGCGACATGGACGACCTGGCGACGCTGCGCGCGTTCACCGAGGCCGAGCGCCATCTCGAAGAGCTCACCGCCGTGCGGCCGATCCAGTTGGCCGCCGACGCGCACCCGCGCTACCGGTCCACCGCATGGGCCGAACAACACGCCGACGGGCGCCCACTGCGGACGGTGCAGCACCACCACGCCCATATCGCGGCGGTGATGGGCGAGCACGGCCTGGACCCCGCCGCGACGGTGCTCGGAATCGCCTTCGACGGAACGGGTTTCGGGCCGGACGCGGCGATCTGGGGCGCCGAGGTGCTCGCCGCGGGATACAAGGGCTACCGGCGGCTCGCGCATCTGCGCTACGTGCCCCTCGCCGGCGGCGACCTGAGCGTGCGACGGCCGTACCGCATGGCGCTGGCGCATCTGCGCGCCGCCGGAATCGACTGGACCGAGGACATCCCCGCGGTGCGGGCGTGCCCGGCCGAGGAGCGCACAGTGCTGGCGCACCAACTGGATACCGGCTTCGGCTGCGTCCCGACCTCGAGCATGGGCAGGCTCTTCGACGCGGTCTCGTCGCTGGCCGGAGTGCGCCACGAGGTCGACTACGAGGCCCAGGCGGCGATCGAACTGGAGGGACTCGCTCGCGGCGCGGATCCCGGTGCGCGCGGCTACGCGTTCGTCATCCCGGCGAACGACGACCCGCGCGGTCGCGGCGCCACCGCCATCGAACCTGGCGCGGTGATCGCCGCGGTCGTCGCCGATGTGCGGGCCGGGGTCTCGCCCGAGGTCGTCGGTGCGCGCTTCCACGCGGCGGTCGCGCGCCTGATCCTCGACCTCGCCGTCGGATACGGAGCCGCGTCCACGCCCGTCGCCCTGTCCGGCGGGGTGTTCCAGAATGCCCTGCTGCTCTCGACGACTCGAAAACTGTTACAGAAGAAGGGCTTCGAAGTCCTCTGCCATCGCAGGCTGCCACCGAACGACGGCGGCCTCGCGTTCGGCCAGCTACTCGCCATCGGAGCGGGATGAGCGGAAGGAGAAGCGACGATGTGCCTGGCAGTCCCAGGAAAGGTGCTCAGCCTGCACGAGCGGGACGGCACGCTGATGTCGACCGTCGATTTCGGCGGCGTGCACAAAGATGTGTGTCTGCAATACATCCCCGACGCGGCGGTCGGCGACTACGTCGTCGTCCACGTCGGATTCGCGATTCAGCGCCTGGACGAGCAGTCCGCGCTACAGACCCTGGCCGAGTTCGAACGCCTCGGGGTGCTCAACGAAGAGTTCGGCGACGGTTTCGCCATCGCCGCGAAACAGGCGGGAGTCGAGAACCCCGAAACGACCGAGCAGCGAGACGATCCGGAGGTGACGTCGTGAAGTACCTCGATGAATTCAGCGATCCAGAACTGGCCAAGGTCCTGCTCGACCGGATCCGCGGCGCGACGAACAGACGGTGGTCGATCATGGAAGTCTGTGGCGGACAGACTCATTCGATCATCCGGCACGGTATCGATCAGCTGCTGCCCGACCAGATCGAGATGATCCACGGCCCGGGTTGCCCGGTCTGTGTCACCCCGCTCGAGGTGATCGACAAGGCGCTCGAGATCGCCGCCCGGCCCGGAGTGATCTTCTGTTCGTTCGGCGACATGCTGCGGGTACCCGGCAGTTCCAAAGATCTGTTCCGCGTCAAGAGCGAAGGCGGCGACGTGCGCGTGGTCTACTCACCGCTCGACGCGCTCGAGCTGGCGCGCGCGAATCCGGACCGGCAGGTGGTGTTCTTCGGCATCGGCTTCGAGACCACCGCGCCCGCCAACGCGATGACCGTGTACCAGGCCAAGCGGCTCGGCGTGCGGAACTTTTCCCTGCTCGTCTCGCACGTGCTGGTGCCGCCCGCCATCGCCGCGATCATGGAGTCGCCCGATTGCCGGGTCCAGGGGTTCCTCGCCGCCGGTCACGTGTGCACCGTCATGGGCACCGGCGAGTATCCACCGCTGGCCGAGAAGTACCGGGTTCCGGTGGTGGTCACCGGCTTCGAGCCGCTCGACATCCTGGAGGGCATCCGCCGCACGGTGATCCAGCTCGAGGCCGGACGCCACGAGGTGGAGAACGCCTACCCGCGCGCGGTGGCCGCGGCGGGCAATCCGGCCGCCAAGGCGATGCTCGAGGACGTCTTCGAGATCACCGACCGGGCCTGGCGCGGCATCGGCGTCATTCCGCGCAGCGGCTGGCGACTGTCGGAGCGGTACCGCGACTACGACGCCGAACAGCGGTTCGCCGTCGACGCGCTGCACACCGAGGAGTCCTCGATCTGCCGGTCCGGCGAGGTGCTGCAGGGCCTGATCAAGCCGCACGAGTGCGCGGCCTTCGGCAAGGAGTGCACGCCACGAAATCCTCTGGGCGCCACCATGGTCTCGTCCGAGGGCGCGTGCGCCGCCTACTACCTGTACCGGCGGCTCGACCTACCCGCGGAGGTCGCTCATGCTTGACGAGACCGGGTCGCCCGCGCCCGCGCGCGTCGACATGGGCAGCTGGGTCTGCCCGATGCCGCTGCGGGATTCGCCGAACATCGTGATGGGGCACGGCGGCGGCGGTGCGATGTCGGGCGAGCTGATCGAGCATCTGTTCCTGCCCGCCTTCGGATCGGCCGCCGAAGCGGGGTTCGGCGATTCGGCGGTGGTCACCCTCGGCGGCGCCCGGCTGGCGTTCACCACCGATTCGTTCGTGGTGAAGCCGATGGAGTTCCCCGGCGGTTCGATCGGCGACCTCGCCGTCAACGGCACCGTCAACGATCTCGCGATGTCCGGCGCCCGTCCCATGGTGCTGTCGACCGCCTTCATCCTGGAGGAGGGCACCGCGCTCGCCGATATCGCGCGCATCGCCGCCGCCATGGGTACCGCGGCCCTCGGGGCGGAGGTCAAGCTGGTCACCGGCGACACCAAAGTCGTCGACGCCGGTCACGGCGACGGTGTGTACGTCAACACCGCGGGCATCGGCCTGATCGACGACGGCGTCGACATCCGCCCGCAGCGCGCGCGACCCGGCGACGTGGTCTTGGTCAGTGGGGAGATCGGCCTGCACGGTGTGGCGGTGCTGAGCTGTCGCGAGGGCTTGGAATTCGGCACCACGGTGTGCAGCGACACCGCGCCGCTGCACGGACTGGTCGCGGCGATGCTGGCCACCGGCGCCGACGTGCACGTCCTGCGGGATCCGACGCGCGGCGGTGTGGCCGCGACGCTCAACGAGATCGCGGGAGTGGCGAAAGTCGGTGTGTCGCTGGACGAACGGAAGATCCCGGTGTCCTCGCAGGTTCGCGACGCCTGCGGATTGCTCGGTCTGGACCCGCTCTACGTCGCGAACGAGGGCAAGCTGATCGCCTTCGTCGCGCCGGAGGACGCCGACCGAGTCCTCGCCGCCATGCACGAGCATCCGCTGGGCGGGCGCGCCGAGGCGATCGGCGTCTGCGTCGAAGAACACCCCGGCATGGTGGTCGCCCGCACGGCGCTGGGCGGAAACCGGGTGGTCGACCTACCCGCGGGCGAACAACTGCCGCGAATCTGTTGACATGGGCGGTGATTCGGCTTCCGCCGGGGCGGCGAGAGGAGGTGGCGCGATCACCGGACTGGACGTGGCGGGCCTCGACGGAACCGAGATGTTCGCCCGATACGCCCACGCGCCCAACGCACTCGGCTACTGCGGACCCGCCGCTAGCGGGTCGATGGTCGACTTGCCGACGGCGGAGGTCAGGGCGATGGCGCGCCGGTTCTCCGGCGCGTGGCCCTACCTGCGGGTCATGGCACGGCTGACCGGCATCGCCGACCCGCTGGACCGGCGGCTCGTCGAATCGTATTGGCTCGGAGGGGGAATCGGCGCGCGGCTGGACCCGGCGGAGTTCATGGCGGAACTCCTGGCGGTGATCGGTCCAGTCGCCGGTCAGTACTGGGCGCATCTGACCACGGAACTGGTTCCCGAGGCCGCCGCCAACCACTGCTTCCACGTCTTCGGCGTCTACCCGTGGACCAGGCTGCTGGGACGGGGCGAGCACCCGCTGTTCGTGCTCGACAGCTGCCGCATCACCTGGGGAACGGTTCTGGCTCGCACGGACGACCAGATCACGGTGTCGACCCGCCGCCTGTCGTGGGACGGGGGCCGACTCGCGTTGTCCCACCCCGAGGCTCGACAGGTAGCGGTGTGGATCGACGGCTACTCCCCCGCGCCGGACGTGCGCGAGCACGATCTCGTCGCGCTGCACTGGGATCGGCTGTGCGGACTGCTGGAGCCGGAGCAGGTTCGCGACCTCGCCGACAGCACGGCCCGTCAGTTGCGCGTCACGAACGACAGGCTGAAGCGGACGTGACCGTCACCTCCGGCACCGGACGATCCCGCCTCGACGTCGTTCGACACTCGCTGACCCGCTCCGAATGGCTCGGCGTGGCAGGCATGTTCGCGGTGATCGCGGCCCTGCACCTCGTCGGCTGGATCACCCTGATCGCCTTCGTCGTGCCGCGGAACCTGGACATCGGCGCGCAGACGCTCGGGGTCGGCGTCGGCCTGACCGCCTACACGCTCGGTTTGCGGCACGCCTTCGACGCCGACCACATCGCCGCGATCGACAACACCACCCGCAAGCTGATGAGCGACGGGCAGCGCCCGCTCTCGGTCGGATTCTTCTTCTCCCTCGGGCATTCGACGATCGTCTTCGGACTGGCCTTCCTGCTGTCGATCGGAATCAGGTCGATCGCCGGACCCGTCGAGGACGACTCGTCCAGCCTGCAGCACTACACCGGACTGTTCGGCACCACGGTCTCGGGCGCGTTCCTCTACCTCATCGCCTTCGTCAACATCGTCGTGCTGATCGGCATCCTGCGCGTCTTCCGGCGCGTGCGCGCCGGGGACTACGACGAGACCGCGCTCGAAGATCAGCTCACCAAAAGGGGACTGCTGAATCGTCTCCTCGGACCGGTGATGAAGGCGGTCACCAAGCCGTGGCAGATGTACCCGGTGGGTCTGCTCTTCGGCGTCGGCTTCGACACGGCGACCGAGGTCGCGTTGCTCGTGCTCGCCGGGACCAGCGCCGCCGCCGGACTGCCGTGGTACGCGATCCTGTGCCTGCCGATCCTGTTCGCCGCGGGCATGAGCCTGCTGGACACCATCGACGGGACGTTCATGAACTTCGCCTACGGGTGGGCTTTCGCCGAGCCCGTCCGCAAGGTCTACTACAACATCACCGTCACGGCGCTGTCGGTCGCGGTGGCCCTGCTCATCGGCACCGTGGAGCTGCTCGGCCTGCTCGCCGAGCAGCTCGGCTGGTCCGGTGGTTTCTGGGACTGGCTCACCGGTATCGACCTGAACATCATGGGCTACGTCGTCGTCGGCCTGTTCGTCGTCACCTGGGCCCTCGCGCTGTTGGTGTGGCGCTACGGCCGCATCCAGCAGCGGTGGGCTCGGCAGCCTTCGGTCCCGCGTCGGCCGACATCGCCTCCGCCGATGCGATGACGCCCAGGAGACCGATTTGCACGCCGAAGCCCACCGGGCGGCAGTGCGTGCGTTACTCCGCTCGGTGGGCTCGGCGCCGGGGGCCGGGTCGCGCCTGCACAGGAGGGTTCGAGGTTCCCGCCCGACATCCCGACCGCCCGATCGGTCAATAGATCACAGGGCGCCACCACCTCCGATCAGCCAGGGGTTGAAGGTGCAGTCGAGCTGCGGGTGACCCACCGGGTCCAGGGCACGCAGCGCGATCGACAGGGCCCGCGGCGAGTACATCATCGTGAGATGGTCGGAGACGTCCTGCTCGCAGCCGTCTTGCAGGGTGATGTTGTCCACCTTCACACCGGGACCGGCCTGCAGGAAGGTCAGGTCGTAGGGGTTGGTGATCTCGTCGTAGCGGGTGCCGACGATGGTGTAGTCCACGCCGGGCACGGTGTCGCCGTTGGCGTTGAGCCTCTGCACGAACTCCGAGCCGATCGTCTGCTGGATGCCCGCGTGGCCGACGAAGATCTCGACGAAGCCGAGGATGTCGATGCCGAAGTTGTTGATGGCCCGGCCCAGCGCGCCGATTCCGATCAAGCTGGTGCCGTGGTGGGTCGCGCCGTAGGTGACGAGGTTCTGCACCTTGGCCGCCCCGCCCTCGAACTTGGTGTACCAGTTGGCCATCGCACCGCCCTGCGAGTGGGCGATGATGTCGACCTCGTCGGCTCCGGTGGCCGCGAGCACCCGGTCGACGAAGGTGGCCAGCTGCTTGGCCGAGTCCCAGATGTAGCCGGTGCCCATGACGCCGGGCAGCACCGAACCGAGGCCGCCGCCCTCGAGCAGATTGGCGCGGCCGTAGTTGAAGGTGAAGGTGCAGAAGCCGGCGTCCTTGATCGGCTGGCCCATGAAGGCGTAACCGTTGTAGGCGTTCATCCAGGTACCGTGCAGCATCACCACCGGACGGGGGTGTTCGGCGGTGGGCTTGCAGTTCCAGTCGTTGGCGCCGGGTGGGGCGACATCGGGATTCAGCAGACCATGGCCGAACGCGGCCAGCCACGACGTCATCGGCGGGCCGTAACCGACTGTGTCACTGGCGAATCCGCCCGAGGACCCGGAACTGCTTCCGGATCCCCCGTAGCAGCCCCCCGAGCCGTTGCCCGAACCCGCGCCGCTGCCGGAGGTGCAGGCCGAGCCGGAGCTGCCCGCGCTGCCGGAGCCGGCGACCGGCGCCGCCTTGCGACCCGCGGCGATGAGGTCCGCCAGGGCCTGTTCGGTCGCCGCCGGCTCGGGTGCCGCCTGGGCCGCGACACCGGTGAAGCTCATGGCGAGCACCGATACGATCGACACCGCCGCGGCGCCGAGCGTTCGGCCGCAGGTACTTCGTTTCATCAGATGCCTTTCGGTCGGAACGACGTCGTTCCCTCGTTCTCGGTTCTTGCGGTTCACAGCCCCGCCGTGCTGGTCGGCGGGTCTGAAACTGCGCCAACGCTAGGACCGGCGAAACGGCGAAACCCACACCGCGAGCGGGTATCTGGACACTTCACGAAGCGTTTGCCGCGACAGTAGGGAACGTGCACAGTCACCGCCGAGCGGGCGTGCGCTGGTTCGGGTGACAGGCGCGTCGAAAAGATTTCAGGTAGCGCGCACAACCTCGAGTGCAACCCTCCAATTACGCGGTCACCGAACGATGACATCTCCAAATATTCCGGGCCGGCACTATGTGCCGGGCCGATTACGGCGCAATCATGGAGCGAGGTTTCCCAGCCGTCGAAGGCCACTCGATGGCTAATCGATGGAGATGCTCATGTTGCACACGATGTTTCCGAGAGGGCGGTCCCGCCGCGGCACGATGCGCGGTCTGCTCGGCGCGGCGACGGTGGTTACCGCGCTGCTTCACGCGCCGTGCGCGATGGCCGACGGCACCGGTTCGGCCGCGGCGTCCCCGCCGCTGCCCCGCTTCGCCTCGGCGCTGCCCGCACTGGGTTTCCGCGGCCCCGGCACCGCGATCGTGGTGCTCGGCTACGGCCTGCTCCCCGACGGCGAGATGCGCCCGGAACTGCTCGCACGCCTGCACGCCGGATTCGTGCAGGCGTTGCTCGCTCCCGCCTCGCCGGTCATCGTGACCGGCGGAAACCCGCGCAACGGCGTCACGGAGGCGCGGGCGATGGCGGATTGGCTGATCGCACGCGGCATTCCGGCCGAGCGGGTGATCGTCGAGTCGGACGCCGCGTCGACGGTGCAGAACGCCGAGCACTCGGCCAGGATCATGCGCGACATCGGCGCCAGGGACGCGGTGGTCGTCACCTCGGCCGATCACATCGACCGCGCGGTCGGCGATTTCCTCGGCGCCGGGGTAGACGTCGTCGCCACCGTGACACCGGATCAGGTGCCCGCGCTCGCCGCCCCTTTCGGTCCGCGCGCCTGATCGGCGAAAGCATTCCCCCGCACGGCAATTCTGGAGCAAATATGACCGATCTCGTCACACCTGTGTCTCGCACCGAATCACCGTCGTATCACGACGTCCCGGCGTCGTGGCGCGGTGTGGTGCGCGACGAGACAATTCGCGAATTCGCCCGCGTGGTTCGCAATTTCCATCCGGCGCACCTGCGCGAAGACGCCGCGCACCGGCTCGGGTATTCCGGTCTCGTCGCCCCGCCGACGTTCGCCACCGTGTTCCTCGGACACCTGTACCGAGATCTACTGCACTCCCCGCGCACCGGCGGCGCCGCGCCGCACACCGCACCGCGCGTCTTGCACGCCGACCACGTGCTCGATCTGGCCAGGCCACTGCTGGCGGGCGATCGACTGGACTGCCGGGTGCACGTCGAATCCTCCTGCTATTTCTCGGACTACGAGGTACTCACGATCAGGAGCGCGCTGGTCGACGGCGCCGGTCGCGCGGTGCACACCGGTACGACGACGGTGCTCGGGCGGGTGCGGGCCGTCACCGCGCCGGGAGTCGCGGAGGCCTACGCCGACCGGCGCAGCGCCGAAACCGCGCTCCCCCACTCCTATGACCGAACACCTTGCACCACAGTTGATTTCGATTCTCTCTCGGTCGGCGATCAACTGCCGGTCCAGCTGCTCGAGGTGTCCGGGGCGGATCTGGCCGAGTACTCGTACGTGACCGGCCTGCCGAGCGCCGAGCCGCCGGGCATCTACGAAACCGGCCTCGCCACGGGCTATCTCACCGACTGGCTCGGCGATCCCGCCGCCATCACCAGGCTCCGCACCCAGGTCGCCCCCGGCGTCCACGGCCTGCGCGTCCGGCCCGCGCAACGGGTCCGTCTCGCCCTCCGGGGCCGGATCACTGCGCTGGATCGACGCCATCGCGCCGCCACCCTCGCGGTGGACCTGCGTTGCGAAGGCCGTCGGCTGTTCGGGTATGCCGCGGTCGAGGCGCGATTTCGCTGAGGCGGACCCTACGCCGCCCGCCGTGCCGCGGCCGGGAGCAACCCGGTGAGCCGCGCCAGTCGTCGATGCGACTCGAGCCGCGCGGCGCGATCGAAAGTGCTGGTATGCACCAGGATCTCGTCCGCTCCGGTCCGGGTGATCAGCCGCTCCAGCGCCTCGGCCACCTCGTCCTCGGTGCCGTGGATCTGATCCCGCATCGATTCCGCGACCAGGCGCCGTTCGCGTTCGGTCATCGGCACCGACTCGATCTCCTCCGGCGGCAGCAACACCGGGAACTCGCTGCGGGTGCGCGAGTACGCGCTCGACCAGGCCTCCGGCAGGAGCATCCTGCGCGCTTCCTCGGCGCTGTCCGCGATCAGTACGGTGCCCGAGACGACGACATACGGCGCACTCCCCCAAACGGTTTCGCGAAATTCCGCGCGGTAGCGTTCGATCGCCTGGACCATCCGATCGTTGCCCGCCACCGCCGCGACGACCAGTGGCAGCCCGAAGCGCGCGGCACGTTCCGCGCCGGAGCCGGTGGCCAGCAGGAACGCGGGCACCCGCAGGCCCTCCGCGGGCCAGGCGTGCACACCGTGCCTGCCGTGCGCGAAGTAGTCGAGCACCGCGGCGAGTCCGTCGTCGAAATCGTCGGCGTCGGCCTTGTCGTGCCCGAGCGCGCGGCGCACCCCGTCGGTGAAGCCGACCGACCGGCCGAGACCCATGTCGATCCGTCCCGGGTAGAGCGATTCCAGCACACCGAACTGTTCGGCGACCACCAGCGGCTGATGGTTGGGCAGCATCACCCCGCCGGTGCCGATACGGATGCGCGAGGTGGCGGACGCCGCCGCGGCGGCGAGCACGGTGGGCGCCGACCCGGCGACGCCCGGCACGCTGTGGTGCTCGGACACCCAGAACCGGTGGTAACCCCACTCCTCGGCCAGCCGCGCGAATTCGACCGTCTCGCGCAGCGCCGCCGGATGCGACTGCCCGCGCCGCACCCGAGAGCGGTCGAGGATGGAGAAGCGAACGGAAGGCAGTGCCGCGGTCATACCTGTTGTCAACGCGCCCGCCGCTCGCCCATTCCACCGCGAGGTCAGGTCGCGGGCACCCCTAGCGCCCCGGCCAGCACCCGCCAAGCGCGCGGCAGCTGCGCCTCGAAGTCCGGCCAGGTGTGCATGCCCGCGTCCGAGTACTCGACCTCGGCCGGAATCCCCAGTTCGGCGAGCCTGCCCGCGAACCGTTCGGTGCACGCGCGGGCCCCGGCCTCGAGCGCTGCGCCTCCCCCGGCGAGGCGCAGCGCGTCGACGACCGACGGCGCCGCCGCCACCGCGGCCAGATCGGCGGCGGTGGGGGCGCCCGAGGCGGCGGACAGGTAGATGGCGGTGCCGCGCAGCTTGTCCGCGCCGAGCAGGCTGTCGTGGGCCGCCCACTCGGGGGAATTCGGTGGGCCCCAGAGGTTTTCCACGTTCCCGCCGCGCGAGGCCACCGTGATCGTGGTGACGGCGTGACCGAGCGGATCGGCAGTGGAATAGCAGCCGCTCATTCCCGCGACCGCCAGATAGCGGCCGGGATGGCGCTGCGCGAGCATCATCGCCGCCTGCGCGCCCATGGAGACGCCCGCGATGGCACGACGGCCGTCGGACTTCAGCAGCGATTCCACGATCGGCGGCAGTTCGTCGGTGAGGAAGGTCTCCCAGCGGTTGAGCCCCAGCGCGGCGTCGTGGCGCTGCCAGTCGCTGTACATGCTGCCGGTGCCGCCGGTGGTGAGCACCACATCGACCGGTTTGTCTGCGAAGAACTGCTCCGCGCCGCCCTTGGTGAGCCAACCGGAGGTCGGTTCGCCGTCGACGCCGTCGAGCAGGTACAGCGTCGGGCGCGGGCCCGACCCCGAGCCGCGCAGGACGTCGACCTCGATGACCCGGCGCATCGCGGCGGAGGCGATGTGCAGGCGGTCGCGGCGCGGACCCAGGCTCTCGATGGTCAGCAGACCGGTCCTGGTCATCTTCGGATCGACCGCGGGCGCCTGGGTCGGCGCGGCCGCCGGGCTCGCGGGCGCGGCGAGCACTTCGGCAAGCACGGGCGCGGTGGTCGCGGCGGCGAGCACGGCCAACGCGGCCGCGGCGATCGAGACTCGGCTGCTCATGAACTCGCGGCGGCCCGCTCCGCCTGCCGGGCCGCGGCCCGTTCCCGCTGTTCCTCGAAGCGCCGCGCCCGCTGCTCCAAGTCGTCCAGGAAGGCGTGCAGCTCGTCGCGGGCGCGCTCCCCGTCGCCAGACAGGTCCGTGCGCTCGAAGACGTTCCACGCGCGGAGTACGGGCCGCACCACGACGTCCAGATGCTGGCGCAGATCGTAGATGCCGTGCTTGGCCAGCAGTACGGCGTTGCGGCGGAAGCCGGGCTGGGTCAAACCGGGCATCTGGAACTGGGTGACGATGTCGGTGATCGCGCGCAGCATCGCGTTGGGCGTGAGGTCGAGGGCCGCGGCGCTCAGATTCCGATAGAAGATCATATGCAAGTTCTCGTCGGCTGCGATTCGTTGCAGCATACGCTCCGCGAGGGGGTCGGCGCACGCGGCCCCGGTATTTCGATGACTGATTCTGGTCGCCAATTCCTGCAACGTCACATAGGCCACCGAACGCAGGAACTGTGGCCCCTTGACAGGTTTCGCGATTCCGGTCGTCATGTGCCGCATGCGCGCCGCCTCCAATGCGACGGGATCCACCGCGCGGGTCACCACCAGATAATCGCGCATCACTATGGCGTGCCGATTCTCCTCGGCGGTCCAGCGGCCGACCCAGGTGCCCCAAGCACCGTCCAGCGAAAAGGATTCCGAGATCTCCCGGTGATAGGACGGCAGATTGTCCTCGGTGAGCAGATTCGTGATCATCGCGACCTGAGCGACTTCGGACAGCCGGGATTGTCCCGGCTCCCAATCGATTCCGCCGAGGGCGGCGAAATTGCGGCCGTCGTCCCACGGCACGTAGTCGTGCGGCTGCCAGGCCTTCGCCTTGCGGAGATGGTCGTCGAGGAGACGCTCCGCGACCGGTTCCAGTTCGCGCAGCAGGTCCAGATCGGTCGACGCGGTGGTCACTGGTCGAACTCCTTGCCCGCCTCGAACATCGAGGCTTATCCGACGATAAGGCCGAAAACTCAGGCCGAACGCCCCATTCGCGGTTTGTTGGGCGAGGTGACTACCGCCCCTCTGGCCTGCTGGGGCCCGTCACAACCGAACGATTCCCCCAGGTCCGCCACCGGATACAAGCCGGGAGGACGGTTCGCCGCCCGTATCCTGCCGAGCAGATCGTGCGCGCGTCCGGCGAGTTCCGGTATGCGGCAACGAGCTCCGGCCGTGACCGTCGCCGTCAGCGGGACTTCCGCGGCCTCGCTCACCACGTCGAGCACCTCGGCGGTCATGGCCAACGGCGTGAGCGCGGAGGCCTCATCGATCGGCACCAGCACGGTGCCGCCCTCGGTGGACAGCAGCGACAGCGCACGCGAGCCGAGCGGATTGGCCAAGGCGGCCTGCACCCTGCGCAGCTTCCGGCGCCCCGCCGTCGCGCCGCCGCCGGGACGCAACTCGTCGCTGTGCTGCGGGATCGACACCGCGACCACCTGGTACGACGGCGCGATGCTGATGCCGGTCTGCTTGGCCAGCTGGGCCACGCCGTGCCCGCTGAGCAGGGCCGAGACGAGGGTCTGCGCCGCCGTCTGATGCTCCTTGGCGACCAGCCGGTGTTCCTCGACGTAGGCCGTCGACGCCCCCACCGTCACCATCTCCAGCGCGCGCACGATCAACCGGGCGCCCGCCACCAGCTGATCGGAGTCGCCGCCGCTCGCCGCGAGGAATTCCAATCCGGAACGAATCCCGTCGTGATACGCCCCGAGCACCGTTTCCAGCGCGACGCCTTCGCGCGCCCAGCGCATCGCGCTGCCCGCGATCTCCGCCGGTTCCGGAGCGGCCGGAAAAGAGCCGGGTTCCAGCACTTTCACCGCCTCGGCCAGACAGTTCCGCGTTATCGTCGCGAGATCACCGGGCGGCACTCCGCGCGGCCGATATCGCAGATGTTCCACGAGTTTCGAGTGCAGAGTCGTGATGCCCGAACCGGCCTGTGTGCCCGCCATGACTGTCGAACAGTAGCGGCGATCGGGGCGAAATCCCGAGCCGTTACCGAGTTCCGGGCATTTCATCAGGCCGTACCCAAGCCGTTGGGCGAAATCACAAGCAGATCACGGCTTTTCGCGCGGCGGACGGTGCCGATGGCGGCGCGACCGACAGCTCGGGATCGTACCGGTTGGAATTGTCGAGCGTCCGACCGCCCGGCCCACCGAATATTTTCCGGGCCGCTCGGTGAATTCTGTCGAGCACCCGTAACTCGGAGCGGCCGGGAAGCGATAGGACATCCGACCAAGAGCGCGGTATCGCCCGCTCGGAGTTGTCGCATGAGTAGGGTGGCCCGTGGTGTGCCGCACGTCTCATCAGCGATAGCATCGAGCGCCGCGCCTCCGTACCGCGGACCGGGCGCCACGTCGAGTGCGAAGGACTACACGGACATATGACCGGTACGCGAGAGAAGCTGGAGCAGCTCCGGGGCATCCTGGAGCTCGCCGAGGAGCCCGCAGGCGAGGCGGGGATCGCCAAACGCAAGGCCAAGGAGATCCCCAGCGCCCGCGAGCGGGTCCGCATGCTGCTCGACCCCGGTACTTTCGTGGAGATGGGCGCGCTGATGCGCCAGCCGGGCGCGAACAACGCCATGTACGGCGACGGCGTGGTCACCGGCCGCGGGTACATCGACGGCCGGCCCGTCGTGGTGATCGCGCACGATCAGACCGTGCACGGCGGCTCGGTCGGCGAGATGTTCGGCCGCAAGGTGGCCGCGGCCATGGAGTTCGCCTACGAGAACGCCTGCCCCGTGATCGCGATCAACGACTCCGGCGGCGCGCGCATCCAGGACGCGGTCGCCTCGCTGGCCTGGTACGCGTTGATGTGCCGTCGCCAGGAGGATCTGTCCGGCTTCGTGCCGCAGGTGGCGATCATGCTCGGCAAGTGCGCGGCCGGTTCGGTGTACGGCCCGGTCAATATGGACGTGCTGGTCGCGACCGACAAGTCCTACATGTTCGTCACCGGCCCCGAGGTCATCAAGGCCGTCACCGGCGAGAGCGTGAGCGCGGACGAGCTCGGCGGCGCGGCCGTGCAGGCGCGCACCGGCACCGTGCACCACGTCGCGGACAGCGAGCGCGCCGCGTTCGACTGGGTGCGCGAGTACCTCGGCTATCTGCCCTCCAGCTGTCTGGAACAGCCGCCGATCGTCAACCCGGGGCTCGAGCCGGAGATGACCAAGCACGACCTCGAGCTGGACTCGATCATCCCGGACGCGGACAAGGTCGGCTACGACATGCACGACATCCTCGTGCGCATCTTCGACGACGGCGCCTTCCACGAGGTCAGCGCGGGTACCGCGCAAAACCTGATCACCGGCTTCGCGCGCGTGGACGGGCGCAGCATCGGCGTGATCGCCAACCAGCCGATGGTGCTCGGCGGCGCGCTCGACGCGCAGTGCTCGGACAAGGCCACCCACTTCATCCGCCTGTGCAACGCCTTCGGCCTGCCGCTGGTGTTCGTGGTGGACACGCCCGGTGTGCTTCCCGGCATCGAGGAGGAGCGCAGCGGCGTCATCAAGCGCGGCGGGCGGTTCTTCCGCGCGGTGATCGAGGCGACCGTGCCGATCGTCACCGTGGTGACGCGCAAGGCCTACGGCGGCGGCTACGCGGTCATGGGCTGCAAGCAGCTCGGCGCCGACATCAGCCTGGCCTGGCCTACGGCCCGGATCGCGGTGATGGGCGCCGAGAGCATGGTCGGCATCATCGGGCGCAGGCAGCTGGAGGCGACGCCCGCCGACCAGCGCGCCGAGGTGCGCCAGCAGATGATCGACTTCTACAACGCCACCATGGCGACGCCGTGGATCGCCGCCGAGCGCGGCTACATCGACGCGGTCATCGAGCCGTCGCAGACCCGCTTGGAGATCCGCAAGGCGCTGCGGCTGTTGCGCGACAAGGATCCCAAGCCGAAGCACAACCCGCGCAAGCACAGCCTCTTCCCCGTATAACCGAAAAGCACCGGTTGTGCTGTCTCACAACACATCCGACGAGCGGTCGTAGGATCGCCGGATGTTCCGTGAGGTGGCGACACGGGGCTGTCCCATCGCCTAATCTCGGATCCGTGTCCGGCCCTCGTTCGCCGCGCAGTGGCCGGACACGGTGGCGTGCCTGCCGTGGTTTGTTCCCTACCCTTACCCGGCGGGCACGCCGCACTTCATCGTGCGACGCGCCAGTCAGACCGCGCCGCGGCCGCCCCAGGTGAGACCCGCTGTCGCCCATTCGGTTTCCCACAGTCGCGCACGCCTGCGGTCCAGGCTCGCGCGCAGCAGGTAGTAGCCGGTCGCGAAGCACACGAGCACCGCGCCGGCCACCGCGCTCGACATCAGCACCGCGCGGCTCAGCGCTCGCGTCTCCGACGGCGGCTCCACGACCCGGCCGTCCCGATCGAGCCAGATGCTCACGGCGGCACCGGGATTCACCATGGTGCTGGAACGGTAGTCCTCGACACGGGTGACGCCCGCGCCGTCGACCCAGGACACCCGCGCGGGCGTGATCGGCGCGTACAGCGGCGCCTTGCCGACTTCGACCACGGTGGCGTCGACGCGGTGCAGTTCGGCGAGACGACTCTCGACCACCCGGGATTCCGTCTCGTAGACCCGGCCGCCGATCCCGATCGCCACCAGCGGGACGATGGCGAGGAACAGCAGGGTCAGCAGCATGCCGACCCCGGATTGCAGCCGATCCTCTCTGCGCCGCATGGGATTTCGGTCCAGACCCATCCGTCGGCAGGTCCGGCGCACGATGCCCGCCGATCCGACCGCGCGTTCCTCGGTCATGACGCCGACTCCTCGTACTCGATGTCGCACTGGATGTCGTTCGCCACCCCGGCGAGGGTGTCGAAGAAGCTTTCGATGAGGTCGGGCAGGCCGTTCGGGTCCGCCCCGGCCGCCCAGGTCTGCAAGGCCGCGACGATGAGCCCGGAACACGCCGCGACGACGGTCGCCGGGCGCAGATCCCGCGCCGGGTCCACGCCGAGGCGGGCGGCCAGAATGCGCACCGATTCGCGTTGCCCCTCGTTGCGGATGCGCTGGTAACCGGCGAGCAGAGCCGGTTCGTCGTCGAAGCGCTGGAACAGCGCCCAGCGCCGGGCGAGCAGGCCCGCTCGTTCCCCGGTGTACTCGGCGGTCAGCCAGTCGTGCACCGCGTTGCGGTAGGCCCGCAACGGCGGCTCGTGGGCCGGGCGGCAGGCCAGCGCCTCGTTCAGCAGGTGCATGTCTTGGTCGATGTCGCCGAGGATCGCCGCCTCGATGGACGGGAAGTGGCGGCTGAAGGTGCGCCGGGTGACGCCCGCGCGCTCGGCGATGTCCTCCACGCCCACCGCGGCCAGTCCCCGCTCGGTCAGCAGATCGAACGCGGCGCGCGACAGCGCCTCGCGGCTGCGACGGGTGCGCAGCCTGCGGCCATCCAGGTCGACGGCGTCGTCGGTGCCCATGCCCTCATCCTACCCATTTTGTCCCTACGGGACATTAGTTTCCGGTCGCACTCTCATCAGGGCAGTACCCGCTACGAGTACACGGAACCGCGGGTGCCCGGCGTTCGCTTCGCCGGTGACGACGACCAGCCCCCGAACCGAGGCGATCGGCGGAACGACAGTTCGCGGCGCCACCCGATCATGACTTCTCACAAAGCTGTCCGAAATAGCCCGGAAATCGTCTCCGTGTGCATCTCCGAAATCGCTGTCCGAGAAACCCGGCGACCCGAGCCGCGTTGTGCTCGAACACAGCCGAATTCGCCTCCGGATAGGTCCGAAAACAGTTTCCTACCAGGTGAAATACCGGACTCTTGACCAGAATTGCGGCGGGAGCTACAAATGAAATCTCCGCCGACCCGAGCTGTTCGAACCGGCCGACGAGAATTGCAAGCCAGTGGTTACCGACGTCATCGATGTGACCGTGGAATTCGCGATCCCCCGCCAGTCGGTGTGGGACCTGCTCCGCGAGCCGCAGACCTACCCCCGCGTCTTTCCCGGTATCGGCGCGT
The DNA here is from genome assembly GCF_059570515.1 of Nocardia sp. CNS-044. NCBI lineage: Bacteria > Bacillati > Actinomycetota > Actinomycetes > Mycobacteriales > Nocardiaceae > Nocardia > Nocardia sp. CNS-044. The sequence goes on from NZ_JCANSX010000010.1 coordinate 379,826, forward strand.
GCGAACCGCTGGAAGCCGCGGGTGGACATCAGATGCTGCGCTTCCGCGTCGGCACCGCCGAGCTCGGGGTCCGCACCCAGGTGATCCAGCTGCGGATCGGCCGCTGGTACGAAAGCCTCGAGCTGGTCAGCCCGACGCTGGGCAGCTTCGCCTCGATCCGGCTGCGCGGCACCGAGGAACGCACCCGCGTCTCGGTCACCTTCTTCGGACCGGGCCGCATCCATCCGGCCGTCGCGAAGCTCGGCAACGGCGCGATCATCGCCTGGACCGAGCGCGGCCTGCGCCGCATCGCCGACCTGGTGCGCGGCGCGACCACCTCGGTCGTGGTCAACGGCGAGAACTCGCCGGTCCGCCGCCGCGCGGAGGTGGCCAGGCAGATGATGGCCACCGGCGTGGTGCGCGCCCACCGTCCCGACCTCGGCTTCAAACAGCTGCGCAGACTCTCCGAGTGGGGGTTCAACCTCGCGGGCGGTTACGCGGCGGCGGCCGCGTTCGCACCGGAGCGCACCGCGCTGATCGACGCGCGCGGCGCACGCACCTTCGCGGAGATGCACGCTCGCACCAACGCCATCGCGGGCGCCATGTCGATGCTCGGGCTCGCGGCGGGCGATGCCATCGGCCTGCTCGCGCGCAACCACGGCGGGATGGTCGAGACCATGGTCGCCGCGGGCAAGCTCGGCATCGACGTGGCGCTGCTGAACACCGGCCTGCCCGCACGGCGCATCGAGGAGGTGGTGCAGCGCGACAAGCTCACCGCGCTGTTCGTGGACGGCGAATTCGACCATCTCGTGCAGTATCTGCACGCCGATCTTCAGCGCTACGCCACCGACCGGGCCAAGCCGGTGCCGGGCCGAACCACCCTCGACGATCTCGCGGGTATGGGGCACAACGACTTTCGCAAGCCCGCGCACCCGGGCAAGCTGATCGTGCTGACCTCGGGCACCTCCGGCACCCCGAAGGGCGCGCGCCGTCCGCACGCCAAGGGATTCAGCACCATCGCGGCGCTGCTGTCCCGTATTCCGCTGCGGATGGACGAGACCATGCTCATCCCCGCGCCGCTGTTCCACACCTGGGGCTTGGCCGCGCTGCAATTGAGCACCGCGCTGCGTTCCACCGTGGTGCTTCCCGAGCAGTTCGACGCCGAGGACTGCCTGCGCCTGATCGCCGAACACCGGGTCAGCACGTTCATCGCGGTGCCGATCATGGTGCACCGCATTCTGGAGCTGCCCGCGCACGTGCGGGCCCGCTACGACACCTCCAGCCTGCGGGTGGTGGCCAGCTGCGGCGCGCCGCTCGCCGCGAGCACCGTGCTCGACTTCATGGACGCCTACGGCGACGTCCTCTACAACGTCTACGGCTCCACCGAGGTGTCCTGGGCGACCATCGCCGACCCCACCGACCTGCGCGCCGCGCCGACCACCGCGGGCCGCCCACCGCTCGGCACCAAGGTCGCGGTGCTCGGCCCGGACCGCAAGCCGCTGCCCGTCGGCGCGACCGGGCACATCTACGTGAGCAATCACATGCTCTTCGACGGCTACGTCAACGCCGCGCCGCCGGACGAGGCCGACGGCATGCTCGACACCGGCGATCTCGGCTTCCTGGACGCCACGGGCAAGCTGTTCATCGCGGGCCGGGACGACGAGATGATCATCTCCGGCGGCGAGAACGTCTTCCCGCGACCGGTCGAGGAGGCGCTGGCCTATCTGCCGCAGGTCCGCGAGGTCGCGGTGGTCGGCGTCCCCGATCGCGAATACGGCCAGCGCCTCGCCGCCTTCGTGGTGAAACGCGAAGGGTCGGGCCTTGATTCGGATATGGTCCGCAACTACATCCGCAATCGGCTGAGCCGATTCTCGGTGCCGCGCGACGTCACCTTCCTCCACTCGCTGCCCCGCGGCGAGACGGGCAAGATCCTCAAGCGCCTGCTCACCGGCGGCGCCGAGGACGCCGCCCAGCATCCGATCATCGGGACGATCGCCCCCGGCTCGTACTGACCGCTCGGCTCGACCGCTCGGCGAAACCGCGCTTCGCCGGACACCCGGCGGGCCGACACGCGCCGCGTCGTTGTGAGAAACCAACGCCCGGCTCGCGTCCGGCTGGACATGCCCCAGTGTCCGCTCGCCGACCTGTCCGCGCACCGTGTCCGCGCCTATGCTCGCCGGGACGGCTCCGGCGGCAGGCCGACCCGCAGCGGCCCGCCGCGCGACGAGTTCCGGAGCCGCTGAGGCAGGCCGTCCCGGTCGGTGCGACACCGCTCCCAACACCGTCGCGTCCGCTGGGGCGGTCTGTCCGTCTGTCGTCTCGGCTGGCCTGTTCGGCTCAGCCCTGCCCGGTCGGCTCGTCCACGGTGGGCGGCTGACGATCGCGCAGCGCTTCGAGCAGCCCGCGCGTGTACTGGGGCGGTGCGGCGTGCACGGAGAGCATGTTGGCGACGGCCCGGTAGGCGGCGATGTCGGACTGCTTGTCCAGATACAGCGCGCTGGTCAGTTGCTGGAGATAGACGATGTCGGGCAGATCGGACTCGGTGAAGCGCAGCATCGTGAAGGCGCCGTCGGCCAGGGCCGGGCCACCGACGTGGTCGGCGAGCACCTGCAGCGTGATGTTGGGCTGATCGGCCGCCTCGAGCAGCCTGTCGAGTTGTTCGAGCCAGACCGCCGAACCACCGATGCGCCTGCGCAACGCGGCCTCTTCCACGATCACCCAGATCCGGGGCGGTTCCGGCCGGGTGAGGATGTGCTGGCGGCGCATCCGCAACGCCACCCGGCGCTCGATCGCCGCGAACGACTCGTTGGGATGCGCGAGGGACAGCAGGGCCCGCGCGTAGTCGGCGGTCTGCAGCAGCTCGGGCACCGCTCTCGGCTCGTAGCAGCGGATCAATCGGGCCGCCTGCTCCAGGCCGAGGTAGGTGTCGAACCACTTCGGCAGCCAGTCGTTGTCGCGGTGCCACCAGCCCGAGGCGTTGGCCTGGCGGGCGAGCTCGAGGAACTCCGCGCACTCGGTCGGATCCGTCACGCCGTAGAGCGCGAGCAGGTCCACCAGGTCGCGTTCGCGGAACCCGGTACGGCCGAGTTCCAAGCGGCTGATCTTGGAGTGCGATCCGCGGATCGACTCGCCCGCGTCCTCGCGCGAGATGCCCGCGGCCTCGCGTAATCGCCGCAATCGACCGCCGAGCAGCATCCGCAACACGGTCGGACCGCCGTCCGGGCCGGGAAGCTTTCTGGGAAAAGGGGTTTCGCCCGAGAGTCGCACTTCCGGAGCACGCATCCACCGATGATGCCATGAATCGAGGGCGACGCTCCAGGGCACACGGCGGTATCGTTCTGAATGCATGCACAGGCGCACGGGCACGTTGGGGCCGAGCACCAGCCACGAGCCGGAACCCCTCCCCGATAGGACGCACAACTCGGTCACGCGCACGACGCCCAGGACCGGCCCTGGCAATCGTCGCGCTAACGTTTCCGCGCATTCCGCCGCTATATCGAGTGTGTGGCAGACAGGTCTCGGGCCCATCGGCACACCGGCCCGCGACGAATCGAGTAGGAGAATCGTGTAGGCAGAGGTGATTCGTATGGCGACCGTGGGTGTCACGGCGGACCGAACGACGGTTCGCGCGGTACTGCTCTCCAATCCGGTGGCGGACGAACCGCCATCGGCCCCGCTCGAGGAGGTGGAGTGGGAGATCGGCGAGGCCACGGCGGCCGAGTCGATCGCGGCGGCCCTCGAGAATTTGGCCGACCGGACCCTCTCGCTCATCGAGAACATCGCGCTGACCTACCGCACGGTGGAGGAACGGCGCGACATCGTCACCCATCTGGCCACCGGCCGATGGCGGACGTCCTCGCTCGTTTCGGTGCGCGCGGCACTGCTCGCCTACGTGCGGGAAGTCGCCGACCTCGACCGATTCGAGACCATTCTGGCGCTGGAGATCGCCGATCGTGACCTGACCTTCATCCTCACCGACGCGGCGCGCTCGCGGATCCTCGCCTCGGCCGCGTGGCGGGCCGGACCCGATCCCGCGGCCGAAGCGCTCGATCGCGTGCGCCCCGCGCTGCTGGCCAAGGGCCTGACGCTGGACGGCGTCGTGCTCTGCGGCGCGCAACCCGTGGCTCCCGAGCTGCTCGGCGATTTCGAGCGCGTTTTCCAGATTCCCGCGGTCACCGTGGACGACCAGTACCCCGCCGCCGCGGTCGGCGCCGCCCGCATCGCGGCCGCTCAGCTGCCGCAAGATCCCAGCGGCGAACCCGCCGCCCCGATCGCCACCGGCGAGCGGCGGCGCGCGGGTGTGGCGCTTCCGCTCGGCGCGGCGGCGGTCGCGGTGCTCGCCGCGTCGGGCATCGCGCTCTCGCGCGGTACCGACGACGCGACGTGGACCCGCGAGGCGTACCGGACGACCCCGCCCGCCGTCGCGCCCGCCACCCCCGATACCGCGCGACCCGACGCGGCGCCGCCGATCATGATCGAGGACACCCACCAGCCGGGAACGCACCCGGCCGTCGCACCGGCGAATCCGGTCCGGCCGGCGCCGGGGTCGGCGCAGGCGAGGCCCCTCGACCCCGGCGACCCGGCCGATCCATTCGACCCCAACGAACCGACCAGGGAGCAGCGTCCGCAGATTCCGACGACCACGCGTTTTCCTGCGCAGGCGGCACCGATCGGAGAACCGGCTCCTGGCGCGGAGCCGCCCAGCAGGCCGGCGGCGACGGCGCTCGGCGCGCCGAACGACAACGGCCTGTACCCCGGCGAATCACCGCCTCCGCCTGCTGGTTCCGATCCCGCCGTCATCTCGGCATGGTCGGCGAACCACCTGCGGCTCAGCCAACAGTGGCTGCTGCAGGGTGGGTGAGCCGATCAGGAGAGCCGCACTCGCGCGATGCCCTTGCCGAACAACTTTCGAGCACCGCACGTGGCGCCGACTTGCACGGTCGCGGCGCGGAGCGCCGGATCCAATTCCTTGACGCGGCCGCTGAATTCGATCGTGCTCTTCCGGTCCGCGGGCACCGGCGCGAAACCGCCGAAGCGCACGCCGTAGTCGACCACCGCGCCGGGATCGCCCAGCCACGAGGTCAGATATCCCGCGCCGAGGCCCATGGTCAGCAGCCCGTGCGAGACGACATCGGGCAATCCGACCGCCCTGGCGACCTCGTCGCTGAAGTGGATCGGATTGGTGTCGCCGGAGACGCCCGCGTAGTTGACCAGGTCGCCGCGCGAGAGCGCCACCTCGTGCGCGGGCAGTTCGTCGCCGACGCGTAGATCCTCGAAGCGGATCAGCCCGCGTCGATCGCTGTCGTCGAGCGCGTCCGGCGGGCCCGCCGCGCGCTCGGTGAGCCGAGCCGCCGAGGGATGCGGGCTGGCGCTGTCGGGCGCCGCGGGCCTCTGGCCGCTCATCATCACGCCCGCCACGGCGGCGGCGAGATCGCCCGCCATCTCGACGCCGGTCTGCGCGATGACGGTGCTGTGCGTCGTCTGCAGCGGCCGCCCCGCGCCGTCGCTGAGCAGATTCCGGATGACGAGCAGATCCCTCGCGCCGAACTGGCGGAACGATTCGAACGTGCACTCGGAGACCAACTCGTCGCCCGCGACGATCGGGCGGTGCACCCGCACCCGCTGCTCGGTGTGCAGCACCTGGCTGACGTCGTAGCCCGTCAGTTCGGTCTCGAACATCGTTCGCTGCATCTGCAGCCACACGATCGCCGGGAAGGTCAGCGGCGCGACGAGTCCGCCGTAGCCGAGCGACGCCGCGGCGTCCTTGCTCCAGTGCGCCGGGTGATAGTCCTGCACGGCCTTGGCGAACTCGCGAACCTTCTCCCGGCTGACCTCGTAGCGGTCGGCGAGCCGGAAGTGGCGCCCGACCAGCGCCGCGGCTTGCTGGGCGGCGGAGGGTACGTCGAAGTGCGGCGTCATACTGTTGAATCGCGCCGCGGCGGGTCAGCGCAACGTTCGCCGTGACATCAGCATTCGTTCGGGGCGGGCACACCGCGCAACCGCTCGTCCAGCCACAGCATCACCTCCGGGTAACCGGTGGCCGCCCCGATCACATGTTCGCCGAGCACCCCGCGATAGACCGCGGTGACACCGAGCCCGCACTGTTCGCGGTAGAGATTGCGCGCGCCTTCGGCCGGGATCCAGAACTCCTGATCACCGTTGTAGATGTAGAGCGGCACCGCGGAGGGCATGTCCTCCATGCGTGTCACGCGGTAGATCTCGGCGGCGAACTCCGAGCCGAGCGGGTCGGGGAAGTTCGCGGCGATGTCGATGGGCAGCATCAGCACACCGACCGCACCGAAGGTGCTGCCGCACAGGTCCTTCGCCGGTGAGGTCGCGATCCATTTGGCCAGATTGTTCATTCGCGCCAGGATTTCCGGACGCTCCCTTCCGATGGCGAACACCGCGGCCATGAAGACCGCGGACGCCAGATTGCCGTTCATGCTGCGCGCCAGGATCTCGTAGTCGGCGGGTACGCCGCCCAGCGCGGCGCCGACCACGACCTCGGACAGTTCCGGCGCGTAGCCGCCGATCAGTTTGACCGCGCCGTGCGTGGCGATGGCCCCGCCGGAGTAGCCGAACATCCCGAAAGCGCTGGCGCCGAACTCCTCGGGCAGCAGATTTCGCACGGCGCGGATGCTGTCGAGCACCGCGTGGCCCGCGACATACGGTTCGGCGTAAGCCATCCACGGGCCCTCGTGATCGGGGATCAGCACCGCGTACCCGCGCAAGATCGCCAATTGCGTTGTGGGCGGGATGAAGTCGGTAACGCTGGTGTTGTCGGTCCAGCCGTTGGCGAGGCTGTAGCCGGGGGTGCAGTCGCGACCGAGCGCGTCGATCGGCAGGTTGTTGACCACCACCGGGCGATCGCCGTCACCGGTCCACGCGCCGGCGGGGACGACCAGGGTCGCGGTGGCGAAGGACGGTCTGCCGTGCGCATCGGTGGTGCGGTACTTCATCAGCAGCGCCTGACGGAACGGCACGAGTACGAGCAAACCCGCCGTCGCGGTGACATCACGGACCTCGATGATCTCGCCCGGCGCGTAGTCGGCGAGGTCGGGCGGCCAGAAATCGAAGATCGGATCGCCCACTCCCGAGGGCAGCGCGGCCTCGTGCAGCGCGGCCAGTGTCGGCGAGACGCCCGCGGTCTCCAGTACCGCGCCGTCCTGGCGCGGTGTCGGAACGATCGGAGGCGGCGGAATCACCCGGTCGATCCATTCCTGCACGCCGGGCAGCAGCGATCCCGAAACGGTGGGCAGCGCGGGCAGTCCGGACAGATCGGGAAGGACGGGCGGCGGCCCGGGGGGCGGTGCGGGTACAGCGGGCGGATCGGCCGCGGCGTGGCCCATCCCCGCCGAAGCGACCAGCAGGGCTGTCAGGAGCAGGGCACGCAAAGATCTCATGGCACACGCCTCTGGGTGCGACGTCGGGTTCGCCTGGTGCCCAAAGAGATCGGGCCGTCGACCCCCGAAATGCCCCTTGGGGGCCAGGGACTCAGGCTAACCGGACGCGCCGAAGCGGCAGCCGGTCCGTGCTCGAGTTGTGTGTGTCATGACGCCGAATCGCAACAACCGAGCCGAATCCGCCTGCCTCGAGGCGGATTCGGCTCGGTCGGCGTCAGCAGTTGCTCGGCGCGGGCTCGCCGCGGAAGCGGGCGTCGAGCCAGCTCAGCGCGGTGGGGATGCCGAGAACGGCCGCGGTCAGGTGATCGGGCACCGGAATCTGCTCGGCCTGCACCGGCACGCCCGCCGCGCACCACCTGCGGTCGGTGTTGACGATCGCGTCGACCGGAACCAATCCGTCGATCGGAGAATGCCATTCGAACACCGGTGTGCGCGGCACGCCGTCGTAGAGCTCGAGGCTGTTCTCCTCCACCACCGCGCGCGCGTCGCGGTCGTCGATCATCGAGGTCGTCTTCGCGAAGTCCATCGCGCCGCGCCCCGCGCCCGTCGCGATGATGTCGTTGGTGCAGCTGTTGGCGATGGCGTCGCGCGCGGCCAGCCCGCGATCGTTGAGCTGCTCACTCAGCGGGAACCGCTCCGGATACTCCCGTTCCAAGCCGAGGCCCGCGGCCAGCGCGAGACCGAACACCGGATGCGAACCGAGGCCGAGACCCTCGAGCATCTTGACCAGGTTCATCGGCACCCCGCCCATCGCGGCGCCCGCGAGCTGGAGTTCCGGCGCGTACTCCGGCGCGAGCGCGGCGGCCCACGCGGTGGCCATTCCGCCGCCGGAATAGCCGACCATCGCGGTCGGGCTCTGCGCCAGTCGCAATTCCGACACCTGCTTGACCGCGCGGATGCCGTCCAGGGTGATCTGACCGCCCAGCTTCGCCGCGCCGTAGGCGAACTGCGGGCCGAGGTGATCGGGCAGCGCCACGGTCCAGCCGCGCTGCAACAGCACGTTCCAGCCGGGCGCCTCGCGCACGATCAGATTGGGATCGCCGGTGTAGAGCACCCGGGAGACCGAGCACTCGGCGCCGAGCCCGTTGATGATGTGCTGGAAGGACAGCAGCGGTCCGTCCGCGCGGTGTGCCTTCGGGGTGAGCACCGTCGTGGTGGCCGCGATCGGTTTGCCCGTGGAGTTGGTCGAGCGGAAACGCACCAGGGTGACGGTGGTGTCCGGGAAGACCAGCAGCGGCGGCATCTGGCGCACCGCGATCACGTCGCCGGGTTTCTTGTCGGCCAGGTCCGGGGGCGCGGCATAGAACGGATCCGGGTCCGGCGCCGGGTAGAGCGGTTCGCTGTGGCTCGCTCCGGCCACCGCCACCACCATCAGCACGCCGAGCGCCGCGGCTCCGAGTGCGCGCACCGAACGTAGGGCCTTTCTCATGGACTGTGCCTCCCCAGTGGGTCCAACGTTGGAGATCATCCTGATCAATGCCCGGTCGGCATGGCAAAAAAGACAGGCAACGTGTGGACTTCTCACAAGTTTGGTCATGACACGCTGTGACCGGCGCGCACACACACTCGTGAGAATCCCCACCGAGGCCCGCGAAGCCCTGTGACTTGTCCAGCCAGTGGGATGGAACATGTTCTTCACTATGGTCCGGGATCTACCGTCGAGTAACCGGCGCGAGGCCGCGCCGGCCCGGAAGAAGACCGTGACATGGACGGCACGCAGCACATCGCAGAACATCGGCGGGGTGTCGCGGACGCGCCGACTCGGCGCGTGACTGTCTACTTCGACGGCCCGACGCCCGAGGACGAGATCGTCCTCGAGTACGCGGCGACGAGCACCGAGGCGTGGGAGTTCACCACCGCGGCGCTGCACGCGGGGCTCACCGTCACGGTGGACGGCAAGATCCGGCCCGAGCTGCGCAGGTTGCCCTGCCGTTCGCTGTGGCGCTGAGCTTTCACGGGTTGTCCAGCACGCGGTGCAGGAAGGCCAGCGTGTCCGGCAGCGAATCGCGCGCGGTCGCCAGGTGGTCGCCGGGGTAGACCACGACTTGCAGATTCGCACCGGCCAGCGTCAGTTCGGTGACCAGTCCGGCGCTCAACGGCGCGGGCACGTCGCGATCGGTCAGTCCTTGGCCGATGAACAGCGGCACCGTGTGCCCCTCGGTCGGTATCCGCAGCATCGCGCGCGCCGCGGCGAGCAGCGCCGGATCCCACAACGGCTCGGCCAGCATCTCGCCGATCGAGATGTCGCGCACGAGGGCGTCTGCCTCGGTGACGCATTCCCGTTCGACCACGTCCAGCACTTCCCTGCCCGCCGGGGTCAAATAGCCGTCCACATCCAGTTCGGGCGCGGTCGCGCGCAGCCCCGCCATGATCGAGGCGAAATACGCGGTCGTCATCCGCAGCGGTAGGCGCGGCACCCAGGGGCCCATCAGCGGGGCGAGATGCTCGAGATTCGACGGCGGACCGGTGGCGGCCGCGCCACGTAGCCGCAGCTCCGGGGCGTCTTCCGGGGCGATACGCGCGGTGAACAAGGCGGTCTGCCCGCCCTGGGACTGCCCGAGCCCGGCCCACCGATCGCTCAATTCCGGCACCACCGCACGTGCGGCGCGCACGGCGTCGATCATGCTGCGCGCCTGCGAGGGGCCGTCGAGATACGGGTGGGTGCCGGGGGTGCCGAGGCCGACGTAGTCCGTCAGCACCACGGCATAGCCCGCGCGGAGCAACTCCGGGTAGACGGTGTCCAGGTACAAACGGCGCGGCTGCAGCGTGAACGCGCAGTGGTCGGCGATCCCGACCGTGCCGTGCGCGTAGGCGACGATCGGCCAGCCGCCCGGCGGCGGCGCGCCTTGCGGCAGATAGATCGCGCCGCCGCTGCGCATCGGCCCGCGCGGACCGCGCGACCAATAGACCAGCCGCAGCGCGGCGCCCGCGTTCGCGACGGCGACCACGTCCGGTAGCCGAGACACCTCCGTGACGGTCCCCGGCCGCTCGGCAGGGTTCGCCGAGCCGGTGCCGTCGGGCGCCGACACCGAGATGACGACCCCGAGCACGCCCGCCATGATCAGTGCACGCTTCATCGGCCGATGATTGCCGGATCGATGCCCGCGCGGCAAGACACCACATTCGGTGTCCCGGCCGACGTAGTCGGACGCGGTCCCCAGCAGACCCGCGTGCGGCCGCGGCGAAGGCGGAGGCACGCCCTCCTTCCCGGCTGGCGCGAGTTGTCGGCGAACGCCGTCCCGCCGCGCGCGATTACGCTCGACGGAGACGTCCGCGCCGCGCGGACGCGACAGCGCCTCGGGAGGGATCGATAGTGAGACAGCGGACGCGGAAAGCACACGACCGGCGACCACGCTCGGCGTGGGGTGCGGGGTTCGCGTTGCTGGTGTCCGTCGCGGTCGCCGGATGCGGGGCCGAGGAGGCGTCCACCGCGTCGCCGTCCAGCACCGGCTCACGGGCGCTGTCCGCCACCTCCGCGACGCTGACGCGTCCGCCAAGCACGAGTTCCGATCGCGCGACGCCCCTCGCGGCGCAGCCGACGGTCGATCCGTACGAGGGCATTCCGCTGGTCGACCACGTCGAGTGGACCGAGAACGTAGACGGCCCACGCCTGCTCGTCTTCCCCTCGGAGGCGGGCCGCCGCACCACCTATCCCGGTTCGGACGAGCGGGCCTGGCAGGAGGTGCTCGTCCAGTCCCCCGCCGCCGACGCTCCCGGCATGCGCGACCAGTTCGTCTGTCACTGGGACTGGGCGCGGCTGGTGCAGCCGAACAAGCCGAGCTGGAATCTCGAACCGTGGCGGCCCGCCGTCGGCTATCCCGAAACCGTGCAGGCCTCGTGCAACCCGGGCGGACCCGAACGCTGACGGTTCGCCCGCTACCGGAAAGGACACCCATGCGCATCGTGATCGCCGGTGGACACGGCAAGATCGCCCTGCTGCTCGCCGAAACGCTCGCCGCCGCAGGTCACTCCGTGTCGAGCCTGATCCGCAACCCCGACCACGCCGACGACGTCGCCGCCGCCGGAGCGCGCCCGGTCGTGCTCGATCTGGAACGGACCGACCTGCCCGCGCTCGTCGACGCGCTCGCCGGAGCCGATGCCGTCGTCTTCGCGGCGGGCGCGGGGGCCGGTAGCGGCGCGGCCCGCAAGTACACCGTCGACAAGGGCGGCTCGGTGCTGCTCGCCGACGCCGCCGAGCAGGCGGGTGTGCGCCGTTTCGTGCAGATCTCCACCATGGGGGCTGGTCAGCCGCCCGCGCCGGGCACCGACGAGGTGTGGGCCGCCTATATAGCCGCCAAAACCCAAGCCGAGGACGATCTTCGGGCCCGCGATCTGGACTGGACCATCCTCCGCCCCGGCAGGTTGCTCGATACCGAGGCCACCGGCCTGGTCACCCTGAGCCAGTATCCGATCGGTCGCGACACTATTGCCCGCGCCGATGTCGCCGCCGTTCTGGCCGCCTTGCTGTCCGCTCCGAACACCGTGCGCACCACACTCGCGCTCGTCGCGGGGGATACGCCACTGGCGGACGCGGTCTCCACAATTGGTAGCTGATTGATTGCTGAATGTTCTGCGTCGCAGCGGATTCGATCGGCGTGATCCCAAAGTCGGTTCCGTCGGCCGAGTTATCCGCGCCACCCGAGCGCTTGATTTCCGCCGCGATTCCGGAACGATTTTCGATGTCACCGATTCGAGACTCGCCGCGGCTACGCCCGTCGGCGGAATGACGACACTTCACTCCGCCCGAAGATCGCACGCCGTCCGGTCCGCCCGCCGCGCCGGGCCGTCCGCACCGGAACGGCGACACCACCCCGGCGAGCAGCCTCCGACCTGGCCAAGTGCCCACCCGGCAGTGCGTAGCGGACCGTGCGGGCGAGCGGAAACCCGGACGCCGAGACGCCGATCCGATGAACCGTCCGGTCGGAACGGTCGGCGACTCGAGCGGGAAGGGTGAAAAACCTTTTGTGCGAATACAATCGATCGTGCAGATGTACTTGCATCTGAAAGGCACGCGGACATAAACTCAGTTCCGCATAGCTATATAGGGGACAACCAGGGGAGGCCGCGTGGGCGAACCGATGGCAAAGTCGCCGGAAGTTTGCTGCCGCCTACATCAGGGACGTCTTATGGACCAACCACTAGTCGGCGGCCGGCTCGGGTTCGCCGAGGCCGCACTGGCCGACCAGCCAGCGAACGGTAGAACTATGAGCACATCGCCGGCCCGCAGCGGCCACCGAAATACCACGTACTCGCGAGAAACGGCGGTCGCGTTCGTCATCGATGCCGTCGAGTCCACCGGCGCGGCCACCCGGAACGATTTCGACATCGATCGGATCGTATCGACGGCGCACGCCATGGCCGACGACTGGGACCTGAAGGCGCTCCAACCGGCGACCTTCTGGCGCATCGCGTCCACCTTCATCAAGCAGTAGCCGGTTCACCTCGCGGCGCCGCAGCCGAACAACGCTGCGCGCCAATGGGTCTCGCCTGCGACAGCCTCGGCCGGACACCACCTCCGTCCGCGAGGTCTCGGCGCGCGACGCACATCGCGACCTACTTCCCTCGCGTCATCCGGACGCTCACCCAGGCGGCCATCTCCGCCTTCGCGCTGTTCTCTACGGTTCACGGCGGTTCGCACTCCTGCGAACTGTATGAATGGTCCGTGCGGTCCCCCGCTCCGGCGAGTGCGCACGGCGACCCAGATGCCGACGCGATCAATCGCTTTCGGTCCGCACGCGCCGCCGCGCGGGAAGCGAAAAGAGACCGCTCGTAATCTTCAGTGCCGACGCGTGATCGTCACAGTCCGGCCGCGATCGACGACAACATCTCGATCGACTTCTGCGGCGGCAAGGCTTGGACGCTCAGGCGGTCCATCACCGAGAGGTACAGCGCCAGATCCTGCCTGCGGTCCAGGTACAGGGCGCTGGTCAGGTGCTCGAGGTACACGATGTCGGGTAGCTCGGGCTCGGCGAAGCGCAGGATGCTGAAGGAACTGCCCGCGGCCGCGTGCTCGCCCGCCGAGTACGGCAGGACCTGAAGGGTGACGTTCGGCAGAGCGGCGAGCGCGATGAGGTGTTCCATCTGCTCGCGCAGCACCTGCGGCCCGCCCACCGGACGGTGCAGCGCGGCCTCGTCGATCACCGCCCAGACGATCGGCGGATCGGTGCGGTGCAGGATCTCCTGCCTGCGCTGACGCACGGCCACGCGCCGATCGGTGTCGGCGTCGTCGTAGCCGAGAGCCAGTACGGCCCTTGCGTATTCGGGTGTCTGTAGCAGGCCGGGCACGAGATGCGCTTCGTAGGTGCGGATCTTGTTGGCCGCCTGCTCCAGGCCTAGGTAAGTGCCGAACCAGGACGGCAGCAGATCGCTGTAACGATGCCACCAGCCGGGCTCGTTGGCCTGCCTGGCCAGCGTCAGGAACTGTTCGCGTTCCATGGGATCGCTGACGCCGTAGAGGGTCAGCAGATCGCGGATGTCGCGTTCTTTGAAACCGGTGCGGCCCAACTCGAGACGACTGATCTTGGCGTGCGAACCACGGATCGCGTCACCCGCGGCCTCGCGGGTGATGTTGCAACTCTCGCGTAGCTTGCGCAACTGCCCACCCAGGGCGATCCGGAGCACGGTCGGACCACGCTCCGCGACAACCGATTGCACGATGCCGTCGTCGTTGGGTTCTGCGATCATGGAGTTCGTCTCCGATACTCTTGGTTGCCCACCAGTGTGTCACATACTTGTCGTTTCGAGACACACCGCACCGATCGCAATGTTACCTTTCAGCTAGTCAAATCGTCGAATTCTCCGGCTTTCGCTCCACGGACGAACGCGTCGATCTCCGGACGGGTGTAGAACAGGACAGCGCCCTCGGGGTCGCGCGAGTTGCGTACTGCGACCAGGCCATTGGACACCTCCGCCACTTCGACGCAGTTGCCCCCGCTGGGTCCGCTGAACGAACTCTTGCGCCAGGCGCTGGTGATCTTGTGCGTGGTTGTACCCGACATTTCCCACTCCTCGGTTACTGCCAGTGTGAGGGACTTACGGCTTGAGTGCTTGCAGATGCACGCTCAAACGTTCTTGCATTTGCACCTACGTTCGGACGATAGCACGAAGTTCACCATGCGGCGCAGAATAATTCGGACCTACCGGCCGGTTTTGATGCCGGTGATTCGCGGAGTCGTGTAAAGCCCCCGTTCACCTCGCGCATCCGGACCGCTCGCGGCAACCGAATCTTGTACTGTCACAGAGCACATCGGATGACCGTCCATTCGCGACAACCACGGAGTCAGACGCGCGCGGCGCGCCCCGCACATCGGTCAAGGGCGGCGGACATCCGGCCACGCACATATGTTCCAGAGGAGTCCTACGCGATGCCCGAAGACCACAGCCCACTCATCCGGACCGACATTCCCCATTCCGCGCGAATCTGGAACTACTGGATGGGCGGCAAGGACTACTACGAAATCGACAGGATCGCCGGCGACGCGGGCATCGAGGTCGACCCCGACATCACCACCATGGCCGTGCAGTCGCGGCAGTTCCTGATCCGCGCGGTCCGCTACCTGGCCAGCGAGGTCGGTATTCGTCAGTTCCTCGACATCGGCACCGGCCTGCCGACCATGCAGAACACCCACGAGGTCGCGCAGAGCGTGGCGCCGGACTCGAAAATCGTTTACGTGGACAACGATCCGCTGGTGCTGACGCACGCGCGGGCGCTGCTGACCAGCACGACGCCGGAGGGCGTCACCACCTACGTGGACTGCGATTTCCACGACACCGATCAGATCGTCGCCGACGCGCGCAACGTGCTCAACTTCAACAAGCCGATCGCCGTCATGTTCATGGGCGTGCTCGGCCACGCCAAGAGTTACGAAAAGCTGCTGGAGATCGTGGGCACCGTGCTCGAGGCCGTGCCATCGGGCAGCTACCTGGTGATGTGGGACGGCACCGACGACAGCAAGGAGTACGTGACCCTCTGCGAGAACTACACCGGCACCGGTGGCGTTCCGTATGTGCCACGGACACAGGCCCAGATCAAGGCGGTCTTCGACGGATTGGAGATGGTGGAGCCCGGCTTCACCTCCATCACCCAGTGGCGCGCCCAGAATGCCGAGGTGGGCGAGATCCGGCCCATTTCCGCGTACGGCGCCGTTGCGCGCAAACCCTGACGCGGAACCGAATACCCGACGCGTCGGCGAAAAGCCGTGCGGCAGCGAAAATAGCGTGACGCGTCATCGAGAACGTGGTCCGCACCGATGATTTCCTGACACGTCAGGAAATGGCCGGGTGCCACGTTGGGAAAGACGCTGTGCCACAACGGCGGCCACCGAATCGTTCGGTGGCCGCCGTTTTACATACCTGTTGGTCGTTCGTGCAAATGTACTTGCATCTGTAAGGTACGCGGCTCTAAACTCGGGCGGTAGATAGCGGGGAGACGTGCTAGGGAGTTCGCGCCGGCGTCGCCAGACAATTCGCCTCCCCATCGCCAGACGCGAGGGGCGGTCGACATGAGCCAGCCATTTCGAACTCCCCACCGGGACTTCCTTCTCGGAGGCACCGGTGTCGAGACCTTGCGGCCACGCGCCGTGAGCGAAGTGTCCACCGCCGATTGCGGCGCCGAACCCGGCGGCCTCACCTACCGCAGAGCGCGTGAGATCTTGCACGTCCACGAGGTGCACGGACCGCAGTGCAGGCAATGGCTCGCGGCGGCGGCGTACCTGTCCGCCGGTCTCGACGACGAGTAGTCACGCCGATACCGTTCCGGCGCGGCCTTTTTCGTGCGCCGCTCACGCGCAGGGCGCGTCACCGTAGACGACCAGCCAGATGGCTCGCCCCAAGGACTCGGCCAGCGCGGCATCCGTGACGACCGAATTCGCAGCGAAGGCGGCGGTGATCGATCGCTCGACCATGGCGGTCAGCACCAACGCCGTGGCGGTCGAATCGACGGCCGAATCGATCCGCCCCGCGGCGCGATCCGCCTCGAGCCGAGTCCGCACCACGTCCACGAAGGCCGCGACCCGACCGCTCCAATAGCGCCCCACGTCCCGGTCGTAGCCGGCGACTTCGCTGAGTGCCAGCAGCAGATAGCGATGGTCGCGGAACCCCGCGATCATGCTGCCGATCGCGCGCACCACCCCGGCTCGGTGGTCGCCGTGGTCGGCGCGCCACCACGTCTCCGCCGCGTCGAACAGGTCCGCGGTGGCCAGTTCGGCCATTCGGATCAGTAGCTGGCTCTTGTCCGGAAAGTAGCGGTAGAAGGTCGATCTCGCCGCGCCCGAGGCGGCGGCGATCTTGTGCACCGCGATCTCGGTGTAGGGCGTCCCGTCGGCGAGCAGTTCTTCGACGGCGCGCAGGACGCGCCGCTCGAACTCCGTCCGCCGGTCGTCGACCGGCTTGCGTGCGTTCTTCGGGGCTCTCGTCAGCGAAGGCATCCGCCACCCGCACGCAGGCCGACGGCCAGGTGCCGCCGCGATCGTTCGCCGGAGGGATTCACGAGTTCCATTCTGCCGTGCGGGCGTTGACACCGGGGCGCGACGAGTCGCACCATCGATCGGACACTGTGTCCGAGACGTTGTGACCGAGGTGGTTCGAAAATGCCTGGCGCCCCTGCCATTCCGGTCGAGGACACCGAGGTTGTCGTGGTGGGCGCCCGCTGCGCGGGTTCGGCGACGGCCGCCGCGTTCGCACGGGCGGGCGTGCGGGTCGTGTTGTTGGAGGCGACCCGATTTCCCTCGGACACGCTCTCCACACACCTGTTGTGGCCCGGCGGTGTCGCGGAATTGGCGCGTCTCGGCGCGCTCGATCGCGTCACCGCGTTGGGAGCGCCGCCGCTGCGGACCGCCTACGCGGCGGGCGCGGGCCACACCATCCGCTCGCCGTTCGCGCCGGTGGACGACGTCGACTACGCGCTGTGCGTGCGCCGCACTGGCCTGGACGCCGCGCTCGCGGCCACCGCGGTCGACGCGGGCGCGGACTTGCGCGAGGGTGCCCGTGTCGGCGAATTGCTGTGGCGCGGAGAACGATGCGCGGGTGTCAGGTACTCCGACGCCTCCGGTACCCGTGAGCTGCGCGCTGCCCTCGTGGTCGGCGCCGACGGACGGCGCAGCACGGTGGCCCGGCTGGCCGGGGCGTCCGGTCCCCGGCTGTCCGCGCCGAGCGGACGGGACTGCTACTTCGCCTATTGGCGCGACACCGCGGCCGGATGGCGCGAGGTGGCCGCGCAGTGGCGCGACGGTCCCGATCTGGGCACCGCCTTTCCCTGCGACGACGGACTTCTGCTCGCCCTGGTGCAACCTCCGGCGAGCGCGGACCGTCCCGGCCCCGGCGGCGCCGAACGACGCTATCGCGAAGCGATCGAACGGATTCCCGGGCTGGCGACCAGGCTCGCGGGGTGTGAGCGAGTCGGTCGCGTCCGCTCCGCGACGGGGCTGCTCTCCTACTTCCGCCGATCCAGCGGCCCGGGCTGGGCCCTGCCCGGCGACGCGGGACATTTCAAGGATCCGGTGACCGCCCAGGGCATTCGGGACGCGCTGCACTACGGCCGACGTCTCGGCGAACTCGCCGCCCCGGTGCTGCACGAGCCGCAGCGGCTGGACGCGGCACTGCGCGCCTGGGAGTCCCAGCGCCTCGCCGACTGCCTCGGCATCTACCAGTGGACCAACCGGCTGGCCCGCGGAACTGCCATGAGCCCCTTGGAGATTCAGCTCTATCGCCGCGCGACGAGCGACCCGGAGCTGGCGCAGGCGGTCACCGCGATCTTCTCGCGCACAAGGGATCCGAAGGACGTCTTCACCCCCGCGCTCGCGGCGGCGCTGGCCGTCGGCGCGCTGCGCGAGGCCTGGCCCTCGGTCGGTCCGGTGCTGACCCATCTCCTGCACGAGGCCCGCGACACCGCCGCCGACTGGTGGCAGTCGCGCGCCCACCACGCTCTCGCACCCGCCACCTGCTCAGGAGAACGACATGCGTGACAAGCGACCGCCTTCCGGCCCTTCTCTCACCCGCCGCGAAGTTCTGCGCGGCGCCGTGGCCGCGGGTGTCGGCCTAGCCGCGACCGCTTCGACAGCCACCGCCACACCGGGAGTGCAGCGGACGCCCGCGCCCGGACGATCGGTGGCGATCTTCGGCGGCGGCGTCGCGGGACTGTCCGCGGCCCACGAGCTCGCCGAACGCGGATACCAGGTCACCGTGTACGAGCCCGCGTTTCTCGGCGGCAAGGCGCGCAGCATGGGTGTGCCGGGCACCGGCGTCGGCGGACGCTTGGATCTGCCCGGCGAGCACGGCTTTCGTTTCTTTCCCGGCTGCTACCAGAACATCCCGGATACGATGCGGCGCATTCCGTTTCCCGGGAACCGTGACGGTGTCGCGGGAAACCTGGTCCGGGTGGAGGGCACGGTCGCCGGGTTCCGTGGGCGCCCACCGATTTTCGTGCCCGTCGAGCTCGGGGCGATCGATCAGTTGACACCGCAACGCTTGCAGAACACCATCGTCGGCGCGTTCGGCTTCGTCCCCGAGCTACCGCCGTGGGAACTGGCGTTCTTCGCCAAACAGATGACGGTGTGGTTCACCTCCTGCGCGGAGCGGCGCTACGGGCAGTGGGAGTACGTCACCTGGGAACAGATCCTGCACGCCCAGGGCAAGTCGCCCGCCTATCGCGACTACCTGGTCAACGCGCTCACCCGGATCACCGTCGCCGCCAAACCGCACGTCAGCTCGGCGCGCACCATCGGAACGATCGGCGAGGCGCTGGTGCTGGCCGCGACCGGGGCGATTCCGCAATACGCCGCGGGCATCGACCGCATCCTGAACCGGCCGACCAACGAGGCGTGGATCGATCCGTGGGTCGGCTACTTGCGTTCGCTCGGCGTCCGTTTCGTCATGAACAGGGGCGCGAGCGCACTGGAACTGCGTGGCGGGCGCATTGTGTCGGCGACTGTCCGCGGGGCGAACGGCACGGCCGAGAATGTCACCGCGGACTGGTACGTCTGCGCCATGCCGGTGGAGCGGACCCTTCCGCTGCTCAGCGACCGGATCCTCGACGCCGATCCGCGGCTGGCGGGCATGCACCGGCTCCACACCGACTGGATGGTCGGCATCCAGTACTACCTCACCCGCCCGACCGAGCTGCCGGAAGGCCATATCGCCGCGCTCGGTTCGCCGTGGGCGCTCACCGCGCTGCGCCAAGCGCCCATGTGGGTGGGCGATTTCGCCGCACGCTACGGCGACGGCGCGGTGCGCGAATGTCTTTCGGTGGACATCTCCGACTGGGACTCCCCCGGCGTGCTCTACGGCCGACCGGCCAAGGAATGTGGCCGCGAGGAGATCGCCGCGGAAGTGTGGGCGCAACTGAAGGAATGGCTCAACACCGCGACGGGCTGGCTGCGCGACGAGGACGTGCGCTCCTGGCACCTCGATCCCGGAATCACCTGGCGCGGTGGCGCGATCGACAACGCGACACCCTTGCTGGTCAACACCGTCGGCTCCTACGATCACCGGCCGGAGGCGCACTGCGCCGTCCCCAATCTGTTCTTCGGCGGCGACCACGTGCGCAGCAACATCGATCTCGCGACCATGGAGGGCGCCAACGAATCCGGCCGCGCGGTGGCCAACGCGATCATGGACGCCGCCGACGACCCCGGTCCGCGCGCGCCGATCTTCCCGCTGGTCTCGCTGCCGATCTTCGATCAGGCCAAACGCGTCGACGCCGAGCGCTATCGCGCGGGCCTGCCCCACCTGCTGGACGGCTGAGGCTCCTCACCGGCGGGCGACGCCGGGCAGCCCACCGAAGAAGATCTCGAACACCGTCGGCGGATCCGCGTGCAGCCGGGCGCTGGTCGACGGGACGAACAACGCGCCCTCGCTGGTGTCGGTCACGACGTAGTCCGCGTGCGCGCCCGGTGCGCGCTGTTCGATGCCGGAACAGTCCGGACCGCCGGTCGCGTTGACCTTCGGCAGGTCCTCCGGATATTTGTACGGTTCCGAGGCCAGCATGAAGTTGGTGTTGAACACCGCTCCCGGCACCATGCCGCCGAATATCGTCTCCGCCAACGGCATCATCGCGGCGACGCCGTTGACCACGCAGCGCAGCGCAGGCCGGTACTCGTTCAGCAGCGCGCTCCCCGGGCGCAGCAGCCGCAGCGCCGTCGCCATCGGCTGCTCGGTCTCGGTGAGGACCGCGCGGGTGGTCTCGGCCAAACCCACCACGTTGAGCAACATTTCGTCCAGATCCGCGGCCCGGTCCGCGACCGTCGCGCCGATCACGGTCGCGTTGTCGACCGTGCGCAGCAACTCCCCCGCCGTGTCGGCGTAGAGTTCGGTGACCTCGGCGGTGGCCGTCATGTCGTGGGCCAGCTGGGGCAGGCTCGGATTCAGCTGGCGCAGTGTGACATCCGCGCGCTCCAGCAGATCGCCGAGCCGCTCACCGCGACCCTGCAACGCGGCGCTCAATGCGGCCAGTGTCGAATTCAATTGTCCCGGTTCTACTTTCGCGAGCACCGTGGAGAGCCGCTGGAACAAGGTGTTGAACTCGACGGTCACCGATTCCGCCCGGACCACCGCCCCCGGCGCCAGCGGGCGCGGTGACGGCGCGGCAGGCGGCACGAAGTGCACGAATTTGGCGCCGAAGACCGTCGTCGAGCGGATGTCGACGAGGGCGTTCTCCGGGACCATCCGCAGCGACTCCGGATCCAGCTCCAGCCGCAGCCGCACCCGGTCGGCGTGCGGTTCCACGGCGGCGACGCGGCCGATCTCCACGCCGCGCATCCGCACCGCGGCGTCCGGATCGAGCACCAGCCCCGAGCGCGGCGCGTCGACGAGCACCGTCGCCGTCGACTCGAACCGGCCCGCGTACATCGACATGGCGAGCAGCACCACCGCCGCGATCATCGAAACGAACGCCAGCCCGGCGAATTTGAGCCGCACCGTCGCCCAGGTGGCCCACAGGATCGGGAAGCGCCCCCGCGAGGACTGTTGCCGTGCGTCCACTCTTCACCCCTTCGAGAGGGCCCTGCGCGCGATCACGCGACCGCGAATCCCTTGCTCGCGTCCGGTCGACAGTAGTACTGTCCAGACACGTGTCCAGCATATGTCTGGACAGGTATCTGTGGAAGGATTTCCGATGACTCTGGTGAAACCACAGCGCGTCTCCGGCGGCGAGCACGAGCACGGACATCTCGAGGAGTTCCGCTCCGACCCGATCGCGCTGATGCGCCGGGTGCGCGCCGAGTGCGGCGATATCGGTGCCTTCGAACTCGCGGGCAAGCGGGTGGTCCTGCTCTCCGGGGCGGAAGCCAACGAGTTCTTCTTCCGATCCGGCGACGAGGATCTCGACCAGGGCGCGGCCTATCCGTTCATGAAGCCGATCTTCGGCGAGGGGGTGGTCTTCGACGCCAGCCCGGAACGCCGCAAGGAGATGTTGCACAACCAGGCGCTGCGCGCCGAGCACATGCGCGGGCACGCGGCCACGATCGCCACCGAGGTCGAGCGGATGCTCGCGCGCTGGGGCGACGAGGGCGAGATCGACCTGCTCGACTTCTTCGCCGAGCTGACCATCTACACGTCCTCGGCCTGCCTGATCGGCGTGAAATTCCGCGACGAACTCGATGGCAGGTTCGCGCATCTCTATCACGAACTCGAGCGCGGCACCGACGCCTTGGCCTACGTGGACCCCTACGCGCCGATCGAAAGCTTCCGCCGCAGGGACGAGGCCCGCGCCGCGCTCGTCGAGCTCGTCCAGGGAATCATGGACAAGCGGGCTGCCCGTCCCGCCGAACGCGGCGACCGCGACATGCTCGACGTGCTGGTCTCGGTGCCCGGCGAGAACGGCGAACCGCGCTTCAGCGCCAGCGAGATCACCGGCATCTTCATCTCGATGATGTTCGCCGGTCACCACACCACCTCCGGCACGGCGGCGTGGACGGTCATCGAGCTGCTCCGCCACCCCGAGCTGCTTGGCAGCGTCGTCGCCGAGCTGGACGAGCTGTACGCGGACGGTTCGCCGGTGAGTTTCGGTGCGCTGCGCCAGATTCCGCGCTTGGAGGCGGTGCTGAAGGAGACGCTGCGACTGCATCCGCCGCTGATCATCCTGATGCGGGTGGCCAGGGGCGATTTCGAGGTGTGCGGTCACCACATCGCCGAGGGCGACCACGTGGCCGCCACGCCCGCCATCTCGAACCGGTTGCCCGAGGACTTCCCCGATCCCGAGACCTTCGATCCGGGCCGCTATATCGACCCGAACCAGGAGGACATCGTCAACCGCTGGACGTGGATCCCGTTCGGCGCGGGCAAGCACCGCTGCGTCGGAGCCGCGTTCGCGCTCATGCAGCTCAAGGCGATCTTCTCGATCCTGTTGCGGGACTGGGAGTTCGAGATGGCCCAGCCCTCGGACAGTTACCGCAACGACCACTCGAAGATGGTGGTGCAGCTGCAGCAGCCCTGCCGGGTGCGCTACCGCAGGCGCGGTCTCCGGCAGAACGGGTGAATGCCGGGGCGGTTCGGATCGGCACTCCGACGGACACGCTCGAACGGCCGCGGCGGCGAGTCGCGGCCGTTCGAGTGTCGCCGTCTCAGTCGTAGCGGACCTGCCAGCTCTTGACGCCGTTGATCCAGCCCGACCGCAGCCGCACCGGATCCGAGACCTGGCGCAGGTTCGGCATGGCGTCGGCGAGAGCGTTGAACATCAGGTCGATCTCCAGCCGGGCCAGGTTCGCGCCGACGCAATAGTGCGTGCCCGTTCCGCCGAAGCCGACATGCGGATTGGGATCGCGCAGGATGTCGAAGGCGAACGGGTCGGTGAACCCGTCTTCGTCGAAATTGGCCGAGCTGTAGAACAATCCGAGCCGCTGACCGGCGCGGATGCGCTGCCCGCCGAGCACCACGTCCTCGGTGGCGGTGCGCTGGAAGGCCGTCACCGGAGTGGCCCACCGGACGATTTCGTCGGGCGCGGTGCGCGGACGGCTCGCGCGGTAGATCTCCCACTGCTCCGGGTTGTCCACGAAGGCCTTCATGCCGTGCGTGATCGCGTTGCGCGTGGTCTCGTTGCCCGCGACCGCGAGCAGGATCACGAAGAAGCCGAACTCGTCGGAGGCCAGCGCCTCGCCGTCGACGTCGGCGTGCACCAGCTCGGAGACGATGTCGTGCACCGGGCACGCGCGGCGCTGCTCGGCCATGTTCCACGCGTAGCCGAGGATTTCGGCGGAGGCGACGGTCGGATCGCCGTATTCGGGATCGTCGTAGTTGAGCATCTGGTTCGACCAGTCGAAGACCTTGCGCCGATCCTCCTGCGGCACACCGAGAAGTTCGGCGATCGCCTGCAGCGGCAGCTCGCAAGCCACCTGCTGGACGAAATCGCCTCCGCCCGTTCGCTTCGCGGCGTGCACGATGCGTTCGGCGCGCTCGGTCAGCGCGGCGCGCAGGCTCTCGACCGCGCGCGGGGTGAATCCTTTGGCGACGACCCGGCGAATCTTGGAATGTTTGGGCGGATCCATGTTGACCAGCAACGCGCCGGTGAGGTCCATCTGCTCCGGGGTGATGTCACCCGGCAGCCGGATGATGGCGCCTTTGCGCTGCGAGGAGTACAGCTCCGGATGGCGCGAGATCTCCTTGACGTCCGCGAGCTTGCTCACCACCCAGTATCCGCCGTCGCGAAATCCGCCCGAGGTGTCGTCGGGCTGGGCGTTCCACCACACCGGCGCGGTGCGGCGCAGCAGCGCGAACTCCTCGACGGGGCTGCGGTTCTGCCAGAGCGCGGGGTCGGTGAAGTCGAAACCCGCGGGCAACGACGCTGCGGTCATGTCTACCTCCTGGGATGGAATGCCCTGCGGCGCAGAGCGACCCGGTTCACGTGGATCGGTGATCGGGCGCGCGGCCCGCGACGTAGTCGGTAGCCCAGCGGTAGTCGGGCTTGCCGCTCGGTGAGCGCACGATCGCCTCGGTCACCCAGATCTGTTTGGGCACCTTGTAACCGGCCAGATGGTCGCGGACGTGGTGTTCCAGCGCACCGAAATCGATCCGGCCGGGTTCGGTGCCCGCGACGACCGCTGCTACCTGGTGGCCCCAGCGCTCGTGCGGCACCCCGACCACCACCGCGTCGTAGACCTGCGCGTGCGCCTTCAGCACGCCCTCGACCTCTTCGACGAACACCTTCTCGCCGCCGGTGTTGACCACCATGTTGCCGCGCCCGATCAGGGTCACCGTGCCGTCGTCCTCCACGCGGGCCCGGTCGTCGGTCACCACGATGCGCGCGCCGTCCACCGACTGGAGCAGCCGTTCGGACTTGCCGGGATCCTTGTAATACCCGAGCGGCACCGCGCCGGTCTTCGCCAGCCAGCCTTCCGCGCCGAGCGGCACCGGATGTCCGTCGTCGTCGACCACCACCGCGCCACGACCGGTGCGCACCCTGGGGCCGCGCGCGGGATCGTCGTCCTTCTGCGCGAAACCTATTCCGCCGAAGCCCGTTTCGGACGATCCGATGGAGTCGGACACCACGGCGGAAGGGAACGTCTCCAGCAGGGTGTTCTTCATCGCCTGCGAGAGCAGGGCGGCGCCCGAGGCGATGGCCAGCAGCGAGGACGCGTCGACCGGTCGCCGCCGGTAGGCGTCGATCAGCGGACGGGCCATGGCGTCGCCGGTGATCACCAGCACCTGCGGCCGATGCCTGGCCACCCCCGCCCAGACGGCGTCGGGGTCGAAGCGGCGCTGGAAGATCACCGCGTTGCCCGACCACAGCGCCGTGAAGGTCGGCATCATCGCCGCGGCGTGGATCAGCGGCGGCAGCACGAACCAGGTGCTCGGGTCGCCCGCGGCGCCGGTGCGCGACTGCTGATACTCGTCGGCCACGGGTTCGCCGGTGTAGAAGTCGATGCCGCCGCCGAGCACCCGCCACATGTCCTCTTGCCGCCACATGACGCCCTTCGGCAGGCCGGTGGTGCCGCCGGTGTACATCATGAACAGGTCGTCGGGTCCGCGCGGGACGGATGGCCGCGCCGACGGACGATTCGCCAACGCGCTCTCGTACGGCACGGCGCTCTCGGACAGCACAGCGCCGTCGTCGGCCGGGTGGACCGTGTCGTCCTCGACGCGCAGCGCGTACCGCACGCGCGGAACCCGAGATCTGGCCTCCCGCACCGCCTCCGAGTAGCACGCGTGGTACACCAGCGCGTCCAGGTCGGCGTTGTCGTAGACGTAGGCGAGTTCCGCGGGGCCGTAGCGGTAGTTGATGTTGATCGGCACGGCGGCGAGTTTGAAGCAGGCGATCAACGTCTCCATGGTCTCGACGCTGTTGTGCATCTGGAATCCGATGTGCGCGCCCGCCCCGAGGCCGGAGGATGCCAGGTGGTGGGCCAACCGATTGGCCCTGGCGTCGAGTTCCGCGAAGCGCACGCGACGCTCGCCCTGTAGTACCGCGGTCCGGTCCGGCATGGCGTCGACGGCGTGCTCGAAGAGGTCGGCGAAGTTGTTGGCCATCTGATGTCTCGCTCGTCGGCCGTCACACCACGGTGAGCGGCAAGGGTTTTCCGCGATCGGTGAACGCGAAGTCCGCGCCGGTGCTGAATCGGGTGATGGCGACTTCGGCGGCCTCGCGGAACGGTTGGTCGGCGAGTTCGAAATCGACGGTCAGCACACCGTCGTCGCCGTCGACGGCCGTGGCGAACCAGCGCGGGTTCACCGCCCGAGCCAGCGCGTCCAGCGGCGCGAGGTGCTCGGGATCGAGCAGCGCGGGCCACGCGCCGTCGGCACCCGCGCCGCTGTCGCGCGGAATACGCAGGCGCACAGTGTCGTCCGTGCCGTAGATGGTGATGCCGGTATAGGGCAACGGGTTCAGCGCCGGATGCGCCGCCAGCACGGTGGCGAGGGCGTCCGCGTCGTCGCCGAGCCGCAGGCAGCGCCGGATGCGGTCGGCGGTGAGTCCGGCGATGCCGGTGAACTGTTTGCGCGCGATCTCCGTCGCGGCCGGCGCGTCGGCCTTGGCCCGCACGGCCACCAGGAAACCGAGGGTCAGCAGATGGTGCTGGAGACACACCTCCTCGGCCATGCGCACCAGCGCCGAATGCGAGAAGTCCGCGAAACGCAGGTCGCTCAGCAGCGGTCCGGCGTAGTCGCACCGGCCGTCGTCGGCGGGATCGATGGGCGCCAATACGGTTCGCGCGGCGGCGGACTCGGCCACCACGGCCGCGTCGCGCGGCACCGGCGGCGGTTCGTTGGCCGCGTCGATGGTGACCCGCCAGGCGCAGACCGGTCGGCGGTCGGCGGGCCGCCGTGGCGGGCGATGAATGGGGCGGACCTGCGCGTGCGGGTTCGTCGCCAGCGCGGTCGCGTCGAAGGTCGGGTCCTCGATGTCGTGGCACATCGACACCACGAAGTCCTCACCCATCGGCTCGACGTCGGCCAGCGCGCCGCAGTGGTCGAGCCAGAATTCGCCGTGCTCGTGGTCGTCCACCCGGAAGCGGAAGTCCATGAACTGCGGCGGCGCGCCGATGTCGAGCTGCAACCCCTTGAAGATGGTCGCCACGCCGTCGCCCGCGAAGCCGAGCGCCCGCTGCATCCTGCGGGTGTACACGGGACTGGCCAGCCGCCACTCCTCGATGGCCACCTCCGCCATGCCGGTTCTGCCGAACGCGGCGATGGAGTGCGCCATGCCGGAACGGTCGATGAGGTGCCCGCACAACAGCAGTTCGGGTACCAGCGCGGCCAACGTCTGCCGGGAGAACCGCGCGTAGCGGCTCGGTATCGCGCTCATCGCCGTCACCACAGCGAGGCGGGCGCTTCGCCGACGCGGTACCAGCCGGGCAGCGGCGTGCCGGAGGTCGAGCGGGCGATGCGCTGCTGCATGCCGGGGGTCAGCGCGTTGTTCGTGATCATCTCCAGGAACAACGCCGAGACGTTGCCGAAGTCGAAGAAGTCGCGCTGCCAGGACCATTGGAAATCGCCCCCGTACCGGAACCAGCTGCCGCCGATGCCCTCCGGACTGTACGGACGACCGTCGGGGCGCTGCGCGTCGGCGACCTGCTTCCAGAAACCGATCACGGTCCCGCTGCGGTCGTCGACGACGAACTCCTGGTACGGGTAGGTCCAGCCCTCGAGGCCCGACATCTCCTGTCCCAGCGCGATATCGCGGATCTCGTCGCGTCCGACCGCCATGAATTCCTGGGCCGGACCGTAGTTCCAGCCGTAGGTCGCGTCCACGGTGTACATCTCGGCGAGCGGCTTCCAGTCGCCCTTCTCCTCGCAGCGCTGGTTCTCGACGATCCAGCGGCGGATCATCTCGTCGAGCTCGGCGCGGTCGTAAGCGGCCATCAGTGTGCACCTTTCGCGGCGTCGTCGGTCTCGCCGTCGTCGGCGAGGGAGAGGGCCCTGGTCGGGCAGTAGCGGATCGCGCTCGCGACCGCTTCGCGCAGTTCCGGGTCCGGGCTCGGCTCGAGGATCTCCACCTGGCCGCGTTTGGGCACGGCGAAGACGTCGGGCGCCTCGGACTGGCAGACGGCGTGGCCCTGGCACAGGTCGAGGTCGACGGAGATCTTCACGGCGCCCTCCCCTCGCCGGGCACGGACACCCTGGCTGTCATCACACACCTCGATTTCGAGAACGGGTTCGCCCAGACCGTTCCGACGGATACAACCGTTGAGACAGATACCTGGACACGTGTCTGGACGGTACCACCGCAATCCGCGGCCAACAACGGTTTCGAGACAAGAGGGCGCGGCGGCCGAGGCGGCGCATCCACGCCACTGTCGACGAGAAGATTCACTCCCGGATCACACGCCATGCGCTACGAGGGCCGCTGGCCGAGACAGTTGGCCGTCCAAGATCACGGCGCGTTGTCAAAACCGTTATCGCACAGCGATGTTCGCGCATCTGTACTTGCATCTGTATCGAACACGGACCTACACTCGGCCCGAAAACAGAGGAGATTCACCGAGCCCGTGCCAGCGTTGCCACGAGGACTCCTCGCTACCGCCCGAAGGTCTTTCCCATGGATCAGTCGCTACATCGTTCCCGCCGACTCGGCGTCGCCGATATCGCCGCCGTCTACGGCACCGAGGCAGTGCACCGTCGCATCGCCCAGCTGCGTGCCTGCGGACAGCACTATGCGGCGGTGGCGATAGAACGCGAAATCCACAGCGCCGCAATGGAAGACGGAGGGGGATAGAGTCCGGCTCGGGAGCGAGCCATCCCCGGCGCCGACGACTCGGCCGCCGCACGGGAGCCTGTCGGCGCCGCGCACCAGCGAGACGTCGACCGGACATCCCCGCGGGGAGCCAGAGAACCGAAACGCGCCCACTTCATAGGTCCGCCGCGCTCGGCGGCAGGGCGCGGCGACTCCGAGGGCTCACACATCGGCGCGATCGACTGCGGCCGTCTGATACGCCGACGCCGATACATCCGATCCGAGCGCCGATCCGCCGGTCACCGCGATTTCGAAGCTTGCATTCGGAACTATGCACAACGGTGGTGCGATGCAACGTATCTCACCGAACCCTCCCCCTGCCCATAACCGTTTCGTATAGTGATGCAACGATTCGGGCGCAGTTCTATTTCGTCCGATGTGGCACTGGAGCACTACGTATGACCTTCACCGCGCTGGATCTGTCCGCCGACACGTCCGCAACGGCGCTCGAAATAGGCGGACAGCCGGCATCGGTGCCCCTGCAGAACACCGACGGGGTCGCCTCGCGCATGGTGGGGTACTTCGCGACCTGCGTCGCGCCGTGCCGCACGCTGCCCGGTGAGCAGATGCGCGGCGACGTCACCAAGGTGACGCGCTTCTGCCTCGCGCTGGCGGCCGAGATGTTCGATCGCCGGACGGTGCCCGACGACGCCCAGCTCGGCGAGGTCAGGGAAGCCGCGGCGCAGTGGGCGCGCGAGGCGGTCCCGCTCGGCACCATCCTGCGCGCCTACCACGAGGGCCTGCGCATCGCCTTCGGCTTGGTCACCGAGGGCGCCAAGGCCGACGACGTGGACGAGCTGATCGTCGCGACCGATCTGATGCTGGAACTGCTCGAGGTCATCACGGCCGCGGTCTCCGACGCCTACGTCGACGAGCAGCACCTCGTCGCCCGCGAGCACCAGACTGCGGCGCAGACGCTGGCCTCCGCCCTGCTCAGCGGTCGCGGCAGTTCCGCGCTCGCGAGGCAGGCGGGCATCCCGATCGCGGAGGCGTACCAAGTGGTGGCGCTCTCGGTGCCGGAGCATCCGGACGAGCGCGAGCCGCGAGTCGACGCGCAGGTCGCCGCCCGCCGCAAGCTACGCCGACTACAGTCCGCGCTGGCCACGGTCTTCCGCTCGCGCGCGCTCGCCCTGCTCTCCACCAAGGGCGGCACGCTGCTCATTCCGCTCGGCGAGGACACCCCCGCGCTCACCGCGGAATTGCTCGACACCCTCTCCGCGGGCGCCGAGGTGCCGCTCACCGCCACCGTCGTCGTCGGCGACACCGATCGGATCCCGGATTCCGCCGAACAGGCCCACGAACTGCTGAACCTGGTCCGCGTCGGCGGCCGCGCCGCCGGGCTGTATCAGATGTCCGACCTGGCCGTGGAATACCAGCTCACCCGCGGCGGGCCCGCCGCCCGGCGGATCGCGACCATCCTCGACCCGCTCGACGCGCACCCCGAACTGTTCGACACCATGCGTGCGTACCTGGGCAACGACATGAACCGCCAGCTCACCGCGCGCCAGCTGTACGTCCATCCCAACACCGTCGACTACCGGCTGCGCCGCATCGCACAGCTGACCACCATCGACCTCGCCACCTCGGCGGGCATCTCACAGGCGGCCATCGCCCTGCTGGCCAGGGACCTCGACCGCAGCGTGGCGCGGCGTTTGTAGATATCGCCCGCGCAACGAT
Source organism: Nocardia sp. CNS-044 (assembly GCF_059570515.1). Taxonomy (NCBI): domain Bacteria; kingdom Bacillati; phylum Actinomycetota; class Actinomycetes; order Mycobacteriales; family Nocardiaceae; genus Nocardia; species Nocardia sp. CNS-044. The sequence goes on from NZ_JCANSX010000010.1 coordinate 410,039, forward strand.
GCGGATTCGTGCTGGTCACCCGCTGCCGAACTTGCGATCCTGGAACCCCGTGAGTCTGGATGGTGAAAAGTATGCGAATCGCGGAGATCTTGCGCAGGAAAGGTAGCGACGTCGCCACGGTTCCGCCCGACACGACGGTGCGGAGCCTGCTGGCCGCTTTGGCCGAGCACAACATCGGCGCGGTGGTGGTGTCCCCCGACGGCATGCGGATCGCGGGCATCGTCTCCGAGCGCGATGTGGTGCGCCGCCTGCACGAACTCGGCGCGGACCTGCTGGACACGCCCGTCGCGGACATCATGACCGTCGAGGTCCGCACCTGCGCGCCCGACGACCACGTCGACAGTTTGCGCCGAATCATGACGGACCACCGGATCCGGCATCTGCCTGTGGTCGTGGACGACCGGCTGATCGGCATCGTCAGCATCGGCGACGTGGTCAAGAGCGCGATCTCCGAACTCGCGACCGAACGCCAGCACCTGGTCGACTATCTCCAGGGCCGGTACTGAACTCGCGCGTCCAGGCCCTGTCTAGAGCGCGGACAGGTCGCCGAGGTCGGCGGACAGCCACCGCTCGGGTCGCATGTACACCGCGACCTGCTCGCCGTACGCCTCGGCGGCCTTCAGGTAGGCGTCGACCTTGTCCGGCGGCAGGTAACGGGCGACCATCTCGCGGTGCAGTTCGTCGGTCATCGGCGTGATCCGGGTGACCGGCCCCTCCACGCTGACGTAACGCACCGTGGGCTCGAGCCGCTGCACCATCAGGCTGAAGCGGCCCGCCTGCCTGATATGCCGCATCTTCGCCGACTCCGGACCGGTCAGCACCCACACCTCGGCGCCGGGTGCGTACTGGTACCAGATCGGCACGTTCAGCGGGCCGCGATCCTGGCCCGCCGCGACGGCCAACGCCGCGATGTGCGGCTCTGCGAGAAATCGCTGACGCTCGTCCTGGCTCAATGGCATGCGGTCCAGGCTAGCGCGTGAAAGACGTTGTCCACCTGAATTCTTCGATCACCTCGGGAAAAGTGCGTATCGTTGGTGGGTGTCCAGGGCATCGGCGTGAAGGGAGCGTCACGTTGCGGTCACCCGCGCCAGGCTCGCACTTCACCCGCTCCCCGACCGTGCGCCACTCCCCCGGTCACCGGTTCCCCGCTTCGCCACCGCCCCGCACCGATATTGTCCGTGCCGACGCCGTGCGCGCGCTGTTTCCGGCGCTGACGGAATCGCCCGAGGTCTATCTGGACAGCGCGGCGACCACGCAGAAGCCGCTGCCGGTCATCGAGACGATCCACCGTTACCACTCCTCCCGCACCGCCAACGCCGGGCGCGGTACCTACGCTTGGTCGACCGAGCTGACCGCGCGGGTTGCGGACGTGCGCGCCCGCGCCGCGGCGTTCCTCGGCGCCGACCATCCCGACGAGGTGGTCTTCACCGCGGGCGCCACCGCGGCGCTCAACGCGGTCGCGCTGTCGTGGGGACTGGCCGAGCTCGCCGACGGCGACGAAATCCTCTACAACCCGCGCGATCACGCCTCCGCCGTGCATCCCTGGCACCACCTACGCCAGTTGCTCGCCCGGTTCGGCCGCCGCATCGAGCTGGTCCCCTACCGGACCACCGAACTCGGCGAGGCCGACACCGCCGACATCCTCGGAAAGCTGACCCCGCGCACCAGGCTGATCGTCACCAGCCACCTGCACCACGTCTACGGCGCGGTGACCACGCTGGAAGAACTGCACGGACGGATTGATCCGTCGGTACTGCTGTGCTTCGACTGCAGCCAGAGCGGCGGGCACCTGCCGGTCGACGTCACCGAGCTCGGCGCCGATTTCGCGGTATTCGCCGCGCACAAGATGTTCGGTGCGCCCGGAGTCGGGATCCTCTACTGCCACCGGCGGATTCACGATCGGCTGCTGCCCTTCCTGCCCGGCGGGAATTCGGGGGTGCGGCTCACCGAGTCGGGGCTGGTCGGCACGGCGATGCCCGACCTGCTCGAGGGCGGCACCCACAACATCCCCGGCATCCTGGCACTGGGCAGCGCGCTGGACGTGCTCGAGTCCTTCGGCATCGAGGCCATCGCCGCGCACAACCGCGCGCTCACCCTGCGGCTGATCGAGCGACTGCGCGCGGCGCCCGGGCTGGAGTTCCTGCCCGGGCCCGCCTACGCGCCGTGCGCGACGGGCTACGGCATCGTCTCGTTCCGCATCGCCGGAATCAGTGCCGCCGACCTGGGTTTCGTGCTCGGCGAGATGGGTTTCCTGGTGCGCACCGGACTGCACTGCACGCCCGCGGCGGGCCCCGGCGCCGACGACCTGGACTCGGTGCGGGTCAGCACGCACATCTACAACACCCTCGACGAGATCGACCGGTTCACCGCCTGCGTCACGACGATTGCCGAGGAGGTCACGTGAACACCGACACCCCGCGCTACGACCGCAGGGCGGCGTCCCGGGTTCTCGCCGGGCTCGCCCAGCCAGGGCTGTTCGGCGACGTCCCGGTGCCACCCGATCCGCGACGCGTCGAATTCACCTGTGCCGCATTGCGTCCGGAAGCGAACAGCCATCTCACGTATTCGCAGCGGCTGTACATGGAGCGGTTCATGCGGCCCTGCCGCCCGAATCAGGTGACCACCGCCACCCACCGCATCGCGTGGACCGACAGCGACGGCATCCCCAACACCGGGCACTACCGCGCCGACGGCCTCGGCCCGCTCGTGCCGATCGCAATGCGCGAGACCGTCCTCGCGCTGTGGCACGCGCTGCGGGCCGATACCGCGCTGGTGCGCCGCGCCGAGGAACTCGGCAGCCGGGAGCGCGCCGTGCTGGTGGGCACCACCACCGATCACGAACCGCTCGAGATCTTCCGCGTCGGTATCGAGGCAACCGGCCGCGCGCTCGCCCAGCACGCGCTGCTCGCGCGGCAGACGCCCTACCGCGACGCGATCGAATTCGCCACGGGCATGCGGGATTCGGGCCTGTTCGCGGCAGTCGCGACGCGCTGGTTCTGGGAGTTGCAGGCCTCCACCTACCGGCGCGGGATGATCCCGGTGACCCTGGCCGCCCAGCCCGACGGCACCGTGCGCTACACCGCCGAATCGGTGGCCACGCTGCGCGCCATGAAGGACGCCACCATCGCCGACGCGCACACTGTCATGCGGCGCGCGACCACGGTCGAGGGCCTGAGCGTCGAAGACGCGATCGCCAAGTACCACGAGGATCTCGACGTCATTTCCCGTCAGTACGCGCTGCTGCCGCCCGGTACCCGACCGACCTGCCTCGCCGCGATGCCGCATCAGCTCGACGGCGCGCACTACAGCCTGCTGCCCATCGTGGTCGACCGGTTCGTCGCGGTGTTCATTGAGATCGTGGCGAGCTGCCGCCCGGTGGAGGTCGCCGCGGCGCTGGACGAACGCACCGCCGACGATCCGGTGACGGCCGAGGATCGTGTCTTCTACGTACCGGATATGACCTGCAAGCACTGTGTCCGCACGATCACCGGCGTGCTGGAGTCGATGGGGCTCGTGGTCGCCGAGGTGGACCTGATCAGCAAGCGGGTGGTCGCCGAGTTCCGCAGCCCGCGCAACCGGGCGCGCGCCTTCGAGGCGTTGCGCGACGGCGGGTACAGCCCGGTCGCCGACAAGCCCGATCCGGCCGACGACGAAATCAGTGCGCAGCCTTCGGAATCCGCGGTATGACGGCGCCGCTACCGGCGCTACCCGCGAAGATCCATCCGCTGGTTCGTGCCTTTCTCGACGCCCGCGACGCCTTGGACGAGACGCTGATCCGATTCGGGTCTCCGGTGCATCTCGTCTTCCCCCAGGTCTTCGCGGACAACCTGGAACACTTGCGCGCCACACTGGACCTGGAGCTGCCCCGCTATCGAATCTGCTACGCGCACAAGGCCAATCAGTCCCGCGCCTTCGTCCGCACCGCCGAGCACGCGGGCATCGCCATCGACGTGGCCTCGCCGCAGGAGCTGGCCAGCGCGATCGGCGCCGGATTCGGGCCGATGCGCATCGAGGTGACCGGCCCGAAAGGTGAGGCGTTCCTGCGCGATCTGATCGACCGCGGCGCGACGATCAACGTGGACAACTTGTGGGAGCTGCGCCGGATCGCCGAACTGGCCGGTGATCGCGCCGAAGTGCCGGTGCTGCTTCGTGTCTCCGGCTTCCCCGGGTCGCCGCTGAGTCGCTTCGGGGTGCCGCTGAGCCATGCGGACCGCGCCCTGGATCTGCTCAGCGCCCATCGCGGACGAATCTCGTTCCTCGGCTTCGCCTTTCACCTCGACACCGGCGAGAACGCCGAACGGGTGCGTGCCGTCGACGCCTGCTTGGCGCTGGTCGAGCAAGCCTACGCGCACGGCTTGTCCCCCAGCGTGCTCGACCTCGGCGGCGGTCTGCGCCAAGTCTTCACCGCCGACGCCGACCGGTTCGACGGCTACGTCCGCGCGCTGCGCGAGTCGCTTCTCGGTCGCGGCGAGCCGATGAGCTGGGGGGACAACGCCTTCGGCTACCACGTCGAAGGCGGGGCGGTGCACGGCACGCCGGTGTTCCACAAGTACGCCAACACGATTCCGGCCACCAGGATGCTCGCCGAGCTGCTGACCTCGCCCCTCGAACGGCACGGCGGACGCACAGTCGCCCAGGTCGCCGCGGACAATCTGCTCGATCTCTGGCTCGAGCCCGGCAAGGCCCTCGTCGACCACGCCGGGGTGACGGTGGCGCGGGTCGTGTTCGTCAAGGAACTCGGTGACGGCACGCTGCTGGTGAACGTCGACCTCAGCCGCGACGCGGTGACACCGGCCGATCAGGAGGTGATGGTCGATCCGATCGTGCTGCCCGGCGCCGCGCACGACAGTGTCGCGCGCGAGTGGTCCGGCGACGGCGCGATCACCGCGCCGTGCTCGGCGGCCGACACCGCCCCCGCTCCGCGACCGGTGCGCGAAACCGAGCCGGTGGGAGTGTTTTTCGCCGGACGCCTGTGCCTCGAGCGCGACCTGATCACCAACCACAAGGTCTGGCTGGCGAATCGCCCGAGGGCGGGGGATCTGGTGGTCTTCCCCAACACCGCCGCCTACCACATGGACCTCTCGGCGGCCTCGGCGTCGATGCAGCCACCGCCGCCGAAACTGGCCGTGGCCCACCGCGCGGGCGGTTTCCAAGTCTGCCGCGACGCCGACTACGAACCGCACGTTCCGGCCGATCCGCTGTCGGCGCGACGGCCCGCCACGGTGCCGCGGGAAGCCGGGGCGCCCTGATGCGCTACGACCACATCACCGAGCTGATCGGCAATACGCCGCTGCTGCGCCTCGATCCCGCGGTCCACGGGCTCGAGCACGTCGAGTTGTACGCGAAACTGGAGTCGCACAACCCGTTCGGCTCGGTGAAGGACCGGGTCGCCTGGGGCATGATCAGGGACGACCTGGACGCGATCACCGCCGCGGGACAGACGCTGATCGAGGCGTCCAGCGGCAACACCGCCAAGGCGCTGCGGGTGCTCGGGGGACTCTCCGGCGTCGGGCTGCGCGCGGTGACCAATCGGATCAAGGTCACCGAGGTGCGCGATCTGCTGCGACTGCTCGGCACCGATATCGTCGAGCTGCCCGGGCTTTCCGAGTGCCCGGACCCGACCACGCCGAACGACGTGTATTCGGTGATCGAGTCGACCATGGCGAAAGAGCCCGGCGCGTATCATCATCCGTCGCAGTACACCAACGAGAAGAACGTCGAGGCGCACTGTCTGGGGACCGGGCGGGAGATCCACGAGGACCTCGCGGCCGACGGCATCGCCCGGGTGGATTATCTCGTCGGCGGGCTCGGCACCACCGGGTCCACCCGGGGTGCGGCGACGTATCTGCGCAAGCACAATCCCGAATTGCGCACGATCGCCGTCGTTTCCGAGCGCTCGGATTTCATCCCGGGCATTCGCTCGGAGACGGAGATGTGGGATGTCGGGCTGTTCCAGCCGGATTTCTACGACCGCATCGTCACCGTGACATCCGGCGACGCCGTCGACGCGACGCTGCGGCTGGCCACCGGATACGGTGTGCTGGCCGGGCCGACGAGCGGCGCGGCCTACGCGGCGGCCATGGAAACCCTTGCCGAGCTGGACCTCTCGGCGCGTGACGCGAGCGATCCGGTGGTCGCGGTGATCGTCGTCTGTGATCGGCTCGAGCCCTACCTCTCCTACATCAAGAAGCGCAGGCCGGACCTGTTCGACCGGCCGGACCGGCGTAGGGAACCGACGGCCGCCGAACTCGCGGCCACGCCACGGCTCTCGCCCGCCGAACTCGCGGAACTGGACCGCACCGGACGCCCCACCATCGTCGACACCCGGGGCGCGATGGCCTATCGCATCGGGCACGTCCCCGGCGCGGTGAACATCCGCGACGATCAGCTCGACGACATGCTGGGCCAAGGCGTCCCGTTCCCGCGCTCGCGGCCGGTGGTGTTCGTGTGTCCGGTCGGTGCGGTCTCGCTGCGCTTCGCCGCGCTCGCCCGGCACGCCGGATACGACGCGGCGAGCCTGGAGGGCGGCATCGTCAGCTGGCGCGACGCCGGAATGGCGCTGGAAAGCGGGGCCTGAACGGCCGATGTCCGGTAGGCATTACTGTGAATCGGTGCAGACAGGCCAGGAATCAGAGGACGCCGGTCCCCGCATCTGGGGTGGGACGACGCTCACCGAGCGCCGGGAGGCGCGGCGCGCCGCGCTGCTCGAGGCCGCGCTGGATCTGATCGGCGAGGCGGGAGCGGCGGGCGTCACGATGCGCGCGGTGTGCCGCCGTGCCAACCTCACCGACCGCTATTTCTACGAGAGTTTCAGCAGCCGCGACGAACTGCTCGATGTGCTGTACCGGCAGATCGCCGAGGAGTTCCTGGAGCCGATGACCGCGTTCGCCTCGGCCGACGACCCGTCCAGGGATCGGGCGCTGTCGGAAGTCCTCGTGGACAAAGTGCTGGAGGATCCGCGCAAGTCGCGCCTGTTCCTGGTCGAGCCGTATTCGAGCACCGGCCTCGGCCAGACCACCATCGCCGTGATGCCCGCCTTCACCCGGCTGATCCAGGACCACCTGTTCGTCCACATCGCGGATCCGGTCCGGCGCCGGCTGGCCGCGGTGAGCATGGCCAGCGGCAATGCCGGAATGTTCTCCGCGTGGCTGAACGGTTCGCTGCGCGCGACCCGCGAACAGATCGTCGACCACTGCGTCGCCACCCTCACGGCCTACCGCTCGATCTACCGCTCCTGACCCGAGAGATCCCACGGCCCGCCGCCTCGCCCGAGGCGGCGGGCCGTTGTCGTTGCCGGGAAAACCGCGGCAGACAATTGACGGCAGGTGCCATCACTTCTAAATTGATGGCACACGCCCTCAGATGAAAGGCAACGCGGCCATGCCCCTGTTCAATCCGAAGACCGACACCTTCGCGGAATTCGACCCGACGACCCGGCGGCTGCTGGCCTCGCTCGTCGACTTCTTCGAGAGCAAGGGCAAGCAGGCGCTCACCGCCGACGCGCACCGCGGCGAGTGGTACGACGACTGGATGGCGTACCTGGCCGACTCCCGGATCCTCGCCTACATGGCCACCCCCAAGGCGCACGCGGGCGGCGATCCGGACAAGCGCTGGGACACCGCGTTCATCTCGAAGTTCAACGAGATCACCGGGTTCTACGGCGCGCAGTACTGGTACGCGTGGGGGGTGTCGACCCTCGGCCTCGCCACCATCTGGCAGAGCGCCAACGGCAAGGCGCACGCGCGCGCCGCCGAGGAGCTGGACCGTGGCGGCATCGTCGCGTTCGGCCTGTCCGAGAAGGACCACGGCGCCGACATCTACTCCACCGACATGCTGCTCACCCCCGACGGCGCGGGCGGATTCATCGCGAACGGCAGCAAGTACTACATCGGCAACGGCAATGTCGCGCGACTGGTGCCGACCATCGGCCGCCGCACCGACGTCGAGGGCCCGGACGCCTACGTCTGGTTCCTCGCCGACAGCGGTCACCCCAGTTACACCCTGGTGAAAAACGTCATTCACGGCCAGAACTACGTCAGCGCCTACGATCTGGCGGACTACCCGGTCACCGCCGACGACGTGCTGCACACCGGCCGCAAGGCCTTCGACGTCGCACTGGCCGCGGTGAACTGCGGCAAGTTCAACATCGGCATGGTCACCCTCGGCATCGTGCAGCACTGCTTCTACGAGACCGTCGATCAGGCGGCGAACAAGATCCTGTTCGGGCATCCGGTCACCGACTTCGGCCAGGTGCGACAGATCCTGTCCGACAACTACATTCGTATCACCGCCATGAAGCTCTACCACGAGCGAGCCATCGACTACATGCGCGAATCGTCCCCGGCGGACCGGCGTTTCGTCATGTTCAACTCGATCGGCAAGATGAAGGTGACGCGCGAGGGCGAGCGCGCCTTCCGTGAACTCTCGGATGTCATCTCCGCCAAGGGTTTCGAGAAGGACACCTACTTCGCGATGGCGCGCGGCCTGATCGACTCCATGCCGCGGCTGGAGGGCACCGCGCACGTGAACATGGCGCTCACCCTGAAGTTCATGCCGAGCTTCCTCTACAACGCCGCCGACCTGCCGCCGGTGCCGGTGCGCAGGGACGCGGGCGACGACGCGGCGCTGTTCCGCCAGCCCGGCGCCGCGGGTCTGGGCAAGGTGCGCTTCGCCGACTGGCGGCCCGCGTTCGCCGACTACCGTCACCTGCCGAACGTCGCGCTGTTCCTGGAGCAGGCGGAGCGGTTCGTCCAATTCCCGGTGCAGGCGCCCGCCACCGACGAACAGCTGACCGATCTGGACTACCAGCTGGCCGTCGGCGAGTTGTTCACGCTGCTGCCCTACGGCCAGCTGATCCTGGAGCAGGCGAAGATCGCGGGCACGCCCGACGATCACGTGGACGCCATCTTCGAATTGTTCGTCCGCGACTTCTCGGCCTACGCGCTCGGAGTGTTCGGCAAGTCGTCTTCCACTGCCGCGCAACAGGAATGGGCGCTCAGCGTGCTGCGCAAGCCGATCTCCGACGCCGCGCGCGCCGATCGCGTCTACGCCGAGGTGCTCGGTCACGCGGGCGCGTACCGGATGAACCCGTAGCGTTTCAGGACGATTCGATCTCGACCAGCTGGGCGAGCCGGTCGAGATCGCCGTGCAGCGCGCGGGAACGATCGCGGTGCGCGGGAAGGAATCGGTAGATCACCCAGTCGAGCCAGACCGGAAGGGCCAGCACCCGGAAGGTCTGCTCGATGCGGGTCCCGTCGGGTGTGGGCCGCAGCCGGAAGCGCCATTCGGAGTTGTCGCCGAAGACGCCGCCGTCGGTCACCCAGACCAGTTCTCGTGGTTTGTCGACGACCGTACAAGTGCAGACGCGCCGCCAGCGCCAGATGCCCGATTTGTTGCTGCCGCGGAAGCGGGCGCCGACCTCCGCGCGAGTGCTGTCGCCGAGCCAGTGGGCGTCGCGGCATTCGTGGCTCCACTCGCCGACGCGGGTGACATCGGCGAGCACCGCCCACACCGCCTCCGGCGGCTCGGAGCAGAACACCTCGTCGCTGCCGCCCAGCGGCACGTGCAGCGGGGAGAATTCCGCGGTGTGCCAGCGCCGGAACGCGGCCTTGCGGTAGCGCTTGATCAGGACGTGCAGCATCAGCCAACGCGGGACGGCGGGGACCATCTCGCCGATCGCGGCGGCATCGGCGGGCGAGGCGTCGTCCACGAGGAACAGGCCCTCGTCGAAGAGCTCGATCGGGCCGAGGGGTTTGATGTTGTACACGTCGGCCCAACGCCGCCACTCACGTTCGGTGACGACGGCGGAGACCACCGGCATCATCTCGTGCTCTTCGCGTTCCAAGTGCGGGTACAGCACGGTCTCCAGATGGTCGAGCGCCGCGAGCACATCGGCGCGGGCCTCGGCGCTGACCCGATAGACCGCCGCCGCGCGGATCAGCCGGTCAACGGCGAGTTCGATGGCGCGGTGGTCGGCGTGCATCCGGTCGAGCAGGTGCGCCGCGGCCGGGTCGCGCTCGCGGACCAGCGGATAGAGGTACTCGTCTTCGGACTCGTGGTGATGGTGCAAGAAGCGCATGATCCAGAGCAGATGTTCCGCGATCGCGACGCGCTGCTCGTCGAACGGATAGGGCCAAGCGCTCAACGCGTTCCTGGCTCTGCGCAGATCACGGCGCATCGCCGAATGCACGATTCCTATCACGCGGGTGTCGGCGGGCCGTTCCAGGTCTGCGGAGGAAGTCATGTCGATTACTCCTCGGCGAGGTCGAGCAGCCGAATCACGGTGTCGGCCGCCCAGTTTCGATACTTGTCCGGCGTCCACGCCGATTCCTCGGTGAGCGCGAGGTAGACCTCGCCACCGAGAACAGCGCGCAGCGAGTCGGCTTCGGCGTCGGTGACGGGTCGACCCGTCACCGCCTCGAGCCCCGCCCGCATCGACGTCCAGCGATTCGCGCGGTCGCGGGCCGCGAGGACGGCCAGTTCCGCATCGGCGGCCGCGGCTTGCGCCAGCACCCGGTGCAACGCCGCCGATCTCCGGTTCACGGTCTCGAGCAAGCCCGCCAGCTTCGCGGCGCGCTCGCGGACGACGCCCGCCGCGATGGCGTGGAATTCCGGCCGCTCGAGCAGGGGCACCGGCTCGTCGTCCCCGACCACGGCCACGTCGAGCACCATTTTGAGGATCTCGCGCTTGTTGCCGACGCTGCTGTACACCGTCTCCACCGCGCAGCCCGCGCGGCCCGCGATGTCGCGCATCGAGGTGCCCGCCCACCCGCGGGCGACGAACAGTTCGGCGGCAGCGGCCAGCACCGCCGCCCTCGTCTCGTCGGCCTTCGCCTGGCGCAGGGTGGAACGGTATCGCCGAGTGCTCGTGGCCATACTCCATTGTCGAACAGGCCTGTATTCAACACAAGACTGTTCCAGCGAATTGTCGATCGAGAATGCCCGCGGCGCTTCCTTTCCCGGCGGAAAAGAGATCTCGATACGCAGGTGGTGAACTCTCCACAAAAGGCGCTTTCGAACGACGAAGCGGATAATGCGAGCTAAAGTGGCCGGGTAGCGACGGCGGCGAGGAGCGGGTGTTGGTGTCCATCGGGAAATTGGTGTCGTTCGACAGCTCTCGGGGGTTCGGGTTCATTCGACCGGAAGACGGTGGACCGGATGTGTTCGTGCACGTGAACGACATCGGACTGGACGAGGACGAACTGCGCCAGGGGCGGGTCTTCGAATTCGACGTCACCGAGGGCGACCGGGGCCCCAAGGCGGTCAATCTCAGCGCGGTCGGCGGTGCGGCCGCCGCCCCGTCCCGCCACAAGAAGGACCGATCGTCGACCGGCCAGCTCACCGCCGCCGAGCACAAGCGCCTGATCACCGAACTCCTGCTCGACGCGAGCCCCGCGCTCACCGCGGGCGAGATACTCACCATCCGCGACCGCCTCACCGCCTTCGCCGATCAACACGGCTGGTTGGATTAGGCGGGTTTACCGTTGGGATCGGGACGGTCTCTCATTGCCGGGCTGATTCAACGTCGCTGCGCAACCTGTCCCACGACCGGGACGACTCGGTCAGCACCGATGAATTCGCGTCGGCCACGACGTCGGCATGGGTGAGGACCAGACCCGAGGAGGAACGCGTGGACCTACCGGTGATGCCACCCGTCCGGCCGATGCTGGCCAAGACCGCGCCGTCGGTGCCGCGCGAGCCGGGCCTGAGCTTCGAACCCAAATGGGACGGATTCCGATGCGTGGTGTTCCGCGACGGCGACGACGTCGAACTCGGTTCCCGCAACGACCGCCCGCTGACCCGGTATTTTCCCGAGGTCGCGGAACTGCTGAAACAGGCGCTGCCCGACAAATGCGTGGTGGATGGCGAGATCGTGGTGGTCACCGAACACGGCCTGGATTTCGACACCCTGCAGAATCGGCTGCATCCGGCCGCGTCGCGGGTGAACAAGCTGGCGGTGGAGACGCCCGCGAGTTTCGTCGCCTTCGATCTGCTCGCCCTCGGCGACAAGGACCTCACCGACGAACCGTTCGCCGAGCGCAGGCGAATGCTGGAGACGATTCTGGACACCGCGCTGGCTCGCGTCCACCTGACGCCGCTGACCCGCGACCCGGACGTGGCCGAGGACTGGTTCACCCGGTTCGAGGGCGCGGGTTTCGACGGGGTCATGGTCAAGGCCGACGCTCAGCCGTACCAGCAGGACAAGCGGGTGATGCTGAAGGTCAAGCACGAGCGGACGGCCGACTGCGTGGTGGCGGGGTTCCGCTGGCACAAGGACGGTCAGGGCGTCGGCTCGCTGCTGCTCGGATTGTTCGACGACGAGGGTCGGCTGCATCACGTCGGGGTGGCGAGCAGTTTCACCGCGGCCAAGCGCGAGTCGCTCGTCGAGGAGCTGAAACCGTTGCGGGAGAACGCTTTGGCGAACCATCCGTGGCGGGACTGGGCCGACGCCGCCGCGCAGGCGAAGGCGGAGGGCAAGATGCCGGGGGGCGTGAGCCGCTGGACCGGCGGCAAGGACCTGTCCTGGGAGGCGCTGCGGCCCGAGCTGGTGGCCGAGGTTCGCTACGAGCACGTGCAGTCCGGTCGGCTGCGCCACGGCGGCAGGCTGGTGCGCTTCCGGTCCGATCGCACGCCGGAATCGTGTACCTACGCCCAGCTGGACGAGGTAGCGCCCGCCGAGCTGAGCGCCATCTTCACCGAGGCGTCACGATGACGGCGTCGGTGGACATCGAGGTCGACGGTAGAACCGTCACCATCAGCAATCCCGACAAGGTGTACTTCACCAAGCGCGGCGAGACCAAGCTCGATCTGGTGCGTTACTACCAGGCGGTGGCCGAGCCGTTCCTCGGTGTGGTGCGCGACCGGCCGCTGCTGCTGGAGCGGTATCCCGATGGGGCGTCGGGCAAGTCGTGGTTCCAGAAGCGGGTGCCCAAGTCGGCGCCCGACTGGCTGCACACCGTGGAGGTGTCGACGCCGAACGGCACCACCAGCGACGCGCTCGTCGCACACGACCTCGCGCACATTCTGTGGGCGGTGAACCAGGGGTGCCTCGGTTTCCACGTCTGGCCCAACCATGTCGCCGATCTGCGCATCGCCGACGAATTGCGGATCGATCTCGACCCCTCCCCCGGTATCGGTTTCGACGATCTCAGGCACGCCGCCGTGCTCACCAGAGACCTGTTCGCCGAACTCGGCATCGAATGCCGGGTCAAGACCTCCGGCTCGCGCGGACTGCACATCTACGTCGCGCTGCAGGAGAAATGGGACGGCTACCAGGTGCGGGCGGCCGCGGTCGCGCTGGCCAGGGAGCTCGAGCGCAGACACCCGGACCTGATCACCGCGCAATGGTGGAAAGAGGAACGCGGCCAACGGGTATTCATCGACTTCAACCAGAACGCCCCCCACAAAACGGTATTCGGCGCGTGGTGCGTGCGCCCGAAGGTCGGCGCCCAGGTCTCGACCCCGATCTCCTGGGACGACCTGGGCACCGTCGCCCCCGACGAACTCACCATCGCGACCGTCCCCGCCCGCCTCGCCGAACACGGCGACCCCTGGTCCGACCGCCAACCGCAATCCATCGCCCCCCTCCTCGAAATGTCCGACCGCGACATGGCCGCCGGCCTCATGGACGCCCCCTGGCCCCCGCAATACCCGAAAATGCCCAACGAGCCACCCCGGGTCCAACCCAGCCGCGCGAAGAAAGCGGAGTAGGAGACCTATTCCGTCCAGAGGACCCAAGCGGAAGTGCGGGATTGGGTTTCGCAGACGAGGGCGTGGTTGTCGGAGGTGCGGCCGGTTTTGGCGACGGAGGAGTCGCATTTGGTGCCCGCCTCGTAGACGCCGGTGCCGACGTTGTACGGGCCGGACCACTGGTAGCCGTCGTCGGAAGCGGCGTTGGCCAGGCACAGCAGCGTTCCGCCGTCGGACGCGGCGCCGATCAGCCCGGCTTGGGTTTCGGTGCAGGCCTCGCCCTTGCGCACCGTCGGCGGGGTGGCGGTCGGGGACGCGGTGGTCGGCGGCGGGGCCACCGGAGTCGGCGCCGAGGTGGTGGCGACCGTCGTGACCTGGGCGGTCGTGGACGCGGTCGCCTGGTTGGCGCGGGAAACGGTGTCGGGCAACATGTTCCCGGACAGTACGAAGAACCCCGCCACCGCCGCGACCTCGGCCGCGCCGAGCAGCAGCGCGAAGCAAGCCATCACCCGTCCGCGCGGATGACTGAAAGCGATGAACCCGAAGACGATCGCGACGGGAAACAACGCGAGCAACGCGGCCACCAGCGCGACGATCGCATAGGGATTGACGATCGGCCGCGGCTCGAAGGGGAACGGATCCTCCGGTTCCCGCTCGTCCGGCCAAGCCTCGGGCCAGCGCTCGCGCTCCTGCCACTGTTGCGTGCGTGCCATCCAGGTCCCTCTCGCATTCACTCATCGCGCGGAAACCCGGGCTGTCCGGTCCCGCCCGATACGCAGACAGAATACGGACGAATTGCCGCAATAAGACCGAATTGTCCGATCGATAACGAAATAGGGAACTCGGCACAACGCTCGGCACCCGGAACGTGAGGTTCGTGCCGAGCTTGCGGTGACATCGCTGGCTATGCGCTGGCGCACGCGGGAGGGACCAATGCACGGAGCACCGATTCACCGGGCCAGGACAATCGGTCCTGACGTGCGCAAGCGCGCGTGATCCGCTCGGCGATAACTACGAATTGCCCGGAACAGTGCCAGGTGTCGCAACCGTGGCGAAAAGCGCTACGGCGCAACGCCGCCCCGCGCGCCGAAGCCGACCGCGTGAACGGCCGGCTCGGACGCCACGCCGCGTGGTACGCGCGGCGAGTGCGGCGAACTCAGATACAGAAGACGACACTGCCGAGAGGCAGACAGAGGATCACGGAACCTCCGGCGGGCGTGACGGACGCGGAGACCGGAGCCGCTTCCGCGGGAGCCGGGGTCGCCGAGGCGGGCGCTGCGAGGAAGCACAGTGGCAGGGCCATGGCGGTCGCGGCGGCGGTCTTGATCATTTTGCTGGACATTGTGTAATCCCTTGATTCGATCGAGTAATTCACAAAGGCCCGCGTCGGCCGCTCATGGGTTTTCAGCCAGTTGGGCGCTGGATTGGACAGCCCGGCTGCGCCGATGATGCGGTCGCAGGCTGCCGTGCCGCGGCCAGGTGGGCGGGCGCCTGGACGCCGACCATCCGTCCGCCACCGGGAGTGTCGACTCGACGGCCACGCGACCAGATCAGCGCCCCGACAGGCAACGGGCCGGCGCCGGATCATCAGGCATCCGCCCTCCGCGGCACCCAGCGGACGAGTCGAACGTCGCGGATGTCGGCCGCGACGCGAGCGCTCCTTCGATAGTGCGGGAAGGCGTCCAGATCAGCTTACTCCCGGCTACCAAGCCCTTCCGCAGGAATCTCGGAAAGATTCGAGCGATTTTCTCCTGCCAAATGCCCGATCCAGAACCGAGATTCACGCGGATCGACCTGTATCCGCTGGTTACCGCGCGGAGCCGTGCCGAACCGGCGGGCGGATCAGCGCCGCCGGTCGACCTTGGGCATCGTCTCGGTGACCAGCGTCAGCAGCAGATCGGCGAGCAGTTCGTGCACCTGTTCCCGAGTGAGGTTGCCGCGGGTGATCCACTCCCGGCCCGCGACTTTGACCAGCCCGCCGTACGCCCGCACCATGGCCCGCAGTTCGGCACTGTGCGCCGAACCGGCCAAACCGATCATCACCAGCGTGCGCTCGGCGGCGGCGTCGTCGGCCTCGTCGAGGATCTGCTGCACCTCGGGGTCGTCGCCGACGCCCTCGTGGCTGGTGACCTTCACCCAGGTGCTGCCGTGCTCGCCGATGGTGTCCAGCAGCCAGTGCACGCTGGCGTCGACACGCTCGCGATCGGTCCCCGCGGGCACCGTCATGGCGTCGAGCTTGGGCAGGGTCACCATCCGGCGCACCACCGCCAGATACAGATCCCGCTTGTTGCCGAAGTAGTGGTTGATCAGCCCGCGGGCCACTCCGGCGCGCTGCGCGAGTTCCGCGGTGGACACCGCCGCGTACGGACGTTCGCCGAACATGTCGATCGCGCACGCGAGGATCTGCGCGCGCCGCTCGTCGGGTTCGAGCCTGCGGCGGCGCGGCGACTCGTCGGCGGCGCTCTTCGGCCCCGTCGACGCCGCTCCGCCGCTTCGGGTTTCAGAGAGACCGCGCAATGAGATCCTTCATCACTTCGTTGCTACCCGCCAGGATGCGCAGGACGCGGGCGCCGGTGTAGAGCTGGGAAATCGGATACTCCGTCATATAGCCGTAGCCGCCGAACAGTTGCAGGCAGCGATCGACCACGATACCGAGTTGATCGGTGATCCAGTATTTCGACATGGCCGCGGTCGGGATGTCGAGGTCGCCGCGCAGATGCTTGACGATCGCGTCGTCGAGGAAGGTGCGGCACACCCTGGCCAGCGTCGCGCATTCGGCCAGTTCGAACTTGGTGTTCTGCATCGCGAACAGCGGCTTGCCGAATGCCTCGCGGCCCTTGGTGTAGTCGACGGTCAACTCGACCGCCTTCTCCATCATGGCGGTGGCGAGAATGGCGGTGACGAGTCGCTCCTGGGCAAGCAGCCGCATCATCTGGTAAAAGCCCTGACCTTCGGCTTCGCCGAGCAGGTTCGCGGCGGGCACCCGGAGTCCGTCGAAGAACAGCTCGGCCGTGTCCTGGGCCTTGCCGCCGATCTTGTTCAGGATGCGGCCGCGGGTGAAGCCGGGGGTGTCGTCGCCGACCTCGGCGAAGATCAGCGAGACGCCCGCCGCGCCCTTCGCGGGGTCCGTCTTCGCGGCGATGATGATGCCGTCGCAGAGCCAGCCGTTGGTGATGAAGATCTTCGAGCCGGTGATGACGTATTCGTCGCCTTCGCGCACCGCGCGCGTCTTGATGTTCTGCAGGTCCGAGCCGGTGCTGGGTTCGGTCATGCCGATGGAGAGCACCATCTCGCCGCTGGCCGCCTTGGGCAGCACCCGCCGCTTGAGTTCCGCGGAACCGAACTCGATGAGGTACGGCGCGATGATCGAGCTGTGCACCGCCATGCCGAGCGAGCCGTCGCCCGCGAAGGCCTGCTCCTCGATGATCGCCGCCTCGTGCGCGAAAGTGCCGCCCCCGCCGCCGTATTCGGTCGGGATGGCGGTGCACAGCAGGCCGAGTTCGCCCGCGCGGTTGTACAGGTTGCGGTCGGGGTGGCCCTGCGCGACGAACTTCTCCTCGTGCGGGACGACTTCCTTCTCGAAGAACGTCCGTGCGAGGTCGCGTACGGCTTCTACCTCGTCGTCACTCCACGCGGCGCGTGCCATGGTTCGATCCTTTGCTCGCCTCGGACCGGCCTCGGCGCCGGTCCGTCGTCATCAGGTTCCAGCACTATTGGCGGCTTGTCAACAAGTGCGGTCACAGGTGCGCTCCGACAGACCGATGGAGGGGTTCAGCGCGCGGACTCCAGCGCGGCGAGCGTGGTGAAGATCGGCGAATCGGGGTCGGCGACGATGCCCTGCCCACGCAGGAATCCGTCGATCAGTCCCCAGACCAATCCGCCGGCCCGGTCGACGAATTCGGCCGTGCTCTCCGGATCGGGGCGGCCGGAATCACCCAGCCACAGATCCGTCACGGCGACGACCGAACCGACGACGGCGCGGGCGAGATAGTCGATTCCGGCGGGATCGATCGGCAGGGACTCGGCGATCTCGCGCGCCTGTCGCGTGAACCGCTCGGCCGCGGCGCGACCGAGATCGAACTGCAGCACCGAGCCGTCGCCGCGCTGGCTCATCTGCGCTCGACCGAGGAATCGGAACACGTTGGGGTGCTCGAGAATACGGTCGGCGTATCCGGTGAGCACGCGGCGCAGTGCGATGCGCGGCGGTTGCAGCACCAGGGTCATGTCGGTGCCCGCCGCGGCCGCGACGGACTTGCCCATCCGGTCACCGATCTCGGCATAGAGATCGGCCTTGTCGGCGAATCGCCGGTACAGGCGCGGCTTGGTGATGCCCGCCGCCCTGGCGATGGCGTCCATGCTCGGCCGTGGTCCGTCCCGATCGATGACCCGCACGGCGGCGTCGACGATCTCCTCGCGCGTGATCGTCGTCCTCGCGGATCTGTCGTGCGTGCGTCCCACGGCCGCAGCCTACCCGTACCGGCGGTACGCCCACCGGTCGACAGACACGGCGGACCACGAGTCCGTGATCCAGCTCATAGCGTCGACACCATTGCTTCGACGGCCGCCGTACTGGCAATATCGTGGAACGTACCGCCAGTACGTTCGGGTGCCGCGCGCCCGGCAGTGACGGACAGCGACCGAGGCGAGCCTATGACCGAATCGTTCGACAGGACCGGATCGGGCGGAACCCACCGCCCGCGACGCGAGCGCAGGGTCCGCGGCGCCGACGGCGAGCTCGCGGTCTTCGAGTGGGGTGATCCGCGCGGCGTTCCGCTGATACTGATGCACGGACTCACCGACACCCATCGGGTCTGGCGCGAGGTCGCCGCGCTGCTCGCCGACGACTTCCGGGTCGTCGCCTACGACGCCCGCGGGCACGGCCGGTCCGAAACGCCCTCCGGCCCTGGCGTCTTCCGGCTCGACAAGCTGGCCGACGATCTCTTCGCGGTGCTCGACGCGGTGAGCCCGAACCTGCCCGCGCACGTCTGCGGACACGGGTGGGGTGCGATCCAGGGCTGGGAGGCGGTCTGTGATCCGCGCGCCACCACCAGGATCGCCTCGTTCACCGCCATCTCCGGACCCAATCTCGATCACCTCGGCGTCCAGTTGCGCGAGCTGGCTCTCCGGCCGCACCGGATCCAGCGACTGCTGGCCGACCGCAAATTCTGGCGGCACGGCGCGGGCTCGGCGCGCACCGCCGCCGTCCGCGTCACCTATCCGCCACGGATGCGCACCTGGTTGATCGAGCTGCTCGGCGGCATCCCCGCCGCGTACGCGCCGATCGCGCCGACGTGGCGGGCGGACCTGGTCGCGGGCGCGCGCATCGTGCACGCCAACCTGGCGCCCCGCCTGCTGCGGCCGCGTCCCCGGCCGACCCCGGTGCCCGTGCAACTGGTGGTCGACACCACCGACGTGCTGGTGCCGCCGTTCCTCTACTACGGCAGCGCCCGCTGGGTGGACCGGCTGTGGCGCTGCTCGATCCCCGCCGACCACTGGCTACCGACCACCGAACCGCTGCTGGTCGCCGAGGCGCTCGGCAATTTCGTCGAAGACCTGACCGCCGCGGACACGAGCCTGCCCCGCGGCTGAGCTCGGCTCAGGCCTCGTGTCCCGGGGAGAGATCGAGGACGGCGGCGAGGCGCAGCGCGGGACGTGCCGAATCGGCGGCGTGTCCCGCGGTCGGTTCCAGGACGACGCCGACGTGATCGCCGAAGTCGTACCTGGCCACGATACGGCCCGTGAACCAGTGCTTCGCCGCGCTCAGGATCGGCAGCCCCTGCGGACCCTCGGTCCACGCGCAGCGCGCGAATTTGTCCGTGCTGTCTCCTGTTTCGGCGCCGAACAACCGCGCGAGCTCCCGGTCTTCCTCCGTCAGCAGGTGCACGGCGAGGTGTTCGGCGTCCGCGGCGACACGGAAGGTGTGGTTGTTCTCGGACAGCCCGACCACGAATCGCGGCGGATCGATGCTCAGCTGCGTGCCGAAGCCGACCAGACATCCCGCGCGGGTTCCGCACGCGACGGTCGTGACCACCCAGATCGGATAGTCCGCCGCGGCGAGTACCGCGTCGAAAGCGTCGCGAACCTCCGAATCGTTCGGCACAGCTGACCTCTCCTTCGATCACACGTCGGCCGCCGGCGCCGCCGAGGGATGTGCTCCGGTCCTCGACGACACCGTAGCGCGGCGGGTCACCACCTATCGGTATCGCGCGGCTCGTCGATGCCTTCGGTCTGGATGCGTTCCCTGCGCACCGTGTCGGACACGGTCCGTTCGTCGTCGACCTCGTCGACCTCGAGCCGCACCCGTTCCACCGGTACCGAGTCCTTGCGCACGGTGACCTCGTCGCGGAACAGGGTCATCTCGCGCTCGTCGTCGCCGATCTCGCCGCGCGCCGAGGACGGGTCGGCGATGGGCTCGCGCACCAGACGCGCTTCGTCGTGCTTAGTGGGCACAGCTACGGTCTGCTCGTCTTCGACCACGTACTTACGCACGCGCGCGGTGCCTGCTGCCTCGCGCTCGGTGCCGATGTCCAGCCGCTCCTCGGAACGGATCAGCTCGCCGTCGGTCCGCTCCATGCCGGTGCGCCCGTCGCCGTCGATCGCCCGGTCCGCGGCGGTGGGCTGGTTGCCCATCTGGTTCTCGCCGTAGGGCCTGCCGTAGGTCTTCCACGCCGAGAGAGCCGGGTCGATGTGGTAGTGGTCGAACAGTTCTCGCTCGCTGCGCTGGCTGATGTTGCCGTCCTCGTCCAGGTACGGCGCGGACTTGACCTCGTCCTTGCCGACCCGCACCTGCAGCGCCGAGCGGTCGCGCCGGTGTTCGGCGCCCGCCAGCGGCACCAGCGAGTCGTGGCCGAACAAGCCCGTGGAGACGGCGATCCAGGTCGGGAAGCCGCTCGCGTTGTCCACGTAGATTCTCTTGACCCTGCCGACCTTGTCGCCGTCACGGTCGTAGACGGTGCTGCCGAGTACTGAATCCAGCAAATGACTCATGGTCTCCTCCTCGATCTTTCCTCCGGACGATCGCGGCGACCAGCCGAGCGAGCGATTAGCAGGACACCGCGGACCTGCATGATCATCAGTTACACAGCGGCAACTACCCGCTCCCTTCCTGCACAAACAGCGGCCGGTCGCGCGTCGGAATCCCGCTCTGCCAGGAGAGACGTGCGCGCTCCGCACGGCCGGACCGCGACCCGACATCGGGGTTTGCGACAATGGTGACTTCGATCGCCCAGCTCACGAAGGACCTCCGCAGACCCGATGGCCGACAGCAGTATCGATCCCGACGAGCTCGCCACCTGTCTTCGGGTACTCGACCAGGCCGGACAGCTGGACAAGGAACACCCCGACTCGATCGCGGTGCAGCGTGCGGTCGGGCACATGTTCAAGAAGCTCAAGCAGCGCCGCCGCGTCGAGGCGCGCGACAAGGTCGCGACCGCGGATCGCGCGGTGGTCGCCGCCACCGCCACCGGCTCGCCGAATCGCATCGATGACGAGACCGCGGGCATCCCGCTGACCTCCACGGCCAGGGGCGCGAGCGCGGGCACCTTGATGCGCGCGCGACCCTGCTACATCTGCAAGCAGCGCTACACCCGCGTCGACGCCTTCTACCACCAGCTGTGCCCGGAGTGCGCCGAGAGCAGTCACGCCAAGCGCGACGCGCGCACCGATCTGTCCGGCCGGCGCGCGCTGCTCACCGGCGGCCGCGCCAAGATCGGCATGTACATCGCGCTGCGGCTGCTGCGCGACGGCGCGCACACCACCATCACCACCCGTTTCCCCAACGACGCCATCCGCCGCTTCGCCGCGATGGACGACAGCGCCGACTGGCTGCACCGGCTGCGCATCGTCGGCATCGACCTGCGCGATCCGGCGCAGGTGGTGGCGCTCGCCGACGACGTCGCCGCGCAGGGCCCGCTCGACATCCTGATCAACAACGCGGCACAGACCGTGCGCCGCTCCCCCGGCGCCTACAGCGCGCTGGTGGAGGCCGAGTCCGGTCCGCTGCCCGCTGGCGCGCTGCCCGACGTGGTGAGCTTCGGCAAGACCATGCAGGCGCACCCGACCGCGCTCACCGCCTCGCTGGCGCCCACGCTCACCGCCGCGGACGTCGCCGAACTCGCCTTGGTCGCGGGATCCGCCACCCCGGAACGGATTTCGCGCGGCGTGGCGATCGACGCCGGCGGGCTGGTGCCCGATCTGGCGCACACCAACAGCTGGGTGCAGACCGTCGGCGAGGTCGATCCCACCGAGCTGCTCGAAGTGCAGCTGTGCAATTCGGTGGCGCCGTTCATCCTGGTGTCGCGCCTGCGCCCGGCCATGGCGGCCGCGCCGGCGCGCCGCAAGTACATCGTGAACGTCTCCGCCATGGAGGGTCAGTTCAGCCGCGGGTACAAGGGCCCGGGACATCCGCACACCAACATGGCCAAGGCGGCGCTGAACATGCTGACCCGCACCAGCGCCAAGGAGATGTTCGAATCGGACTCGATCCTGATGACCGCCGTGGACACCGGCTGGATCACCGACGAGCGCCCGCACTACACCAAGATCCGCCTGGCCGAGGAGGGCTTCCACGCCCCGCTCGACCTGGTCGACGGCGCCGCCCGCGTCTACGATCCGATCGTGCGGGGCGAGGACGGCGACGACCTCTACGGCTGCTTCCTCAAGGACTATCAGCCCTCACCGTGGTGAGCCTCCACCGCCGGGCCGGATCGGGCGCGCAGAATCGCGGGTGACACCGGCTACCACGATCGGAGGGCGCGCATGGCGGATCACGGTGGGTCGCGGCGAACCGGACTCGGCGCGCTGCTGCGCGACAAGGCGCCGTTCCTACGCTGGTCGACGATCCGTTTCGCGCTCGGCGGACGATCCGTGCTGCGCACCGGGCAGGTCGGCGACGGCCGCGAGGAGGCCGTTCGGCAGCATGTGCTGCACACCGCGACGGCGGGCGACCCGGACAGCGTGCTCGCCGCTTTCGACGATTTCGCGCGCAACCGCAGCATCCTGATGAACGTCGGCGACGAGAAGGGCCTGCTGCTGGACGCCGCGGTCCGGCGGGCGAAGCCGCTGCTCGCGCTGGAGCTCGGCGCCTACTGCGGATACAGCGCGGTGCGGACGGGACGACTGCTGCCACCGAAAGGGCGGCTGGTCTCGGTGGAGGCCAGTGCCGCCAACGCGCCGATCGCGACCGAGGTGATCGCGCACGCCGGACTCGACGATCGAGTCGAGGTGGTGGTCGGCAAGATCGGCGACGGCGGCACGACCCTGCGCAGACTCGCCGTCGATCACGGATTCGTCTCGGGGGCGCTCGATTTCGTCTTCCTCGACCACCTGAAGACCGCGTACCTGCCCGACCTGCTCGCGCTGCTCGAGGTGCACTGGTTGCATCCGGGCAGCCTCGTCGTCGCCGACAATGTGAAGATCCCCGGCGCGCCGGACTATCTGCGCTACATGCGCGAGCACGAGGGGCTTTCCTGGCGCACCGTGGAGCATCGCACGCACGTCGAATACCAGTCGCTGCTGCACGATCTCGTCCTCGAGTCGGAATACCTCGGCTGATCGGTTTCCGCTCGGCCCACGCTGGATATCCGTGGCGAAAGCCGAGGTTCTTTCGTTCGCGTAATGCGTTTCAGGACAGACGGTTCAGCGACGGCGTGCGGGATCGTGCAGGTGCCGAGTGACGAATTCCGCCAGCGCGCCGACATGTTGGTCGAAGTAGAAGTGGCCGCCGGGGAAGTTCGCGCGCTCGAACCCGCCCGAGGTGAAGGCTCGCCACTCGTCGACTTGGTCCGGTGTGGTGGTCGGGTCCTCGGTGCTGACCAGTGCGGCGAGATCGCAGGCCAGCGGCGAGCTCTGCCGGTGCGCGTAGGTCTCCACGGCTTGGTAGTCGCTGCGCATCGCGGGCAGCACCAGGTCGGCGAGGCCGCGTTCGGTGCGCAGCAGCGCGATCGGCGCGGGATCGGCCGCGAGACGCTCCAATTCCGCGATGAGCGCCTCGTCGGATTCCAGGTGCAGGCGGCCGGATTCGGCGAAAGACGGTGCGGGACGGCCCGAGACGAACAGCGCGGTGAGTTCCTGCCCGCCGTCCTCGAGCCTGCGGGCCGTCTCGTAGGCGAGGGTGGCGCCCATACTGTGCCCGAACAGCGCGAGTCCGGACCGCGGACCGTGCGCCAGCAACTCTCCGGCGATCAGATCGGCGAGCGCGTGCAGATCCGGGACCGCCGGCTCGGCGATCCGATCTTGCCGACCCGGATATTGCACGGCCAGTACCGCCACGCCGGAACCGAGTTCGCGGGCCAGGTCACGGTAGGCGGTCGCCGAACCGCCGCCCGGCGGGAAACACACCAGGTAATGGCGCGGCGCCGGGTCGGTGCGCAGGACGCGCAGCCAGTCGGTGGCGGTGATCGTCTCGTCCACGTCGGTCTCCTTCTCCTCCGGTACGGCTAGTCTCGATCTGGTGAACGCGCACGCACGGCTGGTCCACGACTACGAAGCCGGAATCGGAGTCCCCGCTTCCGAGATTACGCACTCCCCCGATCCTGGCAGCAATCTTGCTGCGACACTGCCGGTATGGTCACTGGCCGCGGGATCGGTGGCCGCCGTGGCTGCCGCGGCCAACCGGTTGCGCGACGCGCACGGGCTGGCTCCGATGCCGCACCGGATCGATCCGGAACGGATCACCGCGGCGTTCTCCAGCGACAGCCTGCTGCGCGCGAACGGCCGCCAGGTATCGATGTTCGCCGATCTGTCCGGATTCTTCCCCACCTTCGACGGATGGGTGCGCACCCACGCCAACTACCCGCACCACCGAACCCGCCTGCTCGCCGCCCTCGGCCTACCGGAGGACGCGCCCCTCGATCTCGCGGTCGCCCACATCGCCATGAGCCGCGCCTCCGACATCGAGGACAACGCCGCGGCGGCGGGCGCGATCGCGGTTCAGGTGCGCACCGAGGACGAGTGGGCCGCGAGTCCGCAGGCGCACGCCGCCGCGTCCGGCCCGGTGGTCGCCGTGGAACCGCGGCAGGACCGCGCGGGCGCGCAATTCCGTTCCGACGCCACGCCGTTCCAGCCCTTGCGCGGCGTGCGCGTGCTCGACATGACCCGGGTGATCGCGGGGCCGGTCGCCACCAGGACGCTGGCGCTGCTCGGGGCGGAGGTGCTGCGGGTGGATCCGCCGTGGCTGCCCGAGATCCCGTGGCAGTACGCCGACACCTGCCAGGGCAAGCACTCCGCGCTCGTCGACCTGCGCGCCCAGTCGGCGGTGTTCCACGATCTGCTCGCCTCGGCCGACGTGCTCGTCAGCGGGTATCGTCCGGGCGCGCTCGACTACGCGGGACTCACCACCGCCGTGCGCCCCGGCCTGGTGCACGGCCGGGTCAGCGCGTGGGGCGAGTCCGGTCCCTGGGGCGCGCGCCGCGGCTTCGACAGCATCGTGCAAGCCGCCACCGGCATCTCCATCCTGGAGGGCGCGCCCTCGGTGCCGGGCGCTCTGCCCGCGCAGGCCCTCGACCACGCCTCCGGCTACCTGCTCGCCGCTGGCGTGATCGACGCGCTGGCCGCCCGCACCTACGACGGCATCGGCCGCGACGTGCGTGTCTCCTTGGCGCGCACGGCCTCCTGGTTGCTCACCCACCCGGCCCGCACCCTCCAGCACGGCCCGGCCACCGCCCCCAACCCCGACCTGACCGTGCGCCACGGCGGTCTCGTAACGGCCGCTCCCGCCCTGGCGGAGTACCCCGACTACGCCTGGCCCGCACCGCAATTCGGAGCTGGCGCGCCCGCTTGGCCGGTACGCACCCGGTAGGAGCGCTGCGTCCGTCGCGCGGAGGGTGCCAGGAACGGATTTCGACCGAATGCGGAGAGCACGATGGCCACCGCCTGGGCTCCGATGGCAGACGGGTCACGGCGGCCTCGTCGGGCGCGGCGATCATCGCACCGCTGAGGCTTTCGTATGCGAAGGCCCCGCGGCGGGATGACAAGACGAACAGCGGGTAGTGGCGATACTGCGAGCGACGACCGTCGCGAGTTCGGCTCGTCGCGACCGCTGTTCGACGTCTCAGTCAAACGCCGCAGGCTCCTTTGCAGCCGTCAGATCCTCGACCGTGGTACCCGCCCGGTGGTGCACTCGAGGTGGGTCGCAACACCATTCAGGCCGGCCTGATGCGTTCGCTCGGAACCGCCATTTCCTGTCGGGGATTGTCGCTAGTGTCATGCGCATGGACGCGGTGCAGGTGCAGAAGAAGCTCGAGCTCTCACCCGATGAGGATTTCATCCTCACGGCATGGCAGTACCGAATGATGCAGCGCGACATCGCCGCATCGAAGGGCAAGCACCTTGCCTCCAAGCGCGAAATCCGCAACTCCTTTCGCGACAACGCGGTTGCGGCTATCGTGCAGCGCAACCTGGACGACTGGTCCCCCGCTATTGCTGAGACTGTTCACCGGATCGCTGCGGATGGCGAGTCTCCGAATCTCGAGGCACTCGAATCCGCTGGGCCAGAGATCTCCTCGGTCGTGGCGAGAAGGTCACGAGCTCTGCTTCTGCTCATCGACCTCTATGGCTTCGAGCCGTGGGTAGAGGGCAAGTGGGAGAAGGCCGTCCGCGCCGAGGTTCTCACCGCCGTTCATGGGTCGATGGATCAACTACATCCCGAAGACCTCCATGCTGTGGAAACCGCATACAAGGACGCGATCAAGAAGCTGTCGAAGGCGAGCAACTGGAGCAAGTACGCGCTCCTCGCCGGGGCTGGCCTCGGACTCGGCGTCCTGACTGGCGGCCTTGCCGCACCAGCAATTGCCGGAGCGTACGGAGCGCTTGTTCTCGGCTATTCGGGCGCGGTTGCTACTTCTGCAGGCCTGGCCGCGATCGGCGGCGGTTCCATCGCTGCCGGTGGACTCGGCATGGCCGGTGGTGCCGCGCTCATCACCGGCTTCAGCGGCGCAGTAGGAGCCGGGGCGGCCACGCTTGCGGGCAAGGCTGCCGGGCTCACGGCAGCTCGCATCGCAGCCGACGCCATCCGACTCCACGTCGTGACTCAGCTGGTGCTCCGCGATGTCGACGGCAACGAAGAGGCAGCAAAGGCCGTCATTGTGAGCCTCCGCGAGCGTGTCACCAACCTTGGCAAGACCGTCGCGACTCTCGCCGAGCGAATCGAAAACCTTCGTGCGCAGCTCGAGACCAAGCAGGCAGAGCTGAACGCGGAGCGGGATCAACGCCTGGCGGCCGAAGATCGCGTCGCACGCTTCCGGGTCGTGGCCGACCGGCTCAAGGAGCGTGTCACGGGACCCGAGAATGACGAACTTCAAGCCTTGCTTACTGAACTCGAGGTACTCGAGGGCGAGAAGAAGACCGTCGAGACCCTTGCCCAGGGGGTCTCCGTCCTCGCAGACGACCTCGAGGACGCAGCGTGAGCCCCGCCGGGGGCAACTCCAGCGACTGGATCTCGCCGATCGATGACGACTACGTTGGCAACTTGGACGCACTCGCACGCGACCTCGACGACATCGAAATGATCGCCGCATCAGCGCTTTCGGATAAGCCGATCGACCGTGCGGTGACCAAGCGCATCGCGAGCACTCCGACAGACCTCACCTATTCCGTACTCACAGCCCATCATCAGGAGCGTCGGGAAGTCGAGGGATGGGGCGAGCCCGAAATAGCCGATATCCTCGACCCGATCGCGCTCGAGCAGCTCGATGGATGGCGGGCAGCCCAACGGCTTCCCTGGGAATGTAGCGACCTGGTAATCGTCGGCCTCTCTGGGCTCATCGGCGCACTCGGAAACCTGTACGACGACCACGTCGACGCTGCAGTGCTCAGTGGCCTGTCCTTGTTGAAGAAGACCGATCTACTGCGCCGGTGGGAGAGACAAACCGCCCGACTCCCCATCGATTACACCGGCCCGAAATTCGGCGGCCCGGCACATCGCGTCCGGTCCGCCGGCCACGACATCGGCCGGTTCTTCGCCGCCCTCAATCAGATCCGTACCGGAACCTTCGAAGGCACATGGTGGGACGACGGACAGCGGATGGTCGAACAAGTTGCAACAACTCGCTCCGGTCTGCCCTTCGCGCAAGCACCCGAGCGGCATCTCGCAGTCGCGCTTCTGTTGAAGCACTGGGCCGCCGACTTCGTCACCCCGATGAACCTTCCACTGCCGGGATGGACACTTCTCTGCGAGATGCCGAACCCCGTCCTGCGGAAATTCGCCAATGACGCTTACGCCGGCGCGAACTCCGGCGACGGGCTGAATCTCCGCTCCGGAATGCTGACACCTGGTCTAGGAATGCTCGCGACCGAAGTCGTCATCCGAACCCACACCTACCTCGGGGCCTACCGTTCCACGGGCACTTCAAGCCTGGCGACCTCGACAGCGGCCAAACACACAGAGATGCTGCTCGCCGCGCACGCCGCAGCCGGCGCGATCAGCTTGTCGAAGACCGCCGCCGCGGCAATTGCTGGTGAAACCGCAGTCGCTGCTCGACATCTCAACATTCCTGTTCTCATGCGGATCGGCATGCTCGCGCTGAAAGTCCGCTCCGATGCCGCGGCCCGTGCAGAAGCCGGAGCACCATCGTGGCAACAGCTCCTTGCTGACGAAGCGGCGACTTGGACCCTGCCCGACGCGGTCACCATCGCGGACCTGTTGACGAACTCGGTTGGCCCATCATCCGCCGACGAAGCGGTAGGTGGATGACACGGCCCGATTCCGGCAATATCTTGATCATCGCAGAGATACTGGGTACCTACCCTCTCGCTCCGTTGCGCTGCTCACCGGGTCATGGCCGACGTATCGGCATCTCTCGATGACGACCGCAACACCCTGGCCTCGCGCAAGAACCTCCGCAGCGCCAGGACCTGGGATAGCACACAGGCACGATCGAACTGGCTCGAACAAACCCTCGCCGATCGGTTGCAGTGAATCATCGACCTATCTGGCGAGCGGCGGTTTCGTAGCCGGCGGACCCACAATCGGGCCCAGTCAGCCGCACCGCACCCGATGGCAACGCCGACTCGGCCAATCGACCCCGATCGAGTTCGAGGCAAGTTATTAGCCCCCGCTCGCGGCCTGAAACACCCACACCCGCGAGTCGTTCGCGGACGTTGTGGTCGGCCCACCAGCGCCGGAATTGCGGGTTCTTGACCCAGTTCGCCGACGAGTTCGGCCAGCAGCGGGTCGTCCGGGTGGCGGCCGGCGTCCAAGCGCAGGACCGAGACGTTGTCCCCAGCGACCTCTTCCCAATCGAGGTGCAGCGCGGTCGGACTCGTCGAGGAAGGTGTAGCGCAGCAGGTTTCGGTCCCGAGGCGGGAGCGCCTCGAAGTCGGTGATCAGCGCCCGGGCGAGACGGTTTGCGGCAAGGATGTCCATGCGGCGGCCGAAGACGAAGGCAGGCATCACGTCGTCGAGCGTCTCGAGAACGCGGCGGATCCCGGGACGGACCCGCTGCACTCGCGCTGGAGTCCGGCCCCGGGCGCCGCGGATTCGCCCCGGCGATCTGGAACAGATAGGAGCGCTCCACCTTCCTCGATCGCCGCGCAGAACCTGTTCCCGACCTTCGCGGTGCATTCGGGCACCAAGGCCTACGTGACGCACCTGTCGCGGACCCTGCGCGCGGAACTCGGCGCCAAGGATGTCCGTGTCTGCGCGATCGAGCCGGGCATCGTCGGCACGGAACTGCAGAACCACGTCACCGACGCCGGTGCCCTGGAATGGCTGGGGGTTCGAAACAGGAGATGACCCGGCTCGATCCGGAAGATATCGCCGAGGCCGTCAACTTCCTGGCGGCCCAGCCCGCGCACGTGAACCTGCAGCAGGTCACGATCATGCCGACCCGCCAGCCAGCGTAAGCGAATCATCCGCGAGGGCGGGTTCGCCCACCTCGCGCAACCGGGCCGCGGTGACGGGCGTCCCTCTGGTTTCACGCGACGCCTCGTCGTCGGCGAAAACGCTTGCTGGGAGCCAATTCCAGGTGTTCCTGGGCGGCTCGGCCGAGTTGCTGCGCGTCGAGGCGGTTTGGTGGACCGGGCCGTTCAGGAGCTGGCGTGCTTGCGGCGCTGGCGAAGAGCGCGCATAGACACCTGCGATCCGCATCCCGGACTGCAGTAGCGCGCCGCCCGGTTGCGGGTGCGATCGATGAAGCCGAAGTGGCACGGCGGATTGCAGCATGCCTTGAGCCGCATCCAGTCCCCGCGCTGCGCCATCTCGGTGGCCGCGGCCAGAACGGCACCCAAAACGCCTGGGACACCGGTCGATCCGGCGACGAGCTGTGCCGTTTCCGCGGTGACGACCGTTGTGAGCGGATAGCGCACACCGGCCTGCAGCAGATACCGTTCCGCCTCGGCGACCTTGGCGTCACCGACATCTGGATCACCCGAGTGTGTCAGCAGCACCGTGACCAATGCGTCGCGAAGCTCCCGCGCAGCCGCCGCGTCGGAGTCGGTCACCACGATGGCGGCGTCGAGCAGGCCGTGCTCGATCGCCCAGTCCGCGAATCCCGAAGCAGTGCCGAAGTTCTCGACACGCCCCGCGCCGTCGGCTCTGGTGTTGACGAACTGCAACACCAGAGCAGCGGCATCCTCGTTCCACTTCGGTGCCTCACGCGTCGCCTCCACTCCCCCACGATACCAACGCGACAAGCGGATAACCCAGTTGATCACAACAACTACATTGAAACGACTTGAAACGTTGCGGGCTAAGCCGTTACGCTCGCAACATGACAAATGCTGGAAAACACTCCCCGATCTGGTTCATCACCGGCGCCTCGTCTGGCATCGGACGCGAGCTCGCAGTTCAGGCGCTAACGGCCGGAGAAACTGTGGTCGCGGTGGCTCGACACACCGAAACCCTCGGTGACTTGGGAGAACCCGACAGACTGCTCACGATCGAGGCAGATGTGCGCGACGAGACAGCCGTGGCGAAGGCGGTCGAGCAGAGCGTGGCTCGCTTCGGCCGCATCGACATCGTCGCCAACCTTGCCGGCTACGGACTGTTCGGGGCGGTCCAGGAAGCAGCCGACGCGCAGGCACGGGCGATCTTCGACACCAACGTCTTCGGCGTACTCAACGTGCTGCGCGCGACGCTGCCGGTGCTGCGGCGCCAGCGGTCCGGGCACATCCTGCAGGGCTCGTCCTACTACGGTCAGACCGCAGATCCAGGCGTCGGGCTGCTCGCAGCCACCAAGTACGCCGTCGAAGGGCTCTCCGACGCGCTCGCAATCGAAGTGGTGCCCCTCGGAATCCGCGTGACTCTCGTTCAGCCCGGCCTCACCGCAACACCTTTCCTATCCAACCTCGACACCGCTACAGCAACCCACGCCGACTACGACCAGACAGTGCGCGCCCTACTGCAGGCGATCCAAGCGCTGCCTGCCTCGGCGTTCTCCGGCGTCGATCGCGTGGCCGCCGCCATCCGCACAGCCGTGGCCGGCGACAACCCGCCCCGCCGCCTCGCCCTGGGCATCGCCGGCGCCGACAGTATGCGCGCCGCGCTCACCGCACGCCTCGCCGAACTCGACGAATGGGCCACCCTCACTAACCTGGTCGACGCCGGGCCCGGCGTTCACGTCCACACCGGGTAGACAACCCCTGCGGGCTGTCGCCGCTGTCGCAGGATGCCAATGGGGTCGGCGAAGTAGCCGGTCAGTCCTAGTCCCGTAGGGCCGGCGGCATGAGCCGCTGCGCATAGAGCCCGGAGCGGCCTCCGCGTGCGGCGGGGTTGCGAACCCCGCCCCACTCGCGGCACCCCGCAGGGCGCGGGCAGTGAGCCTGCGCGGGCTCGGCACTGACATCACCATCTGGCACAGCCAGAGGCCAATGTCTTTCGACCACACACTGCGAAGGTATGTCGCACAACACCCACCACGCCCGGAATCCACTGACCGACTTCCTACATCGCCGCGAGGGCGATGATGACCAGGCGGTCTGGTCTCTCAACCTCAGCGCCGCGGGCGAGGTCCGTGCTCCTGCGCCAGGCCGAGAGTATCGGGGAATATCGCCCTGCAAGCCTCGGATCGTGACCGGAGCCGGTAGGCCTATTGCAGCGCAACGTATTTGGTCTCGAGGTATTCGTCGATGCCTTCGCTGCCGGCTTCCCGGCCGAGGCCGGATTGTTTGATTCCGCCGAACGGGGCAGCGACGTCGGAGATGATCCCGCGGTTCACGCCGACCATACCGGCTTCGATTGCCTCCGACACTCGCAGCGCCCGGTGCAGGTCACGGGTGTAAATGTAGGCAGCCAAGCCGTATTCGGTGTTGTTGGCGGCGACGGTGCCCTGGTCCTCGTCGTCGAAGCCGGTGATAGCGGCGACCGGTCCGAATACCTCTTCACGCAGAACGCGCGCATCGGCGCTGACGTCGGTCAGCACGGTCGGGAGGTAGAAGTAGCCGTCGCCGTCGGCGTAGGCGCCGCCGGTGGTGATCACCGCGCCCTTGGTGACGGCGTCGATCACCAGTTCGTCGACCGCGTGTCGCTGCTTTTCGGTGATCAACGGGCCGACTTGCACGCCGTCGAGGTGGCCAGGGCCGACGGTGAGCCCACGCATGCGTTCGGTGAGGCGGGCAGTGAATTCGTCGCGGACCGCGTTGTCGACATGGAAGCGGTTCGCGGCGGTACATGCCTGCCCGGTGTTTCGCATCTTGGCGGCCATCGCGCCCTCGACTGCGGCGTCGATATCGGCGTCGGCGAATACAACGAACGGCGCGTTGCCGCCGAGTTCCATCGAGGTGCGCAGTACCGAGGTGGCCGCGCGGGCGAGCAGGTGTTTGCCCACTGCGGTGGATCCGGTGAAGGTGAGCTTGCGCAGCCGCGAGTCGGCCAGCATCGGGTCGGTCAGTTGCGCTGGTCGTGAGGTCGGCAGGATCGACAGGACACCGGGCGGCAGACCGGCCTCGGCGAGAATCTGGCCGAGCAGCAGCATGGTCAACGGCGTTTCGGAGGCGGGTTTGACCACCATCGTGCAGCCGGCAGCGAGCGCGGGGCCGATCTTGCGGGTGCCCATAGCCAAGGGAAAGTTCCACGGTGTGATCGCCAAGGTCGGGCCGACGGGCTGTTTGGTCACCAGGATTCGCCCGTTCCCCGATGGGGAGGGCGTGTAGCGGCCGTTGATCCGAACGGCTTCCTCTGCGAACCAGCGCAGGAATTCACCGCCGTAGCCGACCTCGGCGTAGCTGTCGGGTAGGGGCTTGCCCATTTCCAGGGTCATCAGCAGTGCGAAGTCGTGTCGGCGTGCTGTCACCAGTTCCCATGCTCGGTACAGGATTCCCGCGCGGCGGCGTGGCGGGGTCGCGGCCCACGCCGGTTGGGTGGTGGCCGCGATGGTCAGGGCCTGCGCGCCGTCGGCTGGGTCGGCGTCAGCTACCTCGACGAGAACCTTTCCGGTGGCCGGGTTGTGGACCGGGAACCTCGACCCGCTGGAGGCCGGAACTTGGTGTCCGCCGATCCACAGGTCGGTCGGCAGCGCGGCCAGGAGGGCGTCGATGTCGGTCATCGGCGGCCTGCCGCTGCGCGCAGGATATCGTCGAGCACGGTGATGGCCTCGTCGAGCAGGTCGTCGCTGATCACCAGGGGCGGCAGCAACCGGATCAC
The DNA here is from genome assembly GCF_059570515.1 of Nocardia sp. CNS-044. Lineage (NCBI taxonomy): Bacteria > Bacillati > Actinomycetota > Actinomycetes > Mycobacteriales > Nocardiaceae > Nocardia > Nocardia sp. CNS-044. The sequence continues at coordinate 443,304 of NZ_JCANSX010000010.1, forward strand.
GTTGGAGTGGGTGCCGCAGGCCAGCAGAACCACGCCTTGGGCGAGGGCTTCGGCCGCGATCCATTTGGTGAGGTCGGGGTCTGGATCGGTGGTTCCGGGGTGGACGATCTCGATGGCCAGCATCGCGCCGCGGCCGCGAACGTCGCCGATAACTCCGGTCCGAACGGCCGATTCCTGCAAACGCGGCTTGATCGCGTGCTCGATCGCCCGCGCCCGGGCCGGCAGGTCGAGATCGTGCATCGTGTGCAAGGTGGCCAGCGCGGCCGCGCAGGACACCGGGTTGCCGCCGTAGGTGCCGCCGAGCCCGCCCGGGTGTACCGCATCCAGTAGTTCGGCGCGGCCGGTGATCGCGGCCAGGGGCATACCGCCTGCGATGCCCTTGGCCATCGTGATGATGTCGGGCTCGATCTGCTCATGCTCACTGGCGAACCAGGCGCCGGTGCGTGCGAAACCGGTTTGCACCTCGTCGGCGATGAACACCACACCGTGCTGCTTGGCCCAATCCGCCAGCGCGGGAAGAAAACCCGGGGCCGGTGTGATGAAGCCGCCTTCGCCCTGGATCGGTTCGATGATGATCGCTGCCAGCGATTCGGCGCCGATCTGCTTGTCGATCTGCTCGATGGCGCGGCGTGCGGCGAGGTCCCCGGTCAGCCCATCGCGGTAGGGATACGAGGCCGGCATCCGGTAGACCTCGGGTGCGAACGGCCCGAACTGGGCCTTGTAGGGCATCGACTTCGCGGTCAGTGCCATGGTCAGGTTGGTGCGGCCGTGGTAGGCGTGGTCAAAGGCGACGACCGCGGTCTTGCCGGTGGCCAGCCGCGCCACCTTGACGGCATTTTCCACGGCCTCGGCGCCGGAGTTGAACAGGACCGTGCGCTTGTCGTATGCGCCAGGGGTCAGGGCCGCGAGCTGTTCGGCGACCTCGATGTAACCCTCGTACGGGGTGACCATGAAGCAGGTGTGGGTGAAGCGGCGGGCCTGCTCGGTCACCGCAGCGGCTACCTCCGGGTTGGCGGCGCCGACGGTTGTCACCGCGATCCCCGAGCCGAGGTCGATGAAGGAGTTGCCGTCGACGTCGACGATCACCCCGCCATCGGCGTCGGCGGCATACACCGGCGCCGCGGAACCGACCCCGGCCGCGACGGCCTGGCCGCGCCGCTGTGCCAGTGCGGCAGAACGCGGCCCAGGCAACGCAGTGACAATAGAGCGCTGTTGCGCGAGACGATAGGCGATATCGGTCATCAGATAACTCCAGGTGAATGGATCGGAGGGCGCCGCGGCGCTGCGCGGCACTGGTCTGTCCTCGCCTCGGAACCTGCACATGGTTCGCGCGGGGACGGTCCGGCGCCGGATACCGGGGTGTCTCAGGTGCCGGGGTTCGAAAATTGCTCCACACCAATGTGATTCGAGTGGTTCGTGGAGTAAGCCCTGCCCTGGAGTTGCCTGCGCAGCGGACGCCACGGGGGCCGGGCTGTCCAGGTGTCAGTGGAGGGTGCTCATCACATGCTTGATCCGGGTGTACTCCTCGACGCTGTAGGCGGAGAGGTCTTTGCCGTATCCGGAGTATTTGAATCCCCCGTGGGGCATTTCGGCGACCAGCGGGATGTGGCAGTTCACCCATACCGCGCCGAAGTCCAGTGCCCGGGTGAGTCGTTCGACGGTGCCGTGGTCGCGAGTCCACACGCTCGAGGCCAGGCCGTAGTGCACGTCGTTGGCGTAGTCGATGGCCTGGGACTCGGTGGCGAAGGACTGCACGGTCAGCACCGGCCCGAAGGTCTCCTGCTGCACGATCTCGTCGTGCTGACCGACACCGGTGATGATGGTGGGTTCGAGGAAGTAGCCCTGGTCTCCCACACGTTTGCCGCCGGTGACGATCCGGGCGTGCGACGGCAGCGCATCGAGTTTGTCGGTGACCGTGGTGAAGTGGTCAATGTTGTTCAACGGGCCGTAGAAGGCATTCGGGTCCTCGGGCAGTCCCGGCCGCAGGGTCTCCGCCTTCTTCACCAGCGTCTCGACCAGCTGATCGTGGACGATGTGGTGGACCAGGACCCGGGCTGCGGCGGTGCAGTCCTGTCCGGCGTTGAAGAAGGCCGCTTCGGCGATGCCGGCTGCCGCCTTGTCGATGTCGGCGTCGGCGAACACCACCGCTGGTGCGTTGCCGCCGAGTTCGAGGTGTACGCGTTTGACCTGCTCTGCCGCCGCGGCCGCGACAGCGACCCCGGCCCGCACCGATCCGGTGATCGAGACCAGGCCGAGAGCGGGACACGACACCAGTGCCGCGCCTGTGCTGCGGTCACCGAGTACCACATTGAATACCCCGTCGGGCAGGATGTCTTTGCTCAGCCGGGCGAGGACCAGGGTGCTTTCGGGTGTGGTGTCGCTGGGTTTGAGGACGACGGTGTTGCCGGCGGCCAGGGCCGGTCCGATCTTCCAGATCGCCATCATGAACGGGTAGTTCCAGGGCGTCACCTGCCCGACCACCCCGATCGGTTCCCGCCGCACGTAGGAGGTGAATCCCTCCATGTACTCGCCGGCGGCTTTTCCCTCGAGCAATCTGGCAGCTCCGGCGAAGAAGCGCAGCTGGTCGGCGGCCACTGCCACCTCCTCGGTCGCGATGACCGCCCGCGGCTGACCGGTGTTGCGGCGCTGAGCTTCGACGATGTCGTCGCTGTGCGCCTCGATCGCGTCGGCCAGTTTCAACAGCACCGCCTGCCGGAAGGCCGGGGTGGTTTTACCCCAGGTGAGAAACGCTCGTGACGCGGCGGCGACCGCTGCCTCGACATCCTCACGAGTCGAGATCGGTGCTCGGCCCACCACCCGCTCGTCCACCGGATCGACAAGGTCCATCGCCTCGGTGGACACCGAGGCCACGAACGAGCCATCGATGTAGTTGCGCAACAGCGCGATCGACATGATTCCCTCTCAGTGTTGTGCAGTGGTGGCCGGGATCGCGGGCGAGGTCGGCGTGTTCTGCGACAGTGCGCGGCCGACGTCTTCGGCCGCTCGCTGTCCCGCACTCACCGCGCCGTCGATGTAGCCCTGGTTCACGACGGCGGTCTCGGTGCCGGCCCAGTGGATGCGCCCGACCGGTCGGCGGTCGGCGTCTGTGTACTGGGTGATCACACCGGGCGGGCGGGAGCTGACACACCCACTGATCCACGGTTCGTGCGTCCAGTCCTTCTCCAGATAGGCCCTCGGGTGGGCCGCCTCGGGCCCGAACAGGGTCTGCAGGTCGGCCAGGAACATCGCGCGGCGCACCTCCGGGTTGTCGAGGATCTCATCGCTCCAGTGCAGGCCGTATCCGGATCCGGCGGTGCCGATGAAAGTGAGCAGGATCCCGACGCTGCCGTCGGGCGGGGAGTTGTCGACGACGTAGTTGGCGACCCGCAGGTCGGTGATGGCCTGGCCGTTGAATCCTTGGTCCCGCCAGAACGGCCGATCGTAGATGGCGAACAGTTTGCTCTCGGTGCCGTTGCACCAGCGACGCTGCAGCATGGCCCGGCGCGTGGGCAGGTCCGGCGCGAACCGGATGCGGTTGGCGTCCGAGGGGGCCATCGCGACAATCACCTGGTCGGCTCGAACGTCGACACGTGCGGAGGTCACCAGAACCCCGGTGCTGTCCTGGGTGATCTGCGAGACCGGCGAATCGAGTACGACCTTTCCGGGCAGGGCTTCGGCCATGCGCAGCGAGATCAGCTGGGTGCCGCCCACTACCCGGGATTCCTGAGCGCCGCCGGTGATGTTGACCAGGTGCTCGATCCCGCCACAGCCCGCGATGCGGGCCAACTGCACCAGCAGGGAGGTGCTGTGCAGGTCTTCGCCGTCGGTGACAGTGAAGGCCAGCTTGAACAGCAGCCGGACTTCCTTGGTGAAGGAGTTCGCGTCGATCCACTGGCCGAAGGTGATGCTGTCCCAGTGGCGGGCCTCGGGGGCGTTCCATGGCGCTTCGAGTGGGACGGTTTTCGCCATCCGCTCGAGACGCAGCTGCATCTGGGCGTAGTCGGCCAGCACCATCGGGTTCAACGGCGGGATCGTGCCCTCGTACAGCTTCTTCTTGCCTTTGCGCAGATAGATCGACTTGCCCTCGACGTAGGTCTTGAACGTGTCGAGGCCGAGTTCGTCCAGCAGCGCCAGCACGTGGTCCTGGCCGGGTCCGACCCACTGCCCGCCGCCCTCGGTGATCACCCCGGGGGCGACATCGAGGTTGAGGGTGCGGCCGCCGACCCGGTCACTGGCTTCGAGCACGACGACGGAATGTCCGGCTTGGTGGAGTCGGCGGGCTGCGGTGAGACCCGATACCCCGGCACCGACGATGACGACGTCGGCTGTCAGTTGCTCGCTCATGGTGTGACTCCTTTGTCTATCGGAAGCGTGGAGTGCGCCGGAGCCTGTGCGGCCGGCGGAACACTGTCAGCGCACGCGGCGGTCGAGGAGGTCGGAGAATCGATCGAGCCTCCACGCCGCACGAACTGCCGTTGGGCTGGAAGCAGGCGAGGGAGCGAACCGTGGCCGGGCGCGCCACACTGCCTGGAGGTCGTCGGAAACCTCGTCGCCGCAGAGCCGGTCGGCGAGCAGGCTTCCCAGGTAGGGGCCCTGTGCCAGCCCGTGACCGTTGCAGGCGACGGCGTAGTAGATGTTCTTGTCGGCTTCGCCGGCGACCGGGAACCACGATGCCGTCATCGCGATCCACCCGCCCCAGGCACGCTGTGGCGCCACATCGTGCAACGTTGGGAAACGAGCACGGAATCCGCGTACCAGATCGGCAACCACGCCGGGGTCCGGAGTGCGGGCGCCGAGAACGCCACGGGCGGTTTCGGGTTGGCGGACACCAAAGATGATCGTGTTGCGCGGGGTGATACGAAAGCTCTCGAGGACGAGGTGGTGGGTTGAGATTCCGACCCTGCTCGTCCACCCGGTCTCGCGCAGCCGTTCGGGGTCGATCGGTTCGGTCTCGACGAGGGTGACCCACAGCGGCGCGGTCATGTTCCGGGGCGAGATGGCCAGGTCCCGGGAATGAGCGTTGTTGGCTATCACCAGGCGCTCGGCGTGGACACGCCCCCTCGCGGTGGTGACCGTAACGCCTGTGCTCGTGGGCTGGATCGATCCGACCGGGCTGTGTTCGAAGACTTTGGCCTGTGAGTTCAGGAGTGCGCTTCGGAGGCCTCGCGCGTATTTGCCGGGGTTGAGGAGTCCGCCCGGGCGCTCGTAGATGCCGCCGAGAAAGGCTGTTGGTAGACCGAACTCTTTGCCGTCGACGAATTCGGCGTCGGCTCCAGCGTTGGCGAGGATCTGGGCGTTCCATCGTGATCGCTTGAGCTGTCCCCGGGTGACGGCGGCGATCACGTTCCCGGTTCGTTCGTAGTCACAGTCGATGCCGAGCCGATCGATCAGCCCGTCGGAATAGTTGACGGAGCCGTCGGCGAACTGGATGACCCGGCGCAGGCGCCAGGGATGCATGGCAGCAAGCATCTGTGCGTCACCGGCCAGGGTATTGGTCAGGTATCCGGCATTGCGTGAGGCCGCTCCCCACCCGCAGAATTCCGATTCCAGCAGTGCGACGTCGACGCCGCGCTCGGCGAGGCGCAAGGCGGTAGCCATACCTAGATACCCGCCGCCGACGACCACGACGTCCGCGGTGATCCCGCCTTCCAACGGTGGAGCGAAGTCGGTAGGCCGTTCGATCCAGCCGCTGAACGAGGAGTACTCGATCCCGTTGTCGGCGCGGGTATCGGTGGTCTTGTTCATCGGTTTCCTCCAGATCGCCTTGTGGCAGTGGTGCGTCGACGACGCTGTGGTGGCTTCCGTGTGGCGCAGCGCTTGTCGATGTGCGCGGCGATGCGCTCGACGATCAAGTCGGCCAGCGAGTCCGGGATGTGGTGGCCCATTCCCGCGATGACGAGATGGCGGGAGTCGGGAATGGCGGCCGCGGTCGCCTCGCCCCCGGAGGGGTCGACGAGGGGGTCACGTTCGCCGTTGATGACGAGCGTGGGCACCTGGATCGTGCGCAGCTCGACGGTGCGGTCGCCGGACGCCAGGATGGCCTGTAGCTGGCGTTGCATCCCGGCAGCGCCGTCACCGGCTGTTCTGTCCCATTGGGTAGCTGCATGCTCGGCCTCGGCGAGCTCATCAATGGGATACCCCGCGCCCGCCAAGTTGGCGGTCAGGCGAAGGTGCGCCTTGATCGCCTGCGGTTTCGTCTTCGGCGACTGAGTGGCAAGGATGAAGGTCGTCTTCAGCGATGCTCGCCCGACCGCCGGGTTGCCCGTTGTCGAGTAGATCGAGGTCAATGACGCTGCGTGCGTGGGGAATGCGGCGGCGACCGTCTGCGCGATCATGCCTCCCATCGATCGCCCGACCAGATGAGCCGGACCGACACCGAGGTGGTCGATCAGGTATGCGCAGTCGGTGGCGCAGTCGGTAAGGGTGTAGGCATCCGAGCGGGGGCGCGACGAGGCCAGCCGCAGGACCCCCGGGGCGGGATCGGAGACGAAGGTCGACCGACCGCTGTCCCGGTTGTCCATCCGGATGACGAGGAAGCCGCGGGACACGAGCGCTGTCACGAACTGCTGGGACCACATGGTCAGGTCTTCACCGAGACCACCGAGGAGCAGGACCGCGGGTTGGCCTGGCTGACCGTCGACGCGATAGCAGACACGGATGCCGCTGGGCAGACGTGTGAACTGATCCGTGCTCACCTCGGACTGGTCAGACATTGCCGGATTCCTGTGCCGCGCCGGTCAGTTGCCCGAGAGTGGATGTGTCGCCAGCGAAGGGCTGGTCGGTGCTGGCGCTGAGGTGCAAGCTTTCGTCGAACAGCGCACCCCGCAGCAGTTTGGCGTCTTCGGGGTAGGACAGTCCCATCCGCCAGGGCAGTTCGGTTCCTTGACGGGGCACGGTGTGCTGGGACCGCAGTACGTAGCCGGCACTGATGTCGAGCACAGGCCGGGTCTGCATGCCGGGCTCGGCCACCGCGACCGCGGTGTCGTAACCGTGGCTGTCCATGTGCGCGAGCAGGTCGCAGAAGTAGCGGCACATGAGGCTGATCTTCAGCGTCCACGACGAGGTCGTGTACCCGACCGCGATCGCCCAGTTGGGGACGCCGGAGAGCAGCATGCCGCGGTAGGCGATCGATTCGGCAAGGTTGACCGGAGTGCCGTCGACCTGCAAGTCCATGCCCCCGAGTAGCTGCAGGTTCAGCCCCGTCGCGGTGACGATGACGTCGGCGGGCAGCTCACGACCGGATTCGAGCAGGATGCCGGTCTGGGTGAATCGCACGACCTTGTCGGTGACCACCGAGGCATCACCCTTGCGGATCGCGGCGAAGAAGTCGCCGTCAGGTGCCAGACACAGCCGCTGGTCCCACGGATCGTAGGGCGGGTTGAAATGGGTGTCGACGTCGAAACCCTTCGGCAGCAGGCGCTTGTTGACGCGGCGGATCAGCGCACGCCCGGCCCGGGGGAACATGCGCAGGCCCTTCACGACCCCACGGTCGAGCCAGATGTTCTTGAACCGGGTCAGCGCGTAGCCGCGCTGCTCCCCGAACAGCTTGGTCAGTGTCAGCGCCAGCGAGTCCACCCGGGGCAGCGACATCACATAGGTCGGGGTGCGCTGGAGCATCGTCACGTGCTCGGCCGCGCCCGGGCCCGCGGCCATCGACGGGACGAGCGTGATCGCGGTGGCGCCGCTACCGATCACTACCACTTTCTTGCCGGCGTAGTCGTAGCCCTCCGGCCAGTGCTGGGGATGGAGGATGTCGCCGCCGAAGTCGTCACGGCCCTCGAAATGCGGGGTGAAGCCTTCGTCGTAGCGGTAGTAGCCGGTCGCGGCAAAGACCCAGTTCGCCTTGATCTGCTGGTGGGTGATCGAGTGGTCGCCATTGTCGATCCGGACCCGCAGTGTCCAGGCCGCCTCGGTCGTGGACCAGTCGGCCGAGGTCACTCGGTGTCGGAAGCGGATCAGCTTCTGGAGATCGTTCTCCTGCACGGTTTCGCGCAGGTAGTCGCGGATGAGTGGGGCGTTCGCGATCGCGGCCCTGTCCTTCCACGGCTTGAATTCGTAGCCGAAGGTGTGCAGATCCGAATCAGATCGAATACCGGGGTAGCGGAACAGATCCCACGTGCCACCGATATTGTCGCGGCTTTCCAGCACGACGACGCGTTTGTTCGGGAATGCTTTCGTGACGTAGCGGGCGGCGCCGATTCCCGAGATTCCGGCACCGATGATCACGATGTCGAACTCTTCGTTGACGATCGTCGACGTGTTCATCACATTCACCCCATTTTCCGTTGGTTAGGCGTTAACCCACCTTCCCCGCGGCTCTGCGTCGCCAACTACAGCGCCGTGCCCCCACCTGAGACCTGGACAGGTGCACAGTGCACACCGTTGGTGGGTGCGTGGTGGGTCTCACCGGACGGAACTGGGAGCCGGGACCGTCATGACCGAGTCGTCGGCCGCCGCTCAGCGGAGTAGGCCGCGCGAGGGTGGTGCGGTGTCGCATCGGCGATGGATCAAGGTGCACGGCGGCGTGGCCGACGCGCCAGGCTGGGCGCATGTCAGAATTTCACGAGTTCAGCCATCACGGCCGGTGCCGGTGGCGGCGGCAACATGGTCAACGGTCGTCGCGCAGCTGCAGATACATCAGTGCGGCGACCACACTGGTGGCGTTGTCGACCAGTGGTTTCGGCAACAGCCGGTCGACGCGGGCCAGTCGGCGCTCGATGGTATTGCGGTGGGTGAACAGGCGCTCGGCCGTGCTGGTGGCGTTGAAGCGCTCTTGCACATAGGTCAGGGCTGTATCCCGCAGCACGGTGTCGGCGGTCGCGAATTCGCCGAGGGTGTCGGTGACGAACTGTTCGCCTTGGGCCATGTCGGCAGACAGGGCCGCGATGAGCTGGATGTCTTCGTAGCGTACGACCTGGCGCGCCGAACCCAGCCGTGCCAGGACTCGCTGTGCGGTGGCCGCATCCAGGTGGGTGCGGCGAAAGCCCTCGATGTCACGTCCGGGTCGGCCCAACGCCACCCGTACACCGGACAGTGCTTTCAGCTTCGGTTGCAGCATCGACGTCGGTGGGACCTGATCGGTGGGAATCCACAACCAGAGCGCATTCGTGCTCGCCACCAACGTCAAACGCCGACTGGCGCCGCAGGCCCGCATCACGTGCTCGGCCGCCGCCTCGAGCACCTCGGAGCGTTCGGTGGAGTCCACCCAGACGATGGCGGCCACATGGGTGCCGGTGAGGGCATAGCCCAGGCGCGCCTCAGCGCGCGCACGACTGATCGGGGCGCCTTCGATCAACAGCTGCGCGGTGGCGTGCCGTTCGGCGTGGGCGCTGCGGGCGAGGTCGGTGCGTTCGGCTTCGACATATTCGGCCAGAGCGGCCATCGAGTCATCGACGAAGGTGATGATCGAATACCCCGATACCTTCAAGGTCTCACGCAGCAGTTCGTGATCACTGGTCGCGGCGAAACACTCGTCGGTCCACCGTTTCCACGAGATCCGCTGGCCGGCACGCCACGATCCCAGATCGCTGGTGTCCAGCCCTCGCCGCACGAGGTCACGGGCGAAATTCAGAGTCTCTGGATCCTCGCACGGCGGAACGCGCCGGCCAGGGTTCTGGATGGTCGCCGTGAGCCAGTGGATGAGATACGTCTTGTGCATGCGCCGGTCCCCGGCGGCGAGCACCGGGTCCTCGACGACGAACTGGTATTGGGTTCTGAGCTGGGAGGCGGAGAAGACTTCGTCGACGAGCTCCTCGGTGGTGGGCAGGATTCGTTCGGCAACGCCGCGCATCAGCGCACACACCCGCTCGCTCGGCGTGGGCCACAGTTCCTCCATGGGTGCACTGTTCACCATTGGTGGCTCGATTGCACCCGACTCTCCGAGAACCGCCACGACGGCCTCAACTCCCCCGCTGTGGCGATTGTCGGCAACGGCGGGCCTGTGCAATGCCCACGTTTCGGTCTCGGGTGGACGGGTCCCGGCTGGGAAGCTGTCCGCACGCCCGCCTGCCATGCTTCGCGCCATCGACGGCATCTACCGCTCGCCCCCAGAATTCAGGCGCGCCGTGACGCGTGCCGGGAGGCGTCTGTCGATGATCAGCGTGCGGATCTCGGCGAGGCTCAGGCACGGGCCGTCTGGACCGGATTTGCCCATGACAGCGAGAAGGACCGGCAATTCGCTGTCCATCAACGTGGGTCGATGCGGCGGCAGCGACCGGCGGCTCGGCGAAGTTGGCGTCCATCATGATGCGGATCTGATCAGCACCCAGTCCTCGCTCGCTGGTATCGGTGTCGGGTCGACACAGTCGACGGCGAATTCCTCGAACCGCTCGAGTTCAGATCCGAGTCGCGGAATCGGCATATCCGGGATGTCACCTTGCCCACTCCGAAACAGGTTGTCGAACATGATGGCGCTCCTTCGCATTCCCCCGGTGGTTCGTGGTGGCGCAGCGTCTGCCAGTTTTCGGGCAGGTCGATATCACCGGCTACGAGGAGGTGCACCGTCTTCCTAGGCGAGGCGGTGCACGCTGCACACTCCACTCCCATAGGTGGGTGCTGTTGTAGTCCCTCAGCCTTCGACGGCGTCCTGGCCAGGGAGCAGGAGTTGGCGCAGGGCGTGGCCGGCGGACAGGTCGGCGAGGGCGTCGGCGGCTTCCGACAACGGCCGACGGGCGGAGATCATCGAGGCTAGATCGAGGCGGCCTGCCATCATCTCGTCCACCAGTTCCGGGATGTCTCGGTGCGGGATGGACGAGCCGTAATTGCAGCCGAGGATGCGCTGGTCGGCTTCGGCGAGCGCGAGTGGATCGAAGGTCGCGTATTCGCCTTGGGCGGGAAGGCCGACGATCACGGCCGCGCCGCCGAGCCCGAGTGCGGCGATGGCCTGCTCGGTGGTGCGGATCTTGCCGATCGCGTCGAACACGTAGTCGTAGCCGTCGGGTACGGCCGAACGGAGCGCGGCGACCACGTCGGGCACCGCGGCGGCATCGACGGTGTCGGTCGCTCCGAGCGTGACGGCCAGTTCGAGCTTGTCGGCCACGATGTCGACCGCGACGATGCGGGTTGCTCCCGCGAGTCGCGCACCCTGGATGCACGCCAGACCGACTCCGCCGCAGCCGATCACGGCGACGGTGGACTCCGGACGGACCGCCGCGGTGTTGCGGACCGCACCGACACCGGTAGCGATGGCGCAGCCGATGATCGCGACGTCATCGAGTGGGGCGTCGTCGCGAATCTTGATCGCGCCGGACGCCGGGACCACTACTTCCTCGGCGAACGAGGACACTCCGAGATAGTGGTGGATGGGGCCGGTCGCGTCCGACAAGCGGGTCGTGCCGTCGTAGAGCACCCCGCCGGGCGCGACGATAGTCGCCACCAGCGCGCACTGCGCGGGTCGTCCGGCGCGGCAGGTGCGGCAGTGCCCGCAGCCGGGCACCCACGACAGCACGACGTGGTCGCCGATCTCGAGGTCATCGACCCCATCACCGACCGCGGTCACGATCCCTGAGCCTTCGTGCCCCAGGACAACCGGCTGTGGCACCTGCCATGCGCCAGCGGTGACGTGCAGGTCGGAGTGACAGACCCCAGCCGCGACGATCCGGACCTGCACTTCGCCGGGACCCGGGGGCGCCAGATCGACGTCCCTGAGCGTGATCTTGCCGTCGTCGTCGAGGACGACGGCGCGGATGAGAGTCGGCTGAAAGTTGGTGGTGTCGTGAGTAGGCATGTGGTGGTTCCTGATTCGTTGAGCTGTGGTGGGCCGCGCTGGCACTTTTGGCACTGCCATGGCGGCCCGTCGAGCGTGGTGTGTCAGAGGCTCAGGCGATCAGCGATCTCGTGGGCATCGGCTGTCCACAGGCCCGGTGATCCCACGGGGTACTGCGAGCGGAACCCGAGTAGTTTCTGCACCCGCACGGAGAGTCCGCGGACTGTGTCTCGGTCGATCAGCAGCGCGTGTGCCTCCTCTGGAGTCAGAAACGATGCCTGAACGGCGATGCTGACTGCCCGTCGGCACTGGTCGTGGGTCTGGTTCGCGCCGCCCCCGTGCAAGACCTTTCCGGAGAAGTACAACGCGTCACCGGCGCTCATCTCGGCCGCGACGGTTTCCTCAGGATCTCCGCGCATACCGAAGTCGTCGGCCAGATGAGTTCCCGGTAGCACTCGGGTCGCGCCATTGGCGTCGGTGAAATCGGTCAGCGCGACAAGGAGATTGGCGCTTACCTCGGGTGCGTACTTGCCCATGGCGGCGAAGGCGGGATAGTTCTCGTTGTCGCGATGCAGGAACTGGGCCCGGTTGCCGGGGCCGATCTGAATGACCTGCCCGGTCGAGAGCCACCAGTCCCCCAGATGATCGCGGAATGTTCCCTCGCCCAGGGCATGCAGGAGATCATCGTCGAGGATCTCGCTGCGAAATGTCGGGCTCTGCGCCACCAGGCCTGTCATGCGTTTGGTGTTGGCGCCGTGGAACTCCTGCATGATCGGATTCCAATGCTGCGATCCCGCCGAAACCTCTCCCAGTGCAGGGTCGAGTTCGGCGTTGAACCGGCGGACCTGATCGGTCGACAAGAATTCGCCGATGATCACCGCCCCGTCCTCTGCCACGATCTGCAAGATTTCCCGCACATCCGTCGACCGCGATACCTTACGCAAGAGCCGTGACTGACTGTCTGCCGTCGATGCCATGGTTTCACCTTCGTCTTGACTGAATGGACTCACCCAGAGCTATGGGGTCGGATGTTGTTGTTCACCACGGAGTTCCGTCTCCGACGCGGATTGCTGGGATACCCGCGGTTCGGGGCCGCCGGCGTATTGCCACTCTGCTTGCAGCGGCGTGTGTCCACCACGGCGTAGTGCCCACGGATGCACCTGAGACTGGTGCACGTTGCACACCTCGGTCGCCGAGTGTCCGATCGCGCCCCGATGCCGGCCTGGCTGCTGCAGCGCGGCCGTCCTTCGGCTCGGATTCGGCGCAGCTGGTTCGAGGAGGGTTTCGCCTTCGATATCGACGCGGGGCATCAGGCGTTCGAGTGGAGCAGGTAGCCACCATGCGTGGCGGCCGAGCAGGGCCATGTCTGCCGGGGTGAGTGTCATGCGGACGACGAGTGCGTCGAACAGCACGCCGATGCCCATGGCGAAGCCGATCGGCCCGATCATCGTGTCGTGGCTGAACAGGAATCCGGCGAAGACCGCGATCATGATCACCGCCGCGGCGGTGATGACGCGGGCGCTGCCCGCGTATCCGATGCGCACTGCTTCCAGCGCCGTGTTCTTGCCGCTGACGTAGGTCTCCCGCATTCGGGACAGGAGGAATATCTGGTAGTCCATCGCCAGGCCGAACAGCACGAGCAAGAAGGGCACCAACGCATCGGAGAGCTTGCGGGCCACGTCGATACCGATCACGGTCTCACCTGTCAGGTGCAGGGCGGCTCCCTGCTCGGTGTGTAGGGCCCCGCGGTTTCCCGGATGGCGCGCACCAGCTCAGCGGTGTGTTCGGAAGCGGGTGCGGTCGTGGGGAGTGTTGGGCTCAAAAGTTGTCGGGTCGCAGATGAAGGCTCCGCCGTTCGGTCCGCAAGTGTGTCGATCAGCACTTATCAGCATCGCTGCTGCCGACCTGCTCGTCGCCGCTCATAGGTCAATTCGATGCCACATGGATTCGTGGTGCAATGTGTTGCAGCCGCCGCGACATGTGGTTGCACGTCGCCGTTGTGGGCGTCCCTGCAAGCCCGCCACTGTGGAAGCCGCACGAGATCACGGTCACATTCAAGGAGGCGCGACGAATGCGCGAGGTACTCTTCGCGGCGGCAGACATCTGGATGCTCGCCATCGGACTCATCTGCGGCGTGAAATTCATTCGAGGACATCACAACTATTTGATCGGCCTTGAATGGATCATCATGGGCATGTCGGGAATCAATTTCCTGATCTATGGGTTGACGATGGCCGGTCCCGATTCCCCGATGTTCCACATCGCCTTCTTCCTGGACGCGTTCTCGCGCTCGATCGGGTTCACGCTGATCCTGGTCCTCGGATTGCTGGTCGTCACCCATGGGTACAAGCCGACGGCCAGGCTCGAAGTGGGCGTTTTCGCCCTCGCCGCCATTCTCGGGTTCTTTCTCTCGGAATATGCGCAGGAGATCGGCACGCCTGGGAAGGTGTTCTTCCTGATCACCGCGCTCGCGACCTCCGGCTTCCTGTGCTACTTCGCCTGGAGGCTCTGGGAGATCGGCGAGCGCGCCCACGCCGGGGCTGTGGCCGCCGCTACCGCTTTGAACGTGGCCATCGCCTCGATCTACGACTTCTGGCAGATCCCCGGCGACGACACCAACCACACCCTCTTCTATACCCTCGCACTATTCACCTGGGGACTGGCGATGCTCGTCGTCTACCGGTCCTACACCGCGTTCGCTGCCCACAACACGCGGGTCGGCGCAGGCATCGACCCCTTCGCCGCGTCACCTGTCCGAGGAGCTGAAGTCGCATGAGCACCACTGCCTGGGCGGCGGTGAAACCACCCAGACCTTGGGCGCATCAAGCCGCTCTGACACACACGACGCGAATCCGCCTCAACCAAGCGCGAAATCCGCCTCTGTAACCAGCTGGCCAGAGCAGATCCCCAGGTCACCCGCGTTCCCATCTTCGATGTGCCCCGCCGAGGGCACGAACCTGCGACGGACGACCGCCAGGCCGTTCAACTGATTGGACGTCTGGCCCGGAAACGTTGGTGTATTCCTGGTTACATATCGAGAAAAGAAGCAGGTCAAGCCTAACTATCCCCTTCGGATTGCCAACGCACCGAACTGTAGGACTCGGGCGCCACCGCGCGCCACCGAATAGATCGCCGTCCACACGGCCCAGCGGTAGCGGGCGTCGACGCGCCCCCGACGGACCACGAAAAACCCTTTGCGCTCGACCGGGCGCGGGCGATGAAATGTGAGTTCACCCGTCGTCTGCACAGACATGACAGCTAGCGACCTCGGCACGCCGGAAGGAACCCGCACCGTGGACATCGTCGACGAGAGCGTGCACAGCGAGGCGCCCGCGTTCGCCGGACGGACCGAGTGGGTGGGCCTGCTGGTGCTCGCGCTCGCCTGCCTCGTCTACGCGATGGACCTGACGGTGCTGCACCTCGCGGTGCCGATGATCAGCGCCGACCTGCATCCGACCAGCTCGCAGCTGCTCTGGATCATCGACGTCTACGGCTTCATGGTGGCCGGTCTGCTGATCACCATGGGCACCCTCGGCGACCGGATCGGCCGGCGCCGCATGTTGATGATCGGCGCGGCGTCGTTCGCGGTGGTCTCCGTGGTCGCGGCGTTCGCGCCCACCGCCGAGGCGCTGATCGTCTGCCGGGCGCTGCTCGGCATCGCGGGAGCCACGCTCGCGCCGTCCACACTGTCGTTGATCTTAAACATGTTTCGCGATCCGCGGCAGCGTTCGGTGGCGGTGGGCGTGTGGGTCGGCGCGTTCTCGGCGGGCGGCGCGGTCGGGCCGATCTTCGGTGGCGTGCTGCTGGAGAACTTCTGGTGGGGATCGGTGTTCCTGCTCGCGGTGCCGGTGATGGTGCTGCTGCTTGCGCTCGGCCCGAAGGTGCTTCCCGAGTTCCGCGACCCCGAGGCGGGGCGGCTCGATCCGATCAGCGCCGCGCTGTGCGTGGGCACCATGATCGCGGTGGTGTTCGGCATGAAGAAGATCGCCCAGGACGGTGTCGGCGCGGCGGCGCTCGCGGGCCTGATCGGTGGCGCGGCGCTCGGCGTGCTGTTCGTGCGGCGTCAGCTCACCCGCGCCGATCCGATGTTGGATCTGCGTCTGTTCCGGTTGAGCCGGTTCCGCGTCGCGCTGCTGATCAACATCGTCGGCATCTTCGTCGCGTTCGGTTACTTCCTGTTCGTCGCGCAGTACTTCCAACTGGTGCTCGCGATGTCACCGCTGGCAGCCGGTCTGGCGATGGCGCCCTCGGGTATCGGGTTCATCGTCGGATCTCAGCTGGCGCCACGGCTGGTTCAACTGGTGCGGCCCGCCTACCTGATCGGCGGCGGACTGGCCGTGGCCGGTGTCGGGCTGCTGATGATGACGCAGCTCAGCGCGTCCGGCGGCTACGGTCTGGCGCTCTCGGCTTCGGTGATCTCCGCGCTGGGATTGGCGCCGGTCTTCGGCATCACCACCGAACTCGTCGTCGGCGCCGCACCGCCCGAGCAGGCGGGCGCCGCCTCGGGCGTCTCCGAAACCGGCGCGGAATTCGGCGGTGCGCTGGGCATTTCGATCCTGGGCAGCATCAGCATCGCGATCTACCGCGGCGACCTGTCGTCCTCGCTACCCGCCGGGCTCTCCGAGGCGGACTCCGGATCCGTCCGCGATACCTTGGGCGCGGCGGTGCACGTGTCGACCCAGGTGCCGACGGCCCTCGGCGAATCCGTGCTCGCGGCGGCGCGCGAAGCATTCCTGCACGGAGTGCACATCACCGCGGGCATCGCCGGTATCGCCGCACTGGCCATCGCGGTGGTGTCGGTCCGCAAGCTGCGCGAGATCCCCGCGGGTCCGTTGACTCACGAGGAGTGACGGCCCCGGCGGCAAGAATTACCCACGAATGCGGCGCCCGTGGCATCCTTGCGCGGCGTGCAACCACCTGGCTCCCCGTCGAATCCATTTCTCGATCTAGCGGGTTCACATGGCGGTTTCGGGCGCGTCGGCCAGCGCCGCGAGGGCGGTCGACAGGGTGGCGCCGTTCGGTAGCGCGCCGTCGGGGCTGATCAACCAGAGCACCGAAAGACCCTGGGTGAGCGCGAAGTAGAGTTCGCCGATCGCTTCGGCCTGCCGCTCGGTCAAGTGCGGGTGGGTTTCGCGCAGGGTGGTGGCGAGGTCGGCGGTCGCCTGCGGGAGGCTCTCGGACATGAACCGCCGCGATTCCGGCGAGCGGGCCATGCGCAGCAGATTCTCCATGCTGGCCAGCATGCCTTCGCGATTGGCGGCGAACACCGCGGGCAGTCCATCGATCATCGAGGCGAACGCTTCGGACATCGGACGCCCCTCGGTCGCCGCGATCAGCTCACCCATGCTGTCGCCGATGCCGGTGCCGAGGGCTTCGGCCAGCGCCTCGGTGATCAACCGGTCCTTGGAACCGAAGTGGTAGCCGATGGCGGCCAGGCTGACCCCGGCCGCGTTCGCGATGTCGCGGGCGGTGGTCTTGGCGGCGCCGCGCTCCATGATCGCCTTGCGGGCTCCGGCCAAAAGGTCTTCACGGTTTCCCATGCGGACCAGGCTACCGCACGTCTCAGACGGATGTTCTAGACGTACGTACAATCAGTACGTTTGCCCGAGCGTCGCGGCGCCCCTCCGGCCATGCGTCGGACACTGGACGAACCGCACCCGGCGGCGTCGATTACTGTCGAATCGTGCGGCAGAAGATGATCGTGGACGTCGATACCGGAATCGACGATTCGCTGGCCCTGCTGTACCTGCTGGCCTCCCCCGAGGCCCAAATCCTCGGTATCGCGGCGACCGCGGGCAATGTGTCCGCCGCCCAGGTCGCCGCGAACAATCTTGCGTGGCTGGATGTATGCCGGGCGCCGGAGATGGAGGTCGCCCTCGGCGCGGCCGAACCGCTCGCCATCCCCTTGCGCACCACCGAGGACACCCACGGCCCGCAGGGCGTCGGCTACGCCGAGCTGCCTGCGACCCGACGCGCGTGTTCCGACCGCACGGCCGCGCAGATGTGGGTGGCGCTGGCCCGCGAACATCCCGGCGAGATCGTCGGCCTGTGCACCGGTCCGCTCACCAATCTCGCGCTGGCGCTGCGCATCGAACCCGAACTGCCGCGGCTGCTGCGCCGGTTGGTCATCATGGGCGGCGCGTTCAACCATCCGGGCAACACCACGCCGACCAACGAGTGGAACGTGCACGTCGATCCCGAGTCGGCCAAGGAGGTGTTCGACGCCTTCTCCGCCGCCCCGCCGGACCGCCGACCGGTGGTGTGCGCCCTCGACATCACCGAGACCGTCGAGATGTATCCGAAGCACCTGGCGCTGCTCGCCGAGCGCGCGCTCAGCCACCCGGCGGAGACGGTGTCGGAGGACGACGTGCCTGGCACCCGCTCGGCGGCGTCGAATCCCGTTGTGCGCCATGTGTCCGACGCCGTGCGGTTCTATTTCGAGTTCCATCGCGCCTACGACCAGGGCTATCTCGCGCACATGCACGACCCGTTCGCCGCGGCGGTGGCCCTCGACCCGTCCCTGGCCCGCACCAGGCCGGCGACCGTCGACGTCGAGCTGACCGGCACCTTGACGCGGGCGACGACGGTGGCCGACTGGGCGGGCATGTGGGGGCGCGAACCCAACGCGGACATCGTCGTCGGCACCGATCCCGAGCTGTTCTTCGAGCGGCTCATCGCGCGCGTCGGCGATTTCGCGAAGAACCTCTATCCCCCTCGGGAGAGCCGCGCATGACGCGAGCACTGCCCGCTTCACCCCGCCCGACGAAGGACCTCCGGTGATCGACGACGACAACGCTTACCTCGCCGACTTCCGCGCGCGACTCGACCTGCCCGGAATCATCGACGTGCACACCCATTTCATGCCGGAACGGGTGCTGAGCAAGGTCTGGTCGTACTTCGATTCGGTGGGTCCGCTGACCGGCCGCAGCTGGCCGATCGCCTATCGCGAAGACGAGCAGGTGCGACTGAAGACGCTGCGCGACTTCGGTGTTCGCGCGTTCACGTCGCTGGTGTACCCGCACAAGCCGGAGATGGCCGCGTGGTTGAACGACTGGACCGCCGAATTCGCCGCCCGCACCCCCGAGTGCCTGCACACCGCCACCTTCTATCCCGAGCCCGGCGCGGCGGACTACGTCGGCACCGCGCTCGAACGCGGCGCGCGAGTCTTCAAGGTGCACATTCAGGTCGGCGATTTCCCGCCCGGCGACCCGCTGCTGTCGCCGGTCTGGGGACTGCTCGAGGACGCCGGGGTCCCCGCGCTGATCCACTGCGGTTCCGGTCCCGCTCCCGGCCGGTTCACCGGCCCAGAGCCGATCGCCGAACTGCTGCGACGCTTTCCGCGCCTGCGGCTGATCGTCGCGCACATGGGCACCCCCGAGTACGCGCAGTTCCTCGACTTGGCGGAACGGCACGACGGCGTCTACCTCGACACCACGATGGTGTGGACGGATTTCAGCGAGGCGGACGCGCCGTTCCCCGTCACCGAGTACGGCCGCGTGCGTGAGTACGGTGAGCGCATTCTGTTCGGCAGCGATTTCCCCAACATCCCCTACGGCTACGGCCACGCCATCGAAGCCCTGGAGCGTCTCGACCTCGGTGACGATTGGTTGAGGCAGGTCTGCTATCGCAACGCGGCCGATCTCTTCTCGCTGAGCTGATTCGACGTCACTGCGCAACCTGCTCTGGTGCGTACCAGTCAGCGGGTCTCGCGCCGGGAGAGGCCGCTGGCGCGCAGCACCCTGCGGTCCACGGCGGCGCGGATCGCCTCGTCGGTGCCGATGATGCGTACGTGCTTGCGCGCCCTGGTGATCGCGGTGTAGAGCAATTCCCTGGTGAGCAGCGTGGATTCGGGTTCGGGCAGCACGACGGAGACGGTGTCGTACTGACTGCCCTGGCTGCGGTGGATGGTCATGGCGAAAACCGTGACCACCGCGGGGAATTGGGTGGGGTGCACCAGATATGGCTCGCTGCCGCGCTGGAGGGCAGCGCGCAGCGATCCGTCGGGCATGCGGACGATGACGCCGGTGTCGCCGTTGTAGATGCGCGCCTCGTGGTCGTTGGCGGTGACCAGCAGCGGCTGCCCCGGATACCAGGCCGCGTAATGTGTGTCGGGTCCCGCGCCGGAGGCCGCCGCCCAGTCCGCGGCCATCCGGTCCCAGCGCTCCACGCCGAACGGGCCCTGCCGGTGCGCGCACAGCAGCCGGTGCGATTCCAGCGCGAGCAGCGCACCGGCGGCGTCGCCGTCGACCGCGGCGTCGGTGACCGCCCGCGCCGCCCGCACCACGTCCCCGCGCACGGGCGCGGTGTCCTCCGGCGCGCACAACGACAGCTCGGGACCACCCGCGCGCAGCAGCTCCAGCGCCGCGTCGGCGTCGCCCGCGCGCACCGCGACGGCCAGATCGGCGATCCGCCCGCCGAAGCGCCGCCCCCTGGTGAGCCGGACGATGCCACCGCGCAGCCGCGTTCGCTCCAACGGCGTGAGCGCCTCCGCGTCGTGGCCCGGCTCGTGCCCGCCCGCGCCGATGATCTCATCGAGCACCGGATTCGGTTCGCCGGCAACGGGTCCGGCGACCAGATCGGCCAGCACCGCGCCCGCGTCCACCGAGGCGAGCTGGTCGGGGTCGCCCACCAGGACCAGCCGGGTGTCGGGGCGCAACGCGGCGAGCAGGCTGCTCATCATGGTGAGCGACACCATGGAGGTCTCGTCGACCACGATGACGTCGTAGGGCAGGCGGTTGAACTCGTGGTACTTGAACCGGGTGCGGCGTCCGCGCTGCCAGCCGAGCAGGCGGTGCAGCGTGGCGGCCGTCAGCTCGGGCAGGCCCAGGTCGCCCGCCTGTTCGCGGACCGCCTCCTGTAGCCGCGCGGCCGCCTTGCCGGTCGGCGCGGCGAGCGCGATACGCAGCGCGGCCGCCTTGGGATCGGCCCTGCGGTGCGACTCGAGCAGTGCGAGAACGCGGGCGATGGTGTGAGTTTTCCCGGTGCCCGGCCCGCCCGCCACGACGGTGGTCCAGTGCGTGGCGGCCAGCGCGGCGGCGAGGCGCTGGCGGTCGGGTCCTTCGCCCAGCGGACTGTCGAACAGCCGGTCCAGTTCCCGGCGTACGACGGGAACGTCGATCTTGGGATGGGTCCCCGCGCGTTCGGTGAGCACCCGCCGAATGGTCTGTTCCTGCTGGTAATAACGGTCGAGGTAGAGCAGCGGGCCGGTGTCGTCGCCACGTTGCGGCGGCACCAGTCGCAGCGGGCACAGCGGACCCGCGGGTCCTCCGCAGACCAGCGGACTGACCTTCAGCGCGGCCGTCACCGCCGCGATGTCCGGCCACGGCAGCGTCGCCGGGTCGACGCCCGCCCCCGCGTCCCAGTCCTCGTCCGCGTCGACGCCGATCTCCCGCATCCGGTTCAGCTCCAGGCACACCGAGCCCGAGCGCACCGCCCGCACGGCCAAGGCCGCCGCGAACAGCACCTCCTCGGACTCCTCCCGCCCCAACCGCCCGAGCCGCAGCGCCACGTGCACGTCCGCAGCCGACAAGACCCCGGCCTCGTTGAAGACCCGCAGCAGCCCGGTCCCGCGCTGCGCCAACTGAATCGACGTCATCGGACCTCCCCCGCGAGCAGATCCGACAGCGCCGTGATCAGCGCGACCGGCGGCGTCCAGTCGAAAACACCTCGGCCGAGCGGTGTCTCGGGTCCGACCATGCCGCGGACGAACAGGTAGCGGCAGCCGCCGAGGTGGCGGGACGGGTCGTAGCCGGGCAGCCGCCAGCGCAAGTACCGGTGCAGCGCGACCGAATACAGCAGCGCTTGCAGCGGATAGTGCGAGCGCAGCATCTCGGCGGCCATGCGCTCCCTGGTGTAGTGGTCGACGGTCAGGTCGCCGGTGCCGAGGCGGTTGGTCTTGTAGTCGACGACGACGAAACGCGTTGTGCCGTCGGGATCGGCGACGCGGAGCACGGCGTCGATGCTGCCGGTGAGGTAGCCGCGCAGCTGGATGTCGTCCAGGCCCGCCAGCAGGTCGGCGTAGGACGTCAGGTCGTCGTCCGGCGGCAGGTGCTCGCGCAGCAGATCCGCGATGCCGCGCAGCGTCGCCGCCCGCGCGGACGGGGTGTCGCCACCGGCGAGCGGGAGCTCGAACTCCAGCTCGGCGAGCTGGTCGCGGCGGGAAAGGTCGGCGAGACAACCGAATCCGAGCGGCGTGCGCAACACGGCGAGCAGCGCCGCGCCGAGCACGGCGGGATCGATGTCGGCCATCGATTCCTCGACCGCGGCGCGGCAGCGCGTGTGCACCTCGGTGTCGAGATCCGCCGCGCCGGTGTCGATCTGCTCGAGCACGCCGTGCACCAGGGTGCCGAACTCCGCGCCGTAGGGCAGCGCGTTCATCAGGGAAGGGGCGGCCACGGTGGCCGGTTCGGCGGCGTCCAGGGGCGGCGCGGACGGCTCGTCCTCCGGCCCGCGTTCGTCCTCCGGCTCGGTGTCCGTGGCGATCTCGTGCGCGCCCGCGGTGAGCGCGGAGTAGGAGGTGCGCCGCCAGTGCTGGTCCATGACGCGGTCGAAGCGCGCGGCGGCCAGGTCACCACTGGAGTGTTCGGTGCGCACCCGCCGCGGCTCGACGTCCTCGGCCGGTTCGACCGCGGTCACCGAGATCGCCTCCGGCGCGGCGGCCGCCCATGCCGCCAGCATCGGCACCGCCTGCTGATCGGCGGGCACCGCGGCCCGGCCGGGTACCGCCTCACCGCCGTCGGGACGGCCGAGGGTCATCCGATGCAGCGGCGCCGCGGCAGTGGTGATGGCGGGCGCCCACCAGGCGACGATCTGGCACATGGCGCGGGTCAGCGCGACGTAGAGCAGCCGCAGTTCCTCGCCCGCCTCCTCGGCCTCGCTGCGCAGCTTGCGCTCGGCGTAGCCCACGGCCTCCTGGCCGCCCACATCGAGGACGCGCGCGCCGTCGTCATCGTGGAACAGGAGCGTGGCCGGGTACGGGTTCTTGGCGCTGTCCCACGCGAAAGGCAGGTAGACGATGGGGAATTCGAGGCCCTTGCTGGCGTGCACCGTGGCGATCTGCACGGCCGCCGCGTCGCGGTCGAGCCTGCGGGAACGGTCGGCGACGGCGCTCGCGGCGGGGTCGCGCACCTGGTCGGCCAGCCAGCGGGTCAGCGCGGTCAAACCGAGACCCTCGGTGAGCGCGACCTGATCCAGCAGCTGAGCGATGTGCCTGAGGTCGGTGAGCTGGCGTTCGCCGTTCTCGATCGCGAGCAGCCGCGGCGCGAGACCGGTTTCGGCGGAAAGTTTTTCGAAGACTGCGGCGAATCCGGCGCGGGCGAACAACCGGGCCGCCTCGCGCAGCTGCGCGCTCACCCGTCCGACGAGATCGGCTCCGCCGCTGTCGATGTCGGCGGCCGTGCAGCCCAGGATCGGCGTGCACGCGGCCAAACGGACGCGGTCGGAACGGTGCGGCTGTTCCAGCGCGCGCAGCACCCACAGCCACTCGGTGGCGCTCGGCGTGCCGAACACACTGGTGCCGCCCGCCAGCACCGAGGCGACGCCGACGCGGTCCAGCGCCGCCCGCACCACATCGATCTGGGAGCGCGTGCGCACCAGGACGGCGATGTCGCCCGGCCCGACCGGACGGCGGACGACCCCGTCGATGTCGGTGTCCGGCACCGATTCTCGCACCTGTGCGGCCGAGTCCGCGTTCGCCTTAGGCGCGGGCACGGTCACTCGCACATCGGATTCCAGCAGGCGCACGATGTCGGCGGCGAGGTCGTCGGCGACCTTGGCGCGCTGGCGGCCGACGGACGGGAAGCCGGACTTGTTCAGCGGGCCCGCCCCGGTGCGCGGCAGGCACCGCATCCGCATCGGTGTGACGAGTTCGGCGGGCCCGGACAGGCGCGACCACGGGCGCGTCGCGGCGACCGGGTAGACGGTGATCTCGGGGTGGCCGAGCGCGGCGCCGCCCTGCAGGCGCTCCAGCGCGGCGAGCAGTCCGGCGTCGCTGCGCCAGTTGGTGGTGAGCTCGCTGCGCCGGTCGGCGTGCGCGACCGCGTCCAGGTAGCTGAGCACCTCGGCGCCGCGGAACGCGTAGATGGCCTGCTTGGGATCCCCGACCAGCACGAGAGTCGTCTCGCCGTGGAAGGAGCGGCGCAGAATGTCCCACTGGAGCGGATCGGTGTCCTGGAACTCGTCGACCAGCGCCACGCGGTAGCGATCCCGGATACGGGCGCAGGCGCGCGGACCGTGGTCGGGATCGGCGAGCACGTCGTGCAGCAGCACCAGCAGATCGTCGAAATCGCGCAGTCCCGCAAGGCGTTTGCGGCGTTCGGTCTCGGCGCGCACCGCCTCGGCGAAGGCCACCCGCTCCCCCGCGGTCCCGTCGCCGCGCGGCACCAGGCGGGCGTGCCGGTCGCGCACCGCCGCCAGCGCGAGGCTGTGTGCCTCCTTCAGCGAGAACGGCGGCGTGGCGCGGGCGTAGCGGTGCAGGTAGAGGTCGTCGGCAACGGTGCAGGTCAGCTCGTCGACCGATTCGACGAGGCGCGAACCCGGGTCGTGTTCGCCCGCGAGCCCCAGCTCGTCGAGCATGCGCTGGCAGAAGCTGTGGGTGGTGGCGATGGTGCCCGCGTCGAAATCCGAAAGCGCGGTGAGCAGCCTGGCTCGCCTGCGCCGCACTTCCGCGGCGTCGGTGTCCGCCAAGTGCCGGACCAGGTCGTCGGCGTGTGCCGGCGCCGTCTGCGCGTCGGCGAGCGCGGCCGCCACCGCCACGAACCGGTCGCGGGCGCGTTCGCGCAACTCCTGGGTCGCGGCCCGGCTGAAGGTCACCAGCAGCAGCTGTCCGATCTCGACCCCCGCCTCGGCCACGTAACGCACCGCGAGCCCGACGATGGCGTGCGTCTTGCCGGTGCCCGCGCTGGCCTCGAGCACCGTGGTGCCGGTCGGCAGCGGGCCGTACGGGTCGAACGACGCGATCGCCTCCACCGACGGGGCGCGGACCGTGTCCTGAACGGTCATGCGACACACCGCCTTTCGCCCCGCACAGGGATTTCGTCGAACCGGGCGCCGGACAATCGCCCGGAGGAATCGCACCACGTTCGCTCGGGAACGCGCGCAGACACGCCGGGACGGCGTCGGGACCTGCGCGGGGGCGGCGTCGGGATCACGGCTGCCCCTGGCTTTCCGCGCCGAGCAGCGGCGCCCACAGGCGGCGGCCCAGCGCACCGAACCGGGTGCTCTCCCCCGGCTCGCCCGCCGGAGCGGGGGCTTCCATCAAGTGCTCCAGCCGCGGCGCCGAGCCCCACACGTAGCGCAGGTGGCGGTCGGTGTGGTCGCCGAAAGCACCGGGACCGTTGGGGCCGCCGTTGAATTCGCGTTCGGCCGCGGCGAAGGCCTCCTCGGCGGTCGCGCCGCGGAAGCGACGTTCGGCGTAGGCCGCGGTCGCGGCCGGGGCGACGGGCAGCGGCTCGGTCAGACCCGCGTCGCGCAGCTTCACCAGCTCACGCAGGATCGCCACCGCGGCGGGCGCGTCCGGCGCGGTGAGTACGGAACGCCATGCCGGGCGGCCGAATTGGCCGCGCCCGGTGGTGACGGCGCGCCAGGAGCGGTCCTCGGTCGCGGCGAGCGCGAGCAGCGCGACCCACGCGGCGATGCGATGTTTCGGGGCCAAGCGCGAGAAGGTGGTGCGCACCAACGTTTCTCCGCGCACCTCGGGCACGGTGCCGGTGAGCCTACGGCCGTTGCCGAGATCGATGGCGACGTCGACGGCCCTCGCCTGTCCCTCGTAGTCCGGCAGCGAGGCGCGCACCAGCTTGTCCACGGTGTGCTCGATCTCGTCCAGCACCGCGCCGCCGAGCCCGAACGGCGGCAGGGTGCCGCGCCGCCACTCCGCGGCGCGCAGCCCGTTCGGATCGGCGCCGGTGAGCCGCGCGGTCAGCATGCGTTCGCCCAGTTCCCATTTCGCGAGGCCGTCCAGTTCGATGGGCAGGCGGTCGGCGATGTCCTCTTCGTGTTCGGGCACCCGCAGGCCGAGCCGCTGCCACAGGAAGGCGCGCACCGGATGTTCGGCGAAGGAAATCAAGTCGGCGAGCGCTACATCCGACGGTTCCGGCATGGGCAGCGGTTCCGGCAGGAAGACGGGCCGAGACTGGGGCGGGCGACCCGCGGCCAGCGCGCCCGCCAGCGCGACCGTGTCGAAGCTGAACGGCCGATCGCCGTGAAAGTTGCGACGGTCGAAGCCTTGCAGCGGGTGCCGGGTGAGCACGGCGTCCATGCCCGCCGCGCCGACGTGGGCGCGCAGCGCGTCCAGCAGTTCGGCGACCGGGATCGCCGGCGGGCGGTGCGCGCCGCTGACCGGGTCGGCGCCGGTGTGGAACAGCACCAGCTTCTCCCGCGCCGCGAGCACGGCGTCCAGCAGCAGCTGCCGATCCTCGCTGCGCGGATCGCGTTCGCCGAGAAGGGGATCGCGCGCGAGCACGTCGTCACCGTCCACGCCGCCCGCGCGCGGGAACACCTCGTCGTCGAGCCCGAGCAGCACCACCACGCGGTGCGGCACCGACCGCATCGGGACCATGGTGCACACGGTGAGCTCGCCGGTGCGGAAGTTCGCGCGGGTGGGCTGGGCGGCCAGCCTGCTCGACAGCAGCACGGCCACGTCGGCCAGTCGCAGCGGCACCGCGCCCGCGTGTTCGGTGGCCGCGGCGATCTCCCTGCGCGCCTCGGTGCGCACCCAGGCTTGACTGTCGGGGACGTCGGTGAGCAGGTCCAGCGCCCGGCCGAGCACAGCGGCCCACTCGTGCGCCGGACGCGGACCGCGCAGATCGCGCAGGCACACCGCGAGGCGATCGACGAACTCCGCGAACCGACCGGCGAGATCGACGTCGTTGCTGTCCACGTCGTCCAGCGGAAGCGCGAGATCCAGCCAGTCGTCGGCGGATTCGTCGGCGGTGACGCCGAGCAGGATCCGGTCGACCGCGCCGTTCAGCGTGTTCTGGGCGAAATCGGCCAGCCCGAACGCCTGGCGCTGGCGCTGCCCGATCCCCCAGCGAGCACCGGATTCGGCGGCCCAGCCACGCAGCCGCTCGATCGCGTCGTCGTCGAATCCGCAACGGCGGCGGACGGTTTCGGACGCGGCGAGATCGAGCACCTGGGTGACGGTGACGCGCCCGTCGGCCAGCTCCAGCAGCACGCCGATCACCGCGAGCAGCGGATTGGTCACGCCGCGGCCGCGGTCGGCCAGTCGCACCCGCAGCGAGTGCGCGGGATGGGCTGCGTCGGTGCTGGTTTCGCCGGAACCCGCGCGCGAGCCGAACGCGGCGCGCACCAGCGGCGCGTACGCCTCCACCTCCGGGCACATGATCAGCACGTCGCGCGGTTCCAGCGTGGGATCGGCCGCGAACAGGCCGAGCAGGCATTCGCGCAGGACCTCGACCTGCCTGGACGGCCCGTGGCAAGCGTGCACCCGCACGCTGTCGTCGGCGGGGACGAGCTCGGTCGGCGGCCACACGTCGTCGCGGATGCCCGCCTGCAACGCGGCGAGCAGCGAGGTCGGCGACTGCCGGACACCACGCTCCCCCGGTGCCGAGATCGCAGCCCGCACCACGTCGTTCGTGCGATCGGCCGCGATCCGCGATTCCGCTCCGGCGACATTCGCGTCATACAGCGAGAGGTGCGTATCCGACCCGGCCGCCGCGGGTCCGGACAATCGCTGCTGCAACTCGCGCACATCCCGCGCCAGCCCGGCGAGCAGCGGATGACGCACCGACCGCCCGGACGCGTCGGCCGCGCGGGACGCCGCGGGCGACAGCCGCGCGATCGCCGACCACATGACCGGGCTCGGATGTGCCAGCCACAAGTGCACGTCCCTGGTGTGCCCGAGCGCCGCGAGAACCGCCAGCTGATCGGCGGGCAACCGGGTCACCCCGAACAGCGAAAGTCGTTGCGGCAGTGCGACGAGTTCGGGTTCGGCGCGCAGCCTGGCGCAGGCCGCGTCCAATCGCTCGGCGGGACTCGGCAGGCCGATCTCGGCGCGCAACCGCCGCCACAGCGTGGGCTGCCACAGCAGATCGTCGGGGACCGGACGGCCCGCGCCATCGGTGTCGGCGCCCGCCGCCCACTCGGCGATCAGCGCCGGTCGCTGGGCGCCGTAACTGTCGAACAGCGCGGCCAGATGCGCCGCGGTGGCGTAGCGCCTGCCGATCCGGTGGTCGCGACCGGACGGGTCGGCGCCGCCCAGGTGGCGGGCGAGCACCGCGCACCACGGTTCGCCGAGCGCGGCGTCGATCACCCGCAGCAGAGTCCATACGGTGCGCTGCGGCGACCACGGATCGTCGTCCTGGGCCACACCGGCACTCGCCGCGAGCGCCTCGGCGACCAGCGCCGCCGGGGTCGGGAACCGGATATTCGCCGCGACACCGTCGCTGCCGCTTGCCGAGACGCCGAGCACCGCGGACAGCCGCTGAGTGAGCCAGCGCTCCACACCCTTGGCGGGCACCGCGACGACTTCCGCCGCGAACGGATCCGGCTGCGGCGTCGCCAACAGTTCGGCCAGCGCGTCCGCCAGGGCGTCGGCGCGCTCGGCCCGGTGGATGTGCAGCGGCATTGCACGTTTATACGCCAGCGACCGTCGCGCAACCGCGCCGCCCCGTCCGTCGACGAGTGAATTGAGCCACACGCGAACGGAATCCTCGGCCGTGTCACGCCGGACCCGTCGGACCCGTGTGCCAGAGTGCTGGTCCGGGGAGGAACGGGAGAGCTGCATCGAAAGGCTGGTTCGCGTTCATGGATGCGATGGTGATTCCCCTATTGCCGAGAGGCGGCTTCACGGTCCGCCGGATCGGTGACCGATGGGAACTCGTCAACTCACGCCACTACGGCCGCACCGTCGTCCTGCACACCTGGCCGCGCGACCGCCACACCGAGGCGTTCGAGCACTGCTATCGGCTCAACGGACGCACCGTCGAGGAACTGCGCGCCGCCTTCACCTGAATCGCGGCGCGACGAAACTCGCTGCGGTACAAGCGCGCAACGGTCGCCTTAACACACCTTCCTGCCGAGCTCAAGACGTGCGTCAGCGGCGCGGATGTGCGATCGTGGTCCCTCGTGCGTTACCCCATGGCCGCCACCCGGACAGTTCCCCGCGTGGCCGCATCCGCCTGTGTCCTGGCCGCCGCGGCGATCTTGATCCCGAGTGCGCCCGCCCTGCTCCCCGGTACCGCCGCGCCGCGCGCCTCCGCCGCGTGCCTGGCCGGCTTCGATTGCGACATGAGCAGTCGCATCGCCGCGGTCGACGCCTACCTGAAGACGCGCCCCGGCGTCACGGGCTACGTCGTGCGCGACCGGGTGACCGGCGGGGTGTACGCGAACGAGCACGCCGAGAATTCCGTGTGGACGGCCTCCACCATCAAGCTCGCGATCGCCGCCGATCTGCTGAATCGCGCCCGCGTCGGCGCCATCGCGCTCTCGCCGGAAGACCGCAATCTGCTGGAGGCCATGCTCGCCACCTCCAATGACGCCGCTGCCGACCTGCTCTGGAACAAGTACGCCGGCTTCGACCGGATGGCGTACAACAACGCCTTCCGCGCCAACGGCATGGTCTCGCTCGTCCCGCAGCCCACCAGCACCGCGCTCTTCCCCGACTGGTCGTTCCAGAAGTGCACCGCCGCCGACCTGGACCGGCTGATGGATCACGTGCTCACCGGGATGCACCCCGACGACCGCAACTACCTGCTCGACCGGATGCGCTCGGTCGACTACAACCAGCACTGGGGCGTCTGGGGCGCGGGCGCCCGCATGCGGCCGGGACTCAAGAACGGCTGGTCGGCCGAGCAGGGCGGCTGGGTGGTCAACTCGGTCGGCTTCGCCGGCCCCGACGAGCGGTACACGCTGGCGATCATGAGCTCGCTCGGCGACGCGGGCGGTTACACCGAGGGAGCCGAGACCGACACCAAGGTCGCGGAAATGCTGCTCGCCGGTCGCTGACCAGCGGTCACGCGCGGCGGCGCAGCACCATGGGGGCGCCGTCGCGCGGGAACGGAATCGTGGTGAATCCCCACGGCATTCGATAGTCGCCGGGGATCTCCCACTCGTATTCGCGCACCATCGCCGAGATCAGGGTCTTCACCTCGAAGGTGCCGAAGTGCATGCCGATGCACTTGTGCGCGCCCGCGCCGAAGGGCAGCCACGCCAGCCGGTGCGAGTGGTCCTCGCGGCGCGGTTCGGCGAAGCGCAGCGGATCGAACACCTCGGGCCTTGTCCACAGCTCGGGCAGCAGGTGGTTGACCTGATAGGCCAGGTCGACCGCGGTGCCCGCGGGAATGTAGTGGCCGAGGATCTCGGTGTCGCGCACGGCGCGGCGCACCAGACCCGGCACCGGCGGCATCAACCGCAGCGACTCCTTGACCACGAGGTCCAGATCGTGCAGGCGGTCCAGGTCCGCGATGGTCGTTGCGACGTCGCCGGTTTCGGCATCCACCGCGAGCACCTCCGCGCGTACCCTGCGCTGCCATTCCGGATGTTTGCCCAGGTAGTAGGCGACCGCGGTGGCGGTGGTCGTCGTGGTGTCGTGGGCGGCCATGATCAGGAAGATCATGTGGTTCACCACGTCGGCGTCGGAGAACACCGCGCCGTCCTCGCTGCGGGCGTGGCACAGGCCGGAGAAGAAGTCCGCGTCCTGCGAGCGCCGTTTGGCGGGCAGCATCTCGGTGAAGTACTGCTCGAGCACGCGCCTGCCACGCAGGCCCGCGCGCCAGTGCCCGCCGGGAACCGGGTGGCGCACGATCGACAGACCGGCGTGCGTGCAGTCGACGAAGGCGTCGATGAGGTCGCGCCGCCGCGCGCCGACGTCGACCGCCATGAAGGTCTCCCCCGCGATCTCGAGCGTCAACTCTTTGACGGTCGGGTAGAGCCGCACGGTGGTCCGGTCGCGGCCGGGCGGCACCCAGCGCGCCACCGCCGCCCGCGCTATCGGTGTCAGGGTCGCCAGATGCGCGGCGAGGCGTTCCCTGGTGAAGGCCTGCTGCATGATCCTGCGGTGGTACATGTGCTCGTCGAATTCGAGCAGCAGCAGCCCGCGCCGGAAGAACGGGCCGATGAAGTAGTCCCAGCCCTGGCCGAAATCGCGGCGGCGGCTGCCGAGGACCTCGTCGATCGCCTCCGGACCGGACACCAGCACCCGGTCGATGCCGAGCGAGGTGTTCAACGCCACCGGTCCGTAGCGGCGGTGGCGGTCCACCATCTCGGCGGGCCCCCACCGCATGTAGTGCAACGCGCGGCCGAGATAAGGCAGCCCGATATCGCCGTGCACCGGAACGGTCGTGCTGCCGCGCGGCGGGGCGGCCAGCACCCGGTGGCGTTCGGGCAGCCTGCGCAGCACGCGATCGATGACGCTCGCCTGGGGAATGTCGATGAGATCCGCGTTCTCCGATGCGGCGCGCACGCTGCGCTTTCGGACGGCGACCCGGTCTTCTGCGACCATCGCACACCTCCCTGAACGACAGCATTCATCGTATTCTCTTCTTCGCAGTCGTTCAGGCGGATCGGGCGCCGTGACCTTCACTTCCGCGGCCCGCCGACGGTGAGGCTTCACCGCACCACACGCCCGGATCGGGGATCTCGTCGTGACGGTCCAGGGCGGGCCGACTACGGTTGAACGTTGTCGGTAACCGTTCGCGGGGGAACGAGCCCCCCGATTGTCGAGGAGCAGGACGATGAGCACTCAGTCTGTCGAGAACCGTCGTCACAAGGTCGTGGTGATCGGCTCGGGCTTCGGCGGCCTGTTCGGCACCAAGCACCTCAAGCGCGCCGACGTGGACATCACCCTGATCTCCAAGACCTCCACGCACCTGTTCCAGCCGCTGCTCTACCAGGTCGCCACCGGCATCCTCTCGGTCGGCGAGATCGCGCCAGCGACCCGGCTCGTGCTCAGAAAGCAGCGCAACGCCCAGGTGCTGCTCGGCGACGTGATCGACATCGACCTAGCGGAGAAGACGGTCACCTCACGGTTGCTGAACCAGAACACGGTCACGCCGTTCGACAGCCTGATCGTCGCCACCGGCGCGCAGCAGTCGTACTTCGGCAACGACCAGTTCGCCACCTACGCCCCCGGCATGAAGACCATCGACGACGCGCTGGAACTGCGCGGCCGCATCCTCGGCGCGTTCGAGGGCGCGGAACTGGCGACCACCCAGGAACTGCGCGACCGGCTGCTGACCTTCGTCGTCATCGGCGCCGGACCGACGGGCGTCGAATTGGCCGGGCAGATCGCCGAACTCGCCGACCGCACGCTCGAGGGCACCTTCCACAACATCGATCCGCGCGACGCGCGGGTCATCCTGATCGAGGGCGCGGGCGCGGTGCTCGGCCCGATGGGCCCGAAGCTGGGCGGCAAGGCCAAGCGCAGGCTCGAGAACATGGGTGTGGAGATCCAGCTCAACGCCATGGTCACCGACATCGACGCGCACGGCGTCACGGTGAAAGACGCCGACGGCACGATCCGCCGGATCGAATCCGCGTGCAAGGTCTGGTCGGCGGGCGTGCAGGCGAGCCCGCTGGGCAAGATGCTCGCCGAGCGCTCCGAGGGCACCGAGGTGGACCGGGCCGGGCGCGTCGTCGTCGAACCCGATCTCACCATCAAGGGCCACCCCAACGTTTTCGTGGTCGGCGACCTGATGGCCGTGCCCGGCGTGCCGGGTCAGGCGCAGGGCGCGATCCAGGGCGCGACCTACGCCGCCAAGCAGATCAAGGCCGGGCTCAAGGGCCAGGCGCCCGCGGAACGCAAGCCGTTCAAGTACTTCAACAAAGGCAGCATGGCCACCGTGTCGCGGTTCAGCGCCGTCTGCCAGGTCGGCAAGCTGGAGTTCGGCGGCTTCATCGCGTGGCTGGCCTGGCTCGCGCTGCACCTGTACTACCTGGTCGGCTACCGCAGCCGGATCATCACGGTGATCCAGTGGTTCGTCACCTTCCTCGGACGCACCCGCGGCCAGATGGCCGCCACCGAGCAGTGGGTGTTCGCGCGGCTCGCCTTGGAACAGGTCAACGAGGATCAGGAAGAGGCCGACGAACTCGCGGCCGCGCTCGGCGCGCCGCCCGCGAGCAACGGTCGCGCGCCGGGCAAAGCGGCGACAGACCGCGCGGTCTCCTAACTTTCCCGGAGTTCCTGTCCAGCGGGGATGACATCACCCCGCCATTCGATCAGCGGTCGAATGGCGGGGTTTTCGCGTGTCCAGCAATCATCAAGCAACGCCAACTCGCCTGTCGTGTGCGCGTTTCCACCAATCCGTGCGGCCCGCGGGTCCGAATGTGGAACGTCGAGCATGTCAGCTACGAAGAAAGGTGAGTATGGCCACAGGCAAGCACAGAGCTCCCAACCCGCAGCGGCAGAAGGTGGGCTCGATGGTCGCGGCGGGTGCTGTCCCCCTGGTGTTGGCGCTCGTCGGCACCGGAACCGCCAATGCCGCGCCCGCGGAGACGAATCCGGTCACCCAGCCCGATCAGCCGGCGCAGTGGCCCGCGGCCGACGCGCCCAACACCATTCCGTACGAGGGTCTCGATATTCCCGACAACACCCTCAGTTCGCTGCAGTGGTCGCGGCCCGCGCCGGATCGAAGCTACCTCGCGCCGGTCGGTGTGCTGCACGCGCCGGTCCCGGTGGCACCGGTTCCGCCGATCGCACCGCCGCCGGGTCAGTTCCGCTTCGGTGACGTCACGGTTCCCACACCCGACTGGATCAACACCGAACAGGCGATCCAGATCAACGACAACTCCGCCATGGTCGAGGCGAATCTCGCGACGTTCCTCGACTCGATCGGCATGGAGCGCAGCCGGTCCGACCGCATCGCCAGTCAGACCGTCGGCACCGCGGCCATGGGCGCGGTGGCGGGTGCCGGCGCGGCGGTGCCGTTGGCGCTCACCTCGGCGATGACCGGCGCAGCGGTCGGTCTGGTGGCCGGTCTGGCGTTGATGCCGGTCGGCCTCGTCGCGGGTCCGGCGCTCGGTGCGGCGGTCGGCGCCGCGGCGATCACCATTCCGGCAGCCGCCCTCGGCGCGGCCGCCGGTGCCGCTGTCGGCGCGGTCTCCGCCTTCAACGCCCCTTCGCGGGTAGTCGGCGACTGAACGCGCGGAAGGCGCTTCCGGCCACCACGAAAGGTTTGCCGGAAGTCAGAGCACAGGGCGGGGTTTCGACATCAGGTCGGAGCCCCGCCCTTTCGATTTCGCGAGCGACCGGGTTCCTCAGGCACTGAAGAGCACTGCGGCTTCTCGCGTTACGCGAGAGGGTCACGCGGTGGCGGGCGCCGAAACCGCCGCGTCGCTCAGGGTTCGCGGGCTCGTCGTGGCGCTCAGCCGCGCGCCCACCGCCGTGAACAGGCTTCCGCCCGCCGCGAGCGGCAGGCGCGTCGCATGGAGTCCGAAGGTTTCGACCGGCCGATCATCGGGGTAGACGAGTTCGCTGTCCAGGGCGCGCGACGCCGAGAGGGCATCGTCTGTGGCGGCGGCGCAGCCGAGTCCGAGACGGTGGCGCAGCAGCGGAAGGCCGTCCAGGTCGGCGATCAGGTCGCCGCGCCAGGCACCTCGGTCCTCCCCGGCACGTCCGATCTGCACCCGTTCGCGTAACCGGAGACGGGCGTCGGCCGCGAGCCGAACGGTGGTGACCGCCCGGTGGTCCGCGCCGCCCGCCACGATGAGCGGTTCCGTCTCGACGTCCAGGTCGCCGCCTTCGGCGACTTCGAAACGCCAGCGCGCGAACGAGATTCGGGTCGCGGCGGCGGGCAGCGCGATGGTCGCCGCGACCGAGCGCACGGCGAGCCGGGCTCCCTGGCCCACCGTCACCGAGATGTGCAGTTCGTCGCCGCCCAGCGGGGTGGCGGCCGTGCCGACCAAGTGCACGGTATGCGGACCGGTTCGGCGCGCGGCGAGTCCGCCGGACGCGTGGATTTCCGGGAGCGCGTCCGCCGTCGCGACGATCCTGAGGTCAGTGCGCAACGGTCGCCGCGTCTCCCGCGCCGCGGTCCGGTTCCCTCGGCGCGGCATCGTGTCGCGCGGCTGCGGCGAGTTGTTCGCGCACCCAGGCCAGCACCGGGGTCGCGGCCGGGTCCTCCGTCAGCGAGAGCAGTGCGGTCGGCCTGCCCTCGCGCACCTTCGCCGCGTCGCGCTCCATCACGCCGAGGTCGGCGCCGACCAGCGGGGCGAGGTCGGTCTTGTTGACCACCAACAGATCCGAGAAGGTGACGCCGGGGCCGCCCTTGCGCGGCACCTTGTCGCCGCCCGCCACGTCGACGACGAAGATCTGCACGTCGATCAGGCCGGAGGAGAACGTCGCCGTGAGGTTGTCGCCGCCGGATTCCACCAGGATCAGATCCAGCGGCGGGTTGGCCGCGATCAGGTCGTCGATGGCGTCCAGGTTGGCGGTGATGTCGTCGCGGATGGCGGTGTGCGGGCAGCCGCCGGTCTGCACGGCGGTGATGCGCTCGTCCGGCAGCACCGCGTGGCGGCGCAGGAAGTCCGCGTCCTCGGTGGTGTAGATGTCGTTGGTCAGCACGGCGAGCGACAGTTCCCCGCGCAGCTGCCTGCACAGCGCCGCGACCAGCGCCGTCTTGCCCGAGCCGACCGGGCCGCCGATCCCGATGCGCAGCGGCTCCCCCGCCGTCCGCGCCCGCTTCGGCCGGTCGTGCGAATGATGGTGCGGTTCACTGTCGATCAGGTGCGGTGGCATGCGGCATCTCCTTGTCTCGGGAACGTCGGTCAGCTGGCGAACAGCGGCATGGCGCGGTGCCGGTGCAGTTCGGCGAGCGCGTCCTGCAGCGGATCCGACAGGGCGGCGAGACCTTCGGCCGCCTCGGCGGCGGTGCGGTCGCAGAGCTCGGCCAGCCGGACGGTGCAGGCGGCCACGGCCGCGGGATCGAGCGCGAGCAATCGCTGGGCGGCGGTGGCGGCGCCGGTGAGCGTGGTGTAGACGACGACATCGGCCGTCTCGCGCGGGGTCACCGCGCAGGCGCGACCGACCGCGCCGAATACCGTGGACAGGTGCGGGCGTGCCGCGAGCTCGTTCCAATCATGTTGTGGCCACACCTGTTTGGCCAGCCGCAACAGCCCGCGACCCTGTGCGCGGGAGGCGGACCGCGCCGCGGGCGAGGGTGTGCGGGCGTCGGCCTCCGCGTCCGCGCGGCGCGGATCGAGATCGCCCGCGCAGACCGCCGCGGCCAGCGACGCGGCGACCAGGCCGGAGGTCCGCACGCGGCGGCGCAGATACGCCTCGACCGTCGCGACGTCGCGCACCAGTCCGGCGGCAACGGCTTCTTCGACGCCGCCCGAGTGCACGTGCCCGCCGATCGGCAGCCGCGAGTCGGCCAAGGCGAACAGCGTCGCCGGGCTCGTCGCACCTGTCTGCCGCATCGCTCGACCCTATGCGCACCTTCGCCTCCGCTCCAGCCGTACGCGATTTTGCCGACCGACTACGTTCAGCCGCGCATTCTCCGAATACCTTCGCCTTCGCTCGACGCGGGATGCCGGGCTTACGCGTCGCCGCGACGGTAGGCGCGGGCCCAGAAACGCCTGGCCTGGCCCCTGGTGAGGTCGGTCCAGGCCTGAACGGGCGCCGACCACCACGGCGCGATGTCGGACGGTTTGGCGGTGACGGCGTGGCAGACGAGGTCCGACGCCTCGTCGACGGTGAGCCCGGGCACCCGGCTGAAGTCGGTGGGCGCGCTCATCCTGGTGTGCACGAGCGGCATGTAGATCGACGTGGTGGTCAGTCCGTCGATGGCGATCTCGGCGGCGACGCTGCGCAGCCACACGTCGAAGGCCGCTTTCGACGCGCCATAGGCGGCCCACCGCGGGGCGGGCGGCATCAGGACACCCCAGGTGGACATGTTGACGATGTGCCCGCTGCCCCGAGATCGCATGGCGGGCAACAGGGACAGCAGCAGGCGGACCGGACCGAGATAGTTCACGTCGATGGTCCGGGTGAAATCGTGGAAACGGTCGTAGGATTCGTCGATCGGACGGCGAATCGACTTGCCCGCGTTGTTGATCAGCACGTCGATGTGGTCGTGCGCGGCGAGCAGCTCTGCGGCGAGGCGGTCCACCGCCTCCATGTCGGTCATGTCGGTCGGATAGACGTGCGCGACGCCGCCCGCGGCGGCGATCTCGGCGGCCAGCCGTTCGAGTTCGGCGGCGGACCGGGCGACCAGCAGCACGGTCGCGCCCGCCGCGGCGAGCTTGCGCGTGCTGGCTTTGCCGATCCCGTGCGAGGCGCCGGTGATCAGCACGTTGCGTCCGGCGACCGCGGCGCGCAGGTCTTCGCCGGACGGACGCGAGTGCGGGTAGAGCAGCTTGGCGGCCACCCGTTCGGCGAGCGGTCGCCCGCGGGTGGGCTCGGTCTCGGACACTCCACCAATGTATGGCGCGCTGGGGGTTTCTACCCGGTACTAGGCGTAGAAACCCGGCGGCGCCGGGCCCTGCCGGTGCGGGAAGATTCGACGATGTCGTCACAACCTTCCCGTCCGGCGGGAATCGGCGCCTGGATCGCCAGGGTGATCGCCATCGTGCTGCTCGTTCCCGTTCGCCTGCTCTGGGAAGGCGTGCGCCTGCTCGGGCGACTGCTCGCCGCGGCCTGCTACTACTTCGTCACCCGCCTGCTCGCGCCCGTGGCCCGATTCGTCTGGTACTGGGTGATCCGTCCGATCTGGCTGTTCTTCAAGGACTTTCTCTGGGGCTGGGTGCTGCAGCACGTGCTGTGGGGTCTGGTGCTGACGCCATTGGTCGCGCTGCTGCTCGACTATTTCCTGCGTCCACTGCGCCAGGCCATCGAGCGCTGGCTGTGGCGCGCGCTGTTGCGGCCCGCACTGGCGTGGTTGTGGCGGGCGGTGCTGGAACCGCTGGTCGGCCTGCTGCTCGCGACGGTGTACTGGCTCGGCAAGTGGTGCGTGGTCTGGCCGCTGGTGCAGCTGGGGCGCTGGGTGCTGCGTCCTCTGTGGATGCTGACGCGCGCGGTGCTGAGCTACGCGTGGCGGGTGGCGACCGTCATCGTCGGGGTGCTGGTCGTGGCGCCGTGCCGTTTCGTCTACCGCACCGTGCTGCGTCCGCTGCTGCTCGTCCTGGCCGCGGTCTGGGTCGTCGTGGTCGTGCGTCCGTTGCGCTGGGTGCACGGCAATGTGATCACACCGGTCAACCGGTGGGCCGCGGAGATACTGACCGGAGTGTTCGGCCGCTGACACCGGCCGAGACAGCCGACGACAGCGCCGCCGGACGCGATCCGTCGACAGCCCGCGCACGGCGGAATTACGCCGAAACAGCACCGCCGGACGCAGTCCGTGACGAGCCCGGGCATAGCCGGAGCGAAGGCGGGAGTACACCGAAACAGCACCGCCGGACGCAGTCCGTCCGCAGCCCGCGCCGGGCGGACCGGAGGTATGCCTTACCCGGCGCGCGTCGGCCGCCGGGTCGCCACCCACGCCACGATCGCCATCAGCACCAGCAGCCCCGCGCCCGCGGTCGTCGCGACGTGCATGCCGTCGACGAACGAGGCGGCCGCGCTGTGCACCAGTTCCTCGTCGGCGCCCGCGTGCTGGATCGTCTCGCCCAGCGTCGAGTCGTAGTCGCCGCCGGAACGGAAGACCAGCGCCGCGAGCGAGCCGAGCAGCGCGAGGCCGAGCGCGTTGCCGAGTTCGAAGCTCGTCTCCGAGATGCCGACCGCCGAGCCCGCCCGCTCCGGCGGCACCGACGACACGGCGACATCGGAGACCAGGGTGAACGCCAGGCCGTATCCGACACCCGCGATGGTCGAGCCCACTAGGTACCAGCCGACCCCGCCGTCCACACCGACACCGAGCAACATCAGGTTGCCCAGCGCCGACGCGAGCAGTGCGAGCACGAAGGTGGCTCGGACGCCGATCCGCTGTCCGACGCGGGCGCCGCCCATCGAGCAGATGAACACCGCGACCGCCATCGGGATGCCGAGCAAGGCGGCGGCGAGCGGGTCGCGGCCGGTGACCGACTGCAGGTAGACGCTGGTCAGATAGCTCAGCGCCGCCAGCGACATCATGCCCACCAGACTGGAGCCGATAGCGACGGAGAACTGCGCGCGCCGGAAGAGCCGCAGGTCGAGCAGCGGTTCGGCGAGGGTGCGCTGTCTGCGCACGAAGACGATCAGCACCGCGACGCCGACCAATCCGATGACGATGCCCGCCGCGTCGATGCCTTCCGAGGCGGCGTGCTTGACGGCGTAGACCACCGGCAGGATGCCGCCGATGGACAGCGCGACGCTCGGCAGATCCAGCGGGCCGAGCGCTCCCGAGCGGTGCTCGGGCAACAGGAACGGCCCGAACGCCAGCAGGACCAGCAGCACCGGAAGGTTGATGAGAAAGACCGCGCCCCACCAGAAGTGGTGTAGCAGCAGTCCGCCGATGATCGGGCCGACCGCGGAGCCGCCCGCGAAGAACGCCGTCCACACGCCGATCGCGGCGGCCCGCTCGCGCGCGTCGGGGAAGAGACTCGAGATCAGTGCGAGGCTGGACGGCAGCAGCGTCGCGCCGCCGATGCCCATCAGCGCCCTCGCCGCGATCAGCACGCCCGCGGTGGGCGCGAAAGCCGCGAGCACCGAGGCGATGCCGAACACGGTGGCGCCGATCAGCAGGATGTTGCGCCGTCCGATCCGGTCGCCGAGATTGCCCATGGTGATCAGCAGGCCTGCGATGAGGAAGCCGTAGATGTCGAGAATCCACAACTGCTGCGCCGCGGACGGGTCGAGGTCGACGGTGAGCGTGGGCATGGCCAGGAACAGCACCGAGATGTCCATCGACACCAGCAGCACCGGCAGCAGCAGCACC
The DNA here is from genome assembly GCF_059570515.1 of Nocardia sp. CNS-044. Classification (NCBI taxonomy): domain Bacteria; kingdom Bacillati; phylum Actinomycetota; class Actinomycetes; order Mycobacteriales; family Nocardiaceae; genus Nocardia; species Nocardia sp. CNS-044. The sequence continues at coordinate 482,811 of NZ_JCANSX010000010.1, forward strand.
GCGAGCCCGAGCCAGGCGCGCCGTGAGCCGACAGCGACGGACGACCCGTGCGCAGGCCGCACTGTCTCCAGGTCTGTCATCCCGATTTCCTCTCCCGTGTCGCGTACGCCGTACGCATGAGTCCGGGTACAGTGTACGCATCCTGGCCCGGAGCCGAAAGCGAGTCATGGGATGACCGAGCCGAAGCTGAACCGCGTCGCCATCGTCGACACCGCGATCGCCCTCGCGGACGACGAGGGACTCGACGCGGTGTCCATGCGCCGCATCGCCGATCGAATGGGCGTCGGCGCGATGTCGCTGTACCGCCACGTCGCCAACAAGGACGAACTCATCGCGGCGATGACCGACGAAGTCACCCGCCGCCACCCTTATCCGTCGACCGAAGGGCAGGGTTGGACTTGGCGCGACCGCGTCCACATCGCAGCCGAGATCGACTGGGAGCTCTACCAGCGCCACCCCTGGGTCATCCTGACCTTCGCGATGCCCCGCTACAGCTTCGGCCCGCACAGCATGGCCTGCCTCGCCTGGCTGGTCGAGGGCTTCCGTGAGCTGGACGTCACTCCGCGCGAGGCCATGCAGATGGCGTTCTCGGTGTGGAACTACATCTCGGGCGCGACCCTGCCGCAGGTCAGTTCGGCGCTGATGACTCGAAAGGGCATCGAGACCGACGGCGACAACGGGCTGCGCGCGCTGCTGGAGGGCACGCCGAACGGACCGGTCCCCGCCGCCCTCGCCGAGCTGCAAGGCGCGGGTGTCAGCGATCTCACCTCCGAGGACCTGTTGTTCTCCGGTCTCGACGCGCTGTGCGACGGATTCGCCGCGCGGGTCCGGCACCGCACGGCTTGACCCCAACCTCGCTCGAGGTTGCAGGGTGAGCACCATGCACGCGATCCGACTGCACGCCTTCGGGCCCGCCGAGAATCTCCGCTACGACACCCTCCCCGATCCCGAACCGGGGCCCGGCCAGGTCCGCATCGCGGTCGCCGCGGCCGGGGTACACGTCGTCGACACCGCGCTGCGCCGCGGTATGCCGGGACCCTATCCGGCACCGGAGTTGCCGACCGTGCCCGGCCGGGAGGTCGCGGGCACGGTCGATCGGGTCGGCGCGGGCGTCGACCCGGACTGGCTCGGGAAGCCGGTGGTCGCGCATCTCGGTTCGGCGCCCGGCGGGTATGCCGAGCTCACGGTCGTGGACGTGGCTCGCCTGCACCGGATTCCGGAGAATCTTGGCCCCGCCGAGGCGGTCGCGATGATCGGCACCGGGCGGACCACGATGGGCATCCTGCAGTTCGCCGACGTCGGTCCGGACAGCGTCGCGGTGGTGACCGCGGCCGCGGGCGGCATCGGAACCCTGCTGGTGCAATATCTGAAAGCGGTGGGCGCCACCGTGGTCGGGCTCGCGGGCGGTCCGCAGAAGGCAACTCGGGTGACCGGCAACGGCGCCGACATCGCCGTCGACTACCTGCTGCCGGACTGGCCCGAACGGGTGCGCACCCAGCTCGGCGACCGTGCCGCGACCCTCGTCTTCGACGCCGTCGGCGGCGAAACCGCAAAGGCCGCCGTCGATCTCCTCGCCAAGGGCGGCAGCCACCTGGTCTACGGTTTCGCCCGAAAAGGACCGAACGACGGCACGGCACTGACCTTCACCGAAGACGAGCTGGCCGAGCGGGGCATCACCTCGCAGGTCGTGCTCGGGCCGCCGATGCTGCGGCGAGTCGGCGGTGACATCCGCGTCCTCGAGGACCGTGCCATGGCGGAGGCGGCCGCCGGGCGCCTGCGCCCCGCGCTGCACCGCTTCGACCTCGCGGACGCGGCGGACGCACACCGCGCCATCGAAATTCGCGCCACCATGGGCAAAGTCGTGCTCATCCCCTGACCAGTGGCTGGCCTCAGCGGGCCAATCCGACCACGTTCGACAGTGGCCCGCCTCGGTGATCACCGGCCCGCCGCAGACCGCTGATTCCAGGGTTCGAACAGGAGGTACCACGCGCGTGGTACCGGCACGGTAGGATCGAGAGGTGGCCTACGAGTGGTGGTACGGCATTGTCACGGTTCTGGCGTTGGCCGGGATCGAGCGCCACGAGGTGATCGAGGTGCTCTATGCCGATCGTCGTTGGCCGCGACGTGGCGTCGATCCGACTACCGGGTTGACGGCGCTGACGATCTGGGGGCGCACCGACGACGGGCGGCCGCTGATCGTCACCCTGCGGGCGTCGGACGGCTTCGATCATCAGATCGTCGCCGCCCAGCCGATGACCTCGAATCAACTCCAGGAATTCAGCAAGTGGGAGAAGACGCGATGAGCAGCACCGAATGGCCCGACACCCCCGAAGAGATGGCCGCTCTCGCCGCACGTCTGGAGTACACCGACGAACCGGTCGAGCTGCCCCCGACGCCCGGCCCCGAAGGCATCATGGTGTCGCGGTCCCTGAAGATGCCGATCGACCTCGACGCCCGGATCAAGGCCGCGGCCGCCGATCGCGGCATCACCCAATCCATGCTGATGCGCCAACTCCTGGAGACCGGGCTGGCCGCCATCGAACACGACCACCCGATCTCGCTCACGGACGCGATCCGCGCCCTGGCCGGGCTGCCGAAATCCGCCTGAATCCTCGGCCAGCACCGGCGGCGCTGCCTGTTGTCCCGCGCCTTCCAGGTTGCCGATCGACAGGCAGTCAGCTGCTCAGGCGCCGGAAGCGGTGGACGGACAACGGCAGGAAGATCGCGATCAGCACCAGCGGCCACACGACGGCCATGAGGATCGCGTGCTCGGCGATCCAGGTGTGGTCGTTTCCGGTGGGATTGCCGAACAGTTCGCGCGCGGCGGTCGTAGTGGAAGACAGCGGATTCCATGCGGCGATGGCGCCGAGCCACGCGGGCATGGTGGCGATCGCGACGAACGGGTTGGCGAGGAAGCCGATCGGGAATTCGAGGGTGCGCACGGCGGTGACGGCTTCCGGATTGCCGTAGCACAGCAATCCGAGATAGACGCCGATCCACAGGAACGCGAACCGCAGCAGCAACAGCAGTCCGACGGCCGCGGCGGCGTCGGCGAGCCCGTTGCGCGGATGCCACCCGATGGCCAGCCCGCAGCCGAGCAGCACGGCAAGCGCGACCGTGGACTCGAGCATGTCGGCACACGCGCGGCCGAGCACCACGGCCGACGACGACACGGGCATGGAACGGAATCGGTCGGTGATGCCGCGTGCGGCGTCCGACCCGACCGCGACCATGGTGGCGCCGATGCCGAAAACCATGGTCATGGCGAACATGCCCGGTAGCAGGAATTCGCGGTAGCTGCCGCCGCCAGGGACGGTCATAGCGCCGCCGAGCAGATACCCGAACATGAGCACGATCATGATCGGGAACACCAGGGCGTTGGTCACGACAGCGCCCGGCTTGCGCCGCCAGTGCGCGAGGTCGCGGCGGGCGATCGTGCCGGCGTCGGCCAGCACCCACCCCAGTGCGCGGAGCCGGAAAGGCTTGACAGACGGGGTGATTCGCGCGGTGGAGATGGTCATACTCGGGACTCCTCGGTGGTCAGGTGCAGGAAGACTTCGTCGAGGGTGGGACGGCGAACGGCGAGGTCCTCGACCGGAATGCGCGCGTCCCGGAGGGCTTGGGCGATATCGGTGAGCCCGGCGACGGCGTCGTCGACCGGGGCGCTGACGCGGCGGGCGTCGGGGTCGACCGTCGGCGCGGTGCGCAACCGCGTCCGCAGCAAATCGACCGCCGCGCCCAGATCGCTGGTGTCCCGTGTGACGACGTCGATCCGGTCGCCACCCAGCTGGGACTTCAGCTCTCGCGGACTTCCGGTCGCGATGACGCGCCCGCGGTTCACCACCGAGATCCGCGCCGCGAGTTGGTCGGCCTCTTCCAGATATTGCGTCGTCAGCAAGACGGTCGTCCCGGCGGCGACCAGACCGCGGACCGCTTCCCACACCTGGTTGCGGTTGTGCGGGTCCAGACCGGTGGTCGGCTCGTCCAGGAAGAGCACCGTGGGCGCGACGAGGAACCCCACGGCCAGATCGAGTCGCCGCCGCATTCCGCCGGAGTACCGCTCGACCGGCTTGTCACCGGCGTCGGCCAAGCCGAACCACTCCAGCAACTCCGCGGCGCGATCGCGGGCGCGGGCGGCGCCGAGATGATAGAGGCGGCCGAACATTTCGAGGTTCTGCCGCCCCGACAACACCTCGTCCACCGCCGCCTGTTGACCGACCAGCCCGATACGGTGTCGCGCTCGCGCCGCGTCCCCCACGACGTCGAGCCCGGCCACCCGCACCGCCCCGGAGTCCGGCCGCGTGAGGGTGGTCATGATCCGCACCGCGGTCGTCTTGCCCGCACCGTTCGGCCCGAGCAGCCCGTAGACCATCCCTCGCGGCACCACCAGATCGAACCCGTCCAACGCCGCGGTGCCGCCGTAACGCTTGCGCACCTGGTCGCAGACGATCGCGTCGCCCATCTTCGACTCCAAACTCTCTACGCAGTAAGTAATTCGAGATTAGGATACGTTGTAGAGAATTCGCAAGGGTCGAAGTGTCGGGTCGCGGACCGTCGGAGATGATGTGGGCATGGACTACAGCGGAAGCGGCGATCCCCAGCGCACGATCGAGCTGCTGTGGGGACTGCCGCCGCGGCCGAAGCGTGGCCCGAAACCCAAGCTGACCGTCGACGACATCGCGGAGACGGCGATCCGGCTCGCCGACTCGGACGGGCTCGCCGCGGTCACCCTGCGCCGCGTGGCCGAGGAGCTCGGTGTCACCGCGATGTCGCTGTACGGATACGTCCCGAGCAAGGCCGAACTGCTGGATCTGATCGCGGACCGTGTCTACCGCGACTATCCGATGCCCGACGACGCGCCGTCCGGTTGGCGAGCGCGGCTCGAGGGGATCGCTCGCGCGAATCGGACTATGTACCTGACGCATTCGTGGCTGCTGCAGATCGCCGCGAGCAGGCCCATCCCCGGACCCAACTTGACCGCCAAGTACGACTACGAACTGCGCGCGGTCGACGATCTCGGCCTGTCCGACACCGAGATGGACCTCGTCGTCACCCTGGTCAACGACTACGTGCGCGGCGCGGCCCGCACCGCCGTCGACGCCGCCCGCGCCGAAGCCGAGACCGGCCGCACCGACCAGCAGTGGTGGGACGCCTACCAGCCCGCGCTCGCGGACGTCATCGATCCGGCCCGGTTTCCCACCGCCGTTCGCGTGGGCGGCGCCGCGGGCGCGGAATACGGCGCCGCATACGATCCCGACCGCGCCTTCGAATTCGGGCTGCACCGCTTGCTCGACGGCCTGGGACAGTTCGTCGACGCCCGGTGAACCACCTTGTGGGCAGCCGAAATTCGGTGGAGCCGTTGCCCTCGCTGGGCCTAATGTCGGCGGAATGAAGGACAACGCGGCACTGCTCAACGTCGTCGATGTCGAGGCGACGTGCTGGTCGGGCCGCGCTCCGGCGGGCGCGGTGAGCGAGATCATCGAGATCGGCCTGACCGTGGTCGATCTCGCGGCGCGCGAACGAATCGGCAAGCACCGCATCCTGGTTCGGCCCGAGCGCTCGTCGGTCAGCGAATTCTGCACCGAACTGACCGGACTGACCCAGGACGAGGTGGACACCGGCGTCTCGTTCGCCGAGGCCTGTCGAATCCTCGCCGCCGAGCACGATGCCGGAGCCCGCGCCTGGGCGAGCTGGGGCGATTACGACCGCAAGCAATTCGCCAGCCAGTGCGCCATGACCGGTGTCGCGTATCCCTTCGGGCAACGGCACACCAACGCGAAGCTGGTGTTCTCGGAGGCCTACGAACTCCAGCGTCGCCAGGGCATGGCGGAGGCCCTGCGAATCGCGGGTCTGCCTTTGGAGGGTCGCCACCACCGCGGCGAGGACGACGCGTGGAACATCGCCGCGCTGGTGCTCGACATGGTCGAGCGCGACGCGTGGCGCCTCACCTCGACGACCTACTGACCGCCTGAGACGACGCTGTCGGACGGCAATCCGTCACCAGACCGCGCATGATCTCTGGTCACAGGCCCTCCCGGGACCGCGGCGCGACACCGCTCGATCGTACGGCCCGGACGTCTCAGAAGCGTTGGCGCCGACCGTCATCGATGGTGGCGGGTGAAGAACTGCGCGATGGTGGCGGTCGCGTTCAGGGCCGGGGTGGGCGGGTCGGTGCCCAGGAGGCGTTCGCGCATCGGGGTGGGGTCGGCTCCCGGCCACTGGTGGCCGGCGCCGTCGATGGTGATCAAGGTGACTACCCGGCCGGTGGGGCAGGCGGCGCGGGAGGTGGTGACCGGGCCCGCGGTGGTCGTCTCCGGATCGGGGCATCCGTTGTGGCGGCGCCATTCGGTGTGCAGGTCGGGCACGGGTGGTCCGTCGATGACGGTGCTGGTGTTGTCGCCGGGGCCGCCGTCGTAGCGCACGGCCTCGTCGGCGGTGCCGTGGATGTGCAGTACCGAAATCGGTGCGGGAGTGGGACACTCGGCGAGCTGTGTCGCGGCCACCGGGGCGACGGCGGCGAAGAGCGCGGTGCGGCAGGCGAGGGTGTAGGCCATGATTCCGCCGTTGCTCATGCCGGTGAGATACACCCGGGAGGGATCGATTCCGTGGTCGTTGATGATAGCGGCGACCATCGCGGAGACGAACGCGACGTCGTCGACGGATCGGCGCTCGGCGGGCCCGCAGCAGTCGCCACCTTCGGTGTTCCATGCGCGTGCCAGGCCGTCGGGGTAGGCGACCACGAAACCGTCGGAGTCCGCTTGTTCGTTCCAGCCGTAGGCGCGTTCGGCCTGCGCGCCGGAACCGTATCCGCCGTGCAGGACGACCACCAGCGCAGCGCCGGCGCGCGCACCGGCGGGCCGGTAGACGCGGTAGTCGCGCGAGATTCCCCCGCTGTCCAGCGAGTGCTCGGTCGATCCGGTGGGCTGGGCGGCCGCGTCGCCGGGGCGGGCGGTGCAACCTGCGGCGGTGAGCAGGAGTGCTGCGGCGGTGAGGACGGCCAGCAGCGGTCGAGTCGGAGACATACGCGATTATAGACAAGGGTCTTGTCTATTTGTCGAGAGGGAGAGTGGCCTGCGAGAGTGCTGGTCATGACCATCCGCTCGCACCGCACCGTTCCCGGTCTGGTCCAAGCCCTGGCCGAGGCGAACACCCGTACCTTGCGGGGGGTGTTCGCCGACGAGGGTCTGGACGGCTTGCGTCCTGCGCACGTGCTGGTATTGGCCAGGCTTCTCGGTGGCGGTCGGCGTGCGGTGGATTTGGCCACCGACATCGGGGTGTCCCCCCAGGCGGTCGCGCAAGTCGCGGTGACGCTCGAGCGCGCCGGGTATGTGTCGCGCGTGAGCGACCCCGCCGACGCCCGCGCCAAACTGCTGTGCCTCACCGACCGCGGCCGGTACGCGCTGCGGGTGACGCGAGCCGCAGGCGAACAGGTCGAACAGCGATGGGGCCAGGCACTCGGCGAAGACGACCTGGACCGTCTGCGCCGCCTGCTGATCGCCGTGCTCGATCTCGAAAGCGGCGAACAGACCTAGGCCCTGTCTAGTCGTTCACGACCGCGTAGGCGAAACCGTCCCAACCCTTCGCGCCGACCGTTTGCAGCACCGTCGCGTCCAAACGCGGTTCGGCAGCGAGCATTTCGACCAGCTCGCGGCTCGCCCGCACCGCCGGATCCTCCGACGCGCCGTCCGCCACCGCTCCCCCGCGCACCACGTTGTCGACGATGATCGTCGAACCGGGCCGGGTCAACCGCAGTGCCCAGCGCACGTAGTTCGAGTTGTTCACCTTGTCGGCGTCGATGAACACCAGATCGAACGGCTCGGGCGCCTCGGCCTCGAGCACCGGCAGGCTTTCCAGCGCCGCGCCCACCCGAATGTCCACCCGATCGCCGACGCCCGCCTTGTCGACGTTCGCGCGCGCCACCTCCGCGTGTCGCGGGTCGAATTCGAGCGTGATCACGCGGCCCGCCTTCCCCACCGCGCGCGCCAGCCAGATCGTGCTGAATCCGCCCAGCGTGCCGATCTCGAGCACCCGGCGCGCCCCGGTCGAGCGGGCGAGCAGCGAGAGGAACTTCCCTTGCGCCGCCGACACATCGATGGCGGGCAACCCGGCCTCGGCGTTCGCCGCCAACGCCGCTTCGGTCTCCGGATCTCGCACCAGATTGTCCACGAGGTAGGTGTCCACGTCGGCCCAGCCAGAAGTCGTCATCCCTGCAGTCTGCCACCGGAAGTTGCCGAAAACCGGTCTCGCCTGGTCCGCGCCGCAGTAGTCTCGGCCACAAACAGAGACCAGCGCGTCTCACTTTCAACCTACGACCACCCGGAGTGCCACACCGCCATGACGACCGTCCGGAACCGCCGCGCCATCGCCGCCGCGGGCCTGCTCACCCTGTTCGCGGCGACCATGCACGCCCCGGCATCGGCCGCCCCCGCCGACGGCGGCGCCGAATATGTGGCGCTCGGCGATTCCGGCGCGGCGACCACGGGCGTGCAACGGTTCGACACGAGTGCCCCACCGCAGTGCGCGCGCTCCACCGCGAACACCCCCAAGCTGGTCGCCGCCGATCTCGGTCTGCGGCTCGACGACCGCACGTGCAGCTCGGCCCGGATCCCGCACCTGACCACCAGCCAAGGACCCGGCATCGCACCGCAATTCGACGGACTCGGCCCGAACACCCGGCTGGTCACCGTGCACATCGGCGCGAACGACACCGAGATGACCAGGTTCGTGGTCGCCTGTCACCTGGCCGGGCTGCGCGGCGGCACGTGCGCCGACCCGGCGTGGGATTCCGCGATCGACGCCATCTCGGGCGCGTACTCCGCCGCACTGCAACGTATTACGGCGCTCGCCCCGAACGCGAAGGTGTTCGTGGACGGTTGGCCGCTCTACGTCCGCGACGGCGGCTGCCCCGAACTGGTCGGCCTGCGGCCCCAGGACGCGGCCACCGTGCAGCGTGCCTTCGACCGCCTGAACTCCGTAGTCGCCAGCGCGGCAGCGGAATACGGGGCAACCTATATCGACACCCGCACCCCGGCCGAGGATCACGACATGTGCGCGCCGGAGGGCGTCCGCTGGTTCGATCCGCTGGTGGCCACCGAGACCCTGGTGCCGTACCACCCGACGCTCACGGGCATGCGCGGCGTCGCCGACGTCATCGTGGCAGCGGTGCGCGCATCGGGATTCGCTGGCTGAGAACGGTTTCCGGCTACACCCCGGCCTCGGCCAGCTCGTTCTCGATGCCCACGACCGCCGCGACGACCTGCGTCAGATTGCGCACCAGCGCCCCCAAGCCGATCAAGGAGCTCGCCATCTTCATCAGCATTCGGGAGACGGTCATGGTGGCGGTGGAGATCCCGAAGACGGCACGGGCGACGAGCGCCGGGGACGCCGTTCCGGCGCTCGCGATGAGGATGGCGGCGATCTCCAGCAACATTCCGGCCAGCGAGCCGAGCACCTCGGTGATGATGCCGCGGACGCCTTCCACGATCTTCGACATCTTCTCGTTCACCTTGTTCAACAGGTAGGCGAGCGCGGCTTGCCCGACGATCTCGGCGATCACCGCGTCCGCCTTGGTGCGGTAGGCGTCCGCCGTCGCGCCGACCCAGCCCGCGGCGCCTTCGGCGATCTCCTTCTTCCAGGTGTCCGCGACCTCGGCGAGCTTTGTCGACGTCGCCTGCCAGGAAGCGGAGTACGCGGCGACCATATCCTTGCTGCCCGCAAGCGAATCCAACGCTTTCCGCATCGGTTCGACGTGCTCGAGCATCCAGCCCATCAGCATCGATCCCACATAGTCGAAGGGGTCGAACTTCGCGAGGGTGATGCCCTTGGCGATATCGTCGGCGATCTCGAAGGCAGGTGACGACCCACCGACTATGACGCGGCCAGGGCACTTTCGGTTCCGTCCGAAAGCCGCGGCGGGCTCACTCCAGCCAGGACTTGCGGCGGTAGTACATGTCGTCCTCGTCCGGCTCGTCCGGCGTGACGGTCTGGTCGCGGTCGGGCTTGCGTGCGCCCTGCGGTGGCTGCGGCGGGGTGTAGGCAGTGGGCGGGGTGGAGACCGGCTCCGGCGGGGTCGGCGGGGCGGTGGGCGCCGGATCGGGGAAACGCTCGGTGTACTGGCCGACGATGGCCTGTCCCGCTCTGTCGTCGCCGACCACGCCGTGCACCAGATCGGTGACCTGGTCGCGCAGCCGGGCCTGGGCGCGGCGGGTGCATGCCATGAGTTCGGCCGCGACGGCGGCGGGATCCATGCCGCGGGTCGCCGCGGCGAGCGTGATGCCGGTGGTGACGCCGTTGGCGTCGACCGTCGCGCTGATCCGGTTGTCCGCCGAACTCTCCGTCACCGACAAGGCTTCCATCCGGCCGTGCAGGTCTTGGTACTTCTGCGCCGTGCGTTGCAGATTCTCCGCCCAGCGGTCCATTTCGTCGGCGGCCTGATTCGGATCGCTCAACACTTGCGTCCCCTTCCACGCAGTGACAACCATGTCGGCCCGAGCGCGAACGAGATCCGCCCCGGGAGTTTGCTCGCAGGACCTTACCGAGGCCGCGTGGCGGGCGGGCTACGGGCTGCGATGATTTTTCGGGGCGAACGCCGTCGGTATCGGTGTACGACAACGACACGTCGAGGAGAACACCATGCAAGCATTCGCCGCGGGAGCACCCTGCTGGTTCGATGTCACGGCTCCGGACATTCCGGCCTCCGCCGAGTTCTACTCCACCCTGTTCGGCTGGACCGCCGAGGATCGGGGCGCCGAGGCGGGCCACTACACCATCCTGCGCCAGGGCGACGCCCAGGTGGCGGGAATCGCTCCGGCCGCCGCGCCGGACGGCAGCACCTTCCCGGCGGCATGGACGCCGTATTTCTCGGTGGCCGACGCCGCCGCCACCGTCGCCGCGGCGCGGGACGCGGGCGCGTCCGTTTTCTGCGAACCGATGGACGTCTTCGGGCAGCTGACCTTCGCGGTCCTCGCCGATCCGGCGGGCGCGGACTACGCGATCGCCCAACTGATCACGCACCCCGGCACCCAGAACTGGGGCGCCGTCAACGGGCCGTGCTGGGTGGAGTACGCCGCGCCCGGCGTCCCCGCCGACGCCATGGCGCACTACGCGAAGGTTCTCGGTTGGAAGCACACCGACGCCGCCTGGGAGACCGCGGCCGAAAACCCCTACCAGGCACTCTCTCCCGGTTCCGGTGGACACGAGTTCGGCGGCGCCCACCACGCCCAGCCGGGTGAGCCCGCGCCCTCCTGGTCGACGACCATCCGCGTCGCCGATGTGGACGCCGTGGTCGCCCGCGCCGCGGAACTGGGCGGCAAGCTGCTCGCCGAACCGCAGGACATGCCGGGGCCCTCGCGCGTCGCCGCGCTCGCCGATCCGGCGGGCGCCGCGTTCGCGATCATGTCGTTCGGCGCCTGAGACCGTCGCCGGGCGTTGCTCAGAAGAGGAAATACCGTTGGGCCATGGGCAGTTCCGTCGCGGGCTGCTCGGCCCACACCTCGCCGTCGACCCGGACGGTGAAGGTGTCGGGCTCCACCTCGATGCGCGGCAACGCGTCGTTGAGCGGCATGTCGGACTTCGTCAGACGGCGAACGTTCTTGACCGGCACCAGCTTTCGGCGCACGGCGAGGCGGTCCGCCAGTCCGGCTTCGACGGCCTGCTCGGACACGAAGTGCAGCGAGGTGGCCGCCGCGACCGGCGCCGCCGCGCCGAACATCGGGCGCGGCAGCACCGGTTGCGGGGTGGGAATGGAGGCGTTGGCGTCGCCCATGGCCGCCCACGCGATCGCGCCGCCCTTGAGCACGGCGTGCGGGCGAACGCCGAAGAACGCCGGATCCCACAGCACGAGGTCGGCGAGTTTGCCGACCTCCACCGAGCCGATCTCGTGGTCCAGGCCGTGCGCGATGGCGGGGCAGATGGTGTATTTGGCGATGTAGCGGCGCACCCTGGCGTTGTCGGCGGCGCCGTCACCGGGCAGCGGGCCGCGGCGGCGCTTCATGACGTGCGCGGTCTGCCAGGTACGCAGCACCACCTCGCCGATCCGGCCCATCGCCTGAGAATCGCTGCCGATCATGGAGATGGCGCCCAGATCGTGCAGCAGGTCCTCGGCGGCGATGGTGGACGGGCGAATCCGGCTCTCCGCGAAGGCGAGATCCTCCGGAATGGACGGGCTCAGGTGGTGGCAGACCATGAGCATGTCCAGGTGCTCGTCGAGGGTGTTGACCGTGTGCGGCCGGGTGGGGTTCGTCGAACTCGGCAGCACGTTGGGATGCGAGGCGACGGTGATGATGTCGGGCGCGTGCCCGCCGCCCGCCCCCTCGGTGTGATAGGCGTGGATGCCGCGTCCGGCGATAGCGGCGAGGGTGTCCTCGACGAAACCGGCCTCGTTCAACGTGTCCGAGTGCAGCGCGACCTGCACGCCGGAGGCGTCCGCGACCCGCAGGCAGGCATCGATCGCCGCCGGAGTCGAGCCCCAGTCCTCGTGCAGCTTGAAACCCGATGCACCGGCGCGCAATTGCTCCCACATGGCCTCTTCGCTGACGGTGTTGCCCTTGCCGAGCAGCACGATGTTCAGCGGCCAGTGATCGGTGGCCTCCAGCATCCTGGCCAGGTGCCAGGCACCCGGTGTCACGGTGGTCGCCTTGGAACCTTCCGCGGGGCCCGTGCCGCCGCCGACGAGGGTGGTGATCCCGCCGCCGAGCGCCTCCTCCATCAGCTGCGGGCAGATGAAGTGCACGTGGCAGTCGATGGCGCCCGCGGTGACGATGCGGCCGTTGCCCGCGATGATCTCGGTGGACGGGCCGACCACGAGGGCCGGGTGCACGCCCGACATGGTCTCGGGGTTGCCCGCCTTGCCGATGCCGCAGACGCGGCCGTCGCGAATACCGATGTCGGCCTTGACGATTCCCCAGTGGTCGATGATCACCGCCCCGGTGATCACGGTGTCCGGCGCGCCCTCGGCGCGGGTGGCGCGGGACTGGCCCATGGATTCGCGCAGCACTTTGCCACCGCCGAAGACCGCCTCGTCGCCCGCGAGACCCGGTCCGCCGCAGCGGTCCTCGGTGATCTCGATCAGCAGATCGGTGTCGGCCAACCGGATTCGGTCGCCCACGGTCGGCCCGAACAGTTCGGCGTAGCGGGCCCTGCTCAGTTCGGTCATCGCTGCCCTTCCGCGGTCCGTGGCGCGTCCAGCGGTCCGGGCGGCGACAGGCCGATGCCGTGCACCTCGCGGGTCCCGGCCAGCGGCACCAGCGAAACCCGTTGGCCGAGGCCGGGTTCGAATCGCACCGCGGTACCCGCCGGTATATCGAGCCGACGTCCGTGCGCGGCGGCGCGATCGAAGTCGAGCGCGGGGTTGGCCTGCGGGAAGTGCACGTGGCTGCCGACCTGCACGGGACGGTCGCCGGTGTTCACCACGTCCAGCTCGACGCGATCGCGACCCGCGTTCAGCTCGATCACGCCCTCGGCGCAGAAGTATTCGCCAGGAATCATGTGTACGCCCTAGGCGATCGGATGGTGGACCGTGACGAGTTTGGTGCCGTCCGGGAAGGTCGCCTCCACCTGGACGTCGTGGATCATCTCGGGCACGCCCGCCATCACGTCGCCGCGCGCGAGCACGGTGCGCCCGGACGACATCAGCTCGGCGACGGTGCGCCCGTCGCGCGCGCCCTCGAGCACGTGATCGGTGATGAGGGCGACTGCCTCCGGATGGTTGAGCTTCAGTCCGCGGGCCTGTCTGCGCCGGGCCAGCTCGGCGGCGTAGCTCAGCAGCAGGCGCTCCTGCTCGTGCGGCGACAGTCGCATCCGGACTCCTCACCGGTCGACGGACGGGTGACGGTCATTCTGGCACGCCCGTTCCCGTCGCGCCGGTCGACGGCGCGCAGTCGGCGCTCGGGTCAGTCGCGCTTGGGCAGGTTCTGCAGCCGGACCTGACCGCGGGCCACCACGCGCTGGTCCTCGTCGGTGATCACGACCTGCCACAACTGCTGGGTGCGGCCCTGGTGCAGCGGGGTCGCCTCGCCGTAGAGGGTGCCCTCGCGCACGGCGCGCAGGAAGTCGGTGTTGTTGTTGACGCCGACGACGGTGCCGCGCTCGCCGTACCAGACGCCGCCGCCGATGCTGGCGAGCGTCTCGATGACGGTGCAGTACACGCCGCCGTTCTGGATGCCCGCGGGTTGGTAGAGGTGCGGCTTGACGACCCACTCGCCGCGCACCAGGTCCGGCCGCAGCTCGGTGTAGCGCAGACCGATCAGGTCCGCGAAGGTGCCCTCGCTGACCTTGTTCATCAGCTCCGGCGTGACATCGGCCAGCGAGCGAACGGCCCCGAACTCCTGTTGCGTCATGAACCCAGCTTTACACCACACGAAACCGTCGAACGCGGCGGGTTCAGTTCCCGGCCAGTGTGATGGTCCGGCCGTTGAGCGGCTGGGTCGGCCGGTTGCTGTGCGCGAACAGCGAGTGGTACAGCTCGATCTCCTCCGGCGCGACCGCGACCGGTTCGCTCAACACCGTCCAGGACACGCCCTCGCTGCACGGCGGCGTCGTGAGCGAACCGCGGTAGCGGAACTGATCGCGCACCGCGGGCAGGAACGCCGACGGATCCAGCGGTCCGTCGAAGGCGACCGCCGCTTCCGCGGTTCTCGGCGCGGCGGCCAGCACCGGTCCGAACACCGAGGGGCCCTGGCCTGCCTCCATCAGCACCCCGAGCACTGCGACTCGCCCGTCGGCGTTCTTGTGCACGAGGTGCAACTCCATCGCGGCGCCGTGCCCGTCGACGGTGTGCTCGCTGGGCAGATGGAAGTGGAACTGGAGCAGCTCGTAGGGTTCGCCCGCGACGAGGATGCGGTTGCGGCTGCCCGCGGGCACCTCGGCCTGAACGGTGTGGCCATTGTTGACCAACCGGACCCCTGGGATCGGCCGGTAGTCGACGTCGATGTGGTCGGCGGGGTCGAGCCGGGCGGATCCGGACAGGTCGATCGGCGACTGTTCGTGGCCGCTGCGGCAGGTCAGGAAGTCGCGGTCCAGGTCGGCCCAGTGGTCGGGCCCCTCGGCGTCGTAGTCCCAGTGCGCGGGCATGTGCGCGGGCGGACTCTCGACGTGGTCGCTCGAGGTCGACCGTTCCGCGCCGCACGAGATCGCGGCGGACACTGCGGTCACGGCCAGCAGGGCGGCAAGCGGACGCGAACGAAACGATCGAACGGACAAAGCGGATACAGCTCCTCGGCATCGGCACACGGGGTCCCGACACGTGCCCCGAACGGGCCGGTACTCGGCGGTGGTCGACGCGCCGGTCTGTACGGTTTGCGGCGAAAATCCCTTTGAGTCAGGGGATCTCGCGGTTCGTGTCGGCCGACAGAGTAGGACCGCTCCGGCGCGACACGCCAGGGGCGCGGGCGGCGAAAAATGTCACACGACAGGCGCCGAGAAACGACTTGTTGCCAAGTTAGGTAAGCCTGACCTATACTCATCTCGGCGTCAGGATCGAGAGAGTCCCGAGGGCTGCGGTGACCCCGATCCACTGCCGCGGCGGGCTCCACGTCACCACGTGGGGCCCGCCGCTCTTACTTTCGACGCCTTGTTTCCAGCTTCCTCGCGCGCGCGAACATCGCACCGCGACAGTACATGTCGAGTTCGTGTCGGCCGTCGACACACGATCGCAAAGAACTGGACACACGACCGTCCCGGAGCGTTCATCGCCGCGGGCGACGGCGGTTCATCGGGTGGACAACGCGAGTGATCAAGCTCGGGTGCGCCTCGCGGAGGCTTTCCGTCTCCACCCGCGAGGCGCAACGTTCCAACCTGATGAGGGGAAGTATGAGCATGAATCGCTCCAGCGGTCTGCGAAGCGGCGGCCGCGTCGCGGGCGTCGGCGCCGCCGCGGCCGTTGCCATGGGCCTGCTGTCCACCGGCGCGGCCGACGCGGACACCTTTGTGCCACTGCCGAACGGGGAGCGGGTCGGACCGGGCGTCACGATCGCCAGGACCGGTGAGCGCGCGGTGATCTCGCCCTCGCTGGCCGCCAACGGCGCGGGCCGGGTCGCCTGGGTCTCGGGTACCGTCGTCGCCGACGTCACGGTCACCCCGGAGGGCGAGGTCGGCCCCAACAACGGCCCCGCCAACGGAGCGGGCACCAACAACTCCTCGACGCACGGCGCCTCCCAGCTGAACACCGGCTACATCGTCGGCTGCCAGGTGAGCATCGGCGACGACGCGATCAGCGCGGGCCTCTCCGGCGGCATCGACCTCAGCGGCGGCAGCATCGGCGGCTCGATCGGCCTCGAGCTCGGCCCCGGCCAGGTGAAGTTCGTCCAGATCGACTACAAGGACATCCTGAAGCCGGGTGTGTACTCGGTCGAGTACCAGGACGTGGAGATCGAGATCCAGGGCTGCGCGGGCTACGCCCAGGCGCGCGCCTACACCGTCGTCGAGATCATCGGCGACCACTACTCCAAGACCACCCTCTACGGCGCGCCGTTCAGCATCGGCTGACGTCGGCAGTGGTCCACGAAACACACTCGCGCTGAAGCGACTTCAACCCTCGAGGGGCAATACAACCATGATCGATCGCAAGAGCATCGCACGGGCGGCGGGGCTCGGCGCCGCGGCCACCGTCGCGGTGGGCCTGTTCTCCACCGGCGCCGCGCACGCCGACACCTTCGTCCCGCTGCCCGGCGGCGAGATCACCAAGACCCTGTCCGACGGCACCGTCGTCACGGTGCGCCTGGTCGGCGAGTCCGCCACCATCAGCCCGTCGCTCGGTTCGACCCCGGTGCACCGCAACGCCTGGGTGTCGGCCAGCGCGCAGGTCGAGCTGTCCGGTCCGAACGCCAAGGGCGGCAAGATCTACCCGGGTTACGTCGTCGGCTGCCAGGTCAACATCGACGGCGGCGGCGTCGAGGGCGGCGTCAGCGGCGAGCTGGACTGGAGCGGAGACCAGGTGGAGCCGAACGTCGGCGCCGAGAGCGGCGGCGAGCTGTCGCTCGGCCCCGGCCAGGCCAAGTCGTTCTACGTCCTCGACATCGAGGAGGCCGACGACTTCGGCAACGAGTCGCACGAGAAGCGCAACAAGTTCAAGGGCACCAGCGGCAGCGTCACCTGGGCCGACACCACCATCGGCCTGTCCGGCTGCGGTGGGTACGCGCAGGCGCGCTCGTTCGTCAAGGTGAAGGTCGAGACCACCAACGTGATGTCGGTGATCACGCTGTGGGGCAAGCCCTTCAGCATCGGCTGATCTCGCCACCAGAGTCATCGGGGCCCGGCGTCGACACGCCGGGCCCCGGTCGTTTTCCATCGAAACACCCGCGCTGCCAGGCGTTCCGAAACGGACTCGGCTCGTAGCCGAAAGGCGCTCAGCGGGACCAGAGTTCGGTGTTCGGCAGCGAGGCCAGCTCCGCGTGCACCTGGTCGTCGACGGTGACGCTCACCCCGTAGCGGCCCAGTTCGACGGACAACCTGTGCGCGACGGCCGCGGAGGCGCGATATTCGAGGACGGCTCCCCCCTCGGGGAAACGCAGCCGCACGCGGACCTCGTCCGCGGACTCGTCGGCCGTCATGACCCCGCTCGACGGGCGCGCACGCCCGTTGGGGCACCGGAACCTCCGGTGGCACACCGCTGGGTTCGTCGGTCGCGCGCTCGGCTCATCGGGCGGTCGATCCGCCGAGGCACTGCGTCCTCCTCCGTGACGAACTACGGTGTCCGGCCGGGGATTCCGGTGTCCTCTTGGGTGCGCAACACTGCGATCGCGGGAACCGCGCACGACTCCACGACCGGGGCTGCCTCACGGTGATCATGGTGACCGAGCTTCATTGCGACGATTCGATCGATCAGTTTGCGATCTCATGACGAACCCGCGACCGCGGGCAGGACCACCACGAAACGCGCACCGCCCCCGGGCCGTTCGACGCATGCGATGGCGCCGCGGTGCGCGGCCACCGTCTCCGCGACGAGGGCGAGTCCGATGCCGGTGCCCGCCGTGGACCTCCTGCTCGTGCGGACCGTCGCGAAACGCTCGAAGATGCGCTCGCGGTCGGGCTCCGGGACGCCGGGACCGGCGTCGTCGACGGCCAGCACGGCGTGCTGCCCTTCCCTGCCGACCCGCACCCCCACGACGCCGTCCCCGTGCCGGTCGGCGTTCTCCAGCAGGTTCGCCACCGCGCGCTCCAGCTCGATCTTGCGGCCCTCGACGACGACGTCCGCCTCGACGTGCAGCAGCGCGGTGTCGTAGTTGCGCGCCGCGAGGGTGTTGGCCAGCAGCTCGCCGAGCGAGAGCGGCTCCAGATCCGAGCGGTGGATGCCCGCCTCCGCCCTGGCCAGCGCGAGCAGATCCTCCAGCAGGCGGCGCAGGTGGTCGAGTTCGGCGTTCACCAGGCCGAGTGCCTGGCGCGGCCGCTCGGGCAGTTCCTCGGTGTGCCTGTTCATCACGGCGACGCCGGTGGTCAGCGTGGTCAGCGGGGTGCGCAGCTCGTGGCCGATGTCGGAGACCAGCCTGCGCTCGCGCTCGATGCGCCGCTGCAGCGCGTCGACCATCGCGTTGAACGCGTCCACCGTGGTCGAGAGGTCCCGGTCGCGGGAGATCGGCAGCCGGATCTCGTGCTCCCCCGCGGCGATTCGGGCGGCGGTCCTGGCGACTTGGCGCAGCGGCTTCAGCGCGTGGTGGCTTGCCCACACGCCGAGCGCCGCGCCGATCGCGACCGCGGCGAGTCCGCAGACGATCAGCACGTTGCGCAGCATGCGCAGGGTGGCCTCCAGTTCGGTCAACGGCGCGAATTCGTAGAGCACACCGCCCTTTTCGCCCAGTACGACCCCGGTCCGCAGGAATGACTGCCCGTCGAGGGTGACGCGTTCGGTAGGTCCCGGCCCGCGCCGGCCGTGGCCCTGCGGCAGCACGACCGCGGGATCGGAATCGAAATCCGGGTCGCTGCTG
This sequence comes from Nocardia sp. CNS-044, assembly GCF_059570515.1. Taxonomy (NCBI): domain Bacteria; kingdom Bacillati; phylum Actinomycetota; class Actinomycetes; order Mycobacteriales; family Nocardiaceae; genus Nocardia; species Nocardia sp. CNS-044. The sequence goes on from NZ_JCANSX010000010.1 coordinate 501,728, forward strand.
AACCATTCGGAGTTCCACCGCAGCAGCAGCACGGTGTCGGGCGGCGGGTTCAACGCGCTCAGCGCGGTGGCGCCGCTCGCGCCGGGGTCGTCGAGCAGGGCGCGCAGCATTTCGGCGTGCGCCTCCGCACCCCGCTCCACCACCCGGACGCGCTGGGATTCCATGTAATCGCGGCCGATCATGAAGACGGACGCGACGAGAACCAACGCCACCAGGCTCGCGCTGGACGCGAAGGCGAAGACCACACGCCCGCGCAGACTCCGCAGCGGAACCAGCGCGCAGCGGCGATCAGTCCTGGACATCGAGGCGATAGCCGAGGCCGCGCACGGTGACGATGAGGCGAGGATCGGACGGGTCGCGCTCGATCTTGGTGCGCAGCCGCCGCAGGTGCACGTCGACGATCCGTTCGTCACCGAAGAAGCCGCGGTCCCAGACCCGGTCCAGCAGCACGGGACGACTCAACACGAAGCCGGGGTTCTCGGCCAGTTCACACAGCAGCCGGAATTCGGTGAGCGTGAGGTGCAGGTCGTCCCCGCCGCAGCGAACCGTGCCGCGCTGCGGCGAAAGCACAAGGCGGCGAGCGCCGTCCAGCACGATGTCCTGGGGCGCGTCGCGTTCGGCGGTCAGACCCGCGCGCCTGCGCAGCGCACGCATGCGGGCGGTGATCTCCTTGACCTCGAACGGCTTGGTGACGAAATCGTCCGCACCCGCCTCCAGGGCGGCCACGACGTCGTGGGTGTCGTCGCGGGCGCTGACCACGATGATCGGCACCTGGTGCTCGCGCCGGATCTCCCGGATGCAGGTGAACCCGTCCATGCCGCCGAGCATCAGATCGATGATCATCACGTCCGGTGCGCCGTTGTCGCGCAGATGATCCAGCGCTGTCTCGGCCGCTTCGGCCTCGGCGACGTCGTAGCCCTCGTCCTCCATCGCCAGCCGCAACGCGGTCCGTACCCGGTCGTCGTCCTCGACGATCATCAGCTGCGTACTCATCGCCACTCCTCGCGCTGACAATCAGAGCCTCCCGAGACACCGACGCGCCGCGTCAGCATCGGCCGCGGTTCACCGGCGCGCAGAATACCCAACCCAGATGACGGCGAAACGCCTCCGCGGCGAACGCGGGTGAACTCAGCGAGCCAGGCAGGCGGCGCGGCGGACCGGCAGTCCGCGCTCCTCCAGCGCGAGCAGCAGTCCTTGTCCGCGCCGGGCACCGTCCTCGGCGTTCGTGCGGGCCAGATCCGGCACGTAAGTCGCGGCGCCGACGAGGGATTCGCCGACCAGCGACCAGAACCGCCGCGCGCTCAGACCGGCACAACGGGCGAGGCCGTGCTGGATCAGGGTCAGCGACGGTTCGCAGCGATGCGCCAGCCAGACGAACATGGCGCGCTCGCAGGGCAGCGTCACCACACCGGGCTCCCCGCTGGATCGTTCGCCGTCGATCGCGCGAATGGTGATGTCCTCCACACCCGCCCAGTCGATGCCGCCGTCGTTGTCGTGGTGCACCCAGAGGTTCTCCAGGCCGGGATCCCATGCTTTGCCCTCGGCGACGAGCAGCGCGGCAACCCGCCCGATCACCGCGTGGATCAGCGCGGTCGCGACCACTTCGGCGGCGGTGTCGGCGCTGATCATCTCGGCGGCGTGACGGCGGTACATCAGCTCGATGCGACCTTCGCGGAGGCCTTCGGAAAGCTTCCACCACCGGCGTTTGCCCTGATCACCCATGGCGGCAACGGCATACACTCGCGGATGCTCCGGTTGCAAGGCCCGCAGCCGGGTGCAGGCACGACCGAACGCCACCTCGGCGTCGCGGACCTGACGGGTTGTCATTGGCTCGAGCATCGAACCTCCTCGGGATCGGCTCCTCATAGAGTCGAGTTCGGAAGATAGGTTAGGCTTACCCAACCTGGCAACCCCGGGGCACAACATCGGTTCAGCACCACAACGAGTCAGGAGCACTACGTCGCCGTGACACCCCTTGGCACCGTGAGGCGGCGTCGCCTGACCGGCCTTGTCCTCCTGTTCGCGCTGTTGTTCCTGGCCGCGGTGGCCAGCATCGCGCTCGGTTCCCGCTCGCTCGCGCCCGGCACCGTCTTCGACACCGTGCGCGACGCGTTGACCTGCCCGGGCGGCCCCTTCAGCTGCCCGGCGCAGACCGCCGAGGACCAGATCGTGCGGTCGCTGCGGTTGCCGCGCACGGCGCTCGCGGTGCTCGCCGGCATCGCGCTCGGCGTCACCGGCGCGCTTGTCCAGGGCTACACCCGAAACCCGCTGGCGGACGCGAGCCTGCTCGGATTGAATTCCGGCGCCGCGTTTCTCGCCGCGCTGAGCATGTACGTATTCGGCTTCACCATGCCGGAGCAGTACATCTGGTTCGCGTTCGCCGGAGCATTGCTGACCGGACTCGCCGTCTTCGGTTTCTCGTCCATCGGCGGCGGCAAGGCCAGCCCGCTCAGCCTGGTGCTCGCGGGCGCCGCGCTCACCGCGTTCCTACAGGCCATGACGAACGCCATTGTGCTGCTGGACCCCGCGGCGCTGGACACCTATCGCTTCTGGGTGGTCGGCGCGGTCGCCGGGCGGGACGCGCACGTGTTCTGGCAGGTGCTGCCGTTCTTGGCAATAGGTTTGGTGCTCGCCGTCGTGGCCGCGCCCGGTCTCAATCTGCTCACCCTCGGCGACGAGGTCGCGCGCGGACTCGGCGTGCACGTCGGCCGCAGCCGCGCGCTCGGGCTCACCGCGGTAGTGCTGCTGTGCGGCGGCGCGACCGCGGCCGTCGGGCCGATCGCCTTTCTCGGACTCATCGTCCCGCACGCCGCGCGGATGTTCACCGGACCCGACTTCCGCTGGCTCATCCCCTATTCGGGCTTGCTCGGCGCGCTGCTGCTGCTGGTCGCCGACGTCGCGGGCAGGCTCGTCGCGCGGCCCGGCGAGCTCCAGGCCGGTGTGATGCTCGCCCTCGTCGGCGCGCCGTTCTTCATCGCGCTCGTGCGCCGCCGAAAGCTGGTGAACCTGTGAGACTCGAACGCTCCGGCACCGCGACCACCGGGAGGACACGGTGAACGTCGACGTGAGAACCACGGACGCGCAGCCCGATTCGGCAGGCCTGCGGAAGGTGCGGCCCGCCTTGCGGATCGGTCCGGTCTCGCTGGTGCTGCGACCGGTGATGGTCGCGACCGTGCTAGCGCTCGCCGCGCTCGCCTTCGCGCTGTTCTGCGTGGACATCGCCGTGGGCGACACGCACATTCCGATCGGGCGGGTGCTCGACGTGCTCTCCGGCGGCGGCAGCCGATCGCAGCGCTACATCGTGCTGGACTCGCGGCTGCCGCGGGCACTCACCGCCCTGGTCGTGGGCGCGGCGCTCGGCCTGGCGGGCGCGATCACGCAATCGATCCTGCACAACCCGCTGGCCAGCCCGGACATGCTCGGCATCACCACCGGCGCCAGCCTCGGCGCGGTGTCGGTGCTCGTCGCCACCGGCGGCGCCACGACAGGTTTCGCGGCCACCCTCGGCGCGCCGCTGGCCGCGCTGCTCGGCGGATTGCTCACCGCCGCCGTGATCTACGCGCTCGCGCTCGGACGCACGGCCACCGGCGAATTCGGCGCGACCGGTCTGCGGCTGGTGCTCATCGGCATCGGCGTCAACGCGCTGCTCATGGCGGGCATCAGCTGGGTGCTCACCCTAGGGACCTGGCAGGACGCCTCCCGCGCACAGCTGTGGCTGACCGGATCGCTCAACGGTTCCACCACGAACCAGCTGGTGCCCGCGACACTGGCGCTGGCTTTCGTCGCGCTCGTCGCCGTGGGTTCGGCGCGCACACTGGCGGCGCTGCGGCTCGGCACCGAGACCACCCGTGCGCTCGGCGTGCGAATCCAGACCCAGCAGGCCATCCTGATCGGCTCGTCGGTGGTGGCCGCCTCGGTCGCGACCGCGGCCGCCGGTCCGATCGCGTTCGTCGCGCTGGCCGGGCCGCAGATCGCGCGGCGGCTGCTGCGCACGCCGGGCGAACCGTTGATCGGTTCGGCGCTGATCGGTGCGATCCTGGTGGTCGGAGCGGACGCGGCCGCGCGCACGCTGTTCCCGATCGACCTGCCCGTCGGCATCGTGACCGCCGGGTTCGGCGGACCGTTCCTGCTGTACCTGCTCGTGCGTCTGAACCGGAAGGCGACCCTGTCATGACCGTCACCACCACCGCCACCGCGCACCAGCTGGCCGCAGCGGACATCAGCCTCGGCTACGGCGACCGCGTCATCGTCGACGGACTCACCCTCGACATCACCCCCGGCGTGATCACCACCGTCATCGGGCCCAACGGCTGCGGCAAGTCCACCCTGCTGCGCTCGCTCGGCCGGTTGCTGCGGCCGCGCGAGGGCCGGATCCTGTTGGACGGCAAGGCCATTTCCTCGATGAAGACCAAGGACGTCGCGCGGGTGGTCGGCATGCTGCCGCAGACGCCGGTCGCGCCGGAGGGATTGACGGTCGCCGACCTGGTCGCGCGCGGGCGTCATCCGCACCAGTCCTGGATCCGGCAGTGGTCGGCGGCCGACGAGACGGAGGTGATGACCGCGCTCGAGCAGACCGGCATCGCCGACCTGGCCGACCGCGCGCTCGACGAGCTCTCCGGCGGCCAGCGCCAGCGCGCCTGGATCTCCATGGCGCTGGCGCAGGGCACCGACATCCTGTTGCTCGACGAGCCGACGACCTACCTCGATCTCGCGCATTCGCTCGAGGTCCTCGATCTGGTCGACCGGCTGCACGACGATCTCGGCCGCACCGTGGTGATGGTGCTGCACGACCTGAACCTGGCCATCCGGTACAGCGATCAGCTCGTCGTCATGCACGCCGGACGGATCGTCGCGCAGGGCGCCCCCGGCGACATCGTCACCGCCGCACTGCTGAAAGAGGTCTTCGGGTTGGACGCCTCGGTGCTCGAGGACCCGGTGTCCGGCAGACCGATGATCGTCCCGATCGGCACCCGGCACGTGCTGCCCAGCGCGACCGCGGATTGATCCAGCCGATTCGCGAGGTATGACCAATACCACACAGCTACCGGACAGTTACGACAGGGTGTAGTACGCATTCGTGTCGTTGGGTCCGTAAACTTGGGGAATGGCAGGACTCGGTGAACTCGAGAAAGCGGTCATGGACCAGTTGTGGTCGAGCGACGAACCGCAGACCGTCCGGCAGGTGCACGAGGCACTGGCCGCGCGCCGCGAACTCGCGTACACCACGGTGATGACCGTGTTGCAGCGACTCGCCAAGAAGAACTTGGTGGTCCAGCGGCGTGACGACCGCGCGCATCGGTACGCGCCCGTGCACACCCGCGACGAACTGGTCGCCTCGCTCATGGTGGACGCGCTGCAACAGGCCGACGCCGCGGGCAGCCGCGCCGCCGCGCTGGTGCATTTCGTGGAGCAGGTCGGACGTGACGAAGCGGATGCGCTCCGCGAGGCACTCGCTAAGCTCGAAGCATCCGAAGGCAACCAACCACCGCCCAAGTAGTATCGGGGATGGCCGCACGGCCCCCGGGCCTCACAAAGCCGTGAGCGCCAGGCCCCACAACGCAGTGAGCTGAGTCGATGAACGCAACCGCGCCGGTCTTCGCCGGTCTCGCCTTGCTTCTCGCGGGGCCCGCCCCTGCGCTGCTCAGCCGCGCGACCTGGCCGTATCGGACACCCCGCGCGGCACTGGTGTTGTGGCAGGCCATCGCGCTCGCCGCCGTGCTCAGCGCCTTCGGTTCCGGTCTCGCCATCGCCGCCGAACTGCTGGTGCCCGGGCCCGACGGACGTCCCACCACCTCCCCCACCCGCGAAATCGACGCGCTGGGCCTGCCACTGTGGCTGGCCTACGTCACCGTCTTCGCGCTGACCCTGTTGATCGGCGCGCGGCTGATCTTCTCGGTGATCCGGGTCGGGGTGCACACCCGCAGGCGCCGGGCACGGCACCGGATGCTGGTCGACCTGCTCGACCAGAGCGGTCCACACCGGCCCGCGCACGACATCCGGGTGCTCGCCGCGCCCGAACCCATCGCCTACTGCCTGCCCGGTCTGCGCCAGCGGGTCGTGCTCAGCGCGGGCACGCTGACCAACCTGGATCACTCCGAGGTCAAGGCGATCGTCAGCCACGAGCGCTCGCACCTGCGGGCCAGGCACGATCTGGTGCTCGAGGCGTTCACCGCGGTGCACGAGGCGTTTCCGCGGGTGGTGCGCAGCAAGGCCGCGCTCGGCTCGGTCAAGCTGCTCATCGAGTTGCTCGCCGACGACTCCGCCGTCAAGGTCACCGGTCCCAAACCGCTCGCGCGGGCACTGGTGGCGTGCGCGAAGTCGACCGCGCCGCAGGGCGCGCTCGCCGCGGGCGGGCCGACCACGCTGATCCGCATCCAGCGGCTGAGCGGGCGGATCGGCGATTTCCGGATCGCCTCGGCCGCGTACCTCGGCTCGGTCGCCATCCTCGTCGTTCCCACGTTGGCCGTCGCGGTACCCTGGCTGGTCGAACTCAGTCGGTTGTTCCGCCACTGACCTCCTCGATCCGGCGGTCGCGCCGGTCGCCTCGCTTCACCCCGTTCAGGACGTCGCGGTCCGCCGCGCCCGTTCGCGTGCCGAGCAGTCGTCGCGCACGTCGAAACACGAAAGGCCCCCACCCTTTGACTCCCTCGCCCGCCGCCGCGGCGCCCAGCGTCACCTTCGCTGATCTGGGCCTGCCCGTTCCGCTCGTCCAGGCGCTACGCCGCGACGGCATCGAGGCGCCCTTCCCCATCCAGGCCGCGACGGTCCCGGACACGCTGGCGGGCAAGGACGTCCTCGGCCGCGGCCCGACCGGATCCGGCAAGACCCTCGCCTTCGGGCTACCCATGCTGGCGCGGCTCGCGGGCGGCGCCGCCAAACCGGGACGGCCGCGCGGACTGGTGCTGGTGCCGACCAGGGAGCTGGCCGCGCAGATCGAGCGCGCGCTCGACGAGCCCGCGCTCGCGCTCGGCCTGCGCATCGCCTCGGTGGTGGGCGGCTCGCCGATCAAGCGCCAGGCCGATCGGTTGGCGCGCGGCGTCGACCTGCTCATCGCCACCCCCGGCCGGTTGCAGGACCTGATCCTGCAAGGCTCGGCCGACCTGTCCGACGTGCTGATCACCGCGCTGGACGAGGCCGACCACATGGCCGACATGGGCTTCCTTCCGCAGGTCACCAAGTTGCTCGACCGGACGCCGAAGGACGGTCAGCGCTTGCTGTTCTCCGCGACCCTGGACGGCGAGGTCGACAAGCTGGTCAAGCGATACCTGCGCTCGCCGGTGACGCACTCCACCGCGCCGCCGTCGGCCGCTGTCGCCACCATGTCGCACCACCTGCTGTACGTGCGCAAGAACGACAAACGCGACGTCGTCGCCGAGATCGCGTCCCGCGACGGGCTCACCATCCTGTTCGTGCGCACCAAGCACGGGGCGGACCGGCTGGCCAAGCAGCTGCGCGCGGCCGGTGTGGCGGCGGGCGCGTTGCACGGCGGCAAGGCGCAGAACAACCGGACGCGCACGCTCGCGGCCTTCGCCGACGGCAGCGTCCCGGTGCTCGTGACCACCGACGTCGCCGCGCGCGGCATCCACGTCGACGGTATCTCCCTCGTCGTGCACGTCGACCCGCCCGCTGAGCCCAAGGCCTATCTGCACCGGGCGGGCCGCACCGCCCGCGCGGGCGAGGACGGCGTCGTCGTCACCTTGGTCACCGAGGTGGAGCGGACCGACGTGGAGAAGATGACCCGCAAGGCAGGGGTGGATATCGAGGGTCTCGAGGTCGCACCCGGGGATCGCCAGCTGGCCGCGATCACGGGTGCGCGGAGGCCGTCGGGAGTTCCGATCATCCTGCCCGGCGCCGCAGTGGTGAAGTCCGAAGGGGCAGGCGAACGCGGGGCAGCGAAGTCCAACGGACGCCGGGCGTCCTCGAGTGCGAAGTCCACCAGGAACCGGAGCGCCGCGGGTGCGGATACCACCGGGAACCGGGCTGCCACAGGCGGAAAGTCCAGCCGCCGTGGGCCTGCCGCAGGTGCGAAGCTCGGCGGACCTCGAGCCGCCGCGGCGACGAAGTCCGATGGACGCACCGCTGCTGTACGTGCCGACGGTGTTCGTTCGACCGAAAGCCGCGGCCACGCAGTCGAACCCGCGCGCCGATCGACCGCGGACGGCACGTCGGCTCCGAACCGCCGTCGCACAGACACCCGCGACCGCATCGCGCCCCGCTCCGACGGCTCCGCTCCGGCCCCCCGCACTCGCTCCGGCCGCCGCTCCGCCGACCCCACGCCGACCCGCGACACCACGGGCCAGCCCCGTCGCCGCGGCACCGGCGGCCAGCGCCGCCGCAGCAGCTGACCACCTCGCGCGCACTGGGTCTCGCTCACCGACACACGGTCCCGGCTCGGCGTGTCCCGCACACCTCTCGCACGCCTCGCGCGAGCACTGCGGCTGTTCGGCCGGTAGCTGGTGGATGGCAGGCGCGACACGCCCGGGATGCATGGGCGACGCGCCGAATGGGTGCCCGCGTATCGGCAGGTCCGCTAATTCGGGGCAAACTGCTTTGATGCCGCATCATCCGTTGGGGGCCGTGGTTTGCGCGCTCGTCGCCGCGTTGTTGTTCGCGGTGGCGGCGGTGGCGCAGCAGCGGGCCGCGGCGGCGGTGCCGGAGGAGCAGTCGCTGGTCGGGGCGCTCGTGCGCAGTCCGCGGTGGTGGGCCGGTGTCGGCGGGGACGTGGGCGGGTACGGGATGCAGGTCGCGGCGCTCGCGCTGGGGCCGGTGCTGCTGGTGCAGCCGATTCTGGTCAGTTCGCTGGTGTTCGCACTGCCGCTGTCGGCGCGGCTCAATCGACGGCGGGTCGGGGCGCGCAACTGGGCGGCCGCGTCGGCGCTCGTCGCGGCGCTGGCCTGCTTCCTCCTCGTCGGCAATCCTTCCGAAGGCGATTCGACTGCGCCACTACGGGATTGGGTGGTCCCGCTGGCGGTCCTGCTCGGCGCGATCGTCGCCGCGGTCGCCGTCGCGCTCGGCAGCGCCGACCGCGGCCGCCGCGCGTTGCTGTTCGGCGCGGCGGGCGGCGCGCTGTACGGGCTGGCCGCCGCGCTGACCTCCTACGTCACCGATCTGTTCGAGCACGGCATCGGCCACGTCCTCGGCAGCTGGCAGACGTGGGCGCTGGTCGCCTCCGGCCTGGTCGGCGTCTACTTCCAGCAGCGCGCTTTCCAAGCCGGTTCGCTCACCGCGTCCCTCCCCGCCGTCACCATCGCCGAACCGCTGGCCGCCGCCTTCCTCGGCCTCACCGTGCTCGACGAAAACCTGCGCACCAACGATTTCGGAGTGCTGATCACCGCGCTCGCCGTAGTCGTCATGTGCGCCACCACAATCCAACTCTCCCGCGCACAAGCCGCCGCCTGACGACTCGAGTCGCACACGGGCCGGTGCCGATCCCCTGTCGGCGTTGTCCGCTCGAAGCACCGGCGACGAGTCCGACACACGGACGCCCAGTCCCGCCAGTTGGGACCGGCGCCCCGCTGCGCCGGAGAATCGCCGCGCAACCCCGAGCTCACGGTTAGTATGGGTCAAGTGCAGTTTCTCCCTGGACACCAGCCGCCGTACGACCTCACCTACGACGACATCTTCCTCGTCCCGAACCGGACCGACGTCGCGTCCCGATTCGACGTGGACCTGTCGACCGTCGACGGTTCCGGCACCACCATCCCCATCGTCGTGGCGAACATGACCGCGGTCGCGGGCCGCCGCATGGCCGAGACGGTCGCGCGGCGCGGCGGCATCGTCGTCCTACCGCAGGACCTGCCGATCAGCGCGGCCGCCGACACCATCGCGTTCGTCAAGAGCCGCTCGCTCACCGCCGACACCCCGGTCACGCTGGACCCGGATCGGTCGGTCTCCGAGGCCGTGGCGCTGATGCACAAGCGCGCGCACGGAGCTTTGGTCGTGGTCGAGGGCGGCAAGCCGGTCGGCGTGGTCACCGAGGGCTCCTGCACCGATGTGGACCGTTTCGCCCGGCTGCGCGAGGTGGCCGTCACCGATTTCGTGCAAGCGCCCGCCAGCACCTCCCCCCGCGAACTGTTCGATCTGCTCGAGTCCGAGCACGCGCATCTTGCCGTGCTCACCGCCGAGGACGGCTCGCTGACCGGCGTGATGACCCGCACCGGCGCCATCCGCGCGGGCATCTACCAGCCCAACGTCGACGGCAACGACCAGCTGCGCGTCGCGGCCGCGGTCGGCATCAACGGCGACGTGGCCGCGAAGGCCAAGGCGCTGGTCGACTCGGGCGCCGACCTGCTCGTCATCGACACCGCGCACGGCCACCAGGCGAAGATGCTCGAAACGTTGCGCGCCGTAGCCGATCTCGGCCTCGGCGTGCCGCTGGTCGCGGGCAATGTGGTCTCGGCGGAGGGCACCCGCGATCTCGCCGCGGCGGGCGCGGACATCGTCAAGGTCGGTGTCGGCCCCGGCGCCATGTGCACCACGCGGATGATGACCGGCGTCGGTCGCCCGCAGTTCTCGGCCGTGGCCGAATGCGCCACCGCCGCAAAGGAACTCGGCGTGCACATCTGGGCCGACGGCGGTGTCCGGCACCCGCGCGACGTGGCGCTGGCGCTGGCCGCGGGCGCGTCCAACGTGATGATCGGTTCCTGGTTCGCGGGCACCTACGAGTCCCCCGGCGATCTCCGGGTGGACCGCGACGGCAACGCCTACAAGGAGAGCTTCGGCATGGCCTCCAAGCGCGCCGTCGCCGCGCGCACCGCCACCGACAGCGGCTTCGATCGGGCGCGCAAGGCACTGTTCGAGGAGGGCATCTCCAGCTCGCGTATGCGACTGGACCCCGAGCGCCCCGGCGTGGAGGATCTGATCGACCACATCTGCTCCGGCGTGCGCAGCGCCTGCACCTACGCGGGCGCCCGCACCCTCACCGAGTTCCACGACAAGGCCGTGCTCGGCGTGCAGTCCGCGGCGGGTTTCGCGGAAGGACGTCCGCTGCCCAGCGGATGGTGAGCACCGACACGCGAACAGCGCCGTTACCGGCCGACGCGCTTCACCGCGTCGGCCGGTAACATGGTGGTTGCCGGGTCCGCCCGGCGCCACGATTCCGCATGCCGAAAGGAACAAGTTGTCACCCGCGTCCGAGGGCGCCGCACAGGAGGGCTCCTCTACCGAGCCGGGTGACAAACCCGGCGCTCTCCTTCTCGCAGCAAGCCAGCCCGAACCAGCTCGTCCCCGCGCGTCCCGTGATTCCGCGCTCCGCGGGCGGTGTTGATCGTGTCCACCGTCCTCACGATTCTCAGCCTGGTCGGGTTCGTCGCACTCACCGCAGGCACCGCGCTGTTCGTCGCGGCCGAATTCTCTCTCACCGCCCTGGAACGCAGCACCGTCGAGGCGCACGCCCGCACCGGTGACGTGCGCTCGCGGATGGTCCGGCAGGCGCACCGCACGCTGTCGTTCCAGCTGTCCGGCGCCCAGCTCGGCATCACCATCACCACGCTGATCACGGGTTACATCGCCGAGCCGGTGATCGCGCGACTGCTCGCGCCGGTGTTCACCACGATCGGCCTGAACTCGAGTGCGGCCAACGGCGTCTCACTAGCGCTCGCCCTGGTGCTGGCCACCTCGCTATCGATGATCTACGGCGAGCTGGTGCCCAAGAACATCGCCATCGCCAAGCCGATGGCGACCGCGCGGATGACCGCGGGCCCGATGGTCGGCTTCTCGGTGGTGTTCAAGTGGATGATCCACTTCCTGAACAGCACCGCGAACTGGGTGGTGCGCCGCCTCGGCGTGGAGCCCGCGGAGGAGTTGCGCTCGGCGCGTTCGCCGCAGGAGCTCGGCTCGCTGGTGCGCACCTCGGCGCAGCGCGGCGCGCTCGATCAACGCACCGCGCTGGTGATGGACCGCTCGCTGCAGTTCGGCGAGCGCAGCGCCGAGGAGCTGATGACGCCGCGGGTGAAGGTGGAGTCGCTGGACAAGTCCGACACCATCGCCGACCTGATCGCCGCCGCCAGCCGCACCGGCTACTCGCGGTTCCCGGTGATCGACGGCGATCTCGACAACACCCTCGGCGTGGTGCACGTCAAGCAGGCGTTCACCCATCCCGCGAACGCGCGGCGCACCATCCCGCTGCAGCTGCTGGCGCGTCCCGTTCCGGTGGTGCCCGCCAGCCTCGACGGTGACGAGGTGCTCGAACGCGTCCGCGCCGACGGTATGCAGGTCGCGCTGGTCGTCGACGAGTACGGCGGCACCGCGGGCATGGTCACCATGGAAGACCTGATCGAGGAGATCCTCGGCGACGTGCGCGACGAGCACGACGAAGAGGAGCGCGACGTGCGGCGGGTCTCCGACGGCTGGGACTGCTCGGGCCTGCTGCGCATCGACGAGGTCTCCCGCGCCACCGGCTACGACGCGCCCGAGGGCGAATACGAAACGCTCGGCGGCCTGGTGCTGACGGGTCTCGGCCGCATCCCGGTGGTCGGCGACGAGGTGGTGCTGCCGAATTCGAACGCCAGCCACCGACACTCGTACGAAGCCGACCAGGGCGGCTGGATCGCCAAGGTCGAACGCATGGACGGCCGCCGCATCGACCGCGTCCGCCTGATCCCCGTCACCCCGGAGGCGCTGATCGCCCACACGTCGCAGGAGCACAGCCATGGGTGATCTGTTCGGTGTCCTGCTCACGGTGGTGCTGCTCGCGGGCAACGCCTTCTTCGTCGCCGCCGAATTCGCGCTGATCTCCGCGCGGCGCGACCGCCTCGAGGCGCTGGCCGCCCAGGGCAAGCGCAACGCCACCACGGTCATTCGGGCCGGTGAGAACCTGTCGATGATGCTGGCCGCCGCGCAGCTCGGCATCACGATCTGTTCGATCCTGCTCGGCCGCGTCGGTGAACCGGCCGTCGCGCACCTGCTGGAGGGGCCGTTCGAGCTGCTCGGCCTGCCCGACCAGCTGCTGCATCCGGTGGCCTTCGCCATCGCGCTGACCATCGTGGTGATCCTGCACATCCTCTTCGGCGAGATGATCCCGAAGAACATCGCGCTGGCCGGACCGGAACGCAGTGCGCTGCTGCTCGTTCCGATGCACCTGGTGTGGTTGCGGATCGCTCGTCCGCTGATCGCGATCTACAACCTGGCGGCGAATCTCTCGCTGCGGCTGCTGCGCATCGAGCCCAAGGACGAGCTCGAGGCCACCGTGTCCAGCGTGGAGCTCGCCGAGATGATCGGCGAGTCCCGTTCGGAGGGTCTGCTCGACGAGGAGGAGCACCGCCGCCTGACCCAGGCGCTCGGCACGTCCGATCGGATCGTCGCCGACGTGATGGTGCCGCTGGCCACGACCCGCTCGGTGCCGTTGCGCGGCAACGGAACCACGCTCGGCGACATCGAGACCGCGGTCACGGAGACCGGCTTCTCCCGCTACCCGGTGCGCGCGAGCGACGGTTCGCTGGTCGGCTACCTGCACGTGAAGGACGTGCTGGACAAGGTCGCCGACGAGTCGGCGGGCCCGAACACTCCGATCCCGCGCACCGACATCCGCCCGCTGCCGACGGTCGGCACGGGCACCACGCTCTTCGAGGCACTGGCCCGTCTGCGCCGCACCAGCAGCCACTTGGGTCGCGTCGTCGACACCCGCGGCAACACCGTGGGCATCGTCGCGCTGGAGGATCTGGTCGAGGAGTTCGTCGGCACGGTTCGCGACACCACCCACCGGATCGCCGAATGACGTGGGGCGTCACCGGGGTCCAGCGCGGTATCCAGCCGCGCCGCGCGGTGGCGCCGTGCGGGTTCCCGACCGACGGTTCGGCAGCGCCCGTCGTCATGGGCGACGGTGGGGTACTGCCGCTGGTCATCGCCCGCGAATGCGCGCCAGGTGGCTCACCCGGACTCCGCCCGGCGGACTTCGCACCCGGATCGCCTTCACTCGTCCAGCCCGCGCGACGCTCGGTGACGGCGTCGTTGGTACGGCGGCGGTTCGCGGACGGCCTGCGTATCTCGCCCGATCGTCACGAGTCGCGCGAGGAGTCGGCGTGACGGTCGACAGGGTGCTGGCGGAATCGGAGTGGCGCGAGCGCGCCGCCGCGTATCGGGCGCGGTTGGACGAGCTCGTCGGACCGTATCTGGAGCGACGGGCCGCCGGTAAAACGCATCCAGTGGTCGACTTCCTGTTCACCTATTACGGCAACAAGCCCGCCCAGTTGCGCCGGTGGCATCCCGGGTTCGGTGTCGCGTTGGCCGGGGCCCGCGAGTACGAAGGGGCCCGGGGCTACCGCCGGGTCTCGGAGGCCGAGTGGTCCGGCCAGCTCGGGGCGCACGAGCTGTCCCCGCAAGTCGCCACAGCCGAGCGGTCCGGCCCGGCGGGTGCTTCTGAGCGCCCCCACCAAGTCGCGATACGCGAGCGGCCATACCTCGCCGCGGCGCTGGAGCAGTCCAGCCCGGCCGCGGCACCCGAGCGATCCAGCCCTACCGCGGCACCCGAGTTCTCCAACCAGGTCGCAGCGAGCGAGCAGACCGGCCCGGCCGCGCTTCCCGACGGAACCGGCCGGGTAGCAGCGGACGAGCTGACCGGCGAACGCACGGCCGGGCGGGGTCCGGGGGTCGTGTACGCGGCGGATCCCGCGTACCTCGCACGCCGCCGCGACACCCTTGAATTCGTCGCGAGCCTGTTGCGCGCCACGGCCTCCCGGCCCGCGCAGCTGTCCTGTTTCGGACTGCACGAGTGGGCGATGGTCTACCGCACCGACGACGTCCGCCACCGGCAGGTGCCACTGCGGCTGGGATCCGCGGGCACTGATGCGGTGGTCGAAGCGATGTCGTTGCGCTGCACCCACTTCGACGCGTTCCGCTTCTTCACGCCGGAGGCCGTCGGCCGCAACGCCCAGCCGCTCACCCGCGCCGACCAGGTCGCCAGGGAACAACCGGGTTGCCTGCACGCGAACATGGATCTCTACAAGTGGAGCTTCAAACTCGTTCCGCTGGTCCCCTCCCAGCTGGTTTTGGACTGCTTCGAATTGGCCTGCGACGCACGCGAACTCGATATGCGCGCCAGCCCCTACGACCTCACCGACTTCGGCTACACCCCGATCCCCATCGAAACCCCGTCCGGGCGTGCGGAGTACGTCCGCCGCCAGGCCGAGATCGCCGAGCGAGCCGCAACCTTGCGCACTACCTTGCTCGACGCCTGCGAACACCTGCTCGCGGCGAGTGCCGATCACGTCGCCAGGTGATCAGGCTGCCGAAAGCATAGAGAAGTCTCAACCGGCGCGCCGCAGACTCCGCACCCAGGTCATTTCACCGGTCCCCATTCGCCTTCACATTCCGGCAAGTCCGCCTGAGCTGAGAGGTGGGCTGGGGGTGGCACCGCGCAGCGATGCCACCCCCGGGTTGCCTACGCGGACCTAGCCGCGCCTGCGCTTGTTGTAGAAGTACATGGTCAACGGGAAGAAGATCACCAGTAGCACAGCCGAGGACAACAGCACGAGCAGCAACTGCCCCGCGGTCACGTCACCCTTCATCAGGCCACGGGCGGCAGTCGCCGCGTGACTGACCGGATTGATGTCGACGATGAACTGCATCCAGCGGGGCATGGTTGCCGAGTCGACGAAGACGTTGCTGAGGAAGGCCAGCACCATCAACAACATGCTGCAGGTGAGCAGTGTTTCCGTCTTCTTGGCGAGCACGCCGATCACGGTGAAGATCCACGCGAACGAGAACGAGAACACCAGCAGCAGCAGGATGGCGAAGATCAGACCGATCGCGCCCGCCTCCGGCCGGTAGCCGAGCAGCATCCCGAGACCGGCGGTGAACACCAGCGCGAACAGGTACCGGCCCAAGTCGGCGACCATGGTGCCGACCAGAACGGCCGGCTGCCAGAACGGCATGGACCGGAACCGGTCGAAGATGCCCTTGACGATGTCGGAATTCACCGCGATGCCGGTGCTCGCCGTCTGCGTCACCGCGCCGACGACCAGCACGCCCGGCAGAAAGTACTGCAGGTAGTCGTCCGTCGATCCGGCGAACGCACCGCCGAACAAGTATTGGAATACCAGCAGGAAGATGATCGGCATCAGCATGATGTCGAAGAGGACTTCGACTGCCGAGTTCTTCATTTTCAGCAGCGCCCGCTCAGCCAGGGCGAACGTGGCCGTGACGGGATTGGACCGCGGCGGTGCCCCGTTGGCCAGCAGAACCGAATCCAGAGGGTCGACGATGCCTGCTCGCGGGGAAACTGTCATGTTCGGGGTGCTCACGCCGCATCCTCCTCGTTCTCAATGGCGGTGTCGTCTTCGGCGGGATGACCGGTCAGTTCCAGGAACACCTCATCGAGGCTCGGCTGGCCGAGCGCGTAACTGACGATGTCGATTCCGGACTGTGCGAGCACGCCGAGCGCGTGCGCGACCCGTCCGGTATCGGAGACGGCGGCCGAGAGCGTCGCCGGATCGGATCCGAGGTGCACCGAGACGCCGAGCAGCTCGGCCAGAACGGATTCGGCTTCGCCCCGCTGCTGCGGGTCGCGCACCCGGACGTGCAGCGCGCCCGAGCCGACAGAAGCCTTGAGCTCGCTGGGGGTACCCTCGGCGACGACCTTGCCGTGGTCGATCACCGCGATTCGGTCGGCGAGTTGGTCGGCCTCGTCGAGGTATTGGGTAGTGAGCACCACCGTGGTCCCCCGGGCGACCACCCCGCGGACGAGATCCCAGACCTGGTTGCGGCTGCGCGGATCCAAACCGGTGGTCGGCTCGTCGAGGAAGATGAGCAGTGGGGTGCTGACGACGCTCGCCGCGATGTCCAGCCTGCGGCGCATCCCGCCGGAGTAGGTCGAGGCCTTTCGGTCGGCCGCATCGGCGAGGCCGAACGCGTCCAAGAGGTCGTCGGCCTTCTGTTTGGCCGTAGCGCAGGGGTACCCGAGCAACCTCGCCAGGAGCACCAGGTTCTGGCGGCCGGTGAGATCCTCGTCGACGGAAGCGAACTGGCCCGTCAGACCGACCAGTTTGCGCACCGACTCGGCTTCGGCCACGACATCGTGACCGAAAACCCGTGCCGTACCACCATCCGGTTGTAGCAGCGTGGCGAACATCCTGAGCGCGGTGGTCTTCCCGGCCCCGTTTGGGCCGAGAACGCCGTAAACATGTCCGCTCTGCACGGCAAGTTCGAGACCGTCCACCGCACGAGTTTCTCCGAAAACCTTGACGAGGCCATTGGCCTCCAAGGCAAGAGAGGAATTCACTTTCAGCTCCCCAGAGAATAGTTGACCCACTCCGTGGACGAATGCGTTCTTACCGTTGAATCCATTGATCGGGCCCACGGGTCGGGTGGAGCGCGCTGCCCCGATCAGGAGGCTACACGAGATGCCTTCCGACCGCCTATGAGTGTCACGAACTTATAACAAACAGCCTCTGAGCTGCGCTGGAATACGCGCCCTATAGCGGCAGTCCCTATTGCAATATTATCCGACTAATAGGTCTGTTTAATAGCGCTATTCGACTGTGGATATAGCCGACCGATGCTTGTCTGTCAGCTGCCCCAGCAACGGAACGAGCTCGTTGGGACTCGGCTCGGCCAGCATTTCCTGGCGGATACGTTCCGCGCTTTCGGTGAACGACGGCTCAGCCTCGATCCACCGACGGGCTTGCGCCCGTCGGTGTTGTTTGAATGAGAAAGTGCCCTTCGAGCTGGGATGATTGCTGTTGTCTAGGCAACAATCGTGCAGTTCAGAAGGGCACTTCGAGTGCAAGTTTCTCATAGGTTCGCCGCGGAGTCTGCGGTGTTCGACGATGACAATCTCGTGGCGTTGGCCGGGCTGGTGCCGGTGATGCGGCTGGCGGAGCGAACCGGGCTGGTAGAGGCGCTGGCGGAGAACGTGATGATCACCGCACCGCGGATCGAGTCCGGGTCGGCGAATCCGGCGCCGAAGCTGGCCACGCTGATCGCGGGGATGTGTTCTGGGGCGGACAGCATCGACGATGTCGGCGTGCTGCGCAGCGGCGGCATGGCCACTGTGTTCGATCGGGTGTATGCGCCGTCGACGATCGGAACTTTGTTGCGGGAGTTCACCTTCGGGCACGCTCGCCAGCTCGAGGCGGTGCTGCGAACGCATCTGGCCCGGTTGTGTGATCGGGTGGAGTTGCTGCCGGGTGCCGGGGTGCGGGCATTCGTCGATATCGACTCGCTGCTGCGCCCGGTGTACGGGTATGCCAAGCAGGGTGCCTCCTACGGTCACACCAAGATCGCAGGCAAACGCATTCTCCGGAAAGGACTTTCGCCGCTGGCTACCACGATCAGTACCGATCTCGCGGCGCCGGTGATCGCCGGGATGCGGTTACGTGCCGGAAGAACCGGCTCGGGCAAGGGCGCCGGCCGGATGGTCGCCCAGGCCGTCGCCACCGCGCGGGCGGCCGGAGTCACCGGCGAGATCCTGGTCCGTGGCGATTCGGCCTACGGCACCCGCGCGGTGGTCGGTGCGTGCCGACGCGCCGGTGTTCGGTTCTCGCTGGTACTCACGAAGAACCGTGCCGTGCAGCGAGCGATCGCGGCGATCGGCGAGGATGCGTGGACTCCGGTGAAATATCCGGGCGCGGTCCGCGATCCCGACACCGGGGAGTGGATCTCCGACGCCGAGGTCGCCGAAATCGGTTATACCGCTTTCGCTTCCAAACCCGACGCGGTCACCGCCCGGCTGATCGTGCGCCGCGTCCGCGACGCCGCCCGCCAGGACGAACTGTTCCCGGTCTGGCGATATCACCCGTTCTTCACCGACTCCGCCGAACCCACCGTCGACGCCGATATCACCCACCGCCGCCACGCCGTCATCGAGACCGTGTTCGCGGATTTGATCGACGGCCCGCTCGCTCACATGCCGTCGGGTCGTTTCGGCGCGAATTCCGCCTGGGTGTTGTGCGCGGCGATCGCACACAATCTGCTGCGCGCCGCCGGCACGCTCGCCGACCCGAGTCTGGGCAGAGCCCGCGGCACCACGCTGCGACGCAAGATCATCGCCGTTCCCGCTCGTTTCGCTCGCCCGCAGCGAAAACCTGTGCTGCACCTACCCACTCACTGGCCCTGGGTCGCTGCCTGGCAGCAGTTGTGGCACGCCACCACCACTACACTCTCGACCTGCTGATCGCACGCAAGCCATCCCTACAACCAGGAAAAACAGTGGAAAAGCTGGGCAGACCAGCGGCTACCTCACGCCCGAGACCCGATGGTCCGCGCGCCGCGGGCGCGCGGACCATCCCCGAGACCCGTCGGTGGATCGAGGCT